>JBMNCQ010000034.1:0-1018 GCA_049366715.1 Peptococcaceae bacterium | reverse complement strand
CTGGATTTTCTTTGTGTCAAGACAAAGAAAGTAAAGAAAAAAGCCTAAACCTACAGCTAAATTACAGCTGTATAACATTTATACATTCAGTTAACCGGTAAACAAAATTCTTCCGGCAAGTAACTAATTGCAAATAAGAGACAGGAATTCTTACATTTTTTTCTAAAATTTCTTGTTTATTAGAAATTTAAATACTAAATTTGTAAATAGTCAGACTTTTCATTTTTTTTCACTGTCAATTATCTTTTATTAGTTATTAAGAACATTTCATTGATTACCTGTTAATTAGCTCTGAATCTCTGCTAATTGACGCAGCAAAGCCTTTAAAGAATCTAAAAGTATAACCGGTAAGTTACCGGCAATTAAATCCCTTTTAAACAACTAATAACGTTGAGGATGGTTCCTGCCAATGCCTGCTGGTATGTCTTCTACACGCGTCCGAACACTGAGAAAGTGATTTACACGGAGCTTATGAAAAGGCAGTATGAAGCCTTTCTGCCAGTGGTAAAATCTCTTCACAGGTGGCGAAACAGGCAGAGAAAGATAGTCGCCAAAGTGTTGTTTCCCGGTTACATCTTTGTGAAGACGGTAGAAGCGGAGATCTACAATATTGTGCAGATCACCCATATTGTCCGCTGTGTTAAAACCGGCGACCGGCCCGCCGTAGTTCCCGAAGACGATATAAGGTGCATTGAACGTATGCTCACCATGGAGCAGGATGTTTATACAAATCCTGATCTTACCGAGGGAGAGCATGTGAGGGTGGCGCGCGGGCCCCTGGCGGGTTACGAGGGCATGCTTGTGAAACGGAAGGGCAAAGCGCGCTTCTGCATACAGTTGAATGATATCAGGCAATGCGCCTGCATAGAGATCAGTACCTCTATGCTTGAGAAAGTCAGGTAAAATCAAAACAAAATCCTATACCCATGAAAACGATAGTGTCTAAACACAGTCATGTGATCGTACTGGTAATAAGCTACCTGTACATCCTGCTCTTCGTCTATACCGCAGTAAGCAA
>JBMNCQ010000033.1:4148-66917 GCA_049366715.1 Peptococcaceae bacterium | reverse complement strand
ATTCATTAATCAGGTTTTTTTACTTGGATATACTTGACTTCATATAGTTAGTCTCGTCAAGTTTCTTAATTATTATATTTTGGCAGTCCCCAAAATGTGAAAAGCCATCCTCTCATAATTTAGGATGGCTTCCTTTTTCAAGAAACTTTTTTAAGGTGATGATGATCCGCCGATCTGTGGGATAATACTTGCTTGGGGCAGGCAGCTATGCATTCAGTACATCTAATACATCTGGGATCAGTTACCTGCCCCCTCTTTTTAAATTGAGCAGGATTAATTTGCATCGGACAAGCTTTGGAGCATAATTGACAACTGACACAGCCCTCTCCGAAAATAATGCCTCCTTCAGAAGTACTTAAAACGGCCGCCAATGTCCCCATAGGGCAAAATGCCGTACACCAGGTCCTTGGTTTATAGATAATACCTACAACAGCAGCCATAATTGTCGTCAGAAGCACCATTGTTAGAATCACCAGGCCCACTTCATTCCAATCTCCCCAGGCTTTGCTAATCCGAAAAGCAAAAACCCCCATTAGCAGTAAAAATATACTCCAGCGAAACCGTCCGGACATCATAAAACCGGGAATAGACCTGGATAAGCTGATTTTACTAATCAGCTTATCCAGAAAGCTCCCCCTGGGACAAAAGGAACCGCACCATTTCCTTCCTCTAAAGGGAGCTGAAACGATAGGGGCAAACATGCATATTAAAGCGATCAAGCCCACTTTGGGATAAAATATAATCCCTATGCCCATATATACAAATAATACAATCCATAGACCGGCCAATCTGTTCTTCATTAAATTTCCACTCCTTTATGTCTTTTATATGCTACCACTTCCGCAACGCAATACCTTAGCTATAATATACCCCGTTGGGGTATATTATAGCTAAATCCTTTTCAAATGTAAAGCATTATCTCCATTAAAATAATCATTCCTAAATATTCTTATCTGTCATGCATTATTTTAGCTTAGAATGCGCAAGCTAATTTCAGAAAAATCATTAGCGGGGTGGGGTATATGACATATAATTTTGTACCTCCCATATGTCTGAGCTGCGGCGTTTCCTTGGGGAATAAAATTGAATTAGACCAAAAAGGTACATCTTATGAAATCGCTTACTGCCCTAGCTGCGGGGAAATATATAAAAAGAAAATAGTTCCCGCCGGGTAGGCGGGAACTGATTCACAGCTCTGCATAGCTTGGGGTTATGCCTGTGTTGTTTTTATATTATTTACCATATTATACCTTTTTATACTACCCCGATAAATGTTTTTTCAATTCATCTAAAGCCATCCGTTCTAAACGGGATACCTGCATTTGTGAAATATTTAAGAGCTGGGCAACCTTGCTCTGCGTCAGGTCCTCATAAAAACGCAGATAGATAACATTCTTTTTCACTTCCTCCAGATTATTTAAAGCATTGGCGATATCCTGTTTTATTTCTACGGATTGTAAATTTAAATCCTCCGTGCCCATGAAATGCATTAATTCTGTTTTATTATCCTCATTATCCAACTGCTCCGAAAGAGAGGTTGCTTTAGCAGCCCTTTTGGCTTCCATTACTTTTTCTACTACATCTTCCGTCAACCCTAAAGCCGCCGCTATTTCTTTAATATCCGGGGTCTGCCCGGTTTTCTGATAGATTTCACCCTCTACTTTCGTAATATTCGTACTTAATTCACGGTACTTCCGGGGTATACTGACTTTCCACGTATTATCCCGGTAGTAATTGAGAATCTTACCTGTTACAGTCTTATAGGCAAAAGTTTTAAAGCGGATTTTCTTTTCCGGATCAAATCTCTCTAAAGCACCCACAACAGCAATACGTGCAACTTGTAGCAAATCTTCGCGCTCCCAAGGAAGATAGCATTGGGTTTGACACCAGTATTTGATAAGAGGCTCCATAGTTATTAATATATCATTTAACGTACTTTCCGATTTGTTTTTCTTATATTCAATTACCAATTGTTCCAAATCTTTTTGCTTCATCTAAAAGTCCTTCCTTAGTAAAATTTCGCATCTTGAAGATTTCTATTCGTTGCGGGCAAATTCCTTCTTACCATTTCTTCAAACAATAAATTTCATTTCCTTTATCATTAAACCAGACATCATCTACAACACTAAATATCAAGAACAGACCTTTACCATGCTCTGCTAAAATAGCTTCCGGATTAAGATTAAGCTCCCCTGCCCGGCTGTAATTAAAACCCTCGCCATTATCTTTTATTCTTACTTTTGTAGAATTATTTTCAATCCACCATTCCAACTCTACCCAGTCTTCGCTACATCCCCTTGTACCATGAAGGAATGCATTGCTGACAGCTTCAGTTATTGCTAATTGAATATCATAAAAAGTTTCTTCAGGTATATTAACAGCAGAAATTTCGGCACGGAGTAATTTTATTACGTCTTCGATTTGGGCCAGTTTAGTTAATTTTAACACGGTATTTATCATTAATGATCCATATCCTCCGGTACTCATTTTATTCTATTTATTTATTACCTGATAATTAAAAATTATAAACAAAAAAATCTACTTGATCACGAAATTGCCGGTCTTTCGGAAACTATAGCAAAAAAACGGGCTAAGCCCGTTTTCCCAATCTGAAATAACTATCAATTATCTTTATACTAACTCCGCAGCATCCTTTATTCTATCTTCGACAATTTCCACGATCCGCTCATCAGGTCCTAAATGCTTAGCAAAAGTAAATTTTACATTGGGGTAAGTCGTTTTCAGTCTGAGAATCTTTCCGGGAATATCCCGATGCATGTGATTGCCTACTGTTAAAAACATAGGCATGACAACAACCTTTTCGACACCATTTTCCAGTAATCCTTCTATTGCATCAATAAGGGAAGGTTTACCAAACTCTAAAAAAGCAACTTTATAGAGCCCGGCGGGATTTTTGGCTTTTAATCTATTGGTAATTTCTCTTATCTCTTCATTGGCATCCTCACGCCGGCTGCCATGACCTAAAATAATAATTCCTTCTTTCATTATTCCATTACCTCCCCAATTGCACGATAATTTTTCTTATTTTGATATCCTCTCGGTGTGATTATTTTACCATTTTCAAAGAATGTTTCGGAGTTTCCGATAATTACTGTGGTTAACATATCAATCTTTTGGTTAAGCATATCTTTTAAAGTGGTAATGACAATTTCCTCATTTCCCCTTTTCGCATTCCTTACCAATCCCACCGGAGTTAGAGGGTCCCTGTGCCATAAAATTATTTCCCGGGCGATTTCAATATTATCCGGTCTGCCTTTACTCTTGGGATTGTATAAAACAATCACCATGTCACCCAGGGCAGCCGCTTCCAATCTGGTCATTATTTTTGCCCAAGGTGTCAAGAGATCACTTAAACTTATTACTGCGAAATCATGCATCAGGGGCGCACCTAAAGAAGCTGCAGCAGCAGTAGCCGCCGTTACCCCGGGAATTATTTCTACCGGTACTTTATCCTTAGCTGTCTCCAATACGATCCCGGCCATACCATAAACTCCGGGATCCCCACTGGAGATGACCGCTACTTTTTTCCCCTCCCAGGCTAAATCTACAGCCTGCCGGGCTCTCTCAATTTCTTTCGTCATACCTGAATTAATAATTTCTTTTCCCTTAATAATATCTGTTATTAAATCAAGATATGTACCGTAACCTATTATTACATCCGATTCCGCCACGGCTTTCAGGGCTTTAAAGGTCATCTGCTCCCGGTCTCCCGGACCAATACCTACAACATAAACTATCCCTTGCAAAACATTCCCCTCCTACTCCAATCCACCTTTTTTTACCAACAAGGCTGAAAGATAATCCCGTTTTCCGGCTGTTACTTCATCTAAATTAAAGGATATATAACCATCATTAAAGCCACAACGGGCTCCAAAAACCGCATTTTTCTCCAGGCCTTTTTCTTTAAGCAAGGCCAACACTTCCGGAAATGTTCTGCCTATTTTTAAAAACATTATGTTTTCAAAACTATCTAATGCCACTTTGATTTCCTCCAAATCATTAATCCCCGGAATGATTACCAGGCGTTCTTCACTTTCCACAAGAGGAACCTGGGCCATGGCCGCCAGGATATTAGGGGCACTAATGCCAGGAATAATCTCGACCTCTACACCGCTAAGATTGTTTTTTATTTTTCGGACCAAATAAATAAAAGTACTGTAAAAAGACGGATCGCCTAAGGTAATAAAGGCACAGCTTTTTCCTTGCGTTATTTTGTCAATAACATCAGCGGCTGCTTTTTTCCAGTATTCCTCTAAAATATTATTGTCCCTCGTCATCGGGAGAAAGAGCTCCAGTACTTCCCAATCCCGCTCTACTGCTCCCGCTGCAATCTCCAAAGCGATACTCGGCTTGTCCCGCCGGGAAACCGGAAAACAAACAACATCTGCATGATTTAATACCTTTACAGCTTTCAGAGTCAGTAACTCAGGATCACCCGGCCCAACCCCCACTCCATATAATTTTCCAAGCAATTTTTACCCCTCCGTCAGTGTGTTAATAGTTCTTAGTTCCCGGATCATAGCTCTGAGATTATACTCCCGGTACTTAGTTCCAGAAATAAGTTATCCCCCAATTTATTCTTCTATATCGTTAGGTTCGATATCTATATACTCCGGCTCAATAGGAATCACCAAGACACTGACTACATATGCCAATATTCCTAAAAACATTCCTACTACAGGAATCAAAGAAAGTACGACCCACACTAATCTTATTATCGTTGAATCCATGCCAAAATACTTCGCCAGTCCGCCACAAACACCGGATATTTTTTTATCCGTAGTAGAACGATACAATTTTTTCATTTAATACTCTCCATTTCATTATAATTTACCCGGACAATAATTAGTTCTAGCCCCAGGAATTATTTCCTGCTATAAGATCGTCTTTTTAAGTGTTTCTCATTGTAATACGCCGAAAACCCGCATTTTGTTTCATTCAGCTAATAGGAAATATCCGGAAGAAGACCGGATCAATCCCGAAGACATGTTAAAACTTACGGGGCAAGTTTAAAAATAAGCGGCCATTAACGCGGCCGTTCCGGACTTAAAACCTGTATTTTATAAATTTGTTTAAAGCAGGAATTAAAACCTTATCGCTATGAGAAACTATATTCACACCATATTTGCACCTTTTTTATTATTTATACTAAAAAGCTAAGGTGGATGATGCTCTTGCCAGCCAAATTTATAATAAGGGATACTGTCATGTTAGGCGCCTTAGCCGGTTTATTGGGCAATATCCCCAAAACGATTATTGCCTGGATTTTTCATTATTTAGGCCTGTTACGCTATACCTTTATTCACATTGCCGCCGGTTATTATGTTCCGATTGAGTTTATTGATAATCCTGTTTCACTTTTGATCGGTTTTATTTCTGATTACACCATCGCAGCCTTTTTCGGAGTGATCATGTATTTAATGCTGCAAAAATTTGGAACAGATTATGCCATAGTTAAAGGATTAGGCTTCGGAGCAGTCCTATACCTTATTTTTTACGGGGCATTCATGGCCCTGGATATAACCAGGGCCACGCTGCTAACGCCTTTACCAAATTTATTATTATTTTTCCCCCATATCATTTATGGCGGGATAACCTGTCAAATCATTAAAAGTTATGCCGAACTTATGAATTAAAATAAAAGCACATACCTGCCCTGTCCGTTTTACAGAATACACAATTAGCCCTCTTTATCCTTAGTGCGCATACGCAGATTATTTTAAAGAAAACCGGCAGAAAGATGAGTTTTAGAAGGGGCAATAAGCATCTCTAAAGAGGGAAAACTGGGGCACTTCTGCAGAAATATACATAAGCTTTCAGCAGGAATGCCCCTCGTTATGCCGCAATGAGATATTTGACTTTATCTTGTACTGAATTCTAATTTATGGTAACTTTATGCAGCAGCGGATACCAGTTAACATCACACCCTAGGAGCTCCGATACAAATCTTAAAGGCACCAGGGTACGGCCATCCGACAATTCCGGCTGACTGTCACTGACCAGTGTTTGATTGTTTTTGAGCACCAGGGTCTTTCCTATCCAGAGATTCATCGTATTTGCCTGATTATGTATGACAATTTTTTGGTCACGATCTTCCCAGTCAACCGCATATCCCATATCTTGAGAAATAAATCTCAGAGGAACCATAATGCGGTCCTGGCGGTTAATATATGGCTTGACATCAGGAAAAGACACTTCTTTTTCGTTAAACACAATCCGTAAATCCGCAGAAGGGAATTCTTCATCTCCGGTGATTTCCTCCGCCGGTTCACCAACAGGCCCTTGAGAATTATTATTTATTCCGGTATTTCCTACCGGATTCTTAATAAACATTTGGGTAATCATCAGGCCATATTTACCACCCTTTACAACTCCAATGCCGATATGAGTAAATTCCGGTTTTAAAATATTGGCCCGGTGTCCGGGAGATTCCATTAAGGCTTCATGAGCACCGGTCAAGCTGGGATTACCTGCTAGATTTTCACCGGCCGTCAAATAGCCGATCTCATAATCTTTCATCATTGTAAAAGGATCACCATAAGTCGGAGAGGTATGGGAAAAATAGTTTTTTTCTATCATGTCCTGGGATTTTAAGCGGGCTAGTTCGACTAATCTGCTATCCATCTGCAACGGTTCTAAACCGGCAGCTGCTCTTTCACCGTTAACTAATTCCAGCATCTGCCGCTCTAATTCAGACTCTCCCGCTGCTGCCCAAACATTGGCCGTAAAAGAAAATAATAGCACGGTACATAATACGATAAAAAATGCCGGCGGCTTTTTCTTCATATTTTTTGCCTCCTTACTTTTGTTCAAATACAATATATTAATTCGCCCCGGCGTAGCTTTTTCACAGGGTAAGCTTTATGGTAATTTCATACAAATTTTTCCCATACTGCCCGTCACCGGAAATGAAAAAGCATCTGTCGGTGCCCTTGTAAGGTGGCGGTAACAACAGTTATTCTTTGATATTTTTAGCAAAAAAGCTGTCTTACGACAGCTTTCGAAATACATGATTTATATTACTGATTTGTCATCTAATCCATACATTCCTCTGCTGCAGGCTTAGCATCAATAAGCTGTAATTCATACATCCAATCGATTACTTCCTGCCAGCCGGCAACATCCTGCTTACCAAAACCTTCCATTAAAGGTAAAAGCATCTTCAGACTTTCTTTTTCCACTTCTTGATCTAAGGGGAACTGCTCATCTTGATAATCAAATAAAATTTGCAAAGCAGCTTCCGGATTTTCCTCAACAAATTTTTGACCTTTTTCAGCGGCCTCCCAGAACTTGGTAATAATTTCCGAATTGTTTTCCGCAAAATCCTCCCCGGTAATTAATATTAATTCGGCGTAGTCAGGAACACCGTATTGTACCGGGTCGAAAACATTTACCGGGCAGCCTTCCTTTTCCAATAAAATCTTTTCGTGGTTGATAAATCCCCCGCTGATGGCATCAACATTAGCCGTACCCATGGCAGGTATCAAATCCCAGCCAATATCAATAAGATTGACTTTTTCCAGATCCCCGCCGGCATTTACAATAGCCGTTTTCGCAATTGCTTCATAAACAGGAAGAGAGTAGCCTACTGTTTTACCTTCCAGGTCCCGGGGGCTCTGTAAATGTAATTCATCCCTAACCAGGATCGTATTTAAAGGGTGATTTACAACCGCGCCTAAAGATATTACTGGGACATCAGCAGCACGGGCCATTACCAATTGCGGCTGATAACTTAAGGCAAAAGTGGTTTGACCGGCAGCAGTTAACTTCAAGGGGTCACTTGTTTCCGCCGGCATTAATATTTTCACATTAAGCCCTGCTTCCGCAAAATATCCCTCTGCAATGGCAGCATAAAGAAAGGAATGAACTGCATTAGGATACCAGTCCAGCATGATAGAGACTTCTTCCATTTGAGTTGTTTCAGTTTTAGCACATCCTAAAGATCCTAAAATAATTATTAAAACCAGCAAAATACCTAAAATTTTTCTCATTTGTCTTTACTCCTAACTTCATTAGATTTATTAAACCAAGGTAAGGCTATTGTCTCAATGGCTTTGACCAGAGCAAAAAGCCCCATACCTAATAATGCCAGTATTAATACTGCCGTAAAACCTGTCTCTGTCTGCAGATTATTCAGCATCCGCCTGCTGAAGGTCCCTAAACCGGCATTACCTCCCAGCCATTCACCTATTACTGCTCCAATGACACTTACGGCAGCCCCGACCCTTAATCCCGTGAAGAAACAAGGCAAAGCATGGGGCACCCTTACCTTCCAGAAAATTTGGCTCTTATTGGCCCCCATGGTCTTTAATAAATTTATGTACTCTTGATCAACATTTTTTAGCCCATCGTATGTGTTAACTACTATCGGGAAAAAAGTAATTAATACCGTAATGGCAACCTTTCCGGGCAGCCCATACCCAAACCACATGATGAATACCGGGGATAAAACGATAATGGGGATCGTCTGTGACGCGACGAGTAACGGATAGATACTTCTTTCCAGCAGAGTGTTTATTAACATCGCTACTGCCAGCAGGGCAGAAATAATTACGGAAATCACTAATCCTAGCACGACTTCTATAAATGTGACCGGCAGATGTTTTAGCAGCAAAATCTTTTTATGTACCCAAAGAGCTAATATTATTTTGCTGGGCGGCGGTAAGATGAAAACCGGAACGGAAAAAATCCTCACCCCTAACTCCCACAGCCCCAGAAAAATTAATAAAGTAATTCCGGCTGCATACTTATTTATAAAGTTTTTATTATTCATAATGGTCACCTATATCCAGACCGGCTAAGATATTTTGTCTGAGCTCTATAAATTTTGGGTCTCCCAGCAGTTGTTTATCCCGGGGATAAGAAAAATCAACGGCATAATCCTTTAACTGCCCATTGGGGGGATAACCTAAAAGCAATACTCTTTGCGCTAAGAATAGAGCTTCTTCAACATCATGGGTAATAAAAATAATGGTCGGCTTAAATTCCCTCCACATATCCATCAGCCATTGCTGCATTTTCATTCTAGTCAAAGCATCTAACGCACTGAAAGGTTCATCTAAGAGCAGGACCTGGCTTCCGGTAAGAATACTTCTTAAAAAAGCAACCCGCTGGCGCATGCCCCCGGAAAGCTGATAAGGATAGAGATTCTCATAGCCTTGCAGGCCAAATTTCGTCAAAAGTTCCCGGACTTCTTTTTGAGCCTCTTTACGGCCGACTCCCTTAATCTCCAGAGGTAATGCGCCATTTTCTACTACTGTTCGCCAGGGCAGCAGCAGGTCCTGTTGCGGCATCAGGCTTATTTTGCCTAAAAGATCTTTCGTGGTGCCGTTCATAACAACTTCTCCCGAAAAGTCATCAATTAAACCGGCCAAAATATGAAAAAGTGTTGTCTTCCCGCACCCGCTGGGTCCCACTAAAGCCGTAAATTCGCTATCCTGCACATTAAATGAGAGCTTATCGAATATCTGCTGATATTTTTGGCCATACGAATAAGATAAATTTTCCACCCTTAAGCCCGTTATAACCAACCCCTTTATTAGTGACTGGTGACTGGTGACTGGTGACTAGTGATTAGTAGTAAAGTTTATAGAGCATAGTTTATAGTTCATAGATATAGTTCTCAGTTCTCAGGTACCAGTTCTCAGTGTTCGGTGTTCAGTCAGGACATAGGTAACAAAAAAGGTTCAAGAGATAGGTAACACTCCTTTAAAATAATAGATGAAGTTCAAAAATAATAGATGAAGTTCAAAAGCAATACAAAGGCCTCTCTTTTTTTCAAAAGGTTATGGATGAGTGGCGGTTTGAGTTTAATCATATTCGCCCCACGAAGCTCTTGACTATCAAACTCCCGCTGACTTATATCGACCTTCTGATCGGAATTATAGCGGCGATATGGACTTAAGCTCTTATCACTTTTACACTGTTCTATAAGGGCATTGACCCCTATGTCGTGAACCTGTACCCAGAGCACAGAGTACAGAGTACAGAGCACAGAGCACAGACTACAAATATCGGCTATCCGTTCCCGGTACTATCACACTGTCGCTGCTGTCGCCACTGCGCTCTACCTTCACCTGCCCAAAATGTTACCTGGATGGTTACCTCTACCTTTGCCTGTCCCAGCCATTGTTCTGCGAAAACAAAAACCCCCTTGGCCGGATACCGGATGCAAGGAGGTAAAATATCTTCACTTCCCCACGCTGGTATTATCCAGTTCAGGTCCAAAGGGTCAAAAACCTTCAATGCGGTTTTTTCTCAGCCTATACTCCATAAGCTCCCCTAGCGGTAAACTATTCACTTGTTATCCTTGCTAATTTTACCACAAAAAGACAATAAAAGCTAGCCTAACCTTTATATGGTGTGGAGAAATTGATATATCCATTGGCCAAAAGCAGCAAATCCTGATGAAGGTTTATCCAAAAGTAGCGGACCCGCTCCCAGTGGCTGCGGAGATAGACTCTATTATCAGGGCTCAGCGTACCATTTTTACAAGTCCCTTCTAAAATTTCCAATTCTTCATGATCCATGATAACGGTATCCAGGAGCATATACGTCTCATTCGTTTCCTCACGATTTAAAATTTGCTGCCATTCTAATTCTATTAACTTATATATTAACCAGTAGGTAGCAAAAGTCTTACCTAAAATAAGTCCCCTTTGCGGATCGAAGGAATAAGTATTTTTAGCAAAATCGGCCAGAATCTGCAGGTTATGGAGGGCAGCCCTCTGAGCTTCCTTTTTTACCTCTTCCGAAGTCTCCCCCGTTTTAATACTAGCCTTAAACAGATCTATAAAAGGCTCACTTTGGACAGGCTCTTCTTGAAAAAAACATACTTCAGGAAATATCTTTGTATATTTTATAAGTTCTTCCGCTGCAAAAGCCAGAGCAGTTGCAGTAGTAAGCCAATAAAAACCCTCAGAATTAAATAAACTTAAGGATAGATTCTCCTGTTCACTAAAAAAATTGCTAAAGCTGTGCATAATTTGCCGCATTACATTCCCACCTTATTTTAACTTATATATTTATATACCCAATTTTTCTAAAATTAAAAAACCGCGCATTATCTTTGGGTCGTATTTTTTAAAACAACTTTTAAAGCCGTAACGTTACCGTCAGGACTAAAACTAATTCTAACCAGATCGCCCACTGCCAGTTTGCCCGGAATCAAGCCCAGAGGAATCACAAGATTATCAGCTTTGTTTGTAAAATATACCATACCTTCATGAAATTTATCGACAACCCAAATCTGCTCTTGATCCATAAATATTCACTCCAGTCTTTATTAGCTAAATCTATTCTAACATGTCCTTTACTTATTTAAAACAATAATTATCACCAGGTAATAAATTGGAATTGCCTTTATAGATGAAATACGGAGAAAAAATAAGTATAGATTAGTTTCGCCGAGCTAACCGGCAGTAATTAGCATTTTACTACCTAAAACTCATTATAATAACTTCTATGGATATTTACTATTTTAAGGAATAGCGATATAATATAGACAAATGATAATGATTATCGATTAGGAGGGGTTATAAATGGGTATGTTCAATGACAAACTGGCCCAGAAAAGAATTTGCAAAGCCCAGAAAGACTTTGAGAATTTGCAAAAACCTACCCAGCATTTCAATAAGCTGGATTTGGTAAAATCTTTCCAGAGGTAATGATAATGATTATCATTACTAGGAAACAAAAAAGCAGTAAGGTTATTCAAATAAACCCTTACCGCTTTTTTTGTTTAATCTTGTCCTTCTATGGAAGCTAACCCGTGCGTCATGAAATGCTCTGTTAAAGCTTGCACTGTTTTTGGCGATACACCTAATTCTTGGGCCATTTCGGTATCACTTTTGTTTTGTTCAACACCGGCAATTAGCTTATCCATGTTAACGCCGACTTCATCACACATAAATTTAAGACTCGGTTCTCTGCTCCAAGGTGCTCCTCTAAAGCCCTGGGTATATTTCGTCGGACCCTTCTCATATTTAACCGTTACTCCTTCTGCATCAAGGCTTTCCAGTGTTGCAGAACCTTCTTCCGTTGGTACAAAGGCCTGACCTTTGATTTTTTTATTTGTTTCAGATGTATTAAATTTTTCGCCTATCAACATTCTTCCTCCTTTCAATTTTACTTAAATTTAGTCTCCCACTAATGACACAGTCTATTCTTCTTTTCGTGAACAAGAACAATCTACCTTACGATCAAGGTAACCATAACTATTTTGCGAAGAACACGAATACTTCCTTGGCAGTTTTTATTTATGATAAATACCGCCACAAAATAAAAAACTATACGGGCCTTCTGTAGACCTGTATAGTTCAGCGAACAGCAGCTTTTAGATATTGCTTCCCTTCTGACCGGGGAAATTTCCGGTAATTACCACTCTGCTAATAAATGAAGATTCCGGAGCTTAAGGTTGCGGGCTACTTCTCTGACCCACTTGGCATTTACCTGGAAACATTGCGGGGGCTTTTTTAATTTCGTTAAATGGATTTCTATACATTGCGAACATATCCCATGGAAAGAACATGTTTCATTTGCAGAACAGGGACATAAGTTTTTAAGAAAATCAGGAATATTTATAATTAGAGGAATAAAATCTAAGTCTAAATCCTGCACCGGTATTTTAATGGTCTGGGGATTATTTATTAACTCGCTCTTCTTTGCTTTTGTAAAATTTTGGATCATATTTTCCAAAGCGATCAGCTTACTTTTTTTAACCGGAAACTGCCAGGCGGCTTTGATGACCCTTACTTTAAAGGCACGGCAGTATTTACTGCCTTTACCTGCTAAATGCTCTTGGTAACGCTGTAACAAATCATTGGTGATACCTGTATAAAAGGAACCATTCTTACATTCAATAATATATAAATAGCTTACGTCCATATTGCCTCCACCCCCCGGCAGCTAATCATCGCTAAAATGATCATTCTTACCGAATCTCTCAAATAGGAGCACTATTGCATCATACTCAAAAGAACTGGCCCATCTGCGGTTATTTTTATCCAAGATACGATAATGTTTACTTAATATATTTTGCTGGAGAGTAAAAGATTCGGTGCTCTTTAATTCTTTCCACCATATTTTGCCCCCGAGAGTTTTTTCCTTAGGATAATAAAAGGTCCCCCAAGCAGTCACTTCTACCAGTTCCAGGGGGTCTCCTCCTAAAGAGTCCTGAAGAATACTGCTGTTCCTAAAGAGAGCACAGACTGCAATTAGGGTGGTCCAAGATGCTGCAATCCGCTTTTTTTCAATCTGAACTAAAGTCTTTTTCGATATTCCCAAAATCTCTGCCATTTGCTGCTGAGTCAAATCCCTTTCGGTTCTTAATATTTTGATTTTCTCCGAAACTATATTGATTAACTCTTCTTTATCCATAAAATCACCTTGTGAACTTTTAGAGCAATATTACACTTAATGGCTATTTATGTCAAGAATTGCAGGAAAACTAATTTATTACGAGAATTCCTTTTATAAAAAGACCGGCTTAACCCGAAAGGAGACACGATCTTGCAGCTGTTACTTTTGATCATTATTTTCTTTATCATTTATATAATAGCGGAAATAGGAACTATTGCATTTAAACTGACAGGATTAAGTAAAGATACGGCAAGATTTCAAGCGATATCTTTAATTACGAATACCGGTTTTACAACCGGTGAAGCAGAACTGATTGTCAGGGATAAAACCCGCAGAAGGATTGCCGCATTTCTGATGGTGACCTTTTATGTATCTTTACCCTTAATAATCGCAACTGTCTTGGACACCTTTTCCCGGGGATTAACGATTCTCAATATCAGTTTAGCAATTATCGCCCTTTATATTAGCTATATCATTATGCGCAATGAGAACTTTATTGCTTTTTTAGAGAAGCATATTGAAAAAAATCTTATTACCTATGCCGTAGTGCAGGAAAAATCCCTGCAGGAAATTCTGGCAGTGGACAGTGATTACAAAATTGTTCAAGTTTATATAGAGAATCATGATGTAGTCCATAAACCCCTGGCTAACCTGGCCCTGCAAAAACAAGAAATAATAGTTTTAGCGATTGAGAGAACCCAGGAATTGATTAAGCGTCCTCAGGGTTATCATACCATGGAACTGGGAGACAAGGTATTATTATACGGGGATATCAATAATATTGAAAAACTCTTTGGATGTTCGGAAAAAAATTGTAATTACATGAACATGAATCAAGAATAACGACCTGCCCGGCAGGTCTAAACTTATCCCTAATCTTAATCTTCAATTAATCTTTCCCTTCTTAAAAACTTATCATGAATTTTACTCATCAATAATAAAGACAGAGATGCACCACACAGCGCCAGGAACATATCCCACTGGGTGTCCCAGATATCCCCCTGAGTCCCCAGAAAGGCTTCTGCCCCGCTGCCGGTGAGTTCTGCGACAAACCATTCAATTAATTCATAAAAAGCACTAATCGCCAGACAAATGGAAATAATAATAAAATTTAAAAGTTTCCCCCTCTGCAAGGGAGATAATCTTAACAGCACTTCCCGGGATATTAAGGCAGGTACAAATCCCTGGTAAAAATGACCTAAACGGTCGTAATAGTTTCTTTCGAGATTAAAAATTTCCTGCAGCCAGTTAAAAAGAGGCATCTCAGCATAGGTATAATGCCCGCCGATTATTAAAATCACAGCATGGGACCAGATGAGAATATACAGTAAAGTGGATAATCTGAATTTTTTATACGTAATCAGTATGACGATTAAACCCAGTACCGCCGGAGCTACCTCCAAAAACCAGGTAAATAAATCATGGGGATTGATTACCGACCACACAAATATTATGAATAAGCCGGCTAATAAAATGAAATATAGTTCCTTCCTGTCGTTAACCATAAAATGCTCCTTTTCGAACGAATTATTCACCACACGGCCGGGCCCCAGGAATATTTTAACGAATAACCCTCAGGACATTTGCAAAAATTCCCATGAAATATAGGATATTTCCAGCAATTCTTTAATACCGGCGAGTTCTTCTTTCACATATTCCAGGAATTTTTGCGGAACAACAACAGCTTCTATGCTGTTGTATGTAAACCTGAAATTACCTAAGTGCCTCCATTCCCTCTCCCGATAGAAGGAGTGACCCTCATCTACATCAAACTTTGTTACTTTAATAAAATTTGTGATAAATCCCGCTAGATCCTGCATTGTGATGGCAGGATTTTCTTCCTTAGCTTTTTTAAGATAGGCGTCATAATTTTCTACCCGTCCCCGCTTTGCTTGAAATTCAGATGTAATAAAGCCGGCAAAGGGCAGATTATTTTCAGAAATATATAAAACAGGAACAAAATTCTCATGGATAGGGCGGGGCTTAAATCCCAGAGCTACTTTCCCGTAGTATGGCCCATGGGTTAACAGGTCCTTTAAAGGTACATCCGTAACACAGCAAAATTTTTCCGTATAAAAATTATTACTGATTTTTTCTGAAGTGTTGGCGATTATCTCCCGGTTCTTTATGATTTTCAAAAGAATATCGGCAGCCTGTTTATCTTCTTTCGGCCTGCCAAATTTTAAAATATCATCGGGGGATTTGATTTTTTCCCAATCAAGATTTTCCGGTGACCCGGTAAAATGCCAGTATATATTCGAGTAGTATCTCTGCATTTTTCCCTCCTAATCTACGGCCTATTTACTAGGAGTATCCAAGAAATAAAACGCTATACATCCGTCTTGCCCTGCAAATTTTTAATATTTCTCCACCCTTTCGGCGCTCCGGGTATTGCCGGCATCTACTTTAGATATTAACCTTATTGTATTTATGTTACTTTTTAAATATAATATCCTTATATTTAAAAAACTGTAAAAAGGAGCACACCAGCAATGATCGGCTACTTTTTCGCTTTTTTGGTTGCCTACGGCTATGCCAGTAGCAATTTTTACATAAAAAAAGGCCTGGCAAACGGCTCAAAGGATGTGGGGGTTTTTATCACTATCCTGGTAAATGTCTCGGTAGCATTAGTACTTGCCGTCTACATTATTACCAAAAGCCCTACTGTTTTTAAATTTCCGGGAATAATTTTCTTTGTTCTTTCCGGGCTAATGGGACCTATTCTAGGCAGACTGACCTTTTATAATGCCTTCAATCACGTAGGGATAACCCTGGCTTCTTCTATCAAAATAGCTGCACCTGTATTCGCCGCTGTAATTGCCTTTTTTGCTTTAAATGAAACTCTGACCCTCCGGGCCATAACCGGTATGTTCATCGTAATGCTGGGGTTATATCTTTTATCAAAACAGAATAACAGCAACCCGGATGCTCCTGCGGGAAAAAACCGCAGCTTTATGGTGGGGATATTATTTGCCCTGGCCTCTGCCCTTTCCTTCGCAACAGGAAATGTTTTTCGGAAGATCGGCCTGCAATATATTGATTCGGCAGTGCTGGGTTTAGCCGTCAGCACCTGCGGTTCATTAGTCATTTATACGGTTTATTTCTTGATTAAAGGCAAATTCAAAGAATTTACCGCCCTAAACCCGGCCGGCAGAAAAGATTTTATCATAGGGGGGCTTTTTACAACCCTTGCAACTTTTAGTTATTTTCTTTCCCTGAAAACAATTCCGGTAGCCATTACGGTAACGATTGCCAACACTGAACCGATTTTTGTAATTTTTTTAAGTAAATACGTATTTAAACTGGCAGACGAACCATTAAACTTCCGGCTTTTCATGAATATTGCCGTCATCTTTTCCGGAGTCCTGCTTATCACCTTTAAGGGATGAAAAAACCGGCCGACGGCCGGATCTTTTATTCATTGCGGATCGCCGAAATGGGACTTAAATTCACGGCACGGTTAGCGGGATACAATCCTGCTCCAACCCCGATCAAAATAGAAAAACCCAGTGCAAACATCACCAGCCAGGAAGGAATAATGGATAAGGAATTAGCCGCTTCTCCCGGAGGCATACCGCCATTAATAAAACCCGAACCAAAATGATTAATAATCATCGACGACCCATAACTAAGACCTAAACCACAGATCCCTCCGATTAACCCGATCAAACCTGCTTCAGTCAGGAAGAGCATGCGGATATCAAAAAAAGAGGCACCGATAACTTTCATGATTCCGATTTCTCTGGTCCGCTCATAAATGGACATGATCATCGTATTAATTATTCCTAAAGCTGCAACCAGCAGAGTGATACTGCCGATACCGCCCAAAATGGCCTGAATCGTCTTGGAAGTCTTCTCTATACCTTCCAAGGCATCGGCCATGGAACTGGCCTGATAACCTTTATCCCGTAATTCCTGGGAAATTTTCTTGGTCATCTCCACATCTTCGGTTCTAACCCAGATGAACTCATAATCATCAGGGGATGGCATATTGGGGTCTTTAACGCTTTGCTTTTTTTGAGCACCGCCATTCATGTAATCCCGGATTCTTTTAATCTCATCAATAGGTGCATAGGCCTGATAGGAATAATTTCTGTTTTCCTCATTCAACACACCGACAACAGTAAAGTTATAGATTTTCTTCTGTCTGTTTTGATTATACATCTCCATAGAAAGACGCTGATTCATCATTTCCGGGGTCTGGGGCTCCTCGTTATTCATGCCCTGGCGTATGATAACCCGGGACTGACCGGACGCATTGCGCATCTTCTCCATTTCCCGGCGGTCCCGGAAGTTCCGCCCTACCTCCCAGCCTAAAACGATGTTATAGCGGTCATCTTCTTCCAGCATTCTTCCCTCAGCCAGTTCAAATTCAAAATTCGGCATTTGCGCCGGGTCAATTCCTACCAGCTGCAGATGACCTTCTTTCCGGCCCCAGTCTGCCCGCCCCCCCATGTTAAACCCGGGGGAAACCGCCACTACACCGGACATATTCGCAATTTCCTCAACAGCCTCATCATTCAGGGCTTGGGCCTCACCGATAGGATTGCCGTTTTCATCAAAATTTACGCCCGAATAGATCTCAATCTGATTTAAGCTTCCCCATTGCTCCATATTTTTTCTCTGAGCTTCATTCAAGCCAATACCTAAAGAAATCATGACCACAATTGAGGTTGTGCCGATAAGCACACCGAGAACAGTTAAAAATGTTCTGACCTTCCTCCGCCACAGATTTTTATAGGCCATTTTAAAAATATCTACTTTATACATCGAAAAATTCCCCATTCTGTTTAACCTTACGCCTTAAGCGCCAGATAAAGACAGCCTGGAATAAAACAACAATCAGCAAAAGGAGCAGCTTCCAATTATTTTTCAGCTTTGCCAGCAGACTCCCTTGCGAGCCGTCCGGCCCGAGGGGGGAACCGCCCGGCATACCACCCGGTCTGCCTTCAAGACCGACTTTACCTCCCGGGCCCATCTCCCCGTTTGGGGATACTTCAGGACTGCCTTGAACCTGGAGGGTAAAAGGCTTCTCAACCCGTACTTCTTTATTATTATTATCGGTATAGGTAAAAACGACCTTGCCTTCCAGCTCCCCTTCCTGCTGGGGAATCGCCATGGCCTGATAATAGTCACTCATACCCGTCTCCAGATTACCTATGTAATAAACAGCATTTTCTTTTTGAAAGTCTCCCTCCATATTTACCATGAAATTTGTTAAAGCTACTTTACCCACGTTAACAAATTCGGCAGCAATAGGAACAGGCTGACCGGCTAAAGCCGTCACAGGAGCATCAACGGATAATACCTCAAACTTACACTCCTGGGTTACAGGGATATTCACCCTTTCATTAGCCGTATTTTGCTGACCGTTGTTATACTCATAAGTTATTTCAATGGGAACATTATACGTTTTGGCCTGAGCATTAG
The DNA here is from genome assembly GCA_049366715.1 of Peptococcaceae bacterium. GTDB lineage: Bacteria > Bacillota > Peptococcia > Peptococcales > BICA1-8 > JBMNCQ01. The sequence goes on along the minus strand of JBMNCQ010000033.1, from coordinate 48,107 downwards.
GGTCCACATAGAGGGCAATATCTTTAGAAACAACCGTCTTGCCGGGTATCTTTTCTATATAAAAAGTATTGCTGCTGTCTACCGGCGAAAATACGGTATCCCCTTTAGTATCATCATCCAACTGGATATCAACAATAGAAACCTTGGCATTATAGATATCCTTATCGCTGGTATTTTCCACAAAAAGGTTTAAAATCACCGTATTTCCGGCCAGTACCTGTTCGGCAGAAAGGGTATATTTATTGATGATCACCCAGGGCATTTTACTACTGCTTTCTATAGTATCCCAAGGCAAAGGCAGATTGATTATTTCTTCTTGACTTTCTTCATTTCCCCCATAATTAAAGTTAATTTTGAATTTAATCTTATTATTAATTCTACCTTCATCAGCCTGCAATCGATAGGTGACCCGCGCCGCTTGATTACCTGCAATCTTAGAAATATGTCTGGTTTCGGATAAATCTAAAATCCTAAAATTTCTTTCACTAGTATCATCGCCAACATTCTCATTCAATGAAACACTGACATTATGTGCATTCACATCGGTAACATTGCGCACAACGAATGTTACATCAAAAGGTTCCTGCACATTGGGGTTCTCCGGTTTAAATTCCACATCTTCAACGATAAACAGTGGTTTCGTTTGGGTATATTTAGGTGTTATACTCACAATTGTATTCGTTTTAAATCTCTCGTTATCTTTTAAATAAGCATTTTGATAGTTCAAAATAACATTTAATTTATACTCTCTTTCCGCGATACCCTCTTTCGGCCTGATTTTTGCTGTTACTGAAGCAAATTTAGTACTATCTATTCTTGTAATGTCAGTAGAGATCAGATTTGATTCATCCTCATCGGAATTCAGTAATTCAAAATGCGGGAGATTTTCCTCTTCGTTCTCTTCTTCTAAATAAATTTTCGGATTAAATCCTGTACCGGGACCAATATTTTTAAAAACAATCGTTATGTAAAAATCCTTACCAACAGCAACATCGTCGCTGATTTCTACCCGATCTATAAATATTAGAGGATCTTTTCCGGTAAAATCCCCTTTATCCTCATCATCAGAGGCTGCAAGTACTGGAAAACACATGATGGTTAAAATTAGAACTAGAACAAACGATACTTTTTTCATTACGAATTTTCTCCTCCTTTATCATCTCCATTAATAATACCTCCATCGACCATATGTATAACACGATCTGCGTATTGGGCAATATCCATATCGTGGGTAACCATTACCAAAGTCTGCCCTTTCTCTTTAATTGTAGTGGTCAAAATTTCCATTATTTCCTTAGTTGTCCGGGTATCCAAATTTCCTGTAGGTTCATCGGCAAACAATATCTTGGGATTATTGATCAAAGCCCTGGCGATACTTACCCGCTGCTGCTGCCCGCCGCTCATTTGACTGGGCTTATTAAGCATACGGTTTTCCAATCCCAGCAGCTTTAATAACTCCCTCCCTCTTTGACTTCGCTCTTTCTTGCCGACTCCTTGCAGAATTAAGGGCAAGACCGCATTTTCCAAAGCTGTCAGTGAGGATAATAAGTTAAAGGACTGGAACACAAACCCCATATAATTACGCCGGAAAGCAGCCATATCCTTTTCCTTAACCTTATTTATCAGAATATTATTAATCCATATTTCACCCTTAGTTGGCCTTTCTAAGCCCGACATCATATTTAGAAGAGTCGATTTGCCGCTGCCGGAGGTACCCACAATAGCAACAAAATCGCCTTTTTCAATCTGCAGGTTGACACTGTTAAGGGCAGTAATTATTTCTGTACCGATCCGATATTTTTTTATCAACGTCTTAGCCTCAATTATTGCTGCCATATTCCGCCCCCTATAATAAATTTATTCATCCCTTTTTTAGACGGATTCTCTGCCAAAAAGTTTCACTTAATTGTATCATATTTTTACTTTTTTCTTCTTTTAATTATAAGGGAAGTCTGTCTGCAAGGCTAATGGTTTAAAATGTTAGTAAATTGTATTATTTTCAAGCATAAATTAATAAGACAGCGGATGTCACCCACCCGCTGTCTTATTTAACTTACTATTTGAAGCTTAGTGTGGAAATGATATGATTTTTGCTTAAAGTCATCTTATTCGCAAAAATCCCGATCAGCTCGACAGGCGCATAAACCTGACCGGCCATTAATTTCACGGAATTTTTCAGAGTAGTCTTTACCCCGTTTACTAAAGCATCACGGGAATTCATCGCTAAAACGACTTTTTTATTATACCGTTCAATTATTACCTCCTGCTGTTCTGAATCCCAGCTTAAATTACCCCCTATATTCAGAAAAAAAGGGGCCAGAGGAACCAGAGTCGCTTCGGTGATTTGTCCTTCGTCCGTTTCTGCCGCCATTGCCGGAACAGCCATCATAAATACAACGATCAACAACATAATACATAATAGTACTAATCTTTGCATAAATTTGTACCTCCTCAAAATTTAAAGTAGCTATATTATTTCCAATAATATGTAAATAATATACATTGCAAAAATGAACAAGCTTGCTTTTTCATTTTTTTCCAGATAATATTTATCCCCATGAATATTTTCAGCGGTGATTAGTTTACCAAAAATTGTTATTGACAGTAGAAAATCCCTGTGCTATATTTGTATCCAATAATAATTTTGTCTTGGTAAAATTATTGAAAACAAAATATTCTCTTATCCAGAGAGGTGGAGGGACTGGCCCAATGAAACCCGGCAACTGGCCTATTTTTTAGGTGCTGTGCCAATTCCTGCAGACACTAGTGTCTGGCAGATAAGAGTGGAGCGTATCGTACAGTAGGCCCTCTTTTATCCGGCGGATAAAAGAGGGCTTTTTAGATTCAAAATTCACGGGCCCTGAATTTTAGTCTGGATTATACTGTGGGAATTATCTCTCTTACCCTGCAGGTAAAGTGTTAAAAATACGGATCAAACGCGCACGTTCCGGAACCACAGAATGTTATATTTGCACCTGTCCTAAATAAAATAAGGAGGAACAAAAATGAAAAAAATTGTTACTTTATTGTTAATTATGATTATTTCCCTATTCGTTTTTAGTGGCTGCGGAAACAGCGAGGCTAAACAAGGAAAAGAGCAGCTCAAGGTGGGTGTTACCGCCGGTCCCCATGAAGCTATCTTGGAAAAGGTTAAAGAATTGGCCGCAGCAGAAGGGTTAAGCATCGAAGTTGTCCCTTTTAATGATTATATTCAACCTAATATTCAACTAGCCGACGGAAATATTGATTTAAACAGTTTCCAGCATGAACCATACCTTACGGAATTTAAAACCGACCGCAATCTTAAGATCATCAAGATCGCCACTACCGTTAACTTTCCTATGGGCTTATATTCTCAAAAGATTCATAATATAACTGACTTACAATCCGGAGCTAAAGTAGGCTTGCCAAATGACCCCACCAACGCTGCCAGAGCATTACAGCTTTTCGAAGCCGCCGGTCTTATTAAAATTAAAGAGGGTATTGGTGTAAAAGCTACCGTAAAAGACATTACGGAAAATCCTAAAAATCTGGAATTCGTTGAGTTGGAAGCCCCGATAATCTTACGTACATTACCGGATTTAGCCGCCGCAGCCATTAATACGAACTTCATCGTTCAGGCAGGAATGTCCCCTGTTGAAGATTCTATTTTTATCGAGCCCCAAGATTCACCCTGGGTCAATATCATTGCCGCCAGAGAGGGAGAAGAAAATAATCCTTTATTCAAAAAATTTATCGCCATTTACCACTCCCGGGAAGTAAAAGATTTTATTGCCGAAGAGTTCCGTGATTCAGTTGTTCCCGCCTGGAAATAAAAACGAATTGAGCTTTGACAATCGGGACTGAACCATTTTAAACGATAGCAACTATGAACGTTACTCGTTACTGGTCACCAGTAACGAGTAACGAAATATGTGAGGTAAGTAGAATGATTGAGATAACAGATTTATATAAGACATACCGGAGTACGGAAGGAAATGTGGAAGCATTAAAGGGAATCAGCCTCCAAGTAGCTAAAGGTGAGATCTTCGGGGTAATTGGATTCAGCGGGGCAGGAAAAAGCTCCTTGATTCGCTGTGTTAATATGCTGGAGCAACCTACTTCAGGAAGCATTAAAGTAAACTCCCTGGAAATGACCAGGCTTAATGGCACCAAACTTAGAGAAGCACGGAAAAAAATCGGGATGATCTTTCAACATTTTAATTTACTGGAAAGCTGCACCGTATTTGAAAATGTTGCCGTAGCCTTGGAATTATCCAATACGCCTCAAGATATCATTCGTGCAAAGGTTAGTAATCTCTTAGAGATTGTCGGTTTGGAAAGCAAGAAGAATAATTATCCCAGCCAGTTGTCGGGAGGACAGAAACAAAGGGTGGCCATCGCCCGGGCCTTAGCCAATGATATCGATGTTTTACTGTGCGACGAAGCTACATCGGCTTTAGACCCCCAAACTACCGACGCAATTTTGGAATTACTGTTAGATATTAATAAGAAGTTTAATATTACCATACTTTTAATTACTCACGAAATGCAGGTGGTTAAAAAGATCTGTGATAAAGTCGCTGTAATTGAAAATGGCCTAATAATTGAAGAGGACACGGTTTTGAATATTTTTACCAATCCCCGCCATGTTACGACTAAAAATTTTATCAAAAGTATTTTGGAGGAAGAATTGCCGGAAAGCCTTTTGCTAAAACTTAGAGACCGGAACAAGAACAGTAGTTTAGTTAAGTTAACTTTTGTCGGCTGCACTGCTGCCCGGCCCGTTTTAGCGAAAATTGCCAAAGAACTACCTCTCTGGCCCAATATTTTATGCGGTAATATCATGCAAATTAAAAATCAGACTCTGGGCAGTCTAATAATCGAATTAGCCGGAGATCCCCAGGCGGTCCGGGCCGGCATCAGAATACTGAACGAGCAGAATGTTACTACGGAGGTGTTAAACTATGCAGGATACTAACATCTGGAACCAAGTTTTATTACGTGCCGCTGAAATAGCACCTCCCTTAGCTAAAGCAACCTATGAGACTATGCTGATGGTCGTCATTGCCTTGTCGATAGCTGCTGTGATCGGGGTCCCTTTAGGTGTTCTGCTGGTTATCACCAGACCGGGTCATATCTGGGAAAAACCTCTCTTTTATAAAGCTGCCAATGTGATCATAAATATGATCAGAGCCATCCCTTTTATCATTCTGCTATTTGCGATCATGCCTTTTACCAGGTTCATCGCCGGTACCACTATTCAGTTAAAAGGCGCCGTGGTTCCCCTGGTTATTTTTACCGCTCCCTTTATCGCCAGGGTAACGGAATCCGCCCTTTTGGAGGTTAATAAAGGAATAATTGATGCCTTTTTAGCAATGGGCGCCAGCCCCGGACAAATAATAAATAAAGTGCTTTTAAAAGAAACCAGGCCTACTTTAATTCTGGGCTTCACGATTTCTGCGATCAGTTTAATAGGAGCCTCGGCCATGGCCGGTGTCGTAGGCGGCGGCGGTTTAGGGGATCTGGCCATCCGCTACGGCTATCAACGTTATGAGGGGGATGTGATGCTGGCTACCCTTGTAGTCCTGATTATTATGGTGCAGGGAATTCAAACCTTTGGCAATTCCCTAGCTAAAAAACTCAAAAAGTAAGTTTGAAAAGCAAAGTAGGGAATAGCAAATCTCTACTTTGTTTTATTTTGCGGCGCAAAAAATTTGTTTTTGGGATCGGGGACACATTTCCGGCCCGCTTTTCATATAATATTTCACCATTGATTTAAAGAGGTGAGATAATTATGTTTAGATTAACCCGAAGCGGCTACATTGAAATTGACTTAATCCGCCGCCAGCTTTCCCATTATCAAGGCAGCACCCTCGCAGGCAGTTATCCGGTTGCCATTGGAAAACCTTCAACCCCGAGTCCGGTGGGGGAATGGTCTATAATAAATAAAAAAATCTTAAATTATGATAGTGTCTTTGGGACCCGCTGGATGGGCTTAAACAATCCCGGATATGGAGTCCACGGAACGAACAACCCCAGTTCCATAGGTAAGGCTATTTCCCATGGATGTGTAAGAATGTATAATCATCATGTGGAAGAACTTTTTACCAGGGTAAGCTTGGGAACAAAGGTGATTATCACAAACGGCGGCTCTAGCCCGCCTGCAAATTATAACGACTATCAAGCCCCCAGCTACAATTATAATACGCCTAATAATAATTATAGTGCCCCTAATAACAGTGACCATTCAGCTCGAAAAACATATCAAATAAAATCAGGCGATACTTTATGGTCCATATCGGAAAGAATGAATGTACCCTTAAATGAACTTATTAAAGCAAATCCAAATATTGATCCTAATAACCTGCATGTAGGTCAGTTAATCAATCTGCCTTAAGTTTCCTAAGTTGGCAAGGTATGACATGTAAAATCGTGTCATACCTTGCCGGCTTTATTCCCGGGACTTACCGGGGCTCTGACGGTAAGTCACACTTGTGTAAAGAACTCTTCGGCAGCCCGGATGCTTACGGCAAAGGGAAAAGTCCGGCCGGGAACTGCCTGCCGGTCCGCCCAATATGTGATTATATTTCAATAACCGCCGGGTAGAGAGGGCCCTGACCTACCGGAACGGTAGCTGTTACCAGATTAGTGACGGTATCAATTATCGTCAGACTGTTCCCGGCATTATTTGCTATTGCCAAAAGCGTACCGTCGGATGTTAATTTCAATCCCCGGGGACCGGTACCGACAGGTATTGTGGTCCATAATTTTTGGCGGGCAAATAAATTAACAACTGATACATTATTCGCTAATTGATTGGTTACATAAGCTACCTTTTTCCTGCTGTCCATTACTACCCCGCAGGGACCTGCCCCGACAGGTATCGTATGAGGAGACGATTCGGCCAATAGTGTATTAATGATTGATAGACTATTAGACCCGTAGTTCGTAACAAGGGAGAGGGATTTTACTTTGTCGATGTCCAAGGCTTCCGGATTAGAGCCTACGGGGATATATTTGATTACCAGGTTCACATTAAGATCCACCACCGCTACCTGATTCAGGAGGGGAAGGGCAACATAGGCAAATTCCTTACATTTTGTCAACTCAATGCTTACCCCGCCACCGCCCAGGGATATGGTGGTCAGTACTTTTCCCCGGTTAATATCCAGTACTGAAATATTGTGGCTGCCATAGTTTGCTACATAAAGATAATCGGCAGTGACTGCTATGCCCTGAGGATTTGCCGCCTTATTAAGGCCTTGGTTCAGATTAATTGTTTTAATCACCCTGTTGCCGTATATTTTTATTACGGAAACTGTTGCATCAAGGAAATTTGCAACAAAAGCATATCTTCTGTCATTGCTTACAGCGACAGCTACCGGTCCGTGACCAACAGGGATATCTGTTAACTTTTTAGCCGCAACAAGCTCTACAACCGATAAGGAATTCCCTTTAAAATTAGGTACGTAGGCCAGAATTAAGCTGTTATTCTTCATGACATACCTCCGCTGAAACCTTTTATTTACTTGTAGGATATTCCGGTACCGTTATTGATGTTCCAAAATAGCAAGGGCACCCTGACAGGTGCCCCTTTTATGATGCGCAAAGATCCATTTAGTTGTAATCCTCTATATAATTTTCGGGAATGTACTTTACCTTAGCAAAATTCCTGGTGACTAATTCGGTTTCTAATACCGTATCACGGTATCTTACTATTTTATCCCGCCAAATCTCATTCTTTCTAAAATATTCACCATTAATTTTCAGAAACTGATGACCCTTTTCAAATACATGATAAACATAGCTCAATTGCTGACTAATCCTTAAGTCTCCTTCTAAACATTTTTCCGTAAACCAAAGGTTAATCTGAAAAGTGTAGGGAGTAGTATTGGTAAATTGATAATCCAGATAGTTATAATATACCGAAGCCCCGCTTCCGAAGGGTATAACCCGTCTGTCATCAGGAAAGGGATCAAAACTATGATGATGTCTTTCCGTCAAAGTTAAAGGACTATGAATAACCAGCCAATGAATGAGGTTGGCAATCTGGCAGATTCCTCCCCCTGTCCCTGTTTTTGCTTCACCATTGGAAAGCAGCATGCCGGGAAGATACCCTTTTCTGTTCGTTGTTAAGCCTACAGTTTTACAAAAGGAAAAGGTTTCCCCCGGCTTGATAATTATGCCGTTAATCTTGGCGGCCGCAATTTTCAAATTAACTACCTTATTATATTGCAACTGCAGATCACTGTTACCCAGCTTTCTCACCAGAACCGAGGAATGTTTCTTTACTCTATAAGGGAGCTTCTCCGTGATTTTAACCCCTGCATATTTTTTCTTATCAAAATACCAGGTCAGATATCTTTTTGTTCTTCTGAGCCAAACACTAAAAAAATAGAGAACAGGATGAATAGAACTAATTGGTCTCCTCATTATGCTTTCCCTCAATCCATTTAACCATAATTTTAAGCCTTGTCAAGAGCCTGCTTATATTGCAAAGTTTTATAATCTTTAACACTTAATGTTTTATTCCCTTTTTTTTACTAAATTCCTTGTTCAAATCCTATTTTCAAAATGCATAAAAGCCGCTGATTTTAATTTCAGCAGCTCATTTTAGAAATATTTTTCCCGAATCTAATTTTATTTTTTACAGGCCCAGGTAATACAATAAGCGCAGCTGCCACCCCGGCAGAAGCCTTTCCCGCGGTCTCCCTGAGGATACTCCCCGGACTGGGGATATTTACTCCAGCCTGCTAATGCTGTGATAGATTTTACCGGTTCGAGAAGAAAGTTAGCGCTGACCTTAATGATATCTTCCGCTCCTAAATAACGAATAATCTGCTTTTGGGCACTAAGAGACCAATCCCCGTAACCGGGACTAAAACGCAGCGTTGCAAATAAGCCTTGGGGTAAATATCTTCCCTTAAGATACCCTTGAAATCTCTCCGTGATTATTTCTACCCCCTGAGAACCGAAAATATCGGCAACAGCGGCCTCCCACAACCTGCCCTCAGCTAAACAGCATCTGCTGTACTGGGGAAGGGTAGGACCTAAGGTCACGGTATATAGAGTAGCCTTTTTACAATATTTCAGCCCCTGGGCAACATAAGCACTGTCTATCTCGAAACTGCCCCCGTCAAAGATAAGCACCCCGTTAAGGATTTCTTCTAATAATAATTCCCGCCAGAAAATTTGCGGTTTAAGATATTTCTTCAGCTCCGCCAGCTTCGCTGCCGTGCCCTTCAGCTCAGGTACGGTATCTGCCAGCTTAACACTATCAATATCAGCATTAAAAAAGTTTAACACCTGTACCTCACCCATTATGGTAATTTATTCCCCTCTCAACTGATCAACAAGTTTTACGGCAGCCACTGCATCCTGCCCGTATCCGTTTGCTCCGACCTCCAGAGCAAAGTCCTCAGTTACAACGGCTCCCCCTACGATAACTTTCGTATTAGGCAGACCGGCCTTCACATAAGCAATAATTCCGGGTATTTCCTGCATAGTCGTGGTCATCAGGGAACTAAGGGCCAGAATTTCCCCTTCATTCTCCTGTAAAGCTTCTAAGAATTGTTCCCGGGAGACATTTTTACCCAGATCAATAACCTCATAGCCATGGTTCTTTAACATTACCGCCACCATATTCTTGCCGATATCATGAACATCTCCTTTAACCGTACCGATCACAACTTTGCCCTTTGCTACTTTTTCCTCGCTGCCCCATTCCTTTTCTAAAATATCAAAGACCTTCTGGGCCGTTTCCGCACTCAGCATTAACTGGGGTAAAAAATACTCTCCCTGGGCAAACTTTTCCCCTACAATATTGAGACCGGGAATCAAACCCTGATTGATTAGTTCCAAAGGCCTCTGCCCCCGGGCAAGAAGTTCTTGTACCACCTTCACGACACCCTGGGAACCCCTGATGATCATCCGCTGTAATACTTCCAGGGAAGGTTCCTCATCTGTGACTCTCTGCTCCTGGATAACTTCACTGCTGTTAAACCTGAGATAATTAAAGGCCCGCGGGTCCCTGCCCGCTAATAACGCCGCACTCTGCCAGGTATTCATCATGATTTCATCCTGAGGATTGATGATCGCCAAATCCAGTCCCCGGCCGATGGCCATTGCCAAAAATGCGGCGTTAATCTTACCCCTGTTGGGCAGACCGTGGGAAACATTGCTGACCCCGAGGATCGTATTTGCTCCCAGCTTCTCCTTAACCATACCGATGGCCCGGAGTGTTTCCCGGGGAGCTTTATCATCTGTTCCTACTGTCATCACCAGACAATCGATATAAAGATCTTGGTGAGGAATCCCCACAGCAGTACATTTCTTCATAATCCTTTCGGCAATTAAAAAGCGGTCCTCTGCCCGGAGAGGTATCCCCTGCTCATCTAAGGTCAGACAAATCACTCCCGCTCCATACCTTTTAATAATAGGCAGAATCTTATTTAAGCTGGCTTCCTCACCATTAACCGAGTTTACCAGCGCCTTACCATGGTATGTTTTTAAGGCTGCCTCGATAACCTCCGGGTTCGTTGAATCTATAACCAAAGGAACTTCCGTATTTTGCTGAAGGAGATTTACTATTTTTTTCATAGTCAATACTTCATTGATCCCGTGTGTCCCTACGTTAATGTCCAGTAAATGGGCTCCCTTGGCAATCTGAGCCTGGGCATCCTCCTGGATTAGACTATAATCCTCCTGCCTTAAGGCTTCGGCCAGTTTTTTACGTGCGGTGGGATTAATGCGCTCCCCAATTACCTTTGGTAACTGGCCGCTGCCTATTTTTACAACCTGTTCACGGCTTGCCAGGGCGCTGCCTGAGAAATTCTCCGGCCGGACGGGAGCATAACCGGCGGCTCTCTGTTTAAGCCGCTCGGTATGTAAAGGTGTACTCCCACAACAAGAGCCAATGATATTTACCCCTAAAGCAAAATACGGTTCTAAGGCCTTGATAAATCCGGCGGGCTCAAGGGGATAATACACTTGCCCATCCTTATACTGGGGAAGTCCGGCATTAGGCTGAACTAATAAGGGAAGCCGGGTATATTCCGCAAGTTCCTTTAAAACAGGGTAGAGTTCTTCAGGTCCGCCCGAACAATTAGCACCTACAGCATCAGCCCCCAGGCTTTCTAAAATTACGGCCGCACTCTGAGGGCTGAGTCCGGTCAGAGTCCGCCCCCCCGTATACGTTAGCGAGCAGATAACAGGGATCTCACAGACATCTTTGGCCGCCAGTAAAGCAGCCCTGATCTCCCCCAAATCACTAAATGTCTCAAAAAGAATAAGATCCGGACCGGCAGCAGCTAGTGCTTGTAATTGTTCTTGGTATATCCCGTAAGCCTCCTCAAAGGTCAGTTTGCCCAGGGGCTCCACAAATTGCCCCGTAGGCCCTACGGAGGCGGCTACCAATACCTTAGTACCCCGGCTGGCGGCTTTAGCAATTTCCACTGCCTTTTTATTAATCTCTCCTACTTTATCCGCTAAATTATATTCGCCCAGTTTAACAGAGTTAGCCCCGAAAGTATTGGTTGAAATTACATCCGCTCCTTTGCCGATATACTCCAGATGCACTTCTTTAATGATCTCCGGCTCTTTCAGATTCATTAATTCCGGGCAGGCCCCTGATTTCAGACCTCTTTGCTGCAGCATTGTACCCATAGCACCATCAAAAATAAAAACATTATCCTTTAATAAGTTATTTGTCACAATAACTCACTCCCTGTTATATATCAATATAATTAATTGTTACTTTATGTTACCACAGTTTTGCCGGATATGGTATAGCGCAAAAAAAAAGCAAAGTCATTTGACTTTGCCAAAGATAGGGGGTTACTCAAGTTTAATATTTTGCGTAAAGATTTCCGTAAGGACGGGTATTATACGGGATTAATTTAATAAATTCTTTCGTTAAGATTTCAGCGGCGTCTTTAGCAAAATAACCGGCATAGTTGCCGACATATTTTTTGATCACTTCCTGATCCGCTGCGTCAACAGGCATAATCTTTACTTCCTTGCCCAGCTGATGCTCCTCTACTGTCCCCCGGATATAAATAACTCCGCCATGCATTCCCGTGCCACAGAAATCCCCGACAATTCGTTCTTCAGGTTTTAAGCCTAAACCAAGTACAATCTGAACTCCCCCGGCCATATATTCGGCAAAGAAGTCACCGGCTTTACCGCCGACTACAATGACGGGATTTTTATCTTGATAGCCTTTCATATGGATACCGACACGATATCCTACATTGCCCTTAACGTAAATTTCACCGCCCCTTAAAGCATAACCAAGGGTATCACCGGAATTACCGTGAATAATGATTGTCCCGTCATTCATGGTATTGCCGATGGCATCCTGACCGTTTCCGTTAATCACTATTTTTAACCCATTCATATAAGCAGCCATGTCATTACCGGGAGTGCCGTTGATGACAATTGTCTGGGACCCCGTTATTCCATCACCGATATAACGCTGCCCGCTTACATTATCCAAAACCAGCTCTTTAATTCCCGAACACAGAAGCTCCCTTATTCTTTCATTTAACTCTTTGTAATAAATACCCTTTGCATCAATGATCACCGACATCAGGCAATACCTCCCCTTAACATTCTGCTTTTTCTCAACTGCTCGGGAAGATCAACATATCCAAAATTGTCTTTTAAAAGAGATTCCTTAAAATCCGCTACATCGATTTTCTCCCTGATCAAGCTTGTGATAATTCCCGCCCGGTCAACATGATTTAAATAAATAAAGCCCCTGATAACATTATCTTTTAAGACAATCTTTTTATAGTACCCTTGCTCGGGAACGGACTTTACCAGCACTTCATAACGATCATCTTCAGGCTTAATAATACCTGCGGTAATCATCGGCAAACCATAAAAGCCGATGGCATTCATGGCAAAGCCTCCTGCAAATACCTGGTCCTGACCTGCCATATTGGAACCCGCCGTTTCTCCCTGCTGATAAGCATTGGGAAGTATCGGCAGTACCCTTTGCTGCATATAGATAATATCATAGCCTTCGGCTGCATCCCCGGCCGCATATACATCAGCAATATTGGTCCGGCACTTTTCATTAATCACAATACCCCTGTTTACCGCAACATCAGAGCCTTTAACCACCTCGGTATTGGGTCTGACCCCCACGGCAATGACGATTAAATCAGCCGGGCAGACCTTACCGTTTTTCAGAACCGCTCCGTCCGCTTTAAGGGAACCGGTTATTTCTTCAACAGAGGTGTTCAATTCAAATTTAATACCCTGTTTCTCCAAATGCTTCCGGACGATCAGAGCGGCTTCATCATCTAAAATTGCCGGCAGCACTCTATCGGCAAGCTCTACGATTGTCACATCCACTCCCAGGCTGTTTAATCCTTCGGCAGCCTTTAAGCCGATTAAACCTGCACCGACAATAACAGCTTTATGGCCGGACACCACCGTTTCTTTGAGGCTTTTCACATCGTCCATTTTGATAAATGTAAATATACCGCCTTTATCCAAACCTTTCATGGGAGGTATAAAAGGTGTCCCCCCTGTAGCAATCAATAATTTATCATAGGCCACTCTCTGCTGACCGGCCAGCACGACCTCCTTTTTGTCCGTATCCACAGCAACCGCTTTCTGACCTAAAAGAGGCGTAACCTGATTATTTGTATAAAAATCTTCCTCCCGATAACGCATTTTTTCTTCGGTAACTTTTCCCGCCAGATAATAAGATATGAGAGGACGGGAATAGGTATGGTAAGATTCATCGGAGATAAGTGTAATTGGATTGCTTTGATCTATTTTCCGGATGCCTTCAACTGCACCAACGGCAGCAGCTGAGTTTCCGATAATTACGTAATTCATAATTCCCTCCTCCTATTCTACTTTTTCAAAATTAAGCATTTCTTCTTGATAGACTAAAGCTTTATTGGGGCAATGATCGACACAAGCCGGAACATCCCCGCTTTCGCTGCATAAATCGCATTTAGAAGCAACCTTATGCCCCTGTTCGTCCCGCTGGATTGCACCGAAAGGACAGACCAAAATACAGGTCCAGCAGCCTACGCACCGCTCCTCATCATTGGTAACAATACCTGTCTCCGGATCTTTCTGCATGGCTCCTACAATACAGGCTTTCGTGCAAGGAGCATCTTCACAATGCCTGCATTGCAAGGCAAAAGATATGGGTCTGTTCTCTTCAACAAGTATCCTGCTAAGGGGACGGTTACTTTCTTTCTTAAAAACTTTAACCAAGTCATTTTTATATTTAGAATGAGCAGCTATACAGTGTATTTCACACAGTTTACAGCCCACACAGTATTCTTCTCTCGCATAAACCCGTTTCATCTTCTCCCTCCTCTATTCGCCTGCGGCTTTAATGCCTAAAATATTTAACTCACGATCGGTAAGACCGATTCCCCGTAGCATAAGACGGTTACCCCGCAAGGACTCCAGGGCGTTTATACCCATGCCTCCGATTAACTCTTCGATCTCATGGGCCCAAGCCCTAAGAAGATTAGCAGCCCGCTCGGCACCAATTTCCGGATTAAGCCGTTTCGTTAATTGGGGATCCTGGGTAGCGATGCCCCAGTTACATTTGCCGGTATAACATTTTTGGCAAAGATGACAGCCCAAAGCCAGCAGAGCACTTGTTGCTACATAAACTGCATCAGCACCTAAAGCGATGGCCTTAACGATATCCGTACTATTTCTAATAGAGCCGCCGATCACGACGGAGGCTTTATTTCTAATTCCTTCTTCCCGCAATCTGGTATCAACAGCAGCTAAAGCAAATTCAATAGGAATACCGACACTATCCCGGGTCCGTAACGGCGCTGCCCCGGTACCGCCCCGGAAACCATCAATCACAACCGCATCGGCGCCGGCTCTGACAATACCGGAAGCAATAGCGGCTACGTTATGAACGGCGGCAATCTTTACAAACACCGGTTTCTCATAGCGGGTAGCTTCCTTTAAAGAATAAATCAGCTGCCGTAAATCTTCTATTGAATAGATATCATGGTGCGGCGCAGGTGACAGGGCATCAGTTCCCAGCGGAATCATTCTCGTTTTGGAAACCTCTTCCCCCACCTTTTCTCCCGGTAAATGCCCTCCGATACCGGGCTTTGCTCCCTGCCCGATCTTGATTTCAATGGCAGCTCCGGCATTTAGATAATCCGGATCAATGCCGAAACGGCCTGAAGCTACTTGAACAATCGTATTACCGCCATATTGAACTAAATCCTTGTGTAAGCCGCCTTCTCCCGTATTCCAAAAAGTACCGGCTTTTTTAGAAGCTGCGGCCAATGATTTATGGGCATTCAAGCTGATCGAACCAAAAGACATGGCCGAAAACATCATGGGCACTTCCAGCTCCAGTTGAGGCGGGATATCTTCCATAAGTTTGCCGTTCTTAATCTTAAGGAAATCCGGCTTGCGGCCTAAATAAGTTTTTAATTCCATGGGTTCCCGCAGAGGGTCAATGGACGGGTTTGTCACCTGACTGGCATTTAAGAGCATATGATCCCAATAAACAGGATATGGTCTGTCGTTGCCCATCCCCGTTAACAATACTCCGCCTGTATCGGCCTGCAAATAAACGGCTTTAATTGCTTCCGGCGTCCAGTTGGCGTTATACCTGAATTCTAAAGGAAACTTTCTAATAGAAAGTGCCCTGGTGGGGCACATTGTAACACAACGATGACAGTTCACACAGTTTGCATCTTCAGATTTTACTACCTGCTCTTCTTCATCCCACTTGTGGGCTTCATTAGCACACTGCCTGACACAAACCTGACAATCAATGCATCTATCTTTATCCCTTTCAATCAGAAAGGACGGTGTCATATAATTTATGCTCATTTTCAACATCCCTTTCTATAAGGCAACTGAATGACGTACTTCTTCTTCTTCTACATTTGTATCAAATTCATAGAGACTATCTTTACCTTCCAACAAACCAATAACAGGTTCTCCTCCCCGGGGAGCCCAGATTTTCTCAGGGTTTTTGCATATTTCAGTAACCGCCGACTCTTCACTGGCGATGTAAAGATTATCACCTTTTTCAGCTGCTACCAGGGAACGAAGCTTTAAACGGTCATTTAAAGCCATAAAGCCATTCGTACTTCCCAGGATAATAGAGAAAGGTCCGTTTACCAAGAGACTGCTGAAAACAGCCCGTAATGCTTTCATTAATTTTTGCTGTTCGGGGTCCATCCGGGAAATTTTATTCCAGAATGGTGCGGCGACAATATTTATGGCACTCTCCAGAGGCAGACCGAATTTTCTTAACAGCAAGTCAAAAATATAGGTAATCGCTTCCGTATCCGTTTGTAAAGTACATTTGTAACCATACATCTCCAGAAAACGTCTATTGGCATCATAAGAAGATATCTCCCCGTTATGAACTATTGTCCAGTCCAGTAAGCTAAAAGGATGGGCTCCGCCCCACCAGCCCGGAGTATTGGTAGGAAAACGGCCGTGACAGGTCCAGATATATCCTTGATACTCATCTAAGCGGAAAAACTCTCCGATATCTTCCGGAAAACCTACACCTTTAAAGGTCCCCATGTTTTTCCCGCTGGAAAACACATAAGCTCCCTCCGTCCCGGAATTAATACGCATGACAAAACTAACCACATATTCCGATTCAGTCTCATTTTCTTCAATCTGGTTATATTTGGGTTTAATAAAATAGCGCCAGATTAGAGGGGATTTGCCGATTGCAGTTACCTTACGGGTGGGGATCGGCTCTGCTAAATCCACAGTGAAAAATTTATTCAGTAAAAACTCTGTTTCTTGTTTTACTTTTTTGTCCTCATAAAATAAATGAAAGGCATAATGATTCTTAAATTCAGGATAAATGCCATATGCTGCAAAACCGCCGCCCAAACCGTTGGACCTATCATGCATAACAGCAATGGATTTGATAATATCCTGACCAGAAGAAACTTCGCCTTTCTTATTCATAATGCCGCTGATTGCGCAGCCTGCCGGAATTCTGATTTGGCCTTCTCTCAACATCAAAAAAACCTCCTTTGGTTATCTTATCCCTTCATTGGGATTCTGTCTTATAACAGGTTTATATAACTATCGTTGTATTATATCATTATAAAGGAATATTCATATTTATCAATAGTTTTTCATTGGAAATAATGTATACAAAGCAAATATACTGTATACAGTGTTATATAATAGAGAATTTTGTATTATGCGTGTATTGTAAAAATATTCAGAAAAATCTTTGCCCTTTTTAAGCATTCATCGCTGTTTTTGGAATAAAAAATACGAAAAGGAGACATCCCTCCAAACCCTTTGCTTGAAGGAATGTCTCCCAAATCAGTTTATCATTTAAATTTCATTTTCAGCTAATTAAAGTGAAATGGCATTTTCCATTCTGCATTTTCAATTCTGCATCTTCAATTCTCCCTTATAAAATATCTCTGTCTGACCTGGAAAGTTACCTAAAAGACTACCTTTTCCTTACTTCTGCCGTGCTTTCCATTTAGGCACTATCGGCAGGTCCTCGTACTCTTCTTTTAAAATTCCCAGAACCCAGAGATCGATATATTGGCCTTCCAGCAGGGAGTGTTTCCGCAGCCGCCCTTCCGCTTTAAAACCAAAATTCAAAGCAGAATTCAAGCCCAAATCATTATTATCATGGACCTGGAGATAACACTTTTCAAAACCTAGCTGGTAGAACACGATATCTAAAAGAACAATCATTAAATCAATTCCATATCCCGCCAGACGTTTATCTTTTTCACCGATACCTAAAACGATTTCCCCGTTACCGCTTTGCCGGTTAATCTTTCTGATGCTGGCCACTCCGATGGGGAGATGATCGTTTTTACGTAAGACAATAAAATTTACCTTTTTCGCTTTGGGGTCATCCAATGAACTGCCTTCATGAATTTCCTGAACAATACTATCTAAAGATATGCTGGAGTAAGCATCATAAAGCTGCCGGAACTCCTTATCCATATACCATTTTTGCAGGATAGCGGCATCTTGCTCCTGGGGATGGCGCATAATAATTTTGCGGCCTTTCCACATAAATTTCACCTCACTTAAGTAACTAGTAACTAGTGATTAGTGACTAGTGTTATATATTAAATTTTCCCTACGGCAACTTAAAATCCTTCTAACGATATTTACTTTATTTTTCCCCGATCAGGCTAAGATATTTTAGCACCGCTGCAGTTATTTTGTCTAAAATTTCCGCCCTCAAAACAGAAAAACTCCTAATAGCTGCAATTTAATGCCCGCTAAGAGGAGGTATCATACTCGTTCATAGTATGATCGTTTATCGTTCATAATGATAGCTTATGTTTTATAATTCTCTATCTTCCCTTCTCACTTCTTTAGCCGGGAAGACAAATTATTTGCCCCACCTGTAAATTATCAGGATTGATTCCGGGATTTACTGCTAGGAGCTGGGCGATTGTAACATTTGCTTCCTGAGAAATTTTAAACAGCGTGTCCCCGGGGGCAATCTCCCAGTATAGACCTCCGGGACAATTAGGTACTTGATTAGGACCGGGCACATTACCGCCGGGCGGTATGCAAATTGACTGTCCTATTGTAAGATTATCCGGTTCAATATCAGGATTAGCTTCCAGCAGTTCTTGCAAACCAACTTGTGCTGCTTGCGCAATTTTATATAATGTATCGCCCTCTGCCACTTCCCAGTAAACTCCGCTGGCACACGGCGGTGATTGCTGCCTTTTCAACATATAATTCCCCTTCTGACCTTTTTTATAAATACTATGTTTTATTTACAAGGATGGTGCAGAAATTTTTAAGAAGGTTTAAGTTTTTAACTGTCTTCAGCCGCTAATCCGGAGCAGGCTATGCCAATCACAATAAAAAGACCGCATAAACCGGCCCTTAAATTGATATTTCCTGCCCTGTTTCCACTTACTGAGTCGCCTTTTAAAACCTTGTTAAATACTGATCTAATTCCCATTGATGAACTTTACTGCGGTATTGATCCCACTCTATTTTCTTAGCTTCGATATACCTGTGATAAACATGCCCGCCCAGCGCCTTTTTAATTACTTCATCCTTATTTAATTCTTCCATTGCTGTGATTAAATTATGGGGTAAGCTTTCGATTCCCTGTTCAATTCTTTCCTCTTCTGTCATTTCATAAATGTTAGCGTTAGTCGGAGAGGGGGGAGCAATTTTATGCTCAATGCCATCTAAACCTGCTTGTAAAACTGCCGCAAAAGCAAAATAGGGATTACAGGACGGATCCGGATTACGCAGTTCTATCCTGGTTGAAGGACCTCTTTTAGCCGGAACCCGGATTAAGGGGCTGCGGTTTCTGGTGGACCATGCTATATAAACAGGAGCTTCATAACCGGGAACCAATCTTTTATAAGAATTAACAATGGGATTTGTGATAGAGGCAATGGCCTTGATATGTTTCATAACTCCACCCATAAAGTAGTAAGCGATCTCTGAGAGCTGCTCCACACCTTGGGGATCATAAAACATATTATTGCCTTTCATATCAGATAAAGATATATTGCTATGCATTCCTGAACCGGCTATGCCAAATACCGGCTTAGGCATAAAGGTAGCATGGAGACCGTGTCTTTGGGCTATTGTCCTGACAACATACTTAAAAGTCATAATGGCATCTGCCGTCGCTACCGCTTCATCATATTTAAATCCTATTTCATGCTGCCCGGGAGCAACTTCATGATGGGAAGCTTCAACTTCAAACCCCATATGCTCTAAATTCAATACCATATCCCGGCGGGCGTTTTCCCCGAGATCCACAGGCGTTAAATCAAAATATCCGGCCTTATCCTGGGTAATTGTAGTCGGCACACCCTCATTATCGGTATGAAAAAGAAAAAATTCGCACTCAGATCCTGCATTCATTTTATAACCCATATCCTGAGCACGCTTAGTTGCCCGTTTTAGTACATATCTAGGATCACCTTCAAAGGGGGTACCGTCAGGATTATAAATATCACAAATTAGCCTTGCTTCTGCGCCTTCCTGAGGGAGCCAGGGGAATACAACGAAAGTATTAGGGTCCGGCCTTAAGTACATATCCGACTCTTCTATGCGGACATAGCCTTCAATAGAAGAACCATCAAACATCAACTCCCCGTTCAAAGCCTTTTCCAACTGCTTTTCAGTAATGGCAACATTTTTTAAAACACCAAACATATCTGTAAATTGCAGCCGGATAAAGCGGACATCATATTCCTTAGCCAATTTGAGAACATCCTTTGAAGTAAACTTAGAAGACATAAAAATTCCTCCTTAAAAAAATTAAACACTCAAAAGCCCGCCTTGGTAAAAGCCGGTTTGAGCGCCGTTGCCCTTTAAGCTAAACATCTTTCCCCTTATGTCTATATTATAGAAGTCGTCTTAAAGATACGCAAGACTTATTTACAGCGCTCAAAATTCATCCATCAATATTATAGCTTCCGCTACTTTCTTCATAGGTATACGCTTTTCCATACTGCTTGTACGCAGCTTATTGTAAGCAACATCCTCGCTGAGACCGTGCTTCCGCATTAAAATTCCCTTAGCTTTCTCAATTATTTTCCTGCTTTCCAGTGTATCCTTTAACTCCGCTACCTCTTTTTCCAATTTTCTTTGATTTCTGTATTGGATCAGGGCCAGATTGATCGTATTTACTAATTGATATTCCGTTATCGGCTTTAATAACACCCCGAAAAGAGAAGGGGGAGGATTATTACCCGTATCCACATGGTGCTGACTGAGAAGCACTACCGGCCCCAGATTCTCATCGGCTATGATCTGGGCTAATTGCAGACCGTTAAGACCCTGAAGCTCATAATCGATTAAACTGATATCAACTTTTTTACTTTGCAATGACCTTAAAGCAGAATACGCATCATCAACTTCAGAAATAGTTTGATAACCATGGGAGGAAAGGATTTTTTTCAATTGACTACTTTGCTGCTTATTTTTAACAGCAATAAGAATACTTTTCTGCATTTATTAACCTCCCCAGATATTTAAGCAAAGCTTAATCCATAGCTTATCTCAACTACCTAAGCCATAGCCAAAAAGGAAAACTTATTTTTCAGACATATTTATTACATAAGCAGAAATATTTTACCATGAATTACTTATTAATGGTAGTATTACCGGGCCGGCAAATCAATATATCGTCATTTTTACAGAAAATAGGTAATGAGCCTTAAGAAAAAAATGGCCTTACGGCCATTAATATAGAAATGAGGGAATTAACTGCTAATTTAAAATTTTAGCTAAAACAGGAAAAGACTGCCTTAACCATTTTACTAATTTAAAACTTACCCTAAAATTACCCTGTTTAAACTTATCCGGTGTATTTACCGGATAACCATTTTTTACTTTTGATTCCTTTAAAGTATCTTCTTCAGTAGTTTCTACAAAGCATAAAGGCGGAAACAATACACACCACCAATTAGCGCCCTGTCCTGCACCGATTACTACTCTAACTGCTTCATACTCCCCGGCCGGCAAACTAAAATTTCCATAATATTTTGTCGGGAAGTCAAATCTTCCGTACTGAGTTCTTACATCATACTTGCTCCCCAGCCTGACAAGGGTTTCCCTGGCTGCTTTCTCCATGCGGGGAAGGCTTGTCAATAATATTTGCCGGCTTTCTTCTATGCTTTGTGAGCGGGCAAACTCATCCCTTACTTCCTTGACAACGACATCTTTAATTTTATACTTTAATGCCTGGTCAGCATCGCTATCGCTGTTTGCTATCACATGAAGCCTGATTAAGCCGTTGTTATTCTGGCCGGGCTCTTCCCCTGCAGGGCCTGTTGTCCCGTTTACTAGAATCCCGATTAACAAGACAATTGTTAAAAAAAATTTTTTCCTCATTACCTTTACCTCCCGGCTGATCTTAGTTTTAGTATTGCCAGGAAGATTATCCTTTATTCATAATATTTTACTAAATATTTGCTTAATCGTTATTTTTCAGGAAGATGTGCTTTGGGGTAAGCATCTTGCCTCTGCCATACTTACCGGTTATAGTTTTACGTCCGGCAATTACTCTCTGGTTAAAATATTGTGTCCGACAATTGGGGGAATATCCTGGGTCTGATCATATTTATGGATGAACATTTTCGAAATGACATTCATTTTTCCAGGCAATGTTGTGTCACACCCACAAGAATAGCCCATAAGTATTTCGGACTCTAGCCTGAAAGCTAATTGTCAGACGCAAAAACTATCCCAGAAGCACGTCAGAACTGCAAGTTTGACCTAAGAGCCTTTGTCAAATTCCGTAAGTTACCATTAATAATAAAAAAATAAACTGCTGTTCTTTAGCGAACAGCAGCCTCTTAGTTCCGGTTATTATTATATTAGCCTTTTCCGACAACACAAGGAATCTTGATAACCTGACCTATTCTTAACCTATTGGGATTGATACCGGGATTGATTCTGGCAATATCCTGCCAGGTCAAGCCGGGAACCTTATCCTGATAAGCCATAGCTATTTTGGATAATGTATCCCCTGCCCTAACGGTATGCGTATAATACCCCTCAGGCGGGCACTCATCTTCAACCGGCGGAATTACCGGTCCGGTATCCTTGACATCCACAACAACCACAAAATCTCTCAATTCATAAGCCCGTACGCAGATCTCTAAGATTGCGATAGCCCTGACCCTTGTTGTCACGCAGGACTCTCCCTCAAGCTTAACATCGGTGTATTCTACTTTTTCAGTAACATCAACCATCGTGTCTTCCGTTACGCCTTCAAAATGAACAAAAGTAGTAAATGGAATATCCGCACTTGTTTCTCTCAGTTCTTGCTCAGGACCACAATCCACATAATATGCCTGCACATGGATGACACCCTTAACAATGACTTTATTTTTGATTTTTTCATAAGTGACGTTACGAACCTTGGCCGTTAATTCTTTTGCTTTCTTCACCCGCAGGTCATCGGGCACATCCTCCGGCGCTGTTACGTCAATGGACTGGTTCACGTTTTCCTGATGGCATTCTTTCCCGATGATATCCTCTACTCTGATTCTCCTTCTGTCTACGGCAGCACCTTTAACATTGGTAACAATATTCAGCTCAATCAGTTCCGTTACTTTAACAAATACCTGGAGTATGCAGTTTGCTTTTACTCTATCACTAACACCTTCTGCTCCTGATTGAATTAGATTCGCTTCGCAATATTCTACCCGGCATTTTATATAAGCATCCATTTCCGGCTCGGCACCGGGAATATCAATTACTACCGAAAACTCACTGTTAAAGGTTTGCTCTTGAACCGTATCATCGACTTCATCAACATAATAAATTTGTTTGTGCAAGGTACCCCTTACAATTACCTTCCCCTGGACAATTTCATAATCAAGATCGCGGCATACGGCATCCATTTCTTTAATCTTTCTGGCGTCATCCCGTAATTCATGTTCAGCAGTTACCGTAGTCTGCCTTTCTTTTTCCCCCACTACACTTTCAACATTAAATAACTCTTTTTCTACCGTTATTCCAGGACCGGTAACATCTGTAACCACATCAAGCTGCAGAATGGCAATTACTTTTACGGTCACACTTATTACTGCTGCCTGATGAATGGTATCTGTGGGGAAATCCCCTTGGGCATTGGTGTCTACATACAAAAGCTGGGCATCAATCAAAGCGTCCATATCCGGTTTTGCCCCTTGAATATGAACAAAATCCGTAAATTCTTCTCTCATTATTGTATATTCCTTTACAGTGTAGGGGTCCGGCTCTATTCTATCGTCTATTTGATCTTCCGCCGGTGCTTCTATATAGTAGATTTGTTTGTGAAGAGCACCCTTAATAATAACCTTATTGTGTAGTATCTCATAATCAAGTTCAACTATTTCCGAATCAACATCAGCAATTTTTCTTATCACAACTGGAACATTTTCAATTTCGCCTGTTTCCGGGTCAATAAAAGGCCTGGTAATCTGCACATTACGTACAACATCAACCTGAGCGGTACCTTCTCCTATTACATGCTGTACTTTGATTAACTTTTTGTTTTGAGTAATAGGCATAAAATATATTTCCTCCTTTCAAATTTTCATAGGCTATCTCACTTTAATATATGAGATGACCATTAAAATGTGACTAGAAATTTGTAACAATTTTAATTAGGCTAATATATGTTATGTTCCAACCTCATAATTGTGAACTAAAACTTAAAATCTTTTAAAGTTTTGCACGTTTCGTAAGAAGATTCCCCGGGTAAAATACAAAAAGACTTACTGCATTATATGCAATAAGTCTTTCTTGTTGCTATCCTAATTTAATAACCCACAAACATCTGCGTAAACATAATTTTATAGGGGCCACCTTCACCAATACCTATCCCAATGTGGGTAAAATTAGGATCTAAAATATTGCGACGGTGACCGGGTGAATCCATTAAGGCCTCATGGGCGCCGGTAACACTATAATGACCGGCTAGATTTTCTCCTGCCGAGCGGTAATCTATCCCAAATTTATCCATCATTTCAAAAGGGCTTCCATAGGTCGGAGATGTATGAGAAAAATAATTTTTAGCAATCATATCCTGGGATTTAAGCCTGGCAATCTTAACTAAATCACGATCCATTTTTAGAGGGGCAACTCCTGCTTCCCGCCGCTCTTTATTTATTAAATCCAGCATTTGATATTCCATCTGCTCTTGTTTCGTCAGTTCCGAATCCTTGTCCGGGTCCAGGTCCGGAGACGGCTCCGGGTCCGGCCGGGATACGGGATCCGCCTCGTCTCTGCCTAAGAAAACTTCTACCATTATATAACCATATCTGGGACTTTTAACAATTCCCAAACCGATTTCCTGAACACCAGGATTTAAGATATTATCTTTATGCTTAGCACTGCTCATCAATGCGTCATGAGCAGTCTCTACCCTTGAAGCCGCCACGATACTTTCCGTCAAAAGGGAGTATTCTACTCCTGCGGCCGAGAGCATTTCGGAAGTCCTGCCATAGGTTGGGGAACTATAATTTAAATAATTATGATCAACCATATCCCGGGCCTTTAAACGGGCGATTTCAGCTAAATTTTCATTGACCGTAAGCTGTTGTAAACCATTATTTACCCTTTCTTTATTAATTAAATTCAGCAATTGCTTTGCTAGCCGGACTTCGCCGTAATCACTCCCGGGAGTAGGCTGCGGTGAAGGTTCCGGCTGCGGTGAAGGTTTTGGCTGCTCCGGCCGGGGGGCAGGCTCAGCTTCCTCCGTTTCTCCCGCACCAGCTTGCTCTTTAACAAAAACTTCCACAATATTATACCCATATCTGCCACCCCCTTGAACACCAAGGCCTAGTTTAGTATAACCGGGGTCTAAAATTATTTCTTGATGTCTCTTAGAGTCCATTAAGGCTTCATGACCTAATTTTATATCAGGAGATCCCACAATGTTTTCTTTTACTTCACGAAAAGGAATAGCTAATTTTCTAAGCATCTCGTCAATATTTCCATAGGTAGGCGAACGATGGTCCAGATAATTTTTCACAACCATTTCTTCAGCCTTTATCTGAGCGGCATTAATCAGATTTTCATCTAAAATTAACTTGCTGAGGCCTGCTTCCTGCCGCTCCGTATTAATTAATTCCGCTAAATATGCT
Organism: Peptococcaceae bacterium; assembly: GCA_049366715.1. Classification (GTDB taxonomy): domain Bacteria; phylum Bacillota; class Peptococcia; order Peptococcales; family BICA1-8; genus JBMNCQ01. The sequence goes on along the minus strand of JBMNCQ010000033.1, from coordinate 22,518 downwards.
GTCCAATCGGTAGTGTCCTCCTTAACGGGAGTATCCGTATCCGAACCATTATCAGGGCCGGCCGTATCTGCCTGTCCGCTGAATTGCGGCTGTCCTGCAAATAACTGTGTAAACATCATCCCATAGGGTCCGCCTTTAACAATCCCTATGCCAACATGAGTAAAACTAGGATTGAGGATATTCGCTCTATGTCCGGAGGAATTCATTAAGGCTTCGTGGGCACCGGGAACGGAATAATGACCTGCCAGATTTTCCCCGGCAGTGCGATATGTAATGCCAAACCCGCCCATCATATCGAAGGGACTCCCATAAGTTGGGGATGTATGGGAGAAATAATTATGATCAATCATATCCTGGGACTTTAATCTGGCCAGCTCCACCAACCGGGGAGCCATCTTTAGAGGAGCAAGCCCCTCTGCCTGCCGGGCTTGATTGACATATTCCAGCATCTCAATCTCCAGTGCAGACTGATTACCCTGGTTATCTGCCGCAACTGCAGGAAGAAAACCAAGCATAACAGTGATTACTACAGTTAATATTAAAAATAAAGGTAGGTACTTTTTCCAGTTCACTTCTTCTTTCCTCCTTATTTATGCTTAATATGTATATATATTACAATTTTAATACGGGTTATCTGCAAAAGACAAATAAGCCCTCAGTCTTTGATGGGACCTAGGGCTTATTTAAAGCAAAAATACGTACCGTTCTTTGTTTTAGAATACGATTAGAGGCCCATGGTAAATTATCGCAAGGTATAAAAAGGAAAAGAAAAACGACATTTCTTAGAAATGTCGCCAAGATTTATGCCCGCTGAATAAAATTCATGTCCTGACCATCTTTATTTACGGTAACAACTACAGTTTCAGTCAAAATATCCGCATAACTGAAAGAAACTCGGCGTTCAACCGATTTTTCATTTATCCTCACCACAAATAAATTGGGGTAGGTACTTTCCAAAACACCGGTTCTTTCTACCACTTTCTTCCTGCCCCGGTTAGCTTTAACCTTTATACAAGTGCCAACATAAGGTTCCAGATCCTGCTTTATTTCAGATAAAACCTTGCGTGCAGACAAGTGATCACCTTCTTTCACCTAATAGACACTTTATATTATACTACCCCGGGGTTAATTTGTCAAATTCAATAAATCATTATACAGGAGATGTTTGGTTATTGTCAATAAATTATTTTTGTATTTTTTTGACTTAATATGGCGATTTAGGATATCCCATCCGGAATCTTCCCCGGGTCTCAATACCCCCGACTCCTTCCAGGCCGGTAATGGTATTGTTTATTACATCTTTTAAAGCCACTACTTCATTGATGGAACTATAGGCAACTTTTTCTACAATAAATACCGGGTCAAAAGCATGAATAAGTACTCTCTGGGGAGATGAAGCAAAGTTAGCCCCGGCATCAATTAATCCCTCATAATGAGACTGACAGGCACCGGCAAAAATAACCAAATCATCCCGGCCCGGTTCATATTCCCTGGCTTTTTGTACTGCCTGCACAAAATATTTTGAATTACGGTAATTATTGATATCACTAAAATTTTTTTTCCCTTTTATCAAACCGTCATGACCGGTCATTACTAAAATATCAGGTTTATATTGGATCAAATACTTGGTGACCTCTTGGGGCTGTTTATGTTCCGGCACGGAAAAACCATATGCTTTTATGCTCAACTGGGAGTATGTCGTCATACATAAATCTAAGTATTCTTTATCACCATCTAAATGCAGAACACTTCCCGGAATTTCAAAGTGTTCCACTGCCGCCTGCTTTTTTTCCGGTCCACGGGATAAATAATTTTCCCTATCCTTTAATCTTCTTTGAAATATCCGTTTCATGGTTTCACTGTTTTGTTTAATAAAAGTATGGCGAAAAGAACTGATTTCCGATGGAGTTTTTCTTTCTAAATCATTAACAGGAGCATCCGCATACAGTCTTAAATCCACTCCTTTTAATAATGCAACTTCTTTTCCTTGATTATTGAAAACTTCTTCTACTTTAAAAAGTATATCCTCACCATAAGATTTGCGGGTTACGAGGTCGCCTGCTTTGATATTATTCATATTTATCCTCCTAACTAACTTCCTCTTCAATATCCTATGTTTTTATCGGTCAGATTGTGTTCAGACACTCACAAATCCAGGGTAGTACTTCATAAAATACAAGAAAGGCGCGCACTTTCTATTCCTGACAATGTGGGGAAACATACTCCTCTTTTAAGTAGGCTTTTACTTTTAAAATCACCGCCGCTAAATACGCCTTTCGTCCTTTTTTCATTGGCAAAATGAGCTATGCGGACTAGTTTTTTGGTATGACCAAGATTAAAGAGAAAAAGGAGGATTTTCTTGAATTCTGTGATAATACCCGTTAAAAACGAAGCAGCAAGCATTATTAAAACACTGGATAACTGTAAGGAATTAAATGTTGATCTCATTATTCCCGTGCTTAATGGCTGTGAAGATGCCTCCAAAGAATTAATATTAAGCCACCCGCTCCTGGAGAAAATAAAAATAATTGAGTTTTCCAAGCCCCTGGGGATAGATATCCCCCGGGCTGTAGGAGCAGCTTATGCTTATAAATCGGGAGCCGGTACTTTTTTATTTCTGGATGGCGATATGCAGGGGAAAATAGCCCCCCATCTCAGAAAACTCATCCACTCAGTTAATTATGAACAAACAGATGTGGCTTTAACGAATTGCTATCCTTACATTACCCTTAGGTCGTCCACAGCCAATACGGTACTGCGCTACCGGGAAAGGCTCAACCGCAGCTTAGGGCTATTCAGTTCCTTAGGCCTGGCCAACCCGTCCCATGGCCCCCATGCAATTTCCAGAAGACTGCTGGAATATGTCCCCTGGAAAGCACTGGCCATACCACCCTTAAGCCTGGCTATGGCTGCAGCCAACTTGTTAAAAATTCAAGTTGCTGCCTCTATCCCCCATGATTTGCTTTTATCTCCGTTACGGGATGATAACCACAGCGCTTTAATCGCCGAAACGATAATCGGTGATTGTCTGGAGGCAATCAGCTATCTAGAAGGGAAACCCCTTAACAGGGAAGAGGGCGGCATCCGGTACCTAGGTTATCATCCCTACCGGAAATTTGAGCTCTTAGAAGAGTATCTAAAAGCACTGGAAATTAAATAAACATAAACGCCGGAGAAATTGTACTCTGTAATCTGTACAGGTAAATTAGAGGCAGACCCGGGGATCTGTATGCTCTTTGCACCGGCCGGACCATTAGCGGAGAGATGCTTAGCCGAAATATACGCCAGGGCCCAGATTGCAGAACACAGAGAACTGAAAAAAAGCCCTGAGATCCTGAGCGTATTTAATACGCTTCCAGTCCCAGGGCTTTTAAAGCAAGCAGCTTGCTGCTTGCTATATTCCAGTCTTATCTTGCAAAAACGTGTTTACCGATGGATTTAATAATAGGCCTGCTCCAGACCCACTTATTCGTGGCCGTAACAGGATTCCAATAATATAAAGCATCTCCTGTAGGGTCACTGCCGTTAACAGCATCCCTCACGGCTCTATATGCAGTTGTGTCGGGATTCAGATAAAACTGCCCGTCGTGTACTGCAGTAAAAGCCCACGGCTCAAAAATAACACCTTCAACTGTATTGGGAAATTCCGAACTTTCCAGACGATTAATAATTACCGCTGCAATTGCTACCTTCCCGGCATAGTTTTCTCCTCTGGCTTCACCATAGACGGCCTTAGCCATTAGATCTAAGTCCTGCTGGGAAAAATTCCGGCTGCCGTAACTGCGGGATGGAGTTGCCGCAGCTGCCGGAATTCTCAGTTTCTGGCCTGTTTTAATGCTGTCTGTTTGGAGGCCGTTTTCTCGCTTAAGTGCCTCAACTGTTGTGCCAAAATTCTGAGCTATTAAGAATAAAGTATCTCCTGCCTTTACAGTATAGGAATCTCCTGTACCGGAATTGGCGGATATACTTAAATTCATACCAGGATATATTGTTGAGTTCTCTAAACCATTTTCCTGCATAATTGCTTGATAGGACATGCCTGTTTTTTGTCCTATTTTGAAAAGAGTATCACCAGTTTCAACTGTATAATCGAATGCTAATATCGGTAAAGCTAAAATCGGTACCAGCATAAATGCCAAGATCGCACCGGCGATTATCTTTTTAAAACCCATTAAATTCCCTCCTTTTTTTTCGGCTCGAATGCAACAACTTTATTATAAAGGGGAGTATGGATAATTTCAGCCTACAAATAAAGGAAGGGCATGAAAGATTATCATGAAAAGGGTAAGATTTCACAGGACCTAAGTCCATTCAGCGAGTTTTTTTGAGAATGATTATCAAATCTGCCGCCAGTTTTCGGCATGATCTATGGGATTTTAACTACGGTACCCGTTTGAATTTCAATTAGAAATCGCCGGCGGAGCCAGGCCTGCTCTATTTTGTATATCTGTCCGCTACTTTTGAGGCGCCAAAGGAATCAGGTTTGATTTTCGCTACTAAGCCGGAACCGGTTACCATTCCAACAATTTCTCTGATTAATTTTCGTGTTTCTCCATTGTTGCCTATATCAACATGAACCTCTAGATCTACCTTTTCCAGTAAACTGCTGGTAGCGAGAAATTCTTTTAGATGGGTAGTTATTGCTAAGCTTAAAGCTGTTTCATAAAATATTCTCTGTCTAAGGCTTTTGATATGTCTGCGGGATTCTTTGCGATAATAGTACCTGGCACCTCTCCCTAACCGGTGGATTACGATTGCGGAAACAAAGACCGTCTCCGTTTTCGTCATGGAATCTGTTCCCACAATGATCTTATATTTGCTGCGGGGTTCTGCATTGACAAATTTGTTTATATCCTCAAAAACCCTTTCTATGGATATTTTCCCCAGGGTCGGACTAGAAAAATGCATGATTATACCCCTTTCTCTTAAGTCATTAGGAATAATGATCAAAATCAATCATCGGATATAAAAACATCACAACTATAAAATTTGCCCATAATTTTAGCAAGTCTCCATTTTCGAGGATAAAGCATTGGCAATATTAATATATTCTTCCAGAGTTAAGGTTTCCCCCCGCCGCCGCGGATCAATATTCGTTTCCTGCAAGACCTCGGAAATTTGTGCTTTATCTACATTTAAAACCTTTAACGCATTGGCCAGGGTTTTCCGTCTTTGATTAAATGCTGCCCGAATTAATTTTCTTAGTATATTCATATTATTAACTTGGTAAGTTGGTTCCCTGCCAATCTCCAGTTCGATTACGGCCGAATCCACATCGGGCCGGGGAGTAAAAACATTCCGCGAAACATAGAAAGCTACCTTGGGCCGGGTATATAAGTTTAAACTAACAGTTATGGCGCCATAATCTTTTGTCCCCGGTTGAGCCGTGAACCTCTCCGCAACTTCTTTCTGGACCATTATTACGATCTTATTTATGTTAAACCCGCTTTCTAAAAAATGCATGACCAGCGGGGTAGTTATATAATAAGGGAGATTAGCCACTATTTTAAAGGGTTTCTTTTCTCCGAGTTCTTGCTCCACCAGTTCATCAAGATTAATTTTTAAAGCATCCCCCTCAACAACTTGAACATTATTCAGCCCGTTAAGATTCTCATTTAGAATAGGGATCAGTTCTTTATCAATTTCAACGGCAATTACCTTTGCTGCTTCCCCGGCTAAGGCTTTAGTGAGGGTTCCCGCACCCGGCCCTATTTCAATCACAATATCTCCGGGTTGTAAATCGGCAGTACTGACTATTTTATTTAAAACTCCCGGATCAGTAATAAAATTTTGCCCAAACTTCTTTTTAAATTTGAAATTATGCCTGGCCAGTACTTCCTTTAAACTCATTCGCTATCCAATCCTTCCATTTGTAATAAAGCCGCCTCTATTTCTTCTCTGGGTATATGAAAAGAATTCAATCTCCTTAAAAACTGTTTGGCATTCGTATTACCAATTCTTAATTTATCTCCTAATAAAACCCGGCGCTTTCCTCCAAAGGAAGAACCTGTTAAGCCCCAGTCGTATAAATCTTTAATCGTATAACTATTTATAAATTCGCTTCTTTCTACTTTTGCCTGCAACAAAGCCTCTCTGATCGCCTGAGGGCGGGCATATTCAACTCCGATTTTCCCTGTATTTGTACACCTGGCCTGTCTTTGATTTAAATAGGCCTGTTTACAGTTTTTTATTCTTTGACTGATTATGGTTCTAATCTTATTTCCCGGAAAATCGGGGTCGGTCAGGATAACTACTCCGCAGCGCTTGGCAGCATTTTCGATTTGTTCCAGTATTTCTTCGGTAATTCCCATTCCGCTTGTGGTAATAACTTCAGCATCTACCGCCTTTTTTACCGCACTAACGTCATCCTTGCCTTCCACAACAACAACTTCTTTTATTTTCATGTTCTTTCCTTTCTTCTCATAAAAATTATAGTTTAATTATGTAATTTTTATATTACCATACTATTAATTTTCAATAAATTCAATTACTTTTATTCTTCCTTACCTGATTAAAAAGTATGATTACCTGAAGCCGGTTCCGGCACTTCCCACCGGAGTCCTGATGAAAAATATAAAATAAAACAGGAATTATTCATTTTAACTAGAAAGGATTTATATGGCAAGTGAAAGAATTACTAGGTTGAATATTTTAGAAAAAGGCATAATCTTCAGTATACGAAAGGGAGGAGATTTATTTTGAAAGCTGTATTTACGCTAAAATCTGCCGAATCCAGACGCCTACTGGCTAAAGCCGTCGCCGCTATGGACGAGGTAAAAAAAGCTAAGGAAAATGCCTACATTATCTTAGCAGGAGGAACGACAAACGGCATCGTTGCCCAGGAAATCTTAGAGACAAAAGACATTGAACCTCAACGGGGTACCGTAGGAATAAGTACTAACGGGGTATTGTGTATCACCCATCCCGATTCCCGCAAACCTTTCCCGGCAGTTCTTTATAAAGGTCAACCTGTGGAGAAGACCATTACTGACGCCCTCAACGATTTCCATTTGGATACGGTGGTGATTAAAGGAGCTAATGCAGTAGATTTAGAAGGTAACGTCGGGGTTATAACTGCAGGTTTCGACGGAGGTACTATTCCGAAAATAATCGGGACAGTTACCTCTACCGGGCTTAAGTATATTACTCCCGTAAGCCTGGAAAAGCTGGTTCCCTCCGTTAAGGAAGCAGCCAAAGTAGTGGGGGCAAGGAGAATAGACCAGTCACTGGGAGCAGATTTTGGAATGTTCTGCATTACGAATTCCCAGGTAATCACGGAAATAGAAGCTTTAAAAATTTTATTCGGAGTTAAAGCTACCCATATTGCTTCCGGGGGTGTCGGGGGCAACGAAGGGTCTGTAGTATTAGCCGTGGAAGGCAGTGAAGAAGAAATTGAAAAGACGGTAAGTTTTATCGAAAATGAAATCAAGGGAGAACCTCCTATTCCCGCCAATAAAGGAAAATGTGACGACTGCCGCTACTTAAGATGTCGCTATAACGGACGCAAAGCCGAAGACCTTCCTGAATGGCTGAGATAAATACCTCCAGAGGGTTCCTAAAACCCCGGTTATAATAAAATAAGATAGACAGGCACAAATACCACTTTCAATCATAGTATATAAGGTGACTTATTTTTACTATCTGGAGGTGGTATGTTCATGTCATTTGAGTTGATAGGAAATCTAGCAACCTCCTTCATACGAACCCTGCTACTCCTCATATCTTATCTGACCAACGATTCTTTCCCCCAACCCCTATCTGAAGAAGCCGAACAAAAATATCTGGAAGAATTACTGCAAGGCAATCATGAAGCAAGAAATATTTTAATCGCCCACAACTTGCGCTTGGTAGCATATGTAACCAAAAAATATGAATCAACAAACGAGGACAAAGAAGACCTGATTTCCATCGGCATTTTTGGGTTAATTAAAGGCATTGACACTTTTAAACCTGACAAAGGAGTTAAATTATCTACTTATGCCGCCAAATGTATTGATAATGAAATCCTCATGCATTTGCGGGCCATTAAAAAAACTAAAGGGGATGTATCCCTCTCTGAACCTATCGGTACAGATAAAGAAGGAAATGAAATAACTTACGGTGATATATTGGGAACGGAAAAAGATATCGTCGCCAACGAGGTGGAAAACGCCATAGATTATGAAATTTTACTGAAAAATACCAAGGTATTAAATAAAACGGAAAAAATTGTTATTGCAACTAGATTCGGGCTGATTAACGGAATAAGAAAAACCCAAAAAGAAGTGGCAAAAATATTAGGCATTTCCAGGTCATATATCTCACGAATTGAAAAAAAAGCGATCGAAAAGCTCAAAAAAGAAGTAACCAGCTCGAAATAGAATATCGTTCTCAGTTCTCAGATGCCGGTTCTCAGTTGGTTAGTGGTTAGTGACTGGTGACTGGTGACTGGTGACTAGTGACTAGTGACTAGTGACTAGTAAAGTTTATCGTTTATCGTACAAGGAACAGTTTTACACTGCAGCTACTTTACCTCTACCTGACCTGTAATACTACCCCTTAGTTTACCTCTACCTTTGAGAGCACCAAGTATTGAAAATACCCGGTGCTCTTGGCAGTTTTATTCCAGAATAAGCACCCTTACATGCCGCCTGCCCCAGTAAAAACATTCCCGTTTCGTTTCCATGAATAAGTCAATCCGGTTACCGTTAATGTATCCGCCGGTGTCTTGAGCTACTCCGAAACCATAACCTTCAATCCAGAGCTTTGTGCCTAAAGGGATTACTTCAGGGTCTACGGCAATCGTTCCTATTTCAGGGTATACTCCTGTAGCAGTCCGATTACCCGTATGGGTGTAAGCTGATGCTTCCATAATTTTAACTTCCCTAAAATGGGTTGGCCGGCCGGAAGCAATAACCGCTTGGGCCCGCTGCCCTTTCAAAATTATTTGTGGTTGGGGCTCTTTAATGATTACTTCTGAAATTGATTCTCTCCGCAATTCCTGCCCGTTTTGCAGGGTAACTCTGTACTTAACTTCCTTTAAACCGTCTTGACCGTTTTGGATCGTCTTAGAAAAGTCTTCACCAAGTCTTAAGCTGTATTGTATTTCTTCTTGATAAGGAATTTGTGCGGTTTCTGTGATGAACTTTTCCATACAGCGGTTTATTTTTACGTAATAAGTATCGTTATCGCAACGAATATTCACATAATCCTGGTGGTTTAAAATCAGGTTCTCCTGTTCAAGAACCCTGTTAATATCATTTTCAAAGGTGTATAAATCCTTTTCTGTTCCGTCAGCCTCAATGATATAGTGCTGGAGCTTGATGTCCCTTTTATCCTCGGTAGAGATCCAGTCCCCGGGCTCAGTGTAAATAAATGCCGAGGTTAACAAAACAAAAAGTAATAACCTTTTCATTAACTCTCCCCTTTTATTTCCCCAAACCATCTATATTTATAACCAGTGCTAGTATATTTTATGCAAATTACCAGTTAAAGGGGAAAGCCAAAAGAGGATTATTTTATACCAAAGAGCCTTTGACCGTTTTTAAATGTGGCCTGAGCCACTTCGTCATAGCTGATTTTTCTTAATTCAGCGATTTTTTGGGCCACCAGCTTTACATAACCAGGTTCGTTTCTTTTTCCCCGATAAGGATGCGGCGTCAGATAAGGACAGTCGGTCTCGATTAACAGAGATTCCAAAGGTGCTTTTTCAGCCACTTCACAAATTTTGCGGGCATTTTTAAAGGTAACCGGTCCGCCGACGGAAAGATAGAATCCCAGGTTCAATACTTCCCGGGCCATTTCCCAGCTTCCGGAAAAAGCATGAAAAACTCCCCCTACTTCAGAAGCCCGCTCTTCTTTAACAATCGTTAAAACATCAAGGTGGGCATCCCGGTCATGAATAATAATGGGGAGCCGCAGGTCCCTGGCTGCGGCAATTTGTTCCCGGAAGACATCCCGCTGAACCTGGCGGGGTGAATTATCCCAATAATAATCCAAACCCATTTCTCCCAGAGCCACGACCTTGGGATGACGGGCCAGGCTATAAATTTCTTCCCAAAAAGACTTACTGCTGTCTTTCGCATCATGGGGATGCAGACCAACGGCAGCATAAATAAAATCATACTTTTCAGCCAGCACGACAGCTTCTCTGGCATGCCGGAGGTTATAGCCGACATTGACAATGAGCTGAACACCTTCATTTTGCGCCCTGGAGATAACTTCTGCCGTTTCACCGGCAAATTTGCTGTCTTCCAGATGGGCATGGGTATCAAATAACATATGTTTACTCCTTATTTCACTTTACTGCCCGGAGACAGTTCTTTATTCAGTGTTAGTACTTCCAAAACATCATCTTGAGAGGCTGCCAGGATCATACCCTGGGACATTATTCCTCTTAATTTGACCGGTTTGAGATTAGCAACCAGGACCACTTTCCGGCCGATTAAATCCTGAGGTTCATAAAACTTAGCTATTCCGGAAACAACCGTTCTTATTTCATCTCCCAGTTTAACTTCCAGCTTAAGAAGCTTATCTGTCTTGGCAACCTTTTCACACTTGATTACCTCGACAACCCGCAAATCAAGCTTAGCAAAATCTTCTATGGATATTTCCTCTTTAACGGGTTCGGTCACGGTAACCTGCCGGGCAGGATTTACTGCCTCTTCCAGCAAAGATTTCGGGTCAATCCTGGGGAAAACAGCTTCTTTTTTCGAAACCCTGCTACCCGGCTTGAGCAATCCCCAAACCTTGGCCTCGTCCCATTTGCTGCCTGTAAAATCATAGCCGATTTGTTCCCCGACTTTACCGGGGATGTCAGGCATCGCCGGCATTAAAAGAGTAGCAGCGATTCTGATGCTTTCCAGCAGGTTATAAAGAACTGTACCCAGTCTGGCCTTTTGGGACTCATCCTTGGCTAAAACCCAGGGCATAGTCTCATCAATATACTTATTCGCCCGGTTAATAAGCTTCCAGACTGCTGCTAAAGAATTGGCAAAATCCATGCTCTCCAAATAGCCTTCGGCCTCCGCAGGCATTTTGGCGGCTAGACTCAATAAATCCTCATCATAATCACCTTTCGTATCCCCCGGGGGAATGATACCGGCAAAATATTTATCAACCATAGCAACTGTCCGGCTTACCAAATTACCAAAATCATTAGCAAGATCGGTATTGCATCTTTGAATCAAGGCCTCCTCGGAATAGTAACCGTCGGACCCCGCAGGTATCTCCCTTAATAAGAAATACCGGATAGCATCCACACCGTATTTATCAATCAGGATATGGGGATCTACCACATTCCCTTTGGATTTAGACATTTTGCCGCTTTCTAGCAATAACCAGCCGTGTCCGTATACTTTTTTCGGTAAAGGCAGCCCGGCAGCCATCAAAATTGCCGGCCAGATCACGGTATGGAACCGCACAATATCTTTGCCCACTAAATGAATATCCGCAGGCCAGAATTTTTGATATAACCCGGCATTCTTGGTCCCATAGCCTAAAGCCGAAATATAATTGGTTAAGGCATCAAACCAGACATAAATCACATGTTTTTCATTAATCGGTACAGGTATACCCCAGTCAAAAGTCGTTCTTGATACACACAAATCTTCCAGCCCCTGCTTAATAAAATTGATCATCTCATTCCTGCGGGATACCGGCTGGATAAAATCAGGATTATCCTCTATATATTTCAGTAATTGATCTTGATACTTAGACATTTTAAAAAAGTAGCTTTCTTCTTTAATTAATTCTACCCCCCGGCCGCAATCGGGACAGTTCCCTTCCACCAGCTGCCGCTCAGTAAAAAATGTTTCACAGGGCGTGCAATACCAGCCTTCATATTCAGATTTGTAAATATCGCCTTTCGCATAAATCGTCTTAAAAATTTCCTGGACAACTTCCTTGTGTCTTGCGTCGGTAGTCCGGATAAAATCATCATAAGAAATATTCAACCTTGCCCACAGCTTTTTAAAGCCGTCGACAATATTGTCGACGTACTCCTTGGGCTCTACACCTTCTTTTTTAGCAGACCGCTCAATTTTTTGCCCGTGCTCATCGGAGCCTGTCAAAAACCAGACTTCATAATTTTTTAATCTCTTATAGCGGGCCATTGTATCCGCCATTACTGTTGTTAAAGCATGCCCGATATGTAAATTAGCACTGGGGTAATAAATTGGTGTGGTAATGTAAAATGTTTTTTTCTCTGCCATCAAAAAAACCTCCTTAAGTTAGTGACTGGTGACTAGTGACTGGTGATTAGTGAAGTTCATAACGATAGTTTATAGAGCATAGTTTATCGTTCATAGTAGTTTTTCAGTTCCCGGTAATGCTTGTTCTCCGTTCTCTGGTTTTGTCGTTTTTTTACTATTCTCCATTCTCCATTCTCAACTCTCCATTATCCATGAACGCCCCGCCCACGAAAAAAGCTTCCCGCCCCGGTACAGGGACAAGAAGCTCTTGTGTTACCACCCTGCTTCATCTCTGTCTTGCGACAGAAATCTCAGCATCTTTCCGAATACTATCGGGAAGAAATACTTTTTAACGGAAGTAAACCGGCTAAAGCTGCTCCAGATCCATCTTCACCATCTTTGGTCAGTTTGGGCTTCCACCTGATCCCAATTCTCTGGTCCTGATTACTTAATGGTTACTCAATCCTTCATAACTTTTTGTTTATCGTTACTTATCAAATAGTATACTAAATCAATCAAATAATTGTCAAGTTTTGCCGATTTTGTCATAATTACTCGAAAAATATTCCATTTTTATTATTTTTTTTCAAAATATTAGGAAAAAACCTTGACTTTTACTGGAAGTGCTGGTATCATCTAGTTGAGTGGATGTCGAAATATGTAAGAAAGAGGGGGATTAAGATGAAATCTACTGGTATTGTTCGCAAAGTGGACGAGCTTGGCAGGGTTGTTATTCCTATCGAACTGCGCAGGACTTTAGGAATTGATGAAAAAGACGCCCTGGAGATATATGTAGATAATGAAAAAATTATCTTAAAGAAATACGAGCCGGCTTGCGTCTTCTGCGGAAATGCTGATAACATTCAAAACTTCAAGGGTAAACTTGTATGTAGTGAATGTGCACATGCCATGGCTTCAAATGCAGGTTGATCATAAATAAATGCTTTAAAAACCTTTAAACAGCAGGCACTTCTCAAAGTGTTTGCTGTTTATTTTACTAAAAGCCGCTCTTTTTCAAAAAGGCCACTGGTTATTCCTTGGTCTTTTCATCTTTATTGGCACAATTCAGTTCTCTAACCTTAACTCCCTAGGGTAAGTAAATAATAATTATACAAAAAATTCCCGGGAAAATGAAAATGATAAAAGGATTTAGGGTTTGCCCGGGTGCGGTCAAGTAAATATAATAAAGGCAAGGAGGTAAGATGATGATTAAATCCAAAAATTTTGTGATGATTGTATGTGTTTCATTTATTATGGCCACTGCCCTCACTTTTGGTGTCAGCCAAAAGCCTTCAATTGCCGAGAACAATTCAAAAATTTCAAATAAAGATATTATAAATAAAGCCGGTAAAGTTGTAAAAGAGAATTTAGAAGAACTTAAAAAGCTAACTGCTGCTTTATTGAAAAAAACTTCGGATCTAACTGTAGCTGCTACCATAGAGGACATGGTGACTCTATCTGAAGAAGAATTTATATACTTAAAAAAAATGCATGCTGCCCATGAAACGGATAAAAGTGACGGTTACGTCTTTAATGTTTTGATTGAAGAAAAAATTCAATTTGCTGAAGCCGAGAAGAGGGGCCTATTGCCTACGGAAGATGAAGTGACGGAATATATAAATAAAGAGCGCAAACTGGCTGAAGAGGCTCCGGAGGTTTTAAAAGAATTAATTGTTTCCCTGGGTTTAACCGAAGATGAGTATTGGAATGTTTACGAAAGATTTTATGCCACTAAAATTGTGTTATACTCTAAACTGAGCGAAGCATTTTATAAAGAAGCCGGATTAGAGATTAAGGATAAACCCGTTACCTTTGAATTATTAGAATCACAGAAAGAACATTATAAAGAATTTCTACAGAAACTTAAAAATAAAGCCAAAGTCACGATCAGCAAAGAATTCAAAGATTTCAGCTATGACAAGACCGTATTAACCGTTAACTAGCGTTGCAGGCAGCAAAACCAGGCAGGGCTGTTATTCCTATCGGACTGCGCAGGACTTTAGAGATGCACACCGGGGAGTATATGTAGATAATGAAAAATTTATCTTAAAGAAATACGAGCCGGCTTGCGTCTTCTGCGGAAATGCTGATAACATTCAAAACTTCAAGGATAAACTTGTATATAGTGAATGGCCACATGCCATGGTTTTAAATGCAGGTTAATCATAAATAAAAAACGTCCTCCGACAGGACGTTTTTTATTTTACCATCAAGACCTCATACAGTTCCCTTTTGCTGATGTCTGCTTCCTTAGCCGCCTGCTTAATGGCATCCTTAGAAGCTATTCCCTGCTCCTCTAATTCTCTAACCTTCTTAATCGCCCATTCTAAACCCTTTTCCTCCCTAAGAGGGGGACTGCCTTCCAGGACCAGGGTAAACTCGCCCTTCACGCCTTTCACCGTAAAATGCTCCAGTACCTCTGCGATCGTACCCCTTACTACTTCTTCGAATTTCTTGGTCAGCTCCCGGCAGGCCGCTATTTTCCGCTCTCCGAAAATATCCCGCATGATGGCCAGTGTTTCCAAGAGGCGGTGGGGGGATTCATAAAAAACAAGGGTTCTTTCTTCATTAGACAATCCTGTAAAAAAAACCCTTTTTTCCTTCTTGGTTCTGGGAATAAACCCTTCAAAGGAAAAACGCCCGGTATCTAAGCCGGAAAGAACTAAGCCGGTAATTAAAGCAACAGGACCGGGAAGCACGGTAAAGGCAATATCCTCTGTAATACACCGGGTGATTAGGTCCTGACCCGGATCGGAAACTCCCGGCATACCTGCATCGGAAACAAGAGCTACCTTTTTCCCGGCCAGCAGCTCAGCCATAATTTTATCACCTTTATGCTTTTGGTTATGGGCAAAATAGCTTGTCACCGGCTTTTCTATGGAAAAATGATTTAAAAGTTTCAAGGTCTGCCGGGTATCCTCACAAGCGATTAAATCAACTTCTCTTAAGGTTTCCAGCACCCTTAGCGTAATATCTTGCAAATTACCGATGGGTGTTGCGCATAAAAAAAGACGACCCTTATTTTCCACAGGTCTCACCACCAAAATAATATTTAAATACTTCCGCCGAATAGCTGCCCTTTTCCGTATAAACGATTAAAGGCTCCTGAATAATTACCCCGCTCTTGGCATTTTTCATCGCTTCAATTAAAACTAAATTTGCCGGTTTGTTATCATAAGTATGCACAAACCGAATCCTTTTCGGTTCCAATCCGGCTTGTACCAGGATAACAATTATTTCTCCCAAACGTTCTGCCCTGTGAACCAAAGAAAATCTCCCTTTATCTTTCAAAAGTTTTTGCGCTGTCGCAATCAAATCTTTAATGGTACAGGTAATTTCATGTCTGGCCAGAGCGATTTCTTTAACCGGATTTACCTTTCCCTGATTTATGGGGAAATATGGAGGATTGGCAACCACCAGGTCATGGTTAGTAAAAAAAGTAGGATCAAGCCGCCGTAAGTCCTCATTCATGACCGTGATGTTTTCCAGGTTGTTAAGTTTAACACTCCTGGCAGCCATGTCTGCCATTTCCTTTTGAATCTCAACTCCGGTTATAGCTAATCCGGTTTGACGGGTTGTCAGAATCAAAGGTATTACTCCTGTCCCGGTACCCAAATCAATTATTTTATCCCCATTTCTAAGGGTAACAAAATGGGCTAATAAAACCGCATCTATGGAAAACCGGAAATTATCTGTTTTTTGAATTATTTTTAAACCGGTCAGGATCAAATCATCAATTACTTCATTCTCTCTGAGTTCCGGCAAGCTCATCACATCTTTCTCAAAAAGCCCATACAAAAAAGACAATCTCCCTGCCTGGTTTGTCCAAAATGGAGATGACAGATATGGAAACCTTCATTATATAATCTGGCTAAATTATCATGGCCTTCACCCTGTATTTTTTTCACATTTGCCTCAACTGCTTTTTTCTTCTCCTCCGGATAATGACAAATTTCCATCTTTAGTTTCTGGTTTTCTTCTTCCAAAACATAGGCCTGCATTTTCAGGTCTTGAATTTCTTCTAAAGCACTATTCAGCACTTTTTCTAATTCAATCAGCTTCTCAGTTAACTTCACTCTTAGCCCCCCAGTACACCTGTTAATCCTCCAATTTTCTCAAATCAAACTCTTCATCATCATAAGGCTCTATTGTTAAGTCCACCTTCGGGCTGCACTCTTTGCATTCCTTATTACATTGCAGATAAACATCATTTTCATATTTTAAACAGCACATAAGTCTGCCGCAAATACCGGAAATTTTCGCAGGATTTAAAGATAAGTTTTGTTCTTTAGCCATTTTTATGGAAACCGGTTCAAATTCCCCCAAAAAGCTGTGACAGCATAATACACGGCCGCAAGTACCTATTCCTCCCAGCATCTTTGCTTCATCTCTTACACCGATTTGCCTCAGTTCAATACGGGTTCTAAAGATTGCCGCCAGGTCTTTGACCAGCTCGCGAAAGTCCACCCTTCCTTCGGCAGTAAAGAAAAAAATTATTTTACTGTTGTCAAAGGTATATTCAACGTCAATTAATTTCATAGGCAGGTTATGAGCACTTATCTTTTCCGAACAAATATTGAAGGCTTCTTTTTCCTTGGCCAAATTTATTTCTACCTGTCGAATATCTTCTGCACCGGCGATCCTTAATACTTTTTTCAGGGGCTGAACTACTTCCTCTTCACTAATATTTTTAGGCCCTACGACAACCTGACCGAATTCTATCCCCCGGGCAGTTTCAACTATGACCTTTTCATCGGCTTTTATTTCCTGGTCATCAGGGTCAAAATAATATATTTTTCCCGCCGGCTTAAAGCGCACTCCAATTACTATCGGCATGGGAATCTCCTTTCTAAACTCAATTTATTTTTGCTTTCATAAAAAAAACTTCTAAAGCCAATCTAGGATTAACATTATATTCTAAATACCTTCTACTATCCTTTATTAATGATAAAGCAAAATTAATATTTGTGAAAGTATTAGTATTACTTTTAATATCAGCTAAATAATCCTGATTTATTAATATTTCTTCTTGTCCTGTTGTCCGCCACACCAGTAAATCACGATACCAAAACTGGGTAAGTTCAAAAATAGTTTTGATTTTTTGCTTATCCTTGTCCCACTTTTCGCACCACAGGGAAATCTCACTAAAAGATAACTCCCGGAGCCTTTGCAAAAATCCTACCGTTTCCGAACGGATTTCTAACAGTTCTCCCTCTTCTAAGAGACCTGCGGCCTTAACCAACGATCCTCCGGCTAATCCGGCAACCAGTTTAAGCCGGTCTGTGTCGGCCGGATATTTAATCCGTAAAATATCCACTATGTTTTGCGAAGCCAGAGGCTTAAACTGGACCTGCTGACAGCGGGATAATATGGTATCAGGCAGCTGCTGCGGCTCAGCTGTTACAAGGACAAATATGGTATTCTCCGGTGGTTCTTCCAGCACTTTTAATAAACTATTGGCACCCTCGATTGTTAAAAGGTGGGCGTCATCAAAAATGATCACTTTATATTTGCTTTCATAGCATTTATAGTATACTTTATTTTTTAGATTTCGTACTTGGTCTATTTTAATGGACTGCCCGTCGGGCTTTATTACTTCAATATCAGGATGATTGCTGTTCAGCACCTTCCGGCAGCTGATACAAGTCTGACAGCCTCTCCCGGGACTATCGGCAGAATTGACACAGTTTAGGGCCTGGGCAAATGCCAGTGCTGCAGCTTTTTTACCCACTCCCTCCGGGCCGGCAAATAAATATGCATGACTAATATGATTCCCAATAATACTGTTTTTTAGCATTTTGACTGCGGTATCCTGTCCCCTGATCTTCTCAAAACCCACTAATTTCACCTACTTTTTCCGCAAGATATAGCTTATGTCGCCGGTATAGTCCACAGCAACTACAGTCTGTACTCTGTTCCCTGTTCCCTGTTTTCTGTGTTCTGTGTTCTGTGTTCTGTTTTCTGTGTTCTGTTTTTCGTTCACAAAAAAACAACTAAAACCAGGATCTCAGAACTACTATAAACTATAATCTATTAACTATGTTCTATAATCCATGTTCTGAACCTCACCGGACACTAATCACTAATCACTAATCACTAACCACCAGTCACTAATCTACAGCAGCTACAGTCTGTACTCTGTTCCCTGTTTTCTGTGTTCTGTTTTTCGTTCACAAAAAAACAACTAAAACCAGGATCTC
>JBMNCQ010000033.1:0-4048 GCA_049366715.1 Peptococcaceae bacterium | reverse complement strand
CTATAATCTATTAACTATGTTCTATAATCCATGTTCTGAACCTCACCGGACACTAGTCACTAACCACCAGTCACTAATCTACAAATACATATCAACCAGAAGTCCCCTGATCTCATCAATTTTTTTGAGAATACTCAGGGTATCCTTTTGTTCATTAAGCAGCTGCCGGGATAAATCTTCTAAATTTTCGTTAACTTTCTTAACTAATACATAAAGCTTTTGCCGGCCAAAGCGGTCCCAACTGCTCTGGTCCTGCGCTTCATAAGCTTCTCCCATCGTTTTCTTTAAAAAATTTTTTACAGCTCTTTTATAATTTTTCAAATCCTTTAAAGTACATGATTTTGCCAATATTTTCGCCCTTTTATCCACTTCTTCCATCAATAGCTGCAAATCCTTCTCGTATTCCTTGCGGGCCGCTCCGCTTAACGCTTTGCTGAAATCCGTATTTTCCGTTTCTCCTTTATTTAGCTTTTCGCTGCCACTGACCACAAAACTGTCGGGGTTTTTACCTATTGAAGATATCTTCATAAGCTTCACACCCTTACATACTGCGCGACATCGATAACAAAAATATTCGCGCCGCTGGTGGGTATATCCACCAAATGAGGTAAATACGATTCCATAGGCCCTCCGGCAGATGCTATCGGTGTTATGAGCTGCTGGCCCATACAACATTTATTCTTGATCAGCTCAATGATATCCTGAACCCGTTCATCTTCCACTCCGGCAAATATCGTCGTATTGCCTTTCTTAAGAAAACCGCCTGTACTGGCCAATTTAGTGGCTCTATAGCCCCCTTCAACCAACTTTTCAAGTAAAGCAGGCGCATCGGTATCCTGAACAACAGCAAGTATCAATTTCACAATAATCCCTCCTAATATCTGATATCTACACAGTCCTTACCGTGCCGCAGCATAATTAATATTATTATCACGTTACACAGGCAATACTGCTCAACATCCCTTAAGACTGATCATTCATTATTAATCACTCGGGAAAATATATCATTGATCATAACTCCTTATCCGTAAGCGGGCTGCTGCAGCGCGTCTTATTTATGTCCATTAAGCACGGGTAATACAATTCTCTTAATTTCATGATGGATTTCCATTATATCTCTATTGCCGGAAACAATC
Organism: Peptococcaceae bacterium; assembly: GCA_049366715.1. GTDB lineage: Bacteria > Bacillota > Peptococcia > Peptococcales > BICA1-8 > JBMNCQ01. The sequence goes on along the minus strand of JBMNCQ010000033.1, from coordinate 2,912 downwards.
ACAAAGCGGTCGGGTTCAGTCTCAGCAAGCTTTAAATACCCTTGCCGCACTTTTTTGTGAAAATCCGGTTTTTCTTTTTCTAATCTGTCGGCTTTACGGTCGGAACGTCTTCCCAGTGTTTCTTCCGGATCAATATCTAAAAGTATTGTTAAATCAGGCTCTAAATTATCAGCAGCAAAATCATTCAGCACAGTTAAATCCCGGATATCCAGTCCCCGTCCGTAACCTTGATAGGCTAATGTAGAATCAATATAGCGGTCACAAAGGACATGTATTCCTGCTTCTAAAGCCGGAATAATCAGCTGCCCCACCAATTGAGCCCTTGATGCTGCATAAAGTAAGGCTTCTGTTCGCCAGATCATTTCTTTATATTTATCATCTAATATTATGCTGCGTATCTCTTCAGAGATAACAGTACCTCCGGGTTCTCTCGTTATTTTAAAAGGTACGGCCGCATCTTCTAAAACCTTTTTTAATAAGGCAATCTGTGTGGACTTGCCTGAACCATCACTGCCTTCAAAAGTGATAAATTTTCCGTACATTTAGCCCCTCCTATTCCTGACCACACTTATCCCGTCTTGAACATTATATCCTATTCGATCTTTTTCCAGAAGAGCGATTAGTTCTCTGTCTATTTCTTCTCCCGGTACTATGAGCGGTATTCCGGGAGGATATTTTATCACAAATTGGCTGCAAACTCTCCCTGCGGACTCCCTAAAATTAACGATTTCTTTTTCAGCAAAAAAGGCCTCCCGCAAAGAAAGCTTTGCACCGGGAATATACTGTGTAAAAGACAAACCTGCGCTTTCAGAGGAAATCATCCCGCCTAATGATTTATCGAGATCCCATAAAGCCTTTTCCAAATTACCAATAGTCTGGTCCGGTACATCAATGCCCAGGATTAACAAACAATAAGTCTCCTCAGCTAATTCAGGAAATATTTGATACTTTTCCCTGAATATCTGAGCCAGCTTATGTCCGCTGAAATTTTTGGCAGTAATGCACATCTTAAGTGGGTCTGCCCGGACATCTCCCGGAGAGAATATTTTGATATTTGTGAGGCCCGTTAGTCTTTTTTTCAAAGCATCTATTTTAAAAATAGTTTTTGCCAAAAGAGCTTTGCCCTTTTCCTCCAAAAAATTCCGGCACCCATCTAAAGAAGCCAATAAGAGATAGGACGGAGATGTCGTCTGCAGTAAATTTAAGTAAGCTCTCAGGTCCGGACCCTGGTAATTCTTATTTACATGCAGCACACTGGCCTGGGTGAGAACCGGCAATGTTTTGTGCCAGCTCTGGATTACGATATCGGCACCCAATTCTAGTCCTGTAGGAGGTAGATCCTGATTAAAATATAAATGAGACCCGTGGGCTTCGTCCATAATAATTTCCAAGCCGTTTTCCCGGGCTATCCTGATTATCCGCTCAATATGATAGCTGATTCCTTGATATGAAGGATGGGTAATGACTATTTTCTTACATAAAGGATAGCGGTCTATGTATTTTTGTAAAATCTGCGGCTCTATTCCCAATGGAATACCCAGTTCTTTGTTAAAAGCTACCGGTAAATAGACCGGTTCGGCATTTGCTAAAATCAACCCGTTATAAACAGCTTGATGGGAATTTCTAGGTATAAATATCGGCTCTCTGCTGTTTGCCAGGGCAATAATTGCCGCCTGAATGCCCACACTGGTGCCGTTTATCAGATAATATGACGCCTTCGCCCCAAAAAGAGCAGCTGTTTTGCTTTCCGATTCTAAAATGCAGCCTCCCGGATTATGCAGATTATCCAAGCCTTCTATTTCTGTCAGATCAAGCTGCCACATTTTGGGCAGGTTCAAACTGAGAAGTTCATCAGGTATAAGTTGCCCGTTTTTATGACCCGGGGTATGAAAAGAAACAGGATTGGCAGCTAAATAGGAAACCATCTTTTCAATAATAGGGTTTTTATTCATTTTCCTCCCTGAATAAACTTATAATTTTTATTAATTTTATCATAGTTTTCTAAAATCTACTAGAAGTCCCTGCACATAAGGAATATAAGGTAGGTAACAATATATATAACTGCCCAAACATTACCCTGATTAAAAGCTGACGAGCTTCAAGACAAAAGAATCCGGAAAGGAGCATCATGTGATGACAAAAAATAACCCCGTCGATATTAAAAAATTATCAAAAAAATATAAGGTAGATATAAACAGGGTTATCCGTGGCTGGAAAGCTGATAAATCCGATACGGAAATATCACAGGCTTTAAATATTGACTTGCTTAAACTCCTCCAAATCCGTCAGGAAGTAGAAGAAGCTCATCTGAAGGAAAGAGCCGCCCGCATGAAAACACAAAAAAATACAAAAACATGAAAAGCCCGGCAATTACCGGGCTCTTCATAGCTTAAAGACAAAATAATATTTAAACAGAAGTTTTATTGAAGGAAATTCTGTTTTTTACTTTTGGGACTGTAAATTATTTCTTTAAGTTTTTGAACCATCATTTTATAAGTAGGATCATTGTAAGATAATGTCAAGAGTTGCTGTTCACACTTTGAACACACAAACTGACCGACTAAGATAAATCCGTCAGCAATACCCAATTGAGGAACTTCTCTGCATAGTATGCACTTTGGTAAAACATTATCTTTTACCACTGTTTGCTGTTGAATATGATCCTTTTCCTTATTAAAAATATCCTCCATAATAGTCACTCCGATTTTTTTGATCGCTATTCATATTCTTGACAAAGTAAAGTTCAGTTAATCTAATCTATGCAAAAAAAACTTAGATGACACTGGTAATTATTGTTTCTTTACCGCAAGTAAAAAAGCTATAAAAAAAATCGCCTCAAAGACGATTTTAAGAAGCTTTATTTCTTTCGATAATGATGGCACAATCCGGGCAAACAAGGGCACACATCCCGC
>JBMNCQ010000032.1:0-43673 GCA_049366715.1 Peptococcaceae bacterium | reverse complement strand
AAGCTGCCGAAGAATTATTCAAACCCTGTATGTGCGGTATTTTCAATACGGACCGTGCTGCGAAATTAATTAAAGCGATGGTTGAATAAAAAAAGTTTAGATAGTTTTTCTCCATACCCCCTTATATCTTAGGAAGAAGTGCATTTTTTATGTATTTCTTCCTAAGTCTGTTTATAAATCTTCTTAGGCAATATGAGCTTCCCTGCTTTAACTTGGGCTTGCTGTCTTAATCCGTATCTTTCAATTTTAAAGCAAACTTTTGTAATTTTTTGAATTTAATATTAATATATAAATATGACCAGAATAGAAAAATCTGCGGATCAGTTGTCTTGTATTTTAAGCCTGCAGGTCTTGCGGACAAGTTTTTAGCCGGTACTAAGCATAATTGTCCTGCTCAGAAAATAGGATTAATACTGATTCTGATCTTTTTAATATTGTTGTTCCTCATAAATATAAAGTTTTTGAAATATTTTGGAAACGGGTGATTATATGGATTTTCTTAAGAAACGGATTGTTTTCATAAGCTACCCCAGATTAACGAAAGTAATATCACAACTAGTTCCAACTTATTTTAAAGACGTAATCGTATATGAAGCCAACATAAATGAAGTATTGGAAATATCCCGGAAGCTTATTTACGAAAATGCTATTGATGTCATTATTAGTGGTGGTGGTAACGGGCAGCATTTAAAGGAACATATTAAGGAAATTCCTGTAATTGTCTTTAAAATTACCGTGGCCGATCTATTACAGGGAATAAAAAATTTAAGCCTGCAGGCGGGCAAGATCGGCATTTTAGGCTATCGGGACGTTATCCCCGATTTGCTTTGTTATAAAGACTATATATCCTGTAATTTTATGCAGGATTGGTACACCAGTACGGAGCAAATGCAGAAAATGCTGCAAAAAATGATTATGAATGGTTGTGACGGTTTTATAGGAACAGGAGTGGTCTGCGATTATGCCACTGATTATGGCTTTCCTGCTTATATGGTTTATTCCCGGGAAAATGTTGAAGAGACATTTAAAGAAGCCTTTAAATATCAATGGGCGTTAAATTTTAACAGGGAACGGGAAGAAAGGACCAATATGGTTTTAAATCATTCCAAAAGAGCATTCTTATTCATAAATTCTGACCGCAAGATTCAAACGGTAAACTCCTCTGCTGAGCAAATATTAGGCATTCCCAAAAACCAGCTTGTGGGCAGCGTACTGGATGAGATTGTTGATGTAGCCGGATTTGATTCTGTTTTGAATGGCACTACCGAAGTTAGCGAAAGCATGGTCAAGTTAACAGGTAAAGAGCTCGTTGTCACCTGGAAGCCGATTAAAATAGATAACCATTTAACTGAAGTTATCGGTATTTTTGACGATAATTTAGATTTGCAAAAAGCAAAGAAAGATTTACTTGGCAGCGGATTCACCGCTTCCTATCATTTTGAAAATATTATCGGACAGTCTAAACCGATCCGGGATGCGGTAGAATTAGCGCGGGATTATGCAGCTACGGGTCTTACGGTCTTAATTAGGGGTGAAACGGGAACAGGTAAAGAACTATTCGCTCAATCCATCCATAACCAAAGTTCCCGCAGTAGCCGGCCCTTTGTTTCCGTTAACTGTTCGGCACTGCCGGATTCTCTTCTGGAAAGTGAGCTTTTTGGATATGAAACCGGTACTTTTACCGGCGGCAGAAAGGGAGGAAAACTTGGACTAATCGAACAGGCCAATTTCGGAACACTCTTTCTGGATGAAATAGGTGATATGTCGTTACATGGACAAGTTTTACTGTTGAGAGTATTACAGGAAAGAAAACTGCGCAGGTTAGGCGGAACGAAAAATATTCCTGTTGATGTGCGGGTAATTGCGGCTACGAATCAGCCTTTAGAAATATTCGTAAACAAAGGACTTTTCCGTTCGGATTTATACTACAGGCTGAATGTCTTAAACTTAAACCTGCCGCCTCTGCGCCTGCGCCGTGAAGATATTCCTGAATTAACCGGATACTTCATTAAGGAATATGGTCTTAATATGAATGGCAAAATCCTGGATATATTAAACAGGATGCTTATGCAGGCGGATCACCCCTGGCTGGGTAATATCAGGGAGCTGGAGAATTTCGTTTTAAGAATAAATAGTTTTGTACGGAAAAAACCTAAAAATGTGAACCGGTTAATAGAAGAGCTGCTGCAATCCGGGATTAGTTCCCTGGAAAATACCCGATACGATCAAGGTAATTTAAGCATGAATCCAGAGCGGCAAAATGAAAAGACGAAAATCCTGGAAGTTTTGGAACAAATGCGCTGGAATAAAACAATGACTGCTAAGGCTTTAGGTGTGAGCAGAACAACCCTGTGGCGAAAAATGTGTGAAATGGGTATAAACACCAATTGTTGAAAATACCATATAGAAAAATGAAACAAATTGTTTAACAATTTGTTTCATTTTTTGTTTCAGAAATGATAAAATCAGGAATTTTATGAGTTTTGGCAGCTGGCATAATATTTGCAAATATTATTTTTAGAAGTTTTCAGGGACTTTGAAAAATAGGAGTGTTCATAATCATGCAAATCACAAGAACAGGACCGTTAAAAAATATCAGAGTCTTAGAATTAACAAATACCATATCCGGGTCTTTTGCAGGCTCATTACTGGCGGATTATGGAGCAGATGTAATTAAAGTAGAGCTGCCCGGCAGCGGTGATCCTCTTCGAAAATCCCGGCCGGATGTTAATGGCGAATCACTAAGATGGCCAACCATTGCCCGCAATAAACGTTCTATTTCTCTTGATTTACAAGCCGGTCCGGGAAAAGAAATATTTTTGTCATTGCTGAAAACTACCGATATCGTTATTGAGAATTTTCGGGATGGCAGAGCTGAAAAATGTGGTATTGACTACAATGTGATGAACAAAATTAATCCCCGGGTGATTCTAATCCGTACTTCCGGTTATAGTGAAACAGATTGTTCTTTTTCACTTTCTGATTACATCGCAGGTTTGTTTGGTGTGATAGGAGGCTTAAGTTCTTTAACGTCGGTATTAAAGTGTAGTCAAAAAGAAGGGCAGATTGTGGATGTATCTTTATATGATCCCTTAGTTAGATTATTAGACGGCGTAATAAATGAACAAAGCCGCCATGGTAAAAATCCGCCGGTAAACTTTACGCTTAATGATGCGGTCAGTCCCAGCGATATTTTCCGGACGAAAGATGACAAGTGGATTGTTATTGCAGCAAGCACGCAAATAATCTGGGAGAGATTAGCAGAAGTAATGAAAAGGGGGGATCTGATCAGCAACGAAAAATTTGAAAACAATCAGTTAAGGGTTAAAAACAATGACTTGTTAGTAAAGATTGTCGGCAAGTGGGTTCAAGGATTTACCTTGGAAGAAATCTGCCGGTTATTGGATATCAATCGTATACCGGCTGCTCCTGTTAATCGTATTGCAGATATTGGCGGAAATGAGGAGTTAAGAATACGGCAGGACACCATCAGTATTGAGCATCCCGGCTTAGGAAAAATAAATATGCCGAATATATTTCCTTTCTTTTCCAAAACCCCTTGTACGGTCCGCCATGCCGGCCCGGCTCTTGGTGAACATAACCGGGAAGTATATAGATCTGAACTGGATATATCAGAAGTGGAATATGAGCTATTGCAAAAATTAAAGGTAATTTGAAAGGAGAATGGCAGTGGAGTATCCCGCAAAAATAAAAATAAGGGAAGTTTGTCCCCGGGACGGCTTTCAAATGGAACAGCAATTCATCGCCACGGAGAAAAAAATTGAAATCATTAATATGCTCTCGGAATGCGGATTTGCGGATATTCAATATACGGCATTTGTACATCCCGCCGCTATCCCCAACCTTAAAGATGCGGAGGAAGTAGCGCAAAGGATAAAACATGTTTCAGGGGTTACTTATTCAGCTTTGGTTGCAAATCGTAAAGGTTTAGAGAGAGCGGTGGCAGCAGGTGTGAAAAATGTGGAATTTGTTATTTCCGCTACGGATACCCATAACTTAAATAATGTTAGGGCTACAACCCAAGAATCTTTGCAAAGTTTAAAAGAATGCCTGCAGGCAGGGTATGATTGTGTAATTACGCCGGGAGTGGCCGTTGCCTTCGGATGTCCTTTTGAGGGCCAAGTGCCTCTTGAACGCGTTCTGTGGATGCTTCGGCATTATGTGGAGTGGGGGCTTACGGAGATAAGCATTGCCGACACCATAGGAACCGCTGATCCCATCCGGGTCCATGATACCGTTGCCCATCTCTTAGATATCTTTCCGGATTTGGAGATTGCTCTCCATCTTCACAATACAAGGGGGATGGCTTTGGCCAATATTTTTGCCGGCATAAGGGCCGGAGCCCAAATAATTGACGGGGCAGCGGCGGGATTAGGAGGATGTCCTTATGCACCCGGAGCAACAGGAAATGTAGCTACCGAAGATGTCATACATATGCTGGATTTAATGGGTGTTGAGACAGGGGTAAATCTAGATAAAGTGATTCATGCTGCTAAAAAAATTAAGGAGGTGGTAGGACACAGCGATAGTTATATTTTAAAGGCAGGTAAAGCTTATGACTTAAAAAACTGTTCTGCCCAGGCTTAAAAATTTTCACAGAGGAGGAGATATGTTCTAATGTCCGAGATATCTGACATCAACCGAATCACTTTCAAGGGTGAAATATCGGAAAATACGAATTCATCCTTACCGGAATCCCCGCCCCCCAAACTACTGAGCAAATTCATCACGGTTCTTGCCGTAGTATTCACTTTATATATGTTTTATGCGACAATTTATGGTCCTTATAAAACCACTATTGTCCATAGAGCGCTGTTTCTGGTCGTCATGTTATTTATTTTCTTTTCTTCGGAAGGATCTTTAAAAATAGGTAAAAAAGGCAAATATAAAACATTCTGTAAGGTCATTGACTGGATATTTATTGGTGCGGCAGTGATTTCCCTGGGATATGTCGTTATGTTCTATGACAGGATTTTAGGAGCTATGGGGGCAACCTCCCTTAAAAATTGGGAGATATTTTTAGGAATACTTATTCTTCTCTGCGTGTTGGAAGCAACCCGCAGAACAAGTACGACCTTCTTTATCCTGGCAGTTTTGGGGATGATTTATACGATGTTTGGTCCTTATTTGCCCGGTATCTTTAATCATCCGGGGATGAGCCTTAAGCGTTTGATTTTTCTCACTGCTTTTATCGAAGAAGGTATCTTCGGTTTAGGGTTGTCTGTTGCTTCAACTTATCTGTTTATGTTCATGCTTTTCGGAGCAACACTAATTGGGACAGGTGCCAGTCAGTATCTGATGTCTTTGGCTAACGGGCTTGTCGGGCACCATGACGGTGGTGCGGCTAAAACGGCTGTTATCGGCAGTGCCGCAATGGGAAGTGTGTCCGGCAGCTCAATTAGTAACGTTGTAACAACAGGCTCCATTACGATTCCCCTGATGAAGAAGCTGGGATTTAAGCCTCATGTGGCTGCAGCCGTTGAAGTTACGGCATCCGAAGGGGGCCAGCTAATGCCTCCGGTAATGGGAGCGGCGGCTTTTCTGATGGCGGAGATGACGGGAATATCTTACTCCACGATAGCGATCGCCGCGATTATTCCCGCGTTTCTTTATTTTTTTAATGCTTTTTTTATCGTTCACTTTGAAGCCAAGAAAAATGGCATAAAGGGACTTGCCAAGGAAGATATCCCTGATTGGAAAAAGGTACTGGGTGAAGGCTGGCATGTAATGGTACCCATTGTGCTGTTATTTTATCTCTTGATGGTCAAGTCCAATACAGCGATGTATGCCGGATTATTCTGTATTATGACTACGATCATTGCTGCCCAGATCAGATCTCATACCAGGATGTCTTTAGCTAAAATCATTGAAATTGTAGAAAAAGGTGTAAGGGATGTGGCCGGTATTGTCGCGATTTTAGCGGGCCTGGGGATGGTATCCCAGGCGGTTGTCATTACGGGCCTGGGTGCAAGGCTTAGTGATGTTCTGGTGAAATTAGCCGGAGGAACAACCATCGGTATTGTTTTTATCAGTGTTTTTATTACCTTGATTTTGGGGTCGGGGATGACTACACCCATCGCATATTCACTGGTCGCCATGTTTGTAGCACCCACTTTGGTAGGAGCAGGTTTCCCTGTCTTAGCTGCCCACCTGTTTTTATTCTTCTTTGCGATTAAATCAGGGTCTACACCGCCTGTTGCAGTTGTTGCCGCTGTTGCTTCAGGTATTGCCGGTGCCGACTTCTGGAAAACGGCAATCAAGGGAACCGTTTTCGGGTCTGCTACCTATTTGGTTGCCTTTGGCTATCTGGTGAATCCCTCCTTGCTGCTGATGGGAGAGCCGGTATTTATCGTTACATCATTTTTCTCCGCCTGTTTAGGCACATTAGCCATGGCGGGAGCAATTCAGGGCTGGGTATTTACCCGGTGCGGCAAGCTGGAACGGCTGGCGCTGTTTGTTGGTGCGGTATGCCTGATATTTCCCGAATCATTAACAGATCTGGTGGGGATGATTGTTGTCGGCAGTACAATGTTAATTTCTTACAAGAAATATCAAGCTGAAAAGCTGGCCCAGGAATCTCTTCTGAAAAATAAAGCTTTCGAAAGTACCATATAATCAGTGCTTTCGGAAAAGTAAAAATATTCAAATAACGAAAGGGGATTTTAGGATGAAAAGAAAAGTCGTTGGTTTTATTTGTGTTGCGATGGTTTGCCTGCTTTTGCTGGCGGGATGCGGCAGTGCTCCGGATCCGGGTACGAAAAATGAGGCCCCGTCAGGTTCCGGTGAAAAGGAAGCCGTTCCGGCTAAAACAGTTAAATGGGCAGTAGGGACATCCAGTTCGGGGTCCGGTCCCTATCAATGGGGAGTAGGACTGGCTAACATTGTCAATAAATATCAAAACGTAGTTGAAATTTCTGCTCAGGCGACTGCCGGCTATAATGAAAATACGGCTCTAGTCGCCGGGAAAGATATCGTTTTAGGTTTGCAGACTGCAAATGATATTTATACGGCATATCATCAAATGGATAAATTTGCCGGGCAAGAGCAATTTGCAGATTTAAGGTTCGTATTTGCGCTGGCAGTCGAGCATGGGCATCAGGTTGTACGGGCGGATTCGGATATCTACACGATCCGGGATTTACAGGGCAGGAAGTTTAATATCAATTCTCCGGCAACAGCTACTTCCACCCGGAATGAAGCTATGCTGGAAGCCTACGGCATGTCCCGGGATGATTTCAGAATTTTCGAGCTCACTACGGCCGAGACATTTAATGCCTTAAGAGATAATGTGATCGAAGGTACCGCAAATGGTTACAGCATCGGCAATGCGGCGCTGGTTGACCTATCCACTAATGTTCCTGTCCGGCTTTTGGAAATTGGTGAGGAAGAGTTTAAAAAGTTTAACCAGCTGCAAAACAATACAATGTCCTATGGTGTTATCCCCGGCGGAACCTATAAAGGCCAGGATACCGACGTTAAGACATGGGAGGGGTATTCTGTCCTGTTTACCCATAAAGATACCGATGAAGAGGCTATTTACCAGATTACGAAAGCTTTCTGGGAAAATCTGGAGGAACTTAAAGAGATAAATGCAGGCTTTGCGTTTTTAACACCGGATAAAGCCCTGGGTGGTGCTGCGGATGTTCCTTTACATCCTGGTGCGGAGAAATATTTTAAAGAGAAAGGCTTACGTTAAAGCAGACTTTAACCAGGATAATTTGCAAAGATTTCCGTTTCCCGCCGGCAGATTAGGTTTAGCGCAAGCTGAAAATTCATAAATAGACAGGAGGTCATTTTAATGGTGCAACAACGTAGTTTAAGAGCCTTAGTAATGAGAGGCGGAACCAGTAAAGGTATCTATATTAACGAAAACCAGCTTCCCTCCGACCAAAGAGAACGGGACCAGGTGATTTTAAGGATGTTCGGCAGTCCGGACAGGAGGCAGATTGACGGGATCGGCGGAGCCGACTTGTTAACAAGTAAATGCTGTGTCATGGGGCCTCCTTCCAGGGCTGATGCGGATATTGATTATACTTTTGTCCAGGTTAGTGTTGAACTGCCGGAGGTAAGCTATGATATTAATTGCGGCAACCTATCACCGGGAGCGGCCGTGTTTGCGATCCGGGAAGGTTTTGTAAGAGTAACGGAGCCGGTAACTACGGTAAGAATCCATAATACCAATCTTAATCGTATTCTGACCGCATATGTCCCCATCTGCAAGGGGGAGCCTGCTGTCGACGGTGATTACGCCATTGACGGCGTACCGGGAACCGGGGCGGAGGTTGTTCTCGATTATTCTAAAGCCGGTGGCGGAACTACCGGAAAACTTTTGCCGATGAATGCTCCTGCCGTTTCTGTCTTCCTGCCCCTGTTAGGGAGGGAAATTACTGTATCCGTTGTTGATATCGGTAATTTGACTGCTTTTGTTCGAGCAGAAGACTTTGGCATGACAGGGACAGAAATTCCGGACGAAGCTGTTGAAAAATATAAATTATTTGGTCAATTGCAGGAAGTCATAGCCGAGGCTTTGCAGATGAAAGATGCCAACCTGCTGCCTTTTACCGTTGCCGTTTCCAAATCTCAAGAATATATCACTTTTGGTACCGGGACCAAAGTCTCTCCTGATGATTGTGATTTTGTGGCACGATTGGTACACGGACCGGTAAAACTTTTTAAAACAGGGGTAATGCATAAAGCGTTCCCGGGTACGGCTTCGGTAGCTACAGCAGTTGCTGCGTTGATACCGGGAACAGTTGTCAATGAAGTATCTAAAGCCCGTCCTCAGGCAGGATATGTGCGGATCGGCCATCCCAGCGGTTCTATTAAAGTTACTGCAGAGGTTGATTCCGCAGATGAAGTTGCGGTGCGGAAGGTTTTCTTTTCCAGGACGGTTAGACCAATCATGGAGGGACATCTATTTGTTCCTGAAAGCTTTTATGCTGCCTCCGGGATCAAATAGACGGTTCGTAGAGAGAGTCGGCATATTCTTGCGGTATCGCCGTAAGACTGCGGACTGTCTGCAAAAGATAATTTTCCTGCAGACAGAAGCTGCTAAGCAATCAAGATGATGATAAGGATGCCTGGAGAAAGCATGGTTAAGCATTAAAAAAACTGTTATGGCTATGCAGCGGCGGAGTAGTTCTCCTGGTCTCAAAAATTAAGATTATGATAGACGATGTAGTTGTTTCTTACAGGAAAAATGTAAAGTCATGAAAAGAAGGTGTCGATTTTTATGAAAACAGGAGCCCTTGCGGGAATTACCGTAATCGATTTAACACGCGTATTGGCAGGACCTTATTGCTCAATGCTGCTCGCCGATATGGGAGCGAATGTGATTAAAGTGGAACTTCCCCAAAAAGGTGATGACAGCCGGGGATTTTACCCGATGGTGAATGGTGAAAGTGCATATTATCTGAATTTAAACCGGAACAAAAGAAGTATTACCCTGGATTTGAAGTCCAGGAAAGGAAAAGAAATCTTAGTAGAGATGATTAAAAAAGCTGATATTTTGCTGGAAAATTATCGTCCGGGAGTAATGGAGCGATTGGGACTGGGCTATACGGATCTCCGGGAAGTCAATCCTGGTCTGGTTTACGGTTGTGTATCAGGGTTTGGTCATTATGGACCCTATAAAGACCGGGCAGGTTACGATATTATCGGGCAGGCAATGGGCGGACTTATGAGTACCACGGGCTGGCCGGGGGGAGAGCCCACCCGGAGCGGAACCGCTATAGCCGACGTTTTAGCCGGTGTCAGTATGGCTGTCGGTGTATTGTCTGCTTATATTTCCAAGCAGAAGACAGGAACAGGACAAAAAGTAGATGTCGCATTAGTTGACTCAGTGGTATCCGCCCTGGAAATTATCAATCAGATCTATCTGGTTACAGGGCGGAATCCGGAGAGGATCGGCAACCGGTATGAAGCGTCTTATCCCTATGATTCATTTAAGGCGAAAGACGGAAGCCTGGTTATTGGTGCCGGTAACGATAAATTGTTCCGGCTATTCTGTGAAGTTATGGGCAGACCTGATTTAGAAAAGGATGCCAGATTCTATACCAATTCGGTACGGGTTACCAATCACGAGCAGTTGAAAATCATCATTGAAGAATGGCTGAAGGATTACACAAGTGAGGAAGCCGTAGAAAAAATACTGGCCCGAGGTATTCCGGCCGCTCCGATCAATACCATTGAGAATGTAGTAAAAGATCCCCATATCGCGGGGGTTAGAGAAATGTTCGTGGATGTTGATCATCCTAAAGCCGGCCGGGTCAAGATTACAGGAAATCAAATTAAGCTGAGTAAAACACCTATACAAATTGAGAATCCCGCACCGCTTTTGGGGGAACATTCTCAGGAAATTCTGGCAGAAATGCTGGGAATTACTGCAGAAAAGTATGATGAGCTGGCTAAACTGGGAATATTTTAGTTGATTTTTCCAATTAAGTATCTAATGCGGCCGGGCAGCGGGGTATTTTTGTAAACGAAACAGGCGGCCTGCCGTAAGAATGGCGAAGGAGGATTAGTCGTAATGGGGAAAACATTAGCAGAAAAAATCTTAGCAAGATGTGCCGGACTCGCTGAAGTGAATTGCGGGGATATCATTACTGCCAGGGTTGATTGTGCCATGGCTGATGATGCTTTGGGGCCGTGGTTTATTGACGGGGAATTAAAACGCCTGGGTGCACAAGTATGGGATCCCTCGAAAACAGTGATTATCAGTGACCATTTAGTGCCTGCGGCAACGATCAATCAAGCAGAAATCGTAGCTTTTACCCGTAGATGGGCCCAAGAGTATAGGGTGGATCATTATTTTGAGGGTCTTGGTCCCTGTCATCAGGTCCTGGCCGAAAAAGGTTTCGATCTTCCCGGTACTCTCTTGGTAGGAACAGACTCTCATACTTGTACCGCAGGTTCTTTCGGCTGTTTTGGAACGGGGATTGGCTCAACTGAAATGGTAGGCGTATTAGCCACCGGAGAAATTTGGCTGCGTGTACCTGAATCGCAAAAAATTACTTGGGAAGGTAGTCTGCCGGGGCGGGTAATGGCTAAGGATATGATACTCCGTACCCTTAAGGATGTAGGGCACGCCGGTGCTACTTACCAAGTACTGGAGTTTTGCGGCGGCACGATTAAAAACCTGAAAATGGATGAGAGAATGTGCATCTCGAACATGGCGGTAGAAGCAGGAGCGAAAACAGGACTAATTGCTGCTGATGAGATCACAGAGGAATATCTCTTAAGACTTGGTATCACCAGGCCGTATTTTATTTTCCACAGTGACGAAGATGCTGATTATGCGGCCCGGCTTTCTTATCGGGCGGAAGAATTAATTCCTCAGGTAGCCTGCCCTCATGCAGTAGATAATGTTTATGACATAGATAAAGTAGCCGGTACTCCTATCCAGCGGGCTTACATCGGTTCCTGCACCGGCGGCAGATTAACAGATTTAATAGCCGCAGCCGAGATATTAAAAGGCCGGAAGGTTTCCCGTGCTTGTAAACTTCTGATTTCACCGAGTTCCCAGGACATTTGGAAGCAAGCTGCCGATAGAGGCATTTTAAGTATCCTGGCCGAGGCCGGGGCAACCATCCTTGCTCCAACCTGCGGTGCCTGTGTGGGATTGCATTCCGGACTTATTGCTGCCGGAGAAAGTTGTGTATCGACCACCAACCGCAACTTCCAGGGACGTATGGGCAGCAACGATTCTTTTGTTTATTTGGCGTCCCCGGCAACAGTGGCAGCATCAGCAATTGAAGGCAAGCTGGCGGACCCCCGTGCTTGTTAATAAGGAGGATCAGAGATGAATAATTATATTATTCGTGGTCATGTGCATAAATTCGGTGATAATATCAATACGGATTTAATCTCTCCGGCTCAGTACATTGGTTTGGCGGATGAGATTATGATCGCTCATGCCATGGAAGGTGCCGACCCTGATTTTCCCCGGAAAGTTAAGCCGGGAGATATAATCGTAGCAGGAAAAAATTTCGGTTCCGGCTCCAGCCGGGAAACGGCACCTCTGATTATTAAAGGCAGCGGTATCTCGGTAGTGATTGCAGAGTTTTTTGCGAGAATTTTCTATCGGAATGCAATCAATATCGGTTTATCGGTGTTAACAACTGATTGTGTGGCAGAGATTAATACCGGTGACGAATTAGAGGTCGACCCGCTCCAAGGAACGATTCATAACATGACTATCGGACGGAAATATCAATGTACAAAACTTCCTGAACATATTATGGAGCTTGTTCATGACGGCGGCTTGATCAATCATTTGGAAAAGAAACTTAAGGCATAAAAGTTATCCAAAAACAGTCTATAACTAAAGTGCCGGAGTTATAATTTAGTGCATTTCAACTTTACTTCTTCCTCTCCCCTATTTGTTGCAGCCGCCTTACTACGGTAGATTGGCTAACACCGAGTAGGGCGGCTATTTTTCTTGTACTGCCGCCGGTTTCTTGAGCCATGAGGACCAATTTTTCTTCTACTTCCCTTAAAGCTTGTTTGAGGGGGAGAATTTTGTTGATGGTAATATCATCGGCAGCTTTTTCCCCGGAATTTCTAATATTATCCGGCAGATGCTTAGGAAGCAGTTCATTTTCCGGACTCATAATGATCAGTCTTTCCACAACATTTTTTAGTTCCCTGACATTTCCGGGCCAGTGGTAGTTTTCCAATATTTCCATTGTCTGAGGTAAGAAATGTTTTTGCATATGGTGCTGCGTATTGTACTTTTCACAAAAATAATGTAATAAGGGTACGATATCTTCTTTTCTTTCCCGCAGGGAGGGGATTTCAATAGGGACAACATTGAGACGGTAATAAAGGTCTGCCCGGAATTTTCCTTTCTCAACCAACTCTTCTAAATTTTGATTGGTGGCTGCCAAAATTCTTACATCAACTTTTTTGGGGGTGATGCTTCCGACCCGGTAGATCTCTTGTTCCTGTAACACCCTTAATAATTTGACCTGGAGGTCCTGGGGCAGTTCCCCGATTTCATCCAAAAAGAGTGTTCCTTCATGAGCTACTTCAAATAAGCCGGGCTTTCCTTTGTGTAGAGCTCCGGTAAAAGCCCCCGCTTCATAGCCGAAAAGCTCTGATTCCAGAAGATTCGGTGAAATTGCCCCGCAATTGATCTTAATGAAAGAATGATTATTTCTCAAACTTGAGGAGTGAACCAATTTGGCGACGATTTCCTTGCCGACACCGGATCTTCCTAAAACGAGGACGGTGGTATCGAACCTGGCTACCTGGAGAGCCGCTGTTATGACATGTTTCATTTTGGAACTTTCGGCAATAATATCATGATGTTTCTGATTGTATATCCGTAAGAGGGAAAGCTCATTCTCATATCTTTCTGTTAATTCCGTAGCTTTTTTCAACTCATGGCGGAGATTTTTTAATTCGGTGATGTCACGGACATTGGTAATGATGTAAATTAATTCACCCTTGTCGTTAAAAACAGGGTTTCCCGTTATGACAGCCTGCTTCCCCGTTTTGAATTTTTGGATGACAGTTAAGGATTTTTGGGTTTGCAAAATAGTTGGGGTAATGATGGGTGTGAACATTCCGTAATCCTCCAGATCTTTAATGTGTTGTCCTAAAACATCGGAGGTTTTAATACCGGTTATTCTTTCGTAAGCTTTATTAACGCCAATCGTTGTACCTTGATAATTGGTAACAAAGATGCCGTCATATGAGGATTCAAATATGGCTTTTAATAACTGATAATTATTTTCTGTGGGGTGAGATGGATGATCATTAAATATAGACAAGATGTCCGCCTCCCTGTAATATCAGACTTATAATTGTAAAAAAAATACAATTTATCACAATAAGTGAGTCATCTCTGAATTGTAACGAATCAATATTGACTCACTAATTGCATGCTGTTTCATATTTAATAAGGTTCGGCTATTGGCATATATATTGCAAGTTAAAATTTATAATGACTTTATATCCATTATAATATTTTCGTTCAATAAAACAAGCTAAGGAGGGTCAGCGAATGGGATCAATTAAAATCAAGGAAGAACGTTGTAAAGGGTGTGCCTTATGTGTTAATGCCTGTCCGAAAAAAGTAATAGCATTAGCGCCCTATACGAATAGTAAAGGATATAATCCCGCTTCTTTAACTGCTGAAGAAGCATGTACCGGCTGTGGTTTTTGTTATGTATTCTGTCCTGATGTTTGTATAGAAGTTTATCGTTAGAGGATGGCAATAATAAGTTATCCTTGCAAAGGAAAGGGAGGAATCAAATTGACTCAGAAGATTTTAATGAAAGGCAGCGAAGCCATTGCTGAGGCTGCAATTTTAAGCGGGTGCCGCTATTTCTTTGGCTATCCCATCACACCTCAGAATGAAATTCCTGAATATTTGGCGAAATATCTGCCTAAAGCAGGCGGAACGTTCTTACA
This sequence comes from Peptococcaceae bacterium, assembly GCA_049366715.1. Classification (GTDB taxonomy): domain Bacteria; phylum Bacillota; class Peptococcia; order Peptococcales; family BICA1-8; genus JBMNCQ01. Next base: position 29,234 of record JBMNCQ010000032.1, on the reverse strand, counting down.
GGCGGAAAGTGAAATTTCCGCAATATATATGGTTTTAGGGGCGGCGGCCGCCGGCGCCCGGGTAATGACTTCATCGTCCAGCCCCGGTATCAGCTTAAAACAAGAAGGTATTTCCTATATGGCCGGTGCGGAAGCCCCCTGCGTCATTGTGAATATTATGCGGGGAGGTCCGGGCTTAGGGGCAATTCAGGGTGCTCAGCCTGATTACTGGCAGGCGACCAGAGGCGGCGGGCACGGTGATTACCGGTTGCTGGTATTGGCTCCTGCTACCGTACAGGAAGCAGTTGACTTGACTTATCAAGCTTTTGACCTTGCTGATCAATACCGTAATCCTGTCATGGTACTCGGTGACGGTATTTTAGCGCAAATTATGGAACCTGTCAGCCTGCCGGAAGCGAATAAGGATTTACCGGAAAAACCCTGGGCAGTGGGCAAACAGGAAAACCGGCCCAGAAACATAGTGAGTTCTTCTTATCCTAAAGTTGATGAGCTGGAAAAAGTAAACATCCGGCTTCATGAACGGTATGCGCAGATTAAGAAAAATGAAGTCCGCTGGGACTCCTATCTGACTGATGATGCCGAGTATGTAATTGTTGCTTACGGCACTGCGGCCCGAATTGCGAAAGCTGCCGTGAAAATGGCCCGGGCAGAAGGGATTAAGGCCGGGCTTTTAAGGCCGGTTAGTGTTTGGCCTTTCCCTGTGGAGCCGTTCCACAAGATCCTGGGGCAAGCAAAATTCTTTCTTTCTTTTGAAATGTGTACAGGCCAGATGATTGATGATATCAGACTGGCTGTAGGTAATGAAAGACCCGTTTATCATTACGGGCGTTTAGGCGGAGTCATACCCTTGCCGGAGGATTTGCTGGCTAAAATCAAAGAGCTTGTCAAGGAGGCGAAATAGGTGAATAAAGTATATTCTGCTCCGAAAACCCTGGTCGATGTACCGATGCATTATTGCCCCGGATGTACCCATGGTATTATTCACCGTTTGGTAGCTGAAGTCATTGAAGAAATGGGGGCCGTATCCAACACGGTAGGGATAGCATCTGTCGGTTGCTCTTGTTTTTGTTATGACTATTTTAATTTTGATGTGGTAGCTACCGCCCATGGCCGGGCTCCGGCTACAGCTACAGGCGTTAAGCGGGTTAAGCCCGATTGCCTTGTGTTTACCTATCAAGGTGACGGGGATTTGGCTGCCATTGGTACTGCTGAAATAATTCATGCTGCCGTAAGAGGTGAAAAAATTAGTGTTATCTTTGTAAATAATGGAATCTACGGTATGACCGGGGGGCAAATGGCACCGACTACCTTACCGGAAATGAAGGCCACAACTTCACCTTATGGCCGCCAGACTGCCTTAACCGGCTATCCCATTAAAATGACGGAAATGCTGGCCCTGCAGGACGGCTGTGTATATGCGGAAAGAACCAAAATAAGTAGTGTGGCAACGATTAATAAAACCAAAAAAGCAATCAGGAAGTCCTTCGCGTTACAAATGGCGGGTCAGGGATTCAGCGTAGTCGAGATCTTATCTACTTGTCCGACCAACTGGGGAATAGAACCGTTAGCTGCCATTAAATGGATGGAAGAAAATTTAGAATCCTACTATCCCGTTGGAGTAATTAAGGATCTTAAGGAGGTTGAATAATATGACACATGAATTTCTTTTAGCGGGATTTGGTGGTCAAGGTGTTATGCTGATGGGCAAAATTTTGGCAGAAGCCGGCTTAAAAGAAGAAAAAGAAGTAATATTCATACCTTCTTATGGCTCTGAAATGCGTGGCGGTACAGCCAACTGTTCGGTGATAATCTCCGAAGAAGAAATTGATGCTCCCGTAGTCAGCAAACCGGGAGTCTTAGTAGCGATGAATACCCCTTCTCTGGAGAAATTTGCACCCTCTGTTAAAGAAAACGGTGTAATTATCCTGAATTCTTCTTTAATTACCTGGGAGACAGGGAGGGAGGATGTTAAAATCATAAAAATTCCCGCCGGCGATATTGCTCAAAAACTAGGAAATGAGCGCATTATTAATATGGTTATGTTAGGTGCTTTAATTGCTGCTACCGATTGTGTACAAATAGAATCCATAATATTAAGCTTAAAAGAAAAGCTCCCGCCCCATCGTCATAACCTGTTACCTCTTAATCAAAAGGCTATTGAGGAAGCTATGAGTCTGGTTAAATAGTTAATTTTATCGATAGCATCAAGATTTAGATCCTAAATCTTGATGCTATCATCAAAAAAAATTCAGGGAAATTTGACCGTTATAAAAAGCGATAGTTAAAGTGATGCAAAAATAACTCACATGCGCAAAACCGGCAAAGATGTTTAATAAAACTCTAGTTCATAATACAGAACATTAGCTAAATTTAGAATTTAAAAATAAAGTTGAATTTTTAGAATTTTTAGAAGGAAAAAAGCTATTTATATAGAAATATTTACATAAATTATTAAATTTTAGTTAATTTAAATAATTTATGTAATTTTTATTGAGAAATCAATGAGACTTAGAAGTAAAATATTAAAACATAAGTATAAGTGATGGAACTGCGGGCTTAATGTCTTCTAATCAGCGAACTTAAGTTCAGAATATCGAACGATACTGAAATTATTATATTTTCATAATTGGGAAAAATAACAAAAATTTTGAATTTTATTCACATCATTTACTCGTCGGGGGAGGTGATAATTTCATTGCGTATTTAGTTGAGTTGCTTGAAGGGGTTGAGTATTAAAAAAACAAAGGGAGGAAGATTATGCGAAAAATTAAGAAAGTTGGATTATTGTTATTAATCACCTTAATTAGTCTCGGATTGCTGGCCGGATGCGGCGGTGGAGCGAAACAAGAAGCGGCTCAAGAATCTCAGGCCGATGCTGAGCAGGAAGTAATAGAGATAAAGCTGGCTCACAGCTCTCCTGCCGCTAATGACAAATTGGAATATGCCTGTCAGGAGTTTAAAAAATATGTTGAAGAAAAAACAAACGGAAGGGTAAAAATCACTACCTATCCTGCCAGCCAGCTAGGAGCCGAAAGGGAAGAACTGGAAGGCTTGCAGTTAGGAACAATTGAAATGGCAGCTTTAAGTACCGGGCCGTTCCCGGGAATTTTCCCTGAAATAATGGTATTTGATATGCCTTTCATATTCTCCTCTGATCAAGTTGCTTATGAAGTGCTGGACGGACCTATGGGCCAGGAAATATTTGACCTGATGCGGGAAAAAACCGGCATTAGAGGTCTGGCCTGGGGAGAAAACGGTTTTCGAAACTTCACGAACAGTGTCAGAACCATTAAGAGGCCGGAAGATATGCAAGGCTTAAAAATCAGGACAATGGAAAATCCGGCTCATATGGCTATGGTAACCGCACTGGGTGCAAGTCCTACTCCTATGGCTTTTAATGAGGTATATACGGCATTGCAGCAAAAGGTAGTAGACGGGGAAGAAAACCCGGTTTCCCTGATCGTTTCCATGAGATTCCATGAAGTTCAGAAATATGCAACTTTAGACGGACATGTTTATAATCCTCATATTTTATTGATTAATGAAAGTTTATACCAGACTTTGCCTGAAGATGTGCAGAAAATCTTAAATGAAGGCGCTGCAATTTGGAAAGATGAAGAAAGAAAATATAACAAAACGCAAACTGAAGAAGGCATCCAAATTATGAAAGATGCCGGGGTTGAAGTAACCGAGCTTACCTTAGAAGAAGTACAGGCTTTCAGAGATGCAACGAAATCGGTCTATGACACAATTGGTAAAAAGGAAGTAGGAGAAGAGTTACTGAACAAAGTACTTGCTGCTGTAAAACAAGCAGAAAGCAAGTAAGTATAATATAGAGCAACCGGTTGCCAATACGGTTGCTCTTTAATCAACATAATAGGGAGGGAGAGAGGAGTGCATTTCTTAAGAAAGCTGGATAAAATATGGACAGTTATTGAAGAACATATTATTGCAATTTTATTAATGATCATGACAGGTATTACTTTCTGGGGAGTAATCAGCCGTTTTATTTTAAATGATGCTTCTCCGTGGGCAGAAGAAGCAGCCAGGTATTTGAGTATTTGGGCGGCATTTATCGGAGCGAGCCTGGGAGTTAAAAAAGGTGCCCACATAGGTGTGGAGGCCTTTGTAATGATTTTACCCGCTGCAATAAAAAAGTATATAGAGATTGTGATCAATATGATTTGTATTTGTTTTTGCTGTTCCGTTGCCTATATCGGTTATGATTATTTATTCAAATTATTATCCACGGGGCAGCTTTCCCCGGCTATGCGGATTCCGATAATTTGGGCTTATGCTGCAGTTCCCCTGGGGTGTTTTCTTATGACCTTAAGATATATCCTGCTTATTATCGAGCAGGTCACGTTTTTAATTAAGGGTATGAACCCGGATGAAATCCCAAACTTAGAGCGAAGGGAGGAAACGGTTAATGGCTGATATACTTTTAATATCATTTGGAGTCCTGGTTGTCTTGAATATTCCCCTGGCTATCGGAATGGGTCTGGCTTCCCTACTGGCTCTGGCTATTACGCAGAAAGTGCCTTTATTTCTAATCGCCCAAAGGATGTTTACCGGATTGGATTCTTTTCCCCTTTTGGCCATCCCCCTTTTTATGATTGCCGGGCGTTTAATGGAGCGGGGCGGTATATCCCGCCGGCTGATTAATCTTGCTTCTAATATAGTGGGCTCAGTTGCCGGCGGTTTAGCTATGGTTTCCATCCTGGCTTGTATGTTTTTTGCGGCTATTTCCGGTTCCTCACCGGCCACTGTAGTTGCCATCGGTTCTATTATGGTGCCGGCTATGATGGACGCCGGCTATGATAAGGATTTTTCGGTAGCATTAATGGCTGCCGCAGGAACAATCGGTGTCATTATCCCCCCCAGTATTCCTTTTGTTACCTATGGTATTACCATGAATACCTCCATCGGTGATTTATTTATGGCCGGGGTAATTCCGGGGATCATCATGGGGGCTTCCTTAATGGGCGTATGTTATGTGATCGCCAAAAAGCGGGGTTATAAAGGCACCGGCAGACCTACTTTTAGAAAATTAATGGCCTCATTTAAGGATTCAATCTGGGGGCTGATGATGCCGGTGATAATCCTGGGCGGGATTTACGGTGGAATTTTTACCCCTACCGAGGCGGCAACGGTAGCCTGTGTTTATAGTTTGCTCGTCGGTTTTTTTATCTATAAAGAATTAACCTATAACGAAACGATCAAAAGTTTTTCCGAAGCCGGTGTTACCTCCGCAATGGTGATGTTAATCATTGCTACTGCTACGGCAATGGGCTGGATCATGACTACCGAACAAATACCGACCAAAATTGCCACAGTTATTGCGAATATTGCCCATAGTCAGGTTATTCTATTATTATTGATTAATTTAATCCTGTTGATCACGGGATGTTTGATGGAACTGAATGCTGCGATCATCATTTTGGGTCCCATCTTCCTTCCCCTGGTCATGCAATATAATATTGATCTGATCCATTTTGGGGTTATCATGGTTGTGAACATGACCATCGGTCTTTTGACACCGCCCTTAGGCGTTAATCTGTTTGTGGCGGGGAGTCTTTTAAAAGAGGTTACCTTTAAACAAATCGTCAAAGCTTCTTTTATATTTTTAATGGTATTAATTCTAGATTTATTTTTATTCACCTACATACCGGAGATATCATTATTTTTTGTTCATTTGTTTACGTGATTTTTCTGAAAAAGTAAAATATTAACTTGATATTTGCTAATTTGAGAAGATAGGAGGCAATAGCTATGGGTGAATTTAACGGTAAGGTTGCCCTGGTAACAGGCGGAACGAAAGGCATAGGACGGGCCACAGTTCTTGAACTTTGCAATGAAGGGGCTCACACAGTAATTGCCAGCAGAAATGCCGCAGAGGGTGCCCGGTTTATTGAAGAGCTGACTTCTCGAGGCTTGGAGGCCAGTTATGTGCAGGCTGATGTAGGCAGTCTTGCGGATATTAAAAAAATGGTTCAAGAAGTACTGCACCACAAGGGTAAAATTGATATACTTGTCAATTGTGCCGGTGTAAATATCAGAAAACCTATTGAAGATTATCATGAAGATGATTGGAATTATATGGTGGATATTAATATGAAAGGTACTTTTTTCACCTGCCAGGAAGTAGGAAAATCTATGATAGCCCGGGGAATAAAAGGTGCTATTGTTAACGTAGGCTCTATTCAGAATGAAGAAGTCCTGCCGGAACGAGGAATTTATGCCGGAACGAAAGGTGCCGTAAAACAAATGACAAAAGCCTTTGCGATCGAATGGGTTAAGCATGGGATCCGGGCCAACTCTATTGCCCCGGCCTTTATCAGTACCCCGTTAGTAGAAAAAGTACTGGATGATCCGCAATGGAAACAGCTGATCATATCCCGGACACCCATGGGCAGAGCGGGTAAGCCTGAAGAGGTAGCCCATCTTATCGTATTTTTGTGCTCGGAAAAGGCCAGCTACATTACCGGCACCAATATGATGATTGATGGCGGCTGGACGGCCGGTTAATTTATTAAGTTTAATTAGAGAAATTGTTTTAGCATCTCTCCCCCTGATTAAGAATAAGAAGCTAGGCCGGGCTTAGCTTCTTATTCTAAAAATCTCACAGGGGGCTGATAAATATTTTTAAGATTGCAGCAAAAGATTATTTTGCTTAAAGGAGATGTTTCAAGTGAAAGGTAACATGAGCAAGTCGACAGAAACGTTACGCAAAGATTTCGGTAAAATTCTGCCTGCCGAATCAATACTGGCTGAAGCAACGGATTTACTTGCTTACCGCAATGATGCCAGCTGGTTTACAGGGAATCCCGGGATCGTTGTTTTACCATGCTCAACTGAAGAAGTGCAGAAGTGTATGAAGTATGCTTATGAAAAGGAAATTGCTATTGTACCCAGAGGGAGCGGTACGGGCCTTTCCGGGGGAACGGTTCCGGCGGAAGGGGCAATCATCATTGATTTGAGCCGGATGAATAAGATCTTAGAATTGGACAAAGATAATCTGACGGTCCGGGTTCAGCCGGGCGTGATAACCGCTGAGATAAACAGAGTTGTGGAAAAAGAAGGCTTGTTTTATCCCCCAGATCCTGCCAGCCAGGGTGCTTCGACAATTGGCGGTAATATTGCCTGCCGGGCCGGGGGGCCCCGGGGTGTGAAATACGGAACAACAAAAGATTATGTTTTGGGATTGGAAGCGGTAGTCCCGCCGGGTAATGTGATCAGATACGGGGGAAAGGTAATAAAACTATCCGTTGGTTATGAAATCGGCCGTTTATTCGTTGGGTCTGAAGGAACTTTAGGTATTATTACCGAAGCTACTTTAAAGTTGATTCCCCGCCCAATGTATAAAAAAACTATGTTAATTAGTTACGGGGAGCTGGCCAAGGCTTCGGAAACCGTTTCCAGACTGGTCGCCGATAAAATTATTCCCACTACCCTGGAACTCATGGACAATGTAACGGTCCGTGCCATCGAGGAATTTAAAAAAGCGGGTTATCCCACTGAGGCGGACGGACTTTTGCTGATAGAGTGTGATGGTTATAAAGAACAAGATGTTGAAGAACAAATTGAAATCGTGATTAATGCCTGCAAATCATTGGGCGCGACGGATATAAAAATTGCCGAGAACGACGAACAGGCAGAACAGATCTGGGCCGGCCGGCGTTCTATGTTTGCAGCTTATGCCAATTCGGCGCCTACGGTAATCAGTGAGGATGTGACTGTTCCCCGGACAAAGGTTCCGGATATTGTCAGAGCCATCAAAGAAATTAGTGCCAAGTATGGAATCAGAGTGGGCATCGGCGGTCACGTTGGCGATGGTAATATGCATCCTAACTATATGGTGGATAAGCGCAATGCCGATGAAATGGAAAGAGTGGAAAAGGCTTGCGCGGAAGTTGCCAAGACTGCCCTGGCAATGGGTGGTGTGGTTTCCGGTGAGCATGGTGTGGGTCTGGCCAAAGCCCGGTATGCCATGTGGCAGTTAGGTGATTTATATGTGGATTATATGAAAGCCGTCAAAAAGGTCTTTGATCCTAAAAATCTGCTGAACCCCGGCAAACTGTGGATTGAAAATGGGGGCGAAGAGAAATGACGAATTCCTTGGCTCCTTTGGAAAAATATAAAGATAACCTGGTTTATTGTCTGCAGTGCGGCTTGTGTTTAACTGAGTGCCCGGTTTTTAAGGCAACCCGTTTATCTTCCCTGACATCCCGGGGGAGGATGCGTATTTTATCAGGCTTATTGGATGGTGAGATTACCGTTAATAAAAGGGTTGAGGAAATATTTAACCAATGTCTTCTGTGTGAAGCCTGTGCCAAGGTCTGTCCCTCCAAAATACCTGTCGGTGAAATATTTGCGACGGCAAGATCAATTGTAAATTCCGAGCGGGGATTACCCCTGAAGAAAAAGCTTATTTTATGGGCTTTTCGTGATCTGAACCGCACCGGTAAATTAGCCGGTTTTTTTGCGCTGCCGGCCAAACTGGTTACGAAAGAAAACGAAACCGGTCTTAAACCGGCCGCTGTATTAAATAAATTTCTTCCCTTAGCTGAATTGCCCAAGTTCGGCGGGCAGACTTTTTTAGACAGATTTGCCGGAGTTCATAAGCCGCAAGGTGAAGCTAAGGGACGTATTGGTTACTTTACCGGCTGTATGACCAATCTGGTTTATCAAAAAACGGGGGAAGCTGTTTTAAATTATATGTTAAAATGTGGTTATGAAGTGGTTATTCCTCAGGACCAGGGGTGCTGCGGTTTACCGGCTTTTGCCAGCGGAGAATTAAACAAAGCCCGGGAGCAGGTTAACAAAAATGGGGAGGCCTTCAGCAAAGCAAGGGTTGACCTGGTCATAGCTGATTGTGCTTCTTGTGTTTCTATGTGGGAAGAGCACAGCAACGCTGTGGACCGGAAAATCAAAGTCAGGGAGGTTATGGGCTTTTTAGACAGCAAGGATTTGCTTCCTGACAGCTTAGAAGTCCCGGAAGACACACGTTGGGGGTATCATGCACCCTGTCATACCCGGGGTGATGAAATTTCCAGGAAAGCTCCCAGGAAGCTCCTGAAAAATAACAGTCAAGGCCGGTATATTGAACTGGATCATGAAGAGAAATGTTGCGGCGGCGGCGGAAGTTTTGGCTATCTTAATCCGGAACTGATGCTTGATATTCAAAAAGAAAAAGTTGCGGAACTTAAAGATAAGGAGGTTAATGTATTGGTCACAACTTGTCCGTCATGCCGCTTATATCTGTCTTCAGGTATCGCCGGGCATGACCACAAATGTGTCGTGTGTCACCCTTTGGAACTGGCCGTAAAAACGAAAGGAGTGTAACGATGACTACGATTTCTTTGGTGAACAAAAAAGCTCTTATTACCGGAGGAGGAACAGGAATAGGCAGGGCAATCGCTATTGCCTTTGCAAAACTGGGTGCGGAGGTAGTAATCAACTATAACTCCAGCCAAAATGATGCGGAAAATACCGTTGCCGAAATTGAAAAAATCGGAGGGCGGGCAATTGCCGTGCAGGCGGATCTGACCAGAGAAGAGCAGGTTATTAACTTGCTGCAAGGGGCTGAAAAGTTTACCGGCGGGCAAATCGATATTTTAGTGAATAATGCCGGAACTATGGTCAAGAAATGTTTAATTGAAGAAATGGATTTGGAGCTCTGGCAAAAAGTGCTGGACGTAAATATGACTTCTACTTTCCTGGTCACGAAACATGTTATCCCTATGATGAAAGAGCAGCAAGGCGGCAAGATCATAAATATCTCATCGTTAGCCGCCCATACGGGTGGAAGTATCGGGGCGACGGCATATGCTACTTCCAAAGCAGCGGTACAGGCTTTTACGAAAGGTTTAGCTAAAGAGCTGGCTCCCATTTTAGTTAATTGTATCGCACCCGGTATCATAACTACCCGTTTTCATGAGATGTATACTTCTCCTGAAGTCCGGAACCAGTTTCACAGAAATATTCCTCTGGGACGGGAAGGTACTCCTGAAGAAACTGCAGGGGCTGCGGTTTTTCTGGCAACAGACCTGGGAAATTATGTAACAGGGGAAACTGTGGAAGTAAATGGCGGGTTATTAATGGATTAATGGTTTGTTATCCAAATCAGGTATTATGGTGGTGACTTATTTTGTCCACACATAAAGACTATAAAGTACCAATGGTAGAAAAAACTCTGCAAATTTTAGAATATTTACATCGCAATCCCCAGGCTTCTTTAATTCAGATTCATCAAGATTTAGGGTTTCCTAAAACGACAACATACGGCATTATCTATACCCTTGAAAAAAGGGGTATGATCCGCAAAGGTAATACAGGTGGGTTTAGCTTGGGCTTTAAACTATGTGAACTGGGCAATGCCGCTTTGGAAAATATGGATTTTGTCAAAGAGGCACGTCCCATAATGGAAAAACTGGCTCATGCCATAGGCTTTACCTGTCACTTAGGGATATTAGAAGGGGATTTTGGTGTCTACCTGGAGAAGGTTCAGCCGCCTAGTCCCGTTAAACTTAATTCCTGGCGAGGCAAGACCATCCCGCTTCATTGTACAAGTATCGGCAAAATTTTATTAGCATCAAAGCCTGTTAAGGAAATTCTCGAAATTTTGGAACGAATCCAGCTGATGAAAAAAACTCCGCAAACGAAAACAGAGATAGAATTAATACTCAAAGAGTTATTGCAGATAAAACAAGACGGCTATGCCGCCGATATTGAGGAAAATGAGGAAAATGTTGTTTGTTTTGCAGCTCCTATTTTTGATTATAGCGGTAAGGTGATTGCCGGAATTAGTGTGTCCGGTTTATCTACCTGGATCAATCAGGATAATAAGGAAGAAATAATCGCAGCCCTTAAAAATGCGACACAGTCAATTTCCCGGCAATTTGGTTACGAAGCACAAAATTTAAATTATAGCGGAAATCAAGGTGAGGATTTATGAAAGCGATTAAGCAGAAATCCCTGGAGGCCAGAAATATCTGGCCCCAATCAGATGTGCTGAGACTATGCATGAATTGGACGGAAGAAGATTTAGATAAGTTACAGATTCTGGTTGATGATGCTTGGGGCGAGAGCCATCCCTGCAGCGTACATCTTGATAAACTTAGCAGAGAAGCGGCTCTGGGAGTATGGGAAAGCGGAGGCAGACCGGCTCAGTTTCATGTAACGGATATTTGTGACGGCTGGGCTCAGGGACATAACGGCATGAATTATATACTTGCCTCCCGGGAGACTATGGCGGATATGGTTGAATTGCATGGCTCAGTTTTACCCTGGGACGGTATGGTAGTAATATCCGCCTCGGATAAAGCCGTTCCTGCCCATCTTATGGCAATGGCCCGGCTAAACATACCGGCGGTTCATGTACCGGGAGGGTCGATGCGGCCAGGTCCCGGACTGGCCAATACCATAATTGGCGACATATCAACCAGAAAAAAAGCCGGTAATATTTCTGAGGCAGAGGTGCGGAGACGGCAATTAGCGGCAGCAGCTTCCTGCGGAGCCTGCCAGTTTATGGGGACAGCCAGTACTATGCAGTGTATGGCTGAAGCATTGGGAGTAGCTTTACCGGGAAGTGCGGTAGCACCTGCTACGCTGAGTTTTATCAGCAGAAAGGCCCGGGATGCTGGAAAAGCAGTCTTGAACTTGGTAAAGAGAGGCATTAAAACTTCCGATATCCTTACCAGGGAAGCTTTTGAAAATGCTGTTATGGTTCATGCCGCTATCGGGGGGTCAACAAACGGTCTCTTACATTTGCCGCGCATAGCTCAGGAATTGGAGATCGATTTATCCCTGGATATTTTTGATCAGTATAACCGGGTAATCCCTCATTTAGCCTGGGTACAGCCCAGTGGCAGATATCCCAGTGAGCTTTTCTGGTATGCAGGGGGTATACCCCTGGTTCAATTATACCTTAAGAATAAGCTTAACTTAGATGTGCTGACTGTCACCGGGCAAACATTGCGGGAAAATTTAGCTCAATTGGAGAAAGCAGGTTACTTTCAATTATTCCTTGATTATTTAGACAACTATGGTGTAAAAAGAGACGAAATAATTAATCCTCCCGAAAAAGCTTCCGTCAGAGGCAGTATAGCCGTACTTTACGGAAATTTGGCACCGCTGGGTGCAGTGGTAAAATATTCTGCCGTAGAACCCCAAATGATGCGTCACCAGGGCCCTGCCCGTGTTTTTGAAAGCGAAGAAGAGTGCTGCGATGCCATCATTCGGGGAATGATCAAGGCGGGCGATGTCTTGATTATCCGTTATGAAGGACCGCGGGGCAGCGGGATGCCGGAAAATTTAATGGCAGCTGAAGCAATTATGGAAATTCCGCAATTAGCGAACAGTACGGTATTGATTACAGACGGCCGTTATTCCGGAGGAACCCGCGGTCCCTGCATAGGTCATGTTAGACCTGAGGCTATGGATGGCGGACCGATCGCAGTTATCAGGGACGGAGATCTGGTTGAAGTGGATATTCCCAACCGCAAACTGGATATTAGAGGGCTCCAAGGAGAAATAAAAAGCGGGGCGGAGATTAATAAAGAGATCGGCGTCAGGTTAAAACACTGGCAAGCTCCTCCGGCGCGATTTAAAAAAGGATTGATGGTGAAATTCACCAAAGGAGTATAGCGGCGGGTATAAATCAGCCGGGAAGATTTCTCCCGGGAACGGGCCGCCGGTAATTTAATTTTAAATATTAAAGTAAAGCGCTGAATAATTGCTGCAATTATTCAGCGCTTTACTTTTTGCCGGAGAGATGCTTTAACTGAAAATTAACATAAACTTCAACTTTATTCTATAATTGCCATGGTATGATATTCATTAACTGGAATAATTACCTTGATATGAGGATTCATGTGTATTTTATTTAAGTTTATTTAAATAAAATAATAATTTAAAGGGAGGTCTTTTTTAATGTTTTCTGGCAAGAAAGTTATGTCCATCTTTATTTTTACCTTCGTAATGATTTTCAGTTTGTCTTCTGTTTGCCTGGCGGCAGAGGGTATCAAAATTAAGGTTGATAATACCGATATCTCTTCTGATGTTGCGCCTGTAGTAGAAAACGGTCATACATTAGTTCCCGCTGCGGCAATCTTTAAGGCTTTAGGCGGCAAAGTTACCTATGATGCGCAAACAAGAGCGGTCAATATCACGGGGGCAGGCACGAACATTCAAATTGTAGTAGATTCAAAATATCCGTCTGTAAACTCTCAGCAAAAAGTATTGGAAGTACCGGCTAAAATAATTAACGGCAGAACGATGGTTCCTTTAAGATTTGTTGCGGAAGCTTTTGGTGCCAAAGTAGATTATAACGCAGCTACGAATTATGTTATCGTTAAATACTTTACCGATCTGACAGGTACTTTAAAAATAGGCGGTTCGACTACGATTCAGCCCGTTGCAGAAGCATGCGCCGCTGAGCTTATGGATTTAAACACTAATTTCTCAGCAACAATTGCCGGGACAGGTTCAGGTGATGGCGTTAAGGGTGCAGGTACAGGTCAGTATAATATCGGTAATGCCTCCCGGGCCGTCGAAGATAGTGAGAAAGCTGAATATCGTGATTTAGTTGATTTTACAATTGGTAAAGACGCAATTGCCGTTGCCGTTAATCCGGCCAATCCGGTAAGCGCCCTTAACAAGCAGCAGGTCTATGATATCTTTACCGGTGCAGTAACAAACTGGGCGGATGTTGGGGGAAATAATGCCCCTATCTTTGTGCAAACACGGGAAGAAGGCTCCGGAACACTGGGAGCATTTGAAGAATTAGCTATCGATACGATGGGCGATGGTGCAATTACAGCTACGGCTGCCCCTCATCCTTCTAATGGTGTGGTTAAGGAAGCTCTTGCTCAGGATGAAAATGCTATCGGGTTCATTTCCTTAGGTTATGTGGATAATACGGTTAAAGCCTTAAAAATAGAAGGGATTGAAGCAACAACAGATAACGCTCTGGACGGATCTTATCCATATGTAAGACCATTAACCGTATGCACCAAAGGGCAGCCCGGCGGGTTAGCTGCTAAATTTATCAATTTCTATACCTCACCGATGGGGAAAGAAATAATGAGCGCTGAAAATTATATTCCCATTCCTTAATTGTTCAGCCGAGGGTATTGCAAATTACTTACAAAGTGCCGCCACGAGCCATTTCCCTTACTTGTGCATCGTGGCGGTTTGCTTTAATTCAGATGAATTGAAAGATTAATAGCAAGCCTGTAATTTAAAATGAATGACAAAGCTTCTTCAAGGAGTGTAATGAATGGAAAAATATGAACTTATCACAAGAGGTGACATTGCTGCTACTCAATCTTTTGTAAAAAGAGCAAAAGTTTCCGCTTTTTTTGATTCCTGCTGGGAGAAACTAATTTATCTATTTACTATTTTAAGTGCCCTGATGATCGTGCTTATTTTTATCTTTATTTTAAGTAAATCCTGGAATATTTTTGCTGTTAACGGTTTCGGGTTATTTACAAAAACGGGTTTTGAGGAACAAATACGGAATGCCTATCATGCGTCAGCTGATCAGCCTGTCTGGGAGTTTGGTTTTCTAAGCTTAATTATCGGGACGCTGGCCACTACTTTAGGTGCGCTGGTTATTGCCATTCCTGCCGGGGTCGGAACGGCCGTTATTATTGCGGAAATGTCCTGGGGCTGGCGGAAAAGATTCCTCGAGTCCTCTGTGCGCTTGCTGGCCTCCATACCTTCAGTTATCTATGGTTTAGTCGGCTTAATGGTGATGGTGCCTTTTATTAAACAGCATCTCCTCACGGTAGATATGCAGATCAAATATCTTAAATATTTTCAGTTAACAGGCAGAAGTATGCTGGCCGGAATTATTGTCTTAAGCTTTATGATCGTTCCGATGATTATTGCCCTTTCGGTAGATGCGATTAACGCTGTCCCCAAGCGGTACCGGGAGGCTTCATTGGCGTTGGGGCTTACGAAATGGCGCACGATAACCCAGGTTGTTATACCGGCGGCTAAATCAGGGATCCTGGCGGGTATTATTTTGGCCACCGGGCGGGGCATAGGAGAGGCAATTGCTCTTTCTATGGTCAGCGGGGGAATCGCAGTATTGCCGAAATTATCCCATGGTTTTGTGTTTTTATTTACCCCGGTCTTACCTCTTGCCTCGGCAATAGTTAATAAATCCCAGGCAATTGCTGTTCCCAGTATAGAAGCCGCTTTATTTGCCTGCGGGGTAGTTTTGCTGATTATCTGTGCATTGCTAAGTATCTGCACCAGAATTGTGGAGACCATTGTGCGAAGGAGGCAGGGTCTTGAAGAATAATACTAAGCTCAGAGATAATATCCAGCTGTCTTTAGCCTGGCTGGCTGCCGGTTTAACGATTTTTGTCTGTTTAGGGATAATAATCTTTCTTTTTATCAAGGGCTATCAAGCGATTAACTGGGAATTTTTAACTACCGATCCTAAGCCTACATTTAAAGCAGAGGAGGCCGGTGGAATCCTGGCTCCCATAGCCGGCACCTTTATTGTGACAATAATCAGTATTATGATTGCTTTGCCCTGGGCTTTGGCAACAGCCATATATTTGTCGGAATACGCAAGCAAAAATTTTGTTACAGCCTATTTTAAACTTGCTGTCGATGTTCTCTCCGGAGTTCCTACTATTGTTATTGCTATCTTCGGCGTAGCCATATTTACGCTACCTTCTTTAGGATTTTTAAGCTCCATGGTGGAAGGCGTTGAAGGGGTGCAGAAGGCCTTTGGTAAATCCTTTCTTGTGGTAAGCATCGGAATGGCGGTCATGATTTTACCCTATGTAATCAAAACCTGTGAAGAGGCGATTAAAGCCGTACCCCAATCCTACCGGGAGGCCTCTTTAGCCTTAGGGGCTTCAAAATGGCATACCATTGTCGATGTTGTGATTCCCTCCGCCAGCCGGGGTATTGTCACTGCTGTTGTTTTAGGAATGGGCAGAATAATCGGGGATACTGCCATCGTTTGGTTGCTGCTGGGGGGAACCACGAGGATGACGGGAATGCAGCCCTGGTGGCATGTGAGTAATTGGCTGAGCACTTTAAAAAATACCGGTGCGACATTAACAACATATATTTATTTCAATTCTCCTGCGGGGGAAGGAAATAAGGCGGAACTGGCATTTGGTGCCTCTTTAGTCTTGATCGTAATTATAATCTTCCTTAATGCCGTTACTGATATGATCGGAAGCAGGAATAAGGTAAAGGAGGAATAAGATGTTAAATACCGGGAATAGGGAAGATGATCTTCCTGCAAACAATATCTCCGAGCAAGAACAAAATATTATCAATGTTACTAAATTCAATGCCTGGTATGGAAATAAGCAGGTCCTTTTTGACGTTAATATGGGAATAAAGAAGAAACAGATTAGCGCTTTTATTGGCCCGTCCGGGTGTGGTAAAACAACACTCTTAAGGTGTTTTAACAGAATGAATGATGTCATTAAAAATTTCAGATATGAAGGGACCATATGCTTCAATAATGAAGTTATTTCCTCTGCTGAAGCAGACCCTCTCCTCATCAGGAAAAAGGTCGGGATGGTTTTTCAGCAGCCGAATCCCTTCCCGATGTCTGTTTATGAAAATTTGCGGCTTCCTATTGTTGAAAATTCTCTCACAGCTGATAAGCAGAAGATGGAAGAGATCATGATAGCGAAACTAAAAGATGTAAATTTATATGAAGAGATAAAAGACAGGCTGACCAGGTCGGCTTTAAAAATATCCGGAGGACAGCAGCAGAGACTCTGTATTGCCAGGGCTTTGACGATAAATCCCGCCGTAATACTTTTTGATGAACCGTGCTCGGCTTTAGACCCGATTTCTACCCAGAAAATAGAAAATCTTTTGCTGGAATTAAAAGCAAAGTATACTGTGGTGATCGTTACCCATAATATCGAGCAAGCCCGGAGAATTGCAGATCAGGTAGCCTTTTTCTACCAAGGCCGGGTTGTCGAACAAGGCTTGGCCAGGAACATTTTTACCAATCCGCAAACGGAGCTTTTAGAAAATTATTTGACGGGTAAATTTTAGATAGAACCCCGGAACCTGATTAAGTTAGCATTGGTAATCATAGCATTTTGATGTGCCTGATGAAGTGAGATTGTAATTTTGCCTGCAGTGCTTTAACAAGCCTAAGCCTACTGCAGGTTTTAATTTTAGAAATAATAATGTCCGTAATATCAAAAAGTGTCGGCCCAATATTAAGGCAGATGATTATGAAGGACATTAAAAAGACATAAGAAGAACATTGCCGGCAAATGATGTGATTAAATACTGAAATTATTCATGGAGCCAATTTCAGATGTAAGCAATGTGGCATGTTTTTTAAGTCTTGCAATATAATCTTGGGCTAATTCCTCGTTAAAACGGGAAAGCGGCCCGGCTACACTCAACGAAGCAACAGCAATATTTTCCGTATTAAAAACAGGAACGGCAATCTCCCATGAGTCGGGGCACAGTTCTTCAATGCTCAGTGAATAACCGTTTGCTTTGGCAAATTCAATTTTCTCCCGGATATCTTCTCGGGAAATGGGCGTTTTGTCGGTGAAATTTTCCAGGGGTTGTGCTAAAATTTTCTCTATTTCAGCTCCGGACAGATAAGCTAAAAGGATGCGGCCGCTGGCCCCGGCATACAAAGGTGTGCGGCGGCCTTTTTTGGTATAAAGCCTGATGGGGTGATCCGTATCGATTTTTTCCACATAAATGGCTTCATTACCTACTCTTATTGTAAAATGGATGGCTTCATTGGTTTCTTTTTTTAATTCTTTCATATAAGGTAAAGCTACTTTATTTAATTCAAAGCTTTGCTGGTATTTGATTCCTAATTCGAATACTTTTATCCCCAGCTGGTACCGCCGGTCATCGTTGTATTCGTGGCATCTCTTGAGAAAACCGCAGTCTTCCAGACTGGCCAGGAGGCGGTGTACGGTTCCTTTGGGATAAGTGCTTAACCGGCAAAGATCGTTAAGACTGTGCCGGGGCTGTTCGATTGTGAAATAGTCCAAAAGCTTAAGGGCTTTTATAATATTATTTTCAGGGCACATATTTTAAACTCCTAATCGTATTTTAAAAAGTATTATAACACAAAAAGGATATTAAAGGTAAAAGGCGAATTATATTCTAAAAATTAAGAAAATGGAACACGGGTCTAAATTGAATACAGTATATTTGCCTGTTTTGCATAGACAAACATTATGAAATATTCTAAAATGATGTAAATTATTCCACGCAATAAAAATAAATGTGCTTTACTAGTGGACATTTGGGGAAAGGAGCGAAGCCTGGCACTGATGGGATGGCAACCCTAAAGGCGAATCCAGCGCGGTATCTGGAAGATAAAAAATTTGAGGGGGAATTTTTTTGTTAAGAAAGTCCAAGTTCGTGAAATTATTACTGTTTTTGATCATTGTTTCTATGCTGGCGGCAGGATGCGGCGGAGGAACGAAACCCGCCGCAGACAGTGAAAAACAACCTGAACAGGAAAAACAGGCAGAGCCGGTAAAATGGATTGTGAACTCTGTTTGGCCTCCCAATAATCATCAAAGCATAGGGCTTGAAGAATTTGCGAAAAAAGTAAAAGAGGCCACTGACGGCCAGGTTGAAATGACTGTGCAAACCGGGGGTGCTCTCGGGTTTAAAGGACCTGAACTGTTGAAAGCAGTCCGTGACGGACTGGTTCCTGTTTCCGATATGCTGACAAGCGGGATCGCAGGTGATGAACCGATATTTGAGGTCGTAACCCTGCCCTTCTTAATTCAAAGCTTTGCCGAAGGCAGAATCCTCAATGATATTGCCCGCCCTTATTTTGATAAAGTCGCCGAAGGAAAATGGGGACAAAAGATTCTTTACATTGCACCCTGGCCCGCCGCAGGTTTTTGGTCCAAAGAAGAGCTGAAAAGCGTCGAAGATATGAAAGGCTTGAAAACCCGTACATATGATAAAAACGGGGCTCTGGTGATGGAGGCTGTGGGCGGAACTCCTTATCCCCTTCCTTTTAGTGAGGTATATTCTTCTTTAGCTACAGGAGTTATTGATTCGGTGCTGACTTCAACTCCTACGGCAGTAGATGCTAAATTCTGGGAAGTACTTAACTATTATGCCCCTGTAAATGTTACCATGGCAACGGATTTAATCACTGTTAACCTGAAAGAGTTTAATAAGCTTGACCAGGAAACACAAGATTTGTTAATCGAGCTTGGTAAAGAAATGGAAGATGAAATGTGGGCAGATGTCGAACAACTTGATCAGGAAAAAGAAGCGGAGTGTAACACCAATGGTATTGAGACGATAACGCCCAGTAAAGAGTTCTTAGATGAGTTAGCCGTCATTACGGAGAGTATCAGAAGCGAATGGCTGAAAACTGCACCACCGGAAGCCCAGGAAATTGTAGATAAGTTTAAAGAGCAGGTTGGTCGTTAAGAACAGACGGTGTGAGCAACCGGCAAAGGGTTATCCGTCGGTTGCTCTCTCTTGTCAAACTGTAGCAGGAGGTGGATTATGGAAAGATTCATTCGCTTTTGTGAAAAAATATCACAGGGAGCGGGGTTCATTGCCGGTATGATGATGATCGGCGGATTGGCTTTGGTTTTAGGGGAAATCGTACTGCGCGGCATTTTCGATAAAACCTTATACATAACGGAAGAATACACGGGATATCTGATGGTTGCCATAACCTTTTTAGGCCTGGCCGTAACGTTAAAAGAAAAAGGACATATCCGGATGGTGTTCTTACAGAAGCTGCTCAAAGGAAAGTCCCGTCTAATCCTTGATATGTATGCATTTTTGGTGGGGACTTTAACTTTTGCGGTAGTTACGTATACGACATCCCGATTTTTCTGGGATTCGGTAATCTCCCAGAGCCGTTCCATGCAGATTTCGGAAACCTATCTGGCTATTCCGCAGTTTTTTATGCCGTTGGGCTCTTTGCTCATTACTCTGCAGTTTCTGGCCGAATTGTTAAAATCACTGCAGCACTTGCGGCGGGGAGAAACTGCGGAGCAGGAAATAGATCTGGAGACAGAGGCCTTAGGCCGCTGAGGCGTAATAGAGTATTTAGTAAGGAGGATTCTTACTTTGAATTTATTTATGATATCCAGTACCTTGTTGGGTCTGCTCATTTTGTTTTTAGGGAGTACGATATGGGTTGGCCTCTCCTTGTTTTTAGTAGGTATTGCGGGGTTTATTCTTTTTACCGGCAGTCCTCCTCTGACGATTTTAGCCAATATCCTTTGGAATAATACCAACGGGTCGACAATGATGGCTCTTCCTTTATTTATCTTTATGGGTGAGATTCTTTTTAGAAGTAAAATATCGGAGAATTTATTTAAAGGACTGTCGCCCTGGGTGAATAAAATTCCCGGACGTTTGATCCATGTAAATATTGTGGCCTGCACTCTTTTTGCTGCTGTAAGCGGATCTTCGGCCGCTACTACGGCTACCGTCGGGAAAATCACTCTCCCCGAGCTTTTAAAGCGCAACTATAATAAATCCCTTTGTTTAGGATCCCTGGCCGGGGCCGGTACTTTGGGATTTTTGATTCCTCCCAGCATGATGATGCTGGTGTATGGGATCGTAGCTGAGGTCAGCATCGGTAAATTATTTATCGCAGGTGTAATTCCGGGATTGGTTCTAGCCGGTGCTTTCAGCAGCTTTACAATTCTGCGGTGCCTGAAAAATCCTGAGCTGGCTCCCCAGGGGGACGGTAAATATACCTGGAATCAGCATCTGCAGACAATACCGCAGTTATTGCCCGTTATCGCTTTAATCTTTATGGTATTGGGAAGTATTTATACCGGCTGGGCTACCCCTACGGAAGCGGCAGCAGTTGGTGTATTGGGTGCACTTATTTTTGCTGCTCTTTCTAAAAGCATTACGAGAGAGATTTTTTGGGAAGCGGTTTTAGGATCGGTAAAAACGACTTGCATGATTATGCTGATTGTTTGCGGTGCGTCTTTTTTATCCGTTGCCGTCGGCTATCTGGGGATACCTGCTAAACTTACACAATTTATAGGAACTCTGGGGCTTTCCAAATATCAATTGATCCTAATTCTTTCCGTTATGTATATCATCTTGGGATGTATGCTGGACGGCTTTTCCATGATTGTCATGAGTCTTCCCTTAGCCTTACCTTTAATTAAAACTGCGGGGTTTGATCCTTTATGGTTTGGAATTTATCTGATTATCATGATAGAAGTAGCCCAGATAACACCCCCGGTAGGCTTTAATTTGTTTGTGATTAATGGTTTGGTGGAAGAAGATGTTTTTAAAATAGCCTTATATGCCTTACCGTCTTTTTTATTAATATTATCAGTCGTTGTTTTAATCACCATTTATCCGGAGATCGTTTTGGCTCTGCCTAATATGATGATTAAGTAGCAGGGAAAAATGTTTGTTTTTGAAGAGAATTATGCCTGCGGTAAAGAATTGCCCGAGGAGGGAATAACATGATTAGGGTTGATTTAAATAGTGATTTAGGGGAAAGTTTTGGCGTATATAAATTAGGGATGGACCAAGAAGTATTGGCAGTAATTACTTCGGCTAATATTGCCTGTGGCATGCATGCCGGTGATCCTTTAGTAATGACGGATACCGTAAAATCAGCCGCCGCAAATAAAACAGCAATTGGTGCTCATCCGGGATATCCGGATTTGTCGGGATTCGGCAGGCGCAATCTGGTTATGAGTCCGGAGGAAATAAAAGCTTATGTTATTTATCAAATAGGAGCTTTAGCCGCTTTTGCCAAAGTTTACGGACAGGAAATACAACATGTTAAAGCCCATGGAGCCCTCTATAATATGGCTGCTAAAGATTACAGGACGGCATATGCCATAGCGGAGGCCGTTAAGGCTGTTGACCCTGAAATGATTTTTATGGCTTTGGCTAATTCCGAGTTGGTGAAAGCTGCCCGGGATATCGGTTTGAAAGTCGCGGAAGAAGTTTTTGCCGATCGGGCCTATAATCCTGATGGGACTTTAGTGGCCCGGGGTACTCCGGGGGCGATGGTTCATGACAAAGATCAGGCTGTAAGCCGTACCGTACGCATGGTCACGGAAGGCAAGGTGACTGCTGTCAACGGTGAGGAGATCAATATTAAAGCCGACAGCATCTGCGTTCATGGGGATAACCCTTATGCAATTGCTTTTGTTAAAGAGATTAGAAACGCACTGAAGAAAGCGCAAGTTTCCATCGAGCCTTTGGCCAATTTTTTACGCTAATCTATGCTGACTCTGGGGGTTCTGTTCTTATGTATCAGGTTGCTAAGTATTTGCCGGCCGGGGATAAAGGGATCGTTATTGAATTTGGCAGCACGATCTGCCGGGAAATAAACCGGAAAATCCGTAATTTAGCGGCGGCAATCGATAATGCCCGGTTGGAAGGGATCGGGGAATTAGTACCGACTTACCGTTCATTGATGCTGTATTATGATCCTGGAAAATGGGGATACGGACAGCTTGTAGCGGAGCTGAAAAAGATTGAAGCACAGGTGGCTGATGCCGACCTTTTTCAGCCCAAAGTTTATTATCTCCCCGTTCTATATGGCGGAGAGTATGGATCTGATCTGTCTTTTGTGGGCCGGTATACGGATTTTAGCCCGGATGAGGTAATTAAAATCCACACTGCTGCCGATTATTTTATTTATATGCTGGGCTTTACGCCGGGTTTTCCCTATTTGGGAGGTATGGATGAAAGAATCTCCGTACCGAGACTTGAGATACCGCGGACTGTAATTCCTACGGGTTCTGTTGGTATTGCCGGAAATCAAACGGGGGTATATCCTCTGGAAAGTCCGGGGGGGTGGCGGCTAATTGGACGGACACCGGTTAAACTGTTTGATCCTTCCCGCAATTCTCCTTTTTTGCTGGAGGCAGGAAATTATCTGCGTTTTTATCAAATAACCTTTCAAGAATATCAGGATATTGCTGAAAAAGTAGCAAATAACAGTTATCATGTGAAAACCCTTAACTATCATTGAAAAGAGGTCTTGTAATGGGTTTAATGAAAGTTATCTCACCGGGATTTTTAAGCACTTTTCAGGATCTGGGGCGCTTTGGTTATCAGAAATATGGAATGCCCGTAGCGGGGGCGATGGATGAGTATTCCTTGCGGGTTGCCAATCTCCTGGTGGGTAACCGTGAAGGAGAGGCGTGTTTAGAAATTACCCTTTTAGGACCAAGCCTGGAATTTACCGCAGAAAGTGTTATCGCTCTTACCGGGGCAGACTTAGGAGCGGCTTTAAACGGCCGGAAGCTGCCCTTGTGGCAGACAATTCACCTCCATAAAGGGGACCGCTTGGAGTTTGGCGGTATTAAGGCGGGCTGTCGTACATATTTAGCTGTCGCCGGCGGATTTAATATTCCGGAAGTAATGGAGAGCAAGTCTACATATATGCGCGGTAAAATGGGGGGGTATCAGGGACGGGCCTTAAAAAAAGCGGATGAGGTTAGTATTCCGCTGCCTTCCCGGGAGGCCCTGAGACGTGTTAACAGTAAAGTACCGGAAGAGTATTTGTATAATTTTACCGGTCCGGAACCGGTGAGGGTAGTTTTAGGGCCTCAAGATGCAGCTTTTTCTAAAGAAGGCATCATGACATTTTTAAATAGCAGCTATCAGGTCACCAATCAGGCCGACCGGATGGGGTATCGTTTAAAGGGACCTAAGATTGAACATCGAAGCAGTCCTGATATTATTTCCGATGGAATAGCACCGGGTGCCGTACAGGTACCGGGAGAGGGAATGCCGATTATCATGATGGCCGACAGGCAGACAATCGGAGGTTATACAAAAATCGCTACGATTATTTCAGCAGACCTGCCTAAAGTAGCCCAGGCTAAACCTGGTGATGCTTTGCGCTTTCAAGCTGTTTCCCTGGCAGAAGCCCGGCAAATAGCGGAACGTTTTACAAATACTTTACGGCTGATTAAAGATTATTTATTAGCCCCCGGCCAATTAAAAAAAGTAAGACACTTAAAAGTTAAAATAAATGATAAAGAATTTTTTCTTGCTGTGCAGGAAATCCCGCAATAAACTTTCGGAATAATATTTGCCGTTTGTCTTGAAAAATATATTTTAAATTTTATTGGAGTTAGGTCCCGCCTGGCTCTTCTTTTTATTTTTATAATTTATTGACTTTGCTAATTTATTATGTTAAAAATACATTGTTTAAGATATGAATATTGCCAAAAAAAATCCACATTGGAGGTTGGTTAGGGGGGAAATATCTTGTCAGAAGAACTTATTCGCTTAGTAGGGGTCTCAAAAACCTTTGATGGGGTGAGCATTTTAAAAAATCTTAACCTTTATATATTAAAAAACGAATTTATTACACTATTGGGTCCTAGTGGATGCGGGAAAACGACCACTTTAAGAATTATCGGCGGTTTTGAACAACCAACTGCAGGACATCTTCTTTTCAATGGGCAAAACATCAATCATTTACCTCCGTTTAAAAGAAAAGTAAATACTGTTTTCCAAAAATATGCTTTATTCCCCCATATGAATGTGTTCCAAAATGTAGCATTTGGATTAGAAATTAAAAAAATGGACAAAGAAGTAATTAGCCAAAAGGTAAAAGATATGCTGGAAGTAGTGAGTTTACCCGGTTTTGAAAAAAGGCCGGTGGAATCTCTGAGCGGAGGGCAGCAGCAGCGGGTAGCCATTGCCAGGGCGCTCATAAATGAGCCGGAAGTGTTGCTGCTGGACGAGCCTTTAGGCGCCCTGGACTTAAAGCTCAGGAAAGAAATGCAGCTGGAATTGAAGAAGATTCAGCAAAGACTGGGCATCACTTTTATCTATGTAACCCATGATCAGGAAGAAGCTTTAACGATGTCCGATACCATTGTCGTCATGAATAACGGGGTAATTCAGCAGATTGGCACACCGACAGATATCTATAATGAGCCTAAAAATGCTTTTGTGGCGGATTTTATCGGCGAAAGCAATATCGTAGAGGGCATCATGCTGGAAGACTACCTGGTTGAGTTTTCCGGCCGGCAGTTTACCTGTGTGGACAAGGGATTTTTACCTAATGAAAAAATTGATGTCGTAATCAGACCGGAGGACATAAAGGTCGTAGGGAAAGATGAAGGAATGCTGCAAGGGCAAGTTGAATCAGTACTTTTTAAGGGCGTACATTATGAAATGCTGATTAATAGCTGCGGCAGCAGCTGGGTCATACACAGTACCCTTATGGAGCAGGCCGGGACAAAGGTGGGATTAAAAATTTCCCCCAGCGATATCCATATTATGAGGAAGGTGGATAAAAGTTGAAAAAAAATTGGCTGGCTTATCCCTATATAATCTGGGCGCTCTTTTTTATCCTGTTCTCTCTCCTCTTGGTACTGGTTTATAGTGTAGTGGAAATTAATGATTCGGGCCTGCAGCTAACCTTAAAGTTCTTTCAGCGGGTTTTTGAACCAATTTATTTAATGGTTATTTTTAGATCAGTTAAGCTTGCTTTTATTGCTACGATGATTTGTTTAATTTTAGGTTATCCTGTGGCGCTGATCCTGGCCGACAGCGGGTTGAGCAAGAGAAATATTCTTGTCGTTTTGTTTGTGATACCGATGTGGATGAATTTTCTGGCCAGAACATATGCCTGGATGACTTTACTTGAGAAGAACGGGCTGCTTAATCAAGTTTTGGAGTTTGTTGGTTTACCCTTGCTCAACATTTTGTATACCGATAAAGCCGTAATTTTGGGGATGGTGTATAATTTTCTGCCCTTTATGGTTTTACCCATATATTCCGTTTTGGCTAAGACCGATAGGTCTTTAATTGAAGCTGCGGAAGATCTGGGCGCAACTCCCTTTATTACTTTTAGAAAAGTAATTTTCCCTTTAAGCCTGCCTGGTGTGATGTCCGGGATAATTATGGTTTTTATGCCCGCGGTTACAACTTTTGTGATTTCCCGGTTATTAGGAGGGGGACAATATACACTTATCGGTAATTTGATCGAACAGCAGTTTCTTACGACCGGTAACTGGGGGTTCGGTTCAGCCCTTTCTACGGTATTAATGATTTTAATTTTGCTCAGTATGGGTGTAATGTCCAGGTATGAAAGAGATCAAGAGGGGGCCGGTCTGTGGTGAAAGATATTCTCAAAAAAGGGTATGTATTTGTTATTTATTTGTTTTTATATGCCCCCATCATAATTTTAATTGTATACTCCTTTAATGAATCCAAATCCCGGGCCCATTGGACCGGAGTTACCCTGAAATGGTACGGGGAACTTTTGCGCGACCGCTATATCCTTAATGCCCTTTATAATACCGTATCCATTGCCCTGCTTTCTGCTTTGCTGGCTACAATAATCGGGACTGCCGCGGCAATAGGGATCTATAACATGCATAAATATCCTAAGATGGTTCTTATGAATATAACCTATCTTCCGGTATTGAATCCTGACATCGTAACAGGCATAGCTCTGATGCTGTTGTTTATTTTTTGCAGGCTGCCGCTGGGTTATTTATCCCTTTTACTCGCCCATATTACATTTAATATACCTTATGTGATCCTGTCCGTGCTGCCAAAGCTGAAGCAGTTAAATAATTTCACTTTTGAGGCGGCATTGGATTTGGGGGCTACCCCCCTTTATGCCTACCGGAAGATTATCCTTCCCCAGATTAAGCCCGGGATCATCACCGGCTTCCTGCTGGCATTTACTTTATCTGTTGATGATTTTGTCATTAGCTTCTTTACTACCGGTTCAGGGGTTTCCAATGTAGCCATAACGATTTACTCCATGGCCAGAAGAGGAATTAATCCCGAAATTAACGCCTTGTTAAGCATTATGTTTGTTAGTGTGCTGATATTGCTATTGATTATTAACAAGAGGTTATCCAAGGAAAATACAAAAGGAATTAATTTCTAATTATCTATGAAGAGAGGGGAGAATAAAGATGAAAACAAGAAGTTTAATAATGGTGATTTTAGTGGCATTAACAGCTGTGCTGATGGTAAGCGGGTGTGGAAATAAAGCACAGACAACCATCAAGGTGTATAATTGGGGGGACTATATCGATAAAGCTGTTTTAGAGGATTTTGAGGAAAAATATGATATTAAGGTAATCTATGAAGAGTTTGCGACAAATGAAGATATGTACGTTAAGCTGAAGGCCGGCGGCGGGGACTATGATGTCGCAATACCGTCCGATTACATGATCAAAAGAATGATTGATGAGGATATGCTCCATAAGATTGAGCTAACTAATGTGCCGAATTACCAATATATTGATGATAGATTCAAAAAACTGGGTTTTGACCCGCAAAACGAATACTCCGTACCATATATGTGGGGGACCGTTGGTATTTTATATAATAAAGAAATGGTGCGGGAACCTGTAAATAGTTGGCAAATACTCTGGGATCAAGCGTATGCGAAACAAATCCTGATGCTTGACAGTCAGCGGGATTCAATCGGTATTACCCTTAAAATGCTGGGTTACTCCTTGAATACTAAGGAATTAAAAGAACTGGAAGATGCACGGGATATGTTAGCCCGGCAAAAGCCTCTCGTTTTGGCTTATGTCGGTGATGAAGTAAAGGATAAAATGATTGGTGAAGAAGCCGCATTGGCTGTAGTCTGGTCAGGTGATGCAGTATACTGTAAAAGGGAAAATCCCCAATTAGAATATGCCATCCCCGCGGAGGGAACGAACATCTGGTTTGATTCCATGGTCATTCCCAAGACCAGTAAGCATAAGGAAGCAGCCGAGTTATTTATCAACTATATGTGTGATAGTGAAATTGCCTTCAGGAATGCCGATTATATCGGCTACTCTACCCCCCATACGGAGGCCTTAAAACAGCTTTCCCCAGATATTACCGGGGATAAGGCCCTTTATCCGGAGCTTAATGACTTAAAAAATAGTGAGGTGTTCCAGGACCTGGCGGATTTTTTACCTGAATACGATAGAATATGGACTGAGGTTAAAGCACAATAAACGAGATAAATAAAATCGAGGGATTGTATGATGAAAAGCATTGATGATGGCGATAAAAATCTCCCCAAGGGAATTTTAGATATTATCAAGGAAGATTATCCTGAAAAATATCCTTTCATGATCACAAATTGTCCGAACAAAAATATTCTTTTTAGTGCCGAGGAATGGTTGGATATCTTGGAAAAATCCAGGAAATCTTATCAAGAATATATCATAAAGCAGATGAATTGGGAAGAAGAGGAGAAAAGCAGCTAGAAAGATTTAGGAGGGGTTAGTAACAACTAACTCCTTTTTTTATTCATTGTTGGATTTTACAATTCGGTATTTTATAATACAATAAATAAAGATGGCTGCTGGAAAGTTAAAGATAGAAACGGAGGTTGGACTAATGGTGCAAATTCTTAAAAATGATTGGGCGAATCTTCTGAATGATGAATTTAAGGAGAATTATTACCTAGAATTACGTAAATTCTTAATCAGTGAATATCAAACCAAAGTAATCTATCCGGATATGTATGATATTTTTAATGCCCTGCATTTGACGTCTTTTGCCGACACCAAGGTTGTCATTTTAGGGCAGGACCCTTATCACGGGCCGGGACAGGCTCATGGACTGAGTTTTTCGGTAAAGCCGGGGATAGAACCGCCCCCTTCCCTGCAAAACATTTTCAAAGAACTGCAAGCTGATTTAGGATGTAAAATCCCCAATAACGGATATCTGGTCCCCTGGGCTAAGCAGGGGGTGCTGCTGCTTAACACTGTACTAACGGTCCGGCGGGGTATGCCCAATTCTCATAAAGGAAAGGGCTGGGAGCATTTTACCGACCGGGTAATCAGTTTCTTAAATGCCCGGGAAAATCCGTTGGTTTTTATACTGTGGGGTAGAAACGCCCAGGAAAAAGGTAATATTATTAACGCTCCGCACCATTTTTTGATCAAATCTCCTCATCCCAGTCCCTTTTCGTGCCAGCGGGGTTTTTTTGGCAGCAGACCCTTCTCCAGAGCTAATGAATTCTTGAAAAGCATCGGAAGCTGTGCAATAGATTGGCAAATACCTGATATTGAGTAGAAAATATAGCCGGTGAAGTTCGGTATAATTTATTTTTTAAAGTTTGCCGAGAGAGTCTTTATTACCGGAATATCATAAATGGTAATCAGTGAAACCGACCAAGTCGGTTTTTTTTTGTTTAATGTGAATCATTTTAAAAATAAAAAAACTGTCAATAGTTTGTGAAAATGTCACCCCAGATGGGTGTTAATTATTCTGACAAA
>JBMNCQ010000031.1:0-1297 GCA_049366715.1 Peptococcaceae bacterium | reverse complement strand
GAATGATTTCACCTGAATTTTGCGGATTATTCATATATATTTTTATACTTTCTTTACTTAAAAAACAAAAACCCATTATACCCTACCGGATTACTCTGTAATCTTTTGATTGCGAGGAATCTTTCGGGTATATTACGGGTTTTTTTATTCTTCTATTAACTTGTCTGGATGAATAAGTTTAGGCTTTGCCGATCTTAAACATCTTTGTCCCGCAAACGGGGCAAACACCCTGTGTTGCCGGTCTGCCATTCTTCATGGTTATGGCCTTGGCATCTTTCATTTCTCTTTTGGCGCGGCATTTAACACAATATCCTTGCATCTTGGTGCCTCCTTTATTACGTTTAACGTTAGAATAAACCCTGCACAGGCTATTGTCAATAGGTTTTTAGTAATATTAAGGCTATTTTTTTATTTTATTCTTGCAGCTACTTCATCCCATTTTATATTGCTGAAAAAGGCTTCGATGTAGTCCGCTCTCTTCAGCCCGTAATCGGTTATGAAGGCGTGTTCGAAGACATCCATCACAAGTACGGGAGCACAGCCGGCGAAATGCCCAGTTTCGTGTTCATTTATCCACTGGTTAAAAAGTTTGCCGGTTTTATTGTCCTGATAAAGGATTACCCAGCCGATTCCGCGCATAGCTCCGGTAGCCTTGAAATCCTTTTCCCATAGTTCATAACTACCATAATTTTGTTCGATGGCCTGTATAAACTTCTGGTAATCGCTGTATTTATCGGTTCCCCCGAGGTTTTCAAAGTAAAACTCATGGAGCCTCATTCCGTTAAATTCGAATCCCATTCGTCTTTTTAGTTCGGCATATTCCGGAGTGCCCGCCTTTTCATCCTTTAGCATAGCGTCCAGTATCTGCATCAATTTATTGGTATTGTTTACATACCCCTGGTAGAGCGTAAAGTGATTATTCAGCAGTTTCTCACTGAACCCCGGCATTCCGATAATTCGGCTATAGTCATTTGCTGTATAAGACATGGCTTCCTCCTTATAAGATATATGTACTTATAACCATTATAATATATTTTTTATTTTATTACGCCTGTCCCGATTATTTTTATCAATTATACGGTCTATATCCTGATATAATAAATTATAGTATCGATTTACCGGGAGGTTTCATTATGTACGATACCATTATTATCGGAGCAGGTCCGGCCGGCATCGCGGCCAGTATATATGCCGCCAGGAAAAAATTAAATACCCTGTTGATTAGCGCCAATATCGGCGGACAGGTTAATACCACCTGGGGAATAGAAAACTACATCGGATACCACTTTATAGAAGG
>JBMNCQ010000030.1:0-1307 GCA_049366715.1 Peptococcaceae bacterium | reverse complement strand
TGAGCATTTCGGAAGATATATCCAGCCCGGTAATACTTTTAACCCTTTCAGCCAGGGGAATAGCCAGGGTGCCGGGGCCGCAGCCGATGTCCAGTACCGTACAATCCGGTGTCGTCTCGATACGTGCCAGCATCTTGGAGAGATAATCATCCTTATCCAGCTTTTCGCTGTCCGATTTTACATTGTCGATTCTCTTGTTGAACTTATCGGCACGTTTGTCCCATAGTTCCTTGCTCGATAAACCTTTCCACGGCGAAGTGCCGCAGGCTTCTTTCCACATCGTGTTCCAGTCGATAGTGTTTAATTCCATTTTATCTCGGTCTCCTGAATTATTATTAAATACGTAATATCTTAAATGATACAGCGTATAATACACTAATATTCAGGTTAATTCAAGTGTCGATGCCGGTTTATTTTATATTGATATATTAGCCGGGATAGTCTGCATTTTAATAATTAAAACGATTGACATACATATATCGGGGATATATATTGGAATTAAGTTATAATTAGAATGTCTGGTTTCAATGTTAAAGAAGAATGAAAGATGAACAGGCAAAAAATAATCCTGCTGCTCATTAATATCATCGGCGGAATCGCTGTTATCGGCAGCTATGTTTATGGATTGAATGCGCAGTCTGCCGGAACTTCCGTGCTATGGGGTGGTGTTCCGCAAAATATCCAACCTGTTTATGCTGTGTCGATGGTATTGTCCGCTATCGGATATTTTGCTTTTCTTTATTATCTTTTATTCAAAGTAAATCCCTCACAGGTTAAGATATCCGGGGAGTTCGGCTATAGCTTATTTTATTGGATATTTGCCGGTATTCTTGTACCTTCGGCTTTCTGGATGCCGCTGACGAATATTTACATAGAAAATCCGGTTATCCTTAACTGGGTTTTAATTAGACTGGTTTTATTTTTAGTCGGTTTAGCTTCTCTGATGTTGGTGTTAGCTATATATAAAACATCTCCGGATACGAAGGGGATTCCGCGTCCGGCAGCAATCGCCGGCAGTATCTATTTTACATTTCACACCCTGATACTGGACGCAATAGTGTGGGCAGAATTATTCGATTAGGAATTAATACTATTTGTTCGTAACCGATACAACCTCATAGCCGGCTTTGGATACGGCATTTTTCAATACCTGGTCATCGATTGCTTCCGTCAATTTGATTGCAGCCGTCTTTTGCTTCAAATCTACTTCCGCTTCAACACCGCCGATGGCGTTTAACGCCTTCTCGACTGCCGCTTTGCAATGGTCGCAGCTCATGCCGTTAATCAGCATTAATTTTTCCATAATT
>JBMNCQ010000029.1:0-29009 GCA_049366715.1 Peptococcaceae bacterium | reverse complement strand
AACAGAGAACAGAGAACAGAGAACAGAGAACAGAGAACAGAGAACAGAGAACAATTCCTAAATGTCACTAGTCACGAATAGAGGGGTGATAAAGTGGGGAGAAAAATTCTTTTTGTATGCACGGGTAATACTTGCAGGAGTAGTATGGCCGAAGCGATTGCCCTGAAAATAATTTCCGATAATAAGGAGCGGCTTGGTAATCTTGTAGTGGTATCTGCCGGCACTTATGCCCTGGAAGGTGTACAAGCATCGGAAAATGCTGTTAGAGTTGCAGAAGAGCAAGGTCTGAATTTAAAAGATTTTAGGTCTAAGGCGATTACTTCGGAGTTAATTGAAAATGCCGATATTATTTTGACTATGACAAATAATCATAAGCAGCAGTTATTAAACTTAGCTCCTGAAGCAAAGAGCAAGGTATTTCTTTTAAAAGAATATATTACGGATTTAAAGAAAAAGGAAAGTCTACACAAAAGGGTTGAAAGCATTTATCGAAGAATTAAGGACAAGCAAGAGGAGTTTTGTAAATTACATCATGATAGACTGCAGATGCTGCAAAAGAGAAAAGATGAATTGGAACAAGAGTTAGCCAAGGTTTCTCTGGAATTACAGGATTTGGAAAAAATGCTGGAAAAACAAGTGTTTCCGGAAAGGCAGGAGCTTACTAAGATTGAAAAGGAAATGACTAATTTGGAGGTTAATGACCCCTTTGGGCAGCCTATTGCTATCTATCGGGCTTGCTACCGGGAATTATTTGCGGCCATCGAAAAGGCACTGTACAAGATAGCGGAAGAAAATGACTAGTTTTGTTATTCCGTAAAGTGACAGGTGCGGTTGTTTTTGTAAGTTGATTGATGATCCAGGTTTTTTTATGAAGGAAGGATTTATTTCCTTTATGTAGAATGTGAGATTTTAAGTAATGAACAAAAGGAGATGAGCTTGTGCGCGTAGCTCTTGGTTCGGATCACGGGGGATTTATTCTCAAAGAGGAAATCAAAAATTATCTGGAAGAAAAAGGTATAGATTATCAAGATTTTGGTACGCATTCTACCGAATCATGTGATTATCCTGAAATAGCTGTGCCTGTTGCCCAAGGGGTAACGGCAGGAACATTCGATAAAGGAATTTTAATATGCGGCACAGGAATCGGTATTGGCATTGCGGCCAATAAAGTTCCCGGAATTAGAGCTGCTTTGTGCCATGATACTTTTTCGGCACGGGCCAGCCGGGAGCATAATGATGCCAATATTTTAACGATGGGCGAAAGGGTAATCGGCAGAGGTTTGGCTCTGGATATTGTTGATATCTGGCTGCATACCCAGTTTAGCGGGGGCCGTCATCAAAGAAGAATTGACAAAATAAGCCAAATTGAAACGAAAGAAGGCCGGTAATCAAGGCCAAGTCTTTTCATATAAGATAGGGAATTTTCCGCGCTGTATCATTGCGGGGAAGCATCACGAAAAATCTTTTTTGTCCTAAAGCTTGCTTTTCCTGGTTTAGCTGAATCTAAAAGCTAAGCTTGCTCAGTTTGTTAAGAAAGGTTGTGAGGAGCATGGTTGATCTTGAACAAATCAGAAATGAGTCCCGTACTGCAATAGAAGGCTTACTGCAGGTTGCCGGTCTGGAAAGTGAGCAGGTTTTGGTGGTAGGCTGCAGTACAAGTGAAGTGGCCGGGGAAAGAATCGGTTCTGCGGGGAGTATGGAAATAGCCGGTGTAATTTTTACAGAAATACATAAGAAATTAAAAAAGCATGGTATTTATTTAGCTGTTCAGTGTTGTGAGCATTTAAACCGGGCTTTGGTTGTAGAGAAGGAAGCTGTCGAAAAATACTGGTGGGAACAGGTTGCGGTAGTTCCCCATCAAAAAGCGGGGGGATCTTTGGCAACCACCGCCTTTAGTACTTTCACCAATCCCGTATTGGTTGAAGAAATTAAAGCCCACGCCGGTCTGGATATTGGTGATACATTTATCGGTATGCATCTGAAGAAAGTTGCCGTACCTGTGAGGCTGGAAATAAAATCAATTGGACATGCCCACTTAACCCTAGCCAGAACAAGGCCTAAATTAATCGGCGGTGAAAGAGCCAGATACTGCAAATAACTGCCGGGCGGAGATAACTGAAAGGATTGATTGTGTCAGCGCCCTGCTTACGGAAATCGCTTAAGTGTCAGAGAGCCTCTAAGGGTGAAAATGATTTGTCAGGTTCTTCCTGACGGGCAAAATAACATGTGAGTTTAATCTAACAAATAAGCCTGATTAAGGATAGTACTTACAAATAAATTAGCTACATATAAATACCTGACAAATATGATATTAGGTCCCGAAGGGATAGGCTGACAAGAAAAATAAATGAATAGCCAATTGCCTAAATAGCTAATGGACCGACAAACTTACAAATAAGGTAAAGACAAGGAGGAATTTAGAATGGATTATATTAAGGAGTATGTGCTTCCGGTTGACCCTGAATTGGCTGAAGCTATCGGGGAGGAAGAGGGCAGGCAGCTAAATAAAATAGAATTAATTGCCTCCGAAAACTTTGTGAGCCGCGCTGTTATGGCGGCTCAGGGATGTGTTATGACCAACAAATACGCAGAGGGCTATCCCGGCAAACGCTACTATGGTGGCTGTGAATACGTAGATGTAGCCGAAAATCTTGCCCGGGACAGGGCTAAAAAGTTATTCGGAGCAGAGCATGTTAACGTACAGCCTCATTCCGGGGCCCAGGCCAATACTGCCGTATATTTTGCCATGCTTAAGCCGGGCGACACCGTATTGGGGATGGATTTAAGCCATGGGGGACATTTAACCCACGGCAGTCCTGTTAATATCTCCGGGAAATATTTCAATTTTGTCTCCTATGGAGTCGATCAAGAAACTGAAACCATTAACTATACAGAACTGGCTGCTACCGCTAAAGAAGTTAAGCCTAAAATGATTGTGGCCGGCGCAAGTGCATATCCCCGGACGATTGACTTTGCAAAATTCAGGGAAATTGCGGATTCGGTAGGTGCCTACCTCATGGTTGATATGGCGCATATTGCAGGATTAGTGGCTGTTGGCCTGCATCCAAGCCCGGTTCCTCATGCGCATTTTGTTACGACGACAACTCACAAAACATTAAGAGGTCCGCGGGGCGGTATGATTTTATGTAAAGAGGAGTTTGCCAAGGATATCGATAAAGCAATATTCCCCGGTATTCAGGGCGGACCGCTTATGCATGTGATTGCAGCAAAAGCTGTGGCTTTTCATGAGGCTCTTCAGCCCGGGTTTAAGAAGTACCAGGAAAGAATAATTGAGAATGCCCAGGCACTGGCAGCTGCCCTGGAAAATAAAGGGTTCAGATTAGTTTCCGGCGGAACGGATAATCATCTCATGCTCCTTGATTTAAGGGAAAAAGGTATTACCGGCAAAGATGCGGAAAAGCTATTGGATGAAGCAGGCATCACCGTAAATAAAAATACGATTCCTTTCGAGACAGAGAGTCCTTTTGTTACCAGTGGGATTCGTATTGGCACTCCTGCGGTAACAACGCGGGGGATGGGTAAAGCTGAGATGGAAGAAATCGCAGAGTTGATTAACATGATCCTGGTTGAGAAAAAAGTTGCGGAAGCAAAGGTAAAAGTGAAAGCCCTGACAGGGAAATTTCCGCTGTTTCAGTTTTAGTTCAAAGGATATTCAGGAGGTCAGCTGTAATTTAGGAGGAAAATATTATTGGTTAGATGATATTGGAAAGTAGATATTGTTGGTTAGTTTAATAATGGGTTAACATCTTTTGGCGGTTAAAACTTACCGAATAAGCTAGGCTTAGTTATGATCAACTGGTACTAGTAACCAACCTTAGGAGGTTTCGTTATGTCTCAACTATTTGTCTTTGATCATCCTATGATTCAGCATAAATTAACATATATACGTTCTCAGGAAACCGGTTCGAAGGAATTCCGGGAACTGGTAGAAGAAGTTGCCATGCTCATGGCTTATGAAGTAACCCGTGATCTTCCCTTGGAGGATATCACAATTGAAACTCCGGTCTCTCAGGCCCGGTGCAAAATCATTAGTGGCCGAAAAGTAGGATTTGTACCAATATTAAGAGCCGGGCTAGGTATGGTCGGGGGGATGTTAAAGCTTATCCCTGCTGCCAAAGTAGGTCATATCGGGTTATACAGGGATCCCGAAACCTTAGAACCGGTGGAATATTACTGTAAGCTTCCGACGGATTTAACGGAAAGAGATTTAATTGTGATTGATCCGATGCTGGCAACCGGCGGTTCTGCTTCTGCAGGGATTAAATTCCTTAAAGACCGCGGAGTGAAAAATATTAAGCTCATGTGCCTTATCGCTGCCCCTGAAGGGATTACCAGGGTCCGGGATGAGCATCCTGATGTAAATATATATGTAGCGGCAGTTGATGAAAAGCTTAATGATCATGGTTATATTATTCCGGGATTAGGAGATGCGGGAGACAGATTATTTGGAACAAAGTAAATATCTTGTTCCAAATAATCTAAGGTGAAGGGAACCAACCTTAAGGGTAAATTTGCAGGGCAGGTAAAGGTAATCTTAGCAGTGACTTTATGGGACAGGTTAAGGTAAGCTGCCGGGTTAAATTCACAGGCTGGGTAGAGGTAAAGTTGAGGCAAGACCGTTATATTTTGTGGCGAAGCGATCTCCCATCCGGTCATTGCGAGGAGGCAGGACGAAGCAATCTCCTCTTTCTCTTAACCTGACATAAAATATTACTTTTAAGTTTACCTTTACCTAGCGCAGCGATACCTGACCAAAGATGTGACGGAGGAGGAAGAAGTCATGCGTCCAAGCTGGGACCGGTATTTTATGGAAATAACTGAGGTTGTTGCTAAACGCTCCACTTGTTTGAGGAGAATGGTTGGAGCCATTATAGTAAAGGACAAGCATATCCTTTCCTCCGGATACAACGGCGCACCTGCTCAGCTTGCCCATTGCCTGGAAACGGGGTGCGAGAGGGAGAAAATGCAGGTTCCCAGCGGGGAGCGCCATGAGTTGTGCAGAGGGCTTCATGCGGAACAGAATGCAATTATCCAGGCAGCGGTGCACGGGGTGCAAATTAAAGGCGGGACTTTATATTGTACAACTTTTCCTTGTATTCTTTGTGCGAAAATGCTTATTAATGCCGGAATAGAAAAAATTGTATATCAGGGGAGTTATCCTGACCAATTATCCATGGAAATATTACAAGAAGCCAATATAGAAGTGCAGGCATATAAAGTGGATGACGGAGCAGCGGCTAAGTAAACGGGCGGTGTGGAAGCGC
Organism: Peptococcaceae bacterium; assembly: GCA_049366715.1. GTDB lineage: Bacteria > Bacillota > Peptococcia > Peptococcales > BICA1-8 > JBMNCQ01. Next base: position 23,724 of record JBMNCQ010000029.1, on the reverse strand, counting down.
CCGGAAACGCGGCAGGATAAAGACCGGACATGCAGCTCCGCGGCAGCTCCGCGCTGAGTTACTTCCGGTCTTACCGATGAATCTAATCTATTTAAGCCTCATTAGAAATGGAAGATTGAGATGATAAAGTGTTTTGGAGGAACTGGGTTAAGGATGCACGCAGGTAATTTTGTCTATGAACCAGCCCATTGGCAACGAACAAGTAAACTAGTTACTAATCACTAGTAACTAGTAACTAATTTACGGAGGTACCGGCAATGGACCATAAAGTGATTGCTCTTCCTAAACTTAATAAACTTTCTCCTACGATGGAATCAACGGCACTTAAACTTATGGAAGAAACTGGAGAGTTAGCACAGGCTATCGGTAAATTCCGGGGCTTAAGCGGGGAAACCAACAAATTGGAAGAAAAAGAAGTCATGGCCATGATAACCCGTGAACTTCTTGATGTGGCGCAAACCGCAGTTTCTATGATGTATGTTTTGGAGGAATACTATCATGTGGATATAGGTATAATGCTAGAAGAACACATCCAGAAGCTGATGGATAAGGGATATCTGTCAAAGTGACAGTTAGTGGCTTACAGAGGATAGCCGATACATTGTGCCCTGTTCTCTGGACCCTGGACTCAAAAACAATTGAGAACCGAACACGGAGAACGGAGAACTATAATCTATAAACTATGCACTATAAACTTATTCAGTAAGGATTTGATGCCTATGCGCAAGTATAAAGTTATGAGCATTTTTGGAACCCGGCCGGAGGCCATCAAGATGGCACCCCTTGTGAAAGTCCTGGAGCAAGAACCGGTTTTTGAAAGTGTTGTCGTGGTTACGGCTCAGCACAGGGAAATGCTGGATCAGGTTTTAAACTTATTTCAAATAACTCCCCGGTACGATTTAAATATTATGCAAGCCGGGCAAACATTATATGATATTACCTGCCGTGCCTTAAAGGGGCTGGAAAGTATCTTAGCAGCGGAAAAACCTGATATCGTCTTAGTACACGGTGATACAACAACAACCTTCGCCGGCAGTTTAGCCGCTTATTATCAGCAGATCCCGGTAGGACATGTTGAGGCAGGGCTGAGATCAGGAAATATCTATTCACCTTTTCCGGAAGAATTAAATAGAAAGCTGACCGGGGGGATGGCGGCACTCCATTTTGCTCCGACCCGGACAGCCCGGGATAATTTGCTTGCGGAAGGTATTAAAGCCGAGCAAATCTTTGTAACGGGCAATACGGTAATTGATGCCCTGTTGAGAACTGTTAAGCCGGCTTTTAATTTTCCGGCTGAACTTAATAAAATAGATTTCGTGAAAAGAAGGCTGCTCCTGGTAACAACCCATCGCAGGGAAAATCTGGGCGGGCCTATGGAAAACATTTTTAAGGCTCTGGTGAGATTGCATAACAGCTTTACCGATATAGAAATTGTTTTTCCTATCCACAAAAATCCGGCAGTGAGAAATCTGGCTTATCGGTTTTTGACAAAAAGTGAACGGATTCATTTAATAGAGCCTTTGGATTATGAACCCTTTGCCAACTTAATGGCGGCTTCTTATCTGATATTAACCGATTCCGGAGGTCTGCAGGAAGAAGCCCCGGCTTTAGGTAAGCCCGTACTGGTATTACGTGATAATACGGAGCGGCCGGAAGCAGTAAAAGCAGGGACTGTAGTTTTAGTGGGAACCGGTGAAGAAAATGTTTATAAAACTACCGAGAATTTATTAAACAATAGAGAAGTTTATGATAAAATGGAAAAAGCAGCTAATCCTTATGGCGATGGCAATGCTTCCGAGAGAATAACCGCCGGCTTGAAATATTATTTTAAAGTGAGCAAAAATAAACCCGGGGACTGGCAGTCGGCGTGAATATTTTTGCGCAGCGGCATTTTTTTTGTAATATTTGCAAGTTTTTCCGGGTAAAAAAGAGGATTATCTAGTAATTAGTAGAATAAGAAAAAGTTATTGGCAAAAAAATAAATTTATATCAAAGATGGACACACTGACAATACATGTCGGACAACCGGGGGTGCATTTATGGCAAAGACTCCCCAATCCTCACTAAAATATGTTCATTTTGGCTTATCTTTTGGAATGACAATGGCTGTGAGCATATATTTTGGATTTAAAGGTGGTATGTGGTTAGACAATTATTTAAATTCTCAGCCTTTTTTTATGTTTATCGGAACTTTGCTGGGTATTGGGGTAAGTTTTAAGAGCCTGATGGACAACCTAAAGAGGATAGAGAAAAAATAACTAAGGGAAAGGTAATAACCTTCCCCGGAAAGATTATGGTCAGATAAAGCCAAGACTTTAGAATCATTCTGCATACCATGGGGAGGAGGCAGTGTCAAAGAATCTTCTTTTTCTCAGTTAAATTTGTAGGATTGCCATAAAGTTTATCTCGGCCTGCTGGGGAACGGCTTAAATTTGTGAATGCGGTGAGCAATTATGATTCGTTCAATTATGATCGGTTTTATTTTGGGATTAGGTGTAAGTATTTTAAATCACCGGCTTACAGTGAGTTCCTTAAATAATATCGCAGCCGGTAGTCGTGTAAAGAAAAGGTCTGTATTAAAATTTATATTAAGGTATTTTTTGAATCTGGCTGTTTTATTTCTCGTACATAAAAATCCGCCGATGCTGATTGCAGCAGCATTTGGACTGACTATGGTTAAGAATTTCATATTGATTCAATATACTCTAGGTAAAAAAAACTTGGCTTATGTCAAGCTTTGGCGAAGGTGTAAGTCTTAGCTGCACTTATACCGACCAAAAATCTAAACATTTGTTTTAGGCCAAGAAAGGGGTGAGCTAATGTTTTGGTTAAAGGCCGCCTATGCTGCTGAGGCCGCCCATAGCGGAGGCGCTGAAGAACATGGGGCCCAGGTATTGTTTCAGCTTCCGGGGCCGTTTGATATTTCCAGTGAAGTTACGACCATGTGGGGAATTATGCTTATGCTTGCGATTCTATCCTATCTTGCTACCCGTAATATGACGAGAATACCTTCAGGTGTCCAAAATGTTATGGAATATGCGGTGGAAGGAGTAATTAAGCTTCTTTCCGGAATAATGGGGGAAAAAAAGGCCCGGAAATATCTTCCTTTATTAGGAACTTTATTTTTATTCATTTTGATATCCAACTATTCCGGAGTATTGCCGGGGGCCGGTCATATATCGGGCTTAAAAGCACCGACCAGTAATTGGAGTGTTACGCTGGGACTGGCAATCGTTGTATTCTTTTCTACCCAGTATTTTGGGTTGAAAGAAAACGGATTAAGCTATTTTAAACACTTTGTGCAGCCCTTGCCGTTTATGCTTCCCTTAAATTTAATTGAGCAGATTACCAGGCCGCTGTCTCTTTCTTTACGTCTCTACGGTAATGTATTTGGCGAGGAGATGGTCGTTGCAAGTTTATTTGCTATGGTGCCTTTGTTTGTCCCTCTGCCGATGATGTTTCTGGGATTGCTTTTCGGCTTTATTCAGGCTTTTGTTTTTACTCTTTTGTCGGCTATCTATATTGCTGAGGCCACAGAGCATCAGCATTAGAAAATGGTCAATTCTGTTAATTGTTTCAAATTGCTAGATTTTGCTTAATGATTAGGGGAAAGGAGGGAGATTTATAATGGAAGCTACTGGGTTAATCGCTTTAGCCGCAGCCCTTTCCGTTGCAATTGCTACAATAGCTCCTGCTTTGGGGCAAGGTAATGCAGCCGGCAAAGCTATGGAGGCTATTGCTCGTCAGCCGGAAGCTGCTGGTGAGATTCGTACTTCTCTAATTATTTCTTTGGCGTTTATGGAAGCTTTAACAATTTACGGCTTACTAATTGCCTTCTTGCTTTTAGGAAATATAGGTTAGTAGGACTAAGGGTGGGCGATTGGGATTTTTTCCAATCGCCTCCATGATATTCCAAGCCCGTTAACGAGAGGGGGTCAATTAATTGAGTATCCATCTTCCTGATATGGTATGGGCTATCATCAATTTTTTAATTCTGGTAGCCATTTTAAATAAATTTCTTTATAACCCTGTTACAAAGATGCTGGATGAAAGAAAGAGTGAAATCAAAAATAATTTAGACCAGGCTGAGACAGCAAAACAGGAAGCTGATCAGTTGAAAGAAGAGTATGCCGCTCACATTCAAAATGCGAAAAATGAAGCGAGCGAGATTATTACCCGGGCAGGTAAACTGGGTGATGAGACACGGAATGAAATAATTTCCCAGGCCAAGCATGAAGCAGAGAAAATAAGTGTGAAAGCGCAAGAAGAAATTAAATTAGAAAAGAATAAAGCTTTAGCGGAAATACGGGATGAAGTTGCATCCCTGGCTATCTTGGCTGCAGAAAAGGTTATTTCCAAAACGATTGACAGCAAAGATCAGGAAAAAATGGTTAGAGATTTTGTTAAAGAGGTAGGGGAAGCCCAATGAATATCAGGACTGTAGCGAAACGCTATGCCCAGGCTCTTTCGCAAATTGCCCAGGAGAGAAATACTCTGGATCAATATGAAAAGGAATTAAACGATATCCTTGCTGCAGTTAATGCTGATGATCATTTAACCCATATTTGGTTTAGTGAACGTATTTTAACTGATGATAAAAAGCAGGTGTTCGGCGAATTATTCTCCGGAAAGATTTCCGAGATTATCGTTAATTTCCTTTTTGTTCTAATTGATAAGAACAGAGAAGCCTTATTACCGGATATTTTCAAAGAATATCAAAGACTTGCGGATATTTCCCGCAATATAATTGATGCTGAAGTACGTTCCGCAGCACAGTTAACAACGAAAGATTTTGAAGAGCTGCAGGCAAAACTTTCTGCCATGACCGGAAAAAATGTTAGATTAAAGGTAGAAATTGATGCGGCCCTTATCGGCGGGTTAATCGTGAAAATCGGCGATAAAGTAATCGACGGCAGTGTAATCAAGCGCCTTGCAGTTATGAAGAAAAAATTAAATGAAATACAGTTTTCCAAGATTGGGGTGAGGGACTAAATGAGTATACGACCTGAAGAAATTAGTTCCATTCTAAAAAAACAAATCGAAGACTATACTACGGCAGTAGAAGTATCAAATATTGGTACAGTGATTCAAGTAGGTGACGGTATCGCCCGGGTTTATGGACTACAGAATTGTATGGCCGGTGAGATGCTGGAATTCCCAGGCGGCGTCTTTGGAATGGCATTAAATTTAGAAGAAAACAATATTGGCTGTGTTATCTTGGGACCTTTCACACAAATTAAGGAAGGTGACGAGGTAAAAAGGACAGGCCGGATCGTAGAAGTTCCTGTCGGAGAACCGATGATCGGCCGGGTTGTCAATGCCTTGGGCCAGCCTATCGATGGCAAAGGTCCGATTAATACCGATAAATTCAGACCGATAGAGGCAGCCGCACCGGGTGTTATTTACCGTAAATCGGTGCATCAGCCTTTACAAACAGGATTAAAAGCCATTGACTCCATGGTTCCGATCGGCCGCGGGCAAAGGGAATTAATTATCGGAGACAGGCAGACGGGGAAAACAGCAGTGGCCATTGACACAATTATTAATCAAAAAGGTCAGGATGTTATCTGTATTTATGTAGCGATTGGTCAGAAAGCATCCACTGTTGCGGGTGTGGTAAACAGACTGGAACAGTTTGGGGCAATGGATTACTCCATCGTAGTTTCAGCTACGGCCTCAGAGCCTGCACCGATGCTTTATATAGCTCCTTATGCCGGTTGTGCCATGGGCGAAGAATTCATGTACAATGGTAAAGATGTCTTAATTATTTACGATGATTTATCCAAACAGGCGGTAGCTTACCGCGAACTTTCCTTGTTACTTCGCCGTCCTCCCGGACGTGAAGCATATCCCGGTGATGTATTCTATCTCCATTCCCGTTTATTAGAAAGGGCTGCCAAACTCAGTGATGAGTTAGGTGCCGGTTCCATGACCGCATTACCGATTATTGAAACCCAGGCCGGTGACGTAGCTGCTTACATCCCGACAAACGTAATCTCGATCACCGACGGGCAGATTTTCCTTGAATCGGATTTGTTCTATGCCGGTATCCGTCCTGCTATTAACGCAGGTATTTCGGTTTCCCGTGTTGGCGGCTCGGCCCAGATTAAAGGAATGAAGCAGGTCTCAGGTTCAATTCGTTTGGATTTAGCGCAATACAGGGAGTTAGCCGCATTTACGCAATTTGGTTCTGATTTGGATAAAGCGACCAAAGCCCGGTTAACCAGGGGTGAAAGGGTAATGGAAATCCTTAAGCAGAGTCAATACCAACCCATGGCTATTGAAGAACAAGTAGCTATTATCTATGCAGGAACAAATGGATATCTTGATGATATTCCCTTGGATAAAGTAGGAAAATTTGAAGAAGAGTTTTTGAGATTCCTTAAATCAACCAACTATAAGCAGGATGTTTTGGGGGCAATAAAAACAACGGGAAAACTTGAGGATAAGACACAAGAGTCCTTGAAACAGGCTATCAAAGAATTTAAGGATACCTTCCAGGCGTAATTCTTAATAGTCCAATGTGAAGGTGGTGAATTGATTGGCTTCTGTAAGAGACATTAAACGAAGAATACGGAGTGTAAAGAACACTCAGCAGATAACGAAAGCTATGGAGATGGTTTCAGCAGCTAAGCTCCGCCGTACGCAGGGAGCTGTCATAGCGGCACGGCCTTATGCTGCCAAACTAGAAGAAGTTTTATCCCGCTTAGTTGCTTCCTCCGGAACCTTAAAAGATCCGCTGTTAGAGATGAGAGAGCCTCAAAAGATCGGCTTTGTTGTCCTAAGCGCGGACAGGGGATTATCGGGAGGTTATAACGCCAATTTGATTAAAACAGCTGTGGCATCCATGGCCAGGCACAAGGAGCAGGAGATCGGTATTATTACGATTGGTAAAAAAGCCCGTGATTTCTTTAAAAAGCGTAATTACCGTGTTGAAGGGGAGTTTATCGGAATTGCAGATATACCTACGCAACATGAAGCCCAGGAAATTACTGATGCCGTCAAGGCTTTTTATACCGAAGGTATTTATGATGAAGTATATATAACTTACACCGAATTTATTACTGCAATGCAGCAGAAACCTGTTACGAAACGGATATTACCGATAGAAACTCCTGCAAATGAAGAAGGTGGCGGAGAGTTGGATTATATCTTTGATCCTAACCCTCAAATGGTCTTAAATCAACTTTTGCCTCTCTATCTTAATAACCTGGTCTTTAGTGCCTTAATGGAAGCAAAAGCAAGTGAGCACGGCGCGACGATGACTGCTATGGGCTCAGCCACAGATAATGCCGGTGAGATGATCGATAAGTTAACCTTGACTTATAACAGAGCCCGTCAAGCAGCAATAACCCGGGAGATTACGGAAATAGTAGGCGGAGCCAGCGCTTTGGAAGGATAAAATAGTTGCTAGTTACTGGTTACTGGTGACTAGTATTAGGTGAATTATGAGAAAAGTAATAAAAGATTTTGAAGATCTAGTTATATGGCAAAAATCTCATGGGCTAGTATTAGAGATATATGAGCAGACAAAGGGGTTTCCTAAAAACGAAGAGTTTGGTCTTTGTAGTCAATTGCGTCGTTCAGCTGCCTCGATTCCAAGTAATATTGCAGAAGGATTAGGGGCGGGATCGAAAACTAACTTTAAAAGAATGCTCTTCATAGCTAGAGGTTCATTGGTTGAGACCAGGTATCATTAATATTAGCAAGGGATTTAAATTATATCACTAACTCGACATATACTATTCTCAAAAATAAATATGATGAAGTAGGGAAAATGCTCAACGCATTGATTAATTCCTTAGACAAGAAAAACTCCGAGTAGTGATAGGATAGTGATTTTTCTAGTCACTAGTCACCAGTCACTAGTCACTAAGCAAAGGAGGTTCTAAGCGTGAACTTTGGTAAAGTGCTACAAATCATTGGTCCTGTTGTCGACGTTGAATTTCAACCCGGCCAGCTTCCTGATATTTATAACGCAGTTTTAATACGTACTGAAGATCAAGAAGATAAAGAGGTAAATCTGAATCTTACCATGGAAGCCGCACAGCATTTAGGTAATAATACCGTAAGATGTGTGGCAATGTCTTCTACCGATGGTTTGGTTAGGGGAATGAAAGCGGCTGACATGGGCCGGCCAATTTCAGTACCTGTAGGAGAAGGGACATTAGGACGCTTATTTAATGTTGTTGGTGATGCTATTGATGAACTGGGTTCAATAAAAGCCAGTGACCACTGGCCTATTCATAGACCGGCACCCAGCTTTGAGGAACAATCGCCGTCAACAGAAATGCTGGAAACCGGGATTAAGGTCATAGACCTCTTAGCACCCTATTCAAAGGGTGGTAAAATTGGCCTTTTCGGTGGGGCCGGTGTTGGTAAAACCGTATTAATACAAGAGCTTATCCGCAATATCGCTTACGAGCATGGCGGATACTCCGTATTTGCCGGTGTTGGTGAGCGTACCAGGGAAGGAAATGACCTCTGGCATGAAATGAAGGATTCGGGAGTTATTGATAAAACCGCTCTTGTTTTCGGCCAGATGAATGAGCCTCCCGGAGCCCGTCAGAGAGTGGGCTTAACAGGTCTTACAATCGCCGAATATTTTAGAGATGTACAAGGGCAGGACGTGTTGCTGTTTATCGATAACATTTTCCGTTTCACCCAGGCCGGTTCCGAGGTATCGGCTCTCCTGGGCCGGATGCCTTCTGCAGTTGGTTACCAGCCGACCCTGGCAACGGAAATGGGTAATCTTCAAGAAAGAATTACCTCAACGAAAAAGGGTTCCATTACATCGGTACAAGCGATCTATGTACCCGCCGATGACTTAACAGACCCTGCTCCGGCGACAACATTCGCACATTTGGATGCCACAACAGTTCTTTCCAGACAAATATCTGAGCTGGGGATCTATCCGGCCGTTGACCCCTTGGATTCGACATCCCGTATTTTGGACCCGCAGACTGTTGGAGAAGAGCATTATAAAGTTGCCCGGGAAGTGCAGCAAGTACTGCAAAGATACAAAGAACTGCAGGATATCATTGCAATACTGGGGATGGATGAATTATCCGATGAAGATAAATTGACAGTTTCCAGAGCCAGGAGGATACAGCGGTTCTTGTCCCAGCCCTTCTTCGTGGCAGAGCAATTTACCGGGTTTGCCGGTAAGTATGTTCCGATAAAAGAAACAATCAGGGGCTTTAAGGAGATCCTGGAAGGTAAACATGATGAACTTCCGGAACACGCTTTCTTGTTTGTTGGTACGATAGAAGAGGCTGTAGAAAAAGCTAAGCAAGGATAGGGGGCAGGCAGATGGCTGACAAAACCCTAAAGTTGGAGGTTGTAACGCCGGAAAGAAAAGTATTATCGGAAGACATCGCTTCTTTAGTTGTACCTGCTATTGGGGGATATTTAGGTATTTTGCCCAATCATGCTCCTATGATTTCCGGGCTGGAGCCGGGAGTACTTAAATATAAAGTTGCCGGTGATTATAAGAAGATGGCCATTAGCGGAGGTTTCTTAGAGGTGTCTGACAATAAAGTCAGTGTTCTGGCAAATACGGCGGAACTTCCTCAGGAAATCGATGTCGAAAGAGCTCAGCAAGCCAAGGAAAGAGCGGAACAACGGCTTCAGAATAAATCAGAGGTTGATGTATTACGAGCCGAAAATGCTCTTAAACGAGCAATTGCCAGATTACGTGCCGCAGGCCGTGATGTGCATTAAGGGGCCAAAAATTACCTCTTAAAAAAAGAAGGAATTTAATTAAAGAAGTAGAATAGAAATATATGATTGCTAAGCAAAGCAATTAACCTAAAACAGATGCACCGCAGTCTTTAATGGCTGCGGTGTATCTGTTTTAGACCATGGAAGAATACTCTGTCTTCAGGGCTAAATTAGCGGTTTGAGAGTTATGGGGAAAGGTCTGATATAAAGGCTAAAGGCCGCGCTTCCCTTTTACCTGCCCCCCCGGATGGTTCTGAAGCTACCTGTACCTTAACCTTTTTAACTGTGGAGATTACTTTATCCGGAGGAGGAGTTTTTGATGGATAAATCAGAATTGGAAAAAGCCCTAGCAAGGGGAATTTACGGTACCCCGGAATTGAAGAGGGCAGAAAAACAAAAATTTCTGGGTACCTTCAGAGAAAGAGTACTGAAAGTACTCACGAAAAAGCAGGTGATCCAGCGAGGTACATATAAAGAGATCTTAGAGGCCCTGAAAGATCCCCGGGCCGGGAAACTTATTATAACCAATGATGTACAAATGTCCGAGGCAATGGAATATATACTAATGGCCAAGCATAATCAGGTCGAATTTACAATGGTGGACGGGCATGATTATCAAGGGGATATCGGCTTAGTCGTAGCCGCCGGAACAGCAATTGATGTGGAAGATATTTATGTCTGACACGGCCGGACAGTACGGGTTTACTATACTCTAGGACAGCTTCCTGCGTCGGATACAATAATTGATTTAGTTGAGACTCTTAATGAAGATTGGAGAGATTTAACGGAACAACTATGAGATTGCCGCGCTTCCTCCGGTCGCTCGCAATGACACGGGGTATAATATATTAAGATAAAAGACCCAATTGCCCGTATATTAATGAAAACCGGTGCTTTTACGTACTAATTATGGACACATCTCACCCCCCGGTGTCATTGCAGAGCGGGACAAGGGAGCAACCCCTCCCCGGTGTCATTGCGAGGAGGAACGACGAAGCAATCTCCTCCCCGGTGTCATTGCAGAGCGGGACAAGGGAGCAACCCCTCCCCGGTGTCATTGCGAGGAGGAACGACGAAGCAATCTCCTCCCCGGTGTTATTGCAGAGAGGGACAAGGGCGCAACCCCTCCCCGGTGTCATTGCAAAGAGGGACAAGGGAGCAATCCCCCCCCCCGGTGTCATTGCGAGGAGGAACGACGAAGCAATCCCTCTCCCCAGTGTCATTGCAAAGAGGAACAAGGAAGCAAATCCCCCTCCAGTGTCATTGCGAGGAGGAACGACGAAGCAATCTCCTCCCCAGTGTCATTGCAAAGAGGAACAAGGAAGCAAACCCTCCCCAGTGTCATTGCAGAGAGGGACAAGGAGGCAATCCCTTCCGGTGTCATTGCGAGGAGGAACGACGAAGCAAACCCCTCCCCGGTGTCATTGCGAGGAGGAACAAGGAAGCAAACCCCTCCCCGGTGTCATTGCGAGGAGGAACGACGAAGCAATCCCCGCTTTTATATTCCACTTCCTACAAACAGTGTTATATTAAAAAAATCCGAAACTTTTATTAAGGGAAGAAAATATGAGTAAACAATATTATGTTTATATTATGACAAATACATATAATAATGTACTTTATACGGGTGTAACTAGTAATCTTAAAAGAAGGGTATTTGAACATAAGGAAAATATCATTAAGGGATTCACCAGTAAGTACAAAATACATAAATTGGTTTATTTTGAAGAGTATAATGAAATTTACGATGCATTAACCAGGGAAAAGGCTATAAAAGGTGGTTCAAGAAAGAAAAAGATTGAGCTGGTTGAGACTCTTAATGAAGATTGGAGAGATTTAACGGAACAACTATGAGATTGCCGCGCTTCCTCCGGTCGCTCGCAATGACACGGGGTATAATATATTAAGATAAAAGACCCAATTGCCCGTATATTAATGAGAACCGGTGCTTTTACGTATTAATTATGGACACATCTCACCCCCCGGTGTCATTGCGAGGAGGAACGACGAAGCAATCTTCTCCCCAGTGTCATTGCGAGGAGGAGACGACGAAGCAATCTCCGCTTTTATGTTTTTTCTGAGCACGGGGCACTGATTGCCGGCAAAGTGAAGCAATCTTTATGCCTGTGTCGACGCAAAATGTCCTCCGGAAGTATACCTGTCCTTATTCTTCTCCCCAAAGCACCGTCACCTCAGGGATAATCCTGGCCTCAAAGGTTCTGGACCACGGGAGTTCAATGCGGGATTGAACCTTATCCACTGTAAAAGTAATTTCTCCAATGTGATGATTTCCTGCAAATAAATTATTTAGCTGAGCCTCATATGGTTGGTAAAGGTCTGCTAAAATATGTTCTGCGTATTCTTTATGCTCTCCTAGAAAATAAGGATCTATTTTTTCCTCTCTTAATCTTTCAATAAGCTTGTCCCTGAGTATGCCCTGATAGATTAAATCTTCCGCAATTCTAAGATATTTAAACTTAATGAACGATTCCAGGGCTTTTATTTTATCGGGCTGCTTATATTTTTTGATATTTTTTTCCAGATAATTATAGGCAACTAAATGAGCCAATTCCGTTCCGATGGTATTACCGGCCGTATTCCAACCGGCATAACCGTTGATATGGTCAAGCTTAATTCCGGGATTATCACTAAGCATGTCCAGTATTCCGGTATCGCCTTTATTCGTAAAGGCCACATCCATTAAACCTAAATATTCATGATTATTTTGCCGGAGGAAATCTTTTAATCCGGCTAATTTATTGCTATCGTTATAGACAATCTCTACATAAGGGGAAGCTGCCGCTAAATGGACTTGAAGATAATCTAACTTTGCTTTAAGTACAGTTTCTAATGTTGCCGCTTCATAGGGAAAGTACTCGGTTTTCAAGGCTTCATTGATATATTTTACATTGATACCGTCCTTTAATTTAGGGGCAGCTGACCGAACTAAAGTGAGCATTGTTAATTCATCTGCACCATGGACAAATTGAACCTTTTCATTCAGCAAGGGTGTAATTTCCCGGACAATTTTGTTGCTTAAGCCATATTCCTGGGCATCATCCTGGCCGATCAGGTAATGGTCAACTAACCCTTCGTCCGACATGGCAATAACGCTTTTGACAAGGATGTCCGTATTATCATAAATGCTAAGATATTTCTTTAAAATATCTGCGGGAATATCAGAAGGCGGCGGAGGCGTTTCTTTACCCTGTTTGGCCTGCCTGTCTATTGCTTTGGCGTAATTGACCAGTTCCTTTTCGTATTCCCACAATTCCGAGAATTGACTGGGGAGTAAGCGGGGAAGTATGGAGACAACAATGATATTTTTGCTTTTATTGTTTAAGCAAAAAGCTTTTAAACCGGTCAAATCTTGTTCTAAATTTTGATATGAGCTCTCATGTCTGGAAGCAATTAAGCCCCCGTTGAAAATTTCATTTGTAAAGATAATAATTGTATCTAAATTGCCGGCATTGTTTTCCAGCCACTGCCAAAGATTAGCGGTGTCGCCCGGTGTCAGATAATTATCTAAACTCTCAAAGGGTATAACGATATCTTTATTGAGCATATTTCCTAAAAGCTGGGGATACAAAGTATTACAGGGCCGGCTGTCAAGGGGAATAAGGCCGACTTTTTCAGGTCCCCTTGTTGAAAAAACACATGCCCCCAGTATAAGGACAGCCATTAAAATAAAAATCAAAAAAAATCTTTTCATAAGTAATACCTCATCAATTATCTCTGTAAATTTATTTTTACTACATATTATCATATAAATGAAAGCCCGCCCACTTTAGCGAAGTGTTTTAGCCAATAATCAGAGAGTTGTTACTAAATTATGAATAATAACCCAAATTATAGTAAATACTATAACCACAATAATTTACCGGTAACAATATCTGGTTACCGGTTACTAAGTGGGATGTGTTAGCTGTGAAAAGTTATTCTTCGCTGCTTGCTTTTCTGGGGATATTGGCATTATTAGTGATGCCTGTCTGTCAGATAAATTATGCCCGGCAGGATTATTTAGACATTGTTACTAAAAGTTTTAAGACTACGAAAGCGAATTTTTACGAATTAAAAATTGAAGGCTGGGAACAAATATATAAAAAGGGACTTTCGCAGGAAGAATTGCAAGCATATTTTTCCCAAATTGCTAAAAGGTTAAATTTAGATGAATTCCCACAATTTAACGATATTTATGAAGATTTTACAAGTATTTACCATACGGAGGAATTGGAGGAAAATGTAGATATTGAAATCTCGCTGCAGAGTTTTTTCTCCCCAGGTATGGAATCCGGAACATTTCTAGGAATTCAACTCACCTCTCAAGATTTAACTGCCGGCAGTAAATATTATAAAATAATTTCAGAGCTGTTTTCCGGTACCGATAAAATTGGTGTTACCATAGTCGGAAATTACCCGGGCCAGGTAGCGCAGGGGGATTTATATGCGATAATTGCCGGGGTATTCTCTGAGATTAAGGCCCGGATCGTTGAAGGGATTCATACTCCCGACCTATTGAGCTTTAGTGCATTTACCCCAAAGTGCCCCGGGTATATTGAAGTTGCTGAAAAGAAAATAAATATCAATATAGCTGCCAGATATCATAGCCTGGATGATAAGACCTATATTCATGTAGGGGCGCCCCTTATATTTCAGGAGTACTAGGGCATAGCTTAAAGTTTAAAGTTTATAGTTTATAATATAGTTCTCAGATAGCGGTTCTCAGTTGTTTAGTGAATGGTGACTGGTGATTAGTGGTAGTAAAGTTTATAGAGCATAGTTTATAGATATGGTTATCAATTTTCAGATAACGGTTTTCAAGTGTTTTTGAGAACTGATAACAGAGTACAGAGAACAGAGTACAGAGTACAGAGAACAGAGAACAGAGTACAGAGAACAGTTTACCTCCCTGTACAATTAGCATAGCAGCCGCTGCAGCCCCTGTAATTACCATAGCTGCTGTAATGGTCATAATCTAGTGATTTACTAGGTAATTTGTCCCAATGTGCATATTAAGGCAGGAATTGGATAAAAAATAACGAAATACTATCTTGACATCAAAATGTAAATATAACATACTAAGCAGGGTATTATTTTAGTTTATGAAATGACATTTAAATAGAGACATGCTAGTCAGTAATCATTATTGGTACAGACAACTTAGATTATACGAATCGAAAGGAGGTGTACCCTGTAGCAAAACCCTTTTGTGTAGTGAGCAGGTTTTGTAGACAGGATTATGATTGGATAAAATTATTGTAACAGGTGGGACTAGATTAGAAGGCAGGATTACGATCAGCGGTGCGAAGAATGCGGTATTGCCTATAATAGTGGCCTCATTATTATCTTCTGGAAAATGCAAGCTTCAAGATGTTCCCGATTTGGCAGATGTGCGTACTATAACTGAAGTATTAGGGATTTTAGGTGCTGAAACAAGTTTTTCCGGGAACACTTTGGATATAGATAGCCGTAATGTAAAAAATTATGAAGCACCTTATGAATACGTTCGTAAGATGCGCGCAAGTGTTCTTATTATGGGACCGATATTGGCCCGCCTGGGCAGAGTGAAAATATCGATGCCGGGCGGTTGTGCGATCGGTACCAGACCTATTGATTTGCATCTTAAAGGCTTAGAGGCTTTAGGAGCAAGAATATCATTAGATCATGGCAATATAGAGGCACAGGCAGAGAAATTAAAGGGTACCAAGATCTATTTGGATTTTCCCAGTGTGGGAGCAACTGAAAACATTATGATGGCAGCGACCTTGGCTGAAGGCACAACCATTATTGAAAATGCGGCGGAAGAACCGGAAATTGTTGATTTAGCAAATTTCCTGAATAGCATGGGTGCAGTAGTCAAAGGAGCAGGTACAAATGTTATTCGGATCGAGGGAGTAGAGTGTTTAGGAGAATCTAATCATACCGTGATCCCGGACAGGATAGAAGCAGGCAGCTACCTGGTGGCCGGAGCCATAACCGGCGGCAATCTTTTATTGGAAAATGTAATTGTTGATCATTTAAAGCCTATTATAGCGAAGCTGCAGGAAACAGGAACCGAAGTTTATGAAGAAAACGGCTGCTTAAGGGTAATCGGCAGGGAATTTGTCAAGTCGGTAGATGTGAAAACTCTTCCTTATCCGGGCTTTCCGACTGATATGCAGGCTCAATTTATGGCCTTAATGACGAAAGCTGCCGGTACAAGCTTAATAACGGAGACAGTATTTGAAAACCGGTTTATGCATGCCGACGAATTAAAGCGGATGGGAGCCGATATTAAAATAGAAGGCCGGAGTGCGGTAATTGAAGGCAGCAAAAAGACCTATGGCTGCCAGGTAAAAGCAACTGATTTAAGAGCGGGTGCAGCTTTGATCATTGCCGGTCTTGCGGCGGAAGGCAAAACTGAGATAATCGGTGTGCATCATATTGACCGCGGTTACGAAAATATCGTCAGCAAACTTCAATCTGTAGGAGCAATTATTGATAGAGAATAAGATAAAATTAGAATTATAAATAAAAACCGGGCAATTTTGCCCGGTTTTTATTTATATAAATTGTTACGGGGAGATGCGGCAAAGCAAGCTCCTTTTTTTAGTTTCTATTACCGGCAATTATCCCTGGTTCCGCCTCAGTCTGCAAAAATCTGTTCTAACTCTCCTTGGAGCCTCATAAAATTTAAAGACGTTCTTTTTAGTTTTACAAACCTGCAGCATTGCAGGTTTGTAAAACTGTAGCTACGACAAATCTACTCAGGATTTTGTCCGAATGAGGTGGTTGCATGCAGCGGTATTTTTGGGGAGGAATGTTTTTACTTGTGGTAATCATCATAATTATTCCTCTCCTTACTTTATTGTTTGTAACTCGTGATTATGAGGTGGAAATTGGGGATATGGACAAAACAATTAATGTTTATAACTACCAAACTAAACAATTGATGCAGATGGGATTTGAGGATTATATCGCAGGGGTCGTTGCTGCCGAAATGCCGGCCTCCTTTGATATTGAAGCATTAAAAGCCCAGGCGGTGGCAGCGAGAACCTATGCCTATAAACGGGTTATTGAGCCGGATCCGACCATAAAAAAATACCATCCCCAAGCCCATGTTGTAACAGATTCCAATGTCTGTCAGGCCTGGACTTCCGATGCAGAATTAAAAGAAAAATGGGGATTATGGGATTATAAAAAATATAAACAAAAAATAATAAAAGCGGTCCAGGAAACAAAAGGGGAAGTTTTAGTCTACGATGGTGATTTGATAGATCCGGTGTATCATGCCAGCTGTGGGGGGACAAGAACAGAGAACTCGGGAGATGTGTGGCAGTATAACTTCCCTTATTTGCAAAGCGTTCCTTGTTCCGGCCATGAGGACCCCCATTCCCAGGAGCAGAAAACCATAGATCTCAAGAGCATAGATGTGGCATTAGGTTCAAGTTTACAGGCTGTTCCTGCTGCCAAGCTGCAAGGAAACAGCAATCAATATATCAATGTCCGGGAGAAAACTGAAACAGGCCGGATCAAGACGATCAATATCGGCGGCAAAACATATCCGGGGACGGAAGTCCGTACAAAATTAGGTTTAAAATCTACTTTGTTTACCTGGAAAATAAACACCGCCGGCATAACATTTACTACCCGGGGCTATGGCCATGGAGTAGGTATGTGCCAGTACGGTGCAGATGACTTTGCGAAAAAGGGTAAAACCTATGAACAGATTTTAAAGCATTATTACCAAGGAGTGGAGATAAGCAGGATAAAGTATTAGGGTTGACTGAATAGTGACTGGTGACTGGTGACTAGTGATTAGTGGTAGTAAAGTTTATAGAGCATAGATTATCGTTTATAGATATAGTTCTCAGTTCTCAGATATCGGTTGTCAGTTGGTTAGTGAATAGTGACTGGTGACTGGTGATTAGTGGTAGTAAAGTTCATAGAGCATAGTTTATCGTTTATAGATATAGTTTTCAGTTCTCAGATATCGGTTGTCAGTTGGTTAGTGAATAGTGACTAGTGACTGGTGACTGGTGACTGGTGACTAGTGATTAGTGGTAGTAAAGTTCATAGAGCATAGTTTATCGTTTAAATGTTGTTGAGAACAGAAAACAGAAAACAGAGAACAGAGAACAGAAAACAGAAACAGAAAGCACTGGCTGCTCCAAAGCTTACCTCAGCAAAAACTCGGACTGTGTGCCTGGTTTTTGTCTAACATGTCTAAATCTTGGCAATTATATAGCTGAGGAGCGTGATGTCTAATGAATAAAGAAAAACTCAGCAAATTTTTAGACCAATACAGTGATTATTTGCAGAAGTACGGTATTTATCTATTGGTTGTGCTATTTATATTTACTTTTACTTTGAGTTATTTGTTAACAAGCAGCAAAAAAGAAACTTTGGAAAAGACAATGGCAGGGCCTGATGCCGAGGTTGTCATAGATTCGGTGGGGAATGGGGGAACGGATAAACAGGAACCGGCTTCTGAAAAGAAAGAGGAACGGATTGCGCCGGACCGGCAAAATCCGGTGCAGAATCCAGCTAAAGTTAACGAAGAACACTCTCTTCAGGAAGTTCCGGTAGTGTCAAATCCCCCAAATGAAGAACCGATACCGGTCAAAGCGGCACAGGAGCGGGAAGCAGCAGATGATGAAGAAAAAAATGATTCCGGAGCAATGGTCCCGGCGTCTGCTCACCCCCTGGTCTTCAGCCGGCCTGTTCAAGGAGCGGTCTTAAATGACTATGGATTGCGTTATTCGGAAATATATGCCGATTATCGTTTGCATCCGGGAATAGACATAAAAACCAATCCCGGAGATTATGTAAAGGCGGCAGCGGGAGGTACGGTAAAATTGGTAGAAAACTCTGAGGAACGGAAAATTACCATCGAAATCGAGCATGGTAATGGCTGGCTGACCCGTTATGCTCATTTAGCTCAGGCACTGGTACAGGAAGGACAAAGGGTAAAAGCAGGGGAAGAGATCGGACAGGCAGGGATGCCGGGAAATGAAGAGCTGGCAAGCGGCTCCCATCTACATTTTCAAATTCAACAAAACCGGCAGTGGGTTAACCCGGCCGATTATCTGCAAGAGTTGCAGAAATAGCAGGGAGAAGGTCAGAAGCGGGGTTCATTGAGCAAATGGATACTTAGCCGCTGCCCTTCTCTTTTTTAGAACAGAGAAGAATCAAAAGTAAATTAGTAACAGTAAAATCCACTAATTTTTCAGAAAAATTCACATATTAGCAAAATAATATTCATTTTTTTTACTTACCTCCCATATACATAAGGTGAAGAGAGAAGAACGGGGAGGTCAGGCAATGCAGGAGTATATTCGGAAACGGGTACTGGAGATTTGTGAGTATATATTAGAATCGGCCCATACTGTGAGGCAAACAGCCCAAGTATTTGGTGTGAGTAAAAGCACTGTCCATAAAGATATGACGGAAAGGCTACCGATCATAAATAAGGACCTTGCCAATCAGGTAAGGAGTATTCTGGAGAAAAACAAAGCCGAAAGGCATCTGCGGGGTGGTGAAGCAACGCGCAGGAAATATAGTGGTACGGAAGAAGAAAATGCGTCCTGAAAATAAAAAGATTATTCAGAGTCAATTATGTTAATCCAAAACTGGGAAGCAGTAACTTAAGAATTAATATTTTCATTTTTAACTAGTT
Organism: Peptococcaceae bacterium; assembly: GCA_049366715.1. GTDB lineage: Bacteria > Bacillota > Peptococcia > Peptococcales > BICA1-8 > JBMNCQ01. The sequence goes on along the minus strand of JBMNCQ010000029.1, from coordinate 4,343 downwards.
TTTACAAATATTAAAGAGGAAAAGCTTTTATTTTGTAGAATAAAAGCTTTAAAGCAAACTTGCATGCTCGGATATGTTTATATTTAGAGATGTGTTCAGGAGATATCCTGGACATTTGTTCGCTCAAACTGAGGACAAGCTAAAGGGGGATTGCTATGTTTTTTAATTTCGGGGAAGATATCGGCATAGACCTGGGTACAGCCAGTATATTAGTTTATGTTAAAAAAAGAGGAATTGTTCTAAATGAACCTTCGGTTGTTGCTTTAGATAAAAATAGCGGGCAGATAATTGCTGTAGGGGATGAAGCGAGAAGAATGCTGGGCAGGACCCCCGGCAATATCGTTGCCATTAGGCCGTTAAGAGACGGTGTTATTGCTGATTATGAAGTAACGGAAAAGATGCTCAGATATTTTATTGATAAGGCTGTCGGCAAAAGACTGTTTTTTAAGCCCAGAGTAATGGTTTGTATCCCCTCAGGTGTTACCAGTGTTGAGGAAAGAGCGGTTAAACAAGCTGCGGTTGCTGCAGGTGCCAAACAGGCTTATTTGATTGAAGAACCGGTAGCTGCCGCCCTGGGAGCGGGCATAGATATTGCCGAGCCTAACGGCAGCATGGTCGTAGATATCGGCGGCGGTACTACTGATGTTGCCGTGCTCTCTTTAGGCGGGATTGTTTGCAGTAAGTCTATCCGGATCGGCGGTGACAAATTTGACGAAGCAATTGTTAGATATGTGCGGCGGATATTTAATCTAATGATTGGTGAAAGAACTGCGGAAGAAGTAAAAAAAGAAATTGGTACCGCATATCCTGCTAATAGGCAGGGGGATAAGATTGAAGTACGGGGCCGGGATTTGGTGAGCGGTCTGCCCAAAACCATTACGATAACAGCAGAGCAGGCATATGAGTCCCTGAGTGATTCCGTAGATGCGGTGATTGGTGCCGTTAAAGAAGTTTTGGAAAAAACCCCCCCTGAACTGGCCGGCGATATCATGAATAAAGGGATTGTCATGACAGGCGGAGGGGCATTGCTTAATGGTTTAGATACCCTTATCGCCGAAAGAACCGGTTTACCGACCCATGTTCCTGATGACGCTATTTCCTGTGTGGCTTTGGGAACAGGCATAGCCCTGCAGAATATTGATCTTCTTTCCGATGCTAAGGCCTTCGCCAAAAAAGTAATGTAATTTAAGGTAAGAAGAATAATTACCGTTGAGTAGTCACGGAGTTTTTCGGTGAACCGGCGGGCCTGAAGTAAATTATAGGCAAAGCATACCTACCCTATATAAGAGACTGACCTATTTTTGGTCGGTTTTTTCTATTTAAACCTAAATAAATTTAAGAATTAACCGATTAATACTACATGAGGTTTTTTATGTTTGTGTCGGACGCAATAGGCTAACTTATGAGCAGGGCAGGTATCAGAAGCAATAAAATAGCCCGGAAGCTAAAGGAGGTTTAGTAATGCTGCGAGGATTATACACAGCGGCAACAGGATTAAGTGCCATTATGTTTCGCAATGAAATAGAAACCAACAATTTAGTCAACTCCAAAACCGGCGGCTACAAGGGAGAAGAGGTGCTCTTTAAATCCTTTCAGTCCAGGCTGAACAGCATGATTAACTATGAAAGGCCGGCGACTTCCCCGCGGGTTCCCATCGGGAATTTAGGCCGGGGTGTAAAAGTTGATGATGTTATAACCTATTTCGATATTCAGGGTGAATTAGTGAATACGGAAAGGGATTTTGATCTGGCTATTAAGGGCCAGGGGTATTTAGTAGTAGAAAATGCCGAAGGCCAAAGGTTTTATACCCGTAACGGTTCCTTTGACTTAAATCAAAATGCTCAGCTGACAAACGATGACGGATATCTGGTAATGGCAGAAAACGGTCCCATAACAGTCAGGGGTCAGTCGGTGAATATCAATGAAGACGGCGCTATCTATGTAGACGGTGAATATGTGGATAAGCTTTTAATGGTCGGTCTTCAAGAACCGAGAAAATACGGCAGTACCTTGTTTGAATCAGATCTGCCCCCGGTAGAAGCTGAGGGAAAAATCCTGCAGGGTTATTTGGAGCAATCAAATGCCAATCCCATTGAAGGAATGACCAAGTATCTTAAAAACCTGAGGGCCTATGAAGCAAATCAAAAAATAGTACAGGCCTATGATTCCACACTGGATAAAGTGATCAATGAAGTAGGCAGGGTTTAAGTAATGGAGAATTACATCTATGCACTACAGTGGCTACAGTGTGATAGTGCCGGGAACCGCCGCGCTGAACTGTGTTCTGGTCTTTGTACTTAGTTATCTGTACTCTGTTATCTGTACTCAAAACATTTAAACGATAATCTATGCTCTACGATCTCACTATACTACTCACTAGTCACTACAAAGAGGTAAAGGTAAACTAGGGGGTAATATTACAGGTCAGGTAGAGGTAAAGTAGCTACTGTGACTACAGTGTGAAACGGTTCCTTGTTCTATAAACGATTAACTATGCTCTATAAACTTTACTACCACTAGTCACTACTCACTAAAAAGAGGCCGGACTGCATTGCAGAAGCCTCCTGAGTTTCCGATCGATTGCGGAAACATACGTTTTCTTTGTACTTTATGTACCGGCCGCGTTTTTGCGGGCAAGCGCTATGATGATCAAGCTGGCAGCTAGGGACTATATTATAAATTTGGAGGTATGATGCATGTTAAGATCACTATATACTTCAGGTTCAGGTTTGAACTCCCAGCAATTACTTTTAGATACAATTGCGAACAATCTGGCCAATGTAAATACGACAGGTTATAAGAAGAATAGAGTTAACTTTCAGGATCTAATCTATCAAAAAATGCAAATAGCAACCAGGGAAAAGCCTGTACAGGTTGAAGTAGGTACGGGTGTCAGAGTATCCTCAACCCAGGTTGATTTTAAACAGGGTATATTACAGCAGACTGATAATGAACTTGATATGGCTATTGAAGGCTCCGGGTTTTTTAAGGTTCTGATGCCTCAGGATGTGATCGGCTATACCAGAAACGGGGCTTGTCGTTTGGATGATGAAAGTTATATCGTGAATTCCGATGGGTTCAGGCTGCTTGATGATGGTGACAGTCCGATTCAACTTCCTGATGACACCAGGGAAGTTCAAATTGTCGATGGCATAATATATGCTCTGGTTGACGGCGAAACAGACTCAGAGGAAGTAGCGGAGATCGGGTTGGCCAGGTTTAATAATCCCACAGGTTTGGAGAAAAACGGGGGCAGTATTTATTTGCCTACGTCTGCCTCGGGGGAAGCCCAGGATGGTGTTGTCGGTGAGGAAGGGTTTGGTTCTATCAGACAGTATTTCTTGGAAAACTCCAACGTAAATGTTGTAGAAGAAATGGTTCAAATGATTACAGCCCAGAGAGCATATGAAATCAACACGAAAACCATCCAAACGTCAGATGAAATCCTCCAGATGACAAATAATCTGAGACGGTAGTTAGCTTAGTGGGAAGCATTTACTTGTCGGGTTTTAACTTGGCGGAGAAGTTTATCTGTCCGGATTTTGTCTTAAGACAATCTCTTTGTAAGGGATAACTTAAAGTGCATATTATTTGTCGGGATTGGCTGAAAAAGCTGCCTGGTTAGTCAGGGTTTTTTTAAGAAAGTAAATTTTGAAATCAGATAATATGCCGGGAAACAGATTATTTTGACTACTAAGTTTAAGAGTGACCAAAAGCTTTTTATGCTGGCTTAGGCTGATGAATGATCAATTCAAGAAGAACTGAAAGCCTGACAAATAAAATTATCCCCAAGTTTTTACCTGATTGATAGAAAGGCGTGAGAGCGAGACTATGAAGATAGAATCCGGTATGAATATCAACAGCTTGCAAGCAGCAAACAGTAAAATGAAAAATTCTGAAGATAAATTCCAGCAAATACTTAAAAATGCGCAGGGGACAGATGATAAAGAGAAGCTGATGGAAGCCTGCCAGCAGTTTGAAAGTGTTTTCGTCCATAAAATGATTGCCCAGATGCGGGCGGCAATCCCTGAGGGCGGCCTGATTCCTAAAGGACAGGGAGAAAAAATCTTTCAAGATATGCTGGATGAGCAATATGCTCAAAAGATAAGCAAGGCGGGCGGCATGGGTCTTGCAAAAATTCTCTACGACCAATTATCCGCTAATCTCAGCAATCCGCCGGAAGAAAAAGAAATAACCAATTTTGAGAAATAGCAGCCTGTGCCAGGCTGTTTTTTTGTTTATCGTTTAAAGTTTATGGGTCATACGTAAAATTGAGTTATAATGCTGTTGAGAACAGAGAACAGAGAACAGAGAACAGAGAACAGAGAACAGAGAACAGAGAA
>JBMNCQ010000028.1:0-3139 GCA_049366715.1 Peptococcaceae bacterium | reverse complement strand
CGAAGCAATCTCTACCGTCTGAAATGTTTTGGCTGACGGTGTTAAAAATCGGAGCTAAGGCCAGGATTTTGTCGTCCCTCTCAGATTTGTATTAGATTCTTCGCTACGCTCAGAATGACAATGTGGAGGGGCTTCTCTCGACCGGTATAATTGGATAAAATATGGATTCCACTTATCATTGTATAATGAATGGATAGCAATAAGGATAATATTATATGTTCTTACCGACCACGCGCGACGAATTGAATATCCTGAAATGGGACAGGCCGGATATCATACTGGTAACCGGCGACAGCTATATCGACAGCCCGTTTATAGGCATTGCGGTTATCGGCAAAGTTCTTGCCGACGCCGGATACCGTGTCGCCGTTATCGCCCAGCCGGACGTTCATTCCGAAAAGGACATCACCAGGCTGGGAGAACCGCGCCTCTTCTGGGGAGTTTCCGGCGGCTGCATAGATTCGATGATAGCCAACTATACCTCATTAAAGAAGAAAAGGAAAAGCGACGATTATACACCCGGGGGTATAAATAACAGGCGTCCCGACCGGGCGACTATCGTCTATACCAACCTGATTAAACAGTATTTTAAAAACACCAGGCCGATTTTACTGGGCGGAGTCGAAGCCAGTCTGCGCCGCATTGCCCATTACGATTACTGGTCGGACAGCATACGCTCTTCCATATTGTTCGATGCCAAAGCTGATTACCTGCTTTACGGAATGGCCGATAAATCGGTATTGCAATTCGCCGATGCCTTGAATAAAGGCGAAGACCCCGGAAATGTCAGGGGATTGTGTTACATCGAGGGCAAAGCAGAGGAAATACCGCAGGGATATCTCGAATTACCTGCTTACGAAATGGTAAAGACCGATAATAAAGCCCTCATAAAAATGTTCCATACATTCTACAAGAATAACGACGCCCTGAACGCCGAGGGGCTTTATCAGAAACACGGCACCCGCTATCTCGTTCATAATCCGCCTGCCCTGCCGCTTTCACAAAAAGAATTGGACGAAGTATACGCGCTCGATTTCAATCGGGAACAGCACCCCTATTACGAACGGCAGGGAAAAGTAAAAGCTCTGGAAACCATCAGGTTTTCCATTTCGACGCACCGCGGCTGTTACGGTGAATGTAACTTCTGCGCTATTACCGTGCACGAGGGAAGAACCGTGCAATGGCGCAGCCAGAAATCCATTCTTGCCGAAGCCGAGAAAATCGCTTCACTGCCTGATTTCAAGGGTTATATTGTCGATTTGGGCGGGCCTACCGCCAACATGTACGGCTACGAATGCGCTAAAAAACTGAAAACCGGGAGCTGTAAAGACAAGCGCTGTTTGTATCCTCAGATTTGCCCGTCCATGAAAATAAATCACAACCCGCAAATCGAACTGCTGCAAAAAATCAGGCGTATCAAGGGCATTAAGAAGGTATTTGTGGCTTCGGGAGTCCGCTATGACCTGCTGTTAAACGACAGGCAATACGGTGAAAAATACCTCTCAGAACTCATAAAATACCATGTTTCAGGGCAGATGAAAATCGCCCCGGAACATACCGAAGACAACGTATTGCAAAGAATGGGGAAACCCGGCAAAGCTTTGCTTTTGCAATTTAAGGATTTATTCGAGAAAATCAACAGCCGTAGCGGTAAAAAGCAGTTTTTGACTTATTATTTGATTGCCGGACACCCAGGATGCACGCTTAACGATATGAACAAATTAAAACGTTTCACTTCCCGTGAACTGAAGATGAACCCCGAACAGGTGCAGATATTCTGCCCGGCTCCATCGACATACTCTGCCTTGATGTACTATACCGAAACCGACCCGTTTACAGGCAAAATATTATTTGTAGAAAAAGATATGCGCAAAAAAGAACAACAAAAGGATATCGTGATAAAAAAGGCGGATAGAGATTAAAATGATTAAGACAGTACTTTTCGTTTGTATCCATAATTCCGGCAGGAGCCAGATTGCTGAGGCTTTCTTTAACGTAATGGCAAAAGGCAAAGCGAAGGCAATTTCCGCCGGAACCAATCCGTCCGCTGAAATCAATCCTGTTGTAATCGAAGCGATGAAAGAAGCCGGCATAGACATCGGCAATAATAAACCCAAAACGCTGACGATAGAAATGATTCAATCCGCGGATTTAATGATTACTATGGGTTGCGGCGCGGATACCGAAGGCGTATGCCCCGCAAGATTAATAGATACCGAGGATTGGGGACTGGAAGACCCGAAAGGCAAACCGATAACCGAGGTCAGAAAAATCCGCGACGAGATAAAAAACAGAGTTGCCGCTTTAATATCCGATATTGAAAATGATGACGCTAGAAAATAAAGCGACTGTCTCTTAGAAGAACGTTTTAATAATTCCACTGAATTTCCCCTGATTTTTTATTTATTTTCAAAGCTGCCATTTTCATACAAAATAGTATTGACATCGATTTATATCTGTTATATCATATTACAAAATCATATATGATTATTCTGATTTTCCATGTAAAGACAGATAAGCTTGCGCAATAAAATCAGTGGGTTGTTTATAATCGGCGAAGGAGAATATTATGAATATTCGAAAATTGATTCCTTATATTATTGTCGTAGCTTTGGGGATATTGCTGTTAAATCTTATCGCCACGGCACAACTTCACATGCATACGTCTGCACAAAATATCGATACAAACGCCTACGTTATGTGGCATATGATCGGAGTGGCATTTGCCTTTCTGCTCGGGGTATTGACTGAGTGGCCTAAGGTGTTAAAACTGGTAAAAAAAGAGCTGCGCATAGGCTTTTCGGCGTTGTGTGTTTTCGGAATACTTTTATTTTCGATCAGCCTCATTCCTCCTTCGACATTCTTAATGCTCTTTGGGATAAATTTTCCGTTCACTTATGGAGGGGGAAGCTTTAGTTTAATTGCCGGGGCAATGACACATTCGTCGATAGTACAGTATATTTTGTCGGTTGTTGCAGGCGGTATGGTAATTAAAGGATTGACACAAAAAATTAGTGCAGCAGAGGATTCCAAGGCCTAGCTGTATCTACCGATAAAATAATTAATTTTCTCTTTGCATTATCCACAGGCGCAGTGATATAATATTCATAGTTAAATAATACCTTTAACGCTAGTCCAG
>JBMNCQ010000027.1:0-1144 GCA_049366715.1 Peptococcaceae bacterium | reverse complement strand
GAGCAACAGGAGTTACGGGGGCAACAGGAGCTACTGGGCCGACAGGAGTAACTGGGGCAACAGGAGTAACTGGAGCGACCGGCGCAACAGGCGCAACAGGCGTAACAGGCGTAACAGGAGCAACGGGAGTCACAGGCGCAACAGGAGTGACTGGGCCAACCGGAGTAACCGGTTCAACCGGAGTGACAGGAGTAACGGGAGTAACGGGAGTAACGGGGGTAACCGGAGCGACAGGACCGACTGGGTCCATAGGAGCAACGGGTCCTACCGGACCCAATGTTTCTCAAGAGGGTTTTTCGGCGTTTCTTTCTGCATTATCAACTTCTACAAGTACCCAGTTAGCAGGCTGGATAGTCACTTCACCGTATTTTGACAGTGCTACTTTCGATGAAGTGACAGGTGATTATACTGTTCCGGCAACGGGGGTATATTCTATTGAAGCAACAATAAATTATGCCACTACTGCTGTTATAACAGCTAGCATCGGGGCAGGAGTTAACCCTGCTTTTGTAGTTAGAAGAACTTCACCCTCAACCACAGATTTGATCACCGGATTTCTGCCAATACTTAATGTAAATATAGTCCTTGTGCTAACCTTGAGAACTATACTGGGAAATGGTACGGTAACCTTAGCCGGCGAGGTTCAATTGGATGCCGGGGATGTTTTAGGACTTTTTTATGAGGCTGATACTTTAGCTGTTTCTTTTGACTTAGGAGGAGCGGGAGAGGGTATTGTCTGGTCTGTTTACCGGGTAAGCTGATCATGATAAATTAAGGTTTATGTGTAGCCAGGTGTCTTTTCTTATTTACACGGAAAGGCAGCTGGTTTTGCTGTTTATATAGCTTGTCACTCTGATGCTTATATATGATGAGGCAAATTTTTGGATTTATTTCAACTGATGGATGTGTCTGGTATCTACATTTTTTAACATTTTCCGTACTTGGCAGCTAATCAAAATTTAATCAGAGGTGTGCAGGCAAAAACAGCTATGAATAGGTGTATAAAAGGAAATTAGTGTCAAAAGCTCTTCCGAAATATGTCAATCTATCTTTGAACTAAATTAAAAGCTGCCTGTACGTAACAATGACCGAAGTGTTCTTCATATTATAAAAATATAGCAGATAATAGCTATCATTAAATTGA
>JBMNCQ010000026.1:0-1149 GCA_049366715.1 Peptococcaceae bacterium | reverse complement strand
CGCCGGCGGCGAAAATATAAATGCCTATACGGTTTATTGCGAGGATTGTTACCAGCAACTCCCCAGCATACTTAAAAAAGAAGACCGTTTCGATATATAATCACATCTTTTTAAATCGTATATAAAAAACCCCCGGTTATGCCGGGGGTTTTTTGTTGTATATTTTTCAAAATTCCTTAAAACCCCGTCCGGTTTTCGTTCGCTCAGGCGTTATAATTAATAGAGGGTTGAAAAAGGAAAGAAGTTAGTTGGAAGATGCACAGGTTATAACGCTGGTCAGGAACGGGGAGACGGATGCCTTTTCCGAAATCGTAGAGCATTATCAGAAACCCATAGGACGTTATCTTTACCAGATGACAGGTGATTACGAACTGTCCAAGGATTTATTACAGGACACCTTTATTAAAGCCTATCAAAGCATTCTCAAAACCAATGCCGACATCTCTTTTAAAGCCTGGTTATATAAAATAGCCACTAACATTGCCCTGCAACACAAACGCAGGAGGAAGAAAATCTCCTTTATACCGCTGTTCGATGATTCGGTTGATTTACACAATTTTGTGATTGATAATTCCGGCGACCATTTCGAAGAAAAACTTGCTATAGCAGAAATATTGTTAAAAATCCCGCAGGAACAAAGGGTTTGTATGATACTCCACTTTGTAGAAGGTTTTAAATACAGGGAAATTGCCGTAGTACTGGATATCTCGGAGGAGGCTGTGAGAAAACGCGTAGCAAGAGGCAGTAAGGAATTTAAAAGGTTATACGGGAAGACGGGAGGAGAGAAATGAAATGTTCTGATTTTGAAGAGTTATTATCGGCTTATGCCAACGATGAACTTCCCCGAACTCAAAGGGAATTTATCGAAAGGCATCTATCCGGCTGCGATAATTGCAGGGAATTGCTGGCTGAATATGTTGCGGTCAGGCAAAATGTAAGCCGGTTAAGGGATTTGTCTCCGCTTTCTGATTTTAGTCAGGATATCATGTTACGAATAAAGGAAAACAAGAATTCTTCCAAAACTAATAATGTTAACGGGAAGGGCAATAATTATTGGGGTTTTTATAAAAAGCGCTGGCTATCGGCTTCACTGGCTTTTGTATTGATATTGAGCTTATTCCTCAGTTGGTTTTTCGTATCCGACAACGC
>JBMNCQ010000025.1:0-8007 GCA_049366715.1 Peptococcaceae bacterium | reverse complement strand
ATATAAAAATATTATTGATATCGCATATTCCATAGAGTAAAATATACTCTTAAAATAAGATTAAGGAGAATAGCCATGTTCGATAAGATACTCGTTCCCCTGGACGGTTCCGAACTGGCGGAATCTATTCTGGGTTATGTAGGTTTTATTGCTGCGGGCTGCCATGCCTCCGAAGTTGTCCTTTTAAGAGTGCGTGGTTTCCTGGACCCTGTAGCGATGAAAACAATGACCGCTAAAATGGTCGAACAAATCGAAGAAGCCTCCACAAAAGAAGCCGAGGCATACTTACAGGGAATTTCCGAAGCGTTGAGTAAAATGAATATTCATACCAGGTTCCAGGTGCTTTCAGGCAACCCGGCTGACGAAATAATAGAATACAGCCGGAAGAACGGAATCAAGCTGATTGTCATGTCCACTCACGGCAGAACCGGGGTATCACGCCTGGTTTGGGGCAGTGTCGCCGACAAGGTATTGAGAAGCTCGACGATACCGGCATTGATTATCCCGCCCGGAAACAGCCCCGGTTAATTATTTTAATTACCGAACTCATCATTTTTATAATTCGGTGGATTGCTCCGATTGATAATCAAACAATACACCAAAAATGCAAAGAGGTTTCTATGGAAAAGCAGTTTCTCGGTGCCTGCGGTCTGGATTGCGGCAATTGTCCGGTTCTTATCGCCGCAAAGAATAACGATAACGAATTAAGGGCAAAAACCGCAAGGGACTTTTCCGAACTGTATAAAGAATATATAGGCGGATATGCTGTTAAACCGGAGGATATGAATTGCAATGGGTGTCAATCCGAGAGCGGCATTTTTCGCGGATGCGAATTCTGTGCCATCAGGAAATGCTGCCACGGAAAAAACTTCGCAAACTGCGCAAACTGCATCGAATACTCACAATGCGAAATGTTAAACGGATTTTATTCAATCCCGGCACACAGACATGCTAAAGATAACCTGGATAAATTACGTTTAAAAAACTAACTTTCCCCGCCGGATTTCTTCCTTCTCACCGGTTTTATCCCCGATGTTTTTTCTGTTTTAATATGTTCTATCGAGGCATCTGTAATCAGGTAACCGAATGCCCTGCTTCTGACATTTTCCAGCAGGATATTCAACTGCCTCAAGTCTTCCTCAGGAACTCCACCCAACACATCATCGATAATCTGCCATCCCAGGACGTCCGCCTTCTTCGTCATCTCTTTACCTTTATCGGTCAAAACTACAAGTACTTCGCGGCGGTCACGCTTGTTTTCCTGCCTCTCAACAAGCCCGTCCCTCTGCATACGGTCTATTAGAGTGCTGATAGTATTACTGTTTTTATCGACCCAGTTAGCAATATCTTTAATGGTAACATTGCCTTTTTTATGTTTCAGAGCCATAAGCACCCCGTTATACTGGGGTGTCAATCCAATTTTGGCGAATTCCCTCTCTTCAACCTTTAATATCATATCGAAGGTCTGGTGAATAAGAAGCCAGGTGTTTAATATCGGGGTATCGAATCCAAATTTTACCGGCATATTAACCTCCTGTTCTAATATATACCAAGCTGATAAATATATAAGAGAAGCATCATCTGGTATTTATATTTATTATACTATGATAAAGTCTAAAATAGCACTAGAATTATTATTAAATACTTATATTGATAGGTGCAACGGTATTTTTTGCATACTATCTGCGTGTGAACCACCGAAAATCAAGAAAACTTTTCATGCTATTATTCCAGACATGATAATACGTGATAAAAACACGTTATCCAATAATGCGAATTCTCTTCCCTCTATCATACTGATATTCAAATACAGAACTTCTACGATACGGAATTCGGAAGCATTATTGTAAATGTGCTCCCCTCATTTTCGGTGCTTCTGACTTCTATTGTTCCACCGCAAAGTTCTGTTATGCGCTTTACTATAGCAAGCCCGAGCCCCAATCCCTGGCTACCTCTGACCTCGAGGCCCTGATAATATTTTTCAAAAAGACGGGACATAACCTCTTCTCCCATCCCCACACCGGTATCCGATATTTGTACAATAACGATGCCACCTTCGTTCACTGTCAGGGACATAGATATCCCACCCTGTTCCGGCGTAAACTTGACCGCATTATTTAACAGGTTAAGCCATAAATGCTCCATCAGTTCCGCTTCTCCGTTATAGATAACCGGCTCGAGTTCACAGGAAAAAGAGATATTTTTCTTGTTCCATTGTGAAGACAGCAGTATAGCACATTGCTTCAGCTGCTCGTCAAGGGCATACGGTTTTTTATCGGAAATAATCTGCTGGGATTCCAGTTTAGATAAAAGCAGGGTGCTGTTAGCCAGTTCGGACAGCCTTGCGGATTCATCTACAATGATCTTAAGATACTGTTTTTTATTTTCTTCGGGCACATCCGTTTCAAGCAACAGCGTAGCAAACCCATTAATAGAGGTAATAGGCGTTTTGAACTCATGGGAATAGTTATCGACGAAGTCCTTTCGCAATAGTTGTACATTCTGCAGCTCCGTACCCATCTTGTTGAAGTTCTCATATACCTGAAAAAGCGGACCTGCCGTTCCAGGATCGAGGCGCACATTAAAATCACCGTTCGCAGCCTTATCTATTCCGTTGGAAAGGGTTGAAACATAGCGGTAAACTGATTTGAAAAGGTAATAGTTCAATACAGTCAAAATTACACACATCGGAATTATAGTTCCAAGTGCGTGAAAAATAAAATTCTGGTTGCTGGTGTCATGCCATATAAAATATGCGACAAGTTCAACGAACAAAAAAGAGAGAAAAGCAGCGGCGATAATAATATAAGTCTGTGTAGTAAGCCATATAAATATTTCTTTATTTGTATCCGAATTCTTCCTCATTTTCCCGCTTCCAATCCCTTCTTCCTTATTTCAGCCTTATATCCAAGGCCCTTAATTGTGATGATTTCAAACTCGGGACAATTAACGAACCTGCTGCGGAGCCTGTTGATATGTGTTTTGATCGTGTCTTCCCCGCTCTCGGAATCAAAGCCCCAGATTTCATCGAGCAGCTGAGTCCTTGTAAAAATAATACCGGGATAGGAAAGCAATTTATACAACAACTCAAACTCTTTTTTGGGCAGTACAGTCGATTCACCATCGGAAATAACCGAATATGTCGCCGAGTCGATGGTAATAGACTCCAACACTATTTTTCTCTCGCTTGCTATTTTTGACCTTCTGAGCAAGGCGTTGACCCTCCAAAGCAATTCCTCGTAATCGACCGGTTTTGTCATGTAATCATCCGTTCCGGATGAAAAGCCCTTCCTCTTGTCTTCAAAAGAATGCCTGGCGGTAAGAAGTAATACAGGGGTATCTATTTTTTCGTTTCGCAGCGTTTTTAAAAGGGTATATCCATCCATTTCAGGCATCGTTATATCCGCAACGATAAGGTCGACATGGGTTTTATATATTATATCCAGTGCCTCCTGTCCATTTTCGGCACAGACTAAATTGAAATAAGGTTTCAAACGGGCAGTCGTTAAAAGCTGCGTATTTTTATCATCCTCTACTATAAGAACCGTGGCCATATTTTACCTCCGTATCATATGTCTCTTTTTAACTATATCAATCCATAGACCCATCGGCAAATCACATGAGACTGCCGCTTTATAAACTATATTAAGCCGTCCAAATAAACTAAAAGTAAACAGGAAAACTATTATAAAAATAATTTAAAAAGTTTACTTTCATGTTACTTCGGGAAAATATACTAACTTTATCAAAGAAAAACAAGAAAGGAGTTTTACAATGCCAATCTCGGGAGAACAATTCGAAAAAGGAGTAGACGACAGCAACAGTATAAAAGGAAGAATATCAGAATTCCTGAAAAACAATCCGGATAATGCTTACACCTTTGATGAGATAGTCAAAGGAACCGGCATCGCAGAGAAGGCGAACCTGAAAACACTCATTTATCAGTTCATGCTTGAGGGAATGGTCACAGAAGGGGTCATAGATAAAAAGATAATCAGCGTACATAGTTATTACAAGATGATATAGGTAAATAATCCTCATCGAAATAACTTTTCTGTACGAGGTAATACAGGAACTGCATTAAAAACAAGGGATTCCGGCGATAAATAATATATACCCAGATACAAGCGTCTGGATGCCGGGCACTGGAATAGAAAAATAAGGGGGGTGCAATGCCTATCTCAGGTAAACAATTCGATAATGATTCGGACTACACTACGGGCATCAACGCCCGCATGTATGATTTTTTAAAAAAGAACACGGATAATGCCTATACCTTCGGCGAAGTAGTCGAAGGTGTAGGCATCGCAGAAAAAGTGAACCTGAAAACACTCGCGTATCAGTTCATGCTTGAAAGCATGGTAATAGAAGGAGTCTTAGATAAAAAGATAATCGGTATGAATAGTTACTACCGGGCTATATAGGGGAGACGAATTAGCTAAAATATCCGGGAGTTGTTACTCCGATCGTGGCAGCTCACGGTTACCCTCAATAGTCTTAAAGGAAGAAGAAGAATGGAGTTTATTTATTCAGAGAGGAAAAAACGATGACCGAGGCAACAAGAACGAACGGGGAAACGAAATTCGTATCATACGAATACATGTCGATATCCGTCAGGAAGGAACACGAACCTCTTTACAGTGATTGCTACGAAAATTTTGGCTGGCAGCCGATCGCGAACTGGGAACCGGCAATCATACAGCCGATATCACAAGTACCGCAAGTATCACAAGTATCTCCGTTATCACCCGGTAATTGTTTGATAATTCTGAAGTTTAAAAGAAACAGGAATATCAAAGGCAAAAGCCAGCTTAATTTGCTTCAAAAACAATGCGAAAGCGCATTAACAATAATTAATTCGCTGGAAAAGAGCAAGGAATCCTATCCTACAGCAATAGCGCTGACTTTCGGGTTAACAGGATTGATATTTTTCGCCGGTGCTGTTTTAAGCTTTATAGCAGACATTATCCCACTGTTCATTATCGCTGTTATTTTCGGCCTCGTGGGATGTGCCCTGTCGCTCTTCAACTATAAACGCGTAAAAGAAAACAAGACTTCACAGGTTGCCCCGAAGATAGAGGAACAATACGAAATAATCGAAAATATCTGCGAACAGGCCCGGGATATCTGGAGATAAAACACTGTACGGTAAAAGGGAAGCCCCGACTGGAATAAGCGAAACACACGGTTATTATCTAACATGCAAAAAGGAGGAAAATAGTGAGCAGCATAATCTGGTACATCTTAATCGGTTTGATTCTCGGTATTTTAGCCAAACTGATATTCCCCGGAAGAAAAAGCCTTAATATTATAGCAACTGTATTTTTCGGCATCCTCGGCGCCGTACTGGTCGGGCAAGGGGGTATATGGCTCGATTGGTGGTCATTCCCGGTCGGACAGGATTGGGTATGGGTTGATAACTGGGCAACATTCCCGTCCCTGTTCAGTATTATCGCCCCGGTTATCGTTGCGATGATCTTTATCGGTATTTACGCAGTCGCCAAAGGTTTGAAAGAAAATAAATAACGGTTTCCCGACCATGTAAAAACAGAAATCCGACAATGTACACGAAAAATGAAGACGTAATATGCATTAAAAATAATACGAGGAGCATAACAGAATAAACCATGCCTGCCGTTCTTAGCCTGATTGCCGCTTATCTTATAGGCTCGATATCTTCCACCTGCATAATAGCGAAGATATTCGGACATTCCGACATGCGCAAAGAAGCGGACGGGACTATCAGTGCTGCATCCGTATACCGCAAAATGGGGTCCCCTACCTGCTTACAGTCTTTATGGACATAGCGCTGGGCGTGCTGGCTGTTATTATAGCCCACGCAGTCACCCACTCCCCTGCCGTAACCATGCTGGCGGGACTGGCGGCTATGGCCGGGCACAACTGGTCGATATTTCTGCATTTCAAGGGCGGACAGGGAGCCACCACCATGGCCGGAGCCATAGGCGCTGTTATGATTCTTCCGCTGGGGTGCGGCCTTTTAGCTGCGGCGATCACGATGCTGATCACACGCCGCTCATGGTTAAGCACGATTACAGGGGTTTTTATAATGGCATTCGCAGCGCTTGTCGATAACGCCGCAGGAACGATAGCAGTCTATCCATTAGGCCTTTTATTGTTGATGGCTATAAAACGCCTGCAATTATCCAGAACCAACAGGCATAACGCGCTGAATTCAACCGGGCAGGCATACAACACAACCTTCCCCCAAAATTATGCGCACAAACTACATTTTCTATACAATCAACAGCATCTTAACTCTCCGCACATAAAGACAAATTCAAAGATATGAAACCCTGCGCATCTATTAATATCCCTGTTCAAATATCCATCCCCTATCCGGTTTGAATCTTACAAATCCACGCGGGGGAATTTTTTAATCAACAAATATTTATATATTTTTTACTTTAAACAGCATTAGTCTTATCGATATCATCACCTTTTCCCGGAAATTTTATGCAAATTTGCACGTTAACAGGCATGAATCAGAAATGAAACATCATTGAAATATTAGAATGGTAGTATTAATAAAGGAAAAGGTGATAATAAGAAATGCAGGAATCAAAAATCCAACCGAATAAAGAGAACAGGAAGGGTCTTTTTATAATATTCGAGACCGGTAAAAAACTGCTGCGTGAACTCGAAAAGGACCTCTCCGGTTTGGGGTATAAACACACGCAAGGGGAATACCAGGACACAAAGGTCAGCAGTTTAATAAACCTGATGCCGCAGGGAATTATAATCGGATTGACAGAATGGGATGATGACAGGCTGAACACTTGTGAAATCTTGATGCAAAATGATTTGATATCGAAGAACATTCCCATAATTGCCGTCTTTTCGGAAAATACGATTAATAAAGTCCCCCTCGACTTTAATTTTACCAATACGATAATTTATCCGTATAAGCTGTCGGAACTCAATTTCAGGATAAACAGGACGGTTTATCAATACCGGCAGATCAGTAACCAGAAGACAATAAATATAGGAGACCTCACTATAATCCCCGAGTGTTATGAGGTAAGGGTAAAGGGTGAATTGCTGGACCTGACGTTCAAGGAATTCGAACTCCTCAGGCATCTTATTGTTAATCGCGGACGGGTTTTCACCCGCGATACATTACTGAACACGATCTGGGGATATGACTATTACGGGGGCACCCGTACCATAGACGTGCACATACGCCGCCTGCGCGCCAAAATCGGCGACGTAGATGAAACTTATATAAAAACAGTCCGCGGCGTAGGTTATACATTCCGCTCCAAGGTATAAAATCCGTTACGGCTTAACCCTATTCCCCGTATTTAACATATTGGTAACACTCAGGAAACCAATTATTTACCTCCCTGCAATCCACAGATAATATTCGGTTGCTAGAATATAAACCATAAAATAGTTAACCAAAATCAGTTTATGCAGGGAGGAAGTTCATGAGGAAAATAGCTATTTACGGAAAGGGAGGCATCGGGAAATCGACTACAACCCAGAATACAGTAGCGGCGCTGGCCGAAATGGGAAACCATGTGCTGGTAGTAGGATGCGACCCTAAGGCGGACTCAACAAGATTACTGCTGGGGGGACTTGCCCAGAAAACGGTGCTCGATACGCTTCGCGAAGAAGGAGAGGATGTCGAACTCGACCTCGTACGCAAATCCGGTTTCGGCAGCACCCTGTGCGTGGAGTCCGGCGGCCCGGAACCGGGTGTCGGCTGCGCGGGAAGGGGCATCATTACCGCCATCAATCTGCTGGAGCAACTGGGCGGCTACGAAGCCGAAGCCCCACTGGACTACGTATTCTATGATGTCCTGGGAGACGTGGTCTGCGGCGGTTTCGCCATGCCCATGAGGGAAGGCAAAGCCGAGGAAATCTATATCGTCTGTTCCGGTGAAATGATGGCAATGTACGCTGCCAATAATATCTGCAAGGGTATCAGGAAATTTGCCGATGCCGGGCATGTAAAACTCGGCGGGCTTATTTGCAACAGCCGCA
>JBMNCQ010000024.1:0-2224 GCA_049366715.1 Peptococcaceae bacterium | reverse complement strand
AATTGCCTCGTTTGTGTCAACAACTTGTGGGTATTTTTCCTTACCTCAAAAATTATGGAAATTAAATTAACTTAAAGTGTATGTGATGATAAGTCATCTCTAACAGCAAAACGAGAATAATAATAGTAATACATTCTAATAGTACACTCCTATATTCTTCTTTTTATTCATCTTTTATTAGTGAATACTAATTAGCTCCTTTAATTGTTTCACCCAGCTCCTATCCTGGTGGGGACCTATCAATACCGGAAGAGAATACTGTCTATCATATTTATCCTCTTTGGGCAGGTGAACTTCTTCTTGGGGATTGATTTGTTTTAAGGTCAGCTCCTCCTTTTTATAGGCATCTTTTTGGCATAATAAAAATAGATCAAACGGAAGCATAAAAATCTAGCATAAAACAGGAGAAAAGATTGCCAGCACCCCAACAATCAACTACCCTTTTAGTGTCTAAAGCTAAAGGGGGTAATGAAAGGATGCTAAGAATGGATCAAGTTAAGGATATCAAGTATTTACGGGAAAGAAAAGGACTGTCCTATCGGGCAATAATAAAAGAAACCGTACATGCCTTTGAGACCGTAAAAAAATATGCTGATCAGGATAATTTTAATATAGAGCCAAAAATAAGAAAGAAACGCAAAAGTAAATTAGAACCGTATATAGAGACCATTAAGACCTGGCTTGAACAGGATCTGCAGGCACCACGAAAGCAACGTCATACTGCACACTGCGCAGAGGATTTATGATCGATTGAAAGAGATTTTTGGTGACACCTTTGCTGTATCTGATAGGACACTAAGGACTAAAGTAGCCATCTTGCGTAAGGAAATGAATAACAACAATGATGGTTACCTGCCGCTAGAACATCCGCCTGGTGAAGCGCAAGCCGATTTTGGAGAAGCGGTCTTTGTGGAAAACGGAAAAAGATACCAGGGCCGTTATCTAACACTCTCCTTTCCCTACAGTAATGTAGGTTATACCCAGTTAACTAAGGGAGAAAACCAGGAATGCCTGCTTACCGGTTTAAAAAACATTTTTGAATACCTCCAGCTGGTTCCCGATACGATCTGGTTTGATAATCTTTCCCCTGCAGTCAAAAAAATTAAGAAATATGGCTTGAGGGATAAAACACAAGGTTTTGCCAGATTTGAACTGCATTATGGTTTTAAGAGCAATTTTTGTAATCCGGCCAGTGGCCATGAGAAGGGGTCTGTGAAAAACAAAATAGGCTATCACAGAAGAAACTTCCTGGTACCGGTTCCACAATTCGGTGATATGAAAGCATACAACAAGGAGCTTTTCAAAAAAACAGATCAGGATATGAATAGACTTCATTACCAGAAAAACATACTGATTTCGGAACTTTTCCAAAAAGACCAAAAGGCGATGCATCAACTTCCACAAAGGGCATTGGAAGTTTTTAAACTGGAAAAAGCCAGGATTGACCATTATGGCAAGGTTGCCTTTGACAACCACCTGTATTCTACCAGCCCGAACTATGCTAGTAAGCAGGTCTGGGTTAAGGCAACCGCCGATCAGATAGTTGTTCTGGACGAAAGCTACCGGCCAATTCAAGACCATCTCCGGCTTTACGGTAAACAGAAAGAATCAATGAAATGGATACCCTATTTAGAGTTGATGTCCAAAAGACCGACGGCACTGAAATACACCAGTTTTTCCCAAAAACTGCCGCAGACACTGCAAAACTATTTTGAAAGTTGCCAATACCAGGAGAAAAAGGCTGCCTTGAAACTCTTGACTAGAATGATTGCCCATAGCGATATCACAACAGCACAGCAGGCCTTTGAAATGACCATCAAGAGAGGATTAACAGATATAGACAGTATCTGGACTACCTATTATCAGATGACAGTACCGGAAAGGCCATTACCGCATATGGTGCTGGGTCATCACATCCCGGAGATAAAGCCCTATGAGATTGATACAACAGCCTATGACACATTAATGAAAGGAGGCACTCATGCAGTCATTAATCCAAAAGCATTGCAGAACACTTAAAATAGGTTCCAGAATAGCCGAGGGATACAGAGGGATACAAAGATATACAGGCGGATACCCATGAAGAATTTTTGGAGAAGATACTGAGAATGGAAGTAAAAGCCCGGGAAGTTAATCGTAAAAACCTACTGTTAAAGCAGGCCAATTTTGATGTTATCAAAACATTTGAAGGATACCTGTTTGATGCGATACAAATACCAAACAG
>JBMNCQ010000023.1:1767-3071 GCA_049366715.1 Peptococcaceae bacterium | reverse complement strand
CTAATAGATGACAAAAAGGCAAGGAAAATCGCAGAAAACTTCGGATTAAACTGCATCGGAACAATAGGACTATTAGCTAGTGCAAAAAGAAAAGGATTATTGTCAGAGTTAGCTCCACTGTTTAGGAATCTTTTTGATGGTAAACGCTATTATTCAATGGAACTACTCAACCAAATATTAATCAACAATAACGAATTACCACTGACTTTAGACTAGCTTATAAAATTAAGCACAATAAATGCCCTATTTTTAATCAAAAACGGACAAAAAGGGACATTTGAAATTTGATTACAGGTTGAATAAATCTCCGTTAGCGGCACTTAACAACCCACGCTACTCCCTCATTAAAAAGCCATTAAAAAAAAACATTTCACCCAATGCAACTAAACACCTTCCTGCTTCGTTATTAGCAGGAAATGCCCTATTTTTGTATCGCTTTGGTGTAACTCACCGGGCCGAAGGCGTGCGTACCCCCCACCTTTACCGCTTGGACAAATTTCAAACTCAACAAAACAAGAAGTAAGGCGTTTAATAATCAAACAAATGAACTGTCTATTATGAAAGCGATAGAATTTAAATCCAAAACGGACAATAAGGGGCATTTGAAGATTGATTACCAGTTAAATAAATCTGATAAAAAAGTTCGGGTGTTGATACTTCTGGACGAAGAACAAACAGAATCAGAGGAGGAAACGCTTTGGATGAATTCAATCTCAAGTAACCCTGCCTTTGAGTTCTTGAACGACTCCGCCGAGGACATCTATTCACTAAATGACGGAGAACCATTTAATGGTTAAGAATTCAATAGTATTAGTTCCTTTTCCCTTTGACGACTTTTCATCCTCAAAAGTAAGACCAGCTCTTTGCCTGACACATGAAATAGGAAAATATGACCATGTAATAATAGCCTTCATCTCAAGCAAAATACCAGATCAAAGAATTGAGAGTGACTTTGTGATAATGAAAAACTCGGAATACTGGGTTGGGACAGGGCTATCTGTCGATTCAGTGATTCGTTTGCATAAAATTGTAACAATACCAAAAAACCTTATAAAGAGAAGATTAGGTAAGATTGACACGGAAGCAGAAAAATTAATAATGGAAAAAATAATACGTCTATTTAAAAACTGAAAGAATCCCTTGATCTATCTTCAATTGACTCCGTCGATCTTCACTTCACGTTAATTGGTTGATTAAAAATCCGTTTAAATTAAATCTGCGTTAATCTGAGTAATCTGTGGACAATATCCTTTTTTTAAAAATAATCTGCGTTAATCTGCGTAATCTGTGGACAGCACCCTTTT
>JBMNCQ010000023.1:0-1667 GCA_049366715.1 Peptococcaceae bacterium | reverse complement strand
CTTTTTTTAAAAATAATCTGCGTTAATCTGCGTAATCTGTGGACAGCACCCTTTTTTTAAAAATAATCTGCGTTAATCTGCGTAATCTGTGGACAGCACCCTTTTATTAATTAATCTGCGTTTCCCGCTATACGGGATCTCAAGCCGCAGGCGCAGTTCCGATGTATCGGAAGCGCTTCGCTTGAATCTGTGGACAACCCTCTTTGTATTTTTAATAATCCATTAAAATTTAATCTGCGTTAATCTGCGTAATCTGTGGACAAAAATAAATCTGTGGACAATAACTACGACCTAATTATCCGGCCCAAGCGCCACGCCTTCGATATCAACTTCAAAGAAATCTGGCAATACCGCGACCTGCTCGCCATGTTCGTCAAACGCGACGTCATCACCGTCTATAAGCAGACCGTCCTGGGCCCCATCTGGTTCATCGTACAGCCCATACTCACCACCGTTATCTACATCGTGGTATTCGGCAACATCGCCAAAATAAGCACCGACGGCACCCCACAAGCCCTCTTCTACCTGAGTGGCATCGTCATCTGGAACTACTTTGCCGAAAGCTTCAACCAGACCAGCGACACCTTCACACAAAACGCCAATATCTTTGGGAAAGTGTATTTCCCGCGGCTCATCATGCCCCTGAGTAAAGTCGCCAGCGGACTCATCAAATTCTTCATCCAGTTAGGCTTCTTCCTGGCCGTGTACGCCTACTACCTTTTTCAAGGCGAGCCCAGCATACAACCCAACTGGACACTGGCACTAATTCCCGTTTACATCGCCATAATGGCCATGATGGGCATGGGTATGGGCATCCTGTTCACCAGCATGACCACCAAGTATCGCGATTTGAAATTCCTCATCACCTTCGGCGTTCAACTGCTCATGTATGCCACACCCGTTATTTACCCCATGAGCACCGTGCCCGAAGGCAAAATGAAAATGATATTAATGGCCAACCCCCTCAGTCCCATCGTAGAAGGCTTCAAATACGCCTTTTTAGGATCCGGCCATTTCAGTTGGACAGCATTAGGATACAGCGCCGGGGTCACCGCCGTCATCCTCATCATAGGCATCATCGTCTTCCACAAAACCGAACGCAACTTCATCGACACCGTATAGGGAAAAAGTGTCCACAGATGGCACAGATTGGCACAGATTAAAATGAAGAAGGGGTCCACAGATTCCACAGATGGGCACAGATTTTTTTAAACGGAATGATTATGCCTGAGCTGTTAAGAAAAGAATTTCCATTAAAAACTGAGACCTATGAGATTATAGGAGCGGCCATGGAAGTGCATCAGCAGTTAGGAAATGGGTTTTTGGAGGGGGTTTATCAGGAGGCATTAGGAATAGAATTAAAGACAAGAAACATTGAATTTGAAAGAGAAGCACCCCTGATTATATTTTACAAAGATCAGATATTAAGTAAGAAATACATTGCAGATTTTATATGTCACGATCAAATCATAGTAGAGTTAAAAGCAATTTCAGATTTATGCAGTGAACATGACGCCCAGGTATTAAACTACCTCAAAGCAACCAACATGAAAGTAGGACTATTACTCAACTTCGGAAGCAAAAGCCTCCAATACAAAAGAATAATCCTTTAATCCCATTTAAATCCCCGCGTCATAATCCGTTTTAAAATCCATAAAATTAATCTG
>JBMNCQ010000022.1:0-116232 GCA_049366715.1 Peptococcaceae bacterium | reverse complement strand
TTGTTGCAACATTATCCTTGGCCTCATCAACAACATAGGCAACTCTTACTGCCATATAAACTACCTCCTTATATTTTTTGGCAATGATAATGACCTGATGCCAATACTCGCAATTTAATAATAATTGAAAATATTATTGATTTAAAATATTAATTATGAATGCTATAATAGGTATTACCTATGGGTTGATATAAGAGGAGGTGCTCTCAAATGGAACTGAGGCAAATACGGTTTTTTCAGGCAATTTGCCGGCAAAAAGGCTTTACAAAAGCTGCCGAGCATCTTAATATATCCCAGCCTTCTATTACCCAGTCAATTCAAAAACTGGAAGATGAATTGGGAATCGTTTTGTTTGACAGGAGCCAGAAACAGATACAGCTGACTACGGAAGGGGAAATATTCTTAGCAGGTGTCAATGAAATTCTTTCCGGTGTGGAAAATATTATTACCGAAATTAAAGATTACGCAGATTTAAAAAAAGGATCAATCAAGCTGGGCCTTATTCCTATGGTTGCGGCGTATATTTTTCCGCAGATTTTTTTGGAATTTAAAAAAGAATATCCACAAATATTTTTAAATATTTTTGAAGAAGGAACTTCATCTATAAGGGAAATGCTTAAACAAGGCGCATTGGATCTTGGTTTTGGAATGCTGACAAGCGGCAATGAGGATATTCTTGACTTTGTTCCTTTTTCACAAAATCAATTATTGGTCTGTGTTTCTAAAAAACACCCTTTAAGCACCAAAAAAGAAATTAGAATAGAAGATCTGGAAAATGAATCTTTTATTATTTTAAAAGAAGGGTTTTACCTCAGACAACTGCTTTCCGAATATTTTAAGAAATATGATTTTGCGCCTAATATTATCTTATCCTCCAGTTCATTGGAAACAATAAAGAGCCTGGTTTCAAATAATATCGGGATTGGGTTTTTGCTGGATAACGTAATTACGGATAAAAACCTTATCGTCGGCATACCTTTAAAAGATCCCTTATATGTTTCTACGGGATTAATATGGAGAAAGGACAGATATTTATCCAAGGCTTCACAAGCTTTTATAGATTTTGTTGTCGGCAGGACGACAGAATCTTATCGGCAAGAACCGCGTACCTGTGGATAGATATCTGCAGCAAATTATAAGCGTTAAGCAAGGAGGAGGCAGGTGATTATTTTACCATGTTGATATTGCAATATGATCGGAGGAAAAGGGGGATTGTCCGGCGGATCAATTTACTCCCTATGTTTATTAATTAAGGTGTTGAAACTGTACGCTAACCAAATTTTCCTTGACAAAAATCTGATTGATTGTTATCATTTGTTCAGTAAAAGTGATATGAAATTACTGCTATTCCTTTAGAATATTCAGAATTAGAGTTTATTTTCCGTACTATAAATTACCCACGAACGGTAGTATCGTTGCCTGAAGGCACAACAATTTTGTTGTGCCTTTTTATTTTTGGGTTTGGAGGAGAGAAATCATGAATTGAATTTTTCGGCATTATGAGTTAACTCAAATTATATGGGCAAGCTGTTTAATTCCGTATAATATCTTGCGGGTTATCTGTGTATATCGATGATTTTGGGTTTTTTTATCCCTCGGGGGAACTTGTCTAAAATCACTACTTTGGGTATCCGCAGTGCCAAAATACTATCTGCGTGATAAACGAAAGGAAATCAATATTTGGGGGGTTATCTATGCCATAGGCGATGCATAGCATAGCATATCTGAAAAATATTGTGTGGAAAGATTGATGCGAAAAACTAACTAAGAAGGTGCTCGAAATGAAAAGAAAAAGAGTAAAGCTGTTGTATTTAGTACTGACAGTTGCAATGCTTGTAACTGTTCTTGCCGGTTGTTCCGGAAAGGGAGAAAACGGAGGAGCCAATTCTTCCTCCGCCGATGATACGCTGGTTCTGGCTGTCCCGTCGGATGTCGGACCGATTAACGGTCATACATACGCATCTCAGATGTATGCTCAGAACTGGTTATATGACAACCTGACCCTCTGGGAGGACAACCAGGTCAAACCGGGTCTTGCGGAGAGTTGGGATATTTCCGAGGATGGTAAAGAGTATACCTTCCACTTGAGACAGGGCGTTACATTTACAGACGGCTCAAAATGGAACGCTGAAATTGCAAAGAAAAATATAGATGCCGTTTTGCTCCACAAGGAGGACCACAGCTGGCTGGAAATGCTCAATCAGCTTAAATCCGCTGAGGTTGAGGATGAATATACATTGAAATTGACCCTCGAACATGCCTATTATCCTTTCCTGCAGGAGTTGTCACTGGTTCGTCCGCTGGCGTTTATGGCGGCAGCGTGTTTCCCGGAAAGCGGCGACACCTATAAAGACGGTATTTCGGAACCTATTGGGACGGGAAAGCTGGAGCTTGCCGAATACAAGGCCGGAGAATACGCGGTCTTTGCAAGAAACGACGATTACTGGGGCGAGAAGGTTAATTTCAAATATGTCCGGGTTGAGGTAATTCCCGATGCCAACACGCAGGTCGCTGCGCTTAAATCCGGCGAAATTGATATGATTTTCGACATAGGCGGCGTACTGACGGCAGATGCCTTCACCGAACTGAAGAACTCCGGTTATACGACGGATATATCCGGTCCGACTTCAACACTTGCCCTTGCTCTTAACTCCGCGCGGGGTGTGACCGCTGATCTGAATGTCCGCAAGGCAATGGAGTATGCGGTAAACAAGGATATAATTCTGGAAAACGTATACTACAATCTGCGGGCGAAAGCCGATACCGTGTTTGACAAGTCTCTGCCCTATTGCGATATAGATCTTACGACCTATGAGTATGATCCGGACAAGGCGACGGCGCTGCTGGAGGAATCCGGCTGGACACTGGGAAGCGGTTCCAGGTTCCGCACAAAGGACGCTCAGACGCTGACTGCGGAGTATTATTACGTTGGCACCGATAATGTGGCCCGAACGCTGGGCGAAGTGCTGCAGAGCATGTATGAGCAGGTTGGGATCGAACTGAAAATCATCGGCGAGGAGGATTCGTCCTTCGGAGCCCGCCAGACTGACGGCGCATTCAACCTGATCGTCTCGCAGACCTGGGGCAACCAGTATGATCCTCACTCTATGGTCTCCTCTTATCGTGAGCCCAGCCATGCTGACTTTAGGGCGCAGGAGGGTATGCCTAACAAAGGCGAGCTTGACAAATGGGTAACCGATCTGCTTGTGGAAACGGACGAGAGCGTACGTCAGAACTATTACACAAAAATACTTACCGAGCTTGCCGATCAGGCGATCTACCTTCCAATATGCAGTACTACCGTGCTCGTCGCCTGCGATACTGACATAGCGGGTATTACTTTTAATACGGACGCTTTCATTCCTGTTCAGACACTATATAGAGTGAAGTAAACTAAAAGAAAAATATGGTGTCCCCGGGATGTTTAAAAATATCCCGGGGATTTATTAAGCCGGAAAGGATGCTTCTTTGAAACGGTATATCATCAAAAGACTAATCATTCTGATTCCTGTTTTACTGATTGTGTCCGTCTTCGCGTTTGCGTTGGTGCGGATTATGCCGGGCGGTGCAGCAATGGCATATCTGCAGGCGGCGAACATTCCGCCTACCGCGGAAGCGGTCAAAGCGGCGAATGCCGCTCTTGGCTTAGACAGGCCGGTACTGGAACAATATTTCACCTGGATGTCCGGCGTTTTACGCTGGGATTTTGGGGTTTCCTATATCAACAACCAGATTTCCGTGGGGCATGAGATTAACGGCGCCCTGGTCAAAACTGCGTATCTGACCAGCGGGGCCGTCTTGTGGTCGCTTGTGATTGGAATCCCGCTGGGTATTGGCGCGGCACATAAGCCCAATGGAAAGTTTGATTTTTTTTCACGGGTGGTCTCTTTTGTAAGCGTATCAACACCGCAGTTTCTATCGGGATTTCTTTTTATCCTGTTTTTTTCCTTGTATTTAGGGTGGTTCCCTTCCTATGGTGCAAAATCATTTCTCCATTATGTTTTACCTTCTTTTACGCTGGGGATAGGTTATATCACTTACAATTCCAGATTGCTGCGAAATAGCCTGATTGAAAACAAGGGCTATAATTATGTCCTGTATGCACGGGCGAGAGGACTGTCAGAGCGAGCTGTGATGAATACGCATGTTTTGCGCAACTCCATCATCCCCCTTGTCACCATGATTTGCCTGAACATCGGGCATATGATAGCCGGCAGTGTTTTGGTAGAAAGTGTCTTTGCCATACCGGGCATGGGTTCTCTGATTGTGGGCGCAATTTCCAGTAGAGATTATCCCATCATTCAAGGCTGGATTGTGGTTATGGCAATTATATTTCTGGTGATTAACCTGATTGCGGATATTGCCTGTGCGCTGGCTAATCCACAGGTACGATATAAAGAGGGCGGCATATGAATTTTAAAATAGTTTTAAAAGCTTTCATGCAGAAAAAGTCTGTTATAATTTTCAGCATCCTGACGCTGGTCATCGTTATCCCTGTGGTTCTGGCTCCCCTTATCGCCCCGAACAACATCTATACGCAGGATATTGCCAACAAATTCGCAACATCTTCTTTTAAGTATCCTTTCGGGACAGATCAACTGGGCCGCTGCGTTTTCTCCCGCATGCTGTACGGCGGCAGGGCAACCCTGGGCTATTCCTTTGTCACGGTGATGCTGTCGTCTGTGCTGGGTATAGCTTTTGGTATTATATCCGGATATCTCGGAGGGAAAATTGATCACTTTATTATGCGTATTTGCGATATCATGTATGCCTTCCCCAGCACAGTGCTCACGTTGGTATTCGTTGCTATCGTCGGCAGAGGCATGGATAAAATTGTTATCGCAATGCTTATTACTCAATGGGTTTCTTTTGCCCGCATCAGCAGGGGGCTAACGGTAAAGGAAAAAAGCCGCAGCTATATTTCGGCGGCTGAAATCAGCGGTTCGGGTACCCTAAAAATTATGATCAGGCATATTCTGCCCAGTGTTTTTCCGCCGATGATCGCATTGATCACAATCAATTTCGGTCACACCATTCTTTCCATATCAGGGCTGTCTTTCCTCGGCCTGGGCGTTCAGCCGCCGGATCCTGAATGGGGTGCGATGATCGATCTGGGCCGGGATTTTATCTTTTCACACCCGATGATCATGTTTTGGCCGGGCATCATGATTCTTTTAATCGTAATTGCTCTGAATGTGCTCGGTGACACGCTGCAGGAAACTCTGCAAAATACCAAGAACTGAGGTGAGTTTAATGATGGATACGGTTCTTGAGGTAAAAAATATGAAAATTGCCTTGAAAGAGCAGGACGGTTTATACCCGGCGGTGGATAATTTTGCAATCGCGCTGCGGAAAGGAAAAACGCTGGGAATTATCGGCGAGAGCGGATCCGGAAAATCCATAAGCTGTATGGCGATAATGGGCTTGCTGGACCATGAAAAGTGGGAGTATTCCGGCGAGGTGCTGCTTAACGGCAGGGAAATACCCTTTACTGACAATATTAAAATGCGCACTTACAGAGGCCGCTCCATTGCGCTGATAATGCAGAATCCCTCCTCCGCTTTCGACCCGGTCTATACGATAAAACGCCATTTCGAGGAAACTGTCAGAGTGCATGACCGCACGGCCGGAAAGGCGGAAATCAAAGCCCAGGCCCTTGAAATGCTCAGGCAGATGCATATAAAAAACACGGAGGATGTCTATGAGAGCTATCCCTTTCAGTGCAGCGGCGGTATGCTCCAGCGGATCATGATCGCGATTGCGGTTATCCAAAAGCCTGATGTCTTAATTGCTGATGAACCTACGACGGCGCTGGATCTGACCATGCAGCATGAAATCATTAAGATACTCAAGGAAGTACAGGCGCGCTATAATACCTCAATCATCATGGTTTCTCATGACCTGGGTGTTATAACGCATATGGCAGATGATATCACGGTCATGTACAGCGGCAATATTGTCGAATGCGGCAGCGCCCGGGACGTTCTTTCCTCACCCGCACATCAATACACTCAGGGGCTGTTTCGATCGCGCCCGGCGTTTTCAAAGGAAAGACTGAGCGAGGTAGCGGGAACTCAAATAGGACTGAAGGAGCGCGGGGCAGGCTGCCAGTTTTTCGACCGGTGTCCGATGAAGGCGGAGGCCTGTCTGCAATACGGCATGGCAGACAGATATGTGGACGGGCGCCTGGTAAGATGCTGCCGGATTGGAGGATAGAGGCTTTTGGCGACGATGGAAATTCAAAATGTCACTAAAAAATATAAAACAGGCACCGGTAGAAACAAACGCAGCTTTGCGGCGGTGAATGGTGTAAACATATCCGTTGAACGCGGACAGTGCGTCGGGCTTGTCGGTGAAAGCGGCTGTGGAAAAACCACACTTGCCCGCCTGATACTCGGCATAGAACGGCTCACGGACGGGAGTATCACATTTCAGGGGGTGCCGGTCGGCAGGGTTGCACGCTCGAGGGAGTTACGCCGAAAGCTTCAGATGGTCTATCAGGACAGCTACGACGCGGTTAATTACAGACAGACAATAACAGAAATAATCGGCGAACCTCTTGTGAATTTTTATCGCATGAATTCCCGCGGGATAAGCAAAAGGGTCGATGAGTTGCTGGCAAGCGTGGACCTGCCCGTTTCCGTGAAAATGAAATACCCCAGGCAGCTCAGCATGGGGCAGCTCCAGCGCGTGTGCATCGCAAGAGCGCTTGCGGCTTCTCCGGAGCTGATCGTCTTGGACGAGCCGCTGAGCAGCCTGGACGTTTCTGTTCAGGCTCAGATACTCAATAAACTCAGCGACCTGAAGAAGAGCCTTAATATTTCGTATCTGCTGATATCGCATGACCTGGAAGCGGTTTATTATCTTTCGGATGCGATTTATGTGATGTACGGCGGCAGGATTATGGAGTCGATACAGAGCATGGATGACTTTGAAGCGTTAGTCCATCCCTACTCGCGGAAATTGCTTGCGTCCTGTCCGGCATACCGCAATATGGGAGATGATTCGGAAATAGAGAAGGCCTCGTTTCAGACAGAAATCGTTGAGGGCTGCCCCTATGCCGGACGTTGCAGCGCCGCGATAACGGAGTGTTTCCATGATGTGCCGGAAATGCTGGAACTAACGCCGGGGCACATGGTTGCCTGCCATAAGGTTATAAACCAGGTGAAGAGTGGCGGAAACTAATTTATCAGAAGGTGAAGAAATGTACTTACAGCTAAGATTACTGCAATTTCTCAAGGCGGTTAAAAAAGAAACATTCGCGAAAATATTGCTGGGACTTTGCATTATGGCTTTCAGCGTTACAAGGGCCTATGCTATGGCCAGAGGCGCTTCCGCCGTTCTTCTGCAAGAGGACATAGGGCGTATTTCTCTTTTTTTAGCCATAGCGGTAGCTTCTATCGTTTTAAAAGGGATATTAATCAAATATAACGAGATTTACTCCAAGAAAACCGCCTGCAAGGCGAAGGCGGGTATCAGGCGCGAGCTTGTCGACAAGCTTCAGCGGCTGGGTCCTCAGTATCAGGCGAATAAACGCAGCGGACAGACACAGTCACTGATTACCGACGGTGTTGAAGCCCTTGAGAGCTTTTTGATCTACTATATACCGCAAATCTTTATTGCACTGGTTACCGTCTCAATACTGGTCGTATATATTATGCGGATTGATTTGACGGTAGGCGTTATAATACTGGTTTCGGTTATCTGCGCAGTTGTCGGTCCGCATATTTCCAGAATACACTTTCAGGACAGCACAACGGAATACTGGAAAGCATATGCGGTTCTAAATTCACAGTATATCGATACGATGCAGGGCATGGATACGCTTAAAGCGTTTAACAGCAGCCATCATAAGGGCGACGAGCTTGCGGGAAACTGCTGGGATTTTTATCGCAAGCAGCTTCGGACAACGGCAAATTCTCTGGTGGATTCAGCCTTTGTCGTATTTTGCATGGGGATCGGAACGTCTTTTACGGTTGGGCTTGCAGCCTATCATGCGGCAAGCGGACAAGTTGATGTAATCGGGCTGCTTAGCATTTTGTTTCTCATCCCCGAATGCTTCAAGCCCATTACCGAGATGAATTCCTTTTGGCACAGCAGTTATCTGGGTTTTTCCGTTGCCGACCAGTTTTTCGAAATCATTGACGAGCCGGTGATAGTCGTGGAAAAAGAAAACGCTGTTGAGACGGGTCTGGATAACGGTTTGCCGAATATCAGGATGCAGGATATCCGCTTCCGATATAAAAGAGGTCGTGAGGATGTACTCAGAAATGTAGATATTGATATTCATACGGGTCAGCAAATTGCGGTCGCCGGGAAATCCGGCTCGGGAAAATCTACTCTTGTCAATGTACTTCTGCGCTTTTACGACTTCGATTCAGGCCGGGTTCTATACAACGGAGTCGATATCAGAGACTATTCTCTTGAATACCTGAGAAGCAAGATATCTGTTGTGTTTCAGGATACTTACCTGTTTTACGGAACCGTTCGGGAGAATATTGCCATGGCGAAGCTGGACGCAGGCATTGAGGAAATTATTGCAGCCGCGAAAACGGCAAATATCCACGAATTTATAAGCTCGCTTCCCGACGGATACCAGACTGTGGTCGGCGAACGTGGGTTGAACCTTTCCGGCGGAGAGCGGCAGAGAATCGCGGTGGCAAGAGCGGTGCTGAAGGACGCTCCATTCCTGATACTGGACGAGGCGACTGCCAGCGTCGATGCGGAAAATGAAAAAGATATTCAACTGGCGTTGGAGAGACTGATGCGAAATAAGACCGCACTGGTAATCGCTCATCGCCTGTCTACCATCAGGGATGCGGATAGGATTATCGTTTTGGAAGATGGAAAAGTGTGTGAATCGGGAACGCATGAAGAGCTTCTGGCACTGAACAGTGTGTATGCCAGGCTGATTTCTGCACAGAACATGACAAAGGCGGTTTCGTATGAAAAATAAAGAATACATTGGAAGATGGTTAAATACTTTACGTCTGATGAAGCGGCTGAAGAAACACTATCCTCTCATGACCTCAGCTACGGTTTTTGGTGTGCTTCAGCATTTGTTCACGATAGCTGCGGCGGCTTTAGGCGCGTATATGGTAGGGCTTGCCGTAAACGGTACGCTGCTCCCTCACGCAAAAGCCTATTTGATTATACTGGGAACGCTTATTGTTTTCAGAGCGGTCTCCAGCTATTTGGAGTCCTATCTCTATCATAAGGCGGGCTATACAATTCTTGCCGAGTTCCGCATTGATCTTTACAATTCGGTTGAGCGGATATCTCCGCAGCTCTTTCTGAACATGCGGTCCGGACAGCTGGCTTCTACCCTCATGAGCGATGTTGAAGTGCTTGAATGGTTCTATGCCCATACCTTCGGCAGCATCATTATCGCCGGGATAGTCCCCGCCATCGTGCTGATTTACATGGGTAGCATGAATGTGTGGCTGTCTGTCGTTATGCTCCCGTTTCTTGCTGTTACCGCAGCCATACCTTTTATCATGAAAAAGAAAGCGGATGAACAGGGCAAATTAGTGCGCGACCGTCTTGCGGATGCAAATGCGGTCACAGTTGAGGGCATCCATGGCATGAAAGAAATTCTTATGCTGAACTACCAGGAAAAATACAGACAAAAAAACGAAGCTTATCTGGATAAGCTTTATGAAAGTCAAATTCAGTATGGCAAGCGGCTTGGCATTGAAGGCGGTTTGATTGACGTATCCGTCGGCTTTGCGATGATCGGTATTGCGATTCTCAGTATTTTCCTGATCTTCGCGGGTAAAATCGGTTCCGAGTGGTATCCGACGATTATCCTGTTATCGATCATGATTTTTAACCCCGTAATCATTGTCAGCAATATGGCCAGGAATTTCGGTCTGATCACAGCCGCCGCCGACCGGGTTTTCCGCATTATGGAGGCCAAACCGACAGTAGCGGACAACGGAGAACCCTGCGATATTTCAAAGCTTAAAAAGAGCGTCCGTTTTGAGAATGTCGGCTTCAAGTACAAAGATGAGCGCGACTACGCGGTAAAAGACGTCTCATTTCAAATCGAGCCGGGTGAAATGGTGGCGCTGGTCGGCCATTCCGGCGCAGGAAAAAGCACCTGTGTCAACCTTCTGCTTCGTTATTGGGACGTAAATGAAGGTTCCGTCGGCATCGGCGGCAAAGATATTCGCGAAATGACGCTGGACAACCTGAGAAGCTTGACTTCCGCAGTGCTTCAGGAAGTTTATCTTTTTAACATTTCCATAAGAGAAAATATACGTTTAGGTAAAACGGACGCGACGGATGATGAGGTTGAGGCAGCGGCAAAGCTGGCGCTTGCCCATGACTTTATTGTGTGTCTTTCCGACGGATATGAAACAAATGTCGGGGAACGAGGCACACAGCTTTCGGGGGGACAACGCCAGAGGATCGCGATTGCGCGCGCACTGCTAAAGGATTCGCCCATCCTGATTTTGGACGAAGCGGTGTCCGCTCTTGATACTGAAAACGAACATGAGCTGCAAAAAGCTTTTAAAGAGGTTTATAAAAACCGTACGACGCTGGTAGTGGCGCATAGATTATCAACGATTATGAATGCGGACCGCCTGATTGTCATGGACAACGGGCAGATAGTCCAGAGCGGTACGCACAAGGAGCTGCTGGCCCAGGACGGCCTTTATAAAGAACTGGTGGCATATCAATTTTCTGACAAACGGCGGGAAAATTTATGATCTGTTTATAGAAAGAAAAAAAAGCAGCAATAAATAAAGCAAAGGCCATAGAATTGGAGCAGGAAATTGTAAAGAAAAGAAAACTGTCTGCGTCACACGAAACTATTGGTAAGATAACGATTCTAAACATCGCTAAAAGGACCTTGGCTTCACAGTTTTTTAAGTCAGTGCGGGACGCTTAGACAGGCATCATAAACAGGGGATTATTGTATTCTTAAAAACCCCAAGTAACTTGACGCGATCATTTTTCACCGATACCTTGCAGTATAGGATATTTCGGTAGTATAATTAAGATATATCTTGTATTACAAGGTATATCTTTTTGCTTATATGTCTTGTAATACAAGGTATTGGAAGGGGAAATTATATGGCAGACAATACACAAATGTTAAAAGGGATATTAGACGGCTGCCTTTTAGCCATCATTAAAGAGGGAGAAATCTATGGCTATGAGCTGGCGGCCAAACTGCAGGAATATGGTTTTCAGTCTTTTAGTGAAGGAACCATTTACCCCTTGTTATTACGAATGCAAAAAGAAAAATTAGTGAGCACTACTTTAAGACAATCAACGGCGGGACCTCAAAGGAAGTATTACACATTAACCGCCGCAGGGGAACAAGAGCTAAAATCATTCATTAAACGCTGGGAACAACTAAGCGCAACTGTTAACAATGTGTTAAAAAAGGAGAAGTGAAAATTAATGCTTTCAAAAAAATCTGAGCAATTTTTGGCGGAGCTTCGGATGTATTTGATTTCTAGAGGAAAAAATGATGCGGAAATTAACGAGATTGCGGAGGAACTTCATGACCATTTGCTCCAAGCGGAGAAAGAGGGGAAAGATGTAGCCCATATTATTGGTGAAAGTTCTCAGAACTACATGAAGACGATCGGTCGAGCGATGAAAACTGATTTTCATGAAATGGCGGGGTTAGTGCCAATGGTGATCCTTCTGCTTGCAGCCTATTTCAGTTTTGTACCTGCCTTGAAAGGTGTATTTTCCTTATCTGAAGCTATTTTATTGATTGCTCTGACAGCAGGAATTTTGGGTATGATAGTTTATGGCGTATTGTTATTTAAAGTGTTCCCTAAATTTTTAAACTCAAGATGGCTGTATATTTTGACTATGGGGACCGTTTTTTTAGTAACAGGATTAGGTGTTAGTATTTTATTATGGTATCAGAGGCAAGGCTTTAAGCCTTTTTTTATCGCAACTCCTTTGCAAAATAATTTGATTATTGTACTTTGTATCATAATCTTTATTGCCTCTGCGGTGTACACAAAAGCCTGGATTTCAATCATAATTCCAATTTTGATGGCGATAGGACCTCTCGGCAATAGATTTATACCCCCGGAAATTAATAGGAATCCGGTTTACATCATCCTAGCCGTTGTGCTTGCGGTGATTTTGGCAGTGGTCTTTATTTATCTAATCGGCAGGAGAAAGAAAAAGTAGTTGCGGGTGGAAGTAAAAGATGAGGAGTTAAGGGGAGAATATCGTGCCTGATACACAAGTTTTGCCGAAAGTAATTAAGCCAAAATTCATAAAGGGTATTGAACAAACGTGTCTGAAAACTATTGATATTGAAGATGAAGCTATTATAAAGAATGTCCACATAGCAGACTACATTATCACAAAACAGGAAGCGACCAAAGTAAGCTTTGCAGGTGTGATTTTTAGTAAAGTTGATTTTAAAGGTACTGTATGGAACGCAGCAGAGCTTACGGATGTAAGATTTGAAAACTGTGACCTATCAAACGTAAGTTTCGCCGGGGCAATTATACATAGAACTGAGTTTATCCACTGTAAGCTACTGGGGCTAAATCTTAATGATGCTGCCCTTAATAATATTGCTATGAATAACTGTAATGGTAAATTTATGCTAATGAATTATATGCAGATGAAGAATGCAATTCTAACAGATTGTATATTTGAAAGCAGCAATATTCAAGACAGTAAATTTGCTAAGGTTGCGTTTAGGGAATGCAGTTTTAAACTAAGTCAAATGTCCGGAACCAGCCTGGCAGGAATAGACTTGAGTCATTCCGATTTTACAGGAATAGGTGCGCGGCCGGAAGATATCAGGGGGGCGACCGTATCTCCTCTGCAAGCAGTAGACTTTGCCAAGTTATTTGGTCTTATTGTAAAAGTGTAAATAGTGATAAAACGGGGCGGGGAAAAGAAATGATCAATTAATTAACCTTTGAGTACATAAGTAGATAAATTTAGCAAGGCGGTGTTTCCTAGACATCGTCTTTTGTTTTAAAAAATTAAGCGATACTTTTTAAGAGAAAAATAACTTTTGCTGCGTAGTAATAAGTGAAAGGAGGATGAGTCTTTTGGAGTATTCACAAAATGACCTGGTCGAAGGAATAAAAAACAAAGATGAACTTGCTTATCAGAATATGGTCGGCAAATATACAAAAACCGTTTTTTGTCTTGCCCATAATATTTTATCCCCCACCCTAAACAAGGAGGATATTGAGGAATGTGTAGCCGATATTTTCTTTGATGCCTGGATGAAGATTAATGAGTTTGATCAGGAAAGAGGGAATTTCAGAACCTGGCTGTTAATTTTAACCAAGTATAAAGCACTTACCTATAAGCGCAGAAAAAAATTAATAAGCTTGATGAATTTAGCAGATTTTGAGATAAAAGCCGACTATAATCTGGAGCAGCAGTTCTTTTTAAGAGAAGATCAGGAAAAGGTTATCGAGATCATCAATTCTTTTAGCAAAATAGACAAAGAAATATTTTTCAGACGCTACTTTTTTGGTGAGAAAATTAGCCATTTAGCCGGTGCGTTTAATCTTTCCAGATCCGCTGTAGATAATAGACTTTTAAGAGGGAGAACAATTATTAAGGAGGCATTAAATTATGAATGAGAATAAGTTGATTGAATTGTTAAACCGTCTTGATGATGACCTGGTCGAGCAGGAAATTGATAAATTAATGGCCGGAATCGAAATAGATACGGATTCAATAAGCAGCAAAGCATACCAAAAATTAAAAAACGGTAAGCAAAAGAGCAAGGGGAGAAAAAGACTGCCGTATGCAATTGCGGCCTGTCTCTGTGTATTAAGTATAACTGCCGTAGTATATGCCAGTGATATTTCGGAGGCATTTAAAGGGTTATTTAATAAAAGGGCAGTTTATTCAACGATCGTTGATGGGGATGCTTATTACTTAAAGGAAGGCTATCATCTCAATGAAAATATTAAGCTGGAAAGTGTATTGGTTTCCCCGGGAAACTTAGAAATAGAACTGGTAACGGATCTGAGCCTGGAACCAAAGGATATTAAGGTAAAACCCCGGAATGATCCGGATACCGTTTATGCTCCGGGTGGTTATGCGCAGAATAAAGGAGAATATTTTTTTTGCACCTTTAGTAGCCTCCAAGAAGATGAGCGCATTAAGCCCTTTCAGGATTTTCAACTTGTAATTGCGGGGGATTCTTATGAGGTTTCATTAGAGGCGGCAAAAGGCCTGGATTTTAATAATAAGATTTATACTTCTCAAGCCGCAGGCAAGATGACCGGTGTTAATATTTTCGGCACGAAGCTTATTGATGAAGCCGGGGAAGTAGATATCCGGTTAATTGCCCAGTTTAACGATCCGGACCTGGAATTAGTGCGCTTTGGCAGACCATCGGTAGCAAAACTGGTATCTACAACCCAGAATCTAGGTGAAGAAGGCATAATTTCTTCTAGTACGGCCCCTATAACTGAGGAGCTCTATCTTTGGGACGAAAACAACAATAAATATAAACTTGAAGTACCCCCGGATGCCAAAGGCCGTCCGGTAACATTATTTCATACGGATGCACCGCAAGGAGGAAAATTAATTCTTAAGGTGCCTGCCATTATGACTTCTTACCGGGAGCAAATTGACTCTCTGGCTTTAAATATTCCTGAAGAGGGAGAAGTTGATTTAAATAAGGAAATCGACTTTAAGCTGCAAAAAGCTGTTCTTAAAAAGATAAAAAGGGTATCTCCCACATCTGCCCAGCTGGAATTTGAATTAAATACAGCCGGGGAAAATGATATTAAAATACGGTCTTTCGATTTATACAGCCAGGACATGCAAGAAATTGCGGCAGAATTTGCCGGCAATAAAGGTATTATAAAACTATCCTTTGCAGAAAGTCCCGACCGTACGGATTTTATCATATCCTATCCTTATTTTATCATGAACGGGGACTGGGTAATTAATATGGAATAAAGACAGGGCTGTCTGTGCCATTTAAGAGGTGTACATATCTGCAGGGGGGTAGAAAAGAGTCCATATTTGGTCTTGCCGGTAGTATGGCAAAGAGGCCGCAGAGAGTTAAATCTCTTTGCGGCTTTTTGTGCTTCAGGTTGTTATGATGAGGCGAGGCCATAAAGAGATGCCGAACCCTTTTTTAATTAAGTACGTCCATAGATATGAATACAAAATAATTACAGGGTGAATAAGATGAGCATCAAATCAAAAATTGTTTCTTTTTCAACTGCTGCGATACTTTCAATTTCCTGAATAGGTCGGAGCTTTGCAGGGTAGTTCCTTTTACAGATATCACTGAAGCAGGTGCGAAGGGAAAAATAATTTACTTTCAGGAAAAAGGTCATGTTTACGGTATTGGTAACGGCCTGTTTGCACCTGAGAAAACAATAGAAACGGTAGAAGGAGTCCGGCTGATTGCCGCTGCTCTTTAAACGAACGGCGGACCTTGACCCCGGCCGGAAGCGGATCCGGGAAGAGTTTACCGATCAGCTTGTTAAAGGGATAGAAAAACAGGGGAATCTCCCCCTGATTAACGTTGTCCCGGCGGAAATCGCCGATGAAGGGGAGGTCAATATAGTATATAGCGGTGCAATTCAGCATGCCCTTACATATGGCATGACACGCCTGGATTCAGAAGGAAGCTTCCATGATGATTCTTTAAAAATACTACTTTATAAAAGATAGATCAATATGGTAACCGGATAACGAAAGTTGTGCCCTGGCCATACTCGCTCTGTACTTGAATTTTTCCCCCGCATAAATCAATAATCCTTTTTACAAGGGTTAATCCTAAGCCGTTGCCCTCGGAATAACGGGTTTTATCTGCTTGATAGAATTTTTCAAAAATATGTTTTTGCACCTCAGCTGTCATGCCGATGCCGTTGTCGGAAATCACAATTGTTACCCACTCAGTGGATTGGGTCAGTGTTGTCATAATCATGCCCTTATCCGGGGTGAATTTGATGGCATTTGAGAAGAGGTTCGACCAGACCTGCAGCAGCAATTCCTCATTGCCATAATAGGTCAGGGGCCTTAAGTTCAATTCCAATTCAAGATCTTTTTCGCTCCATTTTGTTTCTAAAAGCAATAAAGCTTCTCTGATTTGCTCATCTAATTGGAAAGTGCTTTTTTGGGCGACAATTTCCTGGTTTTCAAGTTTAGAAATTATAAGAATGTTGCCGGAGAGGGTGGATAATTGCCGGGCGCTTTCTATAATCATTTCTGCGTAATCAGCTTTTTCTTCTTCCGTTAAATCTTTATTCTGCAAAAGTGTTGCATAACCTTCAATGGCTGCCAGGGGTGTTTTAAATTCGTGGGATACATTTACAATGAAATCATTGCGGAAGGTTTCAATGCTGTCGAGCTCCTGGACCATTTTGTTAAAGTTGGTTACCATTTCTCTGATTTCTTCTACACGATATGTCTCATCTAATTCAACACTAAAATCTCCTTTGGCCACAGCTTGGGTAGCTCTGCTCAATTCTGTAATGGGTTTTAATATTTTACGTCCGACAAAGATGGAGATAAAGGTTCCCACTATGACGCTGGTAAAGAGCAGCATAAAAATTGGAATAAGGGGATGACCCGGGCCGGAAAAAGAAATTACTTCATGATGGATGAGAACAAAGGCAAGCGCAGCCATAATGAGGGTAGCGGTCAACATAATTGTAAAAACATACAGTACGAAATAATACCATAAGTTAGCAGTAACTTTTTTAAGCATGTTTTTTGACTGCTTTATACCCCAGCCCTCTAACTGTTACAATCTCAAAATCCTTATTATCTTTGAAGCGTTTGCGTAGACGGTTGATATGCACATCTACCGTTTGTCTTTCCGATTCTGAATCCATGCCCCAAATTTCATCCATGAGCTGCTGCCTGGTGAATATTTTATTAGGATAAGAAATGAGCTTATATAAAAGGTAGAATTCTTTCTGGGGAAGGATAAGGGACTCGCCGTCCTGATATACAGTTAAAGAATCATATTCAAATATCGTATTTCCCAGGGTTTGTTCCCGTTCATTGACAATTTGGGCGCGTCTAAGTAAGGCACCCACCCGTAAGACCATTTCATTGACATCAATAGGCTTGACCATGTAGTCATCTGTTCCCACCCGGAAACCACGTTGTTTATCATGGAAGCTTTCTTTAGCCGTTATCATTAGAATGGGAATATTAAATTGCGCATCCCGCAGGGTTTTAGTAAGCTCATAACCGTCCATATTGGGCATCATAATATCGGCAATAATTAAATCAAGATACTCTTTATCCAAAAGTTCAAGCGCTTCTGCCCCGTCTTTTGCTCCCACTGCCCTGTACCCGTTTTTGGACAAAACAGTACAGAACAGCTGGCGTAATTTTTTATCATCTTCTACCACTAAAATATTAAACATAACTTTACCTCCCTCCTGTTAATTTCATTATTTAACTTTTTAAAATACCTTATACAACTTTTATAACGGGTTCATGCTGAGTTCATGCTCAGTTTATGACGGGTTTAACTTGTGCTGTTATACTCTGTCTAGCGTAAATGTCAGACGTAATTACAGGGACAGCAAACCTGTCCGGAGAGAAAGGAGCAGATCATCATATGCTGCAAGTTAAAAACATCACCAAAACATATACTGCCGGAAATTTCAAACAGGTTGCTCTAAATAATGTGAGCCTGAATTTTAGGGAATGCGAATTTGTTGCTATTCTGGGGCAAAGCGGTTCCGGCAAAACGACGTTTTTAAATGTTATAGGTGGGCTGGACCAATATGAAAAAGGGGATTTGGTGATTAATGGAAAATCAACAAAACATTTCAGAGGGGGAGATTGGGACGCTTACCGCAATAACAGCATCGGGTTTATTTTTCAGAGCTATAACTTAATCCCTCATTTAAGCATTCTGGATAATGTCGAAATGGGCATGACCCTCAGCGGGGTGTCTGCCGGGGAAAAGCGGCGCAAGGCTCATGATGTGCTGGAAAGAGTGGGGTTAATAGAGCATCTGCATAAAATACCTAACCAATTATCCGGTGGCCAAATGCAGCGGGTGGCAATTGCGCGGGCCCTGGCCAATAACCCGGATATTATTTTGGCCGATGAGCCTACCGGAGCCCTGGATACCCAGACCAGCCGGCAGATTATGGATCTGATCCAAGATATTGCCCGGGATAAGCTGGTTATCATGGTCACCCATAATTCGGAGCTGGCGGAAAGGTATGCCGACCGTATTGTCCGTTTTTCCGACGGACAAGTGGTTGCTGACAGTAATCCTCTGCCTGATCAAAAATTTGTCAGTGAATATAAACTAAAAAAAACCGGCATGAATTTTGGGACGGCTTTAAAACTGTCTGGGAAAAATATTATTACCAAGAAGTGGCGTACTGCTTTAACAGCCTTTGCTTCCAGTATCGGCATTATTGGAATTGCTTTGGTTCTATCCCTCTCCAATGGGTTTGATAAACAAATCAGTTCATATGAGAAGGGAACCTTGGCCAACTATCCTGTTACCATTAACCAAAGTTCTATGAACATGGATTTAGCCCAGATGCCGCCATCTTCAGGAGAAGAAGGGGAAGCCTACCCGGAGGAACAGGTGATTTATCCTTATAACAGTAAGGAGAATACCTTTGTCCATACCAATGTACTGACCCCGGCATACCTGGAATACCTGGCAAATATAGATTCTTCCCTGCTTGATGGTATTTCCTATACCCGCAGCGTTAAGATGAATCTCCTGAAAATGGCTGGGGATAAAGCCACTGCGGTAAATACCGGTAATATCAGTCTGACTTCCTATCCTAGTGAGGTAGACAAGGCATCGGCTTCCTATCTGGAGCAGTATTATGATTTGCTTTCCGGCAGTTTTCCTTCCGCTATGACGGATGTGGTGCTGGTTGTGGATGAATCCAACCGGGTAGATACCGGGGCCCTGGAAGCCTTAGGTTTAGCTGATGGAGAAGATAATATTGATTTTAAGGAAGTTATTGGTCATGAATTAAAAATGCTTATGAATGATGATTATTACAAAAAGGTAGGCGATTACTACACAATTAACGGCACGGCTTCTGATTTAAGCAGCTTATATAATAATGCCAATGCTGTAACTCTAAAAATCAGCGGTATTATTAGAATTAAAGAAGATGCCTCTGTCTCTTCACTGTCGGCGGGCATTGCCTATTCCGACCAGCTGGCCCGGTATTTTATCGCGAATGCGCAAAGCTCGGAAATTGTCCAGGCCCAACAAGCAGCAGATTTCAATGTTATGACAGGCGTTTTGTTTGCTGAAAATACCGGCTTTGGTTCAGGTTCGGGCAACATGGCCGGGGGGAATATGAACCCTGCTTTGGCCGCTAGGGGTGGCAGTGCACAGACCAAAGATGAAGTATTGGCTTCTTTGGGGGCAACATCTGCTCCTTCTTCCGTTTCCCTATATCCCGTGGATTTTGCAGCCAAGGAAAGCATCTTAGCTTATCTGGATGCCTGGAATAACGGTCTGGACGAAGCAGACCAAATTCAATATACCGATATGGCGGCCATGGTCACGAGGTTATCGGGCAGTATTATGGATGCCATTACCATGGTGCTGATCGCTTTTGCTGCTATTTCCCTGGTGGTTTCTATGATTATGATCGGCATCATTATCTATATCTCTGTGCTGGAAAGAACCAAAGAAATCGGTGTTTTAAGGGCTTTAGGGGCTCGGAAAAAGGATATTACCCGGGTATTTAATGCTGAAACATTTATTGTGGGAGCCTTTTCAGGTTTAATGGGTATTGGCATCTCTTATCTGTTGACTTTCCCGGTAAACAGAATCTTATATAAGTTGACTGACCTTTCCGGTGTTGCTCAGCTTAACCCGGCCCACGCGGTTATTTTAGTACTGATTAGCATAGTGCTGACCTTGATCGGCGGGCTTATTCCGGCCAAAATGGCTGCTAAAAAAGATCCGGTAGAAGCATTACGCTCTGAATAGTGAAAGGAGAACTTGAGCATGTTAAAAATTTTAAAACATTTGGGAATAAAAGAGTGGACACTGATTTTTGTCAGCTTGCTATTTATCGTGGTGCAAGTGTGGCTGGATTTAAGGCTGCCGGATTATATGTCTGAAATCACGCTGCTGGTGCAAACCCCGGGAAGTACTATGGGCGAGATCTGGCAGGCAGGGGGCTATATGCTCCTGTGTGCTTTGGGAAGCCTGGTGGCTTCGGTAATAGTAGGCTTTTTTGCGGCCCGAGTTGCTGCGTCTTTCTCCAAAAAGCTGCGTGCTCTGTTGTTTGATAAAGTAGAATCATTTTCGATGCAGGAAATCAACCAATTTTCTACGGCAAGCTTGATTACCCGTTCTACTAATGATATTACTCAAGTGCAAATGATTGTGGCCATGGGTTTACAGGTTATAATTAAAGCTCCGATCCTGGCTGTCTGGGCAGTCGTTAAGATTTCAGGTAAGAGCTGGCAGTGGACCGCTTCAACTGCCGGTGCAGTTGCCTTCCTGCTCGTGCTGGTTACGGTTATTGTACTCTTTGCCTTGCCTAAATTCAAGAAAGTTCAAGTATTGACTGATAATCTCAACAAGGTAACAAGGGAAAACTTAACAGGACTCCGTGTCGTCCGTGCTTATAATGCCGAGGAGTATGAAGAAGCAAAATTTGCCAAAGCAAATCATGAATTGACTGCTACCAACCTTTTTACCAGCCGTATTATGGCCATTATGCAGCCTGGCATGGGCCTGATTATGAGCGGGTTAAACCTTGCTGTTTATTGGATAGGGGCATACCTTATCAATGCAGCCGGGATAAGAGATAAAATGGTTTTGTTCAGTGATAT
Source organism: Peptococcaceae bacterium (assembly GCA_049366715.1). Classification (GTDB taxonomy): domain Bacteria; phylum Bacillota; class Peptococcia; order Peptococcales; family BICA1-8; genus JBMNCQ01. The sequence goes on along the minus strand of JBMNCQ010000022.1, from coordinate 95,439 downwards.
GGTTGTTTTTTCTGCTTATGCCATGCAGGTGGTTATGGCCTTTATGATGCTGACCATCATTTTCATCTTGCTGCCCAGGGCTGCTGTCGCAGCCAATCGTATCAATGAGGTTTTGGAGACACAGCAAGGCATTGTGGATGGTACGGTTTCAGCATCATCCTCCGCATTAAAAGGTGAAATAGAATTCCGCAAGGTAAGTTTTCGCTACCCCGGTGCGCCGGAATATGTATTAAAAGATGTCAGCTTTACAGCCCGGCAAGGGGAGACGGTAGCTTTTATCGGTTCAACAGGCAGCGGTAAAAGTACGTTAATTAACCTCATCCCCAGATTTTATGATGCCACGGAGGGCGAAGTTCTGGTGGACGGAGTTAATGTAAAAGATTATCAGCAACGGGTATTGTATAATAAGCTTGGCTATGTTCCTCAGGGGGCCGTGTTGTTCAGTGGTTCAGTTTCCTCCAATGTAGCCTATGGTGATAATGGTCAGGACCAGGCTACTTTACAGGATGTAAAAAAAGCCTTGGAAATTGCCCAGGGCCAGGAATTTGTAGAGAAAATGGACGGCCAGTATGAGGCCGCCATATCCCAAGGCGGTGCCAATATCTCCGGCGGACAAAAACAAAGGATAGCCATTTCCAGGGCAATTTGCCGCAAACCGGAAATTTATATTTTTGATGATTCTTTTTCCGCCCTGGATTATAAGACAGACCGCCGGCTGCGCGCAGTGTTAAAAAAGGAGACGGCCCATATCACCAGTCTTATCGTTGCCCAGCGTGTCGGAACCATTATCGATGCCGATAAAATCATTGTGCTTGATGAGGGCAGGGTGGTGGGGGTTGGTACCCATCAAGAACTTTTGAAGAATTGTGCAGTCTATCAGGAGATTGCCTATTCACAACTTTCAGAGGAGGAACTTGCAGGATGAGTAATACTATAATTAATGTACAAAACAAGCAGGCTCAGGGACCTCTGGGCCGTCATCCTGGCGGCCCCGGAGGGATGGGCGTTTCCGGCGAAAAGGCCAAGGATTTTAAAAAAAACTGGGGAAAACTGATCCTTTACTGCAAACCATATCTTCCGGCAATCATCGCAGCTGTTATTTTAGCAATTATGGGTACGGTTTTTACCATTATAGGACCGGATCAGCTGAGTAAAATCACCGATATTGTCACGGAGGGCTTAAGGAGTGAAATTGATGTGGAGGCCGTTGCCGAAATTGGAATGCTTTTGGCCGTGTTATACGGGTTGGGAGCTATTTTCTCCTATTTACAGGGCTTTATTATGGCCACGGTTACCCAAAAGGTTTCCAAAAGCTTGCGGCAGGAGATTTCCCAGAAAATCAACAGGCTTCCCCTTAAGTATTTTGATGCCAACAGCTACGGCGATGTACTCAGCCGGGTAACAAATGACGTGGATACTATTGGTCAAACAATGAATCAAAGTATCGGAACACTGGTCAGTTCTATTACGCTGTTTTTTGGTTCCCTCATTATGATGCTTGTCACCAATGGGATTATGACCCTTACTGCAGTGGCAGCAACAGTAATCGGTTTTGGCAGTATGATGCTGATTATGTCCAAATCACAGAAGTATTTTGTCGGTCAACAGAGAGAGTTGGGCGCAATCAACGGGCATATTGAGGAAATCTACGCCGGTCACAATGTTGTGAAGGTGTATAACGGTGCAGATGCAGCCAGGGAGAAATTTGCCGCCATTAATGAGAGATTATTTGCCAGCGCCTGGAGGTCTCAGTTTTTATCGGGACTGATGATGCCGCTGATGACCTTTATCGGCAACTTCGGCTATTTGGCTGTTTGTGTTGTGGGCGGAGCCATGGCCCTTAACGGCAGTATTTCCTTTGGTGTTATTGTGGCCTTTATGATTTACATTCGCTTGTTTACCCAGCCTCTTTCTCAAATGGCCCAGGCGGCAACAAACCTGCAGTCCGCAGCAGCAGCCGGCGAACGGGTATTTCAGTTTTTGGCGGAAGAGGAACTTCCTGAGGAAACGGATAAGGTAGTAGTGTTAGAAAAAGCAAAGGGTGATGTTGAATTTAAAGGTGTTAAGTTCGGCTACGATGAGGATAAAACAATTATTCATAACTTTTCTGCCCGGGTCAAAGCCGGTCAAAAGATTGCTATTGTCGGGCCCACGGGCGCCGGTAAAACAACTATGGTCAATCTGCTGATGCGCTTTTATGAATTAAATGGTGGAGAAATTAGGATTGACGGTGTGCCTATTAATCAACTGACCAGAAAAAATGTCCACAACCTGTTCTGTATGGTTTTACAGGATACCTGGCTATTTGAAGGTACAATTAAAGAAAATATTGTCTACAGCAAACAGGGTGTTACTAATGAGGAGATTATTACTGTCTGCCAGGCAGTGGGTATCCATCATTTCATCCGCACCCTTCCCCAGGGATATGATACTGTATTAAATGATAAAGCAAATCTTTCGGCAGGCCAAAAACAATTGATAACCATTGCCAGAGCTATGGTAGAGAACGCACCTCTGCTGATCCTTGATGAAGCTACCAGCTCTGTGGATACCCGTACCGAGCTATTGATCCAGAAAGCTATGGATAAGCTGATGGTTGGACGCACTTCCTTTGTCATCGCTCACCGGCTTTCTACGATAAGAAATTCCGATCTCATCCTGGTTATGAAGGACGGAGATATCATTGAGAGCGGGAATCATGATGAGCTACTGGCTGAGAAGGGTTTTTATGCAGAGTTGTATAATAGCCAGTTTGGAAAAGTATCCTAGTGAATGTGCAGGAATATTCCTGAGGAGTATTCCTGCAATCTGCATTTTGTAATGAACGGGGATGGGGTAATTAATAGGGAATAGCGATAGGTACCTAAGGGCCGTCTGAGATAGACGGTCTTTAACTTTGCTAAAATTTATACTTCAGCGGACTGAATGTTTTCGATACCCGGCTGGCTGCGAAGGGCAGAAATAACGTCACAGTGCGCTTTGGAGATGAAAGGGATAGCGGCAGCCTCAATGGTCGGTTAAAAATATGGAAATAAGCCGGTCTGTGCAGGAAATACAGACAGGGGAAGTCCGTTATGTTATCCCTGACCAAGAGATAAACATTGATAAAGTTTGCCGGGAAATAGGACGGGGCTGAAGAATATCCAGGTCGAAGTTGTAATTAATTCCCCTTCCCAGGAGAAGGTGAGAACCATTGAGGACACGGCTCAAAAGGGCAGCTATCAAATTGTCGTGCTTGAGATAAAATGCACCAGCAGCAATAAAATTATTGATATTCCCAGATTTAGTAATTTTGTTGAAAGGTTGGCAGCTATTCCTGACGGTGTAGACCCTGCAAAGGAGACTACGGCAGTAGTTCTTAATAAAACCGGTATCTTTTCCCATGTTCCCGCAACGGTTACGGTCGTTAACGGCAGGTATTATGCGCCGATAAATGGTTTAATAAATAGTACTTATCTGGTTATTGAGCATGAAATAACAGTTCCCGGTAATAGCCTTTCCCCGGTGCAGCACCCGGTTTTCCCGCCGGGGGTTTGATTTCTTTAATACCTGGGGTAGATACCGGAATTTTGGGAACTGCGATACCGTCGGTTGAGTTTGCCAATGGGGATAGCGGAAGGCAGCTGATAGGGACGTGTGTTTTAAACCCAACTGCGGAATGTATGATATTAGTAATTGATATCAAAGGACATAGTATGATAAAATACAACAGTAGTCGACGGAAAGCGGCATAATAAAAAACCGTGAAGTGTGTTTTTCGATGGGAAAATTCTTTCCGGTCCAAGGAGGCGTTTGCTTGAAGAAATTATTTTATCTGGTGATTATACTAATTATTGCGACGATTAACTTTACTGCAAATATTTCGGCAGCCGCACTTTCACAAAATATGGAAGCGGTATGGATGGCAACAGTTTTTAACATCGATTTCCCAAGCGTCAAAAATGATGCAGCTGCTCAAAAGAATGAATTTATTGAAAAGTTGGACAAGCTGCAGGCTGCGGGTATGAATACCATAGTGGTTCAGGTGCGGCCGAAAGCAGATGCCTTATATAAATCTGCCCTTAATCCCTGGTCTGATGTGTTAACGGGAACCCAGGGCCAAGACCCCGGTTATGATCCCCTGGCTTTTATGATCGCAGAGGCCCATAAAAGAGGCCTGGCATTACATGCCTGGCTAAATCCTTATAGAATAACGACCTCCGGAACGGATTTAAATGTCCTTAGTGCAAATCACCCGGCGCGGTTGCATCCTGAGTGGGTCATCAGTTATAATAACTCTCTGTATTATAATCCGGAATTACCGGAAGTAAAGAACCACATCACGGCTACCGTAGCGGAAATCGTCAGAAATTATGATGTAGACGGGATTCACTTTGATGATTATTTCTATCCGGCAAATTATCCCCTCCCTCCGGGAGAAGAAAAAGACGGAGCAGTTGCCAGGAGCAGAGTACAACATGTTAACGATATGATTGAGCGGGTAAGCGCCGTTATTAAGGGCACCAGGGAGAATGTCCTGTTCGGCATAAGTCCCATGGGAATTTGGAAAAATATTTCTTCTGATCCCACAGGCTCAGCAACCACAGGTACCCAATCCTATTATTATGTTTCTGCCGATACAAGGTCCTGGATAAAAAATGAATGGATTGATTATGTAGTCCCGCAGGTTTACTGGGAGACCGGCAACAGAGCTGCTGATTATGAAACCCTGGTTAACTGGTGGTCTAACGAAGTGAAGGGAACCAACGTAAAATTATATATCGGTCATGGCATTTATAAGGATGTAGTTGCTAACGAAATAGACACCCAATTAAAAATAAATCAAAAATATACCGAAGTAAAAGGCAGCTTCTATTACGGCTTGAAAAGTCTTCTGGCAGATGCGGCAGGCTGCCGGGGAAAGATAACGCTATTTAACCAGGGCCCGGCTCTGGAAGCAAGCTTGGGTACTCAAGGGGATGATGTTACGATAACTTCTTCCCCGCCGTTGGTTACCACAGGAACCGTTACGGCCGGCATTTTAAATATCAGGAGCGGCAATGGTTTACAATATGCCGTTTTAACAAAAGTACCCAGGGGCACGGAAGTGACTATTTTGAACAGCCGGCCCGGCTGGTATAATGTTAAATTACCCAATGGGCAAACGGGCTGGGCAAGCGCTGATTATGTACATTGAAGGAGTTAGCATAAGCCATAATAGAAGAATATTTTGAATGTAAGCACCTGCTGTTTAGAGCAGGTGCTTTTTTTCCGGGCAGTCCGGGCCCGGATTAATTTGAGATTTCTGCAGAAAAGAAGTATTTTATGTATTTATGCCAGGAGATACCCGGGCGAGAAACTCCGGAACAATTGCCTCTGGGGCAGAAAATAATTTTTTATTACGAAATTTTTTATTTTTGCAGGGTTTTGATTTCAGTTGAAAGAACCAAAATAAATTAAGGTAATCATGCCGGATGGTAAAATGGGGAGGTAGCAAAATGAGCTCAGGTTTGTTTCAATATGCAATTGCAACGCACAAAAAGCAAGAATTTATTGATATTACCTATTTACTTGGGCAAGCTGTTGAACAATCGGGGATACAAAGCGGTCTGGCCGTTATTTATTGCCCGCACACCACGGCAGGCATCACCTTGAACGAAAATGCCGATCCAGATGTCGTAAGGGATATACTAACCGCCCTTGCTAAGACATTCCCTGAGGAAGGGGATTACAGGCACTTCGAAGGCAATTCCCCCGCCCATTTAAAATCAGCCTGTCTGGGCGCAGCAAAGACTCTTATCATCGCAGAAGGCAAGCCTCTTCTGGGTAGATGGCAAGGTCTCTATTTTTGTGAATTTGACGGCCCCCGCGACCGCAGGGTATTGATTAAAATTATGGCGGACCGGTAAGTAGATGCCGGTAATCAGCAGTAGTGTTAAAAAATATGAGGTGTTAAAATGAGAAGCAAACGGCCAAAATGGATTATTGTCTGTACTATTATTTTCAGCATACAGCTCTTTCGTTTAATTCCTGTTGCTGCCGATACCCCCGAAGTCCAAATAAATCGTACCTACCGGGTGGGGGATGTAATAGGGAGCTTTGCGCGGAGTCAGACTAAAGTAGCTGTATCCGTAAATAATAATGAGCATGACTTGTCTATTGCCGATAAGTATATACCGGCATATACCGTTAATAATGAACTGTGTATCATTGTTGAGGATTTAGTTTATTATGGTTATACGGCTATTTGGAATCCCCGGGAGCGAACCACAAAATTATATATCGGTGAAGGTAAAAAGAAGACCCGGGGAACGGCTGTAATAATAAAAAACCGGGGAAATATCTATTATACGGACATTAAAATTTATGTGGACGGACAGGAAGTTCCTGCCTATAATATCAAAGGATACAGCTTAGTAAAACTGTCCGATCTCAGTGATAAAACAGATAATCTGCAATTCAAGAAAATATTTGCGGATGACGGGAATTTTTATATTAGCGGTGAAATTATGCTTCCCACCGGGCATACAGCTCCTGCGGAAGGACTGAAGATTACTCCTGTCTGCTATTATTTTGACGGGGGGAGGCTGGCTAAATATGCGGGAGAGGAATATTCGCTGCCTCCCGGGAACTCCCGGCTGGAGTATAAAATCCAACTCCCTGTCCGACAGCATTGGAATAAGATGGGTTTTGCTGATCCCCGTATTTATAATTATATGGGTTATGAAATTACCGGTACCGACGGGGATTATTTAAGCTATGATCTGGAAAACAGTACAAATACCCAGCCTTTGTATGTGGAACGATTAAATTATTATCAGGATAATTACAATGATATTAACATCAAAATACTGCCCCGGCAAAGGGTGAAAATGGAATTAGCCTTAAGGGGAGACGGTCTTGAGCTGTTTCAGGATGAGGAAACCAGGGAAGTTTCTGTAGTTGCCGTTGATTCGGAAAGCAATAAATATCTTAAAAAAGCGACAAGAATCGGCTGCCGGGAAAATGCTGCGGAATTAGAGCTGGATTTAGTAAAGAACCGGGAGTATAAATTTTACTTTCACATTGCGGTATTCGGAAGTATTTCGGCAAGCCTGCCCCTGCCGCCCTCACCGCAGTATCCGACTTTTTATTATCATCAGGGACAGGGCGTTCTTGCTGAAACCGGAGGGGAAATAGTTACGGCCGGCAGCGGGAATGCAGATTTAAAAGTCCGTATCGGTTTGCCTGATTTGCTTATTGGCGATGTCTATCCGGGAGGGAAAAAAGTGATATACGACTCCCGGGAATTACCGGTCTATCTGGTTAAAGGGCAGTATTTAATCGGCATCAAGGAGTTTGCGGATTATGGGCGCAGCATTTTTACCTTTTGTAATACTCCTGCCCCGTGGGGAGAGCCTTCAGCGCCGGCTGCTGCGGGAAAAAGTCCGGGTAAGCTGCTGGTTTCCAACTCACAGCTTCACGATGACGGTAACAGCATACCTATCTACTGGTTAAAGAGGAGTAATACTTTGGAAGAACTTGTTTTGCTTGAGGATTTGCAAAAACTTGAGCTTGCCGTGCATGAACATGGAGAGGTTATTGAAATAACAGACAGGAATCATAATTAATTCCCTCCGGCATCATTTCTATTAAAACCAAGCAGGTCGCCGCTCTGACTTTTTTGCAGAGGACGGCCGGCATGACGGGGACAGGAGAGGGAAGTCAGGCTCCTGAGGTTGCATAAAAAAAATTTTTTTACAAACGGTCACACGGCGGACCGTTTTTTTTATTCATATCAGCTTCCGGGAGTCCCGGTCCGGGCTAATCTTAAGAAGTTATTAAGATTTATATGAAGAAAATCTTAAGATTTTGCTGATATCATGGCCTTAAGTAAAGAATAAAGGGTGTGATATAATTTGTACAAATTAATCGCTTGGGGTGATTCGTCTTGAATATACTGGTCTGTGATGATGATAAAGAAATACTGGAAGCCATTACAATTTATCTGAGTAATGAAGGTTACAAAATATACAAGGCGGCTAATGGTTTGGAGGCCTTGGATATTATTGAGGAACATGAGCTGCATCTTATCATTATGGACATTATGATGCCCCAAATGGATGGTTTAAGAGCTACTATGAAGCTCAGGGAGGAGTATAATATCCCGGTCATCATGCTGTCGGCTAAATCTGAAGATACCGATAAGATAATGGGTTTAAATATGGGTGCCGACGACTATCTGACCAAGCCCTTCAATCCCCTGGAGCTTATCGCCAGGGTCAAGTCCCAGTTGAGGAGGTATATTACTCTGGGCAGCCTGGAGGCCAAAAGCAATGTTTATCAGACAGGAGGTCTGGTCGTAGATGATGAGAGTAAGGTAATAACCGTTGATGGGGAAGAGGTTAAACTTACTCCGGTCCAATATAAGATCTTAAAGCTTTTAACGGCCAATGCCGGCCGGGTTTTTTCCATAGATGAAATATATGAGAAGGTCTGGCAGGAAGCAGCCTTTAATCCGGAAAATACCGTAGCAGTCCATATCCGCAAAATACGAGAAAAAATAGAAATAAATCCTAAAGAACCAAAATACTTGAAGGTGGTGTGGGGGATTGGATATAAGGTGGAAAAATTATAGCCATTCGCCGGTAATAAAAGGAATAGTTTTTATAATTGCCTTAGTATGCTTTACCGGTGGCATAACAGTTTTCTTAAATAATATTGTAGTCTTGAATCAAGGTGATCTGGGGGCGGCTTTTGAAAAGAACTATTATCTGAGCAGGGACTATCAGCGAGAAAGCAGCCAGGTGCTTGACCCTTTAACAACCTTAATGGAATTTAAAAGTGAGGAACATATTTTAAACGGGGAAAGTATTACCGAAGAAGAGATAAAAAGGGAGAAAGAATCGCTGTTCAGGCAATTTGAGTATAATTACCAGGAAGGCTATAATGACGGATTATCCTCTGCAGAAAACTACCGGAAATTCGAAGAAGTTTATGCAGATAAAATTGCCCGAATAAAGGATACTTTGATTGCTGAAGATCTAAAGACCTACAACGACGCTTTACGCAAGCTGGAAACAGTACAAGGCGTTCTTTACTATGGCGGTGTCGGTGAAAATGTTTTTACCAATATACCCGGCCCGGAGAAAGATTTCTTTAAATCTTACCCGTCTTATCTGATCTTCGACAAAGCCGAAGAGACGGTGTATCCTGCAGAGATCAGAGAAAATTCTTATTATTACTGGATTGAACAAGATATCAACAGAATGATCCGCTCAACCAATATTGAATTAAATGGTGATAAACCGACTCAGCAAAACAGGGCCTTGTATATTGCCTTTTCCGAAGAATTCTTAAATCAGAGAATTGAAGACTGGCAAAATGACAAGGATTTTATAACCCTGAGCTTATATAAAATACTGGCTTTTGCAGCGGGATTAGCGGCAGCGTTTCTTTATCTGATCATCGTGATCGGGAGAAAGTCTTTGGGGAGCAAAGAGATCCGGCTGAATATCATTGACCGGCTTTATAATGATTTTAATATGCTGCTGTGCTTTTCTTTAATCTTGTTATGGTGCGGGGTAGTATCTTTTATTTTTGATACCAGGCTCTACCAGGCGGTCCTGCCCAGTACCTTGTTAATAGGGGCGCCGGGATTAATATTAGTTTTATCCTTAGTCAAGCACATCAAGAATAAGACCTTTATTAAACACACTTTAGTTTATATCATTTTCAGTAAAATATTTAACTTTTTAAAAGAAATATATAACAGCGGCAGTGTGGGGATAAAAGTTATCTTAATCATAGTCGGTTATCCGTTGATTGTTGCGCTGACATTTTTTATTTTCCCCATAACGGTCGGAATAGCAGGGTGGCTGGCTTTGAAAAAAGTCCGGGAATTTCAGGCTGTTAAAGACGGGGTGGCAAAAGTCAAAGAAGGCGACCTGCATAATAAAATAAATGTGGCCGGCAGCGGCGAGTTTGCCCGGCTGGCAGGCGATATCAACAGCATTACGGAGGGTTTGCAAAAAGCCGTTGCCAGTGAGTTAAAAAGTGAACGGTTAAAAACGGAATTAATCACGAATGTCTCCCATGATATACGGACCCCTTTAACTTCTATTATCACTTATGTTGATTTATTAAGAAATGAAGAAGACCCGGAAAAGGCTGCGGAATACTTGGATATAATCGATCAGAAATCCCAGCGGCTAAAAGTTCTGACCGCTGATTTATTTGAGGCGGCTAAAGCTTCCAGCGGCAATATCCCGGTGAACTATGAAAAAATCGATTTAGTTTCTTTAATAACCCAGGGATTAGGGGAAGTGGATGATAAGGTCCGGGAACAAAAGCTGGACTTTAAGGTTAATTATCCCCGGGATAAAGTATATGTAACTGCAGACGGGAAATTGCTCTGGCGAGCAATAGAGAATTTGTTGTCTAATATTTTTAAATATGCCCTGCAGGGATCAAGGGTGTATCTAGATGTTGAAGATAGAGGACCGGAAGTAAACCTGATCATCAAAAATATTTCCGCTTATGAATTGAACATTTCTGCCGAAGAGTTGCTGGAACGCTTCAAAAGGGGAGATGAATCCCGCAGCAGCCAGGGCAGCGGCTTAGGATTATCTATTGCCAAAAGCCTGATCGAAATTCAAAAGGGGAGTTTTAATCTGGAAATTGACGGGGATTTATTTAAGGTCATCATCAAAATGCCTAAATAAAAGGAGTAGATTGTTTTTGTAAATAACTTGCAATTTGCAGATGAGTATAGTATTATATTTAATGGTGTTAAAAAGATGCGAAATGATTAAACGATTTTAGGGCCTCTTGGTTACAGGAATGGATTTTAAATTGTTTATGCTTTCCGCTTTTTGATTCAAATTAATTTTTAGGAGGCCTTTAAAATGAAAGGTACAGTAAAATGGTTTAATGCGGAAAAGGGTTTTGGTTTTATTGAAAGTGAGCAGGACGGAGACGTTTTTGTCCATTTTTCAGCGATCCAAAGTCAGGGATTCAAAAGTCTTGATGAAGGTCAAAGCGTAGAATTTGATGTTGTCGAAGGCGCTCGCGGCCCACAAGCAGCAAATGTAACGAAACTTTAATCTTTAGCCAAAAGACAAAGGCATTTCCAATATTGGAAATGCCTTTTTAATATCCGGATCTGAATAAAAACAGCGGTTCCTTTGGGCAGGTAGCCTGATAAAAGGGTAAAGATTAAAAAAATTCTCCTTTAGGAATGTTTCTTGGGGTTTTTGGAGGTATACTTTAGTACATTCTCATACAGATGAATATGTTTGATCCTTCTTTGTTTATAATAGGATTCCCGAATACTATGGATAAGAGAGATGGTCATTACGGTAAGGATAATTGCAAAAGGCAGCCCTGTGCTGATTACCGCTGTCTGGAGAGCCGACAGAGCTTTTTCCCCGCCGATTAATAATAATACCGCAGCTACCAGTCCTTCCATAAAAGCCCAAAATATTCTTTGCGTAACCGGTGCGTTGATTTTACCTCCGGAGGCTATACTGTCCACCACAAGAGATCCCGAGTCACTGGATGTAACAAAAAAAGAGATAATCAAAAGAGTGCCTAGAATTGAAAGGAATACTTTGACAGCTCCGGCCAGCACGGATATATTCAGAAATTGAATCATTTCAAAGAGGGCAACAGGCAAATTTTCCTGAACAACGGCAAAAAGCTGTCCGTCGTGGGTGTTATTCAAATAAATTGCTGCTCCTCCGAAAACCGCAAGCCAGAGAAAAGACAGTAAAGAAGGGACGATCAAGACAGCGGAGATAAATTCTTTGACAGTCCTTCCTTTGGAAATGCGGGCGATGAACATGCCGACGAAGGGTGACCAGGATATCCACCAGGCCAGGTAAAACACAGACCAGTCTCCCTGCCAGGCAGTATCCCGGATAGATAAGTAAAAGGAAGCCTTTATCAGGTTGTTCAGATACAGTCCTAAAGAATTGGAAAATATCTTAATTATGTATAGTGACGGCCCCAGGAGCAGAATAAAAATTAGAAACACAAAAGCCACTTTGATGTTTAGTTCAGATAAAAATTTAACGCCCTTATCGATGCCGGAAACTACGGACAATGTAGCTATCATGGTTATGACAGCAATAAGTATGACCTGCACCGTAACATGATATTTAATACCAAATAAATAGTTTAACCCGCTGTTTATCTGCTGGACTCCTAAACCTAAAGAAGTAGCCAGTCCGAATAAGCAGGCGACAACGGCCAAAATATCAATTAGATCACCGATTAGACCAAACACCCGGTCTTTTAACAGAGGGTAAAAGACTGATCGCAAAGACAGAGGAAGTTTTTTATTATAGGCAAAAAAAGCCAGGGCCAGGGAAATCAGTGCATAAATTCCCCAGGGATGTAAACCCCAGTGGAAAAATGTAGTAGACAGTGCCTGAACTGCTGCTTCGGGGCTTGTAAAAATGGGAGGGGTGTACACGGCATGATATAAAGGCTCGCCCACCGACCAGAACATCAGGCCGATACCCATTCCGGCGGAAATGAGCATGGAATACCAGGCGAAATTTGTAAATTCGGGAGTGGCGTTAAAGCCGCCTATGCGGACATCGCCAAGTCTTGATAAGGCTAATGCCAAACAGACAAAAATAAAAAAATTACTGGACAGGATAAACAGCCAGTCAAAATTTGTGATGATATAGTTCTTTATAGCCGAAAAGTTTTTCTCCGCATTTGCTAAATCATACAGAGCGTAAACAGAGAATAATAAAATAAACAATCCTGCCGCTATGGAAACAACCGGGTTCATATCCAAACCATACTTAGTAAAATTCCGTGTATATAATTTCTCTTCCAGGTACCTGCTCATGTCTTTATCCATAGGATTACCCCTTTTTGATTTTCTCTTACTTATAGTGCCTAAAGCAATCATATTTTATAACGAATGGAAAAGGGTTTTCTTTAATGCTTCTTTTCTGCAAATAAGTTTTCCTGTTTTTTTTAAGTAAAAAATTTTTTTCAATTTTCAATGGAAGTCTTGTACTGTTTGGCTAACAATTTGGCAGTATTTTGTTTTGACTCCGGTTTGTTCCCGGGCTAAAATGGATAAGTAATGTAAATTTCAGAGATTTTAAGGAGACAAAGATGAGTGTATTAAATGTAGAAAATATTAACCATGGTTTTGGCTCAAGGAAAATATTTGAGGATGTTTCTTTCCGGCTTTTAAAAGGTGAGCATGTAGGCCTGATCGGTGCCAATGGGGAAGGAAAGTCTACCTTTTTAAATATGATTACCGGTCAGCTGATGCCTGACGAAGGAAAAATTGAGTGGTCCAACAGAGTTACGGTAGGTTATCTTGACCAGCATACAGTTTTAACGAAGGGAAAAACAATCCGGGACTGTTTACGGGAAGCTTTCCAAGGAATGTTTGCCTTAGAAGCCGAGATGCTGCAAATTTACGATAAAATGGCCGGGGCAAATGATAAAGAATTAAATAAAATGCTGGAAGATGTGGGAGATATTCAGAGTATCCTGGAACACAATGGTTTTTACGCCATTGATGCCAGAAGCGAAGAGGTCGCTAACGGCCTGGGTCTGGGAGAAATCGGGTTAGATAAGGATGTTGCGGACTTAAGCGGCGGTCAGCGGACCAAAGTCCTGCTGACAAAGCTATTGCTGGAAAGCCCCACGATATTGATTTTGGATGAGCCCACTAATTATTTGGATGCGGAGCATATTGAATGGCTGAAAAAATATCTGATCAATTATGAGAACAGCTTTATGCTGGTGTCCCATGATATGACTTTTGTTAATGATGTCGTAAATGTGATTTATCATGTAGAAAACACTTCTTTAACCAGATATACAGGTAATTACCAGCAGTTTAAGGAACTTTATGCGATCAAAAAACGGCAGGAACTGCAGGCTTATGAAAAGCAGCAAAAAGAAGTGGAAAGGCTGGAGGATTTCATTGCCCGCAATAAAGCGAGGATCTCAACTACCGGCCGGGCCAAAAGCCGGCAAAAGCAATTGGATAAAATAGAGCGGTTGGAGAAACCAAAGGAGAAAATTAAGCCGGTCTTTTCTTTCCGGGAGGCGAAGACACCGGGCAGACTAATTTTTGAAGCAGTTGAGCTGGTGCTGGGCTATCATGAACCTTTGACCAAATCATTCAGCTTAACCCTGGAAAGGGGTCAAAAAGTAGCCGTCAGAGGGGTAAACGGATTAGGCAAATCAACTTTACTCAAGACCCTTTTAGGCCGGATCCCTCCTTTCTCCGGCAGGGTTATTGCAGGGGATAATCTTTACCCCGGCTACTTTGAGCAGGAAGCCGGCAGGGATAATGATCACACAGCCCTGGAAGAAGTCTGGCAGGAGTTTCCCGGTCTTACGAATTTTGAGGTTCGTCAGGCCCTGGCCAGAAGCGGCTTAAGCAATGAGAATATTACGAATAAGATGCTGGTCCTCAGTGGCGGGGAAAGCGCTAAAGTCAGGCTCTGTAAGCTAATGCTGCGGGATGTCAACTGGCTGGTGCTGGATGAGCCGACCAATCATCTGGACGTTGCAGCGAAAGAGGAGCTTAAGAAAGCTTTAAAGGAATTTAAGGGAACGGTTCTGCTGGTGTCCCATGAACCGGATTTTTATCAGGATTGGGTAACAGATGTCTGGAATCTGGAAGAGTGGACAACGAAAATCGTATAAAAAAAGGCCCGGACGGGCCATTTTTTAATGAAGAGATTACATAAAGATGATCGATTAGTTTAAAAAGAGCGGGCTATCTTTTACCTTTTCAGGTATTCTTGTACAGGAGCTTTTTGCAGGGCCAGTAAAATAAAATAGGCAATAACCCCGCCGCCGACAAATTGTACGATATTCCAGGGGATGCTGAAGATGGGGACAATAAAACTTCCGTACATTATTCCTGCGGAAATATAATATCCTGCTACCATCCATAAACCTGAAACCAGCATGCCCAGTAATTGACTGACATGAAAAAGCTTAAGATTAATTTTGGCAAAGAGCAGAGAAAACAGCACTAAAACGAGGGGGATGAGAATAGCGGCCCATAATAATTGGGATTGGAGCTTGAGGCTTAAACTTAGCAGCCCTTCCAGGTCGGTGATGCTTTCCACTTCACCGATAAGCCGGGGAGCATGATCGGCAATAGCCGTATTTAAAGAAAATTTTAGTAAACCCATAAAACCGGCCCAGCCTACAGCTGAAAAAATCCCCACCACCATATTATGTCTGCTGTGTTCCGCCGGCTCTGAATCGTGGGCAATCCAGCCCACCAATCCGCCCATAACGGACTTGATGATCAAGGTTGGTAAAGCCCAGTTGGCATAGCCCCCTAAGATATCCGCCAGGGCCGAACCGACTCCCCCGGCGATAGCGCCGTATTTCCACCCCAATAAAACGGCAGCGACAAAAATCATACTGTCTCCGGCATGAATATAGCCCTGGGTAAAGGGTATCGGGATTTTTACACTAAAGGTTGTGACAAAAACTAAGGCGATCATTAACCCCCCAAAGGTAATCTTTCTGGCAGCATTATTTTGCAATGAATTTATCCTCCTATCATGTAATTTACTGGTCGTTTTTTCAGAGCGCTCAGAAAAACATTGTGGTAGGCATTTTTTATATGTATAATTTAATACAAAAGTGACCTTCTGAAAAGTGACAGTTTTTTAAAATATGACCAGGTCAGATGGAGGAGAAGATGCTGGAATTTTCATTAGCCTTTGATAAAGAGTCGGCAACACCTTTATATTTACAGTTATATGGCTACATAAAAAATGAAATAATCACCGGGATGATCGAGCCCTTTACCAAGCTCCCGTCTATCCGGGAGCTGTCCCGGGCTTTGCAGGTCAGCAAAACGACCATAGAAGCCGCTTATCAGCAGCTGGATGTAGAGGGGTATATTGTGAGCAAGGCGAAAGTGGGCTACTTCGCGAATAAGATCGCCGGTAATCGTTTTAATTTTAAAAAAGGAACGATTGATCAGGTGGATGAAGAAGCAGAGTCCCGGCCCAAACAGCAATATGATATGAAAAATGATTACCTTGATAAGGAAAGCTTTGATTTTTCCCTCTGGAAAAAGTATCTGACAAAATCCCTGATGTATAATAATGAGCGGTTTTTAACTTATGGGTCCCATCAGGGCGAGCCGGAGCTGCGGGGAGAAATCGCCAGATATATTCACCAATCCCGGGGGGTTGTCTGCTCTCCGGAGAATATTGTTATCGGGTCCGGTGTGCAGACTCTTTTAGGAATTTTATGTGGTTTATTAAAAAACTTTCATGAAAGCGTCGGTTTTGAAGATCCCGGTTTTAAACAGGCCCGGCACATCTTTAAGGATCATAATTTCAATATTATTCCCATTAAACTGGAGGAGGATGGGATAGATGTCGGTATCCTGGCTGCAAGCAGGGCTAAAATTGTTTATGTCAGCCCTTCCCACCAATTCCCTATGGGCGCGGTGATGCCGATCAATAAAAGAATTCAGCTTCTTAACTGGGCTCATGAAAATAACGGATATATTATTGAAGACGATTACGACAGCGAATTAAGATATTCCGGCAGGCCTATCCCTTCTTTACAGGGATTAAGCAAAGGTGCCAATGTCATTTACCTAGGAATTTTTTCCAAGATATTGCTCCCTGCTATCCGGATCAGCTATATGGTTCTGCCTGCCGATTTGCTGAAAAAATACCAAGAACAGAAAAAGAAATATAACCAAACCTCATCACAAATTGAACAAATGGCTTTGGCTTTATTTATGCAGGAAGGAATGCTGGCCAAACATATTAGGAAACTTAGGAAAATATATGCCCAGAAAAATGAGGTTTTAGTCGGAGCTGTCCATAGGATTATGGCCGGTAAAGTGGACATTTTGGGAGCGGAGAGCGGTTTGCATATTCTTTTAGAGTTAAAAACACAAGAGTCTCCCGATGATATTGCTTTACTGGCTGAAAAGGTAGGGGTAAAGGTAATACCCATTAATAATTATTATTTAGGCAATACTCAGGACAATTATCCACTAGTTTTATTATCCTACGGCGGCATTGCTCTGGAACATATCGAACCGGCCATAAACCTTTTGCATAAAGTTTGGTTCCAGAAAAGCTAAACTTTTTTAGTCAAGGGGGTTTTATTACCGGAAATAAAGGTGATATAGACTGCGGATGCCAGGGACCCTAAAGCATCGGCTATTAAATCTAAATTTGTATCGGAGAGCCCTAATTGGTTATTCATGAGAAATATGCGGTCCAGGGAATATTCCAGTATTTCATAGAGGGCCCCTATTGCCAGACCTACAGCGCTGATAAAGATAAACATGACCGCTCTGGAGGAATACTTTACGTGAAAAATTTTATTTATTACGCTAAAGGCAAAAGACGCTGCCGAAAAAGAACCAAAGAAATGCAGGATTTTATCAAAGTATTTTGTGTTATATCCTCCGAGAAAATGTCCGCCCCCGGAATTGGCGATGATTGTTAATATCAATGCCAATCTGACCCAGTTCTCGATCTTGAACTGCCAAAGCTGCTCCAGGTAGATAAACAATAAATAGAGGGTTAAAGTTATTAAAGCTTCCAGGGCCTGGTCTTCCGCACCTTTAACAGAGAGACTCATTACGGTGAAAGCCTGCACGATAAAGAAAAGACTATTTATCGGCAGGGCGGGGAATCTGTTTCGCATGGCATAACTTCCTTTGCAGAGTATTGTTATATTATGCCCTTAAATGCTTAAGAAATAATTGTCAGGGGGAAGAATAATGAAGACGGCACTACGTAAAGGGCGTTATAAAGGCGGGACAGGCACTGACAGGCATTTAGCCCGGATAATACCCGTGTTTCATCATAAGTAATTCTTGACAGTGAGAGGAATTTTAGTACATAATGGTATCAATTGAATATTTATAATGGTAGAGGTGCGGGTATTAAAAGTACATGTCCGGAGTTGACCGGCTAAGAGGGACATGGAAAGGTATAGCCGCCGAAGCAGGAGTTTTCTGGTCAGGGACTTTTGCTGGGTCTGCATGTGAATAACTGCAGGACTGTCACCCGTTTTCGGGTGGAGCGCTATTCGTAGGGCTAAGGTAAAAGCGGTGATTTTACCCTTTAACGGTTTACGTATTTGCGCAGAGCCGTTTTTTTATTTGTTCATTTATGTATTTAAAATAGAGGAGGATTATTTGTGGCAGAAAAAAAACTACCCTTTACGAAAGAGCAGTTAGAAAAAATTGTTGCTAAGTTTGAGACGCCTTTTCACCTTTATGATGAAAAGGCGATCCGGGAGAATGCCAGGAAATTGAGCCAGGCTTTCGCCTGGGCACCGGAATTTAAGGAATACTATGCTGTTAAGGCAGCTCCTAACCCGTACCTTTTGAAAATATTGCGGGAAGAAGGCTTGGGGGCCGATTGCAGTTCCCTTCCCGAATTATTACTGGCTGAAAAAGTAGGTATGTCCGGAGAGGAAATTATGTTTACGTCCAATGACACTCCGGCTGAGGAATTTGTGAAGGCGGTGGAATTAGGCGGGGTTATAAATCTGGATGATATTACACATATAGATTTTCTGGAAAAGCACGCCGGTCTTCCGGAGTTAATTTCTTTCCGCTATAACCCGGGCCCTCTCCGCAGCGGCGGGAATGCGATAATCGGCAATCCCGAGGAAGCAAAATATGGTTTAACGAAAGAACACATTTTTGAGGCCTATAAAATTATGCGGGATAAAGGTGTGAAAAGATTTGGAATCCACACCATGGTGATCTCTAATGAACTTGACCCTGATTATTTTATTGAAACGGCCAGCATGATGTTTGATTTAATTCTGGAGCTTCATCAAGAATTAGGGATTCGTTTTGAGTTTGTAAACTTTGGCGGCGGGATCGGTATTCCCTACCGTCCGGAACAGGAACCTGTTGATTATAATGCGATCGGTCAAGGTGTGAAAAAATTGTATGAAGAAAAGATCATTCCCCATGGACTTGGTTCGCTCAAATTAGCCCTGGAATGCGGGCGGGTAATTACCGGGCCTTATGGCTATGTTGTAACGAAAGCGATTCATAAGAAAAATATCTATAAGAATTATATCGGTGTAGATGCCAGTATGGCAGATTTAATGCGTCCGGGTATGTACGGGGCTTATCATCACATAACAGTTGCCGGCAAGGAAGACCAACCCCGGACCTGTGTTTATGATGTGGTGGGCAGCTTGTGTGAAAACTGTGATAAATTCGCGGTAGACAGGAATCTTCCGGAAATTCAAAGAGGAGATTTGCTGGTAATCCATGATACGGGTGCCCATGGGCATGCAATGGGCTTTAATTACAACGGCAAGCTTCGTTCAGCCGAGCTTCTCTTGAAAAGAGACGGCAGCGTAGAAATGATCAGAAGGGCTGAAACCCTGGAAGATTATTTTGCGACGTTGGATTTTTCTAAATTATAAAAGGTACTGGATCGGATAACCCGCTGCCATTTATTGGGGGCGGGTTTCTTTTTAGAACATTTTAGCAAGAAAAAGCTTTTGAAGAATAACGGCGCGATGTTTGACAGCTTTTTTTTTGCGGTATATAGACGATAAACAACCGTTAAAGGAGTTAGTGATATGCGTCATCCTTTGGGGATAATCCAGCCAAAATCATTGAAACATCTAAGTATCCATCTGCAGGATCTGATCAGGGGCCGGCTATGGTTAAAGATTCTCCTGGCCTTAGGCTTTGGCCTTTTAACAGGAATATTATTAAGTCCCACTTTTGCCTTAATTCCCCGGGGGACGGCCTTGCTTATCGCAAGCTGGCTGGCTGTACCGGGCAAAATATTCCTGGGCTTAATCCAGATGATCGTAGTTCCGCTGGTCTTTGCCTCTGTTATCATGGGGCTGGCTTCCAGTGAGGATATGGAGCAATTGAAGAAGCTGGGTTCCCGTTTGCTCATCTATTTTATCATCACTACGGTTATTGCGATCTCTATCGGTATTTCAGTAGGATTAATTATAAAACCGGGTAATTTTATCGATAGCGGTCAGATTACGGAGTCTCTCAGGAATCCTGATTTAACAAAAGATCAGGAAGATGCAGATACGGTAGGTTTTAATCAGATCCCTGATCTGATCACTAATATTCTCCCGGAGAATCCTTTAGGATCAATGGTTAAACAGGAGATGCTGCAAGTTGTTCTTTTTGCAGTTATCATCGGTTTGGCTTTAGTAGCCCTGGCTCCCGATCAATCGCGGCCTTTGTTGGATTTATTGAATTCAATTCAAGAGGTATGTATGACCGTTGTCAGATGGGCAATGCTGCTGGCTCCTGTGGCGGTTTACGGGCTTATTGCCCAGATTGCTATGCAGGTCGGCTTAGATGCTTTATTAGGAATGGCGGTTTATGTGGGCACGGTACTGGCAGGCTTATTTATCCTCCTGATCTTTTATCTTTTACTCATTACCTTTATTGCCGGGAAATCACCCCGCTGGTTTCTCCGCAACATCAGGGAAGTACAGCTGTTAGCCTTTTCCACTTCCAGTTCGGCGGCTGTAATGCCTCTATCTCTTAAGACTGCCGAGGAGAAGCTGAAAGTAAGGGCGGCTGTTTCTCAGTTTTTAATTCCTTTGGGTGCGACCATTAATATGGACGGTACAGCACTTTACCAGGGCGTGGCCACGGTATTTCTGGCACAGGTTTTTGATGTGCAATTGACTCTGCCGGCACTATTACTGGTGATTGTAACGGCGGTAGGTGCTTCTATCGGTTCGCCGGCCACCCCCGGAGTGGGGATCGTAATTTTATCCATGGTTTTAAACAGTGTCGGTATTCCTCCGGGAGGGATAGCCTTAATCATCGGTGTCGACAGGATCCTGGATATGAGCCGTACGGCGGTCAATGTGACGGGAGATCTGACAGCGTCTTTGGTGATGGAGAAAATGCTTAAATAATCGTGGTTTGCAGTATCTAAAGTGACTACAGTGGGATAGTACGAGAATAGATAGCCAATAAACTGTACTATGGACTTCAAAAATAACTGAGAACCGGTATCTGAGAACTGAGAACAATAATCTATGCTCTATGAACTATAATCTTAAATCTCATCATTCACCAATTCGTGTATGGGTATTGCTCTTTGTGGTATACTTTTAAGAGATCAATGAGGAAACGGAGATAGAATAAATGGAAAAAATAACGCTAATTGCAACGGCGGCCTTTGGTCTGGAGGCGGTGGTGGCAAATGAAGTGAAGCAGCTGGGATACACCGATGCAGAGGTGGAAAACGGTAAAGTCACCTTCAACGGGGAATTGCAGGATATCGTTAAAACGAATTTATGGTTGCGGACTGCTGACCGGATCAGGTTAAAAATGGGGGAGTTTCAGGCGGCTTCTTTCGAGGAATTGTTTGAACAAACCAAAAGCTTACCCTGGGCGGACTGGATTCCTCGGGACGGGACTTTCCCGGTAGAAGGCAAATCAATTAAATCCCGGTTATTTAGTGTGTCCGACTGCCAGGCTATTGTCAAAAAAGCTGTGGTGGAAAGTCTTAAGAAAAGCTATCACATGGAATGGTTTCCGGAGAAAGGCCCGGTCTATAAGATCGAGGTAGCTTTATTAAAAGATACGGCTACCTTAACCATTGACACCAGCGGACCCGGTCTGCATAAACGGGGCTACCGGGACTGGATCGGTACCGCTCCGCTGAAAGAAACCCTGGCGGCGGCTTTGATCCAGCTCAGCTATTGGAATCCCGACCGGATTTTAGCCGATCCTTTGTGCGGTTCAGGAACGATTCCCATCGAAGCTGCCTTAATCGGGATGAATATTGCTCCCGGTATGAACAGGACCTTTGCCTGTGAAGAGTGGCCGGTAATTCCCCGTCAGATTTGGCGGGATGCCAGGGCGGAAACCCATGATCTGGCTCAATATGATAAGAAGCTGCATATTATTGGTACCGATCTGGATGAAGAAATATTAAAAGTCGCCCGGAGAAATGCTGCTGAGGCCGGAGTAGAGGAGCAAATCCATTTTCAAAAAATGCCTCTCGCCCAGTGGCGCAGTTCTAAAAAATACGGAGTAATTATTTGTAACCCGCCTTACGGGGAAAGGTTAAGCGACCGCAGGGAAGTGGAAAATCTTTACCGGGAAATGGGTAAAGTATTTAAGGAATATGATACCTGGTCTTACTATATCATCACTTCATATAAAGATTTTGAAAAACTTTTCGGTAGGAAAGCCAGTAAGCGCCGCAAGCTTTATAACGGTAATATAGAAACCCAGTATTACCAGTATTTCGGTCCCCGGCCGCCTAAAGCCGGGCCGGACCCGACCGTTAATTCAGATTTGGCAGGACAAGACGAAAAAGCTGCAAATAATATTTTCTAACAGTCTTCCGGGAAGATCCCGGGTTCATTTAAAAGCATTGCTTAACAGACGGCAGGATTTTATCTGAAACTGAAGTATTCTTAATAAGATACCTTAATAAAAGTAAGGAGAAAGCTGTACGGAAATATAATTTACATAAGAAAAATCTAATTTAAGAGGAGAGGGAAGCATGAATTTTAAATTCAACCATAACAATTTTAACGTCCTGGATTTAGAAAAAAGCCTGCAGTTTTACAAGGAAGCTTTAAATCTGCAGGAAACAAGAAGGCGTGAAGCCTCCGACGGCAGTTTCATCCTGGTTTTTTTAGGCGACGGGGTTACATCCCAGCTGTTAGAATTAACCTGGCTGCGGGACCGCAAAGAAAAATATGACCTGGGGGAAAATGAGTTTCACCTGGCTTTTACCGCCGATGACTTCAAAGGGGCCTATGAGCATCATAAGAAAATGGGCTGTATTTGTTATGAAAATAAAGAGATGGGGATTTATTTCATCGCAGATCCCGACGGCTACTGGGTCGAAATCATTCCGCCAAGATAAGCCAAAGAGATTTTATGATACGTTCCACCTACAAAAAAACGGCTCCGGCCGTTTTTTTGTGTGGGTAAGATAAAAAGCAAGAAACGGTAGGCTGCCAGGTTCGGTTCGGCTTTCAATTATGCGGCCAATTTTTTTTAAATTTTTTTCAAACTAGCCCCATTGTCCAGTAAAATATTCTCTTTTTAACTTGTTTTTACATAATATAAAGCAGGGAGATTTTTATTTACATAAAAATTGAGACTGTTGAGAAAATCTTGAAATTGTCATTTTGAGAAGGTACGACAGTTTTGTGCATTTGGCAAAGCCTTATTGGGCAAGGCTTAAAAGAGAGACTGCTTCGTTCCTCGTAGTGACACGAAGAGAATTTTATAATAAGAATATAGCTTCTCTAACAAAATATTTTTATTTACATAAAAATTTCTAATCATGATATAGATACTTACAAAATGATGAAGGGGGTCAAATATGTCTGAGATAATAAGCCGGCGGCAGGGTCTTATTTCCTGGCCGCACTTTGATAAAGGCCAGAATTTTTTTAAAAAATATCCGCCGCCTGAGGTGGATATCATCAAAGTAACGAAAGTTTTTACTGAATGTATGCATACCCAGGTTGAAGAGGTTCTCATTGATGTTGAGAAATTTATTTGCAAAAACACTGCTCAAACCGAGGAAGTTGAATGTTTATCAGCGACGGCCAATATCATAGATCTGGAAATTCTGGATGATGATGTAGTCAGAATCATCTTCGAGCTGGAAGTTTGTGTCCGGATTCTTTTAGATAACGGTGAACCGGAAAGGGTATGTAAAACAATCGAAGTAGCTAAAGTGTTGAGAATCGCCGGTGCTAGCGAAGAAGGCATGGATGTACAGGGCCAGGTTTTTCCGGAATGTCTGTTTTGTTTTATTTCTCAAAGAGAAAAATGCAGATGTATTTTTGATAATTTTATGGCTGATGCTTATCAAAACCTGCCTGATACGGAAATCAAGCAGGCATACCTTAATCTTTATGATAGATATAGTCCTTTGTTGTCCCTGGTCATTAAAAGCAGACCCGAACTTTCTTTAAAGGCCTATAAATTACTGAATAAATATACTCCTGCCATACAATATTCTATTGATAATAATTTTGGCCATAAGATTCAAATAGCAGAGGGCGATATAGCCAAAATAACAGCTTTTCTGGAAGAAATCAAAAATGAGCTCAGGCAGGGGGAATTGGACAGCACCCTGAAGAGCAATGAATTTATGATGTTAATAAACCAATTTATGAATGATCTTGATGCTAATGATCATCAGGATCTGGGTGAGATCCTTGCTAAGTGTCTTGATAGCGTCTGCCCTAATGAGGAAAACGGAAAGAATAATTTCTCCGATATCACTTGTCTTAAACCGGTGGGAGTTAAAGAAGTAACTTGTTGTGTGGGTATTTTAATTCTCCTCAAAGTGGAAGCAGAGGTTCAGCTTTTGGTCCCCGCTTACGGTTATCCGGGAGCTCCCCCCGAATGTGAAGAATTTTTGGGAGAGTGTCCTGCCGATTTCACCCCTGCGTGGCCGCCGTATCCCCCGCAAACAGGTTTTGGCCGTGCCGGTAATAATGGGGGTTCCCAATAAAATTATAATTAAGGAAGTACTTTATATAGAGGAACGGTATAGCCGGAAGGCTGCGCCGTTTCTTTGCTTTTGCACAGCATTTAAAAGACAAGGGGACATATGTTTCCCTTGTCTTTTCCTGACTGTGGGACGCAGCGACACCGGATAGCGGGAGAGGGATTGGAAAAGTTGTTGAATTTGGAAGCCTGACCTTATGCGCTTGCCATGTTTTCATCACAGACATTTCTGTTTTTGGCGGGGTTTTTAGGCCAGTTTGGCTCTTATCTCCTGAACAATACCTTTAATATCGTCTGCGCCTACGATTTCCGTTACTAAGCAGATGCATTCCGCCCCCCTTTTTTTGACCTGGGCAATATTATCCAGCTTGATTCCCCCGATGGCGACGAAGGGGATCGTATGGTTTTGCACGATATAGTCGAGATATTCCAGACCTACGGCTTCACAAACATCTTTCTTGGTAGCGGTAGTGTATAAAGGTCCTACCCCGATATAATCGGCGCCCCTTGCTATGGCATCCTGAGCTTGCAGCGGGGAATGGGTGGATAAGCCGATAATCATCTCCGGCCCTGCCAGTTTACGTACAGCTTCGATAGGCAGGTCATCCTGACCGATATGGATACCGTCGGCGCCTACTAAGAGGGCGATGTCCACGGAATCATTAATGATGAAGGTCACCCCGGCTTCCCGGGTAAGCCTGCGTATTTCCAAGCATTCCTCATATTTTTCTTTGAGGGATTTATTCCCCTTTTCCCTGTACTGGATAAGCTTTATTCCGGCGGCGATCAGTTCCTTTACTACCTCAATATTGCTTCTGCCTTTGGAGAATTCCTCGGCAGTAATGCAGTAAAGGTCCGTATTTAAGACATCTTTTAGCAAATTTATCACTCCTTTAAGTTCCTAGAATACAGTTCATAGAACATAGAACATAGTTCATAGTATATAGAACATAGTATATAGTGCGCAAAGGATATTTTATTGTTCATAGAGCAGAGAGATTAGTTTTCATAGTTGACTTTATTGTCTTAGCTTCTATATATGCTTGATCCTTGCGCAGCAAATAACCTCTTTCATTCTGAGGGCTTTTTACTTTTCGGCCTGTCTTTCACGTATCCGTACTTTACCTGCCTATCCCGGCCGGTTACCGGATATCAATGGGACAGCACCCAGTTCAGGATCACATCTGCCTGCTTGGCCGCCGTTATATTTACCCGGGGCGACAGCGGCGGGCAGTTTTTCCCTGCTTCCGAAGTACCGTCACCGATTAGATAAAAAGTAGGGGTAATTTCCCTGACCGTTATTTTATCGCTGTTTCCCCAGCCTGCCAATCCTGAGGCGGCTACCAGGAGTTTTTCTGAAGGAAGATAGTTCTCGGTTATTAACTGTTTAGATTCCACCCGGTCAAAGGCTTCTACGATTATCTGACAGTCTTGAAACAAGTCCTCGATATTTGCTCCGGTGATTTTCTCTACCCGTGCCGTGATGTCGGCGCCGGGATTAATTTTCAGCAAATTTTCCCGTAAAGCCGTTACTTTGGCGGTGCCCACCTGATCCAGGAAGAAAAACTGGCGGTTCAAATTGGCGTATTCAATTTTATCAAAATCCACAATAATGAAATGTTTGAAGCCGCTGCGGATTAAATTAAAAGCACAGTTTGACCCCAGCCCTCCGGCCCCGGCAATACCGACTTTATATTTTTGGATTTTCTTCAGATTATCCTTACCAAGATAACCTGCCAATGCTTCTTCAAATCTATTCATGACAGCAAATCATCCTTTTTTCAATTCTTCATGATTAATCATATTCTGCTTATGAATATGATAGCCTTGAGAGCCGGAAACTGAAAACTGATACCCAAACTAAATCTATAAACTATAAACTATGAACTATGCTCTATGAACTATGAACTATGCTCTATGCTCTATAATCTGAACTACGCCAGTCACTAATCAACCGAGCACCGAAAACGGAAAAATACGATAAACGATAAACTCTACTAATCCCATTCAGGTGATTCTACATATGCTGCCAATCTTTTAATACGGGCTGGAAGCCTTTTCTGAGGATAGCTTCTTGGACCTCCGGCACCGTACGCTCATCAGATATCTCAAACTGACTTTCACTGTTCCGGCTTTGAGAATGCCCGCCTACTTCAGTAGAAGATCCGGCAGACATTTTGGTAACACCCAGGCCAATCAAATTATCCCTTAACCGGGCGTTTTCCCGGGTAGAGATCGTGATACCCGCCCGGGGAAGGTAGAGCCGGTAAGCCAGTATGGTCTGGACCAGGTTTTTATCACAGGCACTTTCTAAAGGCTGGAAGCTGCCGACATGGGGACGAATGCGGGGCAGAGAAACCCCCAGTTCCGTGCCGGGAAACTTATTCTGCAGATAATGGGCATGAATACCGGTAAAAAAAGCATCTTCCCGCCATTTCGCCAGTCCTAACAGGGCACCGATGTTTATCGTGCGCATATTTGCTGCTCCGGCCCGTTCAGGGGCTTCCAGACGGTATTGATAATCTTTTTTCGGGCCTTTGAGATGGACTTCATCATAGCGCCGGCGGTCATATGTTTCCTGATAAATCGTCATTCCGTCTACCCCTGCCCGGACCAGCTCCCGATATTCTTCCGTATCCATTGGATAGATTTCAATAGAAATGGAGGAAAAATATTTTTTCAGGATTTGCACACAATCTTTGAGATAAGTTAAGCCGGCCTGGGCTTTGGATTCACCGGTTAAAATGAGAATATGCCGCAGGCCTGTTGCGGCAATTGTTGCGGCTTCGGTTTCTACCTCAGTCAGAGTAAGGGTTTTCCGGTGTATTTTATTACCGGCATTAAAGCCGCAATAGGCACAACGATTAACACAATAGTTTGACAGGTACAGCGGTGTATAGAGAAAAATAACTTTACCAAAGTTCCGGATCGTAAGTCTCCGGGCCTGTTGCGCCATTTCTTCCAAATAATCTGCGGCCCGGGGTGATAATAAGATCAGCAGATCTTCTTCTTTCAGGGTATCTTTAGCCAGCGACTTTGTGACCATATTGCCGGTAACAGCTTCCCAAAAACGTGTGAAATTAAAATGCTCATATTCCGTTATTTTATGATAAAAAGTCATAATTCATTTCCCCTATCTTAGAAAACCTGTTAATGGCGAGGATGCTTCGCCGTGGATTTTTTCTGCGCCGGGTCCGGCCAGGTAGGCTCTTCTGCCGGCGTCTACCGCCAGCTTAAAAGCAGCAGCCATCATAACCGGGTTATCGGCAGTAGCAATGGCGGTATTGACTAAGACGGCGGCGGCGCCCATTTCCATAGCCTCCGCGGCCTGAGAAGGCTTGCCGATTCCGGCGTCAACAATTATGGGCAGGCTGATTTCTGCAATTAAAATACGAATCATTTCCCTGGTCTGCAAGCCGCGGTTTGAACCGATGGGGGCGCCTAAAGGCATTACTGCTGCAGCACCGGCGTTAACCAGAGCCTTGGCGACCATTAAATCCGGTGCTACATAAGGCAGGACGACAAAGCCGTCTTTAGCCAGCAGTTCCGTGGCTTTGACGGTTTCATAATTATCAGGCAGCAAATATTTATTATCGTTAATAACCTCTATTTTTATCCAGTTACCACAGCCCGCAGCCCGGGAAATCTGAGCGATGCGTACGGCCTCTTCCGCAGTTCTGGCCCCGGATGTATTCGGCATTAAAATGATGTCTTTATTGATGTAGTTTAAGATGTTTTCCTGCTCTCCATCCGGGTCGACCCGTCTTACGGCCACAGTAACGACCTGGGATTCCGATTCTTTGATGACTTCCGGCAGAATCCCTTTGCGGGGAAATTTGCCCGTGCCCAGCAAAAGACGGCTGGTAAGCCGTTTATCACTTATCTCTAAAATATCCTGCATAATTAACCACCTCCGACAAAACTTAATAGTTCTAACCGGTCATTTTCCTGCAGGCTGATCTTTGACCAGTCAGCTTTTTTTAATACTTGCTTGTTGTACTGAATAACCAGGGAAGCAGGCTGCAAATTTTTACTATGGATATATTCTAAGATCGTTAAGGGTTCAGTTATTTCAGTTATTTTACCGTTAACATGAATCTGCAAATGTTCACCTCCTTAAATAATCGTACCGGTGATCAGTTCGGTTAGTTATGGGGAGCCGGTCCTGAGAGCAGTTGGTTCTATTCACGGCTCAAATAAATAAGCCGTAATTCTCGTAGGGAGAATTACGGCTAACAAACTGCCTTAACTCTTTCCTACGCCGGTATTACCCGGGTCAGGTCCAAAGGGTCGAAGCCGAAACTTCCTCTCAGCCCTCTACAGGGCTCCCCTAGAGTGTAAATTCAGATAATTAATCGTTCATAAATCATGGTTGTAAGTCATAGTGTAGCATTACTTCATTACCTATATCTCTATCATAAAATAAGCGCTGCAAAAAGTAAAGCGGCCGGACTATTGATTTGTGGAAAATGGGTAAAATTATGCTTAGCTAACCAACTCTTCGTTTCGCGAAAAGCCGGTTAGAAGCTCAAATGCGGAAAAATATTTTAATACGCCAGGAAAACTACGGTGAGAAGGAAATTATTTTTTAGGCACCAAAAATACGCTTGCCTAAAGCGGAACAAATTAACTCAACAGCCAGCCGGGCCGTCCTGTTGCCTCCCTGATCTACAATGGGGTTAACTTCACATATTTCAAAAGATTTCAGGAGATTTGTTTCGGCAATTAATTCTAACGCCAGATGGGCTTCCCGGTAGCTGAGGCCGCCTGTTACCGGGGTACCGACTCCTGAAGCCGTTGACGGGTCGATTACATCCAAATCAAAGCTGACATGAAAGCCGTCATTCCCGCTCCCGGCAATGAAAAGAGCTTCCTTCACCACACTGGCAATTCCCATTTCATCAATTGCTTTCATTGTAAATACTTTAATCTTTGATTGTTTTAGTCTTTCTTTTTCTACAGGATCTAAATCTCTGATCCCGATTAATACGGTTTTTTCCTCGCTAATAACGGGATGAATACCGCTTTGGGCAAAATTCAAGTTGCCTTTCCCGGTAATAGCCGCCAGGGACATACCATGAATATTACCTGTTTCACTGCTTTGCAAGGTATTGAAATCACCATGGGCATCAAACCAGATCAGACCGCAGGCGGGAATGTGCTTAGCTACGCCCAGTAAAGTTCCCATTGCTATGCTGTGATCCCCGCCTAAGACTAAAGGGAAATTCCCCCTTGCCAAAATTTCTGCGACCAGTTTGCCTAAAGATTTGCAGACACTGAGTATTTCATCTACAAAGAGATATTCTGCTTGGGCTATTTTAAGGCTTTCGGGAACCGGTACGTGGATATTGCCGTTATCTGTTACACAAAGGCCCATTTCATTCAGGGCTTTGCTCAGGCCGGCATAGCGAATGGCACTGGGCCCCATATCCGTGCCCCGGCGGTTTGCACCTAAGTCCATGGGTACCCCGACTATTTCTATGTTCATTGTTCAGCACCTCCTGCAGATCGTGAATTTGTATATTTCTTATGGATATAGGGAGACGTCATCAGGGCGAGTAAAGCGGGATAATTTATCTTAAACCGTATTTGGCTGCCTACCCCAAAGCCGTCAATCAAATTACCAAAATCCAGGACAGTATGGTCGCTGGTCGCACCGATAACTTTGAGGGGAATCCCGCTCTCCAGCGGGATAATGCCATCCGGAGGCACATCTTGCCTGCCAATAGCGGCAATGCCGCGGAAGTGCAGCCTTAACTGCCTTTCGGCAGGGTGTTCGTCAAATAAATTTGCACCAAGTTTACCATAAGGCAGCGAAGGTTTCTCCTTTAATTCAATTAATTCTGCCGCAAGGACAAAAGCATCCTGATAAGTTCCTTTTATCGGTGTACTGCGGGCCAGGTAATGACCGAGCAAAATACTTTCACCAATTCTGAATTGATTTATCCGGGGAGGATGGATGCCTTTTTCTAACAATTCCAGGTTACTGCTATTTCCCCCGGAATAAATCTGTAACGGGCAGCCTAAAATTTGTTCTAACTCCTGCCCTGTTTTTATCAGCAAGTTCATATTTTCTTTTGTCGGCAGTACACCACTATAGCAGGTCAGGTTTGTTCCTACACCGACAACCTGGATTCCTGCCAAATTTTTGATTTCCCGGCCTACTTTAAAAATGCTGATGGGCAGAATCCCCTCTCTGATTTCTCCGACATCAATCATTAAAATGACATTATGCACAGTATCATATTTTTGGGCAGCTTGAGACAGCCCCTTTAAGACTTTTGGCTCAGAATTTAAACTGAAATCACAGAACTTTACAACCTGCTCAATTTCACTTAGCATCGGACTTCTTAAAAGCATAAATTTTGCTTGAAGCCCGGCTTCCCGCATTTTAATAATATTTTCTATCCTGGCATCGGCTAATGCTTTAATCCCGCCTTTAAGCATTGCCAGCGCAATACGGGGATCGCCGCAAACCGCTTTGGTTACGCCGGTGACAGTTATCCCTGCCTGGCTGCATAAAGAAACTATGGTTTCTGCATTTTTCGTAATCTTAGCCAGATCAATCTGCAGAGAAGGATTATTCATAATAGGAGCTCCATAGAGATCCGGTCTTCCTTAGGCCCGTACTCCTTTTCATAGTAATTGATTTTTTGAAAACCGAGTTTATCCTGATAAATATGGATGGCCCCATGATTATGAGGACTAACGGTTAGCGTCAGCTTTTTAAAATCAGACTTTTTTAATGCCGTTAATATCTCGGTCATAAAATACGATCCTATCCCCTGTCCGCGGTAAGGGGGAGCTATGGAAATCCCATAAAAATATGCAGTGTTTTTGTCTTCCCAGTCCCGCATTAATTGGGCAGAACCGACTGCATTTTTATTTAACTCTGCAATAAATACCCTCCCGTATCTTAACATGGGGATCATCAGCCATTCGTTATGCAGGCCATTATTGCCAAAGGCATTTTCTTCAATGTTAATTAATTGGGCAACAAGAGAAGGATTAATCTCTTTAATCTCTCTGACGGTAATTCCGTTCATGCCGGCCACTCCTTTCATTACTTCTCTGGTAGTATTATTTTCTGAAAAGGGATATTTATGATATTCTTTCGGAAAAAGTTAAGCCGGTGCTTTAACCGGGTCTGGATATTTAAGGCCCATAAAAAAAATCGCCGGGAGAGGCGATTTTAGTACCAATTTGCTCTGAGCCAGTTCAGAGCAGGCTTAAGGTGATATTTTTTGGCCAGAGAAAGGAGGGCTGGTATCTGGTTATAATCATCCAAATATATGGATTTGGGTAGTAAGGGATTTATCCGGAAATAGTGTTTACCTAAGAGCTGCCGGCTGTAATAGGTATCAGCCTCAACTGCACTGTCCAGCAGTATGGTTAACAACGGGATCGGAGGGGAAAAGGACAGCATCCATTCCAATGCCCCCCAGTCTGTGGTATCCTCCGTTATTTTGGCGGGACTGTAACCGGTGCTGACAGACAAAAGACAGATATCATCTAAGGGCTGATTTCCTGCCGCCTCATCCCTGGCAAAGGCTATTGCGGCGGTACTGGGATTATTGGCTACTACGCCCCCGTCTATATAGTTCTGATAGGAAGGAAAGTAAATGGGGGCGGCACTGCTGGCTAGAGCCGCATCTAAGACAGGCATTTCCAAAAAATCTGAGTGACTGCAATTATGCAGGAAAACAGGGTTCCAGGCATTTGTTTGCGCATCGTTTAGGCAAAAGACAGGAATAAGTACCTGTTTTTTTAAATCCTTAAGTTTCAGGTCCGGGGGAAAAATTGAGCCGAGTACCTCTTTCAGGTGCTCGTTATTATATTTTGGTCTGAGAATTTCACTGTATTCAGGCGTAAAAATAAATCTCCCGTTTTTCATACTATATAATTCCACGAGTTCCGGAGGTTTGAGACCATACGCCAGTCCAAGGGCTATGAAAGCACCGGAGGATGTTCCCGCCAAAAGATTAACATTCTCAAGTAAGGCAGGTTCGTAATCAACCAGACGTTCTAATATCTTGGCCGACAATGCTCCCCGGATTCCCCCGCCGTCAAAAGACATTATTTTGTATTTAGCCATCTAACTTTACTCTCCTCATAAATCCTTCTTATTTCAGCTTATGCCGGCAGACGGGCGGGGGTGATGATGACTTGGGGAAAGCAGGAGGTTACAGTACCTGCAGTTCAAAGGGGGAAAGTTCACCGGCAAAGTTTCATTGGTATGAAAAAAGAACCGCCAAAGCCTGGCGGTTCTCCTGTTTTTTATTTTCCGATAAACAATTGGGTATACATCTGACCGTAGGGACCACCTTTGACGATACCGATCCCAATACGGGTATAGCTGCTGTTGAGAATATTGGCCCGGTGCCCCTCACTGTTCATTAAATTGGTATGGGCGGTAGTAACTGTTGCTGCCCCTGCCAGGTTCTCACCGGCAGTTCTGTAGGAAATACCATAATTCTGCATCATTTCAAAGGGGCTTCCGTAAGTTGGAGATGTATGGCTGAAATAGTTATTGTCAATCATGTCCTGACTTTTCATCCGGGCCAGTTTGACCAGTTCCATGTCTACCTTCAGCGGTTCTAAGCCCTGGGCACTTCTTTCTTGGTTTACCAAGTTTATCATTTGCTGCTCGTTAGCACTTACCCCTGTTGTAGGTGCGGGTGTAGGTGCGGGTGTAGGTGTAGGTTCGGGCTCAGGCCGGGGAGTGGGCTTCGGATTAGGTTGAGGCTTAGGCTGAGGCTGAGGCTGAGTGACAGATGGCTGCTGATAGTCGTAAGACCAGTTCCAGTTATAATTTGGCGTGTATCTGTAGTAATAGTTGTAGTTGTTACTATAGCCATAATTATAAGACGGCTGGGTATAATATTTTTGCGGTGAATAATAGCTGCGGTAAGAATAACTATATCCTGCAGCCCAGGCCATCGAGGAAAATACCATGGTGAAAATTACAGCTAACAGTAAGCTTAGTTGAATTTTTTTAAATCTCTTTTGCAAAAAAACTCCTCCATTTCCATAATATTTTATATGTGAAAATACTTACTTGTTTACATACTACCACACGACAACTTGTATATCTTCAGGTAAGTTGCGGGATTTCAGGGTGATTCAGTAAAACTTTACTATGATTTTGATTTAGAGATAAAATTTGGGAGGATTTTTAGCAAATTAAAGCGAAACATTTTAAAAAGAATAACTAAGGGGGATTTGAGATGCCAAATAAAGAAATGTTATTGATTCCCGGACCTACACCTGTTGTCGATGAAATCTATGAAGCTTTAGCCGGTGAGACCAGGGCGCATACGGATCCGAGATTTGTAGAGGTATTTAAAAACGGGCTGAAATTGACGAAAGAAATGTATAATACGGAGGGAGAAGTTTTTGTTTTTGCCGGTTCGGGAACCCTGGCCATGGAAATGGCTATTGTGAATACCGTTGCACCGGGGGAAAAACTTTTAGTAATTAGTCACGGCTATTTTGGTGATCGTTTCATACAATTGGGTAAGGCTTTTGGGATTGAAGTTGAAACAATACAGGCAGAATGGGGTAAGCACGTTGACCCGCAGGAAGTCGAAGCAAAGCTGGCCGGAGGAGGGTATAAAGCAGCTACCGTAACCCATGTGGATACATCTACAGGAGTTATGGCTGATTTAGACTTATTGGTGCCTGCTGTTAAAAAAGCAGGAGTTCTCTTTATTCTGGATGGTGTTTGTGCAACTGCCGCCGTTGAAGAGAACATGGGCAGAGAATATGGTCATCCTGAGTTTAAAATTGATGTTGTTTTAACCGGTTCTCAAAAAGCTATCGGCGTGCCTCCCGGATTAGGAATTGTGGCTTTTAGTCCGAAAGCTCTGGCAGCCAGAGAGAAAATGGAACAGATCCCGGCTTATTATTGTGATATTAAGAATTGGCTGCCCATTATGCAGAACCCCGGCAAATACTATGCCACACCACCTGTGAATATGCTGTATGCCTATGAAAAAGGGCTGGAAATTGTTATGGCTGAAGGATTAACGACAAGATATAAAAGGCATGCTGCTTTGGGTAAAGCGATCCGGACAGCTTTAGCTGTCTATGGCATGACGGCACTTGCCGCTGAAGATGTCGCTGCTCCAACCTTAAGCTGTATCATTTATCCGGAGGGCGTAGATGATGCCCTCTTCCGGAAAACTTTAGCCGATAAAGGTATGATCGTTGCAGGTGCTTTAGCTTCTTTGGCGGGTAAAGCCTTCCGGATCGGGCACATGGGCAATACTACCGAAGAGATGTTCATTGAAGCCATAACTTTAATCGGCAGGACTTTGCAGGAAATGGGTTTAAAAGCCGACGTAGAAGGTGCGGTGGCAGCTTTTCAAAAAGAATTTCGGTTTTAGGTGTGTGTAATTTACCTAAATCAGGGTTATAATTTATGATATGAATCAAGGCAGTGCGGTTGCGCTGCCTTTTAAAATACATAATGGTACCGGCTGAAGCGGCAGCGGCCGCTGCTGATTGCCTGCAGCTTAAAACTTGTTCGCAAAAAGAGCGCCAGGCCGGCTTAGGAGGAGCAGGGGAGTATGAGACAAGGATTTTTCTTATTTATGATGGGAGTTGTCTTTGCTGTTTATAGTTTGCTGAATTATTATATAGGCTTTAGGGGCTGGCAGGCCTTCGGCAGTGTTTTCCCCTTCAAAAAAATTTACTGGTTTATTTTCTGGCTGGTTGTTGGTGCTTATATTTTAGGCAGATTGGGAGAAAGGTTTATCAAGGGTTTTAACGGCAAGTATCTGGCGCTGATAGGCGGCTACTGGATGGCAGCGATGTATTATTTTTTAATCATCCTGCCGGTAATCGATCTCTTCAGATTAATCAACCGCAGGATCGGTATTTTGCCCGATCATATTAGCGGAAACCCGCAGGTTTCTTTAATTTTGGGGTTTATTATTGTCGGTGTCATTTGTTTTCTTTTGGCTTATGGTACCTGGAATGCCCGTAATCCTCATATTACCCGTTATGATATTACAATCTCCAAGAAAGTAACCAACATGAGCAAAGTCCATCTGGTTCTTCTTTCCGATATTCATTTGGGCCGGGTTGTTGATCATGAACGCCTCAAGACGATGGTGACCGGGATTAATAAGCTTAAACCCGACGTTGTGGTCTTTGCCGGCGATATTGTTGATGAAAATGTGAATATCCTGGTTGAACAAAAAATGGCGGAAACTTTTGCAAAGCTGAATGCACCTTTGGGCAGTTATGCTGTTCTGGGCAATCATGAATATATCGGCGGTCACGCCGAAGAGATTGTTGTCCATCTGGAACAAGCAGGAGTCAAAGTATTAAGGGATGAGTGTCAATTCGTTAATAACAGCTTTTACTTAGCCGGCAGGAATGATCTCTCTGTTAATCACTTCCAAGGGCCGGCCCGCAAGCCTCTGTCCCAAATTCTGGCCGCAGCGGATAAAGCATTGCCGGTAATCCTTTTGGACCATCAGCCGAAAAATTTGGATGAGGCCCGGGAGGCCGGGGTAGATTTGCAGCTATCGGGTCATACCCATCGGGGTCAGTTTTTTCCGAACAATTATATTACCAGGAGAATTTTTGAGGTGGACTGGGGTTATTTAAAAAAGGCGGATTTACAGGTAATTGTCTCGTCGGGATACGGTACCTGGGGACCACCGGTCAGGATTGGCAATTATCCCGAAATCGTTGATATTTACCTGACTTTTTCCGGTAGTAATAAGTAGGAGGCACATGTGATGCGGCATGAGTATACCTGGGTAACGCCGGACGGCATTACTATTTTTGCGCAATACTGGGAACCGGAAACCGAGAGTAAAGGTGTGGTCAATTTTATCCATGGCTTAGGAGAGCACAGCGGCCGGTACGGGGATTTGGCCGGGGAGATTACCGAACAGGGGTATGTGTTTTTTACCTGTGATTTAAGAGGTTCCGGTAAATCCGGGGGCAAGAGGGGGCATACCCCCTCTTATGAATTTTTGCTGAATGATATTGAACACCTTCTCCAGGAAGCCCGGGTGAGATATCCTTGTAAAGCGCAATTTTTATATGGACACAGTTTGGGCGGGAATTTGACCTTAAACTATGTATTACGCCGCAGGCCGGACCTAAAAGGTGTGATTGTCACCAGCCCCTGGCTGAAGCTGACTCTGGATCCGCCGATTTTTAAAATTGCCCTGGGGGAGATTATCGATTTATTCTGGCCTTCCTTTTCCCAGCATAACGGAATAAGTGCCCGGGCTTTATCCCATGACCTGCAGGTAGTTGAAGAATACCAAAGAGACCCCTTCGTTCATAATAAAATTTCCGTTAGATTATTTTTCGAAGCCTTCCGGGCAGGACACTGGGCCCTGGATCATCATCAGGAATTCTCCCTGCCTTTATTATTAATGCATGGTACAGAGGACGGAATTACATCACCCCAAAGCAGTGAGGATTTTGCCGAGGGAATTTCCCAGTGTACTCTTAGGCTCTGGCCGGGGCAGTTTCATGAATTGCATCATGAATTTATTAAAGAAGAATTCTATAAATTTATCGTTTCCTGGCTGGATTCTCACAGGCATCTTTGAGATACACCTTTTTGCTCCCTGAGTAATATCATAGAGGTAAGAATTGATTTAAGGGTGTTAGTTATGGAAATAGCGGTGGTTTCCCGGTGGATCGACGGTTTTTGCCGGCTCAAAAAGGCCGGCCTGAGAACGGCCGCAACAGATAAACTTTTTTTAGAAATGTTTGCTGCCGTAAAAGAGTTACCTTTGGCGGATAATAAGATGTTGCAAATACTGGATATGCACATAGTTAAGACAAATGATGAGATCAGGGGAGAAAAGATCAGGTTATTAGAGGTAAACGGCAGTCTTATCAGGAACGGGATTTTGGCCGGGACAACAGCCGGCCATGGTTTAACGGCTGATTTAGAAGCAAGTTCGCGAATTGTTCAAGAGCACCTGAATGATCTGCGGGAAGACCTGGCTGCCCTTTTAGAACTTCGCGCCATTATTAGTGAGAAATTTGCTGAAGAGGAACCGGATTATTTTTATAAATATTTTATTCATTAACAAACCGGCTTAACGGAAGCCGGTTTGTTCATAAGGAGCTGTAATGATCAATAGCTAGAAGGATGCAGAGCTAAAGGCTGGTGTTTTAAGGGAATGAAGAAAAATCCTGCAGCAGCCTTTTGTTAGTTGTGATTTAGGATAAAGTAGTTTTAGCTGTTAACCTGTCGGTTTCATAATCGATATAAATTTGTCCGGATGTATCTATTTGGGCTAAAACTATCTGGGAAATATCCGCAATATCTTGTGCGGGAATTTTTTCCAACAGCCAGCTTTTGGTTACGCCCAGCTTAAGGAGATTTTCTTCGATAATCGTTCCGTCCTTAATGATATCGGTAGGAAGTTGCTGAAAGGGGACTTTAAGAAACATGGTTTTAGGAGTGACAGGCTGTTTTTCAGGTTTAAGGAGCACACTAAGTTTACCGTCGGTTTCCATTATGGCATATTCCACATCGGCAACAGCAAAAGCTTGATTTTCCCGCAGTTTTGTCATCAGGATATCGGTAGACATTCTTAAATTCTGCAGATTATCTTCCAGAATTTCACCTTTAGAAACGACTATTGTCGGAGCTCCTTCCAGCAGTTTCCGTGCGGATAACGAATATACGGAGAGATAACCAAAGATAAATGTCATGGCAAAAAAGGTGACTAAAGCAAATAATGGTACGGTGAAATTTGCGCTTCGGTCTATTGCCAGGTCTGCGGAAAGACTTCCCATAGCAGCGGCAAGGCCCATATTGTAATAAGTAAGCTGGCCCATCTCTTTCTTGCCTAAAATCCTGATTCCCAGCCAAAGAACAAAAAAGGAGAGCAAAACTCTGAAGAAAACCGAACTATCCATGGAGACACTCCCTTTAGATAAAAAGCTGCATATCGGAGTTCATGGCATCTTCCAGGTATGTTTTGGCATCTACGATTTCCAGCTCGGGAATCAGTTCTTCTTTTTGAAAACCCATAATTTCCACAGATAATTTACACCCGTAAAATTTAACGCCTTTTTTTTGCGCACCTTTAAGGAATGCCTCCAGGGGCGGGGCATCATCGTCCTCCATCATTTCCAAAAGCATAGATTTCCCGAGTCCGCTGAAATTCATTTTGGAGAGGGGCAATTCCCGGGGACCTTTAGGTGTCATCATGCCAAACATTTTCTCATAGGAACTTTTATCTTCCAGTGTCATTTTTTCCGGATCTCTTAGTAAAAAAAGCCCCCAAAAAGCAAAAAACATTGTCACATCGGCTTCTATTTCCCGGGCGGAATTAGCGAGAATCAGGGCAGCCAATGCTTTATCATAGTCGGAACTAAACATAAGCAGGTTAACTTTTTTAGCCAAAATAATACCCCCTCAAATTCTATCTCAAGATTATTCTGGCTAAAAAAGTACAATATTATTAGTGGAAAAGGGCGGTCGGTCATTTATCCTGTGTTATGGCCGGGTTTTCTGCCGGCTACCGGTAATGAAGTCCTTAAAAGCAAAGCCCTCTTTTAGCGGAAGAGCATGTGGAATGGTTCCGGACGATAGGTATTTTTCCCTTGATATTTTTTTTGAAAAAATCTTTTGTTTTGTACGATAAGATTAAGGGTATCGGCAAGCTGATCGATTTCGCCATAGGTATTATATAATCCAAAGCTGACCCTTACCATACCGGGATGGGGCAGACCGGGATTTTGAATGTATTTTTGCATTTCTTCCGGAGGAACATGTAATAATTGCTGCACATAGGGGTTGGCACAAAAACAGCCGTTGCGTACCGCTATGCCTGCTTCATGGGACAGTATATCGGCAGTTAGGTCATGGCTTAGTTCTTTGAGATTAAATGAAATAATGCCTACCCTTTCATGCGTGTTTCTGGAATTGCCGTAGATTTGTAAATCGGGTATCCTTCTTAATT
This sequence comes from Peptococcaceae bacterium, assembly GCA_049366715.1. GTDB lineage: Bacteria > Bacillota > Peptococcia > Peptococcales > BICA1-8 > JBMNCQ01. The sequence continues at coordinate 56,007 of JBMNCQ010000022.1, read as the reverse complement.
TACGTAACGCATAGTCAGTCAGGTTCAATTCATACTTTTCTATATTGGCCATGCCGATTTTCTGCAGAGTTTCTATTGCTTTTACTAAAGCGACTACCCCGATGACATTTGGTGTACCCGCTTCTTCCTTTTCCGGCGGGTCGGCCCAGGCGATATAATCATGGGTTACCAGGTTAATCGTACCTCCCCCTCTGTATTCCGGTGCACCTGCGGAAAAAGTATTCCGGGGGCCGATCAATACCCCTGTGCCAAAGGGGGCATACATTTTATGTGCTGAAAAGGCAAGATAGTCAAGATGTTCCCCAGGGCGGCGGCCTTGCATGTCAATTGGGGCATGGGGAACGAGCTGGGCCCCGTCAACTAAAATTTTGGCCCCGTATTGATGAGCTAATGAAGCAACCAGGTGAACAGGATTGGTATTTCCGGTAACATTAGAAGCGCCGGTAATTGCAACCAGCTTAATTTTACCGTGGTGCTTTTTTAATTTATCTTCTAAATCGTTAAGGTCTAGTTTACCCTGTTGGTCCACATTGCCATAAACTACTTTTTGGCATTTATTGCGCCAGGGTAAATCGTTGGAATGATGCTCCATGGCAGTAGCAAGGACCATACCGTCTTTTATTTCCTCATAAAGACGGTAGGAAAGCTTATTAATGGCCTCAGTCGTGTTTTTGACAAAGATGATGCTTTTTTCTTGTGCGTCAGCATGAACAAATTCAGCGATTTTTCTCCGGGATTCATCGTATAAATGGGAAGAAAACTGTGATTTATAACCTTTTCCCCGGTGGATGGAAGAATACCAGGGACAGTAGGCGATAATTTCATTAAGGACAGCGACAAAGGGGGGAGTCGACGCTGCATTATCAAAGTTCACGGCAGTTGTCTGCCGGCCGTTCTGCAAAGGAACTTGTGTATCGATGCCGACAACCAGATTACGGAAATTAGGCCGGAAAAAAGTCAAATTCATAAGGCGCTCACCACCTAAACCAGTTATTTTTGCTAACCGAAGATAGCGGGGAATGTAACGGAAGCAGTTATATCTTATTCAACAATAAAGAGAAATGTGCAACAATCGGGAGAATATCCGTGTCCGGAGGGAAAATGTTTTTAGGAAACCTGTGCATGTTAATCTCTGAGGGTTATTTCTTGCCGGAGAACAGTTTCGTAATGGGTAGTATAAATGTATTTTATAAAACTTGCAGACGGCAGATGATATAATGTTCACGACAGTCATAAAAGGAGGGATAATAATAGTGGAACATCCAACTCACACTAGAATTATTTTTGCAAAAGACGATGGTGAGGCTAAGGAAAAATACTTGCAGTTGCAAATCAAACCTGATCATGATATGAATCCCAGGGTAGATATTCATAAAGTGACCGAGGAAGAAGATTTTGATGTCCAATCGCCCTTTAATTTATTTGGAGAAGTATCCGTAGGGCCGGATGTGATGGAACTAATCAAAACGAATGTTGATGAAGCTTATGTAGTCTATTATCTGGAAAAGGTAAGCTAAAACCGGAGTCGGTATGACTCCGGTTTATTTTTTAGTCCGGAAAACTCTGATAATGAAATAATGATTTTAGCTTGCAGGAAAAGCCGGTGGTAATCCGGATGAAGGCTTTAATTTATATATATAAGGTGTCTTTTTTTAAAAAATAAATTTGAATTTGAAAGTTTATAATTTCGTTATTTTCGGGTAATAAAAGCATAAAGTTAAAAAAATTTTATATTATATAAAATTGTGAGAATTATTAAGGTGGAATCGTAATGGTTAAAACAGGTCAATTGAATCCGGAGGATGTTTATCTTTTTCATGAAGGGAATTTATTTAATGGATATAGATTATTCGGAGCCCATTTTGTTGAGGAAAATGACGTTCCGGGCGTTCGGTTCACTCTTTGGGCGCCTCAGGCCCGGGCAGTAAAAGTAGTAGGTGATTTTAACCATTGGCAGGGGCAGGAGCATGCAATGGAAAAGATAAGTTTGTCCGGGATCTGGTCCCTTTTCGTACCGGGGCTCCGGTCCGGGGAACTGTATAAATATGAAATTCACACCTGCACGGGAGATGTTTTCCAAAAAGCCGATCCTTTTGGATTTTATTTTGAACTCCGGCCCCGGACCGCTTCGATAATATATGACCTTAACAATTACTATTGGCAGGATGGCGAATGGGTCCACAGCAGGAAAACTACCGACTCTATTCTTGGAAAACCCCTGAATATTTACGAAGTTCATTTAGGCTCCTGGAAGAGAGGGGCTCAGGGAGAATTTCTGAATTATCGTGAGCTGGCAACAAAACTGGTGAATTATGTGACTGAAATGGGTTATACCCATCTGGAACTTTTACCTGTGATGGAGCATCCCCTGGATGGTTCCTGGGGATACCAGATAACCGGGTACTACGGAGTAACCAGCCGCTATGGTTCACCCGAGGATTTTATGTATTTTGTGGATTACTGTCACCAGAACAAAATCGGTGTCATTTTGGACTGGGTTCCCGGTCATTTTTGTAAAGATTGTCATGGCTTAAGCAAATTCGATGGGACGCCCCTTTATGAAGGAGGAGAAAATAAGGAGTGGGGCACCTGGACTTTTGATTATGGCAAGCCGGAAGTAAGAAGTTTCCTGATCTCTAATGCCGTGTTCTGGTTTGATGTGTATCATGTTGACGGTCTCCGTGTAGATGCCGCTGCCAGTATGTTGTATCTGGACTATGGCAAAAAAGCAGGAGAATGGCGGCCAAATATGTACGGGGGCCGGGAAAACGTAGCCGCTGTCCGGTTTATGAAAAGGCTCAATGAAGCTGTTTTTCAATTTTTCCCCGCAGCTTTAATGATTGCCGAGGAATCAACCTCCTGGCCGTTGGTAACAAAACCAACCTATCTTGACGGATTGGGTTATAACTACAAATGGAATATGGGGTGGATGAATGATGTCCTGCGGTATATGGAAACAGACCCTTTCTATCGAAAACAGCATCATAAATTAATTACCTTTTCTCTGTTGTATGCTTTTACGGAGAACTTCATTCTGCCCTTATCCCATGATGAAATGGTTCACGGAAAAAAATCTCTAATAGAAAAAATGCCCGGGGATTACTGGCGGAAATTCGCTAATTTAAGGCTGCTCTTTAGTTATATGATAGCCCATCCGGGGAAAAAACTTTTTTTTATGGGCAGTGAATTTGCCCAGTTTATCGAATGGCGGTTTTATGAAGCTTTAGAATGGGGTTTGTTGCAAAAATTTGCCATGCATCAGAAATTTCATCGTTTTTGCCGGGAATTAAACCGGTTGTATTTAAAGATATCCGCCTTATGGGAAGAGGATCACGACTGGGACGGTTTTAAATGGCTGGATGCGGATAACTCCGAGCAGAGTATTGTCAGCTTTATAAGATACGGTAAAAAGAAGCAAGAATCAGTAGTTGTAATTTGTAATTTTACCCCGGCTACTTATCAAAACTTTCGGCAGGGTGTTCCTGATGAAGGCATTTTTCAAGAGGTGTTTAACAGCGATGATGAGGTATATGGCGGTTCGGGACAAAAGAATTCCCTTGATCTGGAAACTGAAAAAATATCCTGGCATAATCAGTCATGTTCCTTGGAATTGACCATACCTCCTTTAGCGGTCATATTTTTACAAAGAAAGGAAGAGGGTGAATAAATGATAATTTCTGCGGAACAGTTTAAGAAACTTTATATAGAAAAATTCGAGTGGATTACCGGTAAAAGGATAGAGGAAGGGACTTTACAGGATAAATATAAAGCCTTAGCCATTTTAGTACGGGATATTATGATCAGAGCCTGGCTGGAAACGAACAAAAAGTGTGATGAAAAGAGCAGCAAGCAGGTTTATTATTTTTCTATGGAGTTTTTGCTGGGCAAACTTTTAGTCGCTAATTTAATTAGTATGGGCCTTAAAGAGATTGCCGAGGAAGCCTTAAGGGAGCTGGGCATTGAGCTGCGGCAATTGGAGCAGGAAGAACCTGATGCCGGAATCGGCAACGGCGGGCTGGGCCGTTTAGGGGCTTGTTATCTAGATTCTCTGGCATCTTTAGGTATTTTGGGACATGGCTGCGGCATCAGGTATAATTATGGTCTTTTTAAACAGAAAATAGTGGACGGTTATCAAGTGGAACTTCCGGATAATTGGCTGCGGGACGGCTATCCCTGGGAAATCAAAAAAACGGAGAAAGCGGTGGAAGTCAGGTTTGGCGGTAATGTCCGGATGGATGATTTTTATGGGAAGATGATTTTCATTCATGAAAATTTTGAAGGGGTGCGGGCCGTTCCCTACGATATTCCTATACCCGGTTATCAAAACGGCGCTATCAATACTCTCCGGCTTTGGAGTGCCGAAGCTTTTAATAAAGATTTTGACCTTTCTACTTTTAATCGAGGAGATTATATTAAAGCCGTAGAGTATAAATTCTCGGTGGAAACCATTACGCAAATTCTGTACCCTGACGACAGTAGTCCGGAAGGAAAGCTGCTTCGTCTTAAACAACAGTACTTTTTAGTGTCGGCAGGACTGCAAAGTATTGTAAAGCGGTATAAAAAAAAGAACGGTTCCCTGGACAATTTTGCAGAAAGAATTGTTATTCATATCAATGACACCCATCCTACCCTCTGTATTCCTGAGCTGATGCGGATTTTAATCGATGATGAAGGCATGAGCTGGGATGAAGCTTGGAATATTACGATAAACTCCATCTATTATACCAATCACACGATAATGCCGGAAGCACTGGAAACATGGCCCATCGATCTTTTTAAAGGTTTATTGCCCCGAATTTATCTAATTATTGAAGAAATAGACAGAAGGTTCCGCGGAGAGCTGCTGAACCACTTATCCTTTGAGCAAGAGCAGGTAAACTCTCTGGCTATTTTAAGCGCCGGTGTTGTTAAAATGGCAAATTTGGCTGTTGTCGGCAGCAGAAAGGTTAACGGTGTTTCTGAAATACACACAGAAATCCTTAAAAAACATGTGATGAAGGATTTCCATAATTATTATCCCGGAAAATTTCATAATATCACTAATGGTATATCTCACCGGAGATTTTTATTAAAATCCAATCCTTCCCTGGCAGAGCTGATTTCGGAGACAATCGGCAGCCGGTGGCTTTCTGACCCGGCTGAATTATTAAAGCTGAAGAATTTTGCCGGGGACACTGCTTTTAAAGATAAGCTGGAGCAGGTGAGAAAAGCTAATAAAACCGTTCTCGCGGGCTATATTGAAGATAAATATGCGGTCAAGGTAGATCCGAACTCTATTTTTGATGTACAGGTGAAGAGGATTCATGGCTATAAAAGGCAGTTGTTAAATGCCTTTCACATTTTAAATCTTTATAATCTGCTTGTGGAAAAACCGGAGCTGGATATCGTACCGCGAACCTTTATTTTGGGGGGAAAGGCTGCGCCGGGATATAAACTTGCTAAAGAGATGATTAAATTTATCAATACTATTGCAGAAAAAATAAACAATGATCAAAGCATCGGCGGGAAAATTAAAGTCCTTTTCCTGGAAAATTACAATGTTTCTCTAGCGGAAATGATCATACCGGCTACGGATTTAAGTGAACAAATATCTACGGCCAGCAAGGAAGCCTCCGGCACCGGAAATATGAAATTTATGATGAACGGTGCCCTGACTATCGGTACTATGGATGGTGCCAATATAGAAATAGCCCGGGCCGTGGGTAAAGAAAATATTTTTATTTTTGGTCTGACGGTTGAAGAAGTATTCAATTATTATCTGCAGGGCGGTTACAGCTCCTGGGAGCAGTATAACAGTGATCACCGGCTGTTTAAAATAATCACTCAGCTAAAGCAGGGTTTTTTTACAGCTAATAAAGAAAATTTTCATGATATTTATAATTTGCTGATCAATAATAATGATGAATTTTTTGTACTTAAGGATTTTGCAGCTTATGTGGAAGCTCAGGACAGGGTTGACAAATGTTACCGTGACAAATACCGGTGGTTACAAATGGCTGTCGTGAATATCGCCGAATCGGGTAGATTTTACAGTGACCGGGCAGTTGGAGAGTATGCCCAAAATCTTTGGAAAATCGGAATAAATGAAGATTTATTATGTAGGAGGGGTTAGAATGCAACAGAAAGAATGTGTTGCCATGCTTCTGGCAGGTGGACAGGGCAGCAGGCTGGGTACCTTGACGAAAAAAATTGCCAAACCTGCCGTACCCTTTGGCGGGAGATACAGGCTGATAGACTTTACCCTGAGTAACTGTAATAATTCCGGAATAGATACCATAGGGGTTTTAACCCAGTACAAACCTCTGCTTTTAAACTCTTATCTAGGCATCGGCAGTGCCTGGGATTTAGATGTGAGAGACGGCGGCGTTTTTGTGCTGCCTCCCTTTGTAGGAGAAAAAGGAGGAACGTGGTATAAGGGAACGGCAAATGCTATTTACCAAAACAGGGATTTTCTGGAGTACTATAATCCTAAATATGTCTTAGTACTTTCCGGCGATCATATTTATAAAATGGATTATTCGCTGATGTTAGATTATCATAAAACCAAAAAGGCTCAGGTGACAATTTCTGTAATTCAGGTCCCTTTTGCGGAAGCCAACCGTTTTGGAATTATGAATACCGATACGGAAGGCAGAGTTATTGAATTTGCCGAAAAGCCTCAACAGCCAAAAAGCAATTTAGCGTCAATGGGCATTTATATTTTTGACTGGCTTGTCCTGAGGGAATATCTGGAAATGGATGAACAGGACCCGGATTCTGATAACGACTTTGGTAAAAATGTTATCCCGCAAACCCTCCGGAGCGGGGTAAATGTCTATGCTTATTCCTTTCAGGGTTATTGGAAGGATGTGGGGACAATTGAAAGCTATTATGAGGCCAATATGGACCTGTTGCAAGAAAGTCCTCAGCTGGACATTTTTGATGACCGCTTAAAATTATTTTCTAAACCTCCTATTCTGCCGCCCCATTATTTAGGTGAGAAGGCAGTGATTAGAAACTCGCTCATACCTGATGGCTGCCTGGTTTTGGGGGAAGTGGAAAACTCAATTTTGTTCCCCGGAGTATATATCGGGCAAGAAGCCCGGATAAGGGATAGTATCATAATGCCCAATGCTGAAATCGGCGATTATTCAATAATTAGTAAAGCAATTATCGGAGAAAAGACAGTCATTAGTGATTATTGTTATATTGGTGTGAACGGGGTAAATGTAAACAAGGCTGCAGACATTACAGTTATCGGGGACGGGATCGTATTTCCCGAGGGGATAAAAATTGAAAAAGGGTCCGTAATAAACAGCTGGCACCAGTCGGAGACCAAAATATGTTAGCAAGGGGTTAAGTGATATGCATAATACCATGGGAATTATCATGAATACTAAAAGCGAGAATCTGTTTGGGGAAATTACGCAAAACAGGTGTATGTCTGCAGTGCCCTTTGGCGGCAGATACCGCTTAATTGATTTTATTCTCTCCAATATGGTCAATTGCGGAATGAAAAATATAAGCCTGATTACTTCACATAAATTCCGCTCTTTGCTGGACCATTTAGGAAAGGGCAAGGAATGGGGTCTGGATAGGAAGTCGGAGGGGCTCCTTTATCTCCCGTCCGCCAGCCCGAATATCCTGAGGAAACATAATAAGTTTGACTTAAAAGATTTAGATGCGAATTTTGATTATCTGCAAAGGTCCAGGCAGCAGTATGTTTTTATCACCGGATCGAATATGTTATGTAATTTTAATCTTAAAAGTGCTTTCTCCTATCATAAGGAACGGGGGGCAGATTTAACCCTCATTTATAAAGAGGAACGGAATAAAGGCTGTTTGGAAAACCTGGACTTTTTAAGTTTAGATTTTGACGGCCGGGTTAATGCAATTAATCATAATCCCGGCAGCGGCGAGTTTGAAAATATCTCTATGGAAATGATTATCATGGAACGGGAGCTTTTAATGGACATTATTAATGTTGCTTCAGCTTCCGGCAACTGGGATCTGGCCGAGATTTTAGCAGAAAATATTGATGAATTAAAAATCTATGGATATCCTTTTAAGGGGTATCTGGCCAAGATCAACTCCATCGAAAACTATTTCCGGTGTAATATGGACCTCTTAAAACCGGAAATATGGAGGGAGCTATTTTTTAGTTTTGGACCAATCTATACCAAATCCAAGGATGGCCCTCCGGCCAAATATGAGAATGGTGCCCGGACCCGGAATGTCTTAGTTGCTACAGGGTGCAATATTAAAGGATCTATAGAAAATAGTGTGATTTTCCGGGGTGTTACGGTTGCCGGAGGTACACAAATCAGCAACAGCATAATTATGCAGAAAAGTGTTATTGGTGAAAATGCTGTACTGGAGAACGTTATCCTGGATAAAGATGTTACCATCCGCAAAGGAGTTGTATTAAAGGGTGACCGGAATCATCCTATTGTCATCGGCAAGAAAACAGTCATTTGAACTCAGGAACCAGGCCGGCTGTGTTAAGCGCTACAGTTAATCTGAAGGGCAGTGTCCCGTAATGCCATGACCTATCGCCATAACGGGAAGGAGGTGTTAATCATAATGAATATTTTATTCGCGGCTGCCGAGGCGTATCCTTTTATTAAGACAGGAGGGCTGGGAGATGTTATTGGGTCCTTACCCAGAGCTCTCCAAAAAGAAAATTGCAATGTAGGTGTAATTCTCCCTTTGTATAGTATTATTCCGGATCCGTTGAAGGAACAAATGGTTCTTCTGGACGAGTTCGAAGTATCCTTAAGCTGGCGCAAACAATATTGTGGTCTAAAAATTCTTCAATATCAAGGCATAAATTATTTTTTTATTGATAATGAATACTATTATAAACGGGATGGTGTTTACGGTTTTTATGATGACGGGGAACGGTTTGCTTTTTTTTCTAAGGCTGTTCTGGCAAGTCTCCCCCGGATGGGTTTTCGTCCCCAGATTATTCACTGTCATGACTGGCATACAGGGATTTTAAATGTTTATTTAAAGGAATTCCGGAAAGAGAATACCTTCTATAATAACATTTCAACAGTCTTCACGATCCATAATTTAAAATATCAAGGAAATTTTCCTCCGGAAATACTAGGAGATTTGCTGGGACTGGATAGCGGGTATTTTAGCCCGGAAGCCTTAGAATTTCATGGAAATATAAATTTCATGAAAGCAGGAATAGTTTTTTCCGATGCCTTAACAACGGTAAGTAAAACATATGCCGAGGAGATCAAAGATCCTTTTTTCGGGGAAGGATTGGACAGTCTTTTACAGGCTTATGATGACAAACTGCGGGGAATAATCAATGGTATTGATTACAAGATCTATAATCCTTTAACCGATAAGGCGTTATTTATTAATTACCGCAGTTCTTTACAGAAAAAACGGGAAAACAAAGTAATGCTGCAGAAATTACTAGGGCTGCCTCAGGATGAAAACTTACCATTGTTCGCTTTAATATCCCGTTTGATTCCTCAGAAGGGGTTGGATTTACTAAGCCGGATTTTGGAAGAATTAATGGCTAAGGACCTGCAAATCGTTATTTTAGGAACAGGGGAAAATTGTTATGAAGGGCAGTTTTTGAAGATGGGTCGGAGGTATCCCCGTAAATTGAAGGTATTGGTTGAATTTGCAGAGGATTTAGCCCGGAAAATATATGCCGGTTCCGATCTGTTTTTAATGCCGTCTTTGTTTGAACCCTGTGGAATCGGGCAGTTGATTGCCATGCGTTACGGCAGTGTACCCATTGTCAGGGAAACAGGTGGTTTAAAAGATACCGTGCAGTCCTATAATGAATCCAGTGGTGAAGGTAATGGGTTTAGTTTTACAAATTATAATGCTCATGATTTTTTGTATACCATAGAAAGGGCTCTAAGATTTTTTGATCACCCGGCAGAATGGAATAAAATATTTAAGAATGCCGTGACAGGAGAATTTAGTTGGAAAACCTCAGCGCAAGAATATGTACGACTGTATGAAAACTTGTTAAAGGATATGATGCTTAATGGCAAATGAATGGATTTATTTTAATTCCCACGATCTTGCATACCGCAAGCCATTTGGGGCCGTTACCTGCGGGGAAAAGATAGATTTCCGCCTTAGAGTCTCCGGAGATAAAATTGAGAAGGTATTATTAAAGATTTGGGGAACAGCCGTAGAGGAGCAGGAACTTACCCTGGATTATGCGCAGCAAGATGGGGGGGCTGTAATGTATAAGGGGGAGCTTCATTGCCCCATGTCACCCGGTTTGATTTGGTATTATTTTATTGTCGTTAAAGATCAGACTACTTATTTTTTTGGAAATAACGAAAAAAATCTCGGAGGCGTCGGGAAAATTTATGACAGAAGCCCTTCTGCTTACCAAATAACTGTCTATCAGGAGAATAATGCTGCTCCCCGCTGGTTTAAAGAGGGTATCGTCTATCAGATTTTCGTAGACCGTTTTTATAAGAGCTGCGGGGCAGGAAAGTTTTTAAATCCCAAACCTAAAAGTCTGCTGCACGGCAGCTGGGATGATACGCCTTTTTATCTTAAAGATGAAGAAGGCCGGATTATCCAGTGGGATTTTTTTGGCGGAAATCTCAGGGGTATCATGGAGAAGCTTCCTTATTTGCAGGAACTGGGGATAAATATTTTATATCTGAATCCGATTTTTGAATCTTCCAGCAATCATAAATATGATACTTCCGATTATCTGAAAATAGATGCTATGTTTGGTACGAATGAGGATTTCGCAGAGCTTTGCCGCAAAGCAGGCCGACTGGGCATATCTATTATCCTGGACGGAGTATTCAGTCATACCGGCAGTGACAGTATTTATTTTGATAAGGACGGTAAATATCCGACTCCGGGAGCCTGCCGGGGTGAGGAGTCCCCTTATTATAAGTGGTACCGGTTTAATGAACATCCCCATACTTATGAATGCTGGTGGGGAATAGATTCTTTACCCAATGTAAATGAATTGGAAGCCAGTTATTTGGATTTTATTATTTATAATGAGAACAGTGTAATAAAATATTGGATGCAGCAGGGGGCTAAAGGATGGCGTTTGGATGTGGCTGATGAGCTTCCTGATGAATTTATTAAAAAGCTTCGGAAAACAATGAAGAAATTTGATCCCCGGTCGGTGCTGATTGGTGAAGTTTGGGAGGATGCTTCCCGGAAGATAAGTTATGAAAAGCTCCGGGAATATTTTTGGGGCCAGGAACTGGATGGGGTAATGAACTATCCTCTGCGAAATATTTTTATTCAGTATATCATGGGCGGTTCTGACGCCTATGATACTTATTTAGCTTTGATGAGTCTTTATGAAAACTATCCCCGTCCCAACTTCTACAGTAATTTAAGCTTGATCGGCAGTCATGATGTCCCCAGGATTCTTACTATTTTAGGTGAGGCCCTACCGGCCCATGAACTGCCGGAAACCCAAAAAAGAAATTATCGTTTAAGTCCCGAACAGAAATTAAAAGGGGTTAAAAGGCTTAAATTACTTGCTTTGCTGCAGATGACCTTTCCCGGGGTTCCGTGTATCTATTACGGGGATGAAGTGGGCCTGGAAGGGTACGGCGATCCTTATAACCGGGGACCATACCCCTGGAACCATGAAAATGAAGAGTTATTGCAGTGGTATAAAAAAATAATTGCCCTACGCAATAAATATGAGGCTTTGCAAAACGGCGGCTGGCAGACGCTTTATGCCCAGGGGGACATTTTGGCCTTCACCCGTTATTCTGAAGGACAGCAGGTATTTATAATTTTAAACCGTAATAGTGAGGAGCGGATATCCTTTTCGCTGGACTTTAAACAGTGGTTGCCTGCAGGAGATCTGCAGGACCTATTACAGGAAGGGCGGATTTCTGCGGCAAATGGAATTTTAACTTTAAGTCTGGAACCATTGACAGGAAAAGTTTTATTAAAAAATCAATAAAAAGAGGGTAGATAATTAATGACTGTATCTTGGACCTGGCAGAGGTATAAAAGATATCTTTGCCGGACGCCGGAAGTGGGTTTAAAAATTGACATCAGCCGGATGATGTTTTCTCCTGATTATTTTACTGCCATGGCCGGAAAAATAGAGCAGATGTTTTCGGAAATGGAGAAATTGGAGCAGGGGGCCGTGCAAAATCCTGATGAAGGGCGCAGGGTCGGGCATTACTGGTTAAGGGACCCTGAGCTGGCACCGGAACCGTCCCTTACCGCAGAAATTAGAGGCACCGTTGCTAAAATTAAAGATTTTGCCCGGCAAATTCATGAGGGTAATATTAAATCTTTTACCGGGAATAAGTTTACAAAAATTCTCTTGTTAGGTATAGGCGGATCCGCCTTAGGGCCGCAGTTTGTGGCCGATGCTTTGAGGGCCCCGGCCGATAAAATGGAATTTTACTGCCTGGATAATACCGACCCGGCAGGGTTTGACCGGATTTTTTACGATCTTGCCGGTACTCTTTCGGAAACACTGGTTATTGTCATTTCTAAAAGCGGAGGCACTATCGAAACCCGGAACAGTTTGCTGGAAACTCAGCATATTTTTAAAACTAACGGGTTAAGTTTTTCCAGACATGCCGTTGCTGTCACCCAGAAAGGCAGTAAATTACATACGACAGCCGCCGCAGAAGGCTGGTTAGAAGTATTTCCCCTGTGGGATTGGGTCGGCGGCCGTACTTCGGAGACCTCGGCAGTTGGTCTTTTAACTGCAGCTCTGCAGGGAATTGCTATTGATGAACTGATGGAAGGAGCCGGACAGTGTGACCGGCTTACCCGCAGCCGGGATGTTTCTGCGAATCCCGCAGCATTGCTGGCTTTGATGTGGTATTATGCCAGCGGCGGTCAGGGAGGTAAAACAATGGTTATTCTCCCTTATAAGGACCGGCTGCAGCTTTTTAGCAAATACCTCCAGCAGCTGGTTATGGAATCCCTGGGCAAAGAAAGAGACCTGGATAATATGGTGGTAAACCAGGGATTAGCTGTTTTCGGCAACAAGGGTTCTACCGATCAGCATTCTTATCTTCAGCAGATACTGGACGGTCCCCGGAATATCTTCGCAGTTTTTATTGAAATATTAAAAGACCGGCAGGGGTTCTCTGTAGAAGTAGAAGATTCCGTTACCAGCGGAGATTATCTTAATGCCTTTTTACACGCAACAAAACGGGCCTTAACGGAGAAAGGAAAAGAATCCGTAACGATTACCGTAAAAGAAGTAAATCCCTTTACCGTGGGAGTATTAATCGCTCTTTTTGAGCGGGCCGTAGGCTATTACGGCTTTTTAGTGAATATAAATGCTTATCATCAGCCTGCCGTGGAAGCAGGTAAAAAGGGAGCACGGCTGGCTGTTGAACTGCAAAAGAAGATTTTTAATTTTTTAAAGGCTAATGCAGACCGGCAGCTTTCGATCGAAGAACTGGCCCGGGAATTGAATGTAGAGGGGCAGGAGGAAATTATCTGCAATATTCTTGAGCATGCCGCAGCCAACGGGGATCATAATGTAATTGCTATTGCCGATAAGCCCTATACATACGCTTATAAGAGTAATTTCCACCTGAAATGAGGTACGGTAATTTAACGGCAGATACCGCTCTGACCTCGAAAATCAAATGATATGATTGTTGTTTTTTTCCAGCTGGCTGATCATTCGCTTACAACAATTACGCAAATGGGAAATCATTAAGGATCTTATTTCGTTTTGCTCTTTTTTGTACAAAGCATCAATCAGCGTGCAATGTTCTTCAAACTCATCCATGATATTGGCAGAGCCTTCCCAGGCATTAATCATTACTTGATAACGCTGGATTTTTTCGATATAACTGATGATTAGTCTTCTTAATGTTTCGTTCTCGCCATATTCCAACAATTTGTCATGGATTAATTTATTACTGGCTAAAAAAGTGTCCAAATCACCCCTGGCTACTTTAACCCGTGATTTATTAAAAAACTCTTTTAACTCCTCTATTTCCTGTTCCGTGATGTGCTGCAGAGCCAGACAAACAGCCTCAGGTTCTAAGAGTTCCCTGATCTGAAAAATCTCTTTGACTTCTTCATTGGTAAGTTTTGTGACAAAAGTCCCTTTATAAGGAATCATTTCAATATATTGGTCATGTTCTAAAAGAACAAGGGCTTCCCGTAAAGGAGTCCGGCTTAAGCCTAAATCTTTAGCAAGCTGTTCTTCAACTAAAGCCTCACCCGGTTTTAATGTACCGGACATGATCGCAGTTTTGATAATGTCATAAGCCTGTTCCCTTAAAGTAGATGCTTTACGATTTATCTTTCCAATACTCACATGGCCACCCCATTATAAATAATCATTTCTTAATTAAAAAGAAGTAGAGCTTAAATTCCGGTATGGTAGATATTTAAAAAAATTAGCCTCTTTTTTGTCGGATGGAGAACAGAGCTGCTCTAGTCTGGTTATGGTAATCCATCGTACAGAAAAAACAACTCCGTATATTCTTGTTAATAGTTCTATTCTACAATAATTTTAAAAATTGAGAAATGTTTATCACGAAAAATAATAATTCCTTTAAATTTTTAGAGGATATTCCCGTAAAGTGTCTAAAATTTTACTGAAAATATCTTATTAGAGTGGGTGTAATTATGGCGGAATATGTTTTAAAAACCCAGGAATTAGCAATGCCTGAGTTGCTTGAGGAAAATATCCGGCTCAACGATAGACTTACTGAAAGTGAAGAATGTTTTCAATCTCTCTTTGATAATAATCACATCGTAATGCTTTTGATAGAACCCCGGAAGGGGAGGATCGTGGAAGCAAACTTAAAAGCCTGTCAGTTTTACGGTTACAGCGCAGAAGAAATAAAGGCTAAGAAAATTACCGATTTTAATACCCTGGCGGAAGATGAAGTATTTAAGCAAATGGAGAATGCTGAAAAAAAAGCGCAGAATTATTTTAACTTTCAGCATGTAACCGCTGACGGTGTCAAGGCGGTGGATGTCTTTAGCGGTCCCATTAGAATGAAAGGCCAACAACTGCTTTATTCGATAATCATTGATATTTCTGAGCAGGTTAAAGCCAGGGAGGAAGCCCTGGAAAATTTAATTCTTTTAGAAGGGGTATTAGCGGGGATTCCGGATATTATCGGGGTTCATAGGCCTGATCATTCCGTTGTTTTTTATAATCAGGAGGGATACAATTTTTTTAATACTTCCCGGGAGGGTGTTCAAGGGAAAAAATGTTTTCAGATGCTGGGCAGGGCTGCCCACTGTCAGCAGTGCGGCATATTAAAGGTGCTAAATTCCAGGGAAATGGAAATAATTGAAAGATATATTCCGGAAATAGACCGCTATATGGATTGCCGGTATAACCCTATTTTTGACCAGAACGGGGAGGTCATTTTAATTGTTGAGCAGCTGCGGGATATTACTCAGCAGAGAAAGGCCCAGGATAATATAAAAAGAAGCGAAGAGCGCTACCGCAATTTATTTGATTTGTCCCCGGACGGGGCCGGTGTCTTGAGGAAAGGCCGGATATTAATTATTAATAATAAGCTGGCCAGTTTGTTGGGAGCTGAATCTTCTGCGGAGATTATCGGTAAAAATATCTTGAATTTTATTCATAAAGATTATTCCCAGCTGGTTAAAGAACAGATGAAAAAGGTTATGTTGGAAGGTGCAACTACTTCCTTAGAAGATTATAAACTTGTCAGGGCAGATGGGAAAATCATTGATGTGGAAGTAGCGGCTGCTCCTTTTAATTATCAAGGAAAACCGGCAATTCAGTTTGTGATGAGGGATATTACGGAACGGAAAAAGCAGTTGGAAAGAGCGGCAATCATTCAAAGGCAGCGGTTAGATACCAGGTTTCCTTTAGCTGATCGGGCAGCCTTGGAGATAATTTACAGTCCGGCAGACCGGATGGTAAGCGGGGATTTTTTTCACTTTTTTAAATGCAATGAGCATGAAGTGGTGGGATTGCTTGGTGACGTGAGCGGTAAAGGAATTTCCGCCGCTTTGTCCAATTCCGCCGTAAAAGTGCTTTTTTATGATATTGCCTCCCTTAGCTCCGACTCTTTGGAGATCGTCAGCGAGCTGAATAAAGAAGCCTCGGAATATTTGGGGGAGGAATATGTCGCAGCGTGTTGTTTTAGCTTTAACTTTAAGAAGCAGGAAGTCAAAATCGTAGGAGCAGGTATTAATAGTATTATCCATTACTCTAAGGGTATGTATTGTCTGGAAGAAATAATCAAAGGGCCTTTTCTGGGGATGCTGGATATGAATCTTTTTGAATATAAGACATTTTCATTTACGAAAGGGGACCGGTTTTACTTCTATACCGACGGTTTTGAACAAATTTTTAATGATCGGGACAAAATGGAGCAGTTTACAAAATATAAGACCATAAACCACCAAAAACGTTTTCTGGAAAACATGCTTTTAAGCCTGTCCGACTCCAGAGACGACAGTACCTGGCTGGCAATCGAGATAAAATAGCCCGGCAGGCGTTAGTTCGTTAACTGGCGCCTGTTTTTTTATGGTAAGACTATAATTTGTTAGAGCCGGTAGTTAGGGTTAGACCTGACGAACAACGGTTGAGGATCTAAGGGGTTTTTGTAATCTTTATAAAATTTTGTAGAACTATCCGGCTCCTTCGGATAAAATTAACGCAAAGGGATGAATGGTGGGGAGTAGGAGTATGGGGATTTATTTACCGGAAAATGACCCTTTTAAGGGCATCATGGGATTAGATAGCTTAGCTGAACGGATCAGTCAAATATTAAAGTGCCCCGTAACCATTGAGGATGCAAATCATAGATTATTAGCATATAGTGCCCATGATGAACGCACCGATCCGGCAAGGATTGCAACAATTATTGGAAGAAGAGTACCTGAAAAGGTTATCAACAGTCTTTGGCGGGAAGGCGTCATTCCCTATCTGCTAAATAATGATGAGCCTTTACGTATCAAAGCGATAGAAGATGTCGGCCTGGGCAACAGGGTTGCGGTTTCCGTGCGCAAAAACCAGGAAACTTTAGGTTTTATCTGGGTTCACGAAATGGATTATGTTTTACAGGAGACGGATTTAGCGAACTTAATGTTAGCGGCCCGGAGCGTCAAGAATTACCTGATTAATATACAATTGAAGAAAAAAGCAAAGGATGAAGGGCGCCAGGAATTCTTCTGGCAATTATTAACTTCCCATTTTAAAACTGAAGAGGAAATTGTGAGAAAATTTGAAATACTAAATATACTTATGCCGCAAACCAGTTCCGTAATCGTTTTTAAATTTCCGGAAAAAATAGATCTGAAATTAGAAAAAAGTATTTATTATGTGTTAAAGACCACCCAGAGGATTAAAATCGTGTTTAGTACCATTAGCCGTAATCATTTAATTTTACTTGGTTCTTCTCAAACTGCGGAAGTGTCCCTGAGGGATATTAATAAGTTTTGTAAAACTTTCATCGCTCAGATGCAGGAGCGCTTTCAAGTGACAGGTATAGCCGGGGGATGCGGCACCCTTAATAACACCTGTCAACAAATTGCGCAAAGTTATCAGGAGGCTTTAGCCGTTTTGGAAATGAAAGGGTACTTTTCCCGGGAAACAAAAAACATTTATACCTATCAGGACCTGGGCATCTATAGATTCCTGCCTGTACTCTTAGAACAGAGAAAAGGGGATTTATTTGAAAATCAGGCCATAAGAAATATTATTGATTATGATCAAAAGCATAAAACGGAGCTTTTAGAAACTTTAGAAGTTTATTTGGAAAATGATTGCAGCATTCATGATACCGCTGAGATTCTCCATGTGCATGCCAATACTTTAAATTACAGGTTAAAGCGGATCAGTGAAATTGGTGAAATTAACCTCAAGGATGCCAATCAAAAAATGACCGTGGTAATTGATTTAAAAATGAATAAATTAAAGGAACAAAGGTCTTTGTAGAAAAACACAAAGGCCTTTCATTATTTTCAGATTTACCCACAAAGAAATGTAAAGCCCTTTGCATTATAATGAAATTACCAAGGACAATGCAGAGAAAACTTTGAAGGAATTTTTGAGGGGGTTATTACATGATCGTTGGTGTACCGAAAGAGATTAAAAATAATGAAAACCGTGTAGCCATCACACCGGCAGGGGTCGTTGCCTTCGTTAAAGCCGGACACGGGGTTATTGTGGAGGAGAATGCCGGAGCGGGAAGCGGCATTACCAATGACGAGTATCTTAAAGCCGGGGCAAAAATAATTGCCAAAGCTTCAGATGTGTGGGCCCAGGCAGATATGATCATGAAAGTGAAAGAGCCTCTTCCCGTAGAATATCAATGTTTTAGGGAAGAATTGATTTTATTCACCTATCTTCATCTTGCTCCTGAGCCGGAGCTTACGAAAGCTTTAATGGAAAAGAAAGTTCTGTCCATTGCTTATGAAACCGTACAGCTGGCAAACGGCAGTCTGCCGTTACTTAGTCCCATGAGTGAAGTTGCAGGGAGAATGTCCATTCAGGTTGGCGCCCAGTACTTAGAAAAACCTAAGGGAGGCAAAGGCATCCTTCTGGGAGGAGTTCCCGGGGTGGCTCCGGCTAAAGTAGTCATTATAGGCGGGGGCATCGTTGGTACAAATGCGGCGAAAAAAGCGGTGGGCATGGGAGCAGATGTCACAATAATTGAGAAAAGTATTGACCGGATGCGTTATTTGGATGATATTTTCGGCACCAAAATAAAGACACTTATGTCCAACAGCTTTAATATCGCGCAAGCCGTTAAGGAAGCAGATCTTCTCGTCGGTGCGGTCCTTATTCCGGGGGCCAAAGCTCCTCATCTAGTAACTGAAGAAATGGTGAAAGAAATGAAGCCGGGTTCGGTAATTGTAGACGTAGCAATTGACCAGGGCGGCTCCATTGCTACCATTGACCGGGTTACGACCCATAGTGATCCGGTGTTTGAGAAGCATGGGGTTATACACTATTCCGTAGCCAATATGCCTGGCGCGGTGCCCCGTACATCTACCTTCGCTTTAACAAATGCAACATTACCTTTTGCCTTACAGTTGGCGGATCAAGGCGCCCTGAAGGCCGTAAAAGAAAATCATGCCTTAAAGTTAGGCGTGAATGTAGCGAATGGATTTGTGACTTATCAGGCGGTAGCCGAAAGTTTGGGCCTGGAATATCTTTCCGCTGATGAGGCATTAGGCTTATAACAGGCGATCGGGTCTTAAGGATTTTTCCTTAAGACCTTTTTTAACTTTTAAAAATTGTTAATCTGCCGGTCGGATAAAGTGTTAAAGTCCGGAACATGGCTCTGAAGAATAAACGCCTTTCTTGAACTGCAGTACTGCTGATCCTAGCGGAAGTCTGACATAACCGGCATAGCCGGTTTTTCTTTTGTGGTTATAAGAAGAGGAGTAGAATTAGGTTTACCGGCTTTTTGTGCAGAAATGGGGCGAAAAGGCTGGAATATGGCTGTGGCTTAATTAATATGCTCCTACTATAATTAACATAATGTTTAACTAGGAGGATTTATCTTGTACTGGAAAAGAAATCTCTGGTTTCTATCGGCAGCGGTATTTATTGCTAATGTAGCTTTTACCCTGACTTTCCCTTTCGTGCCCAGTTACATTCAGCAACTGGGCGTAACGGATAATGTTTCTGTGTGGTCCGGGATCATGGTTTCGGTGAATTTTCTAACATATGCGGTGATGGCACCGATCTGGGGCTCTTTTGCCGACAGACACGGCAAAAGGAATATGTTTATCCGTTCGGGGGCCGGCATTGCCCTTTCCTATATTTTAATGGGAATAGCGCAAAATCATTGGCAGTTTCTATTCTTAAGAGGGTTTAACGGACTATTGGCCGGTTTTATTCCGGCGGCGGTAATGCTGGTCGCCACCAATACCCCTGAATTTGAAATCGGTTATGCGTTAGGAATGCTGAACACTTTTATTGCCTTAGGTTCGATCATGGGACCCTTTATCGGAGGCAGTCTTGTTCACTATTTAAATATCAGGATGACTTTTTTTGTTTCGGCAGGTTTGTTAGGTCTTGCCACTTTGCTTGCCGTTTTCGGGACCAAGGAAAACATTTTACAACAGCAGACCAGGACGATTATCTGGCGGGAATTGAAAAATATCCTGGGTAACAGGTCACTGACGGTATATTTTTTAGCTTTGGTGGTTCTGCAGACTACTCTGTATATGATTCAACCGATCCTGCCTATTAGGATCGGCCAATTGGTTGAAACAGATGTTGACTTTATAACCGGAATTGTTTTTTCCATCATGGGCATATCCCTGGCTATGGGATCTCCTTTAATCTCTAAGATCAAGGGGGCAAATTATCTCAGCATCTTATTCTGGGGTTTAATGATGTGTGCGGTTTTCAGCATCGGACAAGGTGCCACCTATTCGGTCATGATCTTAATTCTGGCCAGATTTCTTTTCGGATTTGCCAATGCGGCGGTAAATGTCAGCAGCAATGTTCTCATAGCCCAAAATACTTCGGAAGAAATACGGGGCAGGGTTTTTGGCGCTTTAAACGGGCTTACTGCTTTAGGTTCTGTTATCGGTCCTTTGATCGGAGGCTTTCTAGGGGAGAATTGGGGCACAGCCAGTCCCTTTTACGGTTGTGCGGTATTGTTTATCATTGCCGGTGGAGCAGTATGGTATTTCCGGATGGGGACAAGAAAAACAGGTTGAATTGTCCGGTGAAGAAACAGGAATGTAAAAGCACTAACCCTGATGGTTAGTGCAAATTAGCCGACTAAGTGCCAAATTAAAGGGATTATGTAGCGGGCTAAGAAATAGAGAACGGCTAAAAGGCCTAAAAACCAAAACAAGTATTTATAGCCGGTTTGAATTTTTTCCATATTTAAATCTCACCTCACCGTTATTATTTAGAGTTAACGAGAAATTTATGCGCCTGAACGGTTAGATATTTCCCAGGAAACTGCCCGTACGGTTTGGGCGGGATAGTTTTGCCCTGTCTTTTACGATGAGGACAGAGTACTGAAAAAGCGGCAAAGGTTTAACGTGCTTTATTTTTCTTTCTGATCACGCCCCGGGAGATTCCCATTTCTTCAATGGTGATTTTTAAGTCTTTCTCATACTTCTTGATCAGGGCCGACTCTTTTTCCGTTATGATGGATATGACCGTTCCCGGCTTATTCATCCTGCCTGTCCTGCCGGCTCTGTGTAAATATTCCCCGCTGTCTTGCGGCAAATCTAGATTGATTATATGGCCGACATCCGGTATATGCAGTCCCCGGGCCGCCAGGTCCGATGCTACTAAAAGCTGAATCTTTCCCCTGCGGAATTCGGCTAAAGCATTTTTTCTTTCTTCCTTAGGCATGGTTCCGTGAATTTCCCCTGCTTTTAAATGATGATACCGGAGTTTGGACGCCGTTATCTGTACCTCATCACCTTTATTGATAAAAATCAGTGCTCTTTCAGGATTTATTGCTGCAATCAGCTTGCGCAGTAAAGCAATTTTTTCCCTGCGTTCTGTGATAAAACATAGATGGCTGATATTTTGATTAACCCGCATCTCTCTATGGTCAATGCTGATTATCTGAGGGTTTGTTAATAATTCCAGGGCGGTCGTTAAGGTGCCTGGTGTGATCGTGGCGGAAAATATCATGATCTGTCTCTCCTTGAGGGTCGCCTTGATAATATTTTTCACTTTTTCCAGATTAGTTTCCGCTAACATTTTATCGCCTTCGTCGATCACAATAGTTTTAATGGTATGAGCACTTATTTTCCTCTTCTTGATGAGTTCTAATACTCTCCCCGGAGAACCTACGATAATATGGGGTTTTTCTTTCAATTTCTCCACTTGTCTTGTTATCTTAACTTCCCCGATTATGGCCGTTGAGGTCACGGGGACTTCTGAATTTTGGGCTAGAATCTTGATTTGCCGCTCTATTTGCATGACCAGCTCATAGGTGGGCGCCAAGATTACGGCTTGCATTTCTTTTTTTTCCCTGTCTATATTCTGAAATACAGGCAGTAAATAGGCCAGTGTTTTGCCGCTGCCGGTCCGGGACTGCCCGATTAAATCCCTATTTTGCAAAGCATAGGGGATCACTTCGGCCTGAACAGCAGTAGGTGTATCGATACCTTGTTTTTTTAAGCCCGCTATTAAATTAGCGGTTAGCTTTAATTTACGAAAAGAAGTCGTCATTTTAATCTCCTCAATATTTCAATGAATGTAATACCATGATATCTATAGTATGACATTATTGCAATCCAATTATGGTGATTTTAGATTACGCTTAAAAATTACCTGCGGAACTGTAATAACCGGCTGTGGGATTGGCAATCTCAAAATATTTTACAAACATTTAACATAATTGATAAGGGAAAATTAATTGATAAAAGCTAAGATAGGAAATGTCTACCAGTATAAAAATTGAGGAAAGTTGGGTTAATGTGAAGAACATTAGGGCAAGACTTAGCTTGAATGCAAAAATTATTATTTTGGTGGGATTGCTGCTAGCGGTATCTTTAACCTTAATCAGTGTTGCCACTTATCATGTTGTTAAACAAGATTATGCAAAGATTTTAACCAACACCTTATATACAAATCTAAATATGGTCAAAGAAAAGATCGTGATTATCTGGGCTTTGCAGAACTCTAATGATTTTGACCGGCAGTTTCGCTTTATGATTAGTAATCAAAAGAGAGATATGCGTGCTTTGGAATATGATCCCCAAATTGTCATCATAGATAAAAATAGTGAGACTGTTCTGATCGATGCGGATTTTGCAGAAATTCCTGCTGAAGATGCCCGGAGCATCTGGGAAGGTAAAGATATTGTTCACAAATTAACCATAGACGGGGTTAATTATACATTTGCCACAAATTATATTGCTGAAACCAGGTGGGTATATGCCCTGGGAGTTCCTACCTATCAATATCTGGCGCCCATTACGAAGCTTAGAAATATTTTATTTACGATTTGTGCCTTTACTTTTATAGCGGTATTTGTCATTTCCGGTATTGCATCCCGGAGTGTCGTTCGTCCCATCAGAGCTCTGGGGAGGATACTGGAGGAAGCGGCTCAGGGTAATTTGCTGGTCCGGGCTGAAATAGGAAGGACAGGACCGGAAGTAGCTAAGCTTTCCGCGCAGTTTAACGAAATGCTGGATAAGAACTACCGGGTCGTCGCAGAAGTAAAAGCAACGATTTCTGATTTGGGCCAGGCCAGCAAAGCTTTACTGGAAAATACCGAAGAACTTAACAAAAGAAGTGAAGAGGTCAATTTAATCATAGATCAGGTCAGGGAGGGAGCCCGGCAGCAGGTTGCTTCTACGCAAGAGTCTGCCGCAAGCATGTCCCGGGTAGCAGAGATCATTGAAGGGATTAACCTGCAGGTGAAGGCAACGGTTAATAGCAGTAAAAAACTGGTGGAAAGTGTGCAAGAGGGACAAGTTTCTTTAGTGAATTTAGTGCAAAATACTAATATTGTCCGGGACTTTGTGTTAAAAACAAACAGCATGATCCAAGGATTAGAAAAGAGGTCTCAGGAGATAAATACAATAGTTGAAACGATAACCTCAATTGCAGGACAAACCCAGTTGCTTGCTTTAAATGCCAGTATTGAGGCTGCCAGAGCAGGAGAACAGGGCCGGGGGTTTACGGTTGTAGCTGCCGAAGTGCGGAAACTGGCAGAGCAGTCTAATCATGCAGGTGAAGCAATAAGTAAAGTAGTGCGTACCGTGCAAAAGGATATTCGGGAAGTGGTGCAAATAAGTGAACAGGCCCTTGCAGTCTCGGCGAAAAGTAACTCGGTAATTAAAGAAGCAGAAAGCGCTTTTAATAATGTATTGGATTATACCAAACAAAATGATGCCGATTTATTACAAGTCCTGGAAGGAGTAGATTTAGTCCTTAATAGTAATGAAAGAGTGGAAAATGCTTTAATCGTCGTAAATGATACGGCTGAAACAACGTCTGCGGGGATAGAAACAGTTACGGAATTTACCCTTAAGCAGCAAGATGTCAATAATCAGCTTAATCATACGGCGGCAAAGCTGGATGAGATCAGTAAGAGCCTGGAACTGCTGACCGGTCATTTTAAAGTAGAAGCGGGCGGAAATAAACCGGAAAAGTATCCGGCAGGTCAAGAGGAAGTAACAGAAGAAAATAACCCGGCGGAAGACCTGACGGACCAGGGAGAAATAACTGAGGAGGACGGGCCGGAAGAAGATAGTGCAAGCAAGCCGGTAAAAGATTCGGAGAATAAAGCCGAGGAAGCGGGAGAAAGGATCATATAAAAAATTATGGGTAAAAGGACACCTTGTTACTTAGGGAGCTGACAAGGTGTATTTTAGTCACTGTCCAAATACCTGCGGATAGCAGGGTGATTTTGCAGTTATTACAAAGGACGTAAACTACGATGATTTTTGGAGAATTAAGTTGTTGAAGGGAGCGGGCCATGATGGCAGAAGAGTCTAATAATGTAAATGCTCTGGAACAACTACAAGAAATAATTGCTCAAGAAAATATTCGCACAGTATTTCAGCCCATTGTGACTTTAAAAGACGGCAATATCCTGGGTTATGAGGCTTTGAGCCGGGGACCCCGCGGATCCGAACTAGAATCTCCGGTGCAGCTTTTTAATATTGCAATGGAAAACGGCATGGTTTGGGAATTGGAGCTTTTATGCCGTAAAAAGGCCTTGGAACGGTCCAAAAATTGCTTAAATGGATTTAAGCTCTTTTTAAATGTTGACCCCCATATCATAAACGATGAAAAGTTTCGGAAAGGTTTCACCCTTGATTTCCTCCGGCAGTATAATATTAATCCTAAGAGTATTATTTTTGAAATTACAGAAAAAACCGCTATTTCCGACTTTAAAGTTTTCCGCAAAGTACTGTCTAATTATATCGATCAGGGATATAACATCGCTATTGATGATACCGGTTCAGGTTATTCCGGGCTGAAGATGTTAGCAGAAACCTGCCCTAAATATATCAAGATAGATATGGATTTAATCCGGGATGTGGATAAAGATTATTTAAAGCGGACTCTTCTCGAAACCTTTCAAAAATTTGCCTTAATGACAAACATGAGTATTATTGCCGAAGGGATTGAAACGGAAGACGAACTTAAGGCCTTGGTAGATATAGGCATTGACTATGGACAAGGTTATTATATTCAGAGACCTTCGGAGGGGTTTTTGAGTATTTCCCCTGAAGCTAAAGCAGTTATTTTAGGCAAAAATGAATCCCGCAGAAGATTATATTTTAGCTCGCCTTCCACCCTTCCGGTGGGGGAAATAGCTAGATTTGAAATGCCGATTTCTCCCCGTGCAACAGGACAGGAAGTGGATATTATCTTTAGAAGTAATTCATCCATTTATGGTGTGCCTGTAGTAGAAAAGGATAATAAACCTGTTGGTTTAATTATGCGCAATAAGTTTTATGCTTTTTTAGCCAGCCAGTACGGATATGCGTTGTATAAATCCCGGCCTATTAATCTGATTAAAGACTCCCGCCCCCTCATCCTGGATTACTATACACCTCTCGATCAGGTTTCACGAATTAGTGTGACCCGGAAAGAAGATAATCTCTATGATTATGTCATTATTACCAGAGAGGGGAAATATTTTGGTATCACAACAATTAAAGATTTGTTGATCAATACCACCCAACTGGAATTGAATATCGCCAAGCATGCCAATCCCCTGACAGGTTTGCCGGGCAACCTGGTGATTGAAGAGAGATTAAAAAAAGCGATCGGCTCGGATTCTGATGCGGTAATCTATGTCGATTTGGATAACTTCAAAGCTTATAATGATGTTTACGGCTTTGAAAATGGTGATCAGGTACTACTGTCAACAGCCTCCGTTCTTGCCCTGAGACTGGCCTCCCTTGGCTGCAACGATTCCTTTCTAGGTCATATCGGGGGTGATGATTTTTTAGTAATTATTCCGAAAGAAAAAGCGGCTATGTTTTGTGAAAATATAATTGAAGATTTCGAAAAGAAAAAAACGGGTTTCTATTCCGAACATGATAAAAAAAGCGGCTATATTCTGGCCAAAAGCCGTCAGGGCAACCTGCATAGATTTCCTTTAATTACCATATCTCTGGCAGTAGTAATATCTGAGAAAAATACCTTTGCTAATGTTATCCAATTGACGGAAAAAGTGTCGGAGGTAAAAGAACGCTGTAAACAGGAAGAAACCAGTTGTTACTTTGTCCACAGGGGTTAGGGGTAATATTTACCTTATTTTTATTTTAAGGTAACAATTCATTAACCTAGATGTTTTATAGTAGAAACAGGAGATGGATTAGTAATATTGGAGATGATTTAATTTGATAATTCAGTCACACATATTCATAGCCAAAAGGATCAGCAAAAAACTGGAAAAAAAATTTAATCATAATCATTTTTATGTAGGTAGTGTCGCGCCCGATATCTTGTACCAGCATAAAAAGCGCAAACATGAATTCCGGTATGCGTTTCCCTATGTCATAGAAGAGATTGCATATTTAGAAGGAATTACCGATATCAATTTAATCAGCTATAAGATGGGGATAATCAGTCATTACCTGGCAGACTTTTTTTGTAAAGCTCATAACTGTGAGCGGCTGTTAAATAATCTTTGGGAGCATTTCCAGTATGAATCCCTGCTCCATAAAGTATTAATTGCCAGTAAAAATGAACAGCAGCCCCAGATAGAACTATTAAATGTGGAAGCATATATTAAAGAGAAGTATGAAAACTATTTACAAGAAAATCCCTCGGTAGTTGTGGACATTCTTTATTCCTTAGAGGTATGCCGGAATGTCAGCTCTTATATATTGGATCAAGTAAATGATAATCTTTTCAAAGAAACAGCATAAGTTTTAAGAACGCACCGCGAATTCCTAAGGCATCATAAATTGACCGGAGGTGTTGTCCGTGCAGAATCTAGTTCTTCTATTAAGGATTGGTGACCGTAGCTTATTATACATGATTAATCATAAGCTGCGGTGTAATGTCTTGGATCGTTTTATGGAGCTAAGTACAAATTTAGGCGGGGCCCCTTTTACAGTAGCAGTTTCGTTGTTTCTCATGCTCTGGGGGAAAGGCACTTTAAAAAATACCGCTATGCTGGGAGCAATTGCCTTAACATTAAGTTTTATCGGAGGATTCTTCTTAAAAAGAATTTTTGAGCGTCGCCGTCCTTACCAGGAGATCCCGGATACGTATACGGGAGCTAAACTCTTTAAGGATTATGCCTTCCCTTCGGGACATACAACGGCGAGTTTTTCTTTAGCTGTTAGTTATGCATTGGCTTACCCTTACCTTACTTTTTTACTTATTTCTTGTGCTCTTTTAGTAGGCATTTCCCGCATTTACCTGGGTCAGCACTATCCCTCCGACGTTTTGGTGGGGGGCCTTTTAGGAAGCACAGCAGCCGTTCTCACCAAATTATTAATGATTTAGTAACCAAAGTCATACAGCCCCCCTTTTTTATATGCTGCATACTTGTAGGTGTTTCGCCTATAAGTATGCAGTTTTATTATGAGGATATTTCCTGCCCGGCGCGAAGAGGTTAATTAATAGGTAATGTTAAACAAATAAGCTATAATGATTATGTGACCAAAAGCTCTGTACAGTGAGGTTGTTTTAAATGGGCTATTCCAGAAAAGAACGGGGAAAACTGACGATATTCTTAGGGGCCGCCCACGGGGTAGGGAAAACTTACGCTATGCTGGAAGCCGGCCTGGAAAAAAAACAGCAGGGTGTTGATGCCGTAATAGCCTGCCTTGCTTTTCCGGAGGATTTATCTGTTTGGCAGCAGGGACAGAGAATACCGGTTATTCCTCTGCGTTACTTAGATGTAGATGGTAAAATGCAGGGGGAATTAAATGTTGAAGGAGTAATAGAAAGAAAACCCCAGCTGGTGTTAGTCGATAATTTATCGCAGGTCAATCCGCCGGGGTCCTGCCATAAATACCGCTATCAGGATGTTAACGAGATATTGGAGCAGGGAATAAACGTTTTCACAACACTTAATATTCAAAATGTGGAAAGTTTAAATGATATTATCGCGAAAATTACCGAGTACAGGGTAACGGAAAAAATCCCCGATAAATTTCTTGAATCTGCAGATCAGATCAAGCTGATAGATATCTCCTCCGAGGAGTTGATGCAAAGGGTTCGGGACGGGAAAGTCCATATTCCTTCGTTGACGAAAGAGGATATGAATAAGTTTTTCCGTCCCGGCAATATAAATGCCTTGCGGGAACTGGCCTTAAGGTTTACTGCCCAGAGGGTAGACCGGCAAATTGATGAATATATGAAAAGTCATGAGATTGAAGGGCCCTGGCCGGCAGGCGAAAAAATATTAGCATGTATCAGTCCCAGTCCTTTTTCTTTACAAGTCATTAGAACTGCCCGGAGAATGGCAACGGGATTAAAAGCAGAATGGACAGCGGTTTACGTAGAACCTTCCCATCCATTTCCTAATAAAGAGACAGACAGAGAACAACTCAACAATAATTTAAGGCTGGCTGAAGAACTGGGAGCGGAAGTAGTTACTCTTAAAAGCGATAATGTGGCTAAGGAAATAATTGATCTGGCCCATAAAAGAAATATCACCCAGATCGTTGTGGGCAAACCCCTGGGCAGGTCTTTAAAGAATTGGTGGAAGGGGTCGGTCGTAGACAGTATTATACTGGGGAGTAAAGGTGTCAGTGTACACGTAATACCGGGTCAAAATATTAAAAAGGCCAGGAAAGTTAGAAAACCGCAGCCTTCTTCTAAGGTGAATTATTTGAAATATCTGGGGACATTGCTGCTCATAGGGGCTATTACAATCATTAATATGTTTTTGAATCCGATATTTGATTTGATAAATATTGCGTTACTCTATTTGCTGCCTGTTTTATTCAGTGCCACATACTGGGGACAGGGACCTTCCATTTTTGCCTCCTTAATCGGAGTGCTGGCTTTTGATGTTTTCTTTGTGCCTCCTGTCTTAAGTATAACTGTTGATGACTTGCGTTATTTATTAAGTTTTTTAATCTTTTTACTGGTGGCGATCATTACCAGCAGCCTGGCAACAAAATTACGTAATCAGGCTGAAATAGCACGGCAGAGAGAAACAAAAACCGCCGCTTTGTATGCTTTAAGCAGGAAGATCGTTGCGGAAGATACCCTTGATAAGATCCTCTTTACTGTGTGTAGAGTTGTGGCCGAAACCTTCGCGGGCGAAGTATTTATCATGATGCCCGGGACCAATAATGAAATGGTTGTTAAAGGGTCTACCGCTAAAGATCTAACCTTCGATGCCAAAGAACTGACAGCGGCCAGGTGGGTTTTCACTCATGGCTGTAAGGCCGGCAAGTCAACGGATACGTTTGATAATATAAATAATCTGTATCTGCCTTTAAAGGCTGAAGACGATATAGTCGGCATCCTGGGCATAAAGGCTTATTATCCGGAAGAAAATATGTCTGCTGAGCAAAGTGAACAATTAGAGGCTTTTGCGAACTTGGCTGCCCTTGCTATGGTAAGAATGCAGCTGGCCAATGAGGCTGAACAGGCAAGATACCTGGCTCAATCGGAAAAGTTGAGAACAGCCCTTTTTAATTCGATTTCTCATGAGCTTCGTACTCCCCTGGCTTCAATTATCGGTGCCGTTACCAGCTTACTTGATGAGGGGGAATTGTTTAATAAAAACGCAAAGAAATCTTTACTCGCCACAATAAACGAAAGCGCCCAGCACATGAACAGGCTTGTGGGAAATCTCCTTGATATGGCCAGATTAGAAAGCGGTATGATGAAGCCGAAATGGGAATGGTGTGACCTGCAGGAAATTATCGGGGTAGCAATTAGACGTTTACAAGATTTTCTGTCGGACAGGAAGTTAACCATCGATTTACCTGAGCAGTTGCCATTGATTAAAGCGGACTTTGCATTAATAGAGCAGGTAGTAGTAAACCTCTTAGATAATGCCCTTAAATATTCTCCGCCGGAGAGCGAAATAAAATTATCCGTGGTCATCGAGAGGACTAAACTACAAGTCGGCATCTTGGATAAAGGTCCTGGCATAGCAGAGGATGACCGGGAGCGGGTCTTTGATAAATTTTATAGACTATATTCTCCTCAGCATGTTACAGGGACAGGACTAGGTCTTTCTATCTGTAAAGGTATTATTGAGGCCCATGGCGGAGAAATCCGGGTGGACCCTCTGGATGGTTCGGGCAGCCGGTTTACTTTCTCTTTACCCCTTGCTGAGAACTGCCCGGAAATTAGTTTTGCTTCGGCAAAGGCAGGTGCCAAAAATGAGCGATAATAAGAGTGCCCGGATCTTAATTATTGATGATGAAATGCAAATAAGAAAGATGTTAAAAGTAGCTTTGACTGCGCATGGCTATGAAATAGCCGAAGGGGAGACGGGGCAGGAGGGCCTTAATCAGGCAGCTTTATTTCACCCGGATTTAGTTATTTTGGATATCGGCCTGCCGGATTTAGATGGCTTTGAGGTAATAAACAGGCTCCGGGAATGGTCACGGGTGCCCATCATTATCTTATCCGTTCAGGATCAGGAAACTGATAAGATAAAGGCTTTGGATGCAGGAGGGGATGATTATGTAACCAAGCCCTTCAGCATGGGTGAACTTTTGGCAAGGATGAGGGTAGCACTGCGCCATACGGCTAAAACGGAGGATGAACCGGTTTTGGCATTTGCCGGGTTAAGCATTGATCTGGCTCATCGCCAGGTAACCGTTGATCATCACGAAGTAAAACTTACTCCTACGGAATATGATATTCTTAAACAATTAGCTTTGCATGCCGGGAAGGTTTTAACCCACCGGCAGCTATTACGGGCGATCTGGGGGATAGATTATCAGGATGAAAGTCATTATCTGCGTGTTTATATTAGACAATTAAGAAGGAAGCTGGAAGCAGACCCGACCAGACCCAAGTATATTATTACCGAGCCGGGAGTCGGCTACAGGCTGATGACCTAAACGAAAAATCAATCCGGGCCGTGTCCCGGGTAATTTTTATATTTTTTTTACACGATTTAAGATTATTTTTATAAAAAATTGACGGGAAATGAGGTTAGTATATAAGTAAAGCTGATTATCTTTTGATATTTCAAGCCACCCAGGCTCTCGGCCTGGGTTTAATCTTTATAGCAAAGGGAGAGAAATCCATGGCTATGAATCACGAACACGAACTGGTTATTAACACTTTAAAAATACATGCCGAAACGGCAGAATCATTAAAGGATCTTTCCCGACATAATATCAATTTTCAGTTATGGCTGGACAGGACGACGGAAACAATTGCAGAAGCTTGTGGGGCTGATTCGGAACTGTTGGGAAAATTTACCGCCGTGCGGTTTCATCTGCAAAGTAAAGGTTATACCGGGGAATCATCATTTGATTATGATGCGGCGCGGGCCGCCTATGTAAATGGTCTTAATAAAGCAATCGATGTAATTGGCCGGTGCATTAATTTCCTGGAAGAAAACCTAGCGATAAAAATTGCTGAGAACAGTCATATCCGCCGCGGAGCAGGAAAAGAACATCTGGGTCCCAACATCCAGCTATCATTGAAGGATATTGACGATTACCTTGAAAAATCTCAAATGGCTGAATCTGAAAAAGGGCTGGTCAAGGAAGAATTGCAAGACATCTATGTCTTGCTGGACTCAGGCAGAGCTGATAAAGAAAAAATAAAGCTTTATAAAAACAAGCTGGCCGGTATTTTGAATCGGTTAACAATAAAGACGGGCATTTTAATCGGCCTTTATCAGATTATCGATATAATTGATCAGTTTACTTATTAGGGGCCATGAGATTATGATCTGCTGCCCGGTTAAGAATACTTCGTCCAGGGAAATGGGTAAATAGGTGATTTTAGTATTCCCATGTGAGATAAATATTTATGGTTAACGGGGATTAACGGGGGAGATTGGTTATGCGTAAGCAGTTTGCTGTGATCGGACTGGGGAGGTTTGGTGCAAGTGTTGCCAGGACCCTTAGTTCGTTAGGTCATGATGTTTTAGGGATTGATATATCCCAATGCAAGGTTCAGTCAATGATTAATGAAATCACTCATGCTGTGCAAGCTGATGCCGGGGAAGAGGAAACTTTAAAAGCGCTGGGAATCAGAAATTTTGATGTTGTTGTGATTGCAATTGGTAATGACCTTGAATCAAATACTTTAATTACGGCGATGCTGAAGGAAATGGGTGTAAAATGTGTAGTTGCTAAAGCCCGGAGCAATTTACACGGTAAAGTACTGGCCGGAATTGGTGCCGATAAAATTATCTATCCGGAAAAGGATATGGGGATGAGGTTAGCGCATAATCTGGTCACCAGTAATGTAATGGATTATATTGGACTCTCGCCGGATTATGGTGTGGTAGAAATCATTGCCCCGGTAAAATTTATTCATAAGTCTTTAGGGGAGTTAAATTTACGGGCTAAGTACGGAATAAGTGTCATGGCTATTAAGAAAAACGGAATCACAATAATCGTTGCACCGGGGGCAGATGCGGTGATAGAAAAAAATGATGTTTTAATTATCGTGAGTAGAAATGATATTTTGGAAAAACTACCCCGCTGATTTTGCTGAAGAATTAAATTAATTCGCTATTTATAGATTGACCGGTTTTTAAGCCGGTTTTTTTAATTTCTCCAAGAACATAGAGAACGAATGAATTTGATAACCTTCAAATTATCTGCGGCTGAAGGCCGGCTAAACCCGCCGGCAGGCATCTGTTATGTCGGATTAAAGTCATGAATTCTTATTAATTTTTCAAAGAATTTTTTATTAAGGAGCAAGCATAATATCTCTCCGGAAGAAAAAACTAAGACTAATATTTACTATAGGGGGAAGAGAAGTGAAGGCCTCTTTATTTATTACATGTATTTGTGATAATTTTTATCCGGAAATCGGGGAATCCATGCTAAAAATTTTAAGAAAGTACGGGGTTGATGTGGATTTTCCGTACCAGCAAACATGCTGCGGGCAGCCCGCTTTTAATACCGGCTACTGGGATGATGCCAGGACGGTGGCCAGGACCGTGGTCGATGCATTTAAAGATAGTCAATATGTGGTTGCTCCTTCCGGTTCATGTATTGCAATGATTAAAGAATACTATCCTGTTCTCTTTGCCAAAGATCCCGGATATGCAAAGTCTGCGGAAGAACTGGCCGGCAAGGTCTATGAATTCAGTCAGTTTTTAGTTGAAGTGATTCAGGTGCAGGAATTAAACTGCCGTTTCCCTTATCAGGTTACTTTTCATCCTTCGTGCCATGGAAGCCGCTTATTGGGATTGTCGCCGATCATCAATAAACTGCTTAATATGGTGGAGGGTCTTAAGCTGGTGGAATTACCCCATGCCGAGCAGTGCTGCGGATTTGGCGGCACCTTCTCTGTTAAAATGCCGGAAATATCTAAAGCGATGGTTGATGAAAAAGTAGATCATATTCTAGAAACAGGGGCGGATTATGTGGTGGGTATGGATATGGGATGTTTAATGAATATCGGAGGAAGGCTGCAAAAGGAAGGACATAACATTAAAACTATCCATATTGCCCAGCTGCTGGATGAGGGGATGACCAGATGAACGAGCATAAGCCGGCGAAACATTTACGGGCCAGAGCTGTTGAAAAACTAGGCCGGGAAGAAGAACGGAATAATATCCGCCGGGCCGTAGACCGTCTTGCCGCAAACAAGGAAAAAGCAGTTGAGGAATTAGGCAGCTGGGATGAATGGCGGGAGCGGGGCAAGGAAATTCGCAAACACGTTGTGGAAAATCTGGACTTTTATTTGCGGCAGTTTACGGATAATCTCAGAAAAAACGGCGGCAAAGTTCATTTTGCCCCTGAAGGCAAAGATGCCGTTAACATTGTTTCCCAAATATGCAAAGAGCATCATGCTAAGCTGGTTGTTAAATCAAAATCTATGGTCTCGGAGGAAATCCGGCTTAACGACAGGCTGCTAAGTGAAGATGTGGAAGTGGCGGAGACTGATTTGGCCGAGTATATATTACAACTGGCCGGCGAGCCTCCCTCCCATATAATCGTACCGTCTATGCATAAAAACAGACGGCAAATTGCAGAGCTTTTTTCTCAAGAAGCCGGTGAAAAGCTTAGTTCCGATACTCCGACCCTTACTGCATTTTCCCGGAGGGTACTGCGGGAAAAGTTCCTGACAGCCGATATCGGGATAACGGGCTGTAATTTTGCTGTTGCCGAAACCGGTTCCGTGACTTTGGTTACCAACGAGGGCAATGCCAGAATGTGCAATACTTATCCCAAAGTTCATATTGCCATCATGGGTATGGAGAGGATCGTTCCTACCTTTGCAGATTTGGAAGCGTTGTTAACCTTGCTGCCGAGAAGTGCTACAGGACAAAAAATTACCAGTTATGTTTCCGTACTTAACGGCCCCGGACAAGAAGCTGATTTGGATGGTCCCGCCGAAATGCATGTGATCATTTTAGATAACGGGCGTACCAGAATCCTGGCCGATCAGGAGTTTCGCCAGGCGCTTCACTGTACCAGATGCGGGGCATGTTTCAATATTTGTCCGGTCTACCGTCAGATCGGCGGACATTCTTACGGCTCGGTTTATGGCGGTCCCATCGGTGCCGTTATTACCCCTTTATTAGAAAATGATTTGGATTTTTGGGGCGAGCTTCCCTATGCATCTACCTTGTGTGCAGCCTGCAGCAAAGTGTGCTCCGTAAAGATCCCTTTGCATGATTTGCTTGTTAAATTGCGGCAGAAGAAAGTAGCGGCAGGATTTACTCCCCTTTTAGAAAAAACAACTTTTAAACTGTGGAGGACATTCTTTCAAAAATCCGGTGTTTACCGTTTCGCGATAAAATCAGCCGGACTGGCTCAAAAACCTTTAGTTCGTTCAGGATTCATAAAAATCGGTCCCCCGCCTTTATCTGCCTGGACAAATTCCCGGTATTTCCCTGCAGTTGCCGGCAAGACTTTTAGAGAAAGGTGGAAAGAAAACGATGAAAACAGGTGATAGACTATGGAACATAATCAAGTAATGGAACGGAAATTTTTTGCGGATATAGCCGCCTCCCTGGGGAGAAGGGAACCTCTTACCCAGGCTCCTGATAGAAAACTGGAGGAAGTCGGGCCTCCTGTATTCTGGCGGGAACAGGACAAACTCAAAGATAAGAGCCTGGAACTGTTTAAGGTTAATTTGGAAGCCCTTACCGGCAGAGTAGAAATAGTAAAAAATAAAACAGATGCTCAGCAAAGACTGCGGGAATGGGTAGCGGAATTAAAGGCCGGGTCCCTTATTGCCTGGGATCATCCTGAGTTAAAGGAGCTGGTAAATCCGCAAGAGCCGGGTCTTAATATAAAATTCTGGAATAAAGAAAGCAGCAGGCAAGATTTAATTAAGTTTGCTGCTCAGGCAGATATAGGCTTGACCTGGGCTGATTATGCCATTGCTTATACCGGCAGTCTGGTTGTTTTTTCCGGTGAAAATCAGGGCAGAAGTGTTAGTCTGCTGCCGCCGACCCATATTGCCGTATTGAAGAGAGCGCAGATAGTCCCAACCATGAGTACCGTATTAAAAAAGGTGAAAGAAAAGTACGACAGCGGGCTGATTCCCGCATCCTTTAACATGATTACAGGTCCCAGCCGCTCCGCGGATATTGAGATGGACTTAAGCATCGGCGTTCACGGACCTTACAGAGTATGGGTAATCGTAATGGATACATGATAATATACCTAATTGTTTACAAAGCTAGCTAACTTTGAAGAATGAATTATGGAGGCAATAATCCCCTAGAGCCGATAACCTGCTAAAAATACCGGTACATTAAAGGCACTGTTATGTAAATTGGGGGGATATGAAAAACGATATCCAGAAATCCCGGGTTTAAAGCAAAAATACAAAAACCGAAAGTCGGACCTTTTAATTTATAGCAGCTGCGATTGAGAACTTTAGTAAAAGTAAAAGCCAGGATTATGCCCCAAAATGCACCGGAGCGATCGTCGTCAAAAATCCGCTAAACTTATTCCCCTGCCAAGCGAAACTGCCCGTACTTAATTAACCCCGGCCCTTCCATTGTCTGCACAAAGAAAATAAAAATAAAGATGCGATCGTGTCGGCAATCACCCCTTTTATGAATTCATCATTTGTTTCCAGCTTTTTCATGATATTTTTCCCTTTCGTTAGATTCCGGACCGCAGAAATTTTTGTAAAGCAGAAAAGAGTTATTTTACCATAGCCGGCAAATCTGTCCGTACTAGTGTTTTAAATAGGGCAAATTTAGCTAGCCTAAAATAAAAAAACACTTAAATGTAACAAAGGTTACAATTAAGTTTATAGGTTATATAATATAATTTTATTAAATAAAGAAAAGTTCTGCTAAGTATAAGCTGATTTTAGTGAGGAGTCAGAATCTTAATCTAAAAGGGAAGGAGGATAGCGTGTAAAGCAGTCTTGCATATGTGAAAATGATAACAAGTGCAATTATACCATTTTTTCGTTTGTATAAAGGAGGAGAATATTATGGGATTGCCTACAATTCACCCGACAGGTACTACAGTTTATAATCCTGCCAAGGCTTTTAACGGCTATACAATATTTCAGGCAGCCGAATACGGTGCAATGTTAATTAATATGAACGGCAAAGAAGTAAAATTATGGAAAGGACTGCACGGTTTTCCCAATAAAATGTTACCCGGCGGTTATGTTATGGGGCACAGGGGACAGCGGGATACCAAATACGGATACCAGGATAATGTAGACTTAATTCAAGTTGACTGGGACGGAAATATCGTCTGGGAATTTAATCAATATGAATTTATCGAGGACCCGGGTAATGAAGCCCGTTGGATGGCCAGACAGCATCATGATTATCAAAGGGAAGGCAATCCGGTAGGCTACTATGTACCGGGGATGGAGCCGAGGACAGAGGGCGGTAATACTTTAATCCTGGCCCATAAAAATGTATACAACAAGAAAATTTCCGATAAAAATTTGCTGGATGATGCAATTATTGAAGTAGACTGGGAAGGGAATATTATCTGGGAATGGAATTGTCATGAGCATTTCGACGAACTAGGTTTTTCGCAAGCAGAGAAAAATGTGCTGTTCAGAGATCCTAACATGCATGATTGCGGCGGCGGTATGGGTGACTGGATGCATATTAACTCGATGTCTGCCTTAGGTCCCAATAAATGGTATGATCAGGGTGATGAGAGATTCCATCCGGATAATATCATTTGGGATGCCCGGGAAAGCAATATTATGGCAATTATCAGCAAAGAAACCGGCAAAATTGTGTGGAAACTGGGTCCTGATTTCGAAGCAACCAAAGAATTAAGAAGATTAGGTATTATTATTGGTCAGCATCATTGTCACATGATCCCCCGGGGATTACCGGGAGCAGGCAATATTTTGGTGTTTGATAACGGGGGCTGGGGCGGTTACGGATTACCGAGCATGACCTCTCCCTGGGGAGCGAAAGCTTACCGGAGAGATCACTCGAGAATTCTGGAAATTGATCCGGTGACATTAAAAATAGTATGGCAGTATACGCCGACGGAAGCAGGGCATTTACAGCCATTCCATTCCCATCATTTCTACAGTCCGTTTATCAGCAGTGCCCAGAGAATGCCTAATGGGAATACATTAATCTGTGAAGGTTCCGGCGGAAGATTAATAGAGGTTACCGAAGAACATGAGTTAGTTTGGGAGTATATTTCTCCGTACTGGGGTAAGATGTTTAAGCTGAATATGCTTTACCGTGCTTACCGCCTGCCTTATGAATGGGTACCTCAATTGGAAAAACAAGAAGAAGTTGCCATAGAGAAAGTAGATGTAACGACCTTTAGAATGCCGGGGGCTGCGCCGATTGGCTGTGATGATGTCATCGAATTAGAAGGCTCCTGGGGATATGGTGATGTAGACGGCTTCTGTGTAACGACAGAGGAGGCAGTAGAACCTGAAGATGATGATGACGAGTATGGTGGAATTGTACGCCTCTAAAAAAATCAAAAGAGGGCGATTAGGCCCTCTTTCTCTAAAAATTTATGAGGAGTGTTGCTTATGCAGACCAGTTTATCTACAAATCCTAAAGGAATTGATAAAAAGAATCTAATATTCTGGATTATTACATTTGCATTACCCTTAGCAATAATGTTAATCCCTGTTTCCGAAGTTTTCACAGCACAATTAAGATTATTTTTAGCCATAACCCTATGTGCGATCTTTATGTTTGCTTTTGAAGCCATCCCGAATCTAATCCCGGCGCTGCTTTTACCCACTGCTTATTTGCTGACGAATCTTGCTCCGGCTCAAGCCATATTCGGGCCTTGGTCAACCTATATTCCCTGGATGTTTTTAGGCGGGATTTTAATGGCGAATTGTTTGGAAACGACGGGCCTCTTAAAAAGGATTGCTTATTGGAGTATTATTAAAACAGGCGGGACATATAACGGTATCTTATATGGTATTTTACTTGCCGGTATTATTTTAAATTTACTCATACCTGCCCAAGCGGTAATACCCTTAGCAGCCTTTACCTACGGAATTTGTATGGCCCTGGATTTAGGAAAGTCAAAAGAAGCTGCCGGGATCATGTTGGCCGGTGCCTTTGCAGCCCTTTTGCCCATGTTCTTTTTCTATAATCCTAACTTTGCCGTAATCATAGGCGCAGCTTCACCGGTATATCCTGTGAAAATGACCTGGTTTACTTATCTTTTTCATAATCTGCCTAATATCCCCTGGGCTGTGCTGTGTATATTTATCATCTCCAAGGTTTTTAAGCCCGGTAAACCAATTGATGTCAAAGAATTTATCACTGAAGAATATAGGAAACTAGGGACTATGTCTGGTAAAGAAAAGAAAGCCATTTTTGTATGTTTGCTTTTAGTTGCTTTTCTGATGACAGGCGGACTGCACGGCATTGAAATTGGCTGGGGTTTTGTTATTGCCGCTGCTTTGATGTATTTCCCCGGCATAAACGTAGGTACGGACGAAGATATTAAAAGGATAAATTACCCGATCGTATTCTTCTGTACCGCATGTATGGCCATTGGTTCCGTAGCTAATGCACTGGGTTTTGGTAAGATTCTGGCTCAATTATTGCTGCCGGTGATGTCCTCCAGCGGTACGTTTGGTACGATTGGTCTTGTGTGGGTATTATGTGTTGTCGGGAACTTCCTGATGACTCCCCTGGCCATCATGGCGGCATTCAGCGGTCCTTTGGCCGAAGTTGCCCTAAATTTAGGAATCGATCCTTTAGCCTTTTTCTATACCATTTTCCATGGAGTTGATCAGATTTTATTCCCTTATGAGTATATCCTTTATCTGGTATATTTCGCCTTTGGCTTAATCCGGATTAAAGATTTTGTGAAAATTTTTGGGATCAAAATGGTGACAAGTATTGCCGTTATTCTACTTGTTTTAGTTCCTTATTGGAAGCTGATCGGATTGCTGTAAACTCCAAAGATAAAGGGAATTTTTCACAAATAGATATTTTACATTCTCAGGGGGCTTAAAGAGCCCCCTGTTATGTATTATAATTAAGATAAACTTAACTTTAAATTTAGAGGGTGAGAATATGGATGCCAAGACAAAAGAGCTGGTTGAGCATATAACAACCTCAATAATCTTTGATCGGACCACTCTCGAAAGTGAAGGATTATCTTCTATAATATGGGAAAAATATCTTGATTTATGTACCTGTAAGAAATTCAAAAAAGCCGGGGATTATCTGCATCGAATAGGTGATAATTTGAATGGCTGCTACTTTATCGGCAAAGGCAGGATAAAGTCTAATTTTTTAGGTAAGGACGGCGCCATTAAAACTTTTTCAATTACAGGTGAAGGCTGTTCTTTCGGAGAACAGTTTGTCTTTCACAGTCAGCCGGGCTTATATGAAACAATAGTTGTAGAGGATGCGGAGTTGTATTTTTTTGATAAAGAAACCTTCCTGGAAATTATACGAAAAGATTTTGAAGTAAATCTTTTTATTGTAAAATCCCTGTCCATTAAATCGCGGATGCTTGCCATACAACTGGAGGATATGTGCCTCCGCAATGTATTGCAAAACATTTGCAGGATACTGTACAGTATCTGCTGTTATGAAGAAAAGAACGGTAAAATCGAGGGGGATTTGGCAATATTCTTATCCCATGAAGACCTGGCCAATATGCTGGGTTCCCACCGGGTCACGGTGACGAAAAACTTAAATAATCTCAAAAAGCAAGGGGTTTTAAATTACAAGTATGAGAAAATAATCATTAAGGACCGGCAAAAAATAAAAAAATTAGCTTTTTTATAACGAATGGCAAAGTAGAGATTCCTGTCGTGGTTCACTTTCGGCCCAGGAATGGCCCTAAAGCTTCCTTGATGAATAAAATGTTGCAAGCTGAATTTTTTTATAAAGTAAGTATACAATTTAAATCTCCAAGACTGGTTAACCAGTCTTTTCTTTATTAGGGATTTCGCTCTCTCTTTTGAACAGCAGCGGTAAGTCAGGTGCTGTGTAGGCTATTTTCAGGAAATTTGCCTAAATGTAACTCCCATTACAAAATTCAGAAAAAAGATTAGTTATAATAATAAATAATCGCAAAAATGAAAAGTCTACTGAAAGGGATGAATCATATGGCTGAAGTAAATAAAAAGCCGGTAGAAGAACTTATTTTTAATCATAATCTTTATTACTATCATGAACATACCTGGGCCAGGATTGAGGATAATAAAGTCACCGTCGGCATTACTGATTATGCTCAGGACCAGTTAGGGGAAATTATTTTTATTGAATTACCTGCTGCCGGAGAAGAATTTGGTCAGGGTGATGTATTCGGACAGGCAGAATCTGCAAAAACGGTATCCGCTCTCTATATGCCCGTCAGCGGGAAAATATTGGCTGTAAACGAAGAATTAGAGGATGATCCTGAAATCGTCAATACTGATCCTTACGGTGCAGGCTGGATGATTGCAGTGGAAATTAAGGACGCCGCAGAACTTGAAAAACTGCTGACGAAGGATGCATATCTTAATCTTCTGGTAGAAAATCAGTAGGCGTTCGTTATCCCCAAATTACATTAGGGAAGCTGTTATGGAAAGTATTCGTGGTTTAGCCGGTCATTTGTAAAAAATAATCCGCAAGGAGTGATAAGTATGAATATTACTATCTATACGGCAACAGGCTGTACCCGGTGCAGGATTGTTAAAGGCTTCATGGAGGAGCAAAATATCACTTGCGAAGAAAAAGATATGAAAGCTGAGGGCAAAGAGGATTTTCAGGCTTTTTATAAGGCGAATCGTC
This sequence comes from Peptococcaceae bacterium, assembly GCA_049366715.1. Taxonomy (GTDB): domain Bacteria; phylum Bacillota; class Peptococcia; order Peptococcales; family BICA1-8; genus JBMNCQ01. The sequence continues at coordinate 14,791 of JBMNCQ010000022.1, read as the reverse complement.
ATGCTGTTTTCCGGGGGCCGGACGGCATAGAATTCCCCATTATTACTGATGGGGTAGAAATTCGGCAGGGGATAGGCGCATCAATAGCTTATCTCTATTCCGGGAAAAAATTAGACGGCTTTTTTCGTGTAGGCATCCTGCATAAAGAATGGGTAGACGGAATTCAAATCTCCGGAGGGCAGCAGGAATACACGGATATTTTTCTTGAAGTGTTAAAATATTTAAAGGGAAATAACATGAAACTACAGGTAGATACAAACGGCAAAAACAGTGATATTCTCCAGCAGGTACTTAGTAATAACCTTGCGGATGTTGTGATAATGGACGTCGTGGGACCTGCCGAACTATATGATAAGATCCTGGGCGAAGACGTTGCTCTAGAGGATATCAAGAAAAGTTTAGCATTAATTACCCGGTTTCCCGAATTTAAAATCCAGACTACTGTCAGACCTATTCTCAGGGAAGACGGCCAAATCAGTTATTTAACACCACAGGAGATTGGGGAAACGGCTAAGTTAATCAGTGAAGGGACCGGCAGCAAGAAAGTACCGTATTTGCTTAAAGCATTTAATCCTCAGGATAGTAAGGACAAAGCAATAAGATCCTTAGAACCTCTGGCTGCCAATCAGTTGTTTAGTTACCGGACAAAGGCCAGAGCGTTCCAAGTTTTTACGGAGATTGAAAAAGCATAACCCGGTCTAAGGATAGGAAGTATATTGTATTAATATTGAAATTACTGTTGACACTTTCTAAATTTCTTTTTATAATGATTTATATCACAAAGGAAATATTACTGTAAAGGGTATTTTAATTAAATAGGTACGCTGGTGTGCCACTGATATTATGAAGCGAAGGCGCTTTTTGCTTAGGCAAAGAGCGTTTTTTAATTTTAACTTGCTCATTCACACTTCCCTTTTATAAGACCACAGTAGATTAAATACTGTGGTCTATTTTATTGTAAAAGGGAAACTGGGATAATTAGGGTCTTCCAACAGCAGCATTTAAGACACGTTTTCTATGACTTCCTGCTAAGATTTCTTTTTTGCGAAACTAATCCTTTCTAAATGCGTCTGTTTATTTAGGATTTAGGCAAATACATTATCTCAAGGAGGCTGTTATTGTGAATAAAAAAAGATTGATAAGTATAATTTTAACCGGTGCAATTGTAGCAGGAGGAACAGGTGCGGGGTTTGCTGACACTGCCGTTAATAAAGTAATCTCAGCACCTGTTCCGATTAAAAGTAGTCTTACCGATATTAGTGAGCACTGGGCCTATGATGAAATTACCGTGTTGGAAGGAAAGGGGATTATGGAGGCAATTAACGGTAAGTTTGAGCCCGAGAGGATATTGACCAGGGCTGAATTTGTAGACTATCTGGATAAGGTCTTTAATTTTAATATTGATCATTTGAGCTTTCTCAAAGAACCTTCATTACAAGATTTTTATGATGATATACCAGATGATCAATGGTATAGTGAAGCATTATTAAAAAGTAGTTTAAATGATGTTTTAACAGGTGAAGGGAGAAAATTCAACCCCGGGGAGAATATCACCAGAATTGAAGTGGCTAAAGCCATCGAGAAATCCTTTGCAGCCAAGAATCTTTCCGTGATGATGACCTTGATGTTTCCCGTGTATGATGATACGAATCATTTAACTCAGGAAGAGATTTCTGCCCTATCCTTTGTATTTAACACAGGAATAATGAAAGGCCGGACTGAACAAAATTTCTTTCCAAATGAGCCCATCACGAAGGCAGAACTGGCAGCAGTACTGAATAGAACTCTGACCGTGATGGAAAAAGCCCTGTCCATGGAAGATGAAGATACCGCCCAAGGAGTTAAGGATGAAATAATCATGAATGGAGTAATTAGCGAGGTTAACTTTGCTGAAAATGATAAAATTAACAGCATTTTGGTTGAAAATACAGCTGAGAGTAAAAAGCCCTTTGATCAGGCAGTCTTTTTGATTACCGAAAATACAAAAATTTTAAAGGGGAATACGGAAACAACTGAAGTACATAAAGGTCAAAATGTTACTGTAGAATACCTGGACGGCCCTGTTGTTGAAATATACCCGGTTAGAATTGAAGCCAAGCTCATAAAAATCTTAGAATGAAGGAGTGTCCGTATAAATGAAATAATCTAGCCAACCAGGTACCAGGGATACCTGGTTTTTTTGAAGCACGAGTGAAGCATGGGGACGGTTCTTTTGCTTCCTGCTCAAGCAGGTTATGATGCTTTGTTCGTTAAACTATCCCTATCATTTGATACGGCTACTTATATGATGCTGACAATTACCCGGAATGCAGATGGGGTTAAGTGGATTGTCCCGATAACTGTAACCAATGAATAGCTGACAGCAGAAATTAGCTTAAGAAAAAAGCGGTAATTCCTGTCTGAGGTTGTAAAAAGACTTGGCTGGAAGCCCCTCTGGTAGTATTTATCCTATCAGAGGGGCATTCTCGTTTATTCCTTGAAAATATTTGATTTAACCTGTGTACAGTCTGTTCTATAATTAAATTAGTAAGTAGCGTTTTTATTAGGGGGATAATAATGTTAAATGCAGAAATTGGTGTGATAGCTCCTGATGAAGAATTGTATTCTCTGGTAGGGGAAATAAATAAAGAACTGCCGGAAAAGGTTGCTTTGGCTTTGGGTTATCTGGACGAAGGTGTGGATGTAGCCCGTCAATTTCAGCAAAAAGGTGTGAAAGTACTGGTATCAAGGGGAGGTACTACTACAAAAATCAGAAACTCTCAAGTATCTCTGCCGATAATTGATATTCCCATCACCGAGTATGATGTGATCCGGGTGCTAGATCAGGGGCGGAAGTTAGCAAACAGACTTGCGGTTATAGGATTTGACTCCCTAATAAAAGGTGCGGATGTAATTGCCCCGATTTTGAAATTAAATGTTGAAAAATATCTCGTTCAGAATGAAAGAGAGGTTAAGGCCTCTGTTGAAGCGGCGCAGAGATCGGGAATACCGGTAATAATCGGAGCGAAGCTCCCGGTAGAATATGCAAGAAAATCAGGGATCCATGGAATATTAATTAAATCACAAAAACCTGCCGTAGGGGGGGCGATCAAGGAGGCCTTTAAAGTATTGGCGGCGGTTAGAACAGAAAGGGAGCTGGCGGAAAGATTGAAAATCCTGTTGGATTCTGTTAATGACGGAATCATATCTGTCGATAATAAAGGACAGATCATGCATTTAAATAACAAAGCCGTTGCAATAATTAAACAGAACGAAGCTGATATCAATGGCAAGAATATCTTAGAAATATGGGATGATCAAAGAGCAATTGCAAGGATCAAGAAAGGACAGAAAATAACAGGAGAAATCAGGGATATTAATAATACGACTTATATTTGTGATTTTACCCCCATTAATGTGAATACTGAAAATCTGGGCGCAATTATAAGTTTAAGAGAATTATCCCAGCTGCAGGATTTAGAGCATAATGTGCGTAGGAAACTATATCAAAAGGGACACCTGGCACGCTATGAATTTAAGGATATATTAAGAGCAGATAATTCCCCCCTGGAAAAGATCATCGAAAAAGCCGGATTTTATGCGGAAGTGGATTCGACAATTTTGATCCAAGGGGAAAGCGGAACCGGCAAAGAAATGTTTGTGCAAAGCATTCATAATACAAGTAAGCGCAAGAACGGGCCTTTTGTTGCCGTAAATTGCACGGTGCTTCCGGAAAATTTACTGGAGAGCGAGTTGTTTGGATATGCCGAAGGCGCTTTTACCGGAGCCAAAAAAGGGGGAAAACCCGGCTTATTTGAATTGGCTCATAATGGGACGCTGTTTTTGGATGAAATTGGTGAAATATCTGAACAAGTACAGGCAAGGCTGCTCAGAGTGTTAGAAGAAAAGCAAATCATGCGGGTTGGTGATGACAAGGTGATCCCCGTTAATGTGCGGATAATATGTGCCACCAATAAAAACCTCAGAAATATGGTAGAAAGGGGCAAATTCCGGGAAGATTTATACTATAGAATAAATATTTTGCGTTTAGAGCTGCCGCCATTACGGGAGCGAAGAGGAGATATTGAGCTTTTGGTGAGAAACTTCATAAAATCTTATTGTGTGAAGCTCAGCAAAAAAGCTCTTCATATAGATAATGAAGGAGTTAAAGTATTGCTTAATTATGAGTGGCCCGGAAATATCAGGGAACTCAAAAACATAGTCGAGAGATTGGTAATCGTAACCAGTAAAGAAGTCATTACGAAAAGTGATGTCTGTGAAATCTTAGATGAGGGGCAGCATCATAATAAATTTACTGCTGAAACTGTTCGGGAACAGACAATTTTGCAACAGGAAGAGAAAAGACTAATTCTAAAAGCGTTACAAGAGACCGGTGGGAATAAAGCTGAAGCGGCACGCCGCCTGGGGATTAGTAAGACAACCCTCTGGCGGCGGTTACGGGAGATAGATATCCCCTCTGTTTCAGAATGAAATCGTTCCATGAAAAGAGTTTCATTCTGAAACTCTTTTCATTTTATGGGCAAATTAAGAAGGGACATTAATTGCTCGATTTTAATGAAAAATATAAATATACTGACAATTCATTGGTTGGCATAATTCTTGCAAAAAAACTATTGCTGTAAGCAATTACGGGGGAAAGGAGGAAGTTTTCTATTATTGCAGCAGAAATGGGGGAACATACTTGAAAATAGTTGATCTAAAGACTACTTTGCTTTATGCACCTTTTAAAGAAGCTATTAGTGATGCGGCGAGGAAGATTGCGGGCAGGGATGTGCTTCTGGTGGAAATTTTTACAGATGACGGGATAACAGGATTGGGTTTTCTCACCGGTTTAGGGGTTGCCTCCGGCAGTGAAATTCCTGTAATTAACGCAATCATTGAAAAGGGCCTTAAACCAATGATTATCGGACAAGATCCCTTTAACTTTGAAAGGCTTTGGGAAATGATGTACCGGGGAACTACCCGCTATGGGAGAAAGGGCGCCGCTGTGCGGGCAATCAGCGGGGTTGATATGGCTGTCTGGGATGTCATCGGTAAAAAAACCGCTACACCTGTTTATAAGTTATTGGGAGGATATGCCGATAAGATTAAAGTCTACGCCAGCGGTGGCTTTTATACGGCCAGAAATGATATTTCTGAGTTGCAGGAAGAAATGGCAGGTTATATTGACCAAGGATTTAAAGCCGTAAAAATGAAAGTCGGCAAGGATGTCTTTTTTGATGTAAAAAGGGTAGAGGCGGTTAGAAAGGCAGTCGGGGAGGAAATAGACCTTTTGATTGATGCCAATGAAGCCTGGGACTTTAATACGGCACTGAGATTTATAAAGGCTGTTGAAGAATACAACATTTACTGGCTGGAAGAGCCTGTTGCTCCTGATGATATTGAAGGATTTATTAATTTAACAAAGTGTAGCAGCATACCCATTGCCGGAGGAGAAAATGAATACACCAAGTATGGATTCAAAGATTTAATTACAAGAAATGCCGTTAATGTTGTGCAGCCGGATGTTACCAGAGTCGGCGGGATTTCGGAATGGATGAAAGTTGCCGCAATGGCCCGGGCCTGGAATATGCCGTGCGTAACCCATGCTGTACAGGAGGTTCATATATCTTTGGTAACGGCAATTTCTAATGCACCTATGATGGAGTATTTTACAAAACAACATTATCTGCAGACTTTTTTATCAGAGCTGTTTGTAGAACCTGCAACTTTACATGCTGTAAAAGACGGCTATGTTGCTGCCCCGGACGGGCCGGGATTAGGTTTAAAAGTAGATAGAGATTTAGTTAAAAAGTACCGTGTAAATTAAATGAGTTGAGGAGGTAATAGATAAATGAAGCTAAACAAAGTGTATTTACTACTGGTGGTTTGTTTAGTTACGGTTAGCTTAATTTTTGCCGGATGCCAAGGAAGCAAAGAAAATAACCAAAGTGATCATGCTGGTAACGGTAGTGCCCAACCCCAGGAAGTTTTTATCAAGGTTGCTACAGGTAATACCGGAGGTACTTATTATCCTGTAGGCGTAGCTTTAGGCCAGTTATTCAGCAAATTACCCGGGGTTACCTCATCGGCAATGTCCACCGGCGGGTCTGTTGATAATATCGGATTATTGAGGTCAGGTGAAGCTCAGGTTGCCATGATGATGGCTACGGTGGGTAATTGGGCATTCTTTGGTGAGGATCAATTTAAAGATAAGCAATATAGTGATTTGCGAGCGATAACGAGTCTATGGCCAAATTTAAACCATATCGTTGTCCTGAAAGAGATAGAAAGTTTTGCTGATCTAAAGGGCCAAAAATTTGTTGTCGGTGCTGCCAGGAGCGGGACAGAGACTGATTCTTATGCCATCTTATCTTCCATGGGTTTGTATTACCGGGAAGAAGACGGGGATAAAAAGAATCTGGAGCCGGTTTGGGTAAATTACGCTGAAGCAGTTGAAGCTATGAAGAACAGACAGGTAGCCGGAGGACTTTTTAATACCTTTCCTCCGGGATCATCCGTATCAGATTTAATGGCTACAGGAGATGTGCATATCCTGTCTTTGACTGACGAACAATTAGCCAACTTAGCAAGTCAGAATCCTTTATACAGTGATTATGAAATTCCGGCAGGGACATATCCCAATCAAAGTGAAGCAGTTAAAGTATGTGGTTATCCCAATATTCTCGTAACAAGCAGTGAAGTTGCCGGCGAGACAATTTATAATCTGACCAAAAGCATCTTTGAAAACTTAGATTTTCTGGAAACAGCTCATAAGGCCACAACACTAATCCAGCTTGAAACCGCTACCAAAGGCATCCAAATAGATTTTCATGAAGGTGCACAAAAGTATTATGAAGAAAAAGGCGTCTGGAAGAACTAAGGTCATGGGCAGAATTTAGGTGCACAAGATAAAGGAGTGAGAAGAGTGCCGGTATTTATTAGCAAGATAAGGGAAGCCTTAGATGAAGTAAAGTTTCCGACAGCTGATTTCCGAGGCCGCTGGGCAGTAATAATTTCTTTGGTTACAGTAATTATGTCTGTTTTTCATTTGTTTTTTAATAGTTATGGCCGGATATTAGCGATCCAATTGCGGGCTGCCCATTTAGCATTTGTACTTGCCCTGATTTTCATAATATTTCCTTTGCGGAAAGGTCATAAAAAAAACAGACCTTCCGGCTTAGATCTTTTCTTAGCATTGCTCGGGGTAGGAGCGGCTATGTATATGTATGTTATGTATAATGAATTTGCCACTACAGGAATGCTGCCGGATAACAAAGATATCTTGATTGCGGTAACGGGATTACTTTTGATATTTGAAGCCTGCCGGAGAGCAGTAGGGCTGCCTTTGGTGATTCTTTCCGGAATTTTTTTAGTATATGCAAAGTACGGCAATTTATTTCCGGGAAGTTTCAAAATAGTACCCTTCTCTTTTGAACGAATAATCTATCAGATGTATTATACGGAAACAGGGATATTTGGTGTTGTACTGGGAGTTTCAGCTACCTTTATTTTTATGTTTATTCTTTTTGGTGCATTTCTCGGGGAGAATAAATCATCGGAATTTTTTAATGATATATCCCTGGCCCTCGCCGGCCACCGGCCCGGCGGGCCGGGGAAGGTCGCGGTTTTAGCCAGTATGGCCATGGGGACAATTAGTGGCAGTGCCGTGGCCAATGTGGCGACCACCGGCACGATTACCATCCCTTTAATGAAAAAGGTTGGCTACAAATCTTATTTTGCCGGGGCAGTTGAGTCCGTAGCCTCCAGCGGGGGGTCCCTTATGCCGCCTATTATGGCTTCTTCGGCCTTTATCATGGCGGAAATATTAGGTATCTCATATTTGCAGGTGATTGCGGCAGCATTAATTCCTGCGCTGCTTTATTACCTCGCCCTGTGGGTGATGCTGGATCTGGAGGCCCGTAAATTAGGGTTAAAAGGGCTGCCTAAAGATCAAATACCTTCTTTAAAAGAAGTACTTCTTTTAAGAGGCCATTTGGTATTTCCTTTAGGATTAGTGATATATTTATTAATTTCGGGCAGAACTCCTTTATTTGCAGGTTTTTGGGGTATTATTTCCACAATATTAGTTAGTTCCATCAGAAGGGATACCAGAATGTCTTTCGCCAAAATTCTCATAGCCTTACGTGGTGGTGCTGCTGCCTCTCTGGCACCGGCCATAGCCTGTGCAACGGTGGGTATTATTGTAGGCGTTTCCTCTATGACCGGTCTGGGTACAATGATGGCCACTAATATAATAGATATTTCCGGCGGAAATCTGATGATTGCGCTGGTTATGACAATGCTGGCATCAATTGTTCTGGGGATGGGACTGCCTACGGCGGCCTGCTATATAACAGCAGCTACGGTAGCTGCTCCGGCCTTAATGAGGATGGATGTTATTCCCATCGCAGCTCATTTATTTGTTCTGTATTATGCCGTCTTATCAAATCTTACTCCCCCTGTAGCTCTCGCTTCCTTTACAGCGGCGGGCATCGCCGATGCTCCGCCGAATAAGGTCGCCATTACAGGCTTAAAATTGGGATTGGCAGGTTTCATCGTCCCCATGATGTTTGTTTATTCGCCAATTCTTTTGTTGCAGGTAAATCCCCTTCCGCTGGTGAAGTTGTTGGAGATGGCCGTTACTGCTGTCGTAGGCATAATTGCTTTAGGTGCAGCTATGGAAAAATATTTTCTTCTGAAGTTAAATATTTTTGAACAGCTTTTATTTCTGGTAACAGCTATTTTAATGATCAAACCAGGTCTTACAACAGACCTGGCCGGGGTTCTTTTGTTAGTGATTACGATAACCAGCCAAATGATCCGCAGGAATAAGCTGGTTAGCAGCCAGACGGCTTGAGATTTTTAACAGGGTATTGAATCAGATGGGATTATGATGTAACATATTATTTATAGTTGAATATCTGCTAGGGGTGCCGGGAAGGCCGGCTGAGATAAAAGACCTGTGAATCTTTTGACCCTTGACCTGATCTGGATAATGCCAGCGTAGGGAAGTGTGAGAATATACATCGATATTGAAAAAGCGCAGTCCTTACGGATTGCGCTTTTTTATTTAATAAAAATGAAAGGTGTGGTAACAATCATGACTCAACTGGAAGCAGCATGGAAAGGTATTGTCACTGAGGAAATGAGGATGGCGGCAGAACTAGAAGGAATTACAGGAGAAGAGCTGAGAGTAAAAATTAAGGATGGAGAGGCGGTTTTACCATGTAATGTAAATCATGCCAACCTCAAGCCGATAGCTATCGGTAAAGGATTATCTACGAAAGTAAATGCCAATATAGGTACATCAGAAGCATATCCCCAGCTGGAAAAAGAATTGGAAAAATTAAGGGCGGCTTTACGAGCAGGCGCTCATTCCATTATGGATTTAAGTACAGGCGGAGATATTGATGAGGTAAGAAAGAGTATTATTAAAGCCTGCCCGGTAATGGTCGGCACTGTTCCCCTTTACCAGGTGCTGGTTGATACGCAGAATTCCGGTAAGCCCTTGGTTGAAATGACAGCTGATGATATCTTTGCAGGTATAGAAAAACACTGTATTGACGGTGCGGATTTTATTACTGTCCATTGTGGAGTAACATTAACCGTGATAAACGAACTAAAAGAAAAAGGCAGGATTATGGACATTGTTTCCAGGGGCGGTTCCTTTATAACAGCCTGGATGCTTCACAATCAGCAAGAAAACCCTCTTTTTGCGCAATATGATGTGCTCTTAGAAATTGCAAAAAAATATGATGTAACGCTCAGCCTGGGAGATGGCTTAAGGCCCGGCTGTTTAGCCGATGCCACCGATTCCCCCCAAATCACGGAATTGATCCTTTTGGGCGGACTGGTGAAAAGAGCCCGGGAAGCCGGAGTACAGGTAATGGTCGAAGGTCCGGGGCATGTCCCTTTAGATCAGATTGAAACAAATATGAAATTGGAAAAGACTCTTTGTTATAATGCTCCTTTTTATGTACTGGGCCCGCTTGTCACAGACGTTGCCCCTGGCTATGATCATATTACGGCTGCTATCGGCGGGGCTATCGCGGCCGCTGGCGGTGCAGATTTTCTATGTTATGTAACGCCTGCCGAACATCTCGGGCTTCCGACTATGGAGGATGTGCAAGACGGCGTAATAGCAACGAGGATTGCCGCTCATGCGGCAGATCTTGTCAAGGGGGTCAAAGGGGCCTGGGAATGGGATCTGAAGATGGCTGGAGCCAGGAAAGCCTTAGACTGGCGAAAACAGATAGAGTTAGCGATAGACTCTCCAAAAGCTGCAAAAATGCGCAGAGAAAAAAATGCGGATGATGAAGAATGCTGTACAATGTGCGGCAAGTTTTGTGCATATAAATTAATTAGTGAATATCTAGACAATTAAGCTTCTTTAAAGGGAGAAGACAAGGGGACGTTTCGACGTTTCCTTTGTCTTCTCCTTTATCTTATTACTTGGTCAGTTCCTCTTCAAGTTCCTGGGCGCAAGTAAAATAATAATTACGTCCTGCAGCACTAATTTGCTGACGTGCTAAGGACCGGTAAGACTTTATTTTTAATTTTTGGGACTCGGGAACGAATTTTCCCATAGCTAAGAGATAATCTGTTAATTGTAATGTCCACTGGTATTTTTCCGCAGCGGCTGCCTGCAGAGCCTTCCGGTATAATTTTTCCACACCTCCGGCTAATTCAGCCATCTGCTCAGCCTCTTCCCGGGGGCTTAGCGGGAAGAGATTACAAGGATTTCCGTCAAACCAGCCGAGATAACCGGTATAAATAGAACGGACAGTCCAGGGAACGGTCCCGTAATATTCCTGGAGATATGGCTTCTCAGCCAGGCGGGACGGCAGTTGAACAAGTTCGACGAGTTCGTCGGGAGTATAGCCTTGATTTATGTATTTAAGGCTCTCCTGGAGAACGAAATCAATAGCGTCCCGGTAATCGGTTAACACTTCTTTGATTTTTTCTCTGCCGGTTATCGGACGGCTGTGACCCGGTAACAGGTATTCCGCTCCTTTAGAAATCATCTTATCCAGGCTTTTTACCCAAGCGGAGATGTCTCTATAGGGAGTTCCCCTGATGGCGTAAAGATTTGGGAAAGATTTATAATAGTTATCGGCGGATATTAAAACTTTCTGCTCCGGCAGCCACAGAAAAAGCTGGTCGTCTGTTTCACCCGGAGCGGCTGTTAATTCAATCTGAATGCCTTCAATATTAAGGCTGAGCTTTTCATCGGAAAATTGCTTAGTTGGGGGAAGAAAACCGGCACCAAGACCTCCCCGTAACCTTTCTCCCGTGCCCAGGCCAATATTTAGTCTTTCTTCTGAAGAAAGATTGTACCCGAATTGCCGGCCGGCCCGTTTGCGGAGAATAGTCGATATCGCAGGAGGTCCTAATAAACCGCTGAAGGGATGACGACAAATTATTTCAGGATTGTTTCCTTCGGCAAAGACTGAAGCACCACCGACATGGTCCTGGTGACTGTGGGTGTAGATGATTGTTGTAATGGGTTTAGAGGAAAGTTCTTTGAATTCAGCCTTAAGTACTTCTGCCCCTTCGGTACCTTCTAATGTATCTACCAAGATCGAACCGTTATCCCCTTCGATCAGAATTGCGTTGCTGCCGCAATATCCGATGGCAAAATAGATGTTATCCAATATTTTAATAATTTCCTTACGAAACTCAGCGGAATGAGATCTTAATTTTTCTTCCGGAGTCATAAAGTTTTGCGGGGTTTTCACCAAATCACTCCCTTTTAAAAGTAATCGTTTTATCGTTTTTATCCAGTTTTGAATTTACTCTTGTAAGCAATTCTTCGAAAATTTCTGCTTCTTCGTCTGTAAAACCACCATAGATGACAGCGTTAAGCTTGGCGGAAATGTTGTAAAAAACCGGTTTCAGTTCAACTCCTTTGCTGGTTAATTTGATATAGGTGACTCTACTGTCGGCATCACTTTTTTCCTTCTCCACAAAACCATAGAGAACAAGTTTTTCGATTAATACCGTAACCGTCGGCTTAGTCCGGTGGATTTTATCTGCTATCTCCTTCATTGTATATTTTTCACCGTGGAAAAGGAGATGCAGGATATCCCCGTGGGAAGGAACGATACCTGTTAACCCTTGATTTTCCAGTTCCCTGACAATAAGCATGGTTGCCTTTTCCCTTATTCTACTGATAATTGAAAGTGCGTTTCCTTTTTTCATAAGAATATTATAGTTAGATATCTAACAATTGTCAAGATCTAGCAAAACCGGTTTTTGCTCCCGAAACATAAATTAATGAATTAACTTAGCAGGATTTACCTGTAAAAAAGAGAAAATCCAATTAATTATCAGATTAATTGGTAGAGGAGGAGCAAGATGGCAAAAGAACCTTTAGATTTAAAGAAAGAAGCCGATGCTAATGCAATGCGGGAAATATTCGAGCTCGCCGGGCAAATAAAAGATGCCGTCAAACTGGAAATCGGCGAACCTTTGTTTACGACACCGGAGCACATCATTGAAGCAGCCTTTAAAGCTGCTAAGGACGGACATACTAAGTATACTCCCAATGCCGGGCATCGTTCCCTTAGGGAAAAAATAGCGGCCAGGTTAAATAGGGAGTATAATTTAGACCTGAATCATGCTAATGTGGTTGTTACAACAGGAGGGCTGGGGGCGTTAGCAACGAGTATCAAAGCATTAATTGCCGATGGGGAGGAAATATTGATTCCCGATCCCAGCTGGCCCGTCTATGAAACGATTATTACGGCTGTCGGAGGAACGTCTCGGTATTATCAATTAAAACCGGAAGATAATTATTTGCCTTCCGCAGCGGAAATTGCTCAGAGGATCACTCCCCGAACCAAGGTACTGCTGTTTAACTCACCTTCCAATCCTTTAGGCGTTGTATTCCCCGCGGAAAAGGTTAAAGAATTGATCTCCTTCGCAAAGGAAAGAAATCTTTTTATTATTGCTGATGAAGTATATGAAAAGCTTGTTTACGAAGGGGTGCATACTCCTGCCCTGTCTTATGACACCGATTCCAGAGTAATCGGTATCTATAGTTTTTCTAAAACCTATGCAATGACCGGCTGGAGAATCGGTTACGCTGTTGCTCCGCAGGCTATTGCCCAAAAAATCACGAAATTACAGGAGCCTTTTACATGGTGTGCTTCCGATATCTCCCAAATGGCGGCAGAAGCTGCTTTAGACGGGCCCCAGGACTGTGTGACAGTGATGAAAAATGCCTATCAGGAAAATGTTAAAGTCGCGGAAAATATTTTAAATGCCTGTAACATTAAATATCAACCCCCCCAGGGCTCCATGTTTATGTGGATAAATATCGGTCCTCATGATTCCGGTGAATTCTGTAAAGATTTTTTGAGAAAGTATAAGGTGGCAACTGCTCCGGGAATTTCCTTCGGCCCTACGGCTAAGAATTTCCTGCGCATTTCCCTGGTTGCAAAGCGGGAAGATATAGAGACCGGTTTAACAAGATTAGCTGCTTATCTCCAAAGCATGAGCTGAGCAAGACCGGATAAGATTAAGCAGGTAAACTATTAAATAAAAAGAGACTGGATGTTAATAAGCGAGAAACGCGAGGAGGAATGACGATGACCGCAAAAATGTATTCCGGTATCCTTGAAGCCATAGGTAATACGCCCTTGGTTAATCTAAGCAGGTTAGCGGCAGACTTAACAGGGAATATTTTTGCTAAGCTGGAGTATCTTAATCCTGGTTTTAGCAAAAAAGACCGGATTGCCCTGCAGATCATTGAGGAGGCAGAAAAGAACGGAGATCTTAAGCCGGGACAGACAGTAGTAGAGTTGACCAGCGGCAATACCGGCACAGGTTTGGCGATCGTATGCGGGGTGAAAGGGTATCCTTTTGTAGCCGTAATGTCTCAAGGCAATTCAGTAGAAAGAGCCAGGATGATGAGAGCTTTAGGAGCAGAGGTGGTCTTGGTTGATCAGGCTCCGGGTTCACCTCCGGGGCAGGTATCGGGAGAGGACCTGGCCCTGGTTGAAAAAGAAGCCCGGAAAATTACTGGAGAGCGCCAGGCTTTCCGGGCAGACCAGTTCAGCCGTCCCGGTAATCTTCATGCCCACCAATATCATACCGGCAGGGAAATATGGGAACAGGCCGAGGGTAAAATTGATGTTTATGTTGATTTTGCCGGTACGGGAGGAACATTTACCGGCTGTGCCCGGGCCTTAAAAGGTTTTAATAAAAACATACGCTGTTATGTAGTAGAACCTGCTTCGGCGGCTTATCTGAGCGGAAAGAAATTAACCAATCTCAATCACCGCATTCAAGGAGGCGGTTATGCTATGGATCTGCCTTTGCTAGACCGGGAACTGGTGGAAGATTATCTGCAGGTTACCGATGCCGAGGCTATTCGTGCAGCCAGGGAACTGGCCGGCCAAGAAGGAATATTTGCCGGTTTTTCTTCCGGAGCCAATCTAGCAGCTGCACAAAAGCTTCTGGCGGGCAGGGAGAAAGGGGCCAATATTGCCTTGCTGATCAATGATTCGGGACTCAAATATTTGAGCACAGATTTATACGAATAGGTCTAACTTTTGCAATCCGGCAGCAGCTCTAAAATGGTATAAATAATCAGGATAATAGCAGTTCAGAGTTCAAAAGGATTTCATGTATGCACTAAATATCATAAAATCCCGGGCGTCAGATGATTGCCCGGGATTTTATGATATTTAGTGCTGAAAATTACTTTTGGATAGTCAAGGGGGAATAATATAAAAAAAATATATAAATAATATAAAATAAAGTGTTGCAATTGTCTAAATCTAGCGATACAATAATATATGAA
>JBMNCQ010000021.1:0-1418 GCA_049366715.1 Peptococcaceae bacterium | reverse complement strand
AAAATGCCGGGTTGTTTATTACCCCGTCCGACATGCTTTTCCTGATTGTTTTTTCATTTCGGGGGAGTGCGGTTCCCAGGTCTATCTGTTCGAGCCATTCGTTTAAGAGGTTGAAGAAATCGTCACCGTGCAGGCTTAACGGATAAATATCCGAAGTGACTATATCCGTGTAGTTTTGAAGCATATCGAGCGCCCTGTCATTATTCCCTTGCGCCATGTAACCCTGTGCGGCGTTCAGGAAAAGTCCCATGAAAACAGCCGGATGCAAATGCTTCAAATCGAAGGCTTCGGCAACTATAAACGCGCGGCGCAGAATTTCATCGTATCTTTCGGGGGCATCGGTACAAAGCATCAGGTAGGAGGGGAAAAAATTAAAAAGCACTACGATATTCTGATAAATTCCTACCTGAAGGACGGATTTTGCCTGTTCCTGTTTCCCTGTCATCTGATAGGCGGAAGCCAGCAGGACTTCCGGCGGCAGCGCCGGTGTAATAGTTCCTTCCAAAAGTTCCAGTGCAGTGTTTGGTTCGCCGATGGAAATCCGGCATAAAGCTTCCATGTATAATGCCTGCCTGATAAGCGCGGCATCACCGCTTTCGTCCTTGACACGTACGAAAAGCTCCATAGCCTCGTGAATGAGTTTCCGGCTGTCGTTATTTTTTGATAGCATGCTGTGATTTAAAATCAGCAGCCCCATTTGAAGAAGCAGGGGAAAACAGGCAAAGTATTTTTTTATAATCTCCCTGCAGTAGTTCATCACCTCATCGAAAGGTTTTGATGCAAAATCGGCGGATATCCTGACGTAAAGTTTGCGGATATCCTCTTTCGTCATTTGCGGCTTATAATCCATTAAGTTGTCGATGCTGATATTAAAATATGCCGCAAGCTGGGGCAGGAAAGTGATGTCGGGATAGCTTTGTCCTGTTTCCCATTTTGAAACGGACGCCTTGGAAACACCCATGTAGCTTGCCAGTTCGTCCTGGGTAATTCCCTTTTCTTTTCGCCTGTTGACGAGCACACCGGCGATATTTATTTCTTTCATATAACCACCTCCATTTGTATATATTTTATATTTTGTAAAGGGGATAAACAATGGATTTATGGTTAATTTTGGTTGAATTAATCAACCTGCGGGAAACTTTATGCGGGTAATTATCATGGGGATAATTACAGAAATCAGGCTTGATGCCGGAGGACTGATATGAGGAAGAAATTTAAAAAAAACGCTCCTGTGCATACACAGTCGCTTTGTTATCTCCTGCCGATTCTTTCTAATTACCAATCGGCATGTTTTCAAGGTGTTATTTCGACGTGCTCTGTTATATTAATATTATTTGTTTATTCGAGTTCATTAGCTATAAATCCGATGAAATTTTCCAAATCCACACCGTTGTAACTCAGGTCGGGGCTTATAATGA
>JBMNCQ010000020.1:0-73394 GCA_049366715.1 Peptococcaceae bacterium | reverse complement strand
ACCTATTTCCCGGGGATAACGTTGTGGCTGCCTAATTTGTTAATTAAGTAAATAAGATGTAATGGACTCCAAACCTCTTCACAGTGTGGGTTATTAACATGAATTGTTAATAACCCACGATTTATATTACAATATTAAGAAAGAGCAGTTTGATTAGAAGATAACTAGTTTTGGGACAAGATTCCTGAAGGGGTGAGAGTTGAATGAACGACCAATTTAAAAGTAATAGTGAGATATTCCATACCATCCTGGGAGCTTTGCGGGAAGGAATAAATGTAATAGATTCCCAAGGCATTATTATGTATGCCAATAAAAGCTCAGCGGACTATGTAAAATCCGATATAGAAGAAATGGTAGGGCAGCATATAACGAAATATTATCCTAAAGCGGCTTTATTAGAAGTTTTGGAAACACAAAAGCCTGTCTATGATAAAAAGATTATCCATGATGAGGGAAGGGTATTTATCGTAAATGCTTTTCCGTTATTTCTGGATGAGGTATTCTCAGGGGGAGTCGCTACTTTTCGGGATATCACAGAGATAGAATGGCTTTCCAAGAGGTTAGAGAGTCTGGAATATGAATTGGCATTAAGTAAAATGAATGATATTTTTGAAACAATTATCGGGAAAGACGGCAGCTTAAATGATGCGGTCAATAAAGCAAAACGGAGTATCGCTTCATTAGGCGGGCCCAGGCACTGTGTGATCGTTGGAGAGACAGGAACGGGAAAAACCATGCTTGCTAAAGCTATGTATGGTTTTGCAGAAAGAATGGGCGTTGTTAAACCTGGTTCGCCCTTTATCGAGGTAAATTGTGCCCAGTTTACCAATTCTGATATAGCTGCTATGGAGGTGTTTGGTACTGAAAAGGGCTCCTTTACAGGTGCCCAGGAAAAGCCCGGTTTAGTTGAAGTGGCCGACGGAGGTATTTTATTTCTTGATGAAGCGCATGCTTTGGGAACCCATCAAACGATGCTCTTAAAGGTTATTGAATCCGGGATGGTCAGACGGATAGGCGGCAGAAAAGAACGGGAAGTTGATATCTTAATTATTACCGCATCCAGCAAAAATTTAAAGGAAGAGTTTATCCCTGAACTATATCAACGTTTAGCTCAGTATCAAATTGAATTGCCGCCTTTAAGAAATAGAAGCCTGGAGGAAAAAGAAAAGCTGTTAGAGTTTTTTATTGGTTTATATCAAGCCAAAGCCAAAGGCAGGTATGGAATTAACTTAAGTATAGTCTTTACGGAGACAGCTAAAAATATTTTATTGAAAGCTAAGTATGAACGTAATATCAGGCAATACCGGGACGTAATAAACGTAGCCATAGATGCTGCGGCACCATTGGTGAACAATGTGATTAATGAGCTTAAGGATATTAAAATCCTGGTTGATGTAGAGCATTTGCCTTTTAAAATGTTTGAAGAAGAATATGATTCTGAAAGCGAAGAGGAAACGCATGAAGAAATTTCTACCCTGGATGAGCTAATTAAGAATTTGAATATTAAAGGGCTCGGACCGAGGAGAATAGCAGCAGAACTTAAAAAACGGGGTATTCATATAGAATATTACCAAATTGCCTATAGGTTAAAGAAATATAAAATATTAGACAGATAAACCCATTCTAACATTTTGTTATAAAATATTTGCTTTATGTTAGAATTAAATAAAATTTATGCTCCATTTTGCAGAAAATTACGTGTATAATTAGATTAAAGGCTGGCATGAATCTTGCATAAACATTAAGATGAGTAAACAATTCTGTAACTATTTTACCAAGGAATATCCCAGTGAAAGTTTAAGCTCTTAAATTAAGGCTGTTTATGAATCGAAAGAGGGTGATACCTTATGTTAGATAAAAAAATTATCCGGGATCTAAAAAAAATTGTGGGTGGGGAGGAATACTTAGTCTGTACGAAGATACCTCTGACTACTTTTTCTTATGATGCTTCACAGTTTTTCGGCATGCCGGATGCGGTAGTTTTTCCAACGGAACCGGAAATGGTTTCCGAAATTTTTAAATATACGAAAAAATCTGGAATTAAGATAGTGCCTCGTGGTGCAGGGACTTGTTTAAGCGGAGGTGCAGTTGCCTGCGAAGGGGGAATCCTAATCTCCATGAATAAAATGAATAAAATTTTAGCGGTTAATCCTACTAACCGAACAGTTCTTGCCGAAGCAGGCGTAACGAATAAACAAATTCAGATTATTGCAGAACCCTATGGACTAATGTACCCTCCTGACCCTGCAAGCATGAATGTATCAACCATAGGCGGCAACATCGCCGAAAATGCAGGAGGAATGCGCGGGGTAAAATATGGTTGTACCAAGGACCATGTTTTAGGATTGGAGGTTGTCCTGCCGTCCGGGGATATAATCAGAACAGGACAGCTTATGGGGCATAACGACCAAATTGACCTAACCTATCTGCTCTGTGGCTCAGAGGGGACGTTAGGAATCGTTACCAAAGCATTATTGAGCTTAACTCCTCTTAACCCATCTGTTGTTACCATGACTGCAACTTTTCGTGACTTAGGTGATGCCGGTCAGTGTGTCGCTGATATATTTGCCAGAGGAATCGTGCCGACTACTATGGAAATTATGGATAATACCTTAATCAGAGCAGTAGAGGATTATGCTAAATTAGGCTTACCAAAGGAAGCGGCCTCCTTACTCTTATTAGAGATTGACGGGCACTCTTCGGAAGTACAGGCACAGATACCGACCATTACGGATATCTTCAAAAAGAATAATGCCGTAAACTCTGCTATTGCCAAGGATGAAAATGAGCGGCAGGCCCTGTGGAAGGCGCGGCGTTCAGCTAACGGTGCTTTAGGCAAGTTAAAGCCGTCTATGGTTGTTCAGGATGTAGTCGTGCCGGTAGACAGATTAGCAGTTATGTTGAAAAATGTTTCCCAAATCGCAGCTAAGTACGGTATTACCATAGCTCAATTGGCCCATGCAGGTGATGGGAATCTCCATCCCCATCTGCTCTATGATTACAGAATACCTGAAGATGTAGAAAAGGTTGAGCATGCTTGTGATGAAATATTTAGGGAAGCTTTAGCCCAAGGCGGAACTTTATCAGGTGAGCATGGCATAGGGTTGGAAAAAATCAAATTTATGCCGGTGGCTTTTGATGAAGTTAGTATTAAATTTATGAAAAGCATAAAAGAGACCTTTGACCCGGATGCTCTTTTAAATGCCGGTAAAGTTTTGCCTTAAGAAAAGGGCGGAGGAGATGATCAAGCTTGAACAAGTTAGCGTTAAATGAAGTATTTCCTAATTCCAGTGCGGAGGCACAATCAATGATCGGCAAGGCCGGTGAAGAAAAAATTTCGGTCTACCCTTTAGGGGGCGGTACGAAAATACAATTGGTTCTCCCGGAGATTACCGGTGGTACAATCCTGAATACCAAAGAGCTTAACAAGGTTGTAGAATACCGGCCTGATAATATGAGTATTGAAGTAGAAGCAGGGATGAAGATTCAGAACCTTAATGAATTTTTAAAAACGGATAACCTTTTTTTCCCTGTTGATAATAATAAGCCTGCTGAAACTGTGGGGGGAGTAGTAGCAAGCAATAGCCGGGGGCGTAAGACATTTCTATATAAAAGTGCCCGGCACTATGTTCTGGGTCTTGAGTTTATATCCCCTGCCGGTGAAGTCGTAAAAGTCGGGGGCCGGACAATAAAGAATGTTAGTGGTTATGATATCTCGCAACTTTTAGCAGGTTCGTGGGGACATCTGGGCTTAATCACAAAAGTGACTTTACGGTTAAAACCCCTGCCGCAGAAAAAGTTAATCATGGAATACAGGCTCTCGGGTTATGAAGAAATGCAGCGGATCATTGCGCAGATAACCTCAGGGGGTTATAGATTAGCTGCCCTTTGTCAAAAGTCACTAGGAGCAGAGACAGCATTGCAAGTTGAATTAGAAGGATTAAACGATATTGTTGATATTCAAGCAGATATGCTGGAAAAAGACTATGGATTTTATAAAACAGATACTCCTTTGGAACTGCAGGATGAGATGATGTATAGAGTGATACTGGATCTGGATCATTACGTAAAGGGTCTGAAAATTGTCCGAAACTGGAGTACTTCTCACAATATTGCCGGTGATTTTCAAGGAATCGTAACAAACGGTATTTTAGAGTTTAATATTGCCGGTGCGGCAGATAGCGGTATCAATAATGAACTGGGCTGTTCTTTAAAGAATATTGGAGGAACACTTTATTATCAGAATAATGAGATCATAAGGACAGAGCAGCAAGCTTATCAAAAGTTATTGCTTAATATTAAGCAGAAAGTAGACCCTCAGGCAATTTTCATGACTTCAAGTAGGCTGTTAAAGGAGTAGGTGGATATGGATAATACTGCTATGCTGGAAACAATCTTAAAATGTAACCGTTGCGGCACCTGTCAGGAGGTATGTCCTACTTATAAAGTATCTGGAGACGAGTTTGCAGTAGCCAGAGGCCGCTTGCGTTTGTTGAGAATGGGATTAGAGAACAATCTGGACTTAAATAATGAACCTGATGTTGAAAATTTTATTAATCAATGCCTCTTATGTAAGGCTTGTGAGGTAAACTGCCCGTCGGGGGTACCTACTGCCGGACTAATTAGTGAATTAAGGGAAAACTATACTCAATCCAAAGGATTGCCGGTAGCGAAAAAAATTCTTTACCGAGGCCTCTTTTCTCATAATCATAGGCTGAATCCGGTAAGAAAATTGACTAGGCTCTACCAAAAAAGCGGGATCCGGGGTATACTAAAGGTAGCAGGTGTTATGCCCGGTATTAATAATCTAATACCGGAAATGCCTAAATACAGTGTACGGGAAAGACTCCCGGATCTACTAAAGGATCTGGCCCATCCTAAGAAAAGAGTTGCCTATTTCCTGGGATGTTCTGTCAATCAGTTTTTCAGTCAAGTGGGCGAAGCTACGATTAATGTACTGCAGGCCAATAATTATGCGGTGTCCGTACCTGAAGTATTATGTTGCGGAGCGCCTCATCAAAGTGCCGGTGATAAGGAGGAGTTTACAAGACTGGCTAAGCATAACCTGGAAAAGTTAAGCGGTCTGGAGGTAGATGCGATAATCGTTGATTGCTCAACCTGCGGGTCGATGCTGCTGGAATATGGAGAGCTTTTCAAGGATGATTTAAAATATTGGGAAATGGCAGAAAGAGTTAAAGCTAAAGTAGTAGATATCAGTTCTTTTTTATTGGCTAATGGATATGATACGAATCCCGAAGTAAGTAAGCAGTTGAAAGTGACCTTTCATGATCCGTGTCATGGTGTCCGGGGTTTAAAAGTAAAAGATGACCCTAGGAAAATCCTGAAGGAGCTGCCGGGAATTGAGTTTGTCGAAATGCAGGAAGCAGATATGTGTTGTGGAGGAGCAGGTTCATACAGTATCTTTCATCCTAAAATATCCCGCAAGGTTTTAGAAAGAAAGCTGGATAATTTCAGAAAAACCGGTGCTTCCGTTTTGGTAACCTCCTGTCCCGCTTGTATGATGCAGTTGGGCTTCGGATTCAGAAATTACGGACTTAACGGAGAAGTGAAGCACTTAGTGGAGATGCTAGCCCAATTTAGTAACTAAGAATCTTTTTGTCCCTTTTTATATCTGGGTTACCAGCGATAATCATTGCTGGTAACCCGGCTTTACAACTCATGTGCCAAGGCACATTTAAATTTTCGTCGCATCACCGAACACTGTGCGGCAATATAAAACAAACTAGAGAAAGGAGCAATACGATTGAAGCACAACAGTAATATTTAAAGCCGGAAAATTAGTCGTTTAGTATCGAGATCAATTTAAGGAGGAGATAATATTGGAAAAAGGATACTTGGCTCCCGCAGAGATTAAGGCATATTGTGCAGATGTAGGGGTGAAAAAATGCCACAACAAAACGATGCGTTTGCTGGTTTTAGGAATTTTTGCCGGTATGTTTATTGCTTTAGGAGCGGCAGGAGCAAATATGGCCATTCATTCTCTGCCCGCCAGTTTAGGAGGAATTAAGAAGCTGATAGCCGGCGCCATTTTTCCTGTAGGACTGATGCTGGTGATCATTGCAGGCGGTGAGCTGTTTACGGGGAATAACCTGATAACAGTAGCCCTCTTGGAGAAAAAAGTAACGTTAAAAGAAATGCTCAACAATTGGGTTCTGGTCTATCTGGGTAATTTTATCGGTTCAATTTTTGTAGCCTGGATGATATATGAAAGTGGTCTCTTTAACACCAGTCAGGGTTTATTGGGTGAACTGCATATAAATACGGCCCTTGCTAAGACCGGTTTAACTTTTTCCCAAGCTTTTATCCGGGGCATATTGTGTAATATTTTAGTGGCCCTGGCGGTATGGATGTCCTTTGCGGCAACCCGGATCGTTGATAAAATAGCTGCTATTTGGTTTCCGGTCATGCTTTTTATAGTAGGAGGCTATGAGCACTGTATCGCCAATATGTATTATATCCCGGCGGGCATAATGGCTGCCGGAGGTGAAGCTTCGGGCCTGGGGTTAACCTGGAGTGCTTTTGTGATCAATAATCTTGTCCCGGTCACTTTGGGCAATATAGTAGGCGGCGGATTAATCGTAGGAGCATTATACTGGTATGTCTACTGTGACAAGGAATTTGTCTTCAGTCCCATGTTTACTCCAAGAAAAGAGTTAAGTACAAGCAAAAAATAGTAAGCTGAAAAACGATATTTAGACCTAAAATCAAGAAGGGACAACCTTTTGACGGTAATCCGCATCGGAAGAAGGCCCTTGGCAGACAGTATTTGTGAATGTCCGAACATTCATTTCCCGGAATGGCGACTGTTTTAGGGGATTTTTATTTTGCAAATCCTATCCGCTCAGGGCTTTATGATCATTTTTTCAGTAACATATTTTATAGAAAAGTATGCCGGGAGGCATACTTTTCTATTGGCCTTACCGTTCAATCTAGGTGATCAGGCTAATTTTATAGAAAACAATTATCTTTTTGGTAATATTTTCATCGTACTAAATACTGAACCCGGTGCAGGGATAGGTACTTTTTATGAAATTAACTTTATATATGAAACATATATTTATATTTTGCTGTCCTTAAACTATAATAAAAAGAAATCATACACTTCACTCATTTCTTTAGCGCACTAGCCGGACTAGTGCATATTTTTTTAATTGATTTTTCGGAATTGCAGGTAAGCTGGGGGAATGTTAGCTGCAAAACGGGATTTATTATGATAAATAAACAAATTTAGTGGAAAAAAAAGGTAAAAGGCACCTGAAGGGCGAATTATTTATCTAAAGAGCGATGAAAGGTGTTGATTTTGTTGCAGGTTTATTTGCGCAAGAATGCAATTAACGCCATAAATGAATGGAAATCCCTGGTAAGCAAACTGGAATTGAGTGATGAAAATATTTTGGCGTTACTGAAATGTCTGGATTTCGGCCAAATGTACGATCTCGCCAGGGAATTGAAAATAGTACAGGGCTATTTATTTAATGAAATTTACCGACCTGATTTTATTGCGGAAAGTCATAAAACGATTAGCAATTCTGCTTTTATCAAAAATGAGCGGAAGCAGCTTCAGGAGCTATTAGTATTAAGCGCCGAAGAATATCTGGATAATCTTTATTCCCAGGCTGCCTATAAATTATATAAAAAAAATAAAGCTTTTAATGAGGAATTACAACAGGATTTTTATAAGGTAATGAGGGTTGTGGCTCAATTAAATATTGCTGCAGTTAAAAAATATGCAACTGAAAAAACTTGCGTAATTTCTTAATGTGTTTATGATACGGAGTTCAAAAACTTAGCCGGGAAAATGATCTGATTCTACACATAAAAAAGTCATTAGTATGTAAAACAAAATACTAATGACTTTTTATTTATAACACCGTTAGGGGGAATAATACTGAACGAAGCCAGGCCCGGGAACTCCGGAATTCTAAAAGCTTAATTTAGTCTTGATCCGCTTAATTGCTTCTGTAGTATTCTCTTTGCTGCCGAAGGCCGTTAAACGGAAATAACCGGCTCCTGACGGGCCAAAGCCTGTGCCGGGAGTTCCGACAATATGAGCTTTAGTTAATAGTGTATCAAAGAATTCCCAGGAATCCATATTATTAGGAGTTTTTAACCAGATGTAAGGTGCATTGACACCACCAAATACTTGAATACCAATGCTTTCTAAGCCCTCTTTAATAATTTTGGCATTGGTCATATAATATGCAATAGTTTCTTTAATTTGTCTTTTGCCTTGCGATGAATAAACAGCCTCGGCACCTTTTTGAATGATGTAAGGGACGCCATTAAACTTAGTCGTTTGTCTTCGATTCCATAATTTATTTAAAGAATGGGCTTCTCCGTTTTCTGTATAAGCCATTACCGTTTTAGGAACGACCGTATAGGCACAGCGGGTACCTGTGAAGCCGGCGGTTTTAGAGAACGACCTGAATTCAATGGCTACTTCTTTAGCCCCCTCAATCTCATAAATACTGTGGGGGATGTCGTCTTCCTGAATATAGGCTTCATAAGCTGCATCAAAAAGGATTATCGCTTTATTTTCCCGGGCATAATCAACCCATTTTTTAAGCTCCTCTTTAGATAAGGTTGTTCCCGTGGGATTATTGGGCAGGCATAAATAAATCATATCAACTTTTTCCGGCGGCAATTGGGGAACAAAATGGTTTTCTGCATTACAGGGCAAATATACGATATTTTCAAATTTACCGTCTTTCATTACTCCCGTTCTGCCTGACATTACGTTTGTATCTAAATATACGGGGTATACCGGATCAGTTATGGCAACCGTATTGTCGGTGCCGAGTATTTCCTGGATATTCGCTACATCACATTTTGAGCCGTCGCTTATAAAGACTTCATCTACTGCCAGATTTATCCCGTAAGGCTGAAAATCATTTTCGATTACTTTTTGAATCAGGAATTCATAACCCTGTTCAGGGCCATAACCCCGGAAAGTATCGGCCTGTGCCATTTCATCTACCGCTTTATGTAAATTTTCGATTACTGCCGGCACTAACGGCCGCGTCACATCTCCGATTCCTAATCTAATAATATTGGCTTCAGGATTTTCATCTTTGAATTTTGCAACCCTTCTGCCTATTTCTGCGAATAAATAACTGCCTGGTAATTTTAAATAGTTCTCATTGATTTTTGCCATCGTTTTTCCCCTTTCCAAACTTGATTGCTTACAATTATACAATAAGTTTCATAATAATGGTAGTTTATCAGCTTATTTCTTGTTCTTGAAATTCTAATTAAAATGCCTGCGAAGGATCAACCGCTTAAGATAATTTTGCGGTTAAATCCGCAGGGGTTGTCCGGGGACCTGTTTTAAGGGCGGAGTAGTGAGCGGAAATAACGGGAGTATTTTCGCGGGGATTTTTTATTAATTTCTTAATCAGGTATAACCAGAGAGGTAAGGTTTTACTATCTTGGAGCGAGGTCATTATGCGCCATTGAAAATTAATATCGGAGGCATTCTTTGCAGAGCGCAGCGTAAGAAGGAGGCGGGGACACACCACTTAAGATATCATATCCGGTGAGGCATGTCCCCGCTTAATGAAGCCCTCCCGGGCAGACAGAGTTTATCGGCAGCCATTATTGGGGATTATACATACCATTCTTTTGCATGTAGTTAAAAATCCCTTCACCATGCTGCTGCTCTTCTTTTTGAATATGATTCAGAACCTGACGGAGCTGGGGATTAGTGAATTCAAAGATCGCAGTGTCATAGGTTCCGGAAACATACTTTTCTGTGGTTAAGGCATCAACACATAAATTCTTATCACTTTGGTTACCGAGGGATGTCTGCACGGTATTCGTCATACCCCTTTGAATTTGCGGGGAGACCGAATTTTGCTGTTGCTGGCTGCCTTGTTGGGCGACATTAGGAATTTGCCCGTTTAACATTTGATTGATGGTATCCAGATGCTGCTGTTCCTGGCCGGCGTAAGTATTAAATAATTGTTTTAATTCCTGGGTCTGGGCTTGATTTGCGTAGCTCTGATATTTTCGGATACATAGTTCCTCATGCTTCTGCTGGTCTTGTAAAAGCATTTTTTCCTTTTGTGTTAAATAATTATTCATTAAAAACACCTCCGTTTTTATTTTTCGATAAAATGACAAACCTATACATAAATGATCAATTTATTTTTGGTTTTTGGGGGGTTTATAAATTATTGGTTAATTATTAGATATTTTGGTAGTTAAATAAAAGGACATTTACTTATGGAGTAGAATAAGATAATTGCTTGGGCTATTTGAATTTCTTGAAATAATTTCCGATAAAAATGTCTATGAGTTGAAAGGGGGAGGTTTTGTAAAAATGAGCGGTGAGATCTCAAAGGTATTTCTGGTAGCAACGAGTAATAGAGGAGAAGGTACACGGCGGATATTGGAAATGGCTGAGGAACTTGATGTCAAAAGTAAGCAGGTCTTAGTGAAACCTAATTTTAACACAGCCGATACTACACCCGGGTCAACACATAATGATACGCTAAAGGCTATTTTAGTATGGCTGAAAGAAAAAGGTGCCGGAGCGTTAACGTTAGCGGAACGAAGCGGGCCGCCCCTTACCATAGATGTTCTTAAAGCAAAAGGAATCGATAAGCTGCAGAAAGAGCTGGGGTTTAAATTGATAAATTTTGATGAGCTGGCTGAAGAGGAGTATATCCATTTTGATCAAGCCGGATTCCACTGGAAAGATGGTTTTATTATCCCCAGAGTCGTGACAGAAGCAGAAGTGATTGTGAATACCTGTTGTTTAAAGACCCATGGGTTTGGCGGAGTATTTACGATGAGTCTTAAATTAGCTGTGGGTTTGATCCCCCGCCGTGGATTTTCCTATATGTCGGAATTGCACAGCTCTTTTCAAATGGGGGAAATGATTGCGGAAATAAATGCGGCCTATGCGCCTGATTTGACGGTGATGGACGGTGTGGAAGCTTTTACGGCAGGAGGACCTGCTACGGGAACTGTTAAGCCCGCTAAGGTCCTGCTGGCCAGCAGTGATAGAGTAGCTTTGGATGCGGCGGGGTTAGCGGTATTGAAAAAGCTGGGTTCCAATAATGTGATTATGAATACGCCTATATTTGCTCAAGAGCAGATTAAAAGAGCTGCAGAATTAGGGCTGGGTGCAGGAGCACCGGATTTGATCCAATTTATAACCGAGGATACCAAAAGTAAAAAGTATGCTGATGAATTAAAGGAAATATTAAACAAAGGCTGATATAAACTTCTGCACAAAGGCCAAGGAGCCGGATTAATCCGGCTCCTTGGCCTTTGTGCAGAAGGGTGTGTGAGAAAACCCTCGTAGCAATTTATTTGTTTAGAGAAGAATGCCTTGTTCCGCTAGTTCCAGGGAATGTTTGGCCAGAAGAAAATCATATTCTGTAGAGAGAGATTTATTTTGGATTGCCAGATAGTCTAATTCACTCTGCAATAAATCCAATTTAGACAGACGGCCTAGTTCAAAGCGATTCTGGTCCCATTCATATTTTTTCCGGGCGGTTTCCTGATCAATCTTAGCTAACTGGTAATTTTTTTGTTTGATTTTCAGATCGGTAATCAAGCTGTTTACGGTTTCAGTTAGGTTGAATTTTTCATCTTCGATTTGCAATTCAAGGTTTTTGATTTCTATTCTTATTAAGTCGGTCTGATAAGCTACTTCATCATCATCCGCATCATTTAAATCGTCCTTTTTCTTGGCAATATCCTTTTCCAGCTCGGATATGCCGTCATAGTTCTGGCTAACCCGGGCGAGAAGTGTCTCATAAGTAGGAATAAGAACGGCCTCCGCTACTGTAACAGGTGCCAATTTCAAAGGGACATTATATTCCCGGCCCAGCAAATCATTAAATTCCCCCTGTAAAGTATTGAGGGTATTTTGCTGTTCAATGATCGTTTTGTTTAGCGTAGAAGTTTCTACAGCCAGGTTATCAACAGTTTCCTGAGTAGTCCTGCCCAACTGCTGTTTTTTTCTTTCCACATTGAGAAGAATAAATTTATAATCAAGTTCCTTTCTTTGCGCGGTTAAACTGTTTTCCTGGTTTAGAATACTTGTATAAAGCTGTTCTACCAGATAATCGAGTTGCTGCAGATATTTTTCATTATCTGTTTTGGATGTTTCATAAGCATCCTCAGCATCTTCCATACTGTCTTTAAGAGAATCTATCCGGTCTGAATCCGAACTTAGTTTTTCTTTAGCCGCATCAAGGTCCTGTTCAGCTTTTTCTAACTGCTGGTCGACATTTTTTCCTTGGCCCTGCTGTTCAATGAGGTACATGTAATAATTAAGGGCGTTGTAGTAGGAAGTGTGTTTTTCATCGTTATATTGATCTTTAGCCTGGTAATATCGATATTTCGCTGTTTCCATGTCTAACTGGTATTGCTGCAGATTTCTGCTATTCCTGGCCAGTTCTTTTGCCTGGTCTAAGGTAAGAAGTTCTTCGGCAGCGAAAGCAGCTGGAATAATTGTCGGCACGAAAAAGGTCCAGATGGTTACAAACAATAAAATCAGCATTTTCTTCATAGCTTTATCACCTCTATTCATAGCGTAATGCTTCGATAGGATTTAAATCGGCTGCCTGCCAGGCAGGATAAAATCCAAAAAATATGCCTGTTACACCGGAGAACAAAAGACCTAATATTACACCATTTAAAGTCGGCAGGGCGGGCAGTTCGAAGTATTTTAAGAGGGGTACGGTGCAGAAACCGAATATTACCCCGATAATCCCGCCCACCAGGCTGATAATAATGGCTTCCGTTAAAAATTGGCCTAAAATTTCTCTTCTTTTGGCCCCGATTGCTTTTAAAGTGCCAATTTCCTTGGTCCTTTCTTTTACCGTAACAAACATGACATTCATGATACCAATGCCGCTGACGATTAACACTACTACGGCCACAGAAAGTAAGAGTAAAGTCATTGTCCGGGCAGTTTCCTGGGCTGCAACCAACCTGCTGCCGGCATCCATGATCCGGAACTGGTCGGCACCACCCAGACGGTGATTTTCATTAAGGATATCGGTAATATCCCGGATGGCGTTCTCCGCAGTATTCAAATCAGCGGCCTGGGCATTGATTACGGGATTGGTTCTGGTACCGAATATATATCGTTCTGCACTGGCATAAGGGATGAAGGCGGAGTCATCAACACCCATTCGTGTACCGGAATCACCTGTTCTGTTTAAGAGTCCCACTACCTCAAATTTTCTGCGGTTAAGGTTGATCGTTTTACCTATTATCTCTTCCGGACTGCCGTCGGTAAGGAGATTGGCTAATTCGGCCCCTACCACAGCCGATCTGCTGCGGGAATCTTCATCTTCTTCAGTTAATAACCGTCCTGTCCGGATTGTTAAATTATTTGTGGGCTGGTAATCGGGTACGATCCCCAGATAGGACCCGTTGGTGGAATAGTTATTATATTTAATATCTCCTGATCCTTGTAGTACGGGAAGAGCAATGGAAATATTGCTGCTTTCCTGGAACAGCAGGGCATCTGCCTTAGTTAAAGGGTCGACTACCCGGCCCCGCCCGGCCGGCATAATCATAATTGTTCCGACGTTTAACCGGGAATACTGCTCGTTTACCTGGGCTTCCCCCCCTTTGCCGATGGCTACCACTAAGAAGATCGTAGCGGTTCCTACGATAACGCCCAGCGTAGTCAAAAATGTTCGTGTTTTATTGTGATAGATATTAATTAATACTATTTTTAACAACTGTTTAAATTTCATCTATTTCACCTGCTTTTTGCATACACAACAGTATTGTTTACTTCCAATCCTTCTAATACTTCAACACTGGTCCCGTCGGTAAAACCGGTTTTGATTTCTTGATCTTTCTGCTGACCATTTTGGTCGAGGATTGTTACAAACTGTTTTTTATTCACAATTTTAACCGCCTTGTAGGGAACAATCAGAACGTCCCGGACTTCCTTTAAAAGAAAAGTAAGAGTACAGGTCATACCGTCCCTGATTTCCAAATCGGCATTCTGAATATCAACCTCCACGGTATAGCTGACCAGTCCTGATGAATCTGTAGTTGGAATAGCATCGATATTACTGACTATCCCTCTGTATGTTTTATCAGGAATGGCTTCTACGGAAATGTTGACCTGCTGGCCGATTTTGATTGTGCTGATATCGTATTCAATGACCATGGTGGTAGCTTTGATTTCATTATTCTCATGGACTACTACAAAGTCCTCTTCATCGTTAACACTTTCCCCGGCTTTTTTGGATAAGTCCAGAATAGTACCGGATACAGGTGCATAGAGAATCGTATCTTCTAAATCTTCCCGGGCCATTTTTACAGCCAGCTCGTTTTGATCAAGTTCAGAATCTTTATTTTCAAAATTGTTGAGGGAAATTTCATATTCTTTCAAAGCGTTCTGGTACTCTAATTCCTTCCTGGCCAATTCTCTTTTTTTCTCAGTGATTTCCTGAGAAGAGTAAGCCTCCGGAATTTGGTCCATTTCCTGAGAAGTACTTTCGAGAGTTTCCAGTTCCGCTTTCAAATTTTCCAGTTTTAACTCGTCGGACAGGATACTTATCTGTTCTTGCTCCTGAGCATCTTTAAGTTTAGCCAGAGCCAGCTGGTATTGATCCTGATAATCCTTATCATCCAGTCTGCCGATCACGGTGCCCTTTTCAATCGTATCTCCCTCTTTAACCAGAATTTCAGCGATAGTCCCTTGAATTCCGAAACGCAGGTTAACTTTAGAAAATTCGATTTCTCCATCGGAGTCCTGCCCTACAATAATGTCGCCCCGTTGAACTTTCGCCTCTTCATACTGTATTTCCTTTTCTCCGGCAGGATCTTCTTTTTTTAACAAAAAACCGGTGATAACTGCAGCTGCTATGATCAAAAGAACGATTAGCCAGGTTTTTTTACTTTTTAATTTGCTCAAATCCGTAACCTCCAAATCTAATTATTATCATAGAATCTTCCGTCCCTGATATAGACAACCTTTTTCATTTGTTCGGCAACTTCATTATCATGGGTAATGATCACGATAGTATTTCCTCCCTTGTTTAATTCTTTGAAAATCTCAATAGCATCACTGCTGGACTTGCTGTCTAAATTGCCGGTAGGTTCATCGGCCAGGAGTAAGGGGGGATTGCCTACGATTGCCCGGGCAATGGCTACCCTTTGTTGTTGTCCGCCGGAAAGCTCATTGGGACGGTGGGCCATCCGTTCTCCCAAGCCTAAGAGTTTTAATTTATCTTGAGCAACTGTCAGGGCTTCTTCCTCGTCTACCCCTCTATACAAAAGAGGCAGCATAACGTTTTGGACGGCAGATAGCCGGGGTAATAAATTAAACTTTTGAAAAATGAAGCCGATTTTATTATTCCGGATATCTGCCAATTGATCTTCTTTGGCTTTGAGCACATCGACCCGATCCAAATAATATTCCCCCGAGGTGGGTATATCGAGGCAGCCCAGAATATTCATCAGCGTAGATTTACCGGAGCCTGAGGGGCCTAAAATTGCCGTTAAATCATTTTCCATAACTTTGATGCTGATATCATCCAGAACTTTTAATTCTTCGGCCCCGTTTTGGTAAATTTTAATAATATTCCGGGCATCAATAATACAATTTAAATTAGCTGTCATTACCGGGGACCTCCCATGCCACCGGGCGGCATTCCTCCCGGGAAACCACCGCCGCCGAAACCTGGCCCCTGGCCGCTGCCGCTTCTTTGACCCGCACCGCCCATTAGCTGGACAAATTCCACGGTGTCTTCATCATTTTTCCAAATCCTTAAAATTTGCTCTTTCTTTATTTCGGTTAATCCTACAATAGCCGGCTCGGTGCTGCCCCGCTGCATCATCACGATGGGGGTTCCCACCGGAATAATAAATGCTTCTTTTTCTTCTGCTGTTGTAACCCTGGGTGTCGTATTTTCAGGTCTCTGTTCCTGATTATTCGGGCTTGAATTGTTAGTGTCCGGTATCTGCTCCTGCTGTTCCCCCTGGTCACCGGAGTCTGCTCCGCTGTTGGCCTGTCTTTGACCCATTCCCTGGGCAAAATTTCCTTCCATTTTATAAATGGTTACTTCATTACCGATTACTTCGATAACCCTGCCCATTAAATCGGGAGTTTTTTCCGGAACGATTATTTCTTCGCCGGCGGGAGCAGCGGTAGGAGCAGTTTCACTGTTATTGCCGTTGCTGCAGGATGCTGTTAACAGTACACCAAAAAACAGTAAAAGTAGAAAAGCTGCGGTTTTTATTGATTTCATTGCGATCACCTCAAGTATTGGATTTACAGTTATATTTTAGAAGAAAAATGTGATGCTTTAGTGATGGTAAACTGAATTATTTATGAGCAGAAAAATATGATGACTTTGTGATGATGATTTGAGGAAAAAATGATTTTTTTTAGCGGCTGATTTTTTTTTACAGCCCTGTGTTATAATGCTCTTATAATTAGTGAACTTTTCAGATATTGGGGTGATTAAATGGATTCACTGACCATACTTCTTGTTGAAGATGAAGATAAGATGAGGAATGTTTTAAAAATATATTTAGAAAATGAAGGTTATCATGTCGTGGAGGCAGTTGATGGCAGTGAAGCCTGTATGTTGCTCAAAGGAAAAAAATATTCATTAATTATTTTAGATATTATGCTTCCTGAGGTGGACGGCTTAACCCTTTGCAAAGAAATTAGAAAAAACTCTTCAGTACCGATCATATTTTTAACGGCCCGGTCCGAGGAGTTTGATAAATTGCTGGGCTTTGAACTGGGTGCCGATGATTACATCACCAAGCCCTTCAGCCCTAAAGAGTTTGTAGCAAGGGTTAATGCCATTATCAGGAGAAGTCATAATAACACCATAGATTATAACTGTTTGGTTCTGAACAGCGTTAAAATTAACTTGAATTCTAAACAGGTTTTTATTGATCATAAAGAAATTTTCCTAACCCCCAAAGAATATGAACTCCTTTATTTCTTAGCTAAGAACCCTAATAAAGTATTTTCCCGGGAACAGTTGTTAAACTACGTCTGGGGCTATGACTTCCTGGGTGACCTGCGGACCGTAGATACCCATATTAAACAGCTGCGGGCGAAACTAGGAGACTGTAAAGATTATATACATACTGTTTGGGGTTCGGGTTATATGTTGAAGGCAGGGAATTAGAATGCTGTTTTATGGGAGAGGCATCAAAAGTAAAATTTTAGCAGGAATGGTATTTCTAGTCCTGGTAATTTTATTAACAACCTGGATTTTTCAAATAGGTTTCTTAAAAAGCTTTTATATCTATGAAAGATTAAATTCCTTAAAAGGCGAAGGGGGGAAAATTGTTGCCCTTTTTTCTTCCCAGAAAAGTCTGGAGATTACCCCGGAAATACGGGGGGAATTATTCTCCTTCGCAGCTTCTGTGCCCGGCGCGGCAGCGGTGCTGGATGAAAATAATAATTTAGTGGAATATATTTTTTTTAACGAGCCTCAAACGAAACAAAATCCCAAAACTGAAGATATAGCCAATAGGAAGTTTATGGAGTGGTTACAGAAAGATGAACAGATAATGGCGGAAATTGTCAAGCAGGAACCTTTTTCCTTACGGGATAATAAATTCCGGAGGCCTTTTACGATGGTGGGCATTCCCATCAAAAATAATAATGTTTTTTTAGGAACGCTGATTTTAGAATCTCCCCTGGCTCCTATTGAGGAATCGGCAAGCATTTTAAAAAAACAGCTGACGATTATAACTCTGTTTTCTCTGATAATCGGTGTTATTACGGCTTTATTACTTTCCCGTCATCTGACTAAGCCTATTTTGCAGATTTCTCAGGCTGCCGAGAAAATTGCCAAAGGGGATTTTGATACTTCCATAAATATAAACTCTCAGGATGAAATCGGTACTTTGGGTAAAATTATTAATAATCTGCCCAAAGAACTGCAAAAATTGGAAAATTTCCGCAAAGATTTTATCGCCAATACTACTCATGAATTAAAGACTCCCATTAGTTTGATTCAGGCTTATGCCGAACTGATCAGGGATCTGGAAGGGGAAGATAAGGAAACCAGGGATAAAAACCTGCAGGTAATTATTGATGAAGCGGCCAGGTTAAATCATATTGTCGAAGATATTCTTTATTTATCGCAAATTGAACCGGATAACATTAAGTTAAATTCCCAGGAATTTTATGTTATGGATATCCTGAATGACGTTATTGAAAAACTTAATTTTCTAGCCAAGAAAAAAAATATCAATATTGTTTTAAATTGTGCCGACGAAAGCATCAAGGTCTTCGGCGATAAAGAAAAAATTTACCAGGTTTTGTTTAATATTGTCGATAATGCCGTGGCCTATTCCCTTGAAAACAATAGGATCCTGATCAATGTATTTAGAGAAGGGCGGATTGAGGTAATTGATTACGGGCCGGGAATTTCTCCCCAAGATCTGCCTCATATCTGGGACAGGTTCTATAAAGCCGATAAATCAAGAAAAAGACAGAGTGACAGTACCGGCCTGGGTTTAGCCATTGTCAAGAATATTTTGCTGGCCCATGGTTTCAAGTTTGGCGTGGAAAGTAAATTAGGCCAAGGAACAATGTTTTGGATTGAAACGAGCGCTAGAAGATAGCTTTACTTCCTTTAACCCAAAAAACTTGACTGAAATAGAAGGCATCGGATATAATTTCTCTTGATGTAAATACTTTTTGGCGATGAGAAAGAAGAGTACATACCGGAAAATCTGCAGAGAGCTTGTGGCTGGTGGAAACAAGCGGTGGACCGCTATGGAATGGACTTTTGAGCACTAAACCGAACGGGGATGGGATGCTTAGTAGGCTTTGGCGCGGGTCTGGGCGTTACACAGACGCCGTATATGCAAAAGCTATGCGGGCTAAGAGATTCCGGTGTAGTTCCGGGATAATTAGGGTGGCACCGCGGTCCATTCGTCCCTAAGCAAGAGGGGACGGGTGGTTTTTTTGTATTCATGATAGATTCAAAGGAGGAAAAGCGAGATGGCCGTTATTTTTTCAGGAATTCAGCCCAGTGGAGTGATTACATTGGGTAATTATCTGGGGGCATTAAAACAATTTGTCGAACTTCAGGATGAACATGAGTGCTATTTCTGCATTGTTAATCAGCATGCAGTGACAGTACCGCAGGATCCCGCTGCTTTAAAAGAAAATACCCGTAAGCTGGCTGCTCTTTACTTAGCTGTGGGCCTTGATCCCCATAAGATCACTTTATTTATTCAATCGGAAGTCCCGGCTCATGCCCAGTTGGGCTGGCTTATGCAGTGTACCGTCCATATCGGAGAATTAGAGCGGATGACCCAGTATAAAGATAAGTCTGCTAAACAGAGGGAAGGGATTTCAGGAGGATTATTATCTTACCCGGCTTTAATGGCTGCCGATATTCTTTTATATAATACTGACTTTGTTCCTGTGGGTGAGGATCAAAAGCAGCATTTAGAAATTACCAGGGATATTGCCCAGAGATTTAACCTGCGCTATGGGGAGATTTTTGTAATTCCGGAGATCAGGATTCCTAAAATGGGTGCCAGGGTCATGTCCCTGCAAGATCCGGCAGCCAAAATGAGCAAATCCGATGAAAATGATTATGCCTATATCTCTATGCTGGATACCCCCAAAGTTATTGAAAAGAAAATCAAAAGGGCGACGACCGATTCGGAGATGAGCGTGCGCTATGATAAAGAAAACAAACCGGGTATAGCCAATTTGATGTCTATTTATTCAGCGTGTACAGGTCAGACTTTGGAAGAAATCACGGAGATGTATCAGGGTAAAGGTTATGGCGACTTTAAAAAAGGTGTGGCTGAGGTAGTGATTGAAACCATCAAGCCAATTCAGGATAAATATGCGACCTTGATAAATTCTCAGGAACTGGATGACGTTCTTACCGAAGGTGCCCGTAAAGCAAGTATTATTGCTGATGCGACCCTGGAAAAGGTAGAAAAAGCAATGGGATTGCGGAGATAATAGTTACGAACCAAAGGTAGAGGAGCTACAGTGGCTACAGTATGATTGGACCAGGAACGATAGCCGCCAATAAGGTGTATTCTGTACTCTCTTTTCCAAATAACGGAGAACAGAGAACCGATACGAAGAACCATGAACTATGAACTATATTCTAGCAATTAATTCCCCCGGTGGAAAACATTTGAAGGATTCGAAAAAAGGGTGAAATATAGTAAAATATCAACCTTAGCAGGAGTAAAGCAGCCAGGTGCTGCTTTTTTTCGTTTAGAGGGGGTGGAATAATGGTAAGATTTCTAATATATTGAATATGTAGAATAATGTCTTTTAAGGGGGATTAATGTGAAGGGAAAAATTACAGCACCTATTGTACTAATTTTGGTAGCAGCTCTTTGGGCGACGATCTTTACTGCCGGTTGCGAAAAAGATCTTTACGCCACAAATCAGAAAACTGAGCCCGAAGTGGAACAAAAATCAGCAGAGGAGATCCAAAAGGAAAAGGAAGCTCTGGCAGAACAGCAAAGATTAGAGGAAGAGAAAAGACGGCAGGAGGAGAGAGCTAAAAAAGAAGAGGCTCTAAAAGAGGAATTAGGACCTTTTTATGTCCCCCTTCCCCCGGAGGAGCAAGAAGCCAATCCCCAGGTAAAAGCAAGGGGTATCTATCTTACCGGTAATTCGGTAGGTTTAGCAAGCCGTTTCCCCTCTCTGGTAGAAATGGTTGAGACCACGGAATTAAATGCGATGGTGATCGACGTAAAAAATGATAACGGTTTGATGAGCTATCCCAGTGAAATTGAAATCGTTCAGCAAGTTAATGCGAATAGAAATGCTCCGGTGAAAAACATGGGGGAAGTATTGCAGGATTTAGAGCAACGCAATATTTATACGATTGCCCGGATCGTGGTTTTTAAAGACCCTAATTTACCTGAACAGCGTCCGGAATGGGCTCTGCAAAAAAAATCCGGCGGTGTTTGGCGGGATAAAAATGGAGTAGCCTGGGTAAATCCTTATGAGAAAAAAGTCTGGGACTATAATATTGCTATTGCTAAAGAAGCTGCCTTGTTGGGGTTCAAAGAAATACAATTTGATTACATACGTTTCCCTGAAAATGCCAAAAAGGTAGACCAGGAAGTAAGCTATGGTGAAAATGTGGTGAATAAAGATGAAATTATCGAGCAATTTCTGAGCTATGCCCGGGAACAATTACAGGATTATAATGTGCACCTTGCCGCAGATGTTTTTGGCGTAATTGCCACTTCTTGGGGTGATAGTGATAAAATCGGGCAGACTTGGGAGAGGATGACGGCAAATCTGGATTATATCTGTCCCATGATTTACCCCAGTCATTACGGGCCCGGCTATTTCGGTTTCAAAGTGCCTGATGCCAATCCTGCCGGGACAATCAGAGAAGCGTTAAAGGATGCGATTGAAAGAAATGCTTCCCTAAAGAAGCCTGCGATCATTAGGCCGTGGCTGCAGGGTTTCACTGCCAGTTGGGTGCCGGGCAATATTTCCTATGGTCCGGCGGAAATTAAAAAGCAGATTGATACTGCCTTAGCTCTGGGTATTGATGAATATATCATTTGGAACGCCAGTAACCGTTATATGAAAGAATCCTTTGGAACTGTCGAGGAATATCAAAATAAAGTAGAATTATTAGAACAGGAGAGAAACGCTCAGGGGTTAGATGCTCTCGGCCGGACCAAGACCCAGGCTCTGGAAGAATTCCTTAATGTTCTTGCCAAGAAGGACTGGCGTGATGCATTAGTACTGCAAGCAAATGACTCTACTACGTATGATTTTACAAATTATAAAAACTGGGTTGATGGCTGGACGGGTAAATTAGCTTCTTATGAAATTAAAACTGATTCCCTTAATCAGAAGGGAACTGACTATGAGCTTAATTTAGTTGTGAAAAGGGGCGCTGAAGAAGTAATTCTGAGCGGACAAAAGTTTCAAGTTATTGCCGAGAATAAGATTTGGAAGGTAAGGCCGCCGGCAGAATTTTTGCAAGAGCTTATTAAGGCTCCTGCAGCTGCGGAAACAAATAATCAAGATGAAAAATTGAACTAGCGGTGAGGCTCACGATTTTGTGGGCCTCTATTTGCCGGAGAGAAATAAATGTTTTTTTATAAAAAAGATGTTAGAATAATAATATTGATTTAAATTTGTAAGGTGGATAAATATGCGAAACAATCAGGAAGAGTCCTGGGGACTATTATATGGAATAGCAGCTTATGCCGCCTGGGGAATTCTCCCTCTGTATTGGAAACTGCTGAACGCAATACCTGCCCTGGAGATTTTAGCCCATAGAATTTTTTGGTCCTTTATATTTGTAGGGACACTTTTGTTTTTCACTAATGACTGGGACAAGGTTAAGGCCGTGGCCGGGAATAGAAAGAATGCCGTCATAATATTTTTTTGTTCTGTGATCATATCCGTTAACTGGGGAGTATATATCTGGGCAGTTAATTCTCAGCAGGTAATAGAGGCCAGTATGGGGTACTATATTAATCCTCTGGTCGTTTTCTTGTTCAGTGTCGTTATCTTAAAAGAGCGCCTGAACAGATGGCAGTTGCTTGCCATTGCTCTGGCAGCGGTAGGCGTACTTAATATTACCATTCAATACGGCAAAATACCGTGGATTGCCTTAAGTCTGGCTTTAAGTTTTGCTTTATACGGACTTTTAAAAAAATTACTGAAAGTGGAAGCTATGGTTGGATTAGCTTTAGAAACTGCACTAATAGCCCCCCTGGCCTGCGGCTATATCTTACTAAAGCAGGTTCAGGGTACCGGTGCCGTAGGCAGTATTCCATTCGTGACGCTGGTAGTCTTAATAGGGGCAGGAGCTGCTACGGCTACGCCTCTGCTTTGGTTTGCGCAGGCAGCCCGGCGTATAAAGTTTTCGACGATGGGTTTCTTACAATACATTGCTCCTACCATAACCCTTTTCCTGGGGGTAATTGTTTTTAAAGAACCTTTCTCTTCGACTCACTTACTAAGTTTTAGTTTCATCTGGCTGGCCTTAATTATTTATTCCGGGGCCAATGTCGGTTTGTTACGGAAAAAATTGCGGGACGGCTCCATACCGGATAATGTTCAAAAAGAAAAGATGTAAATAGCGGATAGCCGAGGATGATATAATGAATATCATCAATGACGTTTTTACATGATGCCTCCAAAGATGTTTGTTCTTAAGCGGCAATCCGGCTTTTTTAACTTGTCCGTTGTTAAAGCCATATGATAAAATAAAAATGTTTTACATAGAGCAATTAATGTTTTGAGGAGATGAATTAAGTGTATAATGAAAAAGTACTGGACCATGCCAAAAATCCTCGTAATCAAGGGGAAATGACCGATGCGGATGCAGTAGGCGAATTCAGTAATCCTGACTGTGGCGACTCGACCGTGATTTATTTAAAGGTTAAGGACGATATGATTACCGATGTTAAATTTGATACTTTTGGTTGTGCCGCTGCTGTTGCCAGCAGCAGTATACTTACGGAGATGGTAAAGGGGAGAACTCTGGAAGACGCTTTGAAGTTAACGGAGCAAAAAGTTGCCGATGAATTAGGAGGGCTTCCGGAACATAAGCTGCATTGTTCACTTATCGGGGTAGATGCTTTAAAGGATGCCATTAAAAATTATCTGGAGAA
Organism: Peptococcaceae bacterium; assembly: GCA_049366715.1. Taxonomy (GTDB): domain Bacteria; phylum Bacillota; class Peptococcia; order Peptococcales; family BICA1-8; genus JBMNCQ01. Next base: position 49,766 of record JBMNCQ010000020.1, on the reverse strand, counting down.
TAGAAAAATAGGCTAGTCTTTGCGGACTAGCTTTTTTTATTTCCGGAAGAGCCTGAAATCCGGTTATGGTATATTCTTTAATGCCCCCGGCAATAATAAACTGAAAGTTTTCAAGTACTTAGGGGGTACTTTAGGTGTTAATTACCTTGGTAAGAACAGTTATCTTATATGTTTTGGTGATAATAGCCTTAAGACTGATGGGCAAGCAGCAGATCAGCCAATTACAGCCTTTTGAGTTTGTTTTGACTTTAATGATTGCGGAATTAGCCACGATCCCGATGGAGGATACGGGGATACCTTTATTAAAAGGCATTATCCCAATTTTTATTCTTTTATTTGCTCAGGTTGGTATTTCTTTTTTATCTTTAAAAAGTCAGGGCTTTAGAAAGTTTGTTTCGGGGACTCCTGTAATTTTAATAAAAAACGGCATTATTTTAGATGATGTTTTAGAGAAAAATAGATATAACGTTAATGATTTGTTAGAACAGTTAAGAATAAAGAATTATCCCAATATAAAAGATGTTCAATTTGCTTTTTTAGAAACGAACGGTGAAATAAGTGTCATCCCTAAAGCAGAACAAAAGCCCGTAGTCATGCAGGATTTACATTTACCGGTACGGGAAGTACAAATGCCGTTGACCCTGATATTAGACGGGATCGTTCAACATGATAATCTCCGCCAGTCCCAAAAAGATTATAATTGGCTTTATAGCCAGCTGCGAAATTTTGGTATTGAAAATCCCAGTGAGGCGCTGGTAGCTATGCTGGATACCAGCGGAACTTTTTATGCACAGATAAAACAGAAAATTTCAGCTTAATTCTGAGGTGTTGGCATGAAAGTTATTTCCATTACTTTAATGATAACCATAATGATTTTGATTTTTGCGTTTTATGCGGTAAATATTTTAGCGAAAACATCCCTGGACATGACAGAAGTGCTTAAAGAAATCGAAGCTGCCGTTATGAAAGGTGAATGGAACCAGGCAGCGCAAAAGCTGACTGATCTTGAAGATAAATGGGAGGAGTATCATCTAATTTGGGATATGCTCATTGAACATGGAGAAATAGACAATATAGACATCAGTATCTCCCATATTAATTCCTATATCCGGCGGCAGGATTTAACTGAATCTTATGCTGAAATAAAGGCGCTCTATAAGTATTTAGAACACATTCCTGAGATTGAAAAATTAACCCTGGAGAATATATTTTAGCAAGATTCTCCTGCGGACCATGATATTACGCTATGACGATTATTATTTTATTTAATAGCGATTATATAATGAATAATTAATTTAAATAAGCTTTTCTTATGTAAATAGTTTATAATATTAAAAAAAGAGATGTAAAAGGGATGTAAGTGATGTGGACAAATCCATATGTACTATTGACTTTAGCTACCTTGTTTTGGGGAGGTAATTTTGCTTTAGGTAAGGCCGTTAGCGGCAGTATCCCGCCGATGACTCTGTCTTATATCCGCTGGATTGAAGCGCTGATTTTCTTTTTACCTTTTGCTTGGTTTGAGTTCAGGGAGCAGCGGAAAGTTTTGCAGACAAACTGGAAAGCCTTTGTGGCCCTGGGCATTACAGGAGTGCTGGGTTTTAATATGTGTGTATATCTTTCCGTACAGTATACGACGGCGATTAATGCGTCTTTGATAAACTCTTTTGCACCAATAGTTGTGACCTTATTAAGTATCATTTGTTTGCAGGAACCTGTCTCTATGAGACAAACTTCCGGAATTCTGATATCCTTAGTAGGAGTGATCTGGATAGTAGCCGGGGGCAATTTGCAGCAGTTACTTTCCCTAACTTTTAATACGGGGGATCTCATTATGCTTTTCGCCATTGTACTATGGGGTATTTACAATATCGTATTGAAAAAGCAGGGAAAGCTTGCTCCTCCCAAAACTATTTTTGTTGGTTCAATAATCGGCGGATTAGTCGTTACTTTGCCGTTGATTATTTATGAAAACTATTATTACGGTTTAGATTGGATAACGAAATTATCCGCCTTGCATTATTTAAGCCTTCTGTATTTTGGGATTTTTCCTACTATTTTTGCATTTCTATTTTTCAATAAAGCAATGTTAGAGGTTGGTCCCAGCAAAGCATCGATTTTTTTAAACTTAGTCGTTGTTTTTGCCGCATTTTTCGGAATTTTATTTCTCAATGAGAAACTTCTTGCGGCCCATCTGGTGGGAGGTATTCTAATCGTAGCAGGAGTGGTATTAACAGCGCGTAAAAATCCGGAGGCGAAACAGGTCGGCAAGACGAATACAAACGATAAAATTTCGATTTAGCGTTTTTGTTTTTAAGCACTGTTATTGTTGAAGGGAAATTAAATTTACCTTTTGTTGTTAAAGTTTGTGAAAATAGATACAAGTAGAAAAGGAGATGGGAGTAGTAATGGAAAATTTACGAATTGTTGTTATCGGTGGAGTTGCTGCAGGGCCTAAAGCGGCGGCCAGGGCTAAAAGGTGTAACCCTGATGCAGAAGTGGTTTTGGTTGAAAAAGGTGAATGGTTGTCGTACGGCGGCTGCGGGTTGCCATATTTTTTAGGTGCGACTGTTAAAGAGTTAAAGGATTTAATGGCTACTTCCTGGGAGGCCGTCAGGACCCCGGAATTTTTCAAAAATGCTAAAGATATTGATGTTTTGTTAGGCTGGGAGGCTGTAGACATTGATCGGCAGCATAAAAATATTGCTGTTGTTCATGTTAAAACTCAGGAAACCAAGGTTTTGCCCTATGATAAACTGGTATTGGCAACAGGTGCGGAATCGGTTGTACCTCCCATCAAAGGAATAGAAGGAGAAGGTGTTTTTTCTTTAAAAAATCCCCAGCATGCTTTAGATATCAAAAAGTATTTGCTGAATAATGAAATTTCCAATGCAGTTATTATCGGTGCCGGATTGATCGGGATTGAGACTAGTGAGGCTCTTGCCAACTGGGGAGTGGACGTAACCATTATCGAGATGCAGGATCAAATCATGCCGTTGCTTTTAGATCAGGAATTAGCCCTGGCTTTCCAAGGGTATCTGGAAGAGGAAGATTTACAGATCATTACCGGTACTAAAGTATTAGAGATTAAAACTGATGAAGACGGACGTGTGGCTGGAGTTGAAACAGATGCGGGTTTTATAAAAGGTGAACTGGTCTTTATTTCTACAGGGGTTAAGCCTAATACAGCACTTGCCGAAAAAGCGGGTTTAGAAGTAAATAAGGGTATCGTCGTAAATGAATATCTGCAAACCAGTGACCCGGATATTTATGCCGGTGGAGACTGTGTTGTAAGTAAGCAGCAAGTATCCGGCAAAGATGTCTATGTTCCCCTTGGTTCCACGGCCAACAAACACGGAAGGATCATCGGCACAAATATTACCGGCGGTAAAGAGGCTTTCCCCGGTGTTATGTCGACCTCAATCGTTAAGGTCTTTGACTGGAATGCAGGCCGGACAGGGTTATCGGAGAAAGAAGGGAAAGAATTAGGTTATGATGTGGTAACCGCTTTTGTCCCCGGTCCGGACAAAGCTCATTTTTTCCCGGGTAAAAAGCTGATTTTGACCAAGCTTATTGCCGACAGAAAAACGGGCAGAATCCTGGGAGGACAGTTGATTGGTCCCGGAGATATTGCCAGAAGGCTGGATATTTTAGTTACTGCCGTCAGCTTTGGGGGGACGGCTCATCAATTGGCTAATCTTGACCTTGCGTATGCACCGCCTTTCAGCCCGGCCATGGATAACATTATAAATGCTGCCAATGTGCTTAAAAATATCATTGACGGCAAGGCCCAAAATATCGGGTACTTAGAGTTTAAAGATAAATTAAAATCCGAGCAGGTTGTTTTTATTGATTTAAGAACGGAAGAGGAAAGAAAAGGCAAGCAGGTACCTGCCCAAAATCTGATTCATATACCTTTTGAAGAAATTAGAGCCCGTCAAGCTGAAATTCCTAAAGATAAGGAACTTATCGTATTCTGCATCTTAAGTACGCGAGCTTTTGAGGCTCAGGTTATTTTGAACCATTTAGGTTTCGAAAATGTTAAGTTTGTGAATGCAGGGATTCAGTTCTGGCCTTTGTAATAAATAGAGTAAAGACCTCAATTCTGAAATTTCAGGATTGAGGTCTTTTAAATGGGGTCACGGTTACGCCCTTTTATTCATTTAAGAAGCAAACTAGGATAAGGAATTTAAAGTATGGATATTTTTAATATTGAGCATCTCTGTAAATTGCTGATACTTGGCCGTATCACCCGTTGTATAAATGTTGACGGAACCCGTTCCTGTAGTGCTTAAAAGACTATTTTCCGCCAAATACTTTTGGATGGCTAACGCCTGGTATAAAGCCGGGTTAATAAAATGATAGCCGGGGTAAAATTCTTTTAAATATTCCGTGATAAGGGGATAGTGAGTGCACCCCAGAATTATTGTATCAACAGCTTTATTTTTCCTAATGTTATTTATATGGCTTTGGGTTTCTGCCAGCAGGCCTTCTTTAGTAAAATTACCCTGATCAATGTATGCTGCTAAGGTGGGACAGCCTTCGGCCGTGAGCTCGATATCACCGCAGGTAGTGGATATTTGCGTGTGATAATATTGGGATTCTATCGTAAAAGGAGTGGCGATAAGACCAAGGGACTTATAACTGCCCGCCGCCAGATGCGCGATAACCGGTTCGATTACACCAATTATCTGCAAAGAAAATTCAGGCCTGATTTGATCTAAAATAGTTGTAATGGTATTGCAGCCGACACCAATTAATTTTACCTTTTTAGTCAGCAGGAAGTTAAGGGCCTGTTTAGTTAAAGAGATCACTTCTTCCTTGGTTTTATTTCCGTAGGGGACATTTTTATTGTCGCCGAAATATATGATATCTTCTCCGGGAAGCAATGCCTGCACCTCTTTTAATACTGTTAAACCGCCCACCCCGGAATCTAGTATTCCGATTGGATTATTTTTTTGCATGATTGCAACACCTCTAAAGTAATAGTCGTAGTATATATTTTAACATTTAAAAAATAGTTTGTATTACTTAAATTGGCGTATTTAAAAGAATATTTTTTCTCCGATAAAAGCCCAAAACATTATGTACAATAAGGCAACTAAAGAAACAGACCAGCCACCTAACAACATGGCTTTAAGATTCTTGGACCGGGCGATGCCCATTTGACCGACCATGTTGGCCGTAGGGTAAATAGAAGTAGTGATACGGGAAGCAGCAATTAAACCGATCGCCCACATTTCCATAGGCAAGTCCATGGCTTTAAGGGCGGGGAGGAATAACTCGTGGGTAATCGTAATCTGAGCTACGGCAGCCCCGTCAATACCAAAGGCTCCGACAAAAGTACCTACCAGCATGAGTAACACTCTTCCTCCGGATTCTAAATATTTCATTAAAATTTGTGAAAGCGCTTCAAAGCCGCCGCCGGCCATAATTACATCGATAAATGGCTGCAATAGAATGAATAATAAGAACATTTCTGTCATTTTGCCCATTCCGTCCGCAAAGTTTTTCACAATGTCATTAATATTCATTTTCCCGGCAAAGCCTGTTATAAAGGCCAGGACCAGCATAACAAGAACGACAAAGCTGGTTCCCTGTTTGGTGATCAAACCATAGGCAATAGCAGCAACAAAGGCCACCACAAAAATTACGGTAGCTCTTTTCTGCCGGGGCGTAGGAGTAAAGCCATGACCGTCTGCAGTGTCCACATCCTCATACTTATCCCAGGATTCTGTATCTTTCTGAATTTTTTTAGCAACAAAGTAGATTACGATCAGCCAAATAATGCCGAAAGGCAGGGCCGCCCAGAGCATCATATCAAAATAAGATAACTTTGTGACGGCTAATAACGCTACCACAGGAGGGGTAAAAGGACCCCAGATCAGACCTGTTTCACCGGCGGATTGGAAAATGGCGCCCACTGTGCTGGGGGTGATTCCTACAGCCGCAACCACGGGGATGATAATGGGGGCAATGATAGCTGTGCCGCCGGCTAAAGTTCCTAACAGACCGCAAATAATAACGGCGGAAACAATGACAGCCAGGATAGCTTTGTTTTTCGTGTTAACTCCGATGGAATTAACAATCCAGTTTACGATGGTTTGGCTGACTCCTGCCTGAGTCATAATCACACCCAGTCCGCTGCCAAACATAATGATTACGCCGATTAATCCTAGAAATGACCCTGGTGCTGCGCTTAAGAGCTTAGCGAAGCTGGCCGGGCTTTGGCCGGTTAAAATAAATCCTACTACTGTGCCGGCCAAAACGGCGGTTAAGGGGCGATAGCCCCCAAAAACCATCACGATATAAATGAGCAAAGGTAAGAGCGCCCATAATGACGGGCTTTCAATTAATGCGTAATTTCCCATCAAATAACCTCCTAAAATTTAAAAATATCCTTAAGTTGTTACAACACGGCCGCTATTTTTCAAAAGAAATTCTCCCGGTTTATCAGCCTGTTGCTTATTTTTATGAACTACCGGCCGGCCGGATACTAGTACGTATTCAATGCCGGCAGGTTTTTGAAAAGGGCTGGCAAAGGTTGCCCTATCACTGATCTTTGCGGGGTCGAAGATCACTATATCGGCAATGTTCCCCTTTTGGATTATGCCTCTGTCGGTCAAGCCTATAAGCTGGGCAGGCAAGCCGGTCATTTTATAAACTGCCTTTTCAATGGGCAGCAAATCATTTTCGCGGACCAGCCGTAGAAATCTGGGAAAGGTACCGAAATTGCGGGGGTGAGGTTTGCCTTCAGTGAATTGATTATCATAATCCAGAGCGATACCGTCACTTGCTACGGCAATATTCAAGTCCCGCATGATGGTAAATATATCTCCCTGGTCCATAGAATAGTAAATAGCCCGGGCATATCCGGCAGTGTCCAGCAGTATCCTGACGACGGTTTCGGCCGGAGATAAATTAGTCCAAGAGCTTATTTCAGCGATGCTTTTACCTTCCCAGGACGGATTGGTCTTGGAAACATTCGAGATTATTACTCGGCCGGGACCGCCCCTTTTCGCCATTTCCTCAGCAACGAGAGGAAGGATCTCAGCTCTTTTCGCACCTTGGAGTTTTGCCAGCATGGCCGTAATGCCGCCTTCGTGGGCCCAGGGAGGCAGCAAGGCCGAAAGGCCGGTAAAGGAAGCCTCGTAGGGATACTGGTCACAGGATACTTTTAGCCCTTCCGCCCGGGCCTTCTTGATGCGGGCTAAAAGAGCCGGGGCCTGCCCCCATTGGGCGGTGCCCATCAATTTTAAATGAGAAATGTGAATGTGCACGCCTGTTTGGTAAGCGATATTTAGCAGCTCTTCTACGGCTGCAAAGATTCGATCACTTTCTCCCCGGATGTGGGCACAGAGAACCGCATCATACTTTACCAGCACTTTAGCCAGTTCAACCAATTCCCGGGTTTTACTAAAGCTGCCGGGAGGATATATTAATCCCAGGGACATTCCCCAGGCTCCTGCCGTTAATTCTTTAGCCAGCAGTTCCTGCATTGCACTCAATTCTGCCTGGGTAGGGTCCCGGTCTGCAAAACCCAGCGCAGAGATGCGCAAGGTTCCGTGACCGATTAATGCTGCGCAGTTAATTGCCGGCCTTTTGTCGTTTACTGTTGAGCCGTATTCCCTAAGATCGGCGGGCAGAGAATCTAAGTGTTGGGAACCTGTTAGAACTGTTGCCGCGTATTCCTTTAAGTAGGGTAAAGTAGGGGGGGTATTGGGAAATAGTGATATCCCGCAATTCCCAATAAATTCTGTGGTTACTCCTTGAAAAACCTTACCTTCCGAACGATTATCCACTAAAAAAATGCAGTCGGAATGGCTGTGCAGGTCAATGAATCCCGGCGCAACAATCATTCCCGAGGCATCAATACAATTAGTCCCGTCTAAAGAGCCGGCAGAGACGGCGCTTATTTTGTTTGCGGTGATACCTAGGGATGCCCTATAGGGTTTTTCTCCGGAACCATCAACAATTAATCCGTTTTTAATTACGAAATCGAACAATTGATTCATCTCCTTATGTTTCTTAATTTAACTTATCTTTTCACCTCCTCGGAAAAAGTCTGTGGCACCTCCTTTCTTTAATGTCGCAAAATAGTCGCTAAATTCTTAAAAAAGATTGTTTAGGTATGATCCCGAGTAATCAAATACAATGCCCGGGGACGGCCTTTTTGATAATTGGCCTCTGTTCCGATGATCTGGCAGTAATGTTTATCAACAAGTTTTTTAATAAACCTTTCCGAGCTTCTTTGGCTGACCTGCAGATAATTTGCCAGATCAAGAGAAGTGAAGGGTTCATATTTCCGTAATTTTAAAAATTCAAAAATTTTACTGAGATTAATAATGCCGATGCCGGTTTTTTTAGCAACTTCCAGATGTTTGATATTATCGGTTTTAAACAGATAATTCCGGACTCCTTTGTTGAGAGGTCCGATTACTTTATTTTCGCTGGAAATGACAAACGCACAGTTTCCTCCCGATTCCCTGGCCAGGGTCAAAGCTGTCTGGGCGTTTCTCTCCGCTTCTTTGGTCGTTAATCCTAAGCCCAGACCAAAGCTGAGATTAATGTTGAACAAATGATTAATTTCCGGGATAATATAAAGATCTTGGTAGAAATTTGTAATATATTCCAAACCGTTTCTGGTCATGTAAAGAATGTACAAATCATTTCCCAAATACTGAAGCGAGGCATCTATTTCGTTAGCAAAATTCACAAGTTTACCGTGTAGTTCATGGAAAATGCCAATATTATCCTGCAGGTTATGTAAGCAGATAAACCCAATAGCGATCTGCATTCCTTTATTAAAATTTAATTTGCCGATAGATGATGCTTCAACTAAAGCATTTAAAATATTTTTTTCCGGCATCGGCATTCCTAAGCAATTGACGCCTAACGCTTTTAATTGTCTTTCCACCGCCGCAATGGAAGTTATGGCCAGATCAATTTTTCCTTCCTGCCATAATTCATAATGATAATGAACAAAATTATCCGTAATAAACGCTTCGTTTTTTTCGTGCAATAAATAATAAAGGTCATTGATAAATATATTTGTTTGGTTAAAGGAAAGTTCTTTTAATACCCGCCGGACATTTTCCGCACCGGGAATGTCTATCGAAAAATTTATCTCATTAAATTTTTTATTAAATTGATGATAAAAATTTAAAAGCGTTAAAGCAACATTAAGGTCATCAAATTTAATATGCACGGCAGGTAAATTTTTTTTCCTGGTTTCTTCTTTGGAAAGAACGTAAGGAAGAATACCCGTGAAGAAAAGAACATCGTAATTTTCTGCTGCCCTGACCAGGAGAGGACACTCTTCCGGGACTTTGTAGGTAAAAGGAGTAATTTTTAATTCCGGAAATTGCAGTGCCGCTGCCAAAACTCCGGGCATAAGTTTTTCTGATCCAAAAGCCGCGATATTTATGAACAAAAGCTCATCCCCTCTCCTGTCGTTTAAGTGTCGCTAAATGATTAAAAACTTCATTTCTTTAACGATATTTAATATATATGATAACATGACTGAATAAATATTTAAATATTTTAAAATTTTTCGATCATTCAAATTAAAATAAACTAAATTTGCCCGGTCGGAGAAAGGAACAGTGGAACTTTATGCTAATTAAAGCGTCTTTTAGATGGATAGGTTAAATTTGTCGGCTATATTCTAAGAAGTTTGGTAAATTCAGGAGGATTAGCAAAAAGGTTGTCGAATAAAAAGTAAGTAATAATTACAAGGGGTGGAGGTAATAATGAGAAAAATTTTCATAAGGAATTCCGTACTTTTCTTACTATTGGTATTCTGCTTTAATGTTTTAGTCCCCATGTCGGTCATGGGTCTTAACATCAAATACGGGTATTTCCCCGATGTTGCAGATACTCATTGGGCCAAACAGGTTATTACGAAAATGAATCTGCGTAATGTGGTTAGTGGTTATGAAGAAAACGGCGTGAGAAATTTTAAGCCGGATAATCCCGTTACCCAATTAGAGGCAGTGATTATGGCTTTAAGGACAAAGTTTAATCTTGCTGAAAAAGAAGCCTTTGTTGATACTAATCGTACCCTTTCTTTTGATGTAGACCCTTGGGCAAAGGCTGCAATGCTGGTGGGGGTCGATGAAGGATTAATTGTCGGCAGCAATTTTCAGCCCGGACAGGAAGCAACTCGGGCCTGGGTTGCTCAGCTGCTGGTCAGGATGCTCGGCAAAGAGAACGAGATAAACAGTGTTTCCGGGGATGTTTTATATTATTCCGATGCCTATGCCATCCCTACTGAATATCTTAATTATGTTAAAGTTGCCGATAACTACGGTTTAATTAAAGGCAGTGTCAATAATAACTTCCTGCCGAATAATTCCGTAACCCGGGCCGAAATGGTTGCTTTTTTGAGCAGGACCGAGCAATATGTGGATATTCAGGCTGCTAACGTAATCATCGGTACAATCAAAGGCATAAACGGCTCAAATATTACGGTACGCAGTGACGAAGGAACAGAATATACTCTGATCTGTAATATCAGCTCCAACCTGTACGGGAGCAATGCTCAAGAAATATGGAATACCGATCTGCGGGTAAATGACCGGGTCTATACGATTGTAGACGGCAATATGATCCAGTACCTTGACCTAAATCCGCCCCAGGCCAAGATCACGACAACTACCGTAACGGGCAGCGTGATTTTAGTATATCCTGATGAAAATACCATAGTAATTAAAAATGAAGAAGATAAATTAGAAACAATACCTTTACTGGCTACTACGGAAATTGTTAAAGAAAATACCCAGGGGACTTTAACCTTAGCGGATCTGACCAAGGATTTAGAAGTAAATATTACCTACAACAGTCAAGGGCAGCCTTTGCAGGTTACCATATTATCGAACGTCAGCAGTCCTACCGGAGGGGAAGGGATTGTCTTTGATATCAGCACACAATATAAGCTCCTGACCTTAAAGAATGCTTCCGGTCTTGCTGTCTATTATTATACGGAGGATACGGAAGTAGAAGTCGGCAGTAAAAGGCTGGCTACAATTGACGATATCAGAGTAGGGGATAAAATCCTGGTCGAAGGGGAAGAAGGTATCCTTACGAAGATTACCCTGATTCAATCCGAGGTTGATTTCAGTGCGGAGGGAAAAGTTAAGCAGCTTAGCACCGCTGACCGGATTCTTACTTTTGAAACCGGCAGCGGCGAGTTAAAAGCTCTTTATGTGGATATCAATGCGCAAATAGATTTTTCCGGTGAAACAGGGGCTTTGGCGGATATTCTGGTGGGAGATACTGTCCAGGTTAACATTGAAGACGGGAAGGTCACCCAACTTTCCATTACCAGTCGTAAGCTTCATGATCGATATAAAGGGACGGTTGTCGGTACGGATTACACCAACCGGGTAATTACCGTAAAAGACAGTGATAATATCCTGCATGCTTACGAAGTCTCCTCTTCGGTAGAAATTGTTCTTAATGATGATGATGCTTATCTCCACGAAATTAAAAAAGATATGCGGGTGGAGATGGAATTAACCGATGAAAAAATCACTTATCTGGCGGCTAAAGATACTTTACTGGGAACGGTGGTCAGAGTAAGTGATTCCAGCAATATTATTGAGCTCAAGCTTGATACGGGGGAAACCAAAACTTATTCCCTGGATTCTAGTGTAGATATTGACATAGAAGATGAAAACCGTGTAGATGTCGATGATATACGTAAAGATGACGTGGTGGAAATTAAAATTGAAGATAACGAGGTTACGGATATCCGGGTGCAAAGGGTACTGACTTATGAGATTGTCGAGACTTATTCTTCCAGTTCCAGCAGAATAAAGGTAGTTGACAGATATGACGATGACAAATCCCTGTATATTTACAGCGGTGTCGAATTGAGCATACCGGGAATCACTTATCCCAAAGTTGCGGATTTAAAGGTTAATGATGTCGTTAAAGCTACTTACCTGGGCTATAATTTACAAAAAGTTGAAGCGGCTCCTGTCATGATCGGGAACGTCTCCTTTGTAAATGCCGCAACCAGTACCGCAAGTATTAAAAGCTATGACGGACGGACTTTTGACCTGCAGTTTACGGCCAGTGACCGAATAATCAAAAATAACACAACTTATACCAATTTCACTTACCTTTCGGTAGGAGATAGATTAGCTGTAGAAGAAAACCTGGATGGCGGCAAAGTGTATAATATCATGAATAAGGCGAGCGGTAAGCTGGGTGCTTTGTATAAAGACAAGACAGTGATTTACCTGCAGATCACCCAAACCAACTGGCAGAAATACGAAATGGAACCATCGGCCTATCTGCATCAGGGTGCGATCGGACTTACAACATCTGACTTTAAGTTAAATGATCAAGTGGACATCTATCTGGCCAATAGTAAAGTATATGAAGTAGAGAAAAAATAGGCGGATTTAGGCGCATTCTCATAGGGATATATTATGAACCGTGGGTTTTGTATGAGGTAGACAGCAGATCAAGCTGTCTGCCTTTGCCGTTGTTCGGTTATTTTCTCGGCTTCTTCTGCGAAAGCACTTATGACTCTGATGTCACGGTAGTGAATAATGATTTCCTGCTCCTTTGTCCTGGAGTACCGGTCAGCTCTTTCTCTGACCTCAATTTTCTCGATAAAAACGTTCAACAATTTACCGCTTAGCTCGGTTATTTCGGTGTATCTTTTCGCTTTATCAATAAACCGGGTGACATTGGGATGGAAGCGTGCAGTTCTTCGATGCGCTCCACTGTCTGAGGGATTCGCTCCTTCAGTCTTTTCTGTTCCGCGTTGTAATCTTCGGACAGCATCCGGAACTGCTCGTTGGTTACCTTACCAAGTACATTATCTTCATAAAGACGCTTGAACAATTTGCTCAGATCGGTGTCCCTCCGGCGCATTAGTTCCGGTTCCCTTTGGAGCCGCTCAATCTCACGGTGGGTTTCGGCACTGTTTTTCCGATTGATGTACTGGATGAAAAAAGCTTCCTACAGCCGTGCAAAGTGAGTTACTCTCAGTAAATCGTCCAGAACGATTGCCGCCAAATGAACTTCCTGAAGGTAGTGGGCGCTGCACTTTTCCTTGCCGCGTTTACGGTAGGTAGAGCACATAAAGTTGTTTTTTGTATGTGCCCGATGTAGTGTCATGACTTCTCCGCAGTCGATGCACCTTACTAAACCAGAAAACATATCCTGCTCTTCCATGTTTGCCCTATGCCTTTTGTGTTCACGGATGTTTTAAACGATATCTTTCGTAACTAACGGTTCATGCGTGTTTTCAAACCTCAGGTGCTCCGACTTGGGGCGCTCAATACGTTTTATGTTTTTATAGGACCAATAAGTGCCGTGGCTAAACCAGCCTTAGGCGTTGGGCAAAAGCAAGTACAAAACCAGATAATTCCCCTGCTAAAAGATTAGCCGAACTTGAAGCCGAAAATAGAAAGCTGAAAAAGACCTCCAGAATGCTAATGATACGGTAGAAATCCTAAAAAAGTCCGTAGCCATTTTCATAAAACCATAGAACTAGCGGCACCAATAACTGATAGATACAAATTTATTAAAGCGCAAGCATCCGGGCATTCTCTGGAGAAAATGTGCAAACTACTTAAAGTTTCCCGGAGCGGCTCAACCTATTTCAAATTATTTTAACTGACAATGGCAGCGAGTTTTTCTAATCCGAAATCCATAGAATTTGGCTAGGTTGACAATCCCGGTAAACGTACACAAATATTTTATTGTGATGCTGGAAGGCCCTAGCAAAAAGGAGCCATTGAGGTCAATTACGAACTTAATTTCGAAGGATTCTTCCCAAGGGCACTTCCTTTAACGATCTGACCCAAGCAGACATTCAATTAATGATGAATCACATCAATTCTTATAAAAAAAAAACTGAACAATCGTACGCCATACGAAACGTTCAGCTTTTACCATGGAGAAGAAATCCTTGAAAAATTAGGATGTGAACAGGTTCCCGCCAGTAATATCATCCTAAAAACAATTCTTCTCAAAAAATAAAATGAACTGCGTTGCCAACAACCGTTAATAGATTGAAGTAGAGGTGGCTTCTCCGATTACAAAAAAAATCAAGAGGGAAGTGGTCTCCCTTTAGCATGCAGTTTTTCTTTATCATAACTCAAATTTTCTGTAAAATTAAACTGCATTTGGTTACAAAGGTAGCTTTTCATTTACAAAACCTGCATTTGAGCTTCAAAAGCTGCGTTTCGCTTACAAATATTCACTTGTCTGTTATAAAGATTGCTTCCCGTTTTACAAAGCGGCATCTCGTCTTTCAATTCACCCCATAACCACAAAAATGTCGGAGATAGCTACATATATTTCTTTAGAACTGCTTAAATACTGAATAAACATAAACGGAATCTTTATAAATGCGTAAAAGTTATTGTAAAGCATATGCAAATTTTGGTATAATAAGTTGAAACTTAAAAAGCTTAGAAAATGGGTGGCGACTATGCGAGTAAGTTATAAAAAGCTTTGGAAGCTTCTTATCGACAGAGACATGAAAAAGAAAGATTTGCAGTTGGCTGTAGGACTAAGCTCAACAACCATTGCCAAACTGTCAAATCATGAAAACGTAAGTATGGATGTTCTGATAAAGGTGTGCACCATTCTTGGCGTGGATTTCTGTGATATTATGGAGTTGGTGCCGGATCAGACAGATCAGACAATTGAAAGAGATAAATCTTAAGCGTAAAGAGTGGAGAAAAAGAATGGCTAAAACAACAAAAGTACAAGAGCAGTCCCTTGAATCAATAATGTGGAACTGCCGCAACGTCCTGCGCGGGACGGTCGGCGGCAACGAAAAGAACCGCGACGCAGTCATGGGCTTGGTGTTCCTCAAATTTGCCGGGGACAAGTTCCACAAGCGCCGCGCCGAGATTATCGCGCAGTACGGCGATGTTTCGGCGTTCTTGGAGAAAAAGTCCTTTTATCTGTCCGAGAACGTGTTCTACCTGAACGAAACCTCACGGTGGAGCTATATTGTCAAAAACGCAAAGCAGGACGATATCGCGGTTATCATCGACACCGCCATGAAGGACATAGAGGACGGCAACCCGCCGCTGAAAGGCGCATTGCCCCAGAACTTTTATACCACGCTCGGCACTCGCCCTGAGCAGATGTCCGCGCTCATTTCTGAGATTGATAAAATCAACGAGGAACGTTTTCACGACCGCGACTTAATCGGGCGCGTTTATGAATACTTCCTGCAGGTGTTCGCCATCGACTCCGGGACAGGTAACGAAAAAGGCGAATTCTATACGCCCGCGAGTATCGTTCAGCTTATTGCGGAAATCATAGAGCCGTATTCCGGCATCGTGTACGACCCGTGCTGCGGTTCGGCGGGTATGTTTGTTTCCTCTATCAAGTTCGTGGAACGTCATAACGGCGACCGCTTGAAAGTTTCGGTAGTTGGGCAGGAGCGCAATCCAGATACTTGGCGGCTTGCAAAGATGAACCTTGCTATACGCGGAATTTCTCATAACCTTGGTGAACGCCCTGAATCAACCTTTGCCGAGGATTTACATAGGGATAAAAAGGTTGACTTCATTATGGCGAATCCGCCATTTAATTTGAAGCTGAAGGCGCAGGGCGTGACGCAGGACAACTTGAACGGAGATCTGCGATGGGATGGCTATCCCGTTCCCCCTGTGTCCAATGCCAACTATGCGTGGATTTTACATATGCTCTCGAAACTCGACGTGTCGAACGGTATCGCAGGTTTCCTACTCGCCAACGGCGCGTTGAACGCCAGCGGCGTGGAGGGCGAAATCCGCAAGGCGCTTATTGAGAATGACAAGGTGGAGGCGATTGTCGTCCTTCCCCGCGAGATGTTCTATTCCACGGACATCTCCGTCACGCTCTGGATATTGAACAACAACAAAAAAAACTGCAGCTTGAACGGACGTCAACTGCGCAATCGCCAAGGCGAAGTCCTGCTCATCGACCTGCGCCGTTGGAATGAGAACATATACGAGAAAAAGTACGTTCAGTTTTCGGACGAGCAGATAGCCGCTGTCAAGAAAATTTATACCGACTGGCAGACTGGCGAAGGCTATGCCGATGTACCGGAACTGTGTCGCTCGGCGACGAAAGCGGAAATTGCGGCGCAGAACTACTCCCTTGCACCGAGCAAGTATATAGAATTTATCGACCGCGACATGGATATTGACTATGCTAAGGAAATGGCTCGTATCCAAGGCGAAATGCGTGAAGTCATGAAGTCGGAAAAGCAGTCTCAGACCATGCTCGAAGAAGCGTTCAGGGGGATTGGTTATGGGATTGACTAAATATGCTTTCGGTGAATTAATAGAACTGTGCTTTATCCGAAACAGTGATGGGAAATACAAGGAAGATAGCACTATTGGAGTCAATATCGATAAAGAAATTAGAGTGATGAAAGGAGATACCGCGAGTAAAGACCTTAAAACATTTTATATTGTAAAGCCGGATTTCTTTGTTTACAATCCCAGGGGAAGCAGAAAACTCGGGCTAGGTTATAATGACTCGAATATCACATATATAACTACTTTTAACAATATGATTTTTAGGATAAAAGACGAGGCGCGAAAAATTGTGCTTCCTAAATATCTATTTATGTACTTAAGCAGACAGGAGTGGGATAGAAAAGCCGAGTTTTTATCTTGGGGTAGCTCTACAGAAGTTTTTTCGTGGGATACATTTTGCGAAACCACTATACTTTTGCCTTCTGTTTCTGTTCAGCAGAAATATGTAAATGTTTATAACGCTATGCTCGCCAATCAGCAGACGTACGAGATTGGGCTGGAGGATTTGAAGCTGACCTGTGACGCCTACATCGAGCGGCTTCGGCGTGAAATGCCGCAAACCGCCATTGGTGAATATATCCGTCAGAGCGATGAACGCAACGGTATCGGGCTTGGTGCTGAGTCGGTCAGAGGACTTGCCGTCAGCAAGGCGATGATTGAAACAAAAGCGGATATGAACGGCGTGAGTCTTGGCAATTACAAGGTCGTACCGCCGAAGTACATCGCCTACGTTCCCGACACCTCAAGGCGTGGGGATAAGATGTCACTCGGCTTCAACGGCTCTGATGAAACCTATCTCGTGTCTTCCATCTCTACTGTGTTCGGCACGGAAACAGAGCGGCTGTTGCCTGAATACCTGATGTTGTTCTTTATCCGCTCTGAGTTTGACCGCTATACCCGCTTCCATTCGTGGGGCAGCGCACGAGAGACCTTCGGATGGGACGATATGCGCGAAGTAAAAATCCCTATCCCCGATGTCGACGTTCAGCAGTCGATTGTGAACATATACAATTCCTACCTCACGCGGCGGGAAATAAACGAGAAAATGAAGGCACAGATAAAAGACATCTGCCCAATACTGATAAAAGGCTCGCTTGAAGCAGTGGGCGCGTAAAATTTGCAACACGTTGCGAGTATTTGAAAAAGCGGAGACAGTGTCTGCACAATTGGGGGTTACGTTATGGCGAAAAAGAAGGGCGAAGTCAGTATTCACAGCAGTGCGGCAGAATATCTCACTTATATTGCCGCCATTGGTGATGATGCGAGTTCTTTTGAAATGCGTTATCAGGAAGAAAACATCTGGCTTACACAAAAAATGATGGCGGAACTGTATGATATTACTGTTGCTGCCGTGAATCAGCATATTAAACGCATTTTTGCCGACGGCGAGCTTGCCCCCGATTCAGTTATTAAGGAATACTTAATAACTGCCGCCGACGGCAAAAATTATAAGACAAAGCATTACAACCTGCAAATGACTATTGCCGTTGGCTTTAAGGTTAACAACGACCGCGCTGTGCAGTTCCGCAAATGGGCGGGGCAGATTGTAAAGGATTACACTATTCAAGGTTGGACAATGGACAAAGAACGCCTGAAAAAAGGGCACATGTTCACGGATGAATATTTTGACCGCCAACTGCAGTATATACGAGAGATACGCCTCTCTGAGCGCAAGTTTTATCAGAAAGTCACCGACCTTTACGCCACGGCGTTTGATTATGACAAAGACGCGAAAACCACAAAAGAGTTTTTCAAAATGGTGCAGAATAAAATGCACTGGGCTGTTCATAGACACACGGCAGCAGAATTGATTGTTGAGCGCGCCGATGCTGAAAAAGAGCATATGGGTCTGACCATTTGGGAAGCTGCCCCGGATGGGAAAATCGTCAAAGCGGATGTTTCTATTGCTAAAAACTATTTGAACGACAAAGAAATATCTTATTTGGAGCGCATAGTTTCGCTGTATCTGGACTATGCTGAGTTGCAGGCCGAACGAAAAATCCCGATGAGTATGCAGGATTGGTCGAAAAGACTTGACGGTTTTTTAGAGTTTAACGGAAATGAAATCCTTATGGGTCCGGGAAAAATCACACACGAGCAGGCAAAGCTCCATGCAGAAACAGAGTTTGAGAAATACCGCATTGTGCAGGACAGGCTTTTTGAAAGTGACTATGATCGGTTCTTACGCGAGATTGAATCGTTGGAACGCAAACCAAAGAAATGAGGTGTAACGCCGTGGATTTGAATTTTATACGAGGTCAATTCACCGAATCCAAACTGGAATCGGCGATTATCAGCCTGTTCACCGAACAGGGCTATGATTATGTCCTCGGCGAGACGATTCACCGTGGGTTTGAAGAGATATTGCTTGAGGACGACCTGCGTTCTTACCTCTCCGCCCATTATCCCGGCCTTACGGCAGCAGAAACAGAAAAGGTCATCGGCCGCCTTGAGAATATTTCTTCTGCGCCGCTATATCAAGGCAACTGCGATGCTTTCCTGCTAGTAAACGAGGGCTTTGACCTGTTGCGCGACGACCCCGGTAAACTTGCCTTACATATCAATTACATAGACTTTGATGTGCCGGGAAATAACGTCTTCAAGGTGGTCAACCAGTATTCGGTGCAAGGCGAGCGTCTGCGTCGCCCGGACTTGATTCTGTTCATCAACGGCATTCCCGTAGCGATTTTCGAGTTCAAGTCCGCTGTCAAGGAGAACACAACTATTCACGACGCCTGGGAGCAGATAACCATCCGTTACTGTCGCGATATTCCCAAGCTGATGAAATATTGTTTTCTTTCTGTTATCAGCGATGGCGCCAATACCCGAATGGGCAGTATCTTCACGCCGTATGAATATTACTATGCATGGAACAAGATTAACGACGAAGAAAAAGTCAGCAACGGCATCGCCGCTCTTCTCACTATGATTAAGGGCGCATTTGATAAAGACCGCGTTATCAACATCCTTCGTGACTTTGTCTACTATCCGGATGACAGCACAAAAAAAACGGTTATCGTTGCCCGCTATCCGCAGTTCTTTGCAGCAGGGAAGATGTTTGAGAATATCAAAAAGCACATGAGACCCGAAGGCGACGGCAAGGGCGGTACATACTTCGGCGCAACCGGCTGTGGCAAAACCTATACGATGCTGTTTCTCTCCCGTTTACTCGCCTTGCGCGATCGAGACGCTTTTGAGAACCCGACGGTGGTCATCATCACCGACCGCGAGGATTTGGACAGGCAGACTTCAGAACTGTTTGTATCCTCCAAACGCTATCTGCACGATAACAATGTACGGAGCATTGAGAGCCGGAATGACTTGCAGAAGGTATTAGGTGTTGAAATATCTAACCTTCCAAAAGTGGCGGAAGAATCGGCGTCTTATAGCGTAACCGGCGCAGAAAGCGGTGGCGTGTTTCTGACAACGATTCAAAAGTTCTGCGAATCGACAGGCTTGCTATCCAATCGCTCCAACATCATCTGTATTTCCGATGAGGCACATCGGACACAAACAGGTGTGGGCTCAAAGCTGAAAAAAAACGATAAGGGCATATTTACTACATACGGCTTTGCCAAGTATCTGCGTGACAGCTTTCCGCGAGCGACCTACTGTGGGTTCACGGGGACACCGATTGACGAAACTATTGCCGTGTTCGGCGAGGTCGTGGACAGTTATACGATGAAAGAGTCCAGCGATGATGGAATCACCGTCCGCATCGCTTATGAGCCGCGTTTGGCGAGGGTTATCCTCTCAGACGAACAGGCGCGGGAAATACAGAAATATTACGATAAATGTACCGAGGAAGGCTCCAATCCTGAACAGGTTGAGGAGAGCAAGCGAGCGATGAGCGAAATGAAGCGCGTCCTCGGTCATCCTGAACGCATGAAGAAACTGGCGGCAGACATCGTTACTCATTATGAAGCGTTGACCGTACAGAAGCCTGAAATCGTGCAAAAAGCTATGATTGTCTGCGCCGACAGGACGCTTGCTTACCGTTTACTGAAAGAAATTGTTGCGCTTCGCCCCGACTGGAATAAACCACGCAAATCTGAAAACGACGCCGTCCTCTCAAAGTCCCAGTTGGAGAAGCTGATGCCGCTTGAGAAAATCAAGCTCGTGGCGACCCAAGGAGATAACGACGAGAAGGAACTGTACGACCTCTGCGGCACAAAGGATTACCGGCAGATGCTCGATAGGCAGTTCAAAAACAACAACTCCAATTTCAAGATTGCTATCGTCGTCGATATGTGGATTACGGGCTTTGACGTGCCGTCCCTGGCGGTTATGTATATAGACAAGCCTTTGCAGAAGCATACGCTGATTCAGACGATTTCCCGGGTCAACCGTGTTTTTGACGGCAAAGATATGGGCTTGGTGGTGGACTATGTCGGCATCAAGCAGGATATGCTCGAAGCCCTGAAGAAGTATGGCAGTCCGCATGAGAGCCCTATTGATGAAATTTCGGTTGCACTGGCAGTTTTCCGCAATCATCTGGCTCTGATTGATGAGCTGCTTCATGATTTCGACGCTACAAAATTCTACTCTGGTGGACCATTGGAACGGTTGCTCTGCTTAGATGCTGCCGCCGAGTATGTGCAAATTAGCAAAGAGATGGAAAGCCGTTTTATGAGCCTCTCTCGCAAAATGAAAGCGGCTTATGAAATTTGCTTTCCGTCCGGAGAATTGACAGAAACCGAAACGGCAAAGGCGCAGTTCTACCTTGCCATCCGCTCCATCATTTATAAGCAGACAAAAGGCGATGCACCCGACGCCGAAGTGATGAACCGCGTGGTTGAGAAGATGGTACAGGACGCTATTATTTGCACGGGCATTGAAAATATCGTCAACGCAGGCAAGCCGGAAGACCTATTCAGTGAAGAGTTTATGAAACAGCTGGACGAAGTCAACTTGCCGATTTCTAAATTCAACGCCCTTTTGAAGCTGCTCCGCAAGGCGATATCCGGCTACGGAAAGGTCAACAAGGTCAAGGGGATTGAGTTTGACAAACGGCTAAAAGCAGTCATTGATAATTATAACGACCGCGACAAGCTGGTGTTCACGAGCGAGGTCGTCGCCGATTTTATTAACGGATTATCGGATGAGCTAATTAAAATCTTCTCCGACCTCCATGCTGACAAAATTTCTTTCGAGGCGATGGGTATTACCTATGAGGAGAAGGCGTTCTATGACATTCTCGTCAAAGTACGAGACGATCATGGCTTCCCATATGCCGATGAGAAATGCCTTGTGCTCGCCAAAGAAATAAAAATACTGGTTGACGATAAAGCGCAGTTCGCCGACTGGTCTACCCGTGCCGACATCAAGAACCAGTTGAATATGGACTTGACCGTCCTGCTTTATAAAAACGGATATCCGCCCGAATGGGATGAGGAAGTGTTCGAAAAGGTTCTGGAGCAGGCAGAGAATTTTAAGAAGTACGCCGACTAAAGGAGAAATCGCCTTATGAGATTTAAGTCCATTGAAATCAAAAATTTCCGAAACTTTGCCAAGATTACGGTGGAGATTGGTAACAAAAACGTCTTTTTCGGGATGAATGATATAGGAAAGACTAATTTTCTGTCTGCTCTGCGTTATCTTTTTGACAGGGATATTCGTAAACGTGACTTAATTGATTCTGATTTTCACAAAAGGAATGTGGCAGTGAATATCGAAATCACGGTGTGCATTTATATTACAGATACCGACTCACCAGACACCCAAAAATTGAGAGCAAAGCTCAAAGATGCTATAGGTAGTGCGGATACGAGGATTTTTATAAGATTAATAGCGGTTCACAACAAACTTGAAAAGCGCGCTGAAATCACCATGCAATGGGGTGGCGATAAGAATAAACTCGTAGAAATCAAGGCAAGCAGCGGAGGTTTTTTCGATATCGATAGCGTATTCAATGTTGTTTATATCAATTCTTATGTAGACCTCCACGACTTGTTCAAGAAGAACATTCATAGCCCTATAAAAAACAATGAGGATGATGAAGGTAATGACAGCACAACCGAACAGAATATCAAAACAAAGGTAGACGAAATTAACGCAGAAATCCCCAAACTTTCGGGAATACAATCATTCCAGGATAAGCTCATGCCCTCATATAAAAAAATGTGGGATGAAAACATTTCTATAAGCATCAAGTCAGACTTTGCAATGTCGGTTTAACCCCCTTAATTTAGAGTCTTTTCCCTTATAACTAACTAATTCTTAGAATTACTCAATATTTCATTTTTCAACTATTAGAAAACCATGGGGACACTGTCCTCAACCCCCTGTCCTCGCCGGAGGGTAGAAGGTCTGTTTTGACAGGCCTCTGCAAAGGCATTACTAATAAACTGTGGGCCATTATCAATACGGATCACAGGTCTTTCTTGTTTTGCTAGTAGTTTTCTCCTCCAAAGGCTTCTTTGAATTAAAGAGGCAGCATGTTTACCTTCACAGGTAAGGCCAATATGATAATCTATTATTGCTCTATCAAAAACATCAATTACACATAATAGGTAAAAGAAACGATTTTCCCTTGCTATATAGCCATATTTTATATCCATCTCCCATAGCTGATTTGACCCAGTTATTTCTCTATTAACTGCAATCTTACGGGGATGCTTTAGGCTCGTTTGCCTTTGAGGTGCTAGTATATCTAGCTCTTTACAAAGCCTATATACTTTCTTTTTATTAATGAGTAAACTATACTGATTACTCAAGCAAAGGGCTAGTTTACGATAGCCATAGGCACTTTCCTCACCGGCAATTAATTCAAGTAACCATTCTTTTATTTGTTCATCACTTATGGGTTTGTTTTGTTTATATTATTTTTCTTGCGGTAGTAATAAGTTGCTTCATTGACACCGACAATTCTCAGCACTTTTATTGCAATATATCCCCGGGCAATCCACTTGTCGGCTATTTCAATTTTGTCCGAGAGCCGGGGCTGTTCTTTTTTATAAGATCCCTTAATATGTGGATCTCAAGGTCCTTTTCGCCTAGTAGTTCTTTTAGCTTGGTATTTTCACTTTCTAATTCTTTGAATTCTTTTGAAGTAGGAATATACTCTGCCATTCGCTTAGCATTGTCTGATGTTTTTTCCCATGCTTTATGATTTTTTTCTCTAGTTTTTATCCATCCATATATTGTTGTGGGAGCTATTTCATGGCGTTTGGCTACAGTATGAACACTACCTATTTCTTCTACTTCCCGAATAATTTGTTCTTTAAATTCTTTTGGATAACTTTTTCTTCGCATTTCATATCCCCTCCAGCTATTGTCATAAGTTTAACTCATTAAGGGATATGACTCAAATCTAGTTACGGGGCTATATAGATGGGATATCTGTATTCAAATATTGTGCCGTTCATTCATCAAGACGGCGATGATAACGAATATCCGACATCGGGCGAAGGTCGCAAGAAATTATTGGCTTATTCTGTATATAATATTTTGTCTGATGGTACCGCCTGTCTTTTGACATATCACAATGTTTTATTGGTACAAATAATAGTTTTGTCATTGAAGAAATAATCAAGCCGTTTATAAAAGATGTTTATGGCGATAAATTCAATGTTGATATAGATACCGATTATGCAGATAAGGAGAATCAATTTGAAACACTAACTAATGGCGTTGAGAAAATAAAAAGCACGAACACGATATTCTCGTATAAAAATAATAAGAAGAACTTCGTGTTTGATTTAGCTCTTGATATTATAAAAAAATCGTCTGCTTGCCGCCTCTATTTGCAAGCAAAATACTTTGGGATATATTGATGAATACCAGGATTGCGACGTTGATATGCATGAGTTTTTTATGTATATTTGCGATATCTGTGTATAACTACGTTTATTGTTGGAGATGACAAACAATCGATATACAGATGGCGAGGCGCAAATCCCGAGTCATTTAATGCGATTTTTCAAAAAACTAATTTTACCCACAAGGAGTTGACGGAAAATCACCGTTCAGATAAGCAAATACAGGATTATTCCAACTTGTTGTTCGATGGAACAAAGGCACTTGTCTTACAACCTCAAAACAGAGGGAACATCATTTGGGTAGTGGCTGCGAATAATAATTGGGCGGAAATAGTAGTTCCTTTACTTGACTTTAATAGGTCATCTGCCTTGTTGAGAAGCCAAAAAGAGTTTAGCCGAAAAATAGGCAAGTATGGGGTGAGCGATGGCGCTAACTTATTGACTGCAAACGGTATTCAACATATTTTCATCCCGGCTACGCCTATTGATGACATTACAACCAACATCGCGTGGCTTTACACCGCAGTAGCAAGTTATATGTTGATACCTGCATACTCAGCATATGATTTTATATACGATATTCCGGCAGGAATCGAAAACAGTAAGATAACCGTAGGGCAAATTCAACAGATGCTGAATAAAATTCAGCGAAGCGCAACAGCCGATGGTACCATCGAATTTAGCCGAAGCGTAACCGCGCTTACCGATTATCTTGGATATACGAGTACATCTCAGCACATTGAAAAGTTGTGGCAAACCGTTATAGATACTAAATATGCTGTTGCATTAAATCCAGAAAAACCAATACACAGCACTTTAACTTTGCATTCGTCAAAAGGGCTGGAATTTGACCAAGTAATCTTATTTATTGAGGATTATGCGTTCAGCGGTAACGTGAGCAATGATCATATTAATAATCACTATGTTGCTTGCACACGTGCAAAAAGCAAACTTATTATTGTTGATACAGAATCTCAAGATGCGTGTGCGGCAAGACGAAAAGTCCTCGAGAAGATACGATCCGCTGGTATTGGACTCAAAACGCTGATATCCCTTTAGCAGCAGGATCATAATTCATAGAAGAGTTAAAAAGCGGGTATTCAAATTCGAAGCTGTAAAGTAAAAACCGACATATCATAAGGGATGGAGGGTTGAACAATGGGTCACGAACGCATTGGTTTTTTGCCGCATACGAAGCAATGGCAAAGGATTGTAGACCATCTTGCTTCGTTCGGCGGCGGAGAGATTTCCATAGCGCAGATTGCGAATGAAACTCTGAACGCGGTCAAAAAGACCTATGAGGCAATGCCTTTTGATGAATCAGTCATCAAGGCTCTGTCTTTCCTGGCCACACTCTCTTATTCCGCTAATCTTGATAATCAAGCGGATTTCTTAAACGAAAATGGATATACGGTTGACTCTCAAATATCGCTGTTCTCTTTAATGGCAAGCGCACAAGATTACATAACGACCGAAACAGGCTCTCTTGAAACCAACAAACTCGCAAAAGACGCAGTGATGCAAGCTGTTATTGACTATCAAGAACGCCATAAAACGAAGCAAATATCACTGTTTGCCGAGCAGTCTGATAATGTTTGGGGTGATGCGGGAACTGGCGCGGCCTTTTGTGAGCTTTCGAGCACTTTCTTTGCTTCTTTTACGGAAAGACAACTAAAATATTATATTGAGCGTGCGGCGGCAAGCAGTATTGATAATTATGATACATTGAAAGCGTTCAATCATCAATTATCGGAGCAGTCAAAGGTTATTGCGGAACATACATTTGAAATCTCCAAACTGGTTCGGTCGTTTTCTGCTGGTTGGTTCAACAAAAATGCCGTTCACTCTCTACCTACTGAAAAGCAAGTGGAGGGCTTCTTGAGAATATCCTTCGGCAAACTGCGGGAGGAATTCCGAAGGGAGGCTGATGGGTAATGAGCCAGCAGACTCCTGATGTCATTCGCGTTAATTGTGGCGAGCTTTGCGCTTCTCGTGATTGCACGGCTTCGGAAATCAATTTGCTTCATAGAGATATTGGGGATATTACTGCCAATATCACCATTGGTTACGCAAAATTCGTCAAGGACGCAGATGAACTGCCCGAAAGAATACTTGACTTGTTGCAGATTGCAGCATATGTTTTTTGCGGTGACCGTATGGTGAATCGCGGTAGCCGTAAAAGCGTAAACAATGAGTCATGGGCACGGTCATTTGAATTTCATATCCCTGTTTTAGACTTGGATTTTTGGTCTAACGCTAAAACAAAAAAGGCTTTGAACGATGCTTTAACGTTTATGACGGGGGATCGTGTTTATAACTTCATCTTTTCTCAATCCGATAAGAATCCCGCTGAGATTATCAACAAACAAATATCACTTTTTTCAGGGGAATATCAGACTCTTGACGAAGCCGAGAATACTGATGTTATGTTATTCTCTGGCGGGCTTGACTCATTAGCGGGGGCTGTGCAACGTCTCAATGAGTACACGGAACGCTCGTTGTGCGTTGTGAGTCATAAATCCAATAAGACCGTGACGCACACGCAAAAAGTGCTGATTGCTGAATTGAATAAGCAATATGGTAATCGGGTGAAACAATATAACTTTGAGTGTTGCAACCATGATGGCTTGAAAAGCAAGGATGAGACTCAGAGGACGCGTATATTTCTTTTCTCAGCTATTGCCTTTTCGATGTGCCATTGCTATGGCAAGAACTCTTTCTATGTTTATGAAAATGGAATAACAAGCATGAACCTGTCTAAGCAGGCTGATGTAATCAACGGACGCGCCAGTCGGACAACTCATCCCAAAACATTAGGTCTGCTTCGCAAATTCTATAAGCTATCGAATCCCTCGTTTGATATTATCGCTCCTTACTATAATCGGGCAAAAGCGGAAATTATGGAGGTTTTCAAAAAATACAATTCACTGCATCTGATAGCTAGTTCAGTTTCATGCAGTTCATCGCGCACAAAACCAGGACAAGCTCCTCATTGTGGTTGTTGTTCGCAATGCATTGATAGACGGTTCTCCCTGTATGCGGCGGGGCTAAATGAATATGACGCGGAGTACGTAAACGACTTTATTCATTCATTCCCCGGTGATGACAATAACGAAACAAAGCAACGGATTTATATTACGATGCGACTGGCGAATCTTGAGGATATTTCAACACAGGATGCTTTTGTGAGAAAGTATCCTGACGATGTAACTGATTTGGTCGCCTATTGGCAAGGCTCAAATGCCGATGATAAGCTGGACGAAATATATAATCTGGTGTGCCGTTATGGAAAATGTGTAATGGATGCGGCAACAAGGATGCGAAATAAATATGATGACCTATCTCTGCCAATTAATAAAAACTCGCTACTTGGAGTTATCTCAGAACGTCAGTATAAGAAGTCTCCAATAATCATCCGTGTTGACGAAATTGACGCTTTTCTTCGCGGAACAATCTCCACAATGTTTCAGCGAGAAATTCCAGCCAGCGAAAACGATCTCAATGATAAAATAGAGGCTATACTCAAAGGACAGGGCTCTTTTACACGCGAACATCCAGCTTTGCAATTCTGGCGCACAGAATATAGACCTGATCACGCACAGGATAATCTTTTGATAGAATCAAAATATGTACGAGGCGCAACTACTCCAAGCAAGATAACCGAAGGGATAGCTGCTGATATGACAAAAGCTCCTTCGGATATGGGTTTTATGTTTATTGTTTACGACCCGGAACATCAAATCCCAGACGATATTCAATTTGCCAGTGCGTTTGAGGAGAAACGTAAAGATTGCTTCGTCCGAGTATATAGATAACAAGGCAAATAATCCATCATCGCTTAATGATATTAATAGTTGGGGTCTGAGTACCTAGCCATATGACTGCGGGGTTTCGGTTGGGCAGAAAACTTACTTCTTTGCGAGCGAGCGTAATCGCAAGTGAATATAAAATAAGCGAGGCATATCGAAATGATACTGCCTCGTTTACTTCATTTTTGTACCGGTTTTGGGTATGGTTCAATAAGTTTCCCTATTAAACCGTGCCTTTCCGCCTGTTTTTTTTGATGTGCAGGAAATTTGGCCGGCAGGCCGGCGGATGCCTGTGATTTTAATAATTTAGTGTTTGTATTAAGGGGCAGAAGGGAATATATATATTAGGTAAATGATTGCCGGCAGGATATTTTCTGAGGTGTTTTGCCCCGAGAAACAGGGACTCTGGGGATGCAAATTAGCATTTTTTGTATGAAGATAAAAGCGGTGGTATAGCAGGCTAGAGCAGGTGGAAATTTCATCTCCTGCAGGGTGTTTTTGATATCCGGCGGAAAAGTGATTAGAATTAGGAGCAATTATAAGGTATAATATTTTAATTGGGTATTAACTTTCACGGACTGATTAAATGGATAACTGTTTTTAGCGGCGGGGCAATGCTGCTCTGGACAGTGTCCGGACAAGTTGTCTAAGCAGTTAATATTGCCAGGCGAGCAGATCAAATAGAAAAATATATCAATATATGAGGAGGAAGTATGTTAACATTTAAAGAGTTGGCAGTAAATGAAAAGGTTATGAAGGCTATTGAAGAAATGGGTTATGAACAGGCGACACCTATTCAGGAAAAGGCTATTCCTGTTGCCCTTGAAGGTAAAGATGTCATCGGACAAGCTCAAACCGGTACCGGAAAAACGGCTGCTTTTGCAATTCCCGCACTTCAGACTATAATCGGAGAACCCTATATTCAGGGACTAATCTTAACCCCAACCAGGGAATTATGTATCCAGGTAGCAGAGGAATTAGCAAAGATCGGAAAGTATACCGGGAATAAGGCCCTGCCCATTTATGGCGGACAGGATATTAACCGTCAGATTAAAGCCTTAAAGCAAAGACCGCAAATTATCATTGCTACCCCGGGGCGTTTAATGGACCATATGAATCGCAGGACCATCCGGCTCAATAATTTAAAAATCGTTGTTTTGGATGAAGCTGATGAGATGTTGAATATGGGTTTTTTAGAAGATATTGAAAAAATCCTGGGAGAATGTCCGGAAAAAAGACAAACAATGATGTTTTCGGCAACTATGCGCCGGGAAATCGAAAATTTAGCCGTTAGATTTATGAATGAACCTGTGCTTGTGAAAGTAGAAAATCCGGAAATGACTGTCCCGCAAATAGAACAGGAGTTTTACGAAGTATTAGATAGACAAAAACTGGATGCTTTATGCAGACTGCTGGATGTTCATTCCCCGGAATTGGCGTTAATTTTCGCCCGGACCAAGAAAAGAGTAGATGAATTAGCCGATGCGTTACAAAAGCGGGGATATCTTGCTGAAGGAATTCATGGTGATTTGAGCCAAAGACAGCGGGATAGTGTAATGGGTAAATTTCGTAATAAACAAGTTGAAATATTAGTTGCTACCGATGTGGCGGCGAGAGGACTTGATATCACAGGGGTCACCCATGTTTATAATTATGATATACCCTTTGATATTGACAGCTATGTTCACCGGGTAGGCAGGACCGGCCGGGCAGGACAAACAGGCTTAGCCATTACTTTTGTTGAACCCAGGGAGTTTGGGCATTTGCGGAATATTGAAAGAACCATAAAAAGAAAGCTCAAAAGACAGCAACTGCCGACCCTGGCTGAGGTAAAAAGGGAACGGCAGAAAATGATTGCTACTAAAATTACTGCAGTTATAGAAAATGGTACATACAGTCAGTATAAATATACAGCGGAACAATTATTGAACGAATATGATTCTGTCACTTTACTGGCTGCAGCCTTAAAGCTAATCGGCGGGGAATCTGATGAAATCTATGAGGATACTTTTAATTATTCCGATAAGCAAGTACCGAGGGATAAGAAAAAGAGGCGCCCCTTCAATGATAAACAACGTCATGCCAGGAACAAAAAAATCAAAGGAAAAAAATCTTAGAAGAAATTTACTGGTAACTTTTCTAAATATTTTTTAGGGAGGAAATGATGCTGTATTTTGATAACAGTGCCACTACCCCTGTTAATCCCCAGGTAATAGCGGTAATGACTGATGTCTTAGTAAAACATTTTGGTAATCCGTCCTCTTTACATCAAAAAGGAGTAAGGGCAGAAAAACTTTTAAATAAAGCCAGGGAAATCGTAGCCTCTACTTTAGCAGTGGATTCTCAAGAAATTATTTTTACATCAGGGGGAACAGAAGGGGATAACCTGGCCGTAAAAGGTGTGGCTTTAAACTATTGGCAAAGAGGCAAGCATATCATTACGACCAAAATTGAACATCCTGCCGTAAGGGAAGCCTGCCGGCAACTGCAGGACCTGGAATTTGCAGTAACCTATCTTGATGTGAACAAGGAAGGGGTTATTAGCGTCAGGGAACTGGCTGAGAAGATCCGTCCGGATACGATCCTTGTTAGTATTATGCAGGTGAATAATGAAGTAGGTTCTATTCAGCCCCTGGCAGAGGCAGGAGAACTCCTGAAAAAATACCCCGGAATAATTTTTCATGTAGATGGTGTACAGGGTTTCCTCAAAGTACCCCTTAAAATAAAAGAATGGGGAATAGATTTATATACGGTATCGGGACATAAAATACACGGCCCTAAAGGAGCAGGTGCCCTTTTTGTACGAGAGGGGATTTCCCTGGCCCCTTTACTGGCCGGCGGTAGGCAGGAAAGAGGGCTCAGAGCGGGGACGGAAAATTTACCGGGCATTGTAGGACTTGCAAAATCCTGTCAGATTGCCCGGGAAATATTTGTCGCAAATTGGGATAAAATGGTTGAGATGAGAAATGAGTGCCTGGAGTTATTATGTACGAAAGTACCAAGAGTAGTAATCAATGGTGGGCATACGGGGGAAGGATCTCCGTATATCATAAATTTCAGTGTACCCGGACTTAAAGGAGAGGTATTGGTGCATGCTTTGGAAGAGGAGCAGATTTATGTGTCGACAGGTTCGGCCTGTTCTTCTAAGGGAGATATAACCAGTCCCGTACTTGAAGCTATGGGTATAGCGAAAGAAATTAGCCGAGGGGCTGTCAGGGTAAGCTTTGCTTATGATACAACCAAAAAGGATGTGGAACTTTTTGTGGATACGGTGGCGAAAGTGGTGGGTAAGCTAATAAACAGGAGGTGATCGTTAATGTATGACCGTATTTTAATCAGATATGGGGAGCTTTCCTTAAAAGGCAAAAATCAAAAGCTTTTTATCAGAAGACTTATGAGAAACATCCAGGAAATGATCTTGAGATATACCGGGGACCGGGTTTATCTTGAGATGGAAAAAGGCCGGCTCTTTTTAAGATTAAACGGGGAAAACCCTGAAAAATATTATGCGCCTTTACGCAAGGTTGTTGGTTTACTTTCTTTTAGTCCTGTAAGAAGGACTGAGCTGGATTGGGAACAAATCCAGGAAGCTGCCTGGGAAGAATTTGCCGCTGCCCAGGGTCCGAAGGATACTTTCCGAGTTACCGTCAGCAGGCCGAATAAAAGATTTCCCTTAAAATCACCGGAGGCTCAAAAAGAAATTGGTGCCTATATTTTAGTAAAGACAGCTAATTTAAAGGTTGACTTACATAACCCCGATATTCATGTTTATATAGAGATCAGGGATGAAGCAGCCTATATTTATACCCAGAAAATTCCGGGAATGGGAGGACTTCCTCTGGGCATGGGGGGGAAGGCTTTGCTTCTGCTCTCAGGCGGCATCGACAGCCCTGTAGCCGGTTGGCTGACTATGAAAAGAGGGGTAATAATTGAAGCCGTTCATTTTTATAGTTATCCTTATACCAGTGAAAGGGCCAAAGAAAAAGTGCTGGATTTAGCTAAAGTTTTGGCTGATTACGCAGGGGAGATCACTGTTCATGTCGTGCCTTTTACCAAGGTGCAGGAAGCGATTAGTGCCAAATGCTATGAGAGCTTGTGGATTACAATAATGAGAAGATTTATGTTAAGAATCTCCCAGAAAATTGCTGAAAATAGAAGAGCCAAAGCTTTAGTCACCGGAGAAAGCTTAGGACAGGTTGCCAGTCAGACCATCGAAAGTATGTACACCATTAACCATGTGACCAATATGCCTGTCATTCGTCCTCTGGTTACGATGGATAAAGAAGAGATCATGTGTTTAGCCAGAAAAATTAAAACTTATGATATTTCCATCAGACCTTATGAGGACTGCTGTACGGTATTTTTACCTAAAGAGCCGAAAACAAAACCCGGTGTTGCTGCCTGCGAAAAGGAAGAAATCAGACTGGAGGTCGAATCTTTGGTAGAAGAGGCAGTGAATAATATAGAGACAATAAAGGTTAAGGCATTGGAAGAAGATGAATTCGGTTATTTTTAGCAGAGAATTGCTTAGGGGCAGGGAAAAATTCTGTTGTCCGGCAGCAAGATTAGGCTGAGTAAATTGTCCATAAATTCTAAATTTATTGACATTTAAATTATTTATGCCATATAATGATTTTAAAAAGGCGGGGTGAAAATATGAGTGACCATGATATTATCGTTGATATTGAGACACGGATCAGTACGATTTTGGAGGGACTTAATCAATTGGCGCATATTTTACAGGAATGTAAAGATGAAAGGGGATGGGCTAATTTTAGTGATCCTATTTCAGGTAAAGTATGTAAAGTTGATGAAGCACTAGAACATATTTACACTGCCCATTCGGAGATTGCAGCAATAGATGTTTCTGCCTGTGAACTTAATTATGATGAATAGAATAATCCTTTGCGGCTGTCCCGGGACAGCCCTTTTTTATTGATAATAAGCAGTGCGGGAAAACCGGGCTGCTGTGAATGGCTTCTTATAAAAGGCCGTAGTTTTTTTTAGTAATGATTAATTATTCTGCAGCCGGGCTGGAGTTAATTTTTTTTTTCTGGTATAATTTCTACTAAACAGGTTTTATTTTTCTTATATTTGGAGGGAAAAGTATGCCGGAAATACCGGAAATGGAAATTTATAAGCAGCAGCTTACGGAAAGCATTATTCATAAAAAAATCACGGACATTACCATAAACCGTGAAAGAAGTATCAATGTAGAGCCGGAGGTTTTTAAAGATTTAGCCGGTGACCAATTAATAATATATGTGAGCCGGAGGGCAAAACAGCTAATTTTCACCTTGGGAAACGGCTACTATCTGGTAGCTCATTTAATGCTGGGGGGGAGGCTGTATTTAGCTGAAAGGGATGAAAAAGTCACTACCCGGGGTTCTATCATTTTCCATTTTATTGATGGGACAAGACTGTATTTCATAAATTTTAGATTAGGCCGGCTGCATGTATTAACTGAAGAAGAAATGGACAGCAAATTTGCTGAACTAGGGCCGGAGCCCTTAAGTAAATATTTCACCATTGAGTGGTTAAGTGATGTTCTTTTCCATAAGAAAGGAAGTATTAAACCTTTGCTTACTAAGCAGGAGTTTATCGCCGGGATAGGAAACTGCTATGCAGATGAAATATTATTTGCGGCAGGAATCAGACCGGAGAGGAAAGCTAATGACTTAAGTTTCCCTGAAGTTACACAGTTACATAAAGCCGTACCTGCAGTTTTGCATGAAGCGATTAATCGCGGCGGATATATGGATAAGCCGTTTCGTAAAGGCGACTCCTTAACAGGAGGGTTCAATGACCTGCTTAAGGTTTATGACCGGGAAGGACAACCCTGTTTGAAGTGCAGGGATACGGTACAGCGAATATCCCTGGCGGGGAAAAAATCTTTTTTCTGTCCGACATGCCAGAAATAGAATAATTAGAGCCCGGGAAAGTATGGCTTCCCCGGATAGAGGTAAGCTGTGTTCTGTACTCAAAATAACTGAGAACTGAGAACTGAGAACTGATATCTGAGAACGAGGAACTAAAATCTATAAACCATAAACCATAAACTATGATTATGATCTATTCACTAAAAACTGAACGATTTTCAGTCAGGAGGTTACGGAAAATGAATCCTACAGACAGAGTAAAGACATATTTGCAAAAGCAAACGGTTAAATTGGAGGTAATTCAGTTCCCGGAGGGAGCGACACAAACTTGTGAGCTGGCTGCGCAGGCTTTAGGAGTTGAACCTGCGCAAATTGCGAAAACCTTACTATTTATTGGTAAAAAAGGAAATGTCCTTGTGGTAACATGTGGGGACAAAAAAGTAGATGCGAAAAAGCTGAAAGAGCGTTTTAAGGATAAATTCAGGTTTGCCCGAGCCGAGGAGGTAATGGAATTTACAGGTTTTCCTCCTGGAGGGGTTTGTCCTTTTGCCTTAATAACAGAAATTCCCATAGTGATCGATATGTCCATCGCCAGATTCCCTGTGGTTTATACTGCAGCAGGAAATTCCGGCTCAGCTGTGCCGGTGACTTTAAAAGGGCTCTTGGAAATTACCCAAGGTGAATACCTTTCCGTATGCTGAATGGGTTATGTAAATAAGAGCGGTTTATAAGTTAAAAAATACTTTGCAGCATGTATAATCCGGTAAAAAGTAAGATCGTATTGGCTATGAAATAAAACAGTTTCTCGTTTATTTTAGCAAACAGCAAACTTCCGGTAATGACTCCCAAAAGAACGGCGGGAAGTAAGCTTAAGGCGGAGGTTAGTACATCGGTACGGATTTTAACGATTAAAATCTGTGAGATAATACTGTAGAGATAAACTGCAGTGAAAAAGGCCAGAGTTGTACTCCTGGTAATTTCTTTTTTGGTATTTTTCCAATTAAAATATACAACAAGTGGTATTCCCGGCATGCCGATACTTGAGGTGAAAATGCCCGCCAGGAAGCCTGTTATAACTTCAAAATTAAAGCCTCGGCCCTCGCGTAATTCCTGCTTTGGTGAGGATGTTTGCTTTCCGGGAGAAGGATTAACATATTGCTGATACCATTTAAATAATAGGAATAAAGAGAGCGTTGAAACTACAATACTGACCAGCAGCTTTAAATAATATAAATTTAAAATTTTAAAAAAAAACAGGCCCAGGGGAACCCCTAATAAACTGCCGATAATCAGTTTTTTTAGCAGATCATAATCGATTTCTTTAGCTATCCTTGGTAAAAGTGCAATGGCTATGGAGAAAGATAATAACATACTTATTTGAATGCAATCCTGGGACTTAAAAATTAAAAGCAAAAACGGAGTCGCCATAACTGCGAATCCGAAACCTATGGTAGATTGTAAAATTGCAGCTATAAGTACGACGGAAAAGGCAAATAGCCAAACCAGCAAGTATCTTCACCTACTCACATTTAGTATTCGTCTAAAATAAATGATTCGGTGTTTAAACAATTTTTTCCTGCTATGCTGTTGGAAAATTTAATGATTATTATCCGGACACTTTTGAATTTGATATGATGATAAGACAGTTTGCCGGTTGAGCCCAGACTGTCTCATCATCAAAAATGATCCTTTTAGCCATTTTATGGCAATTAAAGGCTTTTTTTATGAAATTTTTATGAAAAAATAATTATTATTCTTTGATCATTTAAGACAGTTAAGGAGAAAAGTTATTTGCCCGGGGAAGAAATCCGCTATAATAATACATGTACTATAAAAAAGGAGTGGAAATATGTTTTTTAGAGAACCGCAAAACAATGGTCTTGATTGTAGATTATTCGGTACACTATTGAATTTAAATGAAGAGTGCCCATTTCATAATTTAATCGATATGTACATTGTTGAACTTAGTCCTGGAGAGGCAGTTCTGGAAATACCCATCCAAAATGATCACCTAAACCCTAACAATATCGTCCATGGTGGTGTAACTTTTTCTTTGGCAGATACTGCAATGGGAATGGCCATCAGGACTTTAAACCATAATAGTGTGACCATCGAAACCAATATTAACTACTTAAAGCCGGCCCAAAAAAGTGATATTTTAAAAGTTGTGGGTAAAGTAGTAGAATTTGGCAGGAAAATAATTGTCACCGAAGCAATTATCTATAATAAAGCCGGTGACAAAGCTGCAGTTGCCAGGGGGACATACTATAATAAAGGGGTATATCTGGAACCTGTGCAGTATTAATCCGCCTTATGAGGCCGTGGTTTTAACTTCAGGAGCGGCTTGGTGTTCTATTGCCTGGTAACGGACAAAATAGTAGATGCCTCCTAAAATCAGCAGACTGCCCAAAAGTTGCTGGGCAGTTAAGCTTTCCTGGAAAATAAAGAAAGCCAGGAGTGAGGCAATTACCGGTTCTCCTAAAACACTTACTGAAACCGATGAAGTAGGCAGGAATTTTAAAGCCCAGTTAAGTATGGAATGTCCCAGTATTGTACAAAAAAATGCCAATCCCCAGAAGACACCGTAGTCTTTGAGCGTGTAACCGGTCAAAGAATATTTTCCCCAGATAACTGTAAGCAGAAGAATTAAGGCGCTGAAACCGTAAACAAGGGTTGTATAGGGCAAGTTTTCCATATTTTCCCGCAAGTATCTTCCGCATAAATAATATACAGCAACGGCAAACGCTCCGATTAGGGCATAAATGTCTCCTGTTAGGTTATTTGCACCTAAATGCAGGTCCCCCCAGCTTAAAATTACTGTTCCCGATAAGGCCAGTATTACGCCTAGATAGGCTTTGGCAGGAAGAACTTCCCGCCAGAGTATAAAGCTGATTACGATTACAAAGAGTGGATGGGTATCTACTAAAACGGTGGCACTTGCCACGGATGTGTATTTTAAAGAAGTAAACCAGCTGACGAAGTGTATCGTCAGAAACAGCCCGGACATAAAAGACAAGAGATATTGTCTGCCGCTGAAGGTTTTAAAATCTTTGTAATGATTCTTGAGGGTAAAAGGGAGAAGCATGGCAAAGGTAAATACCATTCGATATACAGCGATAATTACCGGCGGGGCCGAGGTGAATTTTACCAAAATTGCTGAACTTGATACGCCTAAAACACCGATTAATAATGCTAGGTAAGGATTGGAAAATTTCATTAGCAAGCACCTCGATAATTCGTGATAAGTGACTGGTATAGTTGAGATTATCGTTCATAGAACATAAGTTCATAGATTGTCGTTCTCAGTTTTCAGTTATTATTGAATACAGATAACAGAGTACAGAGTACAGAGTACAGTTTATTGGCTATCGATTTTCTGTTCCGGGTATTATCCCTCGGCCCCTACTATAGCTATTGTCGGGGATCTTGGAGACCGGCAGAGTCAGTTTATATAATAAGTGTAGTTTAACAAAGTTCCTAAATAATTGCGATATTTATTTTAAGCTAAACTCAAGTGAAAATCCGGCAATAATAAAAATAATTTTACAATTAAAATTATTTTTATTATTGCATTTCTTATTTAAAAATAGTATATTGTATTAAAATAAAAAGCAATTGAAATGAGTAGTATGGTAGGTTTTTTAAATTGCTTTTATTTTTTTAATTTTTAATAATGGGTAGGATGGTAGAATGGTAGGGTGAATGCAGAGCAGCGCACACTCCTATTAGGGGTGTTTTTTTTACCCTTTTTCCTACCGAAAAATTTTTAGGAGGTATCATGATGATTGTTGTGATGGAAAAAGGCACAAAGGATGAAAGAATTGATGAGATTGTAGCTAATTTACAAAACAGGGGCTATACCCTGCACCTTTCCAAGGGAGTTGAAAGGACTATTATAGGGGTTTTAGGCACAAAAGCCAAAACCGATGATTTAGCCCTGGAGGCACTGGACGGGGTAGAAAAGGTTGTGCCCATACTGACTCCCTACAAATTGGCAAGCCGTGAATTTCAGAGTGAAGATACGATCATTGATATTAAAGGGGTAAAAATTGGGTCCGATGAACTGCAGGTTATGGCCGGACCTTGTGCGGTAGAAAGTAAGGAGCAGATTTTGGAGGTTGCCGAAATAGTAAAAAAAGGCGGAGCCAAGATTATGCGTGGAGGAGCCTACAAACCCCGCACTTCTCCTTATGCATTTCAAGGCTTGGAAGAAAAGGGCCTGCA
Source organism: Peptococcaceae bacterium (assembly GCA_049366715.1). Taxonomy (GTDB): domain Bacteria; phylum Bacillota; class Peptococcia; order Peptococcales; family BICA1-8; genus JBMNCQ01. Next base: position 11,802 of record JBMNCQ010000020.1, on the reverse strand, counting down.
ATATTTACGGGATGCGGCGGATCAAAACGGATTGCTGGTCGTTAGTGAAGTTATGGATACCAGGAGTGTGGAGCTGGTATCTCAGTACGTCGATATTTTACAAGTGGGAGCCAGAAATATGCAGAACTTTGCTCTCTTAAAAGAAGTCAGCAAGAGTAAGATGCCTGTACTTCTGAAAAGAGGTCTTTCCGCCACAGTTGAGGAATGGGTCATGGCCGCGGAATATATTTTAGCCGGCGGAAATTCCCAGGTGATTTTGTGTGAGCGGGGTATCCGGACCTTTGAAACTTATACCAGAAATACTCTGGATTTATCAGTTGTTCCTATTATTAAGCATCTCACCCACCTGCCTATTATCGTTGATCCCAGTCATGGGACCGGGAAATGGAGATTAGTTAATCCCATGGCCAAGGCTGCAGTGATAGCCGGAGCCGACGGACTGATCATTGAAGTGCACCCTAATCCCAGTGAAGCATTATCAGACGGGCCGCAATCCCTTAAACCTGAGAAATATGAACAATTGTTAAAGGAATTAGCGGAAGTGGCAGGAGTAATGGGGAAGCATTTAGATAAGAACCCCCGGTTAACTAAGACGGGAACGGATGGCTAAGGGAAAATGGCCGGACAATTCACTTTAGGATATTTAGGACCGCAAGGTACTTTTACACAGAGGGCCGCTGTGGAATTTAGCCGGAGGCATTCTGCGGACTTAAAGGCTTTTCCCTCTATTCCGCATATCTTAAATGCTGTAGATCAGGCTGAGGTTGAGTTAGGCATAGTGCCGGTAGAAAATTCCATCGAAGGTACGGTGAATATAACCCTTGATATGCTGGCCCATGAACTAGATCTATTCATTAATGGAGAGATCGTTATCGATATTCAACATTTTCTTTTAGGAAATAACGCCAATGGCGCCGGCATAACAAAAATTTGCTCCCATCCCCAGGCACTTGCGCAATGTCACAAATATCTTTATGAGTTTTATCCCGCCGCGGAACGAATTGCCGTAAATAGTACTGCCGAAGCAGTACAAAAAGTAAAGGCTAGGGCCGGGGGATTCGCAGCAATCGGGTCTTTATGGGCTGCAGAAAGATACGGTCTCCATGTGATAAGTTCAAATATCAGTGATAATAAAATAAATCAAACCAGATTCTTAATACTGGGGAAAAAGAATTATGGGTTAAATAAACCTACGAAAACTTCGTTGTGTCTTGCCCTTAGAGAGAATAAGCCAGGGGAACTTTATGAAATCCTGGAAATATTTGCCCGGGAGCAAATTGATTTAAGCAAAATTGAATCAAGGCCGGCCAAAGATGAATTAGGTAACTATATATTTTTTCTGGATTGTAAAATTGATATAGCTGCTTATCAAAAAGATATAATCGGATATCTTAAGAGTAAATGCAAGCTGATAAAAGTGTTGGGCTGCTACGGAAATATAAAGGGGGATAACCACATGGGGTATCAAGAGGTATAAAAAATGTTACGATTATAGGTTTAGGGCTTATCGGCGGGTCCTGGGCCCGGGCATTAAAAAGGGTGAGGGCGGATATGCAAATTTGTGCGGTAGATATCTGTCCTGATACCTTACAACTGGCTATGGAAATGAAATGTATCGATCAAGGCACGACAAATTTGGTTGAAGGCGTCAAAAATGCAGATCTGGTTGTAGTTGCGACCCTGACTGCTGAAATAACTTCCGTTTGCGAAAAAATTAAAAATAATTTGCAGCCCGGCTGTATTATTACCGATGTCGGCAGTACCAAAAAGGAAATATCCGATGAGCTGTATCAGATCCTGCCTGCTCATACGGAATATATTCCGGGACATCCCATGGCCGGTTCGGAATCGAAGGGCTTAAAAGGGGCGGACCCGTATTTATTTGAAAATGCTGTGTATATCTTAACACCAAGGTCCCTGATTAAGACTCCGAATGTGAGTATATTAGAAGAGCTAATTAAAGCAATGGGCGGCAGGGTATTATTCCTAACTCCTGAGGAGCATGATATTAAGGTAGCCGCGATAAGTCATTTACCCCATTTACTGGCATCGACCCTAGTTTATGGTGTTAGTCATATGGAGGAAGCCTATGGAGAAATTTTTAAGTTAGCCGCAGGAGGATTCCGGGATCTAACCAGAATAGCCGATAGTCAGCCGGAAATGTGGTGTGATATTTTCCGGCAAAACCGGCAGGGTGTTCTCCAGGCTTTAGCGTATTTCCATGAGGCCATCCGGCAGATAGAAAAAGCTGTTGAAGATAAAGATGCTGCCGATATTCTAAATTTCTTACAAAAAGCCAAAGACGAACGGGCCAAAGTACCGGTTAAAATAAAAGGAATTCTGCCGAACTTATATGAAGCGGTGGTTATTGTCCCGGATCAGCCGGGGATAATCGGCCGGCTCGCTAATTTATTAGGCAAGGAAAATATAAATATTATCGACATAGAAATTTTGCGGGTTCGGGAAGGTGACGGCGGGACCATCCGTTTAGGCTTTTCTTCAGAAGTATTGAGAGACAGGGCAATAGAATTATTACGCAAGAAAGGATATGCAGTTCAAGCAAAAGGTTAGGTGATTACTTATGGAGCTTGTTATAAACAAAGCTGCCGGACTATCTGGAGAGATTATCGTTCCCGGTGATAAATCGATTTCCCACAGGTCTATTATGCTGGGTGCTCTGGCTGAGGGGTCTACAGAAGTAGAAGGGTTTTTAAGGGGCGAGGACTGTCTGAGTACCGTTGCTTGTTTTAAAAATTTAGGTATTCCCATTGAAGTACAGGAAGCAAGGATTATTATTCATGGTAAAGGTCTTGGGGGCTTACAAGAACCGGAAAGGATTCTTGACGTCGGCAATTCAGGTACGACAATCCGTTTATTATCGGGGATCTTAGCGGGGCAAAGTTTTACCAGCTTTATTACCGGTGATCAATCAATCCAAAAAAGACCTATGGGCAGAATAACTGCTCCTCTGCAAAAAATGGGTGCACAAATTTTAGGACGGAGGGATGGGCAGTTAGCTCCCCTGGCTATTAAAGGAGGAAATTTAAAAAGTATAACGTATACTACTCCTGTAGCCAGTGCGCAGGTAAAATCCTCTTTAATATTAGCCGGACTTTTTGCCGATGGCTGGACGGAAGTGATTGAACCCTTTAAATCCCGTAATCATACGGAATTGATGCTGAAAAGTTTTGGAGCTGAGCTAAAAGAGGACGGTAATAAGGTAGCTGTTAAAGGAAACCCGAAATTAGTGAGTCAGGTGATAAATGTGCCGGGGGATATTTCGTCAGCAGCATTTTTTTTAACTGCTGGTGCAATTGTCCCCGACAGCAGTCTGCTTATAAAAAATGTAGGGCTGAATCCAACCCGCACAGGTATAATTGATGTTTTAAAAGCTATGGGTGCTGATTTGCGGGTTGTGGATAAAAAAGAGATTAACGGTGAAATACGGGGTAATATTCGCATTGTAAGCAGCAGTTTAAAGGGCGTGCAGATAGGAGGGGACATAATTCCCCGTCTAATAGATGAAATTCCTGTGCTGGCAGTTGCCGGGGCTTTGGCTGAGGGAATAACTGAAATTAGGGATGCCCGGGAATTAAAAGTAAAAGAAAGCAACCGTTTAGCTGCGATTGCTCAAGAGTTAGCGAAGCTGGGGGCTAAAATAGAAGAACTGCCGGACGGTCTGAAAATATTTGGCGGACATAGCTTAAGAGGTACTCTGTGTGAGTGTTATCGTGACCATCGTATTGCTATGTCCTTAGCTGTCGCCGGATTAAAGGCGGAAGGAACAACAATGATTAAGAATGCGGAGATTATCGACGTCTCTTTTCCGGGATTTAAAAGGACTTTAGATAGTCTTTCATAATGTGATTTTGAGGAAGGGCCAATTTATGATTGAGGTTAACGGTAATACAAAATTAACAGGGATTATTGGGAATCCGCTTGGGCATTCCCTTTCTCCGCTGATGCAAAATACTTTTTTTGATACTTTGGGTTTAAACAGTATTTATATTCCTCTTAAAGTCACGCCTGAAAATTTGGAACAGGTTATAGCCGGCTTATGGGCCCTGGGATTCAGCGGGGTAAATGTTACGATTCCTTATAAAGAAGAAATTATTAAATACCTGACAGGGATTACTCCGGAAGCGGAAATTATTGGTGCTGTAAATACCCTTATTCGTAAAGAGGACGGCTTTTGGGGAGACAATACCGACGGGAGAGGCTTTATTAACGCTTTAACCGGCGAGACAGGATGGGTACCTAAAGATAAAATTATTGTAATTTTGGGCTCCGGAGGATCAGCCAGAGCGGTAGGGATCAGTCTGGCTTACCGGGGTGTAAAAAAAATATTTTTGATAAACCGGAATTTAAAAAAAGCCGCTGAACTGGCAAGTACAATTAAAAGGCTGGGAGTTAGTGCGGAAATCCTGGACTGGGAGAATCCGCTGGTGAATAAGCTGACGGCGGAAAGTGACCTTATTATTAATACGACTCCCCTGGGTATGAAGCCGGCTAACGGGCAGATGCCGCCTATAAATACTGAATTAATGTCTCCGGGGCAATTAATCGTGGATTTAATCTATAATCCCCTGGAGACAAGACTTCTCCGCGAGGCCCGCGGCCGGGGCTGCCGGGTTCAAAACGGCTTGGGCATGCTGATTCACCAAGGAGTTCTTTCTTTTGAAATCTGGACCGGTCGGCGTCCTTCCCTGGCAGGGATTAAAAGTAAACTGGAGGCTGCCCTTAACGACTGAAACTAATTTTGAAAAATAGGAAGGCGGTAATAATATGCTGCGGTTTTTGACGGCCGGAGAATCCCATGGTAAAGCATTGACTGCGATAATTGAAGGTTTTCCGGCAGGAATACCCGTTGATGAAAAAATGATTAACCGGCAGCTCAGGAAAAGGCAGGGTGGCTATGGACGGGGAAAAAGGATGGAAATTGAAGAGGACCAAGTTGAGTTTCTAGCGGGAATCAGAAATGGAGAAACACTAGGTAGTCCCATTACGATCCTTATTAAAAACAAGGACTGGGAAAACTGGCAAAAAATCATGCAGGCAGAACCGGAAGCGGATATTATTACCAGAAAGGTTACGAAACCCAGACCCGGTCATGCCGATTTAAGCGGTAGTATAAAATATGGTTTTGCTGATATCCGTAATGTATTAGAAAGGGCAAGTGCCAGAGAAACTGCGATACGGGTAGCGGTTGGTGCGGTCTGCAAATGCTTGCTGGAACAGTTCGAGATAAAAATATTCGGCCATGTAATCAGAATAGGCAGTGTCTCCTGCCGGCCCCAGTATGGAATGCTAACTGAGGAGTTATATGAGACCCCCCTCTACTGCACGGATGATGCTGCAACGGGGGAAATGATCCGTTTGATTGATACTGCTAAAGAACAAGGGGATTCCATAGGCGGAGTTGTAGAAGTTACTGCTTTTCATGTTCCGATTGGAATCGGCAGTCATGTCCATTGGGACCGGCGTCTGGACGGGCGGATTACGCAAGGGGTCATGAGTATTCCCGGGATTAAAGGTGTAGAAATCGGTCTGGGTTTTTCCGGTGCAGAATTATTAGGTTCTCAGGTGCATGATGAAATTTTTTACTCTGCTGCCCAAGGCTTCTACCATAATACCAATAACAGCGGGGGCATTGAGGGCGGTATTTCCAATGGTGAAAACGTCGTAATCCGCGCTGCTATGAAGCCGATCCCTACTCTTTATAAACCATTACAAAGTATTGATATTGCTACCAAAGAAAAACACTTAGCGACAGTGGAGCGTTCGGATACTTGTGCAGTTGCTGCTGCCTCAATTGTTGCCGAAGGGGTAGTTTCCTGGGAAATTGCCCGGGCCTTTCTGGAAAAGTTTTCAGGGGATAGTCTGCACGAAATAAAAGATAGTTTCCAAAGGTACAAAACCTATTTAAGGCAGGTGTAGGATTGATGACAAATATAGCCTTAATAGGCTTCATGGGTACAGGCAAAAGTTCGGTAGGGGTCAGACTGGCTGAACGATTAAACTGGAATTTTGTTGATACGGATACCCGTATTGAACAAAAGATGGGCTTGTGTATTCCTGAAATCTTTCATATTTATCGTGAGGAAGGTTTTCGATTAGAAGAATCCCTGGTCATTAAAGAAGTCGCTCAATTCAGCAACTATGTTATTTCCACCGGGGGAGGAATAGTGCTGAAAGAGGAGAATATAGACAACCTAAAGCAGTCCTCGGTATTAATATGTTTACGAGCCAAGCCGGAGGTAATCCTGGAACGGATAAAAACAGACGGTTCACGACCCCTCCTTAAAGATGAAAATCCTTTGAAAATGATCAAGAAACTATTGGAACTGAGAGCTCAGAATTATTCCTGTGCCGATTATGATATCGATACATCGGAAAAAGAAGTTGGGTGTATAGTTGAAGAAATACTAATTTATTTAAAAAGCAGGGGAATAGATCATGGAAAATTCAGCAAAGGTGCAAATTAAGCTGCCTTTTAAAAAATATGATATTATTATTGGGGCAAATATCTTAAATGATTTTGGAAAAAACCTCAGAAGATTGCTGACAGGGGGACAGGTTGTCCTGGTATCTAATGAGCCGGTATATAGCTTCTATGGTAAACAGGTAGAAAACAGTTTGCTTTCAGAAGGGTTTGCAGTGATTAAGCATATTTTACCTGATGGTGAGGAATACAAAACCTGGGGCAATGCGGGGGGAATTCTTACTTCCATGCTGGAAGAGGGTCTTAACAGAGACTCCGTTGTGGTTGCTTTAGGCGGCGGGGTGATTGGAGATATTGCCGGATTTGCAGCTGCTATTTACCAAAGAGGAGTTTGTTTTGCCCAGATACCTACGACTTTATTGGCCCAGGTAGACAGCAGTGTGGGCGGGAAGGTAGCGGTTAATCATCCTTTAGGAAAAAATATGATCGGTTCTTTTTATCAGCCTGTTATAGTTTGGAGCGATTTGAATACCTTACATACTTTACCGGAGCGGGAATGGATCGCAGGGCTGGCGGAAGTGATTAAATATGGTGTGATCTGGGATGAAGATTTTTTTAATACTTTAGAAAAAAATGCGGTGTTATTAAAAAAAAGGGATCAGGAGTTCAGCAAGTATATAATCCGGCGTTCTTGTGAAATTAAAGGAGAAATCGTTTCCCAGGATGAAAAAGACGAAGGAATTAGAAATATTTTAAACCTGGGCCATACGATCGGTCATGCTCTGGAAAAAGTGACGGATTATAAAGTTCTCCGTCATGGTGAAGGAGTTGCCATCGGGATGGTTGCGGCCGGGGACCTTGCCGTTAACTTAAATAAGTGTTCACCGGTAGTTCTGGAAAGAATAAAAAATTTATTCATTTCAGTAGGACTTCCTGTTTCCATTTCTGCTGTCTCAACGAGCTCTGTAATGGAGAGTCTCTATCTGGATAAAAAAATCAAAGATAAACAATTGGTCTTTATCTTGCCGCAAAAGATCGGTAAGGTTGCAATAATTAAAGGCTTGACCCAGGAGGAAATCCTAAAGTCTTTGGAAGCAGTGATTAAAAATTAGGAGGCAGCCAGAAATGTTAAAGGCGATCAGAGGTGCAATTGCTATTGCAAAAGACGATCCGCAAGAAATCACGCAAGGTACGCAGCAATTGCTAAGGAAAATTAGCGAAGAAAACATGCTGAGGCTTGAAGATATCATCAGTGTTTTTTTCACTGCAACTCCTGACTTGCATATGGCATATCCGGCTAAAGCAGCGCGGGATATGGGCTGGACAGCAATACCGATGATGTGTTTACAAGAAATGGCTGTAGAAGGCTCTTTAAATTACTGTATAAGGGTTCTGATTCATGTTGAATGGGACAAAGAGCAGGATATTAAGCATGTTTATCTGGGCAAAGCGAGACAGTTAAGGCCGGACTGGACGGACTAAATAGCGGGCTGTAGGGTCTATCTAATATCTGTGGCATGCCCATGGGTTATACGGGCCTGTCTGGGCATGGAGCCGCCGGACTTAACGAGGAGTTAAATTATGGGGAATAGCAAATGTACCATAAAGAGGCATCTTGACTAAGGTGCCTCTTTGTAGTGTTATTTTATAAATAGCGTTGCACAAACTTTAAAGCCGGATTGCGATATCTTTTTAAAAATAAAAACCCGCAAAACCAAATTACCAAAAGTCCGATAACGGTGTTTAGGATGGAGCCAACCACAAAGGTTTTACCGATAACGAGAAAATTAGAAAAGTTGAGAAGTGCCAGATCTTTTATTGCAGCTAAAATATCAGGAGTTTTTTCTCTAAGTATTAAGTCGCCGGTAATAAAATTCAGATAGAACATGATAGGGACAAAAGGCATGGTTATTGCCCAGGCTATTGTACTGGCAATGCAACTCGTCCGTGTCAGTTTGGCCAGGAATAAAGCAAAGGCCAAGCCGAATCCGGATGTTAGGTGGAAATGGACAACCGTACCGCAGGCAAAGCCTCCTGCTGCCGAGAAGGGAGTGGTTGCAACTCTTAAGAGTCTAAGGAGATAGTATTTAGTTAAGCGTCGATAGGTCATCTAAAATCTCCTCACTCTCAGAGATAATAGGTTAACTAAAACTCTGCATGTCTAATTATTATATCATAGGATTTCTTAAAAATATTAAATTAGGTATGAAAAAATTTTTTTTTGGCATCATAATGTTTAAGCGATAAGCGAGACTTTCCACGGGAATTCCGGCATAAAAATAAGACGGGAACCAGGTTACTTATCAGCGGGCGGATAAACAATGATAAAAATTAATTTTTAAAATAGAATATGCTTAGAATATGTTGCTTGGGGATTGGGAAATATAGTTGTACAGGAGGTGACTGCGATGAAAACTAATGATAAACTCAACAATTTTCCTAGGGAATTAGCTGATGTCATTGAAGACGGGCAAAAACACGGAGTTAATGACGAGCTAATGGTTAAAGGTATGATTAGCCTGGGAAACCTAATGGGCAAGTTTGTTCAGCCTGACTCACCGGAAGAAGCATTAATGAGCGAGATGTGGGAAATAGCATCCGACGATGAAAAAAACATGATGGCCAATCTCGTTCTCAGAATAGGAAAAAATCGATTACAAAAAAACGATATTTAAGTTCTTAACTGTTATTAACTACAAGGCTTGCACTGTTTACTAAGGTGGAAGCCTTAGTTGTTTTATTAATGAAAAAATGTTTTTTTATTAATGAGCGTTTTTGGCAAATAGCGGAAGGTTCCGGGGAATTTGTTTTTTTGCACTTGCATTAGCAGGAGAATTTTCCAAAAATAAAGAAGTACATTCAATAATTATTATTACTTCCGGCCGGGAAAAATACATTAAAAGGTCGGAAGGAAAGTGACAGGGGGGATTATTTGTAGTGAAATCCTTTCAAGAGATAAAAAAGGCAGTCCTAAGTACGAATGAGCAGAGGTATATTGCAGTAGCTGTCGCTCAAGACGAAGAAGTTTTAAAGGCGGTAAAAGGTGCCCAAGATTTAGGATTAGCCAGGCCGATCCTGGTGGGGGATGAAAAAGAAATACAACTGGCAGCGCAGAAAGCGGGTCTGGATCTTAAGGGAATAGCTATAGAACATGAGCCCCTGGCAGACCGTGCTGCGAAAAAAGCAGTGGCACTTGTCAGCTCAGGCCGTGCCAATATAGTCATGAAAGGATTAGTCGGCACAGCTACATTTTTAAAGGCCGTTTTAGATAAAGAAGTTGGTCTGCGGACGGATAAAATATTAAGCCATGTTGCGGTTTTTGAGATACCCGGGTTCGATAGGCTGTTAATTTTAACTGATGCGGCAATAAATATCGCTCCGGCTCTGCAGGACAAGGTAAAAATAATTAATAATGCTTTGATTGTTACGAAAGCCTTCGGTATTGAAACGGCTAAGGTTGCTCCGGTATGTGCCGTAGAAACAGTAAATCCGGATATGCCGGCGACTATGGATGCAGCTGCTTTAAGTATCATGGCGGAACGGGGGCAAATACAGGGCGCAATTATTGACGGGCCCCTGGCATTGGATAATGCAGTATCCGGTGAAGCGGCAGAGCATAAAAACATTCACAGCCCCGTTGCCGGCAAAGCGGACATTTTACTGTGCCCTGATATTGAAGCCGGCAACATGACCTATAAGGCTTTAGTGTACCTGGGCCAGGGGGAGGTTGCAGGAGTGATTGCCGGGGCAGCGGCTCCTATTGTGTTAACTTCCAGGGCCGATACATATATTTCAAAATTAAATTCGATAGCATTAAGTTTATTAACATGTAAAACTTGTCTAAGGGGGTAGTAAAATGGATACATATCGAGTTTTAGTAATCAATCCCGGTTCTACTTCAACAAAGATTGCGGTTTTTGATAACGAGAAGGCTGTTTTAGAAACTACGCTGCGTCATAGTAATGAAGAATTAGCCCGGTATGAACGGGTCGCTCAGCAATTTGAATTTAGAAAGAATTTAATCATTAATGCTTTGCAGGAGAACGGCATCGAGGTAAAAAGCTTAAATTGCGTAGTCGGCAGGGGAGGCCTGTTGAAGCCTATTGCCGGAGGGACTTATTTAGTTAATTCCAAAATGCGGGAAGATATCAATAATGCTGTGCAAGAGCATGCTTCAAACTTAGGAGCTCTTATAGCCTGGGAAATTGCGGATAGTATTAAGATTCCGGCTTTTATTGTTGATCCTGTTGTAGTGGACGAATTGGAGCCTCTGGCACGAATTTCAGGTAATCCCCAACTAGAAAGGAAAAGTATTTTTCATGCTCTGAATCAAAAAGCAGTGGCTCGGCGGGCTGCTCAAGAGTTAGGCAAAAGCTATGAAGAATGTAATCTGATTGTCGCCCATATGGGTGGCGGTGTTTCCGTAGGTGCTCACAGGAAGGGCCGGGTGATAGATGTGAATAATGCTTTAGATGGTGACGGACCTTTTTCCCCGGAAAGGTCGGGGGGAGTGCCTGCCGGCAGTCTTATAAAAGTTTGTTTCAGCGGTCAAAAGACTGAGGAAGAAATTTATAAAGGTATTGTGGGCAAAGGGGGTTTAGTCGCTTATTTAAATACCAACGATGCCCGAGAAGTAGAAGAAATGGTTAAACAGGGAAATGAACATGCCAAGCTAACCTATGAGGCCATGGCTTACCAAATCGCGAAAGAGATCGGGGCCTGTGCTGCCGTTCTAAAAGGCAAAATAGACGGAATTGTTTTAACAGGGGGAATTGCCTATTCTAATCTCTTTACCAGCCGGATAAAGGAACGGGTTGAATTTTTGAGTCCGGTTATTATATATCCCGGAGAAGATGAGATGGAAGCTCTTGCTTCGGGCGGGTTAAGGGTTTTAAAAGGCGAGGAAAATGCCAAGGCTTATTTTTAGAGGAGTGCGAGTATTCGATACTCCTCTTTTTATTTAGGGAAAAGGCCGAGTTTCCCTGACGGATATGGAAAAATATGGAAATGTAAAAACTGCAGTCGTTTACTTGAGCAATAATATAATTATCCCGCCGGCCAGGAGAATATTACCGGGCCAATTAAAAATAAGATACTTTTTTTGTTTTTGCTTAAAAGGGATATCTTTCTTGCCGGTTAAATAAAAGAGTCCGTAAGACTTGAGAATAACCCCGATAAATAATAGACCATAAGCGATTTTTACAAGCATGCATATCCCTCCCATTTTTAATCATGAAATGGTACATAATAATTATAATTGAATTAGTCCCAAGTATAAATATATTTTTGCCATGCATACTATTATTTATCTGATTTAGGGGAGACTGCCATGCTTGACTTAATTTTCCGGACAATAGTAA
>JBMNCQ010000019.1:0-1602 GCA_049366715.1 Peptococcaceae bacterium | reverse complement strand
GAATTGTAGGCTATTTTAACCACACTTATTAAATAATGTCAATATTACTTTTGCCCTGTTTTCCGTACGATTAAAACTATTTTCTTCAATGTTTATAAAAAAAAGCACAAAATACTGGACTTTAGGGCAACTTTGTACTATTATTGAATTTAATAGCTTTCCCGGTAATTGCTAAAAGTGCTAATTGCAACTTATATTAACGGATATGATAAATGAACACTGATGTAGAAAATCTGATGACCTTAAAAGAGGTTGCCCTGTATTTGCGGGTAACCGAGAAAACAATACACAGACTTCTTGATAAAAATGCCATTCCGGCGACTAAAGTAGGCAAATTATGGCGCTTCGACAGGGAAGCGTTGAACAAATGGCTGAAGGAAAATGAAGTTACCGCCAAAAAGCGGGTTCTTATTGTAGATGATGAAAAGGCCATCGGCAAACTGTTTAAAATGACCCTTGGCAAGTTGGGGCATGAAGTATTTGTAGCCGATTCCGCGGTACATGGATTAACAGTTGCTAAAAATGAAGACTTCGACCTGGTATTTCTGGATTTAAAAATGCCGGAAATGGACGGGGCCGAACTTTTCAAACAGATTAAGCAGTTGAAACCGGATATGCAGGTTATTATCATAACAGGCTATCCCGAATGCGACCTCATGATGAAAGCCCTGCAATGCGGGCCGTTCGGGGTAATGCACAAACCGTTCAGCGGCGCCGATATCATCCAGGTTGTAAAATGCTTCCTGAAAGTTTCCAGGTAATAGATTACTACCTCGTTCTTGAGGGCAGCCCGCTTTTGATTTCTATTCCGTAATGCTTTGGTTTATACGCAATCTTTTACCCGTAAAAGCGCTTCAAAACCCTGCAAACAGCCAGAGTTATCCATAATTGCTGCTCCCCGCTCTTGCTGTTGACGCTTGCTTTGTGAATAGAGGAATAGGATATTTTCCACAAGCCGTCGGGTTGCTGCCTTGAAACAAGCCAGCCCAATGCATTTTCAATATCTTTATCCGCCGGTGATATCCAGATAAGCGAAAGCGAGTCCAGGGCAGCCACCAGGTTGTTCCACCAAAAGGGGAATTGAAATCTAAGCCAGTGGCCGGCATCCTTATATGAACTGTAGCTGTCTTCCTTGAAGAAACGGGATTTCAATAGACCGGCGGCTTTCAATACTTCCGTTTTTGAACGGTATTGCGGATGCGCCGCGAATCCCCTTATTACCATGCCGGTACCTGAATGTGAAAAAGGTTTCGATTTATCGTAAGCTTGAAGCACGGGCGCGTACTTATCGGATGTAAGATATATGATGTCGCTGTTCTTTAATCCGGGATTACCCGTAATCCCCGGACTGCCGATTACCCATCCTCCGTCATCCTGCCTTACGGAAAGCAGCCAATCCAGAGCGTCGATAATTCTTAAATCATTTTCATATCCGGCGGCAATCAACAGGGCGGCAACGATTCCCGTATAATAGGGGGCATACTGGTTCCCGATAAATCCCCTGAAATCGCCTTCTCCTGTCTGGTGGGAAAACAGGTATTCACAGGCAAGTTTTACGGCAGGATGATTGCGGTTGTATTCATATTTATAGACCAACACCTG
>JBMNCQ010000018.1:0-24106 GCA_049366715.1 Peptococcaceae bacterium | reverse complement strand
TCCTTTTTATTTTTTTATGAACGAAATGTAACCGCCTTTAGAAGGCGGTTTTTTTGTTGTATATTGTTGTAAATATTGTTGTAAAATGTTATTATTTCAATGTCTTAAGGAACTGAATCTTTGAGGGGTGAATCAATGAATTTTTTTGAGGAATATAAAAAGTGGTGTGGTTTTAAGGGACTTGCCGATGATTTAAAGCAGGAATTAACGGCTATTGCAGATAATGAAGCGGGAATTAAAGAGCGGTTTTATAAAAGCCTGGAGTTCGGGACAGGCGGATTACGGGGTATAATCGGTGCGGGAACCAACCGCATGAATATATATACTGTCCGGAAGGCAAGTCAGGGGCTGGCGGAATATATCAAGAAGAACGGTTCGCAAAAAAAGGACAGTGTAGTAATTGCTTATGATTCCAGGATAAACTCAAGATTATTTGCGGAACAGGCTGCACAAGTGCTGGCCAATAATAATATAAAATCCTGGCTTTTTGCGGAGATTATCCCCACTCCTGTTTTATCTTTTGCCGTACGGGAGCTGGGCTGTACGGCCGGAATCGTTATTACTGCCAGTCATAATCCCCGGGAATATAACGGCTATAAGGTTTACTGGTCCGATGGCGGTCAGATCACAGATACGATTGCAAATGGCATATTAGCAGAAATAGAGCAGATCGCAGATGAATTAAGGCTGGCCACTTTGGACCTGGCTGTCGGACTGGAGCAGAGTCTGATTGCGTATGTACCGGAGAAACTCTTTGACAAATATATCGAGGAGGTCGGCAGGTTATCCTTACAGCCTGAAATGATCAGAGCAATGGCGGAAAGGGTTAAGATCGTATATACACCTCTCCACGGCACAGGTAATATTCCTGTTCGCAGGGTTCTGGCAGAAAGGGGATTTAAAAATATTAATATCGTAGAAGAGCAGGTTGTTCCCGACGGCAGCTTCCCTACTGTTAAGTATCCTAATCCTGAAGATCCTGCTGCTCTGAAAATGGCTTTAGATCTGGGCCACAAGGTAAAGGCCGATATTATTATGGCTACCGATCCTGATGCCGACCGACTGGGTATTGCCGTTAAGGATCAGAATAATAATTATCAAATGCTGACGGGAAATCAGCTGGGGGCATTACTGCTGGATTATATTCTGACTGTTAAAAACCGGCAGGGGTTACTGCAGGGAAATGAAGTGCTGGTCAAAACAATAGTTACATCGGAATTTGGCAGGAAAATTGCCGAGAAGTTCAAGGTTGAAACAAGAGATGTTCTGACCGGCTTTAAATACATCGGTGAGAAAATCAAAGAATTCACAGCAAGTAATCAGCAAAAATTTATTTTTGGCTATGAAGAAAGCTATGGTTATTTAATCGGTGATTTTGTAAGGGATAAGGATGCCGTACAGGCCTGTTTACTGTCCGCGGAAATGGCAGCTTATTATACCTATCTGGGTAAAGATTTAGCTACCCGTCTGCAGGAATTATATGAGGAATTTGGCTTTTTTCAAGAAGAACTAATGTCTTATCACTTTCAAGGAGCGGCAGGGCAGGATAAGATTAAAAGGATCATGAAGTATTTCAGGGATCATTATCCAAAAACTATTGGAGCTCTAAAAGTCGTCGTAGTGAGTGATTATTATCTAAGGGAGGAAATAAATATTTTAAGTGGATTAACGGGGAAAACCAGCCTTCCCCGGGCGGATGTCATTCAGCTCAAATTTGACGATGGATCCTGGGTCTGCATCAGGCCTTCCGGTACGGAACCAAAATTGAAGATCTATCTAGGTGTTGTTTCTCAATCTCCGCAGATATCTGAGGCTAAGACTAAGGATATGAAAAATATTTTGCAAGGAATTATCGAAAAGATACGGTAAGAAGAATTAAGGAGAAATCATTTTAAATAATAGCTGTAATAAATAAGGAGTGTTTATGGTGGCGGTTAGACCGGAATTTACAAAAAATAGTATCCTCAACGAATATGATTTGACAATACCTGCGGTGCGTTATTTGGATGCCCTGCAGGGCTTGACTTGTACGGACTTTGTGTGTAAGGCAGATAAGCCTATATATTATATGTACCGGGGTGCTAAGAAAAAGGATGCGGTTTCTGCTCTGACCAATGGGATCAGGTATGATATAACAGTTATTCCTCCCTATCGGCTTAACGGGGAGTTTGTCAAGACAGTAGGGCATTTTCATCCCCTGCGGGAACAGGGTAATGATACATATCCTGAGTATTATGAAGTATTGGAGGGTGAAGCTCTGTATCTTTTGCAGAAGAATACCGCCGCCGGTGATGTTGACGAAGTTATTTTTATTGAAGCTCAGGCGGGTGAAAAAGTCTATATTCCGCCCAATTACGGACATATCACGATCAATAAAGGGCAGGAAATGCTGGTGATGTGCAACCTGGTAGAAGCAATTTTTAAGTCGGACTATGCGCCTATTCAGGAAAAGGGCGGTGCGGCATATTTTTGTCTGGATGATGGACAGGGAAGCTTTAAATTGGTGCCTAATAAAAAATATAACCGGGAGGTTACCCCCCGGATTATCAAGGCTGATGACTGGCCGGCACCAATAGACACCGGCCAGGATACTTTATATGATTTATATCTGCGCAATCCCCATTTGTTCAGTTTTTTGAAATGAAAATAAGCCGAAATTAGAATTTAAAGCTCTGTAGAACCCTTGATGGCTAAGGGTTCTTTTTATTTACAAATGAAAAAAATGGAGTTAAAATATAGTAAGTAACCAGGTGGTTACAAGGGCGGAGAAGAATGAAAAGGAGTGAGAGCATGAGAGTAAAAAGGTTTTTTTCACTTTTATTAATTTGTTGTTTTCTAGGGAGTAGTCTGATCCCTGTATCTGCTCAGGAAACCGTTGATAAAAATATTTTAACCCTCGCTGAGATTCAAGACCTGGCGGCCAAGAATAACCGGAATTTAAAAACTTTAGATTTAGTCAGGGATCAGGCGGAAAAGCTGGAGTATATTTATGATAATGAATATGACAAAGCCCGGGCCAATTCTATGGGAAATTACCAAATGAGCCGTGCTGATGTCGAACAATTGTCCCAGGTTGAAGCAGCCATAAGAAAATATGAAGGAATCGGATTCAGGGAAAGTATGGACCCGGCCCGGGACCTCCCCATAAGTGCTCTTTTACCTGTTTATTCCGAGGCAGACCAAAGGGCCTTGTTTGCCCATTACATAACTTTGGTACTTACTCAGAAGGTCCTGACACAAAAAATCAGCGGGACAGAGGAGATTGTTGAAGGCCAGATGAGCATCTTAAAGCTGCTGGGTGTTGCTGATAGTACATCAATCGTTAAACAACTGCGGGAAGAACAGGAAAATGCGGAATATGTATTGACTGATTTAAAAAGGATGCGGGAAGATGCCGAAAAGCAGATAAAGCAGACCGTTACTTTACTGGTCTTGGAAACCATCAAGCTGCAGGACGGTATTAACTTATTGGAAAAAACATATGACCAATATTTAAAGATGGCCAACGTAGAAAGAATCAAACGATCTTCCGGCTTAACTGCCCAAACTGATGTTGATAAGATTGCGGTAGCGGCATCGGATTACGGCAAAAAACTTAAGTATGCCCGGGAAAATTTACGAATACTCAAGGGGAAAATTAATGATTATACCGGCAGAAATATTGATGCTCCTTTAGAAATCGTAAAATATCATATTGACGAACATATTATGCCTCCGCCGTCCTTTGCGGCCATTATCGATCAAGTAGTGGATAATACTTATGAGTTTCAGAGAATAGATCGGGATATTGAGGATCTGGAAGACGAGATTGCCGATATTTCGGGAAGTAATGAGAAAACCATCAAGAAAGATGAAGTGGCAAAAACAAAGCTGGCTAAGGAAGAAAAAGAAGTGGAAGTAAAAAATAAACTGAAAGAGATACTGGCTAATTATAGGGAAAAGCAGCAGGGATACCGGCTGGCCAAGATAGATGCCGCTGCCGGCGAGAGAGAGTATAACTGGGATCAGCTTAGATATCAGGCCCAATTAATATCTAAACTTATGCTGACGGGCAGTGAATTAAAATATTTACAGGCTTTAAATACCAGTGCGGCAGCAGGTTATGATTTTGAACTGGTAAAAAGAGAACTGGAATTAGCTGAGCAGGGTGTATTTATGTCCGCCGAATATTATCAGGTTAAAATGCAGTTTGCAAATAAAGAGAAATGAGGTAGCGGGATGGCGAATATAAGGGATCCCTTAACAACGAAAAATAAAATTGTCAGGGAAGCAGAAAAGCAATTTGCAGAAAATGGCCTGCAGGCTGCATCAGTCAATGTAATTGCTGAAAATGCAGGAATCAACAAACGCATGATTTATCATTATTTTGGATCTAAAGAAGACCTTTACCGGGAAGTATTGAAAATTAATTTTCACAGAATTTATACAATCGGGGAGAAAGCTTTTGAAAATAAGGGTGATATCGTTGCATGTGTGAAACAGATTATCCGGGAGTACTATTATTTTTTATGGGATAATCCCTCTTATGTCAAGATAATGGGCTGGGAGGAAATAGCCGGTGGTATGATAGCCAGGGAAATCATGCCTGATTCCCTGCTGATGGGGTATGCAAGGCTCCGGGAATTGTATGATGACGGCGTTAAAAAGAATGTTTTGCGGGAGGAGTTAGATTTAAAGCAGCTTATTATCAGTATAAATGCCCTTTGTTTTTTGACCTTTGCCCGGAGAGAATTATTGGAAGTACTCTGGAAGGATCAGATAGATATAAATTTAGAAGCCAGACTGGAACATCTTTATGATTTGATCTTAAACGGTATCTGCCGTTAATTTTTTAAAAGCTTAAGTAACTGAGCGGTTACATACTTCAGGAGGTGTACTTATGTTTAATAAGTCAACACAGATAAGGGGAATGGTATTTTGGTTACTGTTAGCCGGCGCCGGATTTTTAGCAGTGGGTTGTGACAGTGGTGAAAGGCAGGCTGCTGCCGCCGGCAGTAATCTGCATTTTACGGGAACAGTGGAAGCGAAAGAAGTAGATGTAAGCAGTAAAATCCCGGGGCGCATTATCGAGCTCCACGTGCAGGAAGGGATGGAGGTAAAAGAAGGAACGTTATTATTTGAAATTGACCCTGCGGATTTAGAAGTTAAAAAGCTCCAGGCAGAAGCAGGGGTAAAAGCCGCTGAGGCACAATTGAATAAAGCTGTTAACGGAGCCCGGAAGCAACAGATCGCCCAGGCTAAAGCCGTCCTGGGCCAGGCAGAGGCCCAGGTTGAGCTGCTGCAAAAAAAATATGAAAGACTGCTTCCTTTGTACGAGGCGGAAGCATTACCCCAGGATCAACTGGATGAGGTAGCAACTAAACTCGACGTTGCCCGCTTGCAGGCTGAGGCGGCAGTAGAGCAATATGATCTGGTTCTGGAAGGAGCTCAGGCTGAAGATATTAAAGCCCTGGAAGCCCAATATGCAGGGGCACGGGCTAAGCTCCAAGAGGTATTGATAAATTTGGAGGAAACAGAGGTAGTTGCACCCGGCAAAGGCAGCGTTTCGATGTTAATTGCCGAAAAGGGGGAACTGGTAGGGTCGGGTATGCCTGTGATTACGATTACCGATTACCGTGATTCCTGGGTTGAGATCAATGTAAAAGAAACGGAAATGGGGCAGGTCAGGCTGGGACAAAAAGCAGAACTGCAGAGTAAAGCTTATCCCGATTACATTTTTCAAGGGGAAGTGATCAGCATCAATAAAAACCCTGATTTCGCCATTAGCAAATCTACAAATGAGCTTAATGAAAAGGATATTATCAGTTACGCAGTTAAAATAAAGATAAATGATACCGCAAAACAGCTTTATCCGGGAATGCTCCTGGAGGTCACGTTACCGGGAAATGAGGGATAGTTCTGATGTTTAATACGATCGGCCCTGCCATGACCAGAGAATTAAATTGTCTGTGGCGGGATAAGAAGGCTCTGGCTGTTGTAGTACTGGTACCGCTATTATATACACTGCTTTTCGGCTTTCTGTACAGTCCTCATATTGTAACAAATCTAAAAACGGCGGTTATTGATTACAGTCCCAGTCAATTAAGCCGTTCCGTCGTAGCGGGGTTTAATCAATCAGACCGGTTTGCCGTCAAGTATCATTTAAGGGATGAGAGTGAAATCAAGGAATTAATGGAAAGAGGGGATATAGATGTAGTAATCATTATCCCGGAAAACTTTACCCGGAATATTAAAAAGGGACGCAGCAGCAGTATTTTTATGGGGGTAAATGCCGCCAATATGATCGTAAGTAACGGTGCGGCCGCTTCTGCTTTACAAATTACCAAGACATATTCGGCCGGCATTGTCATTAAGCAGTTAACAGCACAGGGACTTCTGGAGGAGCAAGCCTATAATACTGCCAATCCGATTTCTATCAGCTTTAGGCCATGGTTTAACCCCACCTATAATTATACGAATTATTTATTACTGGGGATCATTTCGGTAGCACTGCAGCAGATCTATCTGATGAGTGTAGCTAATTCTTTTGCCAAAGAGAAAGAACAGGGGACCTTTAAAGAATCCGGAACGGACTTAAGCAGGCTGATTTCTCTCGCTGCAGGTAAAGTTATGGTATTTTTTGGCTTTGCGGTGTTATCCTTGCTTGGTGTGGCTTTATTGGCCTTCAAGGTTTTTGACATTCCTTTACGGGGTAGCTTCGGCTTGATTTTATTAATGGGTATGCCATTTATCGTAGCTGTCATATCCCTGGGGATAATTTTGGGGGTTTTTTCCGGAAATCAAGTCGAGAGTACCCAAAATGCGATGCTGATGGCTTATCCTACTTTCCTGCTGACAGGTTTTACCTGGCCCTTAGCGGCAATGCCGGAAATATTAAGAATGATTGCCCATTGTTTACCTTTAACTTATTTTGCGGAGAATTTCCGAAAAATTGCTTTAACAGGCAGCGATTTTGCAATTCTGCAGAATGAATTCCTGGGGTTAAGTATTTTGGCTGCCGGATATCTTCTTTTAGCAGCAGCCAGTCTAAAATATGCCTATTGTTATAAACAGGGGCACCGGTTACCGTGGGGAAAGAGGGGAAAAGAATGCTGATTAAGATCGGAAATACATTCTGGCGGGAATTTAAAGGGCTCTGTTCCCAAAAGCGGATCTGGGTAATATTGTTTTTCATCCCCATTTCATATACCTTATTATTTGGTTGCATGTATAGCAATAAAACAATTAGACACTTAAAATTAGCGGTAGTAAATGAAAGTCCCGGTCAATTAAGCCGTTCCGTAATACAAGGGTTCGCCAAGTCGGATAAGTTTACGCTAAGCAAAGAACTGGATTCGGCCGGAGAAGCCGTAGATTTAATGCAGAAGGATGAAATTGATGTGGTTCTGGTTATTCCTGAAGGTTTTACCGAAAGCATTAAGAAAGGCAGCAATACCACTATATTTATCGGAGCCAATGGCACGAATATGACCATGAGCAATACTGCCATGACAGGTGCCGCGGAAATAATAGGGGCAATATCGGCCGGCATCGCCGTTAAGAAATTCGAAGCCCGGGGTCAGCGGGAAGAACAGGCTTTGGATCATGCTCTGCCTATTTCCTTTTTGCTTAGACCATGGTATAACCCTGCAGGTAATTACAGTAATTTTTTGCTTTTAGGTTATCTGACTGCTGTGATTCAGCAAGTGATTTTATATTTTGCAGCCATTTCCATTTCGGAAGAGAGGCGTAAAGGAACGTTACAGGAACTGGTGGCAAAGGGCAAATATCCGGCATCCATAATATTAGGAAAATTTCTGCCTTATGTTGTTCTCGGTTTGGTGGGCTGGATGGCAAATTTTCAGATTGCCGTTAAGATTTTTGATTATCCGATGGAAGGTTCTTATGGGGATCTTATAATTTTGAGTGCAGCTTTTATTGCATGTATTTGTGCAATAGGAATTTTTTTATCGATAATAGCCAGAAACTCATTAGATGCTACCCAGTATGCAATGCTGGTGGCTTTGCCTTCTTTTTTGATATCCGGGTATACCTGGCCGATTGCTGCCATGACGGGTTTTTATAAAATACTGGCGCAAATCTTTCCCCTCACTTATTTTGCTGAGAATGTAAGAAAGATAGCCCTCATGGGGGCAGGCTTTAACATAATTAGGGATGATATTCATATTCTGGTGACTGTTGCCGGTGTCTTTCTAATTCTCTCCGGGATAGCTTTTAAGTTTAAGTATCTCCGCAAAAAACAACCGGGACCAGGGTCCCTTTAAACTAGGACCCTGGTCTTTTTTTGCCGAAGAACGGTAGACAATTATTGAGGATTGTATATGATATTGGTAAATAAAGAATGTCAATAAATTTGGAACAGTGCCAAAATATGGTTGAAAGGGGAATATTTTTCATGCCATGGATTGAGTTGGGATGCTTGCTTGTTATTGTATTGTATATTATAATAAGAGGTAAGAAAAACAAATATTGCTATAAAACCCAAGAAAAAATAGTAAGTACTAATTACTGGTTTAAATCCCCCCTTTAAATATAGCTACTCCGTAGCACCCCGCTAAGACCACAGAAGAAGATGATGTTGAACTTATTATTTATTTTTTTCATTATTTTGATCTGTGGTATAAAAAAGACCCTCCAGGCGGAGGGCTTTTTTATTAAGGTAAGCTTCGGGGAAGACTTCCGGGATAGGTAGAGGTAAGCTATCTAGTAGCTCTGTAGTTACTGTCTATCTTTATCTAACGGAAACTTTATCCCCATAGCTTACCACCTCAGCCGGCCAGTTTCTGGCTGCTGTCTGCTTCTTGAACGCCTACATATGCCGCCAGGTCTAATACCCGGCAGCTATAGCCCCACTCGTTATCATACCAGGCCAGTATTTTTATAGTATGAGGCCCTACCACCATAGTGGAAAGGGCATCAATAATGCCTGAATTAGAATTACCTGTAAAATCAATGGAAACAAGAGGCTCTGTGCAGAAGGCTAAAATCCCTTTTAAGTCGGTTTCACATGCTTTTTTCAGAAGACTGTTAATGGATTCGGCATCGATTTCTTCCGCACATTCGACCACTAAATCGACCAAAGAGACATCAGGAGTGGGGACCCTTAAGGCCAGCCCGTTTAATTTGCCTTCTAATTCGGGGATTACTTCTGTCACTGCTTTAGCCGCTCCTGTAGTTGTCGGAATAATTGACTGGGTGCAGCCTCTGGCTCTTCGCAGGTCTTTATGCCTGTTATCAAGGTTCTTTTGATCATTGGTAAAGGCATGAACAGTGGTCATTAAACCGCTTTTTATTGTCAAATGATCATGAAGTACTTTTACGATAGGAGCCAGACAATTCGTTGTACAAGAAGCATTGGAAATAATATGATGCTTACTGCTGTCATAGGTTTTTTCATTTACGCCCATCACGATGGTTGCATCAACATTTTTGCCCGGCGCGGTAATAATTACTTTCTTAGCGCCTGAGGCAATATGTACCTTGCAGTCTTCGCTGGTTTTAAACTTACCGGTGGATTCAATTACGATATCTGCACCTAATTTACCCCAGGGTAAATTAGCAGGGTCTCTATCGGAGAGCAAAACTATTTTTTGGCCGTCTATGATTAAACCGTCTGCTGCTGTCTCTACCGTACCCTGATAAATACCATGGGTAGAATCATATTTAAATAGATGGGCACTTGTTTTGGGATCAGCAGTACTATTCACTGCGACAACTTCAAGGTCTGTTCTTGCAAGGGCAGCTCGTAAACATAGTCTGCCAATTCTTCCGAAACCATTAATACCAATTTTTGTAACCATTTTTTTAATACCTCCATGTTTTGCTGATAAGTTAGTTAACTACTTCCGGACAACCTGACCAAAAAAGAGAAAATAAAAAGCTGACAAAATTAATAATCCTGAAGTAAATAGTGTCAGAGAAACAAAACTTAGAAAGTATTCTATGTTTCTATAAATAATCCTTTTAATAATCCATAAATAGTATTTATATATGCGTAATAAATGCGGGATTAGTGTTATCCCTATGGGACAATTTTTGTCCCATAGAAGAAAAAGCTGTGATTATGGGTATTCTTATTTAAATTAATTTGTGTTGATGTAATAACAAGGAAAAAAGCATTTTAAAGAGAAAAATTTATGTATATATAATATATATATGAGATGCAATAGATATTGTGATTTACGCGCATTCAGGTTATTATAGTAC
Source organism: Peptococcaceae bacterium (assembly GCA_049366715.1). GTDB lineage: Bacteria > Bacillota > Peptococcia > Peptococcales > BICA1-8 > JBMNCQ01. Next base: position 13,900 of record JBMNCQ010000018.1, on the reverse strand, counting down.
AAAGAATATTTAGTAATATTTTCTTTAAAAAGCCGTTACATATTATGGATTAGCCGGCTTTTGTCAGACCTCATAATTTAAATAAATAAAATTAGTTAATTGACCTTTGAATTTGTTTTAATTAAATATTTAACTAGGAGTGATTAAATGAGTGAGCAAAAAAGACATGTTGGGATTACCGATACTACTTTAAGAGACGGACATCAATCCCTGCTGGCGACAAGGATGAAGACAAAGGATATGCTGCCGGTGGCGGAACGGATGGATGAGATGGGATTCCATTCCCTGGAAGTCTGGGGTGGAGCAACCTTTGATTCTTGTATGCGTTTTCTTAATGAAAATCCCTGGGAAAGACTGAGAGTTCTGCGGAAAGCTTTTAAGAAAACAAAATTGCAGATGTTGCTCCGCGGGCAGAACTTAGTAGGCTATAAGCATTATGCCGATGATGTTGTAGAAGCTTTTGTTGCTGAAGCTGCCCAAAGCGGTATTGATATTTTTAGGATCTTCGATGCTTTAAATGATGTTCGCAATATGCAAAAGGCGATGGAAGAAGTTAAGAAAAACGGCAAGCATGTGCAGGCTACAATCAGCTATACTTTAGGACCAATTTATGATTTGCATTATTATTTGAAGCTGGGGAAGGATCTTAAGGATTTAGGCGCCGATTCCCTATGTATTAAAGATATGGCCGGCATCCTGACTCCCTATGCCGCCTATGACCTTGTTAAAGCTTTGAAAAAGGAATTGAATTTGCCGATTCAGATGCATACCCATTATACCAGCGGAATGGGCGCGATGATGTATCTGAAAGCAATTGAAGCGGGGGCAGATGTAGTTGACACCGCTAATTCCGCACTAGCTCTGGGAACATCTCAGCCGGCTACGGAGACGATGATTGCTGTCTTAAATGACGGGCCCTATGAAACAGGTTTAGATCTGGCAAAAGTATCTACTTTGGCAGAGTATTTTAAGGAAGTCCGGAAAGATTATGCGGAATTTGATGTTTATAAATCCGGTGTGGATGTTAATGTTTTGCGTTATCAAGTACCGGGTGGGATGTTATCTAACTTTATCACGCAATTATCCCAGGCCAATGCTCTTGATAAGCTGGAAGACGTGCTTAATGAAGTCCCGCGGGTAAGAGCGGATCTAGGATTCCCGCCTTTAGTAACCCCATCCAGTCAGATCGTTGGTGCGCAGGCCGTACTTAATATCCTGGCTGGTGAAAGATATAAAATGGTTACAAATGAAGTTAAGAACTATATGAAAGGGCTTTATGGCCAGGCACCCGGCGAAGTAAATGAAGAAATCAGAAAGAAAATTATTGGCGATATCCAGCCGGTAACAGTTCGGCCTGCTGATTTGCTTGAACCCCAAATTGCAGAAGCTCAGAAAGAAATTGGTGACTTGGCCAAGAATAGAGGAGAAGTTCTCATGTATATTCTCTTTCCCCAAGTTGCAAAACCTTTCTTAGAAGGAACTTTGGTAACTGAGCAGCCTGCTTCCCCCAAGGAGGAAAAAGAGACGGGAAAAAAGTCTGAGCCTCAAGTCAAAGCTGCTCCTGTTCAGCCCATAAATGCTCTGCTATCCTCGGGGGTAGGAAGCGTAGCCAGGTTTGCCGCAAGCAGGAATAATAAATCTGCGGCAGGCACGATTAATTTTAACTTTAACGGTAAAATCGCAAAGTTAAAAATATCTGTTGACGGCGACGGCTATAAAGTCGATATGAGCAAGTTCGCAGATGGAGTAGAAGAGAAGGCTGAAAAGACAGAAAAAGAAGCAAAGATAAAAGGAAAAGAGGATAAAAAACAAAAGGAGACCGCACCGGCTGACTCCGGAGGCGAAAGTACTGTGACGGCTCCCATGAACGGTAAGATCTTTAAAATCGTAAAGGATGTGGGAAGTAAAGTAAAGCAAGGCGATATCGTTTTAATTCTGGAAGCAATGAAGATGGAAAATGAGATTCTGGCTCCTGCCGGCGGCACGGTTGAGCGTATAAATCATCAGGTAGGAGAGGGCGTTGCTCCCGGTGATGTGTTGTTTACAATAAAATAATTGAATCTTTATCCATACTTTCTGTGACCAGTATAATTAAAGCCGAGCTAAGCTCGGCTTTAATTATACTGGTCACACATATCCTGATAGCAGCGGGGGCAGAGTTCGTTGCCTTTTTTGTCCACGATGGATTTAAAATCGGAAAGGGATTCATCAACTAAATCTAAGTCTTGACCGCATCTGGCACAGGTATTGGTGTTTTTCGGCAAAGTATTCTCACCACCTTGTCTGGGGTGCTTATAATTTATTATATGTGATATTATGCAGGATATGTACGTATTTTGCAGAAATATGTATATGATTGGAGGTAAGGAGAACTTTAACTGGAAAATAGCAAGCTAAAAGTGAACTGCTGAAAACTTATCCTCCGCTGCTAAGGAAAGTAACGATAAAGATTTGGGTGATGGCTTAGTGAAAAAGGATAGTTCATTTCCTTCCTTAGAACATATTATTGAACAAACTTTACATGTAATTGAAAGCAGTAAGACACAAATTTTTGATATTGCGGAAAATGCCAGGATTGAAGCAGAGCGAATTCAAAAAAAACTGGAGGCTGTCAAAAAGCAGGTTATTCTTGTAATAAATGAAACGGAAAAAATGGAGAGGTTGGAAAAAGCTGCGAGGTATCGTCTTATGGAGGTAAGCCGGGACATTAAAAAATACACGGAGGAGGATATCCGCAAAGCCTATCTTAATGCCAGTAATTTTCAGGCTGATATCAAGATCTTAAACAGCAAAGAGACTCAGTTGAAGGAAGAAAGAACCGAATTGGAAATGCAATACCGCCGGCAATTGGATACGGTACTTAGAGCTGAGCAGCTGGTTTCCCATGTCGGAGTTGCCCTTACCTATTTATTAAAGAATATCGAGGGTTTAAGTGATCGGATTGAAGAGATCGAGGCGAGAGGAAATTTAGGTTCAAGGGTTATTAAGGCTCAGGAAGAGGAAAGGAGAAGGGTAGCCAGGGAAATCCACGACGGGCCGGCTCAATCTATGGCTAATATTGTTTTAAGAGCGGAGTTCTGCGAACGTTTGATTGATAAGGATATTGTATTGGCCAAGAAAGAAATTCATCAATTGAAAGACCTGGTCCGGAGCAGCCTTAAAGATGTGAGGAAAATTATCTATGATTTACGTCCAATGGCTTTAGATGATTTAGGGCTGATTCCGGCTTTAAATAGATATATAGAAGAGTTTATAGAAAGATTTGACATAAAAGTTAACTTTCTACCCGCAGAAAATAACGGCAGGCTGCCAAATACTTTGGAAGTAGCAATTTTCAGAGTGGTCCAGGAAGCACTGCAGAATATTCAAAAGCACTCAGAGGCAAACAGTGTCACGATTAACTTCAATATGTCCGGAACGGCCGTTAGTCTAGTGGTTTCCGATAATGGCAGGGGTTTTAAAGTGACAAAGGTTTTTGCCGATAAGAAACGTGAGGGCTATGGGCTGCTGGGGATGAAAGAAAGAGTGGAACTCTTAAATGGTGAGTTTAATATTACCTCTGAACTGAGGAAAGGAACAAGCATAAGTATTTTGATACCTATTCATGGTCCTGAAGAGGAGTGAGTAATAAGATGGGCATTAGGTTATTAATTGTTGATGATCATGCATTATTAAGAGAAGGGCTGGTGAAAATCGTCTCCCTGGAGGAGCAAATAGAAATAGTTGGGGAAGCCAGCCGCGGTAATGAAGCTGTTCAATTAGCCAGGGAGCTTAAACCGGATGTTATCTTAATGGACATTAATATGCCCGGCATTAATGGTATTGAAGCTACAAAATTAATTAAAGCGGAAATGCCTAATATTGGAATAATAGCGCTGACAATTCATGATGATGAGGAATATATTTTTGAACTTATCAGGGTGGGCATATCCGGGTATGTCTTGAAAGATATTCAACCCGAGCGTTTAATTGCTGCGATCAAAGATGTTGCCGAGGGCAAGTCTGTGATTCATCCTGATATAACCGCAAAACTTTTAGGTGAATTCAACAGGTTATCTGAAAGAAAACTCCGATCTTCTTCTTATGATGAACTCACCATCAGGGAAATCGATGTATTGCAGCTCATCGCTAAGGGTTTGACCAATAAAGACATTGCCCAGACTTTATATATAAGTGAGAAAACGGTAAAAAATCATATTACCAATATTTTTCGTAAACTGAGCGTGGAGGATAGAACGCAGGCGGCGCTCTATGCGATAAAAAATAAACTTGTGAATGTCTAGTGAATAAAATCCGGGAAGTTCACGTGACGATTGACTTCTCAGGTCAGCTAAAAACTTTTTAAATTTGGTAAATTTATAATTTGCAGTTTACTCATAAAGTTAGACCGGATAGCTAAGGAACATTCACTTGCAATTAAGTTTCTGCATAAAATAGAGCACACTCTATAAAAAGGGAGTGCTTTAAATGCACAAATGGGATTGGATATTAGCAGCGGCAGTTATGATTTTTATTTTGTGGTTTTTGCTTAACTTTTTCAAGAATACCTTATATGAGGCCAACAGCAATAATTTGCAATCTCTAATCGTGATCATTCAAAACAATGAAGGAACGATAGAGAGTATCATCAGAAAGTCTATTCTCTTTCAGCGGCAGTTGGGAGACTATGCTAAATTGTATATAATAGACTTGAATTCCGGGGATAAAAGTCTGGAAATCATTAAGCGCATGGGTTATCCAAATAACTATTTTTCCGTTTTCATGATGAAGGACCGCCGGGAATTGACAGGATTTCTGGAAGAGTATATAGATGATGGCTGTGTTATTATGGATTATTCTTATGAAGGGGAAGATACTGATAAAAATTTTAAAGATTGCCGGTTAATTTATTATATAAACTGAATAATTCTAGCTAAATATAAACAGGAGGCTTCTGGGCCTCCTATTTATATTTAGGACTAGTGCCTCTCATAAAACGAGACTTGCGCCGGATTCCAAAGGGACAGACTTTAATGTTAATATGAAGTTGCCTAAAAGGTTGGGCGGACCATCCAAACCGGCTTTTTACTTTAGATGGATAGCGGTTTTGGGCTTTGGTGGTATCTGAACTAACGAGAGTGCTTGATAGAAATGGTCTGCAGGTAAAGTGACAAGGAAGATTAAGTAAATTTGAAATTAGGGGAGAAGGGAAAAGTTATGGATAAAATTAAAGTTCTTATCGTTGACGATATAGCTGAAACCCGGGAAAATATCAATCGTTTATTACAATTAGAAGAAGACTTCCAGGTAGTTGGGGAAGCAGCTAATGGTGAACAGGCCGTTAATCAGGCTGAGCGTTTATTGCCGGATATTATTTTAATGGATGTTAACATGCCCGTCATGGATGGAATTACCGCTACGGAAAAAATATCCCTGAAGCTTCCCGGTATTTCAGTAATTATGATCAGTGTGCAGGGAGAGGCGGAATATCTTAAAAAAGCAATGGTGACCGGGTCAAAGGAGTATCTGGTCAAGCCTTTTAGCGCAGATGAACTGGTTGACTCGATTAAACGGACATATGATCTGAAAAAATTCCATAGGGAAAAATAGAAGGGACTAAAAAGATCTTGGGCAGACTAGAGGATAACTAGTCGCAGGTGATGCTGTTATAAAACATAAGACAGGGTAGTTAACACGATCCGGCTAGTAAATATTTCGGTGCAAATTGTGAAGAAAACCAGTACGAAAATTGCCCCGGCAGACTCTGACTTGCAGTTTGGGAACGTTGGGGTGTTTTTTAATGTGAGCCTCCGGAGGAAGATTGCAGAATTAGTTCAGGAGACTTTTTATTTATGCCCGGTAAGGGCATAGCAGAGGTAAATTAAAAAGCAATAGAAACATAAAAAGTACAAACATAAAATATATTAGAAATATTTTATGTAAGAGGTGTACTATGAATAAAGTTAAAGTTATCAATATAAAAAACAAGAAAATAATTGGGGATAAAATCGACGTTGCGACATCCTTGACGGCCCGGCTCAAAGGTTTATTGGGACGGAATAGCCTGGAAAACGGGGAGGGACTAATCTTAGATCCCTGTAATGCTATTCACTGTATCGGGATGAAGTTTGCAATAGATGTGGTTTTTATGGATAAAGGTAAAAAAATAATTTGGATTCGCGAGGATATGGAGCCAGGCAGCAGAGAAGCTAAGAAGGATGCTGTCTATGTACTGGAACTGCCTGCCGGGGTAATCGCGCAGAAAGGCCTTGAAATCGGTGATACTCTGAAATGGTGAGCGGAGCGGAACCGTACCATTAAAAATATTAAATTAAATAAGCTTAATGAGTGGCTGAGCGATTTCCTAAAATGCAAATTTATCTATAAGTGCGGATTAGACCGCGCTTTTTTTGTGGCCTAAAAATTGAAATTTTGCGGCTTTATGAGGTATACCAGAAACGGAATGCACATTATGCCTGAAAGAAGTGCAGGCTGTACCTTTGTGAAAAGAATAATATTCTATGGAAATATTTGTAATAGGAGGCTGTTTGTAATAAAATATAAGTGTGCGCATAAGTGTGCACAAAATTGGATATGAATAATAAAGAAGCGGCTGCCGGTTAATGCCTCCTCGTTGAAACGCAGGGTGTTTGGAAAGCGCGTAGACACGGGAGACAGCTAGTATCAAGCTTTAGTCACCGGTAGTTGTCCCAGTTGTATGGAGGGGGTGGGGGAATGGATTTTGTCCGGATCGGGGATAAAATCATCAGTCAGGGGAAAGTAGCAAAAGCCATTAAAGAAATGTTTGATTTACGGGCTCAAGGGTATTCCCAATTGGAAGTTGCCCAAAAATATAATCTGGATAGGTCCTTTGTCTCCCGTTTAGAGAAACTGGGAGAGGTTAGGAAGGGTAAAAAAATTGCGGTAATAGGTTTTCCGGTATTAAATAAGGAAGAAGTTTTAAAAATATGCAGTCAGGAAAGTGTAGATTATACCTTGATTATGACGGAAAAAGAAAGATGGGATTTTTTGAAAAAAAAATCAGGGTTAGAGCTTTTCGATAATGTTATGCAGCATATTTTTAAAATTAGGGAACATGAGGTTGTTATTTTATTAATGTCTGACAAACGGGCACGTTTGGTAGGAGGCATTCTGGAGGGGGAAGTACTGCATATTAATTTAGGACCCTCACCCCTTTCTGAAGATCAGTATATTGGGCCCGAACATTTAAGGGCTTTAATAAAAGCGTCCAAGGAGGAATAGCTATGAAAAAGGTGGTTAGTGTGAGTTTGGGTTCTAAAAAGAGAGACCATCGTGTGGAGACTGATATTCTGGGGGAAAAGTTTTGCATCGAAAGAATCGGTACCGATGGGGATATGGATCAAGCGGTTGCTTATATTAAAGAACTGGACGGACGGATTGATGCTTTCGGTATGGGCGGTATTGACCTGTATATCGTTGCGGGAAGCAGAAGATATGTCTTAAGGGACGCGAAAAAATTAAGAAATGCCGCTAAAATAACACCTATGGTAGATGGCAGCGGCCTTAAAAATACCTTGGAAAGGAAGGTTGTCGAGTATTTAGCTGCTGATAAAAGAGTGGGTTTGAAAAATAAAAAAGTTCTGCTTGTCTCCGGTGTTGACCGCTTTGGTATGGCGGAAGCCCTGGAAGAGGCAGGGGCTAAGGTAACCTATGGAGATTTGGTATTTGGGCTGGGACTCCCGTTTTCTTTAAAGTCTCTCAAAACATTGGCCAGGGCGGCCAGGATATTGGCCCCTTTAGCCAGCCGGCTCCCTTTTGAGATGATTTATCCTACCGGGACTAAACAAGAAGTATCTATCGATAAATACGGTGAGTATTATTTTGCTGCAGATATTATCGCCGGAGATTTCTTATTTATTAAAAGATATCTGCCGCAGAGTTTAGCAGGTAAAACGATTCTAACGAATACTGTCACAACGGAGGATATAGAGATATTAAAAAGCAGGGGCGTCGAAAGGCTCATAACCACAACTCCTGAATTAAACGGCAGGTCTTTTGGGACTAATGTTATGGAGGCGGTATTAGTAGTTCTCGCCGGTAGAGATAAGGAATTATCAGAAGGAGACTATCAAGAACTTCTCGATAAGATCGGATTTGTTCCCCGCATCCTAGATTTGGGTAAGGACAAATTAGCTTAGGGGGGAATATTTATGAACAAGTTTGCTTTTATTATTCATCCTATAGAAATTGCGGATATCTACCGGAAATATCCGCTGTTAGAGAAGCTGCCGCCCAATTTACTGGAGAAGTCCTTTCGCTATTTACCGGCGATGAAGGTCTCCCAGATTGAAGGAATCAAATCTCCGCACGGGGAAATTGCAGGTTATTTTATAGCCTGTACGCTCACCACCAGGCAGTTATTAACCCTTCCGGAAGAGACTGCGATTAAAAAAATCCTTGAAGCAGTAAAGCTTGCGGAAAAATTAGGAGCTCAAATAGTAGGGTTAGGAGCAATGACATCAGTTGTTGGTGATGGCGGGATTATAGTTGCGCAAAACAGTAACATCCCGGTGACCACAGGTAATAGCTATACTGTAGCCAGTGCAGTTGAAGCGTCTTATAGAGCTGCCCGGTTGATGGATATCGATTTAGATTCGGCAAGTGTAGCAGTTCTGGGCGCTACAGGGTCTATTGGAAGTGTAGTTGCCAGATTAATGGCCAAAAGATGCAAGTATTTGATGCTGTTAGCCAGAAATAAAGACCGCCTACTAAAACTTTCCCGTACGATTATGTATGAAGACGGTGTAGCGGTAGAGGTGAGCAGTGAACCTAAGAAATTATTAAAGAAGGCGGACATCATAGTTTCTGTTACTTCTTCTATGGATACAATAATTGATCCCGATGACCTTAAGCCCGGTGCCGTGATCTGTGATGTGGCCAGACCCAGGGATGTATCGACCAGTGTACAAAGGGCCAGAAAAGATGTGTTGGTTATCGAAGGCGGAGTAATAAAAATACCCGGGCCGGTAAATTTTAATTTTAATTTTGGTTTTCCCCCGGGCTTAGCATATGCCTGCATGGCGGAGACGATGCTGTTAACACTGGAAGAAAGATGGGAATCTTTTTCTATCGGCAGGGAGTTAAGTATCGCAGGGGTTAATGAAATCAAAAAAATTGCGGAAAAACATAATTTTAAGCTTGCCGGATTAAGAAGTTTTGAAAGAGCTTTAACGGATGAGCAAATCAGCAAAACTAAACAAGAAGCCCTGAAAGTGATAAATAATGAGTATAATATTATAGGGTAATGCTATAATATAGAATAAGAATTAGAAGGGTTTTGTTGCCCCAAGCTTGCTGTAATGCCGGAAACAAGGGTCTTCTTAGTATCAATTTGGCTAAACTGTAAACACTTGACAAATAACATCACCCTTATTATAATTACCGTTAGAGAAAGAGCACTAAAGCCGAGGGGCTTTAGTGCTTATTCTAGTATTTAGCACCCTTAATATAATTGTAACTTTTCACAGGAATGTGGCATAAAAAAGAGTTAGATAAGAAAATGAAAAGGGAGAGTTTGTTTATGGCTGAAAAAGAAGTAATTTTAACCCGGGCAGGTTTACAGAGGTTAGAAGAGGAACTGGATAATTTACGGACAGTAAAAAGGAGAGAAGTTGCCGAGAGGATTAAACAGGCTATTGAATTCGGTGATATTAGTGAAAATTCCGAGTACGAAGATGCGAAGAATGAACAGGCTTTCATCGAAGGCAGGATTATTACCATTGAAAAGATGCTGAGAAATGCTAAAGTTATTGAAGATGATGAAAGAGAGGCCGGAATTGTTTCTATTGGTTCAACGGTTACCTTAAAGGATCTTGAATTTGACGAGATAATTGAATATAAAATAGTTGGCTCTGCCGAAGCGGATCCTTTAGAAAATTTAATTTCAAATGAGTCTCCTGTTGGTAAAAAATTATTAGGTAATTCCGTTGGATCAACCGTTGAGGTTGATGCACCTGCAGGTAAGCTGAAATTTGAGATTATTGATATAAGCAATAAGTAGGTGTTAGGAGGATTATTTGTGTCGGAACAAAATAATTTAGATATTAATGAACTTATGCAGGTTCGCTTAGAGAAAATTGCTGATCTTAAAGAAAGAGGTATTAGTCCTTTTGGAGGGAAATTTGCTCCAACCCATCATGCTGAGGATATTTTGACGCATTCCGAAGAACTAATTGCCGGCGGCAGCGAAGTTATTATCGCCGGCAGGTTGATGGCCAAGAGGGGACATGGGAAGGCAGGGTTTGCTAATCTTCAGGATATAAGTGGACAAGTACAGATTTATTCGCGGTTAAACGATGTGGGTGAGACCGGCCATGATATATTTAAAAAAGCTGATATCGGAGATTTTTTAGGTGTCAAAGGAACCGTATTTATTACGCAAAAGGGTGAAATAACGGTAGCCGTTAAAGAAATAAACCATTTAACGAAATCAATTAGACCACTACCGGAGAAATTCCATGGCCTTAAGGATGTAGAACTTCGCTACCGCCAGCGTTATGTGGATTTATTTATGAATCCGGATGTTAAAAATACTTTTATTCTGCGTAGTAAAATCATCAAAGCTATGCGGGAATATTTGGATAACCAGGGTTTTTTGGAGGTAGAGACGCCAACTTTGCATGCTATTGCCGGCGGAGCGTCAGCCAAACCCTTCATTACGCACCATAATGCTTTAGATATCGATCTCTATATGAGAATCGCTTTAGAACTTCATTTAAAGAGATTAATCGTAGGGGGATTAGAAAGGGTATATGAGATTGGCAGAGTTTTTAGAAATGAAGGAATTTCTACAAAACATAATCCTGAATTTACAATGATGGAGTTATACCAGGCTTATGCTGATTATCATGATATGATGCGCATAACAGAAGAAATGATTGCGTATATTGCGGAAAAATGTTTAGGTTCTACTAAGATTAACTATCAAGGTACGGAAATAGATTTAACACCACCTTGGACAAGAATTACGATGGTAGATGCCGTTAAAAAATACGCCGGAATCGATTTTAAGGAAATTGTCACCGATGAAGAAGCTAAAGCAGCTGCCCGGAAGCTTAATATTGCTGTTCTTGATGACGCTACCAAAGGCAGTATTTTAAATGAGATTTTCGAAGAGACGGTAGAACCTCATTTGATTCAGCCTACTTTTATCATGGATTATCCGATAGAAGTATCGCCGTTAGCCAAACGCAAATCGGAAGATCCTAATTTTACCTACAGATTTGAAGCTTTTATTGTATCCAGAGAAACAGCTAATGCCTTCTCTGAGCTTAATGACCCCATTGACCAGAAAGAAAGATTCATGAAGCAGGTTGAGCAGCGGGAAAAAGGCGACGACGAAGCTCATATGATGGATGAAGATTTTGTCCGGGCTCTTGAGTATGGTATGCCACCCACCGGAGGACTGGGTATTGGTATCGATCGTTTAATTATGTTACTAACTGACTCGCCTTCTATCCGGGATGTTATATTGTTCCCGACTCTCCGCCCGCGGGAGTAATCGTATGTTGAAAAACGGCAGCTGGCGTTGCTTCCTGAAAAAATAAAAATCTGTAACGTAATCTTCATGCATTTCCGTTTTTTTGCTATGCGGCGTTTAGCTAGCTACTATTTTAGACACCCGGTCATTAACATGATCTGAATTGAAAACTAAACGATTAGACGAGGCTTAAGTATTTATATTATGAAATACCGGGCTTCGTTTTTTTTTTATGCTGATAGCTTTTGGTCTTACACACGGAACAAGTAAAACTTCACCCTAAATGCCATTCATTCATGCCGGTTTACCGTAAAACGATGGGTACTCCGGAACCGTAGTGTTAATAAACCCGGGTATTTAGCCCGGTGCCCTCATAAAGTAATTTATGTGGTCGAAATATGTAACAGAAATGGGCGCGCCGGAGTGATCATATGAAAAATGGAGGTAGAATAAGGAGTATGAAGAGACAGGTTATTACAATCATATTATTAATTATGCTGGTTTTTAACATCTCTCTTGCCGCTGTATTTGCTGCCGATGAGCCGGATACAACCGGAGGTGCAAAGACAGATAACGGTCAGGAACCGGTTGAAGTAATTATTATTGATATCGACCCCGGTACCGCACCTGATGAAACTTTTTATGACATTAAAAGTTTATTTGAAAATGTACAGTTATTTTTAACATTCTCAGCAGAGGATAAAGCAGCATTGTTAGCTGAATTTGCAGAGAAAAGATTAGCTGAAGCTCAGGCAATGGATGAAGCAGGTAAAGCAGACTTAGTTAAGGAAATGGTTGAAGAGTATGCACAGGGTTTATTAGAGGCCGAAGAGGCGGCAGAGGTAACTAAAGAAGAAAAATCCTTGCAAGAAGTAATTGAAAAAATTGAAAAACTTTTAGCAGATAATATGGAAATTATTAATAAAGCGAAATCCCGGCTGCCGGAATTGGAAAAAAATTTAGCTGAGCTCAAGGAAAATTTGGCTGCGATAAAAGCTGCCTCGAAAATAATTGAGGAATTGGCTGAACCGGCAACGGATACTTCGGAAAATCAAAATGATGTAATGGAGACAACTGAGAGTGCTGAAAATAAAGATGAAGGTAATAAACAGGTTACCGTAGCTCTAGATGGCCGAACAGTTGAAGAACAAGTTGAAATTCTTAGAGATGCAGGCTATGGTTCTGGTGAAATCACTTTAGCGTTAACGCTGACTGAAAAAGCAGCAGTAAGCATCGATGACATTATCATGCTGAGAAATGAAGGAATCGCCTGGGACAAGATCATAAAAGAACTAGGCATAACAGAAGATGATATAGGAAAAATGAATAAACTTTTCCTGGAAGGTCAAGAACAGCTTATGGAGGAAACCGGGGAAATTAAAAGAGAATCGAAACAAGAAGCTGCAGAACAAAAGGAAGAATTAAATATAAAGGAGAAAAAGTCAGGTCAGGATGAGCTGCCGACAGAAGATCGTGAGGCTGAAGAGACGGATGGTGAACAAAATGCAGATAGTAAAGCGAAAAGTGATAAAGGGAAATTAGAATTAAATATAAGTTGAAAACAGGTTAAGCTTTTTGTCAGCCTGTTTTATTTTATTAAAAAAGGCTATAATTATTGAGAGCGGGGTGGTAGCTATGAAGAAAGAAATTCTAATTACTTTAGGTGATTCCATAACAGCCGGCTGGCCATATGAACAGGAATTTTCCTGGGTTAATTCACTGCAAGAGAATCTCATTAATAAATGTATAATGAATAAAGGTGTGTCTGGTGATACTTTTGGCGATATGCTGTTACGGTTTGAAAAAGATGTTCTCTCCTATGAGCCTGAGTATTGTTTTGTCATGGGTGGAGCAAATGAAGCCTATCAGCATATCCCGCAGACGGTATTAAGAGAAAATTTTCTTAAGCTGATCGCAGAATTAAGAAAAATCAGTTGTAACATTATTGTGGGAATACCTTCGCCGGTCGAGGATGATTTAATGGAAAAATACTTACAGGATATCAGAAAATGGCTGACCGGTTACTGCCATACAAACAATATCCCTACTTTAGATTTTTATACATTAATGCTTGATGCGGATAATCGCATTGATCATACGTTTTTTGTAGATGGATGTCATCCTAATAAAAAAGGCTATGAATTAATGGGTGAATATGCGTTAAGAAAATTAGCGGAGTTAAAGATTACTTAAATGGAGAAAATAATATAAATGGCAGATATGTGTTGACATAAGTAATGATACATGGTATTATAACTAATGTCGCTGTGCAGTCAGCGACAATTTTAATCAAAACTTAACAACCTTTTAATTTTTCCAGTAATTAGTTGTTGACCAATTGTATAAAAAGATGGTAGAATAGATTTTGTCGCCGCGAGAGAGCGGAGGCAGGAGAGAGTT
>JBMNCQ010000017.1:0-21572 GCA_049366715.1 Peptococcaceae bacterium | reverse complement strand
AGTGACATTTTACCGGAATAATAACAAGGTGACATTATCACAGAATAAACACATTGACCACAGCAGAAGATTGACAAATCATGGAGAGATAGGTATAATAGCACACATAATAGTGGCAGGAAGTCACTATGATTATTTGAAAATACAGAAAGCAATATTTTATTCGTGCTATTGATACCATGAAGGTGCTAAAGACCAAACGTATTGGTTTTTGTCCCAATGGTATTTTTTTATTGTGCAGAAAGGGGTTTTTTTGTGATATTGGAAAAGCGAATTAAGAATTACTGGGAGGGAGAGGCGCAGGCTTACAGAGCTGGAATTCAGGATGAACTGAAAGCTGATAAACGGCAGACCTGGAAAAAAATAATCCTTGAAAATGCGCCGGTATCCGGCGCCGAAGATAAATTAAACGTTCTCGACATCGGTACGGGCCCTGGGTTTTTCCCGATTATTCTGGGTGAAGAGGGTCATCATGTGACGGGAATTGATCTTACGGAGAACATGGTGGAGTGCGCAGCCCGGAATGCGAAAAGAGAAAAGGTCAAGGTGAACCTGCTGACAATGGATTGTCATAATATGAATTTTGCCGATGAAAGTTTCGATCTTTTGATTTGCCGGAATCTCACCTGGACGCTGGACAATCCTGAAAAAGCGTATCAGGAATGGTACCGCGTTCTGCGCCCGGGCGGAAGGATGCTGATCTTTGATGCGTGCTGGTACCTGCATCTGTACGACGAAGAACGGAACAGAGCATATCAGAAAAAAGAAGAGGAAATCCTGCAAAAGTACGGACGCAGGATTCATGAGCATCAGGACCAGGCTGAAGGTGATGCCTTGAGTAAGAAGCTGTATATGAGTGATAAACCCAGACCGCAGTGGGATCTAAACATCATGCTGAAATTAGGCATGGCAAAGGTGTTTGCGGATCTGGCGGTAAGCAGGCTGACAATGGAGGAACGGGACCTGGAATTATATGATTTCCATCGTCCCTTTATGGTTGGCGGAGAGAAATAGGAGAATGGGGCAGACCTACTTATGATCAAATATTTGCGTCTTATACGGTTCTTAAAGGATTTCAAGGCGGATGTGGCCGGGAAAGTTCTCATCGGGATTTTGTCCGTATTCTGCGGATTCTTCCAGGCCTTCATGGTAGCCGGAGCTGTTGCTTCTGTGTTGCAAGGGGAGGGGACAGCCTTGATTTTGCGCTATCTTTCCGGTGCGCTTACTGCCATTCTATTGAAAGGGTTTCTGATCCGGTATCATGAAGGTTACACGAAGAAAATGGCTGCCAAAGTAAAAGAGGCAGTACGGGCGGAATTGCTCGGTAAATTGCTGAAGCTGGGACCTGCTTATCAAAACACCAGAAGAAGCGGCAATGTACAATCTTTAATCACCGACGGTGTGGAATCCTTTGAAGCTTTTCTCGTGAATTACATTCCGCAAACCGGAGTGGTGTTTTTGACGGTTACGGCCGTCATCTGTTACATAGCTTCCTTGGATTGGCTGGTGGGACTCTTGATCTTTGGTTCAGCGGTCTTATCGATTATTGTCCCGCATTTCTTTATGCCGGCGGTTTCCCGGGTGATGATCGAATACTGGCAGGCTTATGCCCATCTGAATGCACAGTATATTGAAGCGATGCAGGGCATGACTACGCTGAAAGCTTTTCATGCCGGAAGGAAAACATTGGACCGGCTGAAAGAGGACGCGGATCATTTTGCCGACGAGTCTATCCGCAATACAGGAATCTCTCTGGCGGATTCCGCCATAATTATTTTACTGAGTGTTGTAGGAGCTTCTGTCTCGGTGGCCGTGGCGGCATGGCACACCGCATTGGGAACGCTCTCTCCCCGGGAGCTATTGATTATTCTTTTTCTGGCCGGGGAATGTATGCGTCCCCTTACCGATTTGAACAGCTACTGGCATGGGAGTTACCTGGGGCTTTCGGTGGCGGATCAGTTATTTGCCGTTTTGGATGCGCCCGTTGTTTTAAAACAGAAGGCGGAAGGGGATGGGGCACAAATTACCAAGATACCGCCGGATATCCGGTTGAGAGACGTAACATTCCGATACGGCGAAGATGCGGCACCGGCATTGTTAAATTTGGGAATGGAAATCGAGCCGGGTAAAACCACCGCCATCGTGGGGAAGTCCGGCTTGGGGTGAAGCTTGGAACGGTCTCCGCCGGTTTTCTTAAAAATCAATCTGGACTCTGAGGAATTTTTATAGTAAGATGAGTCACAAATCAGCATTATTTTCGAAAGCTTAACAAGGGCTGCATAAGTTTTGGGGCAGCAGCCAACTACGTCCGGCTCCGCATCCGGACGTAGTTGGCTGCTGCATGGTAATACCGGAGGTAGTAGTTGCCTGATCTGGTTAAAGACCAATTGGAAATTAACTGCTGGTTAATATTGGATAGGAGGAAAACCATGCAAAATAAAATAGAAACAAAATGTATTCATGAAGGATGGGATCCCAAGAAAGGGGCGCCCAGGCAATTACCGGTTTACCAGAGTACAACTTTCAAATATGATACCAGTGATGAAATGGGACAACTATTTGACTTGGAAGCGGAAGGCTATTTTTATACAAGGCTGCAAAATCCGACTAATGATGCTGTGGCGGCTAAAATTTGCGCAATGGAAGGCGGAGCGGCAGCAATGCTCACTTCATCGGGACAGGCCGCAAATTTTTATGCCATATTTAATA
The DNA here is from genome assembly GCA_049366715.1 of Peptococcaceae bacterium. Lineage (GTDB taxonomy): Bacteria > Bacillota > Peptococcia > Peptococcales > BICA1-8 > JBMNCQ01. Next base: position 18,863 of record JBMNCQ010000017.1, on the reverse strand, counting down.
TTTGTGAAACGGGGGATCATTTCATTGCGTCATCAGCCGTTTATGGCGGTACTTATAATTTATTTGGCGTCACCATGAAAAAGATGGGCATCGAATGTACTTTTGTGGATCAGGGTTTGCCGGAGGAAGAATTAGCCAAGTATTTTAAACCAAATACAAAAGCTGTCTTTGGAGAAACCATCACAAATCCAATCGTCGCAATATTTGATTTTGAAAAGTTTGCAAAATTAGCTCATGCCCATGGGGTTCCCCTTATTGTTGATAATACATTTGCCACACCGGTTAATTGCCGGCCTTTTGAATGGGGCGCCGATATCGTTACCCATTCTACAACCAAATATATGGACGGTCATGCAGTGGGAGTCGGGGGTTGTATCGTAGACAGCGGGAATTTTGACTGGCTGGCCTATGCCGACAAGTTTCCGGGGCTGACAACGCCGGATGAATCCTATCACGGGATTATATATGCCGAAAGATTCGGAAAAGGAGCCTATATTACAAAAGCAACTGCACAACTTATGCGTGATTTTGGTTCCGTTCAGTCCCCGCAAAATGCATTTTATTTGAATCTTGGTTTGGAAACACTTCCGCTGAGGATGAAGAGGCATTGTGAAAATGCTTTGGCAGTAGCTAAGTTTTTAGAAAAGCAGGAGAAGGTTGCTTGGGTTAATTATCCTGATTTAGAGAGCAATCAATACCACACTTTAGCCAAGAAATATTTGCCTGACGGTTCTTGTGGAGTTTTAGCATTTGGTCTAAAAGGCGGAAGAGAAGTATCCATTAAGTTTATGGATAAATTAAAATTAGCATCAATCGTAACTCATGTAGCTGATAGTAAAACGTGCCTGTTACATCCGGCAAGTCATACCCATCGACAGCTTACGGATGAACAGTTAAAAGAAGCAGGTATTGCCCCTGACTTAATCCGTTTTTCAGTGGGTTTGGAAAATGTTGAAGATATTATTGATGATTTGCAACAAGCACTGGCGCAGATATAAAGGAGAGAATAAGAATAGAAGGGAAAATTCTTAAAGCTCTACCTGTTGAAAGCACATTGATTCAGATCAATCCCCTGAGCAGATAAGTGATTCATGAGGTGAGTAAAAATAGTAGGCCAATAAGAAAGGTAAGTCAGTTTTAAAAAATATGATTATATATGCGTGGAAATAATAAAGAGGAAGTATTTATAAAGGAAGACGGGAAAATGTACTTTATATCGTTATTGATGAACTCAGGTTGTTTCGCATGCGGTTATAAAAGTTGTAAACTATAATATTTAATTTAGAAAAGAAGGACTTGCGATGAAAAAAACAATCTTAATTACAGGTGCTTCAAGGGGAATTGGGAGAGAGACGGCGGAACTATTTGCTGCTAATGATTATAATGTTGCAATTAATTATTTTAAAAGTGAAGAAGAGGCGGAAGAATTGTACCGCCGGTTACTTAAGCAGGAATTAAATGTTATTAAAGTGCAAGGAGATGTCAGTAGCAGAATTCAGGTCGAGAATATGGTAAACATGATATATCGTCAATTTGGGGCTATTGATGTTTTAGTAAATAATGCCGGCATTGCGCAAGATAAACTATTTACAGATATTTCCGAGAATGATTGGGATTTGATGTTTGATGTTAATATAAAAGGGATTTTTAATTGCTGCCAAAGTGTTCTCCCCAAGATGATAAGTAATAAGCAAGGGAAAATAATTAATATTTCATCGATATGGGGCCTAGCAGGTTCAGCCTGCGAGGTGCATTATTCCGCATCTAAGGCTGCTGTTATCGGATTGACAAAAGCATTGGCAAAAGAAGTCGGACCAGCAAATATTCAAGTCAATTGTGTCGCTCCAGGTGTCATTCAAACGGATATGAATTCAAATTTAAACACGGCAACGCTGGAGGAATTAAAGAACAATACCCCGCTAAGGGTATTAGGCTCTGCAAATGACATAGCCGAAATGGTTCTGTTCCTGGCATCAAATAAGGCAAATTTTATTACGGGGCAAGTGATCAGTCCCAATGGTGGACTGATCATTTAAAAAAGTGATTAGTATCTCTACGGTAACTTTATATTCCTTTAACATCCAAATAATCGAATAAACAAGAGGACATAGGTTTTTGGCGCATATGTTCTCTTTTTATATATAAATTAGTAAAAAGCCCTGTGCTTATTTATTTCATATACAGCGGCAAGAGTTTAGGGCCGGCTTAACAAGCAGACTTTTACATTCTGCCTGTGTTTGTCGGCAGGGGGACACTTTCAGGGAATAATCTTAGGTACCTAAAATTAAACTTGACATCTCCATACCAGTGCTTGAATAAAGCTAATCCCCTCTAAACCTGGGAGTTTGGAGGGGATTTTTATGGGTGTTCAATATGCGGTTATGTTTTTTTATCTTTTATGAACGGATGTTTATTTTGTGTGCTGTGGTTGCCTGTTCAGGTTAAAATAACTTTTTACACAGCCAATAAAACAATTCATAGAAGGTGTGGGTTCATCATTGGGACGATAGGAAATAACGATATTCCTTTCCAGCGTGGGTGAGATATTTCTAACAATTACTTTTTGATTTTTAAAATTGCATAAGAGTTTGGGCAGTATAGCAATGCCTTGATTATGTTTAACCATAGCAATAACTGCAGTATAAAAGTTTGAAGAGAATGTTGTTTTAGGCTGGATATGGTAGAGATTAAGTAAATTTGCCACATCCATATCAGCATCATTGGAAAGAAAGGGGTATTTTGAAAAGGCCTCGAGAGGGATGGTCTCTAAGTGACTAAGTGCATGGTTTTTAGGTAAAACAGCCAGTAAGGAATCTTTCGCTAATTCAATGTATTCATAGGAATGATGCTGCTGACGGCTGAAGAAGCATAAATCTACGGTTCCGTCGTCCAGCCATTTTTCCAGTTCGCTGAGCTTGCCTTCCATAATTTTTATGGTTATATAGGGATACTTAGTTTGAAAAATTTCAATAATATCAGGAACCCAATTTAATAGCAGGCTTGTAAATGTGCCGATGACAAGAGCGCCTTTTTCTATTCCTTTAATCTGAGCTGCAATTTGCTGCAATTTTTCTGCTGCTCTTAATATTTCGCGGATAGCAGGGAGAATGAGCTCTCCTTCTTTTGTGATGGAAACACCTTTTTTCCCTCTTTTTAGAACTTTGAAGCCTAATTCGCTTTCAAGGGAATTCATCATATGTGTCACACCAGACTGAGTATATCCCAAATTTTCACTGGTTTTTGAAAAGCTTCCGCTTTCGAGGGAATTTAATAGTACTTCATATTTTTTTAGACTCATGTTACCCATCCTTACATTTATATATTAGTACAATTAATGTTTAATATTATTATTCGTCGCTTTATTCATATTAAAAACTATATTATAGTAAAACCAAAGGTAAATCAATGTCAAATTATAAGGAGGAAATCTATGAAAATTACGAAAATAGACATAATGCTGCTTCATCCCAGGAATCAAAAAGGTGAGAGCCCCAAAAGTGCTTTTGTTACACCGCAATTTTCGCCGGTTGTCTGCCGGATATATACGGATGAGGGTATTTTCGGGGATGGAGAAGCGGCCTTATCCTTTAATTGTTGTGCCACGAGTGCAATTTATATGATTAAGGATATGGCCGAATTAATAATCGGGTTTAATCCCTTAGAAAACGAAGTGATCTGGGATAGAATGTACAGACAATCCTTTTGGGCTTTAAATGGGGGATGCGTTACTTCTGCGGCCATTTCCGCTATTGATAACGCAATTTGGGATATCAGAGGTAAGGTGTTTAATGTTCCTGTTCACACTCTTTTAGGCGGGAAAAAAAGAAATGAACTCCGGTGCTATGCCAGTCAGATTCAATTTGGCTGGGGAAATGAACCAAATCCCGCTAAAAAAACTGCAGATTTTGTCCAAAATGCCCTTAGGGCAGTTGAAGCCGGATACGACGCGGTTAAAGCCAATTTTTTTGTGCTGGACGAACAGGGGAATAGTTTTACGGATGAGCATAGGACCGGTTTTGTAACGCCGAAATTTCTAAATATGGTAGAGGAAAGAATTGCTGCGGTACGGGAAGCGATAGGAAATGATGTTGATCTTATCGTGGAAAATCATGGTTTCACGGATTCACAATCTGTAGTAAAAGTAAGCAAGCGAATCGAAAAATATAATATACTCTTCATCGAAGAACCAAGTACACCTTCTGCTGATATTACTAAGTATATAGCTGACAATATCTCCATCCCGTTAGCCGGCGGAGAGAGAATTTATACCAGACAGCAGTATAAGCCGTATCTGGATAACGGTTCCTTAAGATTAATACAGCCGGATTTAGGAACCAGCGGCGGAATAACAGAGGTGAAAAAGATTTGTGATTATGCATACACATGTGATGTAAGCGTTCAGTTACATGTATGCGGAAGCCCGATAGCTGTTGCGGCATCACTACAATTAGAAGCGGTTATTCCTAATTTTACTATCCATGAAGATTTAATTTTCAATCATTTTGCGGAATATAAGGAATTATGTATTTATGAATATGGTGTGAAAGAAGGGAAAATAACAATTCCCGATAGACCGGGGATAGGTAATGAGTTATCGGAATATGCACTTAAAACATGCGATAAAATTACGGTAAAGTAAATGAGGAGGCAAATATGAATTGTTTACTTGAAAAAGGCTGTCCCTGTAATAATTTGCAATGTCCCAATCATGGTGACTGCGCAAAATGTATAAAAAGACATCTGGAGGAAGTAGAAGCAAAGGTTTATTGTATGCGAGAGGAAAACAGAACTGCTATTAAATAGCTAAAAGGAATATTGTAAATGAAAAAGCCCTTCTTGGTATCGATGTTGGTAATATCAGCATTTTATTTGGTGTAATTAAAAAGGCACAGATTATAAAAACTTTTAGAACTTTATCACGAAAAATATGGATTCTCATTATTATCGTTGTATTGTAAAGGAGTTTTCTGATACTTTAAAATCAGCAGAAGTGTATTTTAGCTGCATTATTTTGTCAGTAGTTGGATCGGAACTTATATTTTTACTGGAAGAAGCTAGGTTTTTCCAAAGCCAGAGAGGAAGATAAGCTTATCTTCCTCTCTATGGGGACTTCCTAGTAACGGTAATAATTTCTACATGCCATTAGTGTCGTGAATACATATATGACCCGCTGAAAACGGCTTTTCCCGGGAAAATGAAAAACTAATTAGGAAAAGGTACATTATAATGTTGCTCAGGGGTAACATTTTTTTTATTTATTCCGATGATAATAGCGGGAACTATTGAAAAGATAAATAAATGTAATTTGTTTAAAGAATTTTTTATTATATTATAAATATATAGAATATTATCTAAAATTCTCAAAATTAAACATTGCATTTAAAAGGAGGAATATTTGATGAGTGACATGATGAAAGCATTGGTTTATCGAGGACCTGAGAAAATTGCCTTAGAAGATGTACCTGTACCAAAGATTATTGAACCGGATGATGCTATTGTAAAAGTTACCACTTCTACCATTTGCGGAACAGATATTCATATATGGCACGGTGGAATGCCGCAAGTGGAAAGCCCGCGGGTTATTGGCCACGAGTTTGTTGGTGAAGTGGTGGAAGTAGGACCTAATGTGCGTAATGCTAAGGTTGGCGATAAGGTAGCCGTTTCCTGCGTTACCCAGTGTGGTGAATGTTTCTATTGTAAACGGGGAATTTATTCCCAGTGTACCACGGGAAGCTGGATATTTGGCTATATGATTGATGGCTGTCAGGCTGAATATGTACGAGTTCCTCATGCTAACCTGGGTCTGTTCCTTATTCCAGACGGATTAACGGAAGAAGACGTTCTTTTTGTAGGGGATATTTTGTCCACCGGTTATTTTGGAGCGGAAAATGCTCAAATAGAACCTGGGGACACTGTAGCTGTTATGGGCTGTGGTCCTGTGGGAATGTGTGCAATGACAACTGCAAGATTATGGGGTCCTGCCAGAATTATCGCTGTTGATATTAACGAAGACCGGTTAAATGTAGCCTTAAAAGAAGGAATTGCGGATATGGCTCTTAACCCCCTTAAAGTAAATGTGCAGGAAGAAATTAAAAAATTAACCAATGGCCGGGGTGCAGATCGAACCATTGAAGCGGTAGGCTCTAAACCTACATATGAAATGGCCTTGAATACAGTAAGACCAGGCGGGAACGTATCAATGCTTGGTGTGTTTGAGCAATCACAGGAGCTTGCAATGCACCAGCTTTGGATCAAAAATATAAAAATTAGCATGGGACTGGTAAATGCCAACCGTATTCCCGAATTGATTCATTTGATTAAGCTCGGAAAGATCAACACCAACTTCTTAATTACCCATCGGGCTCCCCTGAATGATATTATTAAAGGTTATGATGTCTTTGGCAATAAAAAAGATAACTGCTTAAAATGGATCGTAACGCCTTATCAAAGATAGTTGAAACAAGCCCTCAAGCCTTTTTAAAACAAGAAGGCTTGAGGGCTTAATTATTTTTTCAAATAATTAGTTTAAATAGAAAAGTTAAACCAATTAGTGAAATTTTTCATTTTTGTATGATAAATAATTCTTATTTATGCTATAATAAAATTGAAAATAAATGCAAATTTAAGGAGGGGTAAATATGTTATATGTTTGTTCATTAAGCGAAAAGAATACTGCACAAAAGGTTGTTCCGGAAATTACTCAGCGTCCTAAAGGGCAATATCCCAAAGAAGTAAGGAGTATAGCAGAGTATTGGCTTCAAACAGATAATCCAAGAGTTATAAGTATTTTTGAAGCCGATGACTATGATAACCTGTTGAAAATTGTAGAACCCTGGGAAAAATCTTATGATGTTAAAATTACTCCTGCTATGACATCAGAAGACCTTCAAGGTTGGATGAAAGCTTAGGAAAAAAATGTAATAATAACTTTGGGGAACTAAATATGCTTGAGTAGTGAATTTAAGAACAAGCGTGATGATAATATTTATAAATACAAATGTATTCATTATGGAAACTAACCTCCTACTGATATAGTAACGGAATCATTACGGGACTTTGATATTGGAAAATAAATTAATCTGGAACTAAGCTTGGGTACAAAGAAAGAATAGAGACAAATCTTATCATAACAATGGTAATTGGTGTGGTCGTGATGTATCAAAGATGCCTTAGGGCATCGAGGGTAGTCTGGCGTAACTTTGGTTGCTGGATGCTCAGGCGCAAACTGATGTTTGCAGTACGGTAAATATTATATGTAGGAAGAAGCCTTAAGTGATTAAGGCGTGATAAAATACCGGTGGTTTAACCAGACCGGTTCCTGGGGAATATATATTTTAAAAATCCTTAATTAATTTAAGGATTTTTTCTTTTAGCAATCAAAAAGCAAAAGGAACCTGTACCTGCCTGCGGTTTTTAGAGGAACTTTGCGGTACGGACAGTCCTCCAAATCGGTATGATATAATAAAATATCAAAGGCTTGATTCTTATGAATGAGGGGGGGAGAGCAGGCAGACGAGGCTGAGGAAGGAGATTAATGACGAAAAATGAGCGTATTGGACAGGGATTTTTATAACCGGGATTCATTAATCGTTGCGCAAGAACTCCTGGGAAAGGTGCTTGTACACGAAACCGACGGGCAGAAAATTGCCGCAATAATTGTGGAAGCGGAAGCCTATATGGGTATCAAGGATAAAGCTGCTCATTCATACGGCGGCAAAAGAACGTCCAGAGTGGAGGTTATGTATGGCGGGCCGGGATTTGCCTATGTCTTTATGATTTACGGCATGTACTATTGCTTTAATATCGTGACCCGGGAAGCAGGGAATCCCCAGGCTGTTTTGATCAGAGCGGTTGAGCCCGGCGAAGGCTTGGAGCGGATGGCCCGGAAGCGGTTTAAAAAATCATACGATCAGTTGAACAGGCGCCAAATAATCGGTCTAACCAATGGACCGGGAAAATTATGTCAGGCATTATTAATCGATAAAGCTTTAAATGGTGAAGATTTGTGCGGCAGCAAGTTATATGTAGAAGAAGGGGAAAAGGAAAATTTCCGTGTCATAGCGGCGAAACGGGTCGGAATTGACTATGCCGGGGAAGCCAAGGATTATCCGTGGCGGTATTATATCGAAGATAATCCTTACGTCTCAGTGAAATAAACAACGTATCCTGGGCGGATAAGTCAGATAGTTATAAGATATCATCGGATGTTTTCACTAGACGCCTACATGACATATATGGTAAAATATGTTATAAAAAGAAATTATTGCGGGGAAAATGTCGATGTATATTGCTCATATCCGCAAAGCGGACCAAAAAATACAACTATTAAAAGATCATTTGCAGCAAACAAAACAATTGGCAGAATTTTATGGTGCCAAACTGGGGTTAAAGCATGTAGCCGGTTTAGCGGGACTGCTCCACGATTTGGGGAAATACAGTGACGAATTTCAAGATTACATTAAGGAAGCAGCATTTTCTCTTGAAGCAACCGGGGTCAAAAGAGGCCGGGTCGACCATTCCACCTCAGGAGGAAAGCTGCTTTTTGACATGCTTCATACTGATGATTCTTTTCATAAAAAACTTCTGGCCGAAATAGTTGGAAATGCCATTATTTCCCATCATGCCAACCTGCAAGACTATATTTCTCCTGCCATTGAATCGGACTATCTAAAGCGTGTACAGGATAAGGAGTTTCCCCGGTATGAAACAGTGACTGAACGGTTTTTTCAAGAGGTTATCACAAGAGAAGAATTTAGCGGATATATCGCAGCTGCTTTAGGGGAGTTAATCCAATTTACCGACAACAGTCCGACACAAAGTTTTTTCTTAACAAAATTTATTTTCAGTTGTTTGCTTGATGCCGACCGTACCGATGCCAGGAATTTCGATGAGCAGATTAAAGAAACAGCCCCTTCTCAATGTGTGCCGGCATTTAATATTTATTATCAAAAACTAATGGCGCATCTGGCCGGGCTTAAAAGTCAAAGCAATGCTGCCGAACCCGTTAATTTACTGCGGGCTGATATGTCTGAACAGTGTGAATTATTCGCCGGGAATCCTTCCGGGATCTATACATTATCTATCCCCACCGGAGGAGGCAAAACCCTGGCCAGTCTCCGGTATGCCCTAACCCACGGACGAAAATGCGAAAAACAGCGGATTGTTTATGTTGTGCCCTACACCACGATCATTGAGCAAAATGCTCAGGAAATTAGAAATATTTTGCAGGATGACGAAAACATCTTGGAACATCATTCCAATGTCATGAATGAGGATGAAAATAATGCCTGGGACGATGAGCAGTATGACGGCCTGCTGACAAAAAAAGCAAAGCTGAAACTAGCCCGGGAGAACTGGGCCAGTCCGGTTATTTTTACCACCCTCGTCCAGTTTCTTAATGTTTTTTATGCCAAAGGCAATAGCAATACCCGGCGTTTGCATAACTTAAGCCATGCGGTCGTTATTTTTGATGAGGTGCAAAAGGTGCCCCTTAAATGTGTCGCGCTTTTTAACGAGGCCTTAAATTTTTTAAAGGAAAAGGGACACTGCAGTATTCTGCTATGTACAGCCACCCAGCCAACCCTCGAAGATGTCAAACACCGACTTTTAAAAGCTCCCGGCGGGGAAATCATACCGGAGCTTACCGATGTGAACAAAGCATTTAAACGGGTGGAAATTATCGATAAGACGGCAAAACCCATGAATAATGAACAGCTGGCCGCCTGGCTCAGTGCCGATGTTCCGGAATGGGGCAGCACCCTGGTGGTTTTGAATACGAAAACGGTAGTTAAAGAGTTATATAAAAGGCTTAAAGGCGGTCCTTTACCGGTTTATCATTTAAGTACAACTATGTGTGCCGCCCACCGGAAGAAACGGATCGGGGAAATCCGGGAACTGCTTAAAGCAGGTACGCCGTTTATTTGTGTGACTACCCAGTTGATAGAGGCCGGTGTGGATATTAGTTTTTCATGTGTTATCCGTTCCCTGGCCGGCTTGGATTCTATTGCCCAGGCGGCAGGGCGCTGCAACCGTCATGGAGAGGCGCCCTTACGGGATGTCTATGTAATTGACCATGAAGAGGAAAGATTGTCAAATTTGCCGGAAATTGAAACAGGCCGGGGAATCACTGCAAAAATATTGGCCAGATTTAAAAAGAAACCGGAAAAATACGAAGGAAGCCTGCTTTCAGAAAAAGCGATGAATGAATATTTTCAATTTTTCTATCGGAAAATGGAGGTTGATCTAAACTATTATGTTCAGGAAGTGGAGAAGGATATGACCAAGCTTTTAATGGCCCATACCAAGGAAAACAGCTATGTTACCCATTATCAAAAGAAAAAAGGACAAGTCTTTCCGTTGGTACTAACCGGAAGCTATAAAACAGCAGCGGATTGCTTCCATGTTATCGAGCAGAAAACCACCTCCGTCATTGTACCTTATGGTGCGGGAAAGGAGCTTATAGCCCGGCTGAACAGCAGTGAACGGATTGGAGATTTGACGCAATTTTTCCGGCAGGCGCAGCAGTATACAGTTGAGCTTTATTCTCAAGAATGCAAGCAATTAAAGAAACAAGGTGCCCTGGCAGAGCATCTGGACGGAATGATTTATGAAGTGAAGGAAAACTGGTACAGCAATGAATACGGTGTTGATTTGCAAGGAGAGGGTGAGATGGGGTTTACCTTAATGTAAAAAAACCTATCGATTTTTGACAGGCTTTTCTACCTATACGTATTATTACTATTTATCGTGTTTATTATTTTTTCAATCCCCGCTTAAAGCGATGCAACTTGAATTGTAGATGCTATCAAGCTACCTTTTTACCTCAGTGCCGTTACGAATATTCCCTCGAGTGAGAAAAGGGGAAATAAGTGCCTCTAATATCCGAATGGAGCACTAGAACTCCATTTAAAACTAAGTCATCTTTATAAAAATGAATACAAATCTTATTTTGATATAGTATGCTTTTATTTTCATATTTGAACATTTTAGTCTCATTTTGTCCCTCCATACTTTTTTATTTTTCTAGATATCTATTCAAAAAATTAAAATTTAGAACAATTTTTTTTGATCTCCGTACCACTATTATTACTACATTACATTGTTTATTATTGAAAACTCAGTTTGTGGATTTATTATCTTTCTATGTATATTCAGAAGATTTTTAAAATATACTTAACTAGCTAGCATTTTTTCAAGAGGAGGTGAAGCCAAAAAATGAAAAATGAAATCCAATTCGAACTGCTGGGGGACTATGCATTATTTACCGATCCCCTGACGAAAATCGGCGGTGAAAAGCTGTCCTACAGTGTGCCGACCTACCAGGCGCTAAAGGGCATTGCAGAATCCATCTATTGGAAGCCGACAATTCTCTTTGTCATCGATGAACTGCGGGTCATGAAGCCTATTCAGATGGAGTCGAAGGGGGTACGGCCGATCGAGTATGGAGGTGGGAACACCCTGGCTAATTATACCTATTTAAAAGATGTTCATTATCAGATACGGGCCCATTTTGAATTCAACCTCAACCGGCCCGAGATGGTCTTTGACCGCATTGAAGGAAAGCATTATACCATATTACAGCGGGCCTTAGCTGCCGGAGGGCGGAGAGATATTTTTTTGGGAGCCAGAGAATGTCAAGGCTATGTAGCACCCTGTGAATTCGGCAGTGGGGAAGGGTTTTACGACGGAGACGGCCTGCACCATCTGGGGACCATGGTCCACGGTTTTAATTATCCCGATGAGACAGGAAAGAATCAATTGGAGGTGAGGCTGTGGCCGGCAGTAATGGACAAAGGCTGTATCCGGTTCCCCAGACCGGAAGAATGTAAAATCGTCCGTCCGGTCAAAGAGATGGTGGCCAAAGGCTTTAGTGAGTACAATGTCCAGCCGGCAGAGCAACTGCTCCAGGATTTAGGAGGTGAGTAAGATGAGCTGGTTGCTTCATTTATATGAAACCTATGCGGCAAACCTTGATCAGGTAGGTAAAACGGTAAAAAAGAGGGATGACCGGGAATATACGCTGCTGCCGGTATCCCATACCACCCAAAATGCCCACATTGAAGTGACCGTTGACGAGGATGGGGATTTCCTTGATGCCGAAATATTGGATAAGGAAAATACGGTAATCCCCTGTACGGAAGAGTCCGCCAGCCGGTCCGGTTCCAAAGTGGCACCGTATCCCCTCCACGATAAACTTAGCTATGTGGCCGGTGATTTTAGCAAATATGGCGGTAAAATTAAGGACCGGGACAATATTCCCTTTGCTGCGTATATCAGAAATTTAGAGGAATGGGCAAATTCGCCCTATGCTACCGAAAAGGTTAAATGTATTTACACCTACTTACGCCGGGGCCGGCTGATTGAAGATTTGGTTGCGAAAGGCATACTTGTCCTGGATGATAAACAGCAATTGATTGAAAAATGGGATAAAAAATATGAAGAAATATTTAGTGAAAAACCGGAAATTTTTTCTAAAGGGGTTACCGAACAATACGGTGCTTTTGTCCGATTTAATGTCTTTTCCCCCGCATCCATGGATGAAGTGTGGAAAGACCAGGAAATGTATGATTCGTTCATTGCTTTTTATAATGAAAAATTAGGCCGGGAGGATGTTTGCTTTGTAACGGGTAAGCGGTTGCCCGGTACCCAACGGCATGCCAATAAAATCCGCCATGCTGCGGACAAGGCGAAGCTGATTTCGGCCAACGATACTTCCGGCTTTACCTTCCGGGGCCGGTTTAAAACCGGCGGGGAAGCGGCAGGGATCAGCTATGAGGTTTCCCAAAAGGCCCATAATGCGCTGAAATGGCTGATTCACCGCCAGGGCCGCCAAATCATTGATAACCGCGTTTTTCTGGTCTGGGGGAATGATACTGTTTCCGTGCCCAATCCCGATGACGATGCACTGGACCTTATGCGGCACAGCACTGGAGAACTGGAGAGAGAGCCGGATACAGACCAGCATTATGCTAAAGAAGTAAGTAAAGCCATTGACGGCTATCGCCACGATCTGACCTATCGGTCGGAGGTTAATATTCTGGTCTTGGACTCGGCCACTACCGGGAGAATGGCGGTTCTGTATTACCGCAGTATGAACAAGGAGCTTTATTTAAACCGTTTGACTCAGTGGCATGAATCCTGTGCCTGGGAGCACCGGTACCGGAAGCATCAGGAACAGTTTATTTCTTTTTACGGGGCACCGGCTACGAAGGATATTGCCTTTGCGGCCTATGGGCCGAGAGCAAGCGATAAAGTGGTGAAAGGCCTGATGGAGCGGATGCTGCCTTGCATTATCGATGGTCGTCCGGTTCCTAGGGATATCATTCGAAGTGCCTTTCAGCGGGCTTCCAATCCTGTTTCCATGGAACGGTGGGAGTGGGAAAAAACTCTCAGCATTGCCTGTGCGCTCATTAGAAAAATGATATTTGATGAAAAAAAGGGGGAATGGAATGTGCCGTTAGATACATCTTCAACGGACCGCAGCTATTTATTCGGACGTTTGCTGGCGGTAGCCGATGTACTGGAAAGAAGAGCCCTGAGCAGGGAAGAAACCAGGGCCACCAATGCCATCCGCTATATGAATTCGTTTTCCAGAAATCCCGGACGTACCTGGAAAACTATTCAGGAAAGCTTGCAGCCCTATCAGGCCAAACTGGGTATCAAGGCTACTTATTTATCTAAACTCATCGATGAGATTATGGATCAATTTCAACTCAATGATTTTAATAATACACCACTGTCGGAAAAATATTTGCTGGGCTTTTCCAGCCAGCGTCGTGAACTTTATACCAGAAAAGAGGAGGAAGTGAAGCATGAACCCACTGAATCACAAGATTGATTTTGCCGTTATTTTGTCGGTAGCAAAGGCCAATCCCAACGGAGATCCTTTAAACGGCAACCGGCCCCGTCAAAATTATGACGGATATGGAGAAATCTCCGATGTGGCCTTGAAACGGAAAATACGCAACCGTTTGCAGGATATGGGGGAAGGGATTTTTGTCCAATCGGACGACAGGAAAACCGATGGGTACAAAAGCCTGCGGGAACGTGCTGATGCCAATCCGGAGCTGGCCAAGATCCTAAAAGCCAAAAATCCCTCCGCCGATGAATTCGCCCGGATCGCCTGCCGGGAATGGATTGACGTACGCAGTTTCGGACAGGTTTTTGCCTTTAAGGGCTCTGAGCTGTCGGTAGGGGTTCGGGGACCGGTATCTATTCAGGTGGCAACCAGCATTGACCCCATCAATATTGTCAGCACCCAGATTACCAAAAGTGTTAACTCAGTTACCGGGGAAAAGCGGAGTTCGGATACCATGGGTATGAAACACCGGGTAGATTTTGGTGTCTATGTGTTTAAAGGCAGCATCAATACCCAGCTTGCTGAAAAAACAGGCTTTAGCAAAGACGATGCGGACAAGATTCAACAAGCTCTCGTTACTCTTTTTGCCAATGACAGCTCTGCGGCCCGGCCGGATGGCAGCATGGAAGTTCATAAGGTGTACTGGTGGGAGCATTCCTCCAAGCTGGGACAATATTCTTCGGCTAAAGTACACCGCTTGTTAGCGGTTAAATCCAAATCAGAGGAGCCGAAAAGCTTTGCTGATTATGAAATTGAATTGCAGGAATTAGATGGTTTGGGTGTTGAAGTGCTCGATGGTCAATAATGAAGAAGACCGTTATTTAATGCTGTCGGGGCTGCAGCACTTTCAGTTTTGTAAACGGCAGTGGGCCTTGATTCATATTGAACAGCAGTGGGAAGAAAATGTCAAGACCATTGAAGGGCACCACTTACATGAAAAAGCCGATCAGCCGTTTATAAGGGAAAAACGGGGAAACAAGTTTGTGGTCCGGGCCATGCCGGTTCAGTCCGGAGTACTGAAAGTAAGTGGTATCTGTGATGTTGTGGAGTTTGTCAGAGACCCTGATGGTGTCCAATTAATCGGAGCTGAGGGGACTTACAGGGCCTATCCGGTAGAATACAAACGGGGCAAACCAAAGAAAGGCGACGAGGATATCATTCAATTGGCAGCCCAAGCGATGTGCTTAGAGGAGATGCTTGTTTCCAGTATTGACAAAGGATATTTGTTTTACGATCAGATCAAGCATCGTGTGGAAGTGCCGATCACCGACGGCTTGAAAGGTAAGGTTATAAAAATGGCGGAGGAAATGCACCAGTACTATGAAAGGCGCTACACACCAAAAGTAAAAACCGGCCCGTTTTGCAAAAGCTGTTCTTTACAGCATATTTGCCTGCCGCAGCTGATGAAAAAACGTACGGTAAAAGGCTATATTGAGGGGAGATTGGGTGAATGAAGAAGCTGTTGAATACTTTGTATGTGACGCAGCCTGATGCTTATCTATCCCTTGACGGCGACAATATCGTGTTGTTAAAGGAGCAAGAAAAGCTGGGCAGATTACCCCTCCATAATTTGGAAGCCATTGTCAGTTTTGGATATACGGGCGCCAGTCCGGCGCTGATGGGATATTGTGCCGAGCGTAATATTTCTATTTCTTTTCTGACGCAAAGCGGACGGCTGTTAGCCAGAGTAATCGGGCCAAGCAGAGGAAACGTAGTTTTAAGAAAGACACAATACCGGATTTCTGAAAAAGAAGAAGAATCAACAAAGGTTGCCCGGAATTTTATTATTGGAAAAATTTATAACAATAAATGGATGCTCGAACGAATGACAAGGGAGCACCCGCTAAGAATTGATGTGGAAAAATTCAAATCGGTTTCGCGTCTGTTTTCAAGCATCCTACAAGAAGTGCGTCACTGTGATAATCTGGAAAGTTTGCGGGGATGGGAAGGACAAGGGGCAATTAACTATAATAAAATATTTGATCAGATGATCTTACAGCAAAAAGAAAGCTTCGCTTTTCATGGCCGCTCGAAAAGGCCTCCTAAAGATAATGTGAATGCCATGCTGTCTTTTGCTTACACGCTGCTGGCCAATGATGCGGCAAGTGCATTAGAAGCGATTGGTCTTGACGCTTATGTCGGTTTCTTGCACCGGGACCGCCCCGGCCGTGCATCTCTTGCTCTGGATTTGATGGAAGAACTGAGAGGAATTTATGCAGACCGGTTTGTGCTTTCGCTAATTAATCGCAGGGAAATATCCGGTGATGATTTTTATCAGAAAGAAAATGGAGCGGTTCTTATGACAGATGATGCCCGCAAATTATTCTTGCAAGCATGGCAGACAAAAAAACAAGAAAAAATCACCCATCCTTATCTTGGAGAAAAAATTTCCTGGGGACTGGTTCCTTACTCTCAGGCACTGCTATTAGCCCGCTTTTTACGTGGGGATTTAGACGAATATCCGCCATTTTTATGGAAGTAGGTGTAGATAGATATGCTTGTTTTAATCACATATGATGTTCAAACATCCGGCATAGGAGGCGCCAAGAGGCTCCGTAAAGTAGCAAAGGCATGTCAAAATTATGGACAGCGGGTACAAAATTCTGTTTTTGAATGTATTGTTGATGCGGCTCAATTGACGACTTTGAAACGGGAACTGTGCAGTTTAATTGATGAGGAAAAGGATAGTCTGCGTTTTTATAGTTTAGGCAATACATACAAAAACAAAGTCGAGCATTTTGGGGCCAAACCATCGTTAGATTTAGAAGAACCACTAATTTTTTAACGGTGCGAACCTTAAGCACACATAAAATCTCTGGGAAGATCGCACCGGAGATAGTGAGAAATATGTAAAAATATGCAATAAAATATAGCATAATATGTGGCTAAATATTTGATAAGAAAAGAAAATGTGGTGAATTACCTGATATTAGGATAATTTCTTCCTTTTATTAGGAATTTTTCGCTGTTACACTCCGTATGGAGACATAAGGGGGTGGGTCTTCAATATCAGCAACATGATGCAAAATAGTATACGTTACACTCCGTATGGAGACATAAGGGGGTGGGTTAAACAGCTTATCCAATGGCTCAAAAACAACGAAGGTTACACTCCGTATGGAGACATAAGGGGGTGGGAAGCTTTTCAAGCTGTGCTTTTCTAAGCTTGTTATAGTTACACTCCGTATGGAGACATAAGGGGGTGGGAGAAAGGAGAGTAGAGCCTTTCAAGTTCTATTTCAGTTACACTCCGTATGGAGACATAAGGGGGTGGGACTATTGCTTTTTTATCCCCAATCTTTTCCGCAGCGTTACACTCCGTATGGAGACATAAGGGGGTGGTCTCAGTAATAGAGCAAAGCGGGCATATAAAGCAGTTACACTCCGTATGGAGACATAAGGGGGTGGTGCAAATTCTCTGGCTGTTATAAATGCTTCTCCGTTAGTTACACTCCGTATGGAGACATAAGGGGGTGGCCTATTTACGCCAATTGGCTCGCCAATTAGCTGGTGTTACACTCCGTATGGAGACATAAGGGGGTGGTGGTTTTGGCTAGAAAAACAGTTACACTCCGTATGGAGTTACACTCCGTATGGAGTGTATGGATTGAAATATCACGCATAACCGTCGAAGGAGAATGTATGCCAAGTTACACTCCGTATGGAGTGTATGGATTGAAATCTGAATGGGAGTGGTTTGATAGTGATACTTCCGGAGTTACACTCCGTATGGAGTGTATGGATTGAAATATTAGTACCGGCTAAGTCTTTAACTACTAAGTTGTGTTACACTCCGTATGGAGTGTATGGATTGAAATTGCTCATCCAATTCTGGATGCTATCGATTTCCAAAAGTTACACTCCGTATGGAGTGTATGGATTGAAATATTTTTCCCGGCATACAAATGAGAACAAATCCAACGGTTACACTCCGTATGGAGTGTATGGATTGAAATTTTAGTAGCTTTCAGAGGAATCCACTCACCGGAGTTACACTCCGTATGGAGTGTATGGATTGAAATTGCTCATCCAATTCTGGATGCTATCGATTTCCAAGTTACACTCCGTATGGAGTGTATGGATTGAAATAATTCTTCAATCAACGACCTTCACCACCTTTATAATAGTTACACTCCGTATGGAGTGTATGGATTGAAATATTCGATAATCTAGCGTCAGTGGATCTTCCTTGTGTTACACTCCGTATGGAGTGTATGGATTGAAATTTTTTGCTAATTCTTCTTTCATAAACCACTGAAACGTTACACTCCGTATGGAGTGTATGGATTGAAATCAGGAGACAGCTTTGAAGTTACAGATGATGGTTTAGTTACACTCCGTATGGAGTGTATGGATTGAAATCATTAATCCAGTTTATTGTACTAGGATTAATTACGTTACACTCCGTATGGAGTGTATGGATTGAAATATTACCAAAGCTATTAGCCATTCGTTATTAATTATGTTACACTCCGTATGGAGTGTATGGATTGAAATTATAAAGGCATCGTTATTTATCAACCTCTCTAATAAAGTTACACTCCGTATGGAGTGTATGGATTGAAATCCTAAGTTTGACTCATTGCTGCGCGATATCAGAGACAAGTTACACTCCGTATGGAGTGTATGGATTGAAATTCTTATTTGTTTACGTGATGCATGGGCATAAATTTGTTACACTCCGTATGGAGTGTATGGATTGAAATTTTGATTTCCCTTACATCATTATCACCCACATTAGTTACACTCCGTATGGAGTGTATGGATTGAAATATAAAAAGATTCAATCTGTTAAATATAATGGGAAGGTTACACTCCGTATGGAGTGTATGGATTGAAATATCCTGAAAGGCCTGCCAAATCTTTCTCCGATGAGTTACACTCCGTATGGAGTGTATGGATTATGGATTGAAATGAATAAAGAGGTTGTTTTTAAAGAGAAGGTAGTAGTGTGATTTTGCAAATTAATCCGGCACTTCCTTTGCAAAACCAAATAGCAATGATA
>JBMNCQ010000016.1:44024-57814 GCA_049366715.1 Peptococcaceae bacterium | reverse complement strand
TAGTGACATTTTACCGGAATAATAACAAGGTGACATTATCACAGAATAAACACAGCATATAGATATTCATTTTGACAACGTATCAATATTTTGATAAAATATGAGTATGAATGGAGGTGTTATTTTATGGCGACTATCAGACCAAGTTCAGACTTACGCAATAAATACAATGAGATTTCAGAGTTTTGCAACAAATATAATGAGCCGGTGTTTATTACCAAGAACGGAACAGGTGATTTGGTTATTTTGTCAAATTCTGAGTATGAGCGTTTGACTGGAAAACATGAATTGCACCGCCTACTTGATGAAGGTTTGGCCTCTATGAAAAAGGGAACAGGTCGTTCAGCGGAAGAAGTATTTGCTGAGATTGAGAGGGAACTCGGCTTTGGAAAAGTATAAAGTTATTATTCAAATCCCTGCTCAGAGGGATTTGCAAGGCCTTCTCCGTTATATAAAAGACATCCTGAAAGAACCTGTCATTGCCAAACGCATTTATACATCAATCAAGGAACAGATTCTGGCGCTGGATCAAATGCCGTTGCGGAACAGTGTTGTTCAGGAGCAACCGTATGCTGCAATGGGAGTCCGCAAGCTGTTGGTTGAAAATTATATCGCGTTCTATATTATTGATGAAGAAAAGTGCGAAGTCCATATCCTGCGTATCCTTTATAACCGCAGAGAGTGGCAGAATATTTTGTAAAACAAATAGTAAACTGGCTTTTATAGAATACTAAGCCCAGGTTGTTATAAATTAATTCAATGGGTTGACAAATAAGAGGATGAAAAGGCATCTTTTGTGACCTAAAAACACATAATTTATTCGGTATAGAGATGTCCGGGCCTAAAAGCCCAGAATTTCCGCCGTTTTTAGGGCATTTTAAGACCCAAAATGCCCGTTCAAAACATCATCATTTTCGTGGATGTCATCGGTCATTTATTGGGTGTACGCAGTATTTGAACTAACATGCTAAGCGTTATATAGAAATTTAATATTAAAAACAAAGGGCAATGTCTAAATAAAAATAATCAAGTAACGGTTAAAAGCTACTTGTAAATTGTGTGAATTACTTTAAAAACCTTAACGATGGAACGCCGTATGAGGGGAAACTCTCATGTACGGTGTGGAGTGGGGGAAAATCCTGCGATGACTTCAAGGGATTACCTATCACTATCGGCGCCGGCAATCCTGTTTGCTTGTCTGGTGTTTACCTTGACAGCACCGCTGTATATCTGGGCTATTCTCGGCTTATAACGAATCGAAGGCACTACACCAATAATAAAAGTGTAGTGCCGATTTTATAATTAGTTATTTTAGCTTCAGGATAGCTAATTCTTCAAATTCTCTGCGCTATTCATAAATTGCACTCATATTGCAAGAATCTAATGAATTCATAGCACTTTGGAAAGCAATTCGAGCCTTTCGCTTAAATCGGCATAGCCCTGATAGCGAATATAAATCACCTGATTACCACACTGAACAAAGAGATGCGTCATGCTATGCTTCTTGTCCTGTGCTATCACAGTACGGTCAAAGGCATCAAGCTCGCCAATGGAGTATTCTTCATACTCCCACAAATACCGATCCATCAATTCATCGAAAAGTGCCGGTGCGAAAGATGAAAAAGTTAGCCGATAGTATTCCGTCGTTGCTTTTGGTGTGTAATAGCCACTGCCGTCAGACCATTTGTGTGATTGAGCTGCACCTTCTTGACGAATTTCATAATGTTCAGGTACCAAGGGTGTCCATGTGTAGTCCACATAGTTATTGTAATCAATATCCGAGTCAAGCATGAACGCCGGCTCTGCCCATGCAAACTCTTCGCTTTGCTCAATCAAATCCAGTGAAAGATATGGCAATGGTTGCTCCACATCTACTGTACTTTTTCTCCAGTCCGTTGTCAGTGTTAAAACAGCAGTCATCAGAATTGCGATGGAAAACAGCAGTGATAGTACACTTATCATTTTATAGCTGCGATACTGTTTACGGTAATCCTTTTGGTGACTGAGGGAGAATCCATCCCCAAGCATTTTCTTTATTCTCAAGGCACTTTTGGCCTGTTGCACTACCTGTGCTAAAACAAAAAGCTCAGATACAGCCAAAAACAAGTAAAGAGGACTTGCTAAAAACAGTGTTACCGGTCTGTCCGAAACAAGAAACCCACCGATAATAATTGCAAAAATGCCAATAACGCCAAGACTGGTGCCTAATGCTGTGTGTGTTAACTTTTTGCACAGTCTGCGATAGCTTTCGCTCTGCACGATGGGGTCGGTATGTAATTCCATTGTATCTGCTCGTGTAGATTTCCAGATGAAAAACAGACCGTTTAAGCCGACAACAAAATCCCATCCTGTTTCTTTGTAAGTAGATATCATTTCCTCTGAAGGTTGCTTGTTTTCGCTGATTGTCGGCTCCACACGATATCGAATATTCGAAGGTTCTCCCTTAGCAAAACGGAACCAAGCGAGGGATGTTCCCTCTAAAATTAGACCCTGCTGTGCTAAGTCGGATAGCCAACATTCCATAGCAACCGCATCATAGAAATCAAAAGATGGTCTTTTATAGCAATGTTTCATTATTTTCGTCCTCCCATACAATAGCCTATTATGCACTGCTTAAGTCGCTCTAACTCGTCGTGATACATCTTAATCCCCTTGTCAGTGAGGCAATAAAAACGCTTTCGGCCCTCTGTACGAGTTTCTTTAATGACCTGTTCCTCTTCAAAGCGACCCAAAATAGTATAAAGTGTTGCAGGCCCTAATCGTACACGACCTTTTGTCAAACGCTCAACCATGCTTGCCGCCTCAACACCGCTACATTCACCGTGCAAAAATGCCATAAGCGTCAGGTAGAAAAAGCGGAAGAGATAGTCAGAAAACATTGCCGGGGGCCGTCTAGGGTTAGACATCCTGGCAATATTGCCAGGATTGAAGTTTCTCCGGAGAATATCCGAGCTGTGGCTAATAAAAGTGTAGAAATAACAGAAGAGCTAAAAAAGCTGGGATTTACTTTCATAGCCCTGGATTTAGAAGGGTACCGGATCGGAAGTATGAATAACGTTCTATCGGACAGGAAATAAACGGCTTGAGGCCGGTAAGAATTTCTTTAAGTGAAAGGAATTCTCTCCTAAAGGATAGAAGAAGAGCTATCTTATCTGTATCTTTATGAAGAATCTTAAAGAACCGGATATTTCCGATTCTTTAAGATTTATCCTCTATTAGGGCTTGTTCCCTATTTACCAGTTCGTCCTTGAGATTTTGCAGGGTCAAGGAATCCAGGACTTCTTCCATCACATTCCGCATTCGTTCCCATACTATCCTGGAGACACATTTATCGTATCTGGCACACTCTACGGGGTCTTCCCGGTTTACACATTCTACGGGAACCAGTGGACCTTCTAAGGCTCTGACCACATCCCCCACTTTTATTTTTGACGGTTCCCGGGCCAAAAAGTAACCTCCCTGTACACCGCGTATACTTTTGGCTAAATTCCTTTTGGTCAGAAAGGACATCAGCTGTTCCAGGTAAGCTTCCGAAATTTCTTGGTTTTCAGCTATAGTTTTGACCGACATCGGACCCTTATTATAGTGGAGAGCGAGCTCAATCATCGCACGCAGACCATAACGGGCTTTCGTTGAAAGTTTCATAATTTTAACTCCTCACATAAAAACACAACCGGTTGCCGAGCTAAAACTCTCATCTAGAGAAAATGAAAGTTCTTAGCTTATAGCCTGAATTCCGCCTAATGACATTTCAAATGCTTGCACCGCGGGTTATCACAGGGCAGGTGTTAGCCTGCCTGTTCATTTTACCCTTGATAAGCCTTTTGCTGCTTGTTTGCGGTAGCTATTGGGCAATACATTGTGCTAGTTTTTTTATTAACTTTACAGAATCTAAAAACATATAAAACCAATCGATTTTGTTATCTAGACTTATTGTAACTCTCCGGTTTTCCCTATGTCAAAACATTTATGTTCATTAAGATTGGTGTCAATCTACTGTTTTTGTTGTTGAAGTTTGTATTGAACGGCGATAGATTGCCCATTTACCTGCTAACTCTTAATATAGGTATATGCCGCGCTCCATCTTTACTCCACCCATGAGACCCCTGCCTAATCGTGCTGAGAGAACACGACTTATCTGACCTTCCCCGCTACAACTTTGATTGAGCGAATTACTTCCATAAGCGATCACCTCCCGGGTAATCCCAAATAAATTACCCGGGAGGTGATCGCTTCTCTTTGGTTCTTTGAATCTTTACAATAACTGTACATTATCATAATGGCTAAAGGATTAAACTTGTTCATTTAATTCACAATCATTAATTTTAGATAAAAAAACATCATGTCTATTAAAATTGCATAAGCAATTTTAATAGACATGATGTTTATATTTAATAGGAGAAAAGGATGATTTATAGTTTATCATGTAGAAGTATTAAAGGATGATTGGAGGTGTACGCACAGACGTTTAACAGCCGGTTTTATATAAATTCTTCAGGCTTGTATGTGAAAATTATCATATACAGAATCATAACCGATATTTTTAAGGAGGTATGTGAATGTTCTTACTAATTCTGTCCTACATTTCTCTTTTAGGATTCATCTTTTTATCCCTTTATAAAGCAGTACAATACGGTAAAATGCCTATGCACGGTCGCTTAGACCTCTATCCTATTCCTAGAGAAAAAGGCAAAGGACATTACGGCGGTTCTTATTTTGAAGAAATGAATTGGTGGCAGAAAACCAGAAAAACATCTTTATTCGAAGAAATCATAGATATGTTAAAAGAAATGCTTTTTATCAAAAAATTATTTGATAATCAGAGGCCCTTATGGTGGATTTCTTATTCGTTACATTTAGGTATTTATATCCTTTTCGCCTGGACAGCACTTCTATTTGTAGGCGGTCTTACTGAAATACTAGGCATGGCCGTTCCCAGCGGGAACTGGTGGGCTCTCTTAATCTATTACGCAACGTTCCTCACAGGTGTTACCGGCGGGTTGATGGTGGCCTTCGGGTCCGGCGCCTTATTTTTGAAAAGACAATTTATTGATTCATTTAAGAGATATACCACTATCCAGGAATACTTCAATTTAGTTTTTATTTTTGCTGTTGCTGTAACAGGTTTAATGGTTTGGACTTCCGACCCCGGTTTTAATTACGGCAGACATATCGCAGAAAGTATGCTGACTTTTTCACCGATTCAGGCTGATTTCCTGCTGAGTATTCACATTATATTATTAGGTTTATTAATACTCTATATTCCCTTAACGAAAATGAGCCATTATGTAGGTAAGTTCTTCTCCTTCCATAAAGTTTTATGGGATAACGATCCTAACCTACCAGGCACTAAAGTTGATAAAAAAATGCGCCAGTCGCAAGGAGCCGCACCTAAAAACAACTGGTCTGCTCCTCATTATCAACCCGAACCGCCCAAGACTCAGGATATGTAATTTACGAAGATTGGAGGAGACGAGATGATTAATAGTAAAGATTTAAAACCCAAAGACATCAGTAAACCCATGGAACAGTTAACCAAAATCGATAAATTAATGGATCTTCCCGCACCTTATGACAAACCCGGTATGGAACCTCCCTTAACTGAACCAAAAGAAGAATGGGCTGAAAAATACTGTGCTTCCTTAGACGGCTATATCGCATTAGATACTTTCGAAACACCTAAAACGGAAGAAGAAAAACAAGAATTAGTACGGAAATTTCTTTCCGGCTTGGAAAAAATGCTCTCCGACGAAACAAATAAAGGCATCATACAGCCTTTAATGTTGTCTCTGGATTACTGTGCAAAATGTAATACCTGTTCGGAGGCCTGCCATATTTATGCCGCTACCGGTGAGCACGAGATGTATAGACCAATCTACCGCTCCGATATTTTAAGAAGAATTGTAAAAAAATATTTTACGAAAGGCGGTAAGCTTTTCGGCAGTTTAGTCGGGGCAGATGTTGATTTAACCTGGGAAGCTGTGGCCCGGCTGGGTGAACTTGCCTATAGATGCAATCTCTGCCGGCGTTGCGCCCAAACATGTCCATTAGGTTTGGATAATGGTATCTTAGCCCGGGAAATACGTAAAATATTTAGTCAGGAAATGGGGATCGCTCCCCGGCCTTTACACGAAAAAGGTACTATGCTTCAGTTAAAAACAGGTTCTTCAACGGGAATCACCAGACCGGCATTTTTAGATATTATCGAATTTTTAGAGGAAGATATCGAAGAAAAAACCGGTTGGAATATAAAAATACCTATAGATAAAGAAGGAGCAGACTTTCTCTTAACGCATAATGCCGGTGAATTCATGGCCTGGCCCGAAAATCCTATTGCCTTTGCAATCCTCTTTGAAAAGGCAGGGATCAATTATACCTTAAGCAGTGATTTAATCGGTTACGATAACGTAAACTACGGAATCTGGTATGATGACGCCCAAGCCAAAAAAGTGGCCATGGCCCAATTTGCAGCAGCAAAGAAACTCGGCGTCCAAAAAATAGTAATTGCCGAATGCGGCCATGCCCACAAAGCTGCCGCCGTAAATGCGGATAGAATGACTACAACGGATAACAAAATTCCTGTAGAAAGTTTCTTGCCTTTACTGGCTGATCTAGTGAAGACAGGTAAATTAAAATTAGATCCCAGCAAAAATAATTTCCCCGTTACCCTGCATGACCCCTGTAATGTCGTAAGACAAATGGGAATTGTAAAACCTCAGCGGGAAATAATCAAAGCCGTCTGCCCTCAGTTCAGGGAAATGACTCCCCATGGTGTCAATAATTATTGCTGCGGGGGAGGCAGCGGTTTTGCGATCATGAACTCCATGAATTTCGGAGAATTCAGAAACAGTGTTGCGACCAGAATGAAATTTAAACAAATCTTAAATGCTTTCCAGGATACAATAGAAGATGCCGGCATACCTAAATATGTATGTGCACCATGTTCTAACTGTAAAGGTGCAATCAGAGATCTCTTGGAACATTACCAGGCTACAGCCAAATTTAATGTTCAATATGGCGGACTTGTGGAACTGGTCGTAAATGCTTTAGCAGACCTGGAAAAACCTTTCTTTGAGTTCTTAGACGAGGAGTAACGCTAAACCTAAGCCGTCAATATTTGTTATTATGGTTATTAAAAAAGCCTAACGCCGGAGGTAATTACGTTACCAGGGAGTTAGGTTTTTTGTTTTCCATCTTCTAATAAAATCCGGTTATTGTATATTTATTCTAAATATCGTATAATTATACATAAATATTTACAGGAGGCTGATATTATGTTTCCGGAAATGATCAATCGTAAAAAACAATTAAATCAGGAAGACATTTTACGGATTTTGACGACAGGTGAATATGGAGTACTGGCAACATTCGGTGATAACGGATACCCCTATGCCCTTCCCCTTAGTTATGTATACAAAAATGATTACGTGTATTTCCACTGCGCCCCCCGAGGTCATAAGTTGGCAAACATTGCAAATAACAATAAAGTATCCTTTACCGTCATAACCGCTACCCAGGTTCTCCCGGATAAATTTTCTACCCTTTACCAAAGTGTAGTCATTTTCGGCGAGGCTCTCATCATCGAAGACATAAATGAGAAAAAAGCCGTCCTCATGGAGTTTCTCGACAAATATTCGGCAGGCTTTATAAAAGAAGGTGTGGCATATATGGATAAAGTTTTCGACCATACTGCTCTTGTGCGGATCGAAATACACCATATAACCGCTAAAGGCCGTAAAAAGTGAGAAACTTTATTATCCTTTTCTTAGCCGCCTTTCCGGGCAACAAAGAAAATACGTTCTTCTTCCGGTCCGGGGGGCAGGAAGTTCAATTCCCCATGAACAGCAAGAATGGTAAAACCTGCTTTCATTAACATTACTGTAACTTCCTCTATCGGATAAACCTTTTGTACATGACTTTCATCAAAACGAATATAACTGCCGGTTCGTTGGTCTTTGGAGAAAAAAGTAAGCTCCATTTGACATTTTTTGGCCTGTTCATCATAAAAATTTTCCCATATATATACTAAGTTTTCTGTATTATAAGTATAAATATTGTCTCCTAATACTTGAGAAAGCTTGTAAGGACTGCTCAAATCAAAGATCAAGAGCCCCTTTTCCGTTAAAGAATTAAAGATTCTGGTAAAAGCTTGTGCTAATTGTGAATGATCCGTTAAATAATTCAAGGTATCAAAGGTAGATATTACCACATCAACAGGATTATTCATCAGCAGTTCTGTGATATCCTGCTGATAAAAAGGGATATGGAGTCCTTGCTCCCGGGTTTTTTGTTCTGCCTGGGTAAGCATTTCCAGGGAAATATCAACGCCTTGCACCCGGTAACCCTTTGCAGCCAGGGGAATAGATATACTTCCCGTGCCGCATCCCAGATCCAGCACTTTATTACCCGGTGCATTATGGATATCCATCTGACTTATTAAGTACTCTACCCATTGATTATAATCAATTTCTGCCATTAACTTATCATAAATTTGAGCTAACTCGGCATAAGACATTTCATTCACCTAAAAATTGTTCTATTTCTAAGAGCCGGGCATCTCCCCATAATCTTTCGATATTATAGAATTCCCTTTCCTCCGGTTTAAATATATGAACCACCACACTACCGTAATCTAACAAAATCCAATTGCCTTGCTGATAACCTTCCCGTCTTAAAAGTCTGATACTTTGATTTTTTTCCAGCTTCTCTTCAATATTATCAGCAATGGCCTTTGTTTGTGTTGCCGAAGAACCGGTACAGATTACAAAATAATCTGTGATTGTTGACACCTCTGTTAAATCCAGAACTTTTATGTTTTGTGCCTTTTTGTCATCAGCAGCTTCAGCAACATATTTTACTAAATTTATGCTTTCCAAAAATAAATACCTCCTCGATTTAGTTACTCGTTTACCAGTGACCGGTTACCAGCAAAACCCCACCATAAAACCTCAGCCCTTAAAATTGTTTCACGCTTGCCCTCTTTTGCGACTAAGGAGCAGCCGGTTTCGTGCCTGGACACTTAAACAATGCATGAGACCATTTTGCTCCAGCACATGTTGCAGTGTAAGATTCAGCCCTTGTAAAACGCCCAGGTCTAAATTTTCATAAGCTGCTTCCCGTAGTTTTTCCACACCGGGAAACTCCCGGTGCGGCTCAATATAATCGGCAATATATATTATTTTGGTGAGAAGTTTCATATCAGGACATCCGGTGGTATGATACTTTATCGCATCTAAAATATCCATATCGGTAATGCCTAATTCCTCCCTAACTAATAGTGCACTTACCGGTCCGTGCAATAGCTGAGGTTCCTGCAATTCTATCTCGTCACTAATTAAATCGGCACCCTTAGCAATTTCTAATAACCGCTCTGCAGAAAGTTCTTTGGCATAGTCATGGAGAATTCCAGCCAGATAAGCTGTCTCCGGCTCCGCATCATTAAGTTCGGCCAGTTTTCCCGCCGTAGCGGCAACGCCCAGGGAATGTTTATATCTTTTGGAGCTTAATTTCTTTTTTATTAAATCAGTATATTTTTCCGGCATCAGTACTCCTCTTTTATTCCGCTTTTTCACTTAAGTACAGTTTATTTTTATATATATAATGTTCCACTGCTTCCGGCAGGAGATACTTGATCGGCTTTCCTTCTTTAACCCTCTTTTTGATATTGGTTGAAGATATCGCCATGGCAGGAACTTCTATAATCAAAATCCGTTTTAAATACTCTTCGGGCAGGACCTTTAATTCTTCTTTTTTCAGGTCTTCCAAATCATAACCGGGTCTCGTGGCAGCTACAAAATAACATAAATCTAAAACCTCTTCGACCCTGTGCCAGGTTAAAATTTCCTTAATGGCATCGGCACCGGTAATAAAATAGATCTGATAGCCGGGAAATTTATCATGAAAAATCTTCAGTGTGTCGTAAGCATAAGATTTTCCCGGCCGGTTGATCTCTAAGGGCGATGTTTCAAAATATAAATTATTCGTAATGGAAAGAAAGGTCATTAAGTATCTGTGCTGTGAATCTGAAACCTGATCCGGATTTTTATGGGGTGGGTTT
Organism: Peptococcaceae bacterium; assembly: GCA_049366715.1. Classification (GTDB taxonomy): domain Bacteria; phylum Bacillota; class Peptococcia; order Peptococcales; family BICA1-8; genus JBMNCQ01. Next base: position 47,757 of record JBMNCQ010000016.1, on the reverse strand, counting down.
CCGGAAGGAACAAAGAAAACTTTTTCCAGTTCAAATTCACTTCTCACAGCCTCCGCCGTTACTAAATGGCCATAATGAATGGGGTCAAAAGTACCGCCCATGATGCCAATTGCCTTGGTTTTCCTCATCTTTACTCCACCTTTGCAGCCAAAGGGTTTATACCTTGCAGCCAATTTGTAAAACATCTCTGAAAAATAATACCACAAAAATATAGCGGCTGTTAAGAAAAACCTACTAAAAAACTGAGCTTTGCTCAGCTTTTTTAAGACTACGTTGTAAAATGCTTGGTTCAAAGGTCAAATAGCCGGTAAGAACTGCCAGAATTGCTTCGTCATACCTCCCTTAATAACACAGGAAGGGAGTTCTTATGCATGACATCCAAGTTATCATTTTACCTTAGGATAATATAGAATTTAGAAGTAACTCCACATGTGATTAGACCTGTCTTTTATCACCACAGGAGTATCTTTCCGATTCCTCCCTTACTTTTTATCCTTATCTTAAGTTTACTTCCTGATCTGGCCGTCACCCATTATAATATATTTGTAGCTGGTAAGCTCCTTTAAGCCCATGGGGCCCCGGGCGTGCAGTTTCTGAGTACTAATACCTATTTCCGCACCATAACCGAATTCAAAGCCGTCGGTAAACCTGGTTGATGCATTGACATAAACTGCTGCAGCATCTACCCCTTGCAAGAAATAACGGGATTTCTGATAATCATTTGTGACTATGGCTTCCGAATGCTTCGTTCCATATTTCCGGATATGCTGCAAAGCATTGTTGATATCTGCTACTACTTTAACCGCTAAAATCAAATCCAAAAACTCTGCAGCATAATCCTCTTCCGTAGCCGGCTTACTATCCGGTATTATTTTTCCGGCTTCCGGGCAGCAGCGCAGCTCTACTCCCAACTCGGAAAGTCTCCGGGCTGCTTTCGGCAAAAATTTTTCCGCAATATCCTGATGAACAAGTAAGGTTTCCAGAGCATTGCAGACTCCGGGACGCTGGGTCTTGGCATTGATAATGATATCTTCAGCCATTTGTAAATCAGCATCGGCCTCTACATATACATGACAATTACCTACACCTGTTTCAATCACGGGAACCGTGGCATTTTCTACAACATTTCGAATCAAACCTGCCCCTCCTCTGGGGATCAGAACATCCAGGTATTGATTAAGCTTTAACATCTGATTGGCCGTTTCCCTGCTCGTATCCTCAATAAGCTGGATAGAACCCTTCGGCAATCCTGCTTGTTCGGCACTCCGGCTGATGATCTCGGTGATCTTCTTATTTGATTGCAGCGCATCGGAACTTCCCCGCAGGATAACCGCATTGCCCGATTTCAGGCATAACCCCGCCGCATCAACAGTAACATTAGGTCTGGCTTCATAGATAATACCGATAACACCCAAAGGGACCCGCATTTTTCCAATCTGTAGTCCATAACCTGTTGTCCACATACTCTCGACTTCTCCTACAGGGTCACTTAACCGGGCAATTTGCCGCAAACCTTCTGCCATAGCGGCAATTCTTGTCGGCGTAAGAAGCAGCCTATCCAAAAATGCCGGGGAGGTATTTCTCCCCCGGGCCTGCTGCATATCCAGCTCATTGGCAGCAAGTATCTCATCAGTATAGATGACCAGATCATCCGCCATTTTTAAAAGACCTTCGTTTTTAGCTGCGGTGCTCACCAAACCTAAATTGTAGGCAGCCTCTTGGGCCAGGGCACCCTTATCGACCAACTCTTGAGCAATCATAATATTTATCACCCCATTATATTCTTAATGCCAGATTATCCCTATGTATTACTTCATCATAATCTTTATAACCTAAAATATTAGGGATATCTTTACATTGAATACCTTTAATTTTATCCAGTTCTTCAGAGTTATATGAAACAATACCCCGCGCAAATTCCAGTCCCCGGGGGTCAACGATACTTACCACATTACCGGAAAAAAACCGGCCCTCGATTTTAGTAATACCGCTGGGAAGAAGGCTTGTGCCATTTTCCAGGATCGCTTTACGGGCCCCCGGATCCACCCATAACTTACCTTTGATATCCGAACCGAAAGCAATCCAACGTTTCCGGGTGTGGGGTCTTACCTCACGGGGAACAAACAAGGTTCCCAGCTCCTCCCCTTTGCAGATATTCCTGATAATATCTGCACTGCCTCCGTTGGCAATTATCATGGGAATCCCGGCATTAACAGCGATTTTAGCTGCCGATACTTTGGTCACCATTCCTCCACTGCCAAACTTGCTGCCGACATCACCGGCCAATCCCTGAATATCCGTAGTAATTTCCTCTACTACCTTAATTAAACGGGCACTGCTATCTTTTCTGGGATCGCTTGTATAAAGCCCGTCAATATCGGAAAGCAAAATTAAGAGATCAGCATCCACTAAACCGGCAACTAAAGCACCCAGTGTATCATTATCACCAAATCTCAGCTCTTCAACAGCAACGGTATCATTTTCATTTATAATTGGTACTATGCCTTTTTGCAATAAAGTAAGTAAAGCGTTCCGGGCATTGAGAAATCTCCTCCGGTCGGTGATATCGGACCGGGTTAAAAGAAGCTGGGCCACAACCTGACCGTACTCAGAAAATAATTTTTCATATATATGCATCAAAATACCCTGCCCTACGGCGGCGGCAGCCTGCTTTTCAGGCATTGTTTTCGGCTTCTCCGTTAAACCTAGTTTACCCATGCCCGCTCCAACAGCCCCGGAAGTTATTAATAATACTTCTTTATTTTGATTGCGTAAATCTATCAACTGCCGGACAAGCTTCTCAATCAGGTTCAGATTGAGCTTACCTGTCTGATGGGTAAGTGTGCTGCTCCCTATCTTTACTGCTATACGGCCGGCACTAGTAATCAATTCTTTATGTTTTTCTCTGCTACACATTTCCTTCACCAGACCTTCGCCATAAGTTGTTAAAGAATAGATAATAGCCAACAGTTGATAGTTCACACTATTAGCTATCGGCTATAAACATTTAGTAGTATTTTATTTTGGTAATTCGATTAAAGGCTTATCCTCAGAAGGACGATATAATATTACATTCCGTCCAATTACTTGAACTAAATGAGAATCAGTCTTTGTCACTAACTCTTCGGCTACTTCTTTCGTTTCAGCTAGGCAATTCTTTAAAACCCTGGCTTTGACCAATTCCCTGGCTGTCAAGGCCTCATTAAGAGAAAATATTACATTATCCGTTACTCCTGATTTGCCAACTTGTACAATCGGGTCTAAAGCATTTCCTAATGCGCGCAGAAATCGCCTCTGTTTCCCATTTAACATTTAACTACTAGTGCTATAAATAGCCCTAGTATTTCCACCTCCTTGAGGGTATAGTAACATCATTATAGCATAAATATATTGAGCTCGTACAAATTTTTTGTCGCCTATTTCTCCTCTACAGTTCTTAGCTATCTTTGCAGTTAGTTTTGCTCTCTATTCAATCAGGGTATCTGAATTCTATACTCTGCCCTCCGCAGCCCGGACTATCCCTTAGGAAATCTTTGTAAACCCACAGTAAATTAGCTATAATTATCTTAATTTATCGTTCCCGGTTCTCTGTTGGTTAGTGAGTAGTGAGTAGTGACTGGTGACTAGTGACTAGTGACTAGTGGCTGGTGACTAGTGACTAGTGACTGGTGACTAGTGACTGGTGGCTGGTGACTAGTGACTGGTGGCTGGTGACTACTGGTGGCTGGTGACT
>JBMNCQ010000016.1:0-43924 GCA_049366715.1 Peptococcaceae bacterium | reverse complement strand
TAGTGACTGGTGGCTGGTGACTACTGGTGGCTGGTGACTAGTGACTGGTGGCTGGTGACTACTGGTGGCTGGTGACTAGAACGGGGCACAGAGTACAGGGCACAGAGTACAGAAAACAGAGTACAGAAAACAGACACTGTAGCTGCTGTAGCTATTAAACCTTTACCTCTACCCGGTTATGGTACAACATTAAAGAACCTGGCCGGGTGACCAGGTTAATTGTTCGCTAACTGTTGTTTCATTTTGAGATATGACTGACTTGCTTTTTGTCTTTGCTTTTACGATTGACCCCAAAGCTGATCTGCTTCAATCAGCTTTCTTATATCTATTTTAAACTATTTTTTCGAGTTCACGTTTAGACCGGCGATGTTTTTCGTAATTAGGATCCCCTTTTTTCCAATTGGAATTCTTTACTTTTTCCTTAGGTGTAGATTGCTCTAAAATCACAAATCCATTCTTCGCAGTGCAATAATATGTGGCTTCACCCTGCTGACAGTTGCCACAGCCAAAACATTCCATGGCCGTACCGGTACCTCCTCCAATTAATTTTAATCGGTTTGAAAAGCTAATCTACAAAATCAAATTCTAGGGTCTTAATCCGTACAACATCACCATCCTTAGCTCCTTCTTCCCGCAAAGATTTTATTACACCCATAGCATCAATAATTTGCAGGAATCTGCTCACTGCCTGATCATTATCAAAGTTAGTCCGTGCCCAGTGTTTATCAACCTCCGGGCCGCTAACCACAAATACATTAGCGGCTTCCTTTTCAACAAAAAATTTAGGTTTATCTTCAACTTTAACGATCCGCAACTGTTCCTCTTCGGTACGGGGAATTTCTTCTTGCTGTTCGACCTCATCCAAAAGATCGGCTACCCGGTAAATAAGGGGCTGTATCCCTTCACCCGTTACAGCTGAAACAGGAAAAATTTCATAATCCCTGCATTCTTCCTGTAATAATTTTAAATTATTTTCCGCCTCCGGTAAATCTATTTTATTTGCCACAATTACCATTGGCCTTGCGGTAAGGTAACTGCTGTATTTTGTTAACTCATTATTTACTATGCGGAAATCATCTAAAGGGTTCCTGCCTTCTGAGCCTGAGATATCCAGCACATGCACCAGTACCTTGGTCCTTTCCGTATGTCTTAAAAACCTATGTCCCAGACCGGCACCCTCTGCCGCTCCCTCGATTAAACCGGGTATATCGGCCATCACAAAACTCCTGCCTGCGGCTACTTTTACAACACCCAGATTAGGGGTTATCGTAGTAAAGTGATAATCCGCAATTTTAGGTTTAGCCGCGGAAACTCTGGATATTAAAGTTGACTTTCCTACATTGGGAAATCCCACCAGCCCGACATCTGCTAAAAGTTTCAGCTCTAAAATAATCCAGCGCTCTTCCCCGGGATCACCATTCTCCGCTAGCGTTGGAACCCGGTGGGTCGAACTGACAAAATGAGGATTGCCCCGGCCTCCTTTTCCTCCTGCGGCTACGATTACCTGCTGCCCCGGCCGGGTCATGTCGGCAATAATTCTCTCCGTTTCAGCATCCTTAACAATGGTACCTATCGGTACCTTCAAGATTGCATTTTCAGCATTCTTACCATGCTGTTTTTTACCCTGACCGTGTTCGCCTCTATCACCTTTATAATGGTTTTTATACCGAAAGTCAATAAGTGTTCTCAATCCTTCATCGGCTTCTAAAATAATACTTCCCCCATTGCCTCCGTCACCACCGGCAGGACCTCCATAAGGGACATATTTTTCCCGCCGGAAAGCCACTATACCGTTCCCGCCGGCACCTGCTTTAACATGTATCTTAGCATAATCATAAAACATGCTGCTACTCACCTTTCTTATTTCTCCTGAAAACTGAAAATTATTTCATTTCTTTTCACTTGAATATTGATTTGATGGGCTTCCCCAATACTTTGTGCTATCTGAGAATATGCATTAATCTCATCTGCGGCAAAGATCAGCTTTCCCGGAATGAGCTTGATATCAACGAATCTATCATCACTAAGGGCTTTATTAATTATCTTTACCCAAAAGTCATCAAAAAAAGTCCTTACATAAAAAATATTTTTATCCTCAACTTCCCATGGTTCAGGGATACTGATACTAAACTTCCTATTTAACCCTATACTTAATACTTTAGCCGACATATCTGCCGCAAGTTCCGTGGAAGTAATTCTATTAAGCTCTCTTAAACTTTGTAGATAGGCAGTAATCTCATGGATATATTGAATGGCCTTTTCATCTTTATTTAATTTTAAGTATCCCCATATTACCTGGAGATGATTGAGAAAATCATGTCTTTGATGCCGGTTAGCTTCAAGCAGATCTTTCAGAAGTTCTTCCACAATAAGACCTCCAAAATATTAGCAGTAGCTACATTTTATACCAAAAAACCCCTTTTTGTCTATATGTTAGTGACTAGTGAGTAGTGACTGGTATGGTAAAGTTTATAGTTTATAGAGCATAGTTTATTGTTCCCAGTTCTCAGATGCCGGTTCTCAGTTGGTTAGTACCGGGTTACTTATAGATTAATAGCCGCTGTTTTGACTAGAACGGGGCACGGGGCACGGGGCACGGGGCACAGAGTACAGAGTACAGAGTACAGAAAACAGAGTACAGAGTACAGAAAACAGACACTATAGACACTGTCGCTGCTGTAGCTACTAAATCTTTACCTCTACCTTTACCTTACCTCTGCCTCATTATGTATAACATTAAAAAAACCTGGCCGGATGACCAGGTTAATGATTAGCTAACTGCTGTCTCAGTTTGAGATATAATGCTAACTTGCTTTTTGTCTTTGCCTTTACGCTCGAATTTCACAATACCATCGGCTAATGCAAATAAAGTGTCATCTCCGCCTCTACCAACATTATCACCGGGGTGGATCTTGGTGCCCCTTTGTCTTACGATAATATTGCCGGCTAATACAAACTGGCCATCATGTTTTTTAACACCCAGACGTTTGGCTTCACTATCCCGTCCGTTTTTAGAGCTACCAACACCTTTTTTGGATGCAAATAGCTGAAGGTTTAATCTTAGCATATCGTCCACCTCCTCTGTTGAAGCTTTAAAAAATTATCATATTCTTGTTCAATAGATTTTAATCCTATTTCTAAGGTTTTGAGTATGATTTGCGCTACTTCTAAATCATGTCCCTTTAAATCAGCAAGGGTACATTTTAAATATCCTTCAGGCTCTTTCACCGAGTAAACAGGCTTTATTGCAAGCTGCTCTTCTAAACTGTTTACAGCAGTCGTAGCCAGTATGGAAACAGCAGCACATACAATATCATGTCCGGTTTCGGCATAATCAGCATGACCGCTGATTTCAAAACCTACTAAAGTATCATGAATGTCTTTATAAATTACGGCATTAATCATTTTCTTATAACTGGATTTTATCTACCACAACTTGTGTATATGGCTGACGATGCCCTTGTTTTCTGCGGTAGTTCTTTTTGGCTTTATATTTGAAAACAACTATTTTATCGCCTTTACCGTGTTCTTCTACTTTTAAAGTTACTTTTGCCCCGGCAACAAAAGGATTACCAACCTTTACCTGACCATCCTTATTTACCATCAATACTTTTTCAATATCAACAGTGTTACCGACTTCAGCATTTAAAAGCTCTACCTTAAAAGTATCACCTTCTTGAACTTTATATTGCTTACCGCCTGTTTCAATAATTGCGTACATTGTTACACCTCCCTGTCCCAAACTCGCCACATCCAGGTGCAGTAAAATAATACCTGCTTTTAAACCCGATTTGTGCGGTTTCGGCAGTAAACTCCGAGCTTACCGCCTACAATAAAGAAGTATACTATATCCCTTGGGGCAAGTCAATACTTAACCGCAACAGCTTTGCAGCTTCTATTCTTTCTATCGTTTCTACTCTGCTGCAGAAATCAGCTTAGGTGTAAAATCAACAGCATCGGCACTTACTAAACAAAAGTTTATATCCCACTTCCGGTTAGGCAGCGCTCCTTTAATTGCCGTGCTATGCAGATGGGCATAAACACATTTTTTAACTTGATAGTGCCGCAGTAACTCAATAAATCCGCTTAATTCATGCTTGCCGTTAGTCGGCGGATAATGAAGCATGACAATGATATCTTTCACTTCATCTTTTATGCTTTCTAAGGACATTCTTAAACGAATCAATTCCCGTTCATAAATTTTTCTATCCTCAGTCTCCTGAAAAGAATTATCTCCCGGGCAGGTCCATCCTCTGGTACCGCAAACAGCAATATTACCCTTTAAAAGAATATGATCATTCTGAATGGCATGCATGCCGACCGGTAAAGAATTTCTAACTTTGGTAATACTCTGCCACCATAAATCATGGTTCCCTTTTATGATTACTTTAATTCCCGGCAGTCTCCCCAGATACTGTAAATCAGGGAGTGCCTCCTCCAGCTTCAAGGCCCACGACAAATCCCCGGGTATTAATACTACATCATCTGCTCTCACAAAACTTTCCCAATTTTTTTCGATTTTTAGATGATGATTCTCCCATTGGTCACCGAATATATCCATTGGTTTATAGATATTTCCCTGGTCATCAAAGGACAAATGGGGATCTCCAAGAGCGAAAATACGCATAAGAAACCTCCAGGTTAATTACTGGTTGGTAGTGACCGGTATTGTTAACCGTAAATGCATAATAGCAGCCACTGGTCCCTGGTCAATAGGATCTGACTATTAAAGTGATGTCGTTTTATGGTTGGTTACTGAGTATTAATTATGGAAGCTTTAGCATAGGTCTTATAAACCTTTATGATCTCCACAATTATTTTCTGCCCCACAAGTTTGCCGCCGCTTTCAATATCAATCACATATCCTTCGATCCTGGCGATACCATCCCGCGGCCTTTGACTGTGGGGCTCTTCAACCAATACTTTTATCAGCTGGTTCTCCTCCACAGGGATAATTTGGTTAGCCAGTTCCTGGGCACCGTAAATAGCCTGGATTTTATATTGGTCAATTTTTAAATTATTACGACCCCTCACAACTACCTTTTTATTCAACCTGTTTTCCAATTGTTTAAGAAGTGTGCCCCCCGGGCCGATTAATAAAGATGCTACATCCGGGTTAGCATTTACTAAAATACTGTCCGCCAGGGTCCGGTCTGCCAGCTCTCTTAATTCATCCTTAATTTCAATCGCTATGGTACTTTCCGATAAGACCCGTCCTTTGCCTTCACAACAGGGGCATAATTTTTCTAAAGAAGTACTCAGAGAATGCCGCATCTTTTTCCGGGTCATTTCCACCAATCCTAAAGATGTTATTCCTAAAATATGAGCTTTGGTTTTATCCTTATGCAGCTCTTCATCCAGTTTTGCCAACACTTCTTTCCGGTGCTCCTCATTTTCCATATCAATAAAGTCGATAATAATGATTCCGCCGATGTTTCTAAGCCTCAGCTGTCGGGCAATTTCAACGGCAGCTTCCAGGTTGGTTTTCAATACCGTATCGGCCAGATCTATACTCCCTACGTATTTGCCCGTATTGACATCTATGCTTGCCAAGGCTTCAGTTTGGTCGATGACAATATATCCCCCGCTTTTTAACCAGACCTTTCTTTTTAGAGCCCGGACCAATTCCTGCCGGATATTATATTTACTAAATAAGTCCGGCTGGTCAATTAAAGTAAGCTTATATCGCAGAGATTTGCTACCGATGAGCTCCACGATTTTTTCATAAGTAAAACGGGAGTTCACAATTATTCTCCGGACATCATCTGTGACAACATCCCTTAAAATTCTTTTCACCAGTTCCAAATCTTTGTGAATAAGCGCCGGTGCACTTGTAACCTTTTCTTTGTGCTCAATCTTCTGCCAGGTTCTGAGAAGTATCTCAAAATCATCCTTTAATTCTTCTTCGCAAGCACCCTCAGCTACAGTCCGGATAATCAAACCCATATTTTGGATTTGTATGGAGTCGGCAATATTTTTTAACCGTTCTCTTTCATGTTCATCAGAAATCCTTCTGGATATGCCCACATAATCAACGCTAGGCATTAAAACAAGAAAACGGCCCGGCAGGGTAAGCTGTCTGGTAACACGGGGTCCTTTGTTACCGATGGGTTCCTTGGCAACTTGAACCAGAATCTCTTGTCCTTCCTTTAAAATGTCGCGGATATTAATTTTCACTCCATTTTCCGGGGCATTTATTAAGGCATCCTCGACATACAAAAAAGCATTCTTTTCTAACCCAATATTGACAAAAGCAGCCTGCATTCCCGGTAAAACATTCTCAACTTTGCCCTTAAAAATACTACCGACCAGACGGTCACTAATATTTCTTTCTATATATATTTCTACTAATTGTTCATCTTCTAATACCGCTACTTGAGTCTCATCTTCATTGGACTGTACAATTATTTCCTTATTCATAAACTCCTCTCCTTAGCTTGTGACACTTAGTGGGGAAATTAAGTGAGTACCATCACCTACAAATAATCCTTCTCTATGAATATTTATTATTTCAAGGTCCGGTTGCAGACCTGTATTTTTTAGTGCCTGGAGAATTTCTTCCGGTCTTACATTTCCCTCACTGCCAGTTTGCAGGATTAGGTTTAGCTGAATTTTGTTCCCGGCAAGTAGTTGCCCCTCTATCTTAAAAATACCATCTTTAATGTCTTTTTCCTTGCAACCTTTTTTGGTGTCCCGTAAAACCATAATCTTTTCCTGATTCAGCAGCTGCCGGATCAACTTATGTAGATAATCATCCTTTACAGGCTCTGCAGCCGTTACTTCTATAGTATATTGAGCCCTGTTGATTATTGACATTAAAGATGGAGCTTTATCTGTTATTTCGGTAATATCAAAAATTTCCAAACCTGCTGGTAAATATTTCTCCAACTGCGCCTTTATTTCCTTTATTGATAAATTATTTTTTAAGACAATGTCTAAATATTCTCCTGAACTTGTAATGCCCACCGCCAGGGCTGAGCCGAAAGAGATCCGTGGATGGGGATTAAAGCCCTGGCTATACGAAAGGGGGATCTGAGCTCTTCGCAAGGCCCTTTCCCAAGCCCTAGCCAAATCCAGGTGAGAAATGAACCTGCCCCTTTTATTTTTACCGTATTTAATTCTTAAGTGCACCCGGTCTACCTCCTTTGAGATCCAGAGCAACATCAAAATCCTGGCAAACGCCGCAGAGAGTACAATGCTTAAAACGGCAGTCTCCGGTAACTGCAGCCTCCATTGCTTTACGGTGTTCTTGAATGAGATATGATTTTTTTACGCCCATCTCTATATGTTCCCAGGGTAAGATATCCTCATAGGTTAATGCCCGGTAAGCATACCATTGGGGATCAAGGCCGGACTCTTGAAAAGCTTCCAGCCAGACATCCAGTTTAAAAAACTGCGACCACCCGTCAAATTTACAGCCTTTCTCCCAGGCTTTTAATAAAGCCCGTCCCAGTTTACGATCACCTTTAGCAAAAACAGCCTCGACAAAACTGAGATCAGCATCGTGATAATTATAGTTAATTCTTTTCGAACGAATCTTACTCCGTAAATACTGCTGCTTTTCCCTGAGCTCAGAAAGCTCAGTCTGAGGATACCACTGAAAAGGAGTATGGGCTTTAGGTACAAAACCGGCCACACTAATGGTAACCTGAGGCTGTGGTCCTTTTACCTCCCTTTCCCTGCGTATCCGGTCCCCTATATTCAACACCTTGTAGGCTAAATCAGCTATACCCTCCAGATCTTCATTTGTTTCCGTGGGCAGACCGATCATAAAATACAGCTTAATCTTATTCCAGCCCTGTTTAAAGGCCGTCTCAGTTACCTCCAGAAGATTTGCTTCCGTGACACCTTTATTTATGACATCCCGTAAGCGCTGCGTACCTGCTTCCGGCGCAAAAGTTAAGCTGCTTTTCCTAACCCGCTGTACCTGGTTTGCTAAATTCATGGAGAAGGAATCTACTCTTAAAGAAGGAAGAGAAATCCCTACACCTTCTTCACTATACTTATCCAATAATTTTGTAATCACAGGCTCTACACAGGTATAATCACTGGTACTTAAAGATGTCAGCGATATTTCATTATACCCCGTATTGCGCAGAAGCTTCTCCGCCTGTTCTTCCAATAAGTCGGGAGTTCTTTCCCGGACAGGTCTGTACAGCATACCGGCCTGACAGAAACGGCAGCCCCTGGTACAGCCCCGCAAAACTTCCAGCACGGCCCGGTCATGCACAACCTCTAAATAAGGGACAATAGGTTTAGTCGGGAAAAAAGCTTCGTCTAGATTTTTCAAATACCTTTTGCCGATTTTTTCCGGGGCCTTAGTGTTTACGGGTTTGATACTTTTGATATTTCCATCAGATAAGTAAGCAGCCTCATAAAATTGGGGCACATACACTCCCGGAATTTCCAAAAGCTCTTCTAAAAGAACTTCCCGCTCCAGCTGACCCTGCCTTTTTTCCTTATGCCTGGCAATAGACTCCATAACCTCTAAAGTGACTTCTTCCCCCTCCCCAATAACAAAAACATCTATAAACTCCGCTAACGGTTCGGGATTATACACACAAGGTCCTCCTGCAATAACGACCGGGTCCTGATTATTCCTCCGGCGGGAAAGGAGAGGAATCTTCCCCAAATCAAGCATATTCAAGATATTGGAAAAACTCATCTCATATTGCAAAGTAAAGCCGATCACATCAAATTCAGCCAGCGGTTTATATGACTCGAGACTAAAAAGAGGGATATTATGCATTCTCAGCTGTTGCTCCATATCAGGCCAGGGTGCAAACACCCTCTCCATTAAGAAATCCGCTCTTTCATTAACTAAATGATATATGATACTAAGTCCCAAATGAGACATTCCTACTTCATAAACATCGGGAAAAGCAAAAATGGTTCTGAGCCGGGTATTGCTCCATTCTTTTTTTTCAACATTCCACTCGTCACCTAAATATCTTAAAGGCTTTTCTACTTTTGGTAAAATATTCGCTTCAATGAACTGTCTCATCCGATACTTTCCTTTCTATAGTTGAATTGCGGTTTATAAATATAGTAACCCGAAACCGCCAAAAAGGCAAACGCTCAGGCTCTCCCGGCTTTACCCTCTGTGCGGTTAAAATATCCCTTAACATTTGTTCCGGTAAACAGCGGTTAAATATTTAAATTAAAAAAAGGGCAACTTGTTAAAAGTTACCCATCTGCAGCACTAATTATTTATTGTTAATAACTGCCGAGGCCTTAGCAAAGTATTTTTCTTCTATATATATGTCGTAAATCTTTAAATGATCAGCCTCCCGTCTCCGGCCTCTTGTATTTAAATCCACCTGACTTTTAACGGTATATTTAATACCTGCACTTACCAGTTTGTCTATCACGCGGAAATAATCTTCATTTCCTACGGCACTATAGATTAGAATCTGCTTTTTTAATATCTTTTTAAAAAAATCCCTTATCATCGATCCTACCTCCTTTATATAAGGATATCATATTTAGAGGTAGGATTTGGCTAAATATTCTGGGAATTACCCAAGAGTTCCAGAGGATTGACAGGCTCACCTAATTTTTTTGCTTCAAAGTAAAGTTTTCCCTGGTCCCCATCCTGGCCGACTTTAGCAATAACCTGGCCCTGCTCCACGATTTGGTCAGCTTTAACCAGGATTTCACCGCAATAACCATATGTAGTCACCATGCCGTCTTTATGGGATATTACCACTATCCGCCCCCATTTATTATCGTCTCTAATTTCTAAAACGGTTCCTCCATAGGCCGCTTTGATAAAAGTACCTTCCGGAGCTTCGATTTCAATACCGTTATGAAAACTAGATTGTCCTTCCACCATAGTCCAGCCATAAGGCTTTGTTACCGTTCCCGATACCGGTATGGTCATAGGCTCAAGGGACTCCGGCATTACATTGGGAGAAATAACTTCATAACCTGCTCTTTCAAAACTGTCGCCGAATAAACCGACACTCTTAATCACGTTAACCACCGGCGTTAGATCGGTATCCTTGGTAAACCAGGTTCTGATTGCTCCCTGCATCCCATTAAAATATGGTCCGCTAAATTGGAAAACAACCCAAATAAATATAAATATTAAAAGAACTGCCGTAGACTGTATAAACAACCTGCTTCTAAGTGGATTAACATCTTTTTTGGGCTTTCCCCTATAATAACGGGTATTATCACCCAGGTATTTCCTTGATGTCTTAGGTTTCCAGAGTTCAGGCATTTTTTGACCCCCTCCTACTATAAATAAGGCTTGCCCCAGCCATAAATCCTCCATCTTTATAAAAATATATGGGCTAAAAAGTAATAATATTCCAAAATGCAGCAATATTTTTCAGACAGCACTTGTGCTAACCAAAAGAAATTGCCCCGGAGGGGCAAAAAACTTAACTTTATTTCGTTTGTTCTTTATCAAAAGCGATTAAAAAGAATTTATTCCCCAGCTTCTGTTCAAGCTCTTTAATTTCGTTAAGTTCTTGATTAGATATATTTGCTAAAGATACTTGGTTTAACTTGTTTTTTACTTCCACTCTTTTGCCTCCTTTATATAAGAATTAATTTCATTATTCCCTTACAAAATGAAAAATATAAATTTAAATCCTGCAATTTATTATTTTGTATACATTCGCTAATGTTGTTGACAATTATCCTGGTGTAACATAAAATAATACTAAATTAAGTGCAATGGCGCACACAATTTTCAAAGGACAAAGACGTCCTAGGAGAGGTATAACCCTTTTCTAGGACGTTTATTTTTTTTAGAAGGTGAGCATATGTCCCTATGGGTACATTAATAGTTCTAGGTATTCAAAACAAAGAATTAACAAAGCAGATAAAGAGCTATTTGAATCACATGGGTTCTACATCCATTCAGGAGGCTAAAGACGGCGATAACTTATTACGGCTGGCCAGAAAACAATTTCCCCAATTTATCATATATGATCCCTGCACATTTGGTCCTAATGGAATCCAAATCAGTAAGATCATTACCAGGGAAAAAGTTGCTCCGATAATTTTTATCGTATCTCAGCCCATTTATCGCCAGGCCGTGGAGGATATTATTAGTAAGGAAGCATATGCATCTACTTATTTAGTGCCTCCTTTCTCCGAAGAGCAATTTCGCATAGCACTAACAACGACGACAGCCAGCTACAAGAAAATCTCTGAACTGGAACAAAAAATCATTAAACTTAATGAGTCTCTGAAAGAAAAGAAAAAGGTCGGTCAGGCTAAAGAATTATTGATGAATAAAAAGGGGATGACTGAGCCGGAAGCCCATCGTTTCCTGCAAAGGAAAAGTATGGAAACAGGTGTTCCTTTAAAGGCAATCGCTCAGAAAATACTTAACGAATTGTAAAAAACTTCAATATGATGGTATTTTAATGATTTAATAAATTTTTAAGGAAACTTTTTTGAAACTCATTTACGGAAAATGAAATATCAAGGAAATCTATCCTTTCCTATTCGTTATAAAAAAGCTTCAATTGCAGCATTTAATGATTTAATAAATTTTTAAGGAAACTTTTTGGAAACTCATTATAAAACAGCATATGATTTTCGGGCGAAGACGTCCATGATTCTGTTCTCCTCTTGAGCAGGGTTATGGGCGTTTTATTTTTTTAACCCCCCCAAAAACCAAAAAAGGAGAGATTTTTATGTCAAAGAAAGCACTTATTACCGTTTTTATTGTTTTAGCCTTACTGGCATTGCCGGGAATGGCTTTAGCCGACGGTCCTACTGCCGAAAGCAACGCCGTAGCAATTGATACCGTCTGGACATTGCTGGCAGCATTTCTGGTATTTTTCATGCAAGCCGGATTTGCGATGGTAGAAGCTGGTTTTACCAGGGCTAAGAACGCAGCCAACATTATTATGAAAAATTTAATGGATTTTGCTTGCGGCTCTTTAATTTACTGGTTAATTGGTTTCGGGATTATGTTTGGAATAGACAAAGCCGGCCTGATCGGCACGAGTGGCTTTGCAATTTCCGATAATTTCGAACATTTGGGATTATCTATTCCCATCTGGGCATTTTTAATCTTCCAAACTGTATTCGCGGCAACTGCTGCAACTATCGTTTCCGGAGCTATGGCCGAAAGAACCAAGTTTATCTCTTATTTAGTTTACAGTGTCGTCATTTCAGCTCTGATTTATCCCGTTGTCGGTCACTGGATCTGGGGCGGCGGCTGGCTTACAGAACGTGGAATGGTTGACTTTGCAGGTTCTACCGTTGTTCACTCGGTAGGCGGCTGGGCAGCCTTAGTGGGCGCATACTTTTTAGGACCCCGGATCGGGAAATACACCAAAGAAGGGAAACCTACCGCTATCCCTGGTCACAATATTACTTTAGGCGCTCTGGGTGTCTTCATACTCTGGTTTGGCTGGTTCGGCTTCAACCCGGGTAGTACAGTTGCAGGTACTAACCTTGATATCGCCCTGATCGCCGTTACTACAAATTTAGCCGCTGCAGCAGGAGCAGTTGCTACTATGATTTTCACTTGGCTCAAATATGGGAAACCTGACGTTTCTTTAACCTTAAACGGCGCACTGGCAGGCCTGGTTGCCATTACTGCAGGCTGTGCATCGGTAAGTGCCGTAGGAGCAGCTATCATTGGTTTAGGTGCAGGCGTTTTAGTCGTTCTTTCCGTTGAATTCTTTGATAAAGTCGCCAAAATCGACGATCCCGTAGGTGCTATTTCCGTTCACGGTGTCTGCGGGGCATACGGAACTGCTATGGTAGGACTTTTAGCTGTTGACGGCGGCCTGTTTTATGGTGGCGGAGCCAGTTTGCTTGTTACACAAATAATAGGGATTGTGGCCGTTTTTGTTTGGACTGCTGTCACTGCCTTAATACTATTCGGTACGCTTAAGGCTACTATGGGCTTACGTGTAGGTGAAGAAGAAGAAGCTCTCGGCTTAGACATTGGCGAGCACGGAATGGAAGCTTATGCAGGATTTACAATGAAAAATACTTCTGTAAATATATAATGATGCGGGGTGAATTTATATGAAAAAAGTTGAGTGCATTATTAGAACGTCCAAGTTGGAGGATGTCAAAGAAGCATTAGGTGAATATGGAATTCAAGGGATGACAGTAACTAATGTCATCGGCTGCGGGATGCAGAAAGGAAAAACAGAAGTCTACCGGGGCAGCACCTATACGGTAAACCTGCTTCCTAAAATCAAAGTAGAAATTGTAGTACCTGATGAAATTATCGACGATATCGTTTCAACGATTATGACAAAAGCACGGACCGGCGAAATAGGCGACGGGAAAATATTTATCAGCAATATCGAAAACGCCATCCGTATCAGAACAGGTGAAAAAGGTGAAAAAGCAATTTAATAAACAGATCATAGATAATTTGCGTAAATCCAAAAGGGGAGAAAGTGAATGAAAAAATCAATTACTATTTTATGTGTGCTGACACTGTTATTTTTGGCAGTACCGGCGTTTGCCGCCGAGAGCTTGGCGGAAGTAACAATAGCCATTGATACAATGTGGGTAATGCTTGCCGGTTTTTTAGTTTTCTTTATGCATGCAGGCTTCTCTTTAGTAGAGATCGGCTTTACCCGCTCTAAAAATACCGTAAATATTTTAATGAAAAATATGCTGACAATTGCAATAGGTGTAATCGCATTCTTTATAATAGGCTTTGCTTTTATGTTTGGCACTGATTTAGCCGGATTGATCGGAACAAGCGGTTTTCTGGTAAAAGGTTTCGGTGACTATGATTTTGGTATCCCGACCCTTGGTTTTTGGTTCTTCCAGGCAGTTTTTGCCGCTACCTCGGCTACCATTGTCTCCGGTGCAGTTGCCGAAAGAATAAAGTTTGCAGCTTATTTAAGTTTGGCAATTGTCGTAACCAGTTTGACTTATCCTGTAGTCGGTCATTGGATCTGGGGGGGCGGCTGGTTGGCAAATTTAGGTTTTATCGACCTGGCAGGCTCCACTGTCGTTCATAGCGTTGGCGGCTGGTCGGCACTAATAGCCGCTTACTTATTAGGAAGCCGGATTGGGAAATATGATAAAGACGGTAAAGTAAATGCACTTCCCGGTCATAATATTCCTTTAGGAACTCTGGGTGTATTAGTGCTCTGGTTCGGCTGGTTTGGCTTTAACCCCGGCAGTACTTTATCCGGAAATGCCTATGATGATATTACATTGATTGCTACTACCACTATTCTGGCTGCTGCCAGCGGTACCATCAGTTCGATGATTTACTCCTGGATAAAATATGGCAAACCGGATATTACCTTCACTTTAAACGGTGCTCTGGCAGGTCTGGTTGCCATTACAGCCGGTGCACTGGTTGTATCCCCTCTGGGGGCAATCGCAATCGGAGCCATTGCAGGGATAATGCTGGTCATTGCCGTAACATTTTTTGACAGCGTAATAAAAATCGACGATCCTGTTGGGGCAATCTCAGTTCATGGAATATGCGGTGCTTTAGGAACATTATTAATCGGTATTTTTGCGGTAGACGGCGGGCTTGTTTACGGCGGCGGCTTAACATTACTGGGAATTCAAGCTACGGGAGTAGCAGCGGTATTCATCTGGACAGTAACAGTTACCTTCATTGCGGCAAAAATTCTCGACGCTACGCTCGGCTTACGGGTAAGTAACGAAGAAGAAATTGAAGGATTAGATTTAGGTGAACATGGTATGTCGGCATATGGAGAATTCTTAATGAATACTTCCGTAGTCACTGCCGATAATGTTAATATCCATCCTGTACCCTCTGAACGAAAGATCGTACTGTCAAACCCGGCCGAAAGCAATTAAAGAACTCTCCGGCTGCAAAAAAACTTTCACAATTTAACGACAAAGACCAAAATCCTTACATCCGGATGTAAGGATTTTGGTCTTTGTCGTTCAGACAATTTTTCACATCTTATTCTAGCAGCTCCTGAGCATAAGTTAAAATTTTTTGTAATATCTCATCCCTTTTCCCATTGATGGCAGAAAAGTCCATATTAGGTATATAATATTCCTCCAGCTCATCATGAACGCGCTTGGCCTCTCCTATATAAAATATGGCCCTATTATAAGCATCCCAGAAACGCTCTTTACATGAATCGATCTCTTTTTCATATTGATCCAAAATATCAGGGTCTAAAAACTGATCAAAATCAATTTCCGTAGTATTGAATTTATTTAAGTCTGTCTGTAAAGGTTCTGTTCCATTTATAAAAGCAACTTTTCGCTTAGGGATAACCAGAAAATCTATCTTCTCAGGATCAAGAGGACAATGATAGACTTCCGTATCAATACCAATTTCCTGAGCCTTATCCAGCATCTTTTTAATAAAGGTAGCTTTTCCCGTTCCCGGTTCACCCCTTAATACATAAACACTATCCACATCAATTAAGATACTGGCCAGCTTATTGACAGCCCCCTGAGGTGTTATGGCACTGCCAAAAAGATGTCTTGACCGGGCAACTTTGCTGAAATCAGGTTCCACATCTGTGAATACTTCTTGGGCTACATAACGCGTTATCTTATTAACAGGTGCAAAATCCATACTCTCTACGATATAGCTTTCCCATTCATCATGGATAACCTTGGCTTCCTTCAGGCTGCTGTACGCAATTTTAAAAAGACGTCCTACCCGGGCATTGCTCTCCAAAACTTCGGCCTTATTTTCCTTCAGCCCCTTTTCATCCCAAAAATCACCAAGATGAATGATCTCATCAACAACTCCGGGATTTTTAGGATCAACAATATGGGGTGCGGTCCCGTCGATTAAGGCAATCCGCAAAGCCGGAATAACCAAGCCGTCCAAAGAATTATTGTCAGAAGAACAGTTATGATATTCCACCTCAAAACCTCTGGACAGCATTTCCTGACCAATTGCCTTCATAAATGTTGACTTGCCTACGCCCGGTCCTCCTTTAATACAGAAAATACGCGTCGCATCTTTATCGATAATGAAATCATAAAAAGAATGAAAGCCGCAGGAAGTATTACCTCCCGGGAAAAACTCTCTTAACTTGCCGCTCACGCTATCCCCCCTCATATATCTTTGTATTAAAAGATATATGTAAAAAGATAGTAAAAAGAATAAAAATTTATAAGCAAACTTCGTAAGTTTTCATTTGCATCTGTTACGTCCAAGAATCATTTATGGCTAAGATGCACATGTCATTCTTCTAACACCACTTACAAATATTCTAAAACTAGTAGAACGGTTATTCTCAATATTCAAATGTTCAGCAATATCACGTGCACCTGATAATTTTTGATAATCTGGTACCAAGCGCATTAACTCTTCACAAGGTCTGGCTATATCATCTGGATTTCTGTACTTGACTTTTTCTTGCAAGCGAGAAATACCAGTTATTTTACACCCAGCTTCAACCGCTAAAAGATCTCCTAAAAACCAAGATTCTAATTCATGACAAACAACCCTTACTAAGGTATCTGGTCTTCCACCCTCAGCACATAGCGTCACTAACCTATCCTTAACCAAATGACAATCCCAGCTATCTTGATCACGTAAAACTACAAACTTTGTATCGGGTGTGCGAAATGCACGAAGTTTCCGAGGTATAGATTTCTCTAAGTCACTTTTACCTTCATGAGGAATTGTTAAAAACATAACATCATTAGGCAGTATCTTAGGTAAAATTATATCTAAAAGTTCCTTCATTGATGGTTCTTCTAAGAGAAATACTAGCTGTTTCATCTTGGCCCCGCTCCTTCAAACAAACCTTGCTTCCACAAATAACCCGGAAGATCTCCTTCAGCAACCAAATTACGTAATAATTCATATTGGGACGCCCTCCTAATTATGCTAAATCCATTTTCCTTAGTTAACCAAAAAAGTCCCTCAAGATTAACACCGTTAACAAAGTCCGGTGAATGGGTTGTAATAAATACTTGACCTCCGAATTGTGCATAATTTTTAAATTCCTCTGCAAGTTCAAATAATAGTTGTGGATGCAATTGACTTTCCGGTTCTTCAATACATAAAATAGGATGTGGTTTCGGATCATTCAATAACAACAAGTATGCAAACATTTTTATTGTCCCGTCAGAAACATATCTTGCTACAAAAGGGTCTTTAAAAGAACCATCTTGAAATTTCAAGACTATCCGACCATCTTCCGTTTCAGCAGCTTTGACAGATGTAACACCCGGGACACGTTGTTCCATTTTTCTGAGAACCTTGTTAAATCTATCAGGATAATGCTCATACATAAACTGAGCTACAAGTGGAAGGTTTTCCCCGGTTGTTGATAGATGTTCTGCATATCCAGCATCCTGACTAGCACGAGCAGCTTGAACACGAAAATCCGATACATGCCAGCCTTCTATGAATCTCCTAAAAGCAGCTACTTGTTTAAACTTCTGAAACTGCCCTAACCCTTTTATAGCAAGAATATCTGGCGAATCAAGTTTCTGCTCTTCTCTTTGTTCCTGAACTCCCTGCCTCCCATATTCACTTTCATTTATAATAGCAGTACCAGAACCAAACGAGAAATCCAAAAAATGCCATGGTTTTCCTTTTTGGCCTCTACGATACTTTAGAACTTCTTTAGCAACCACCGGTAGTCCTTTTTCGTCTAAGCCAATATGAAGGACATATGTCACTAGCGGTTCTTCTTTTTCGGGTCTGAATTTAATTTCAAACTCTATTGGTCCATCCTGATCTCTTGAAATAACCTCTTTGTATCCACCACGCTTTGTTAAAGCCGCCCGTACATTATCAATTAATGCATCATGCAAAAAACCAAAAACATCAAATAAAGTAGACTTTCCAGAACCATTAGCGCCTAAAATTACGACCAAGTCAGGCAAATCCGTCAGATGCAAATCCTTAAAAATCTTAAAGTTTCGCACTCGTAATCCTTCTATTCGCATTTTACTCCCCCTTTCCTAATTATCAACTATCCATAAACTAATTCAACAATTCGTAAAAAATCCCTTCTAACTCTAAGATTCAATATAAATATCTGGTTTTATAAATTATATTTTTAGCATCTATTTTTGATTATAAACCTGCCTTGTTTTCAGAAGTTACAATTGCCAGCATTCTAGAATTTAAAATTTTTACTTTAGCTACTACTGAATCATTGAAGAAAGAGGTCAATTTACAAACCGGTGATTGTGGTACAACTTAGCAGGACACACTAAACAAAAAGAGGTTTTATTATCACTGAGTAACAATAAGACCTCTTTCGGTCAAGATGTTTTTTATCAATGTTATATCCATTTAATAAAATCTGCCCTTTTGAATAAACATATTTTACCGTCTATCAAAAGGGCAATATATTAAAGTTGACTTTATCCGAGTAACCGCATAATCTATTTTGAATATTTGCGTTGAATTTGGCAAATCGTTTCTATTAAGTATAATATCTGCGTCGCATCTTTATCGATAATGAAATCATAAAAAGAATGAAAGCCGCAGGAAGTATTACCTCCCGGGAAAAACTCTCTTAACTTGCCGCTCACGCTATCCCCCCTCATATATCTTTGTATTAATTAAAAGATATATGTAAAAAGATAGTAAAAAGAACCTTTTCCCGGTATTATCCCCCAGGCAGCAGACATTTGTTTTTTATCTAATACGACAATTCTAAATCTGCTTTCCATGTGATTTTCCTTTAGTTTTAAAAGGATCACATTTCCACTTACCAAAGAGATTCTTAAAGGTGCATTTTTTCTGCGGCACATACATCACAGGCGGATCCGGAATCATCGGGTAATTGTAATTCCGTTCCGCTAAGGATAATAAACCATTTGGGACAGATATTTCCTTTCACCTGCTCTTATATGAGGTTCGAATACTTGCAGGCCTTTTTGCATAATAGTTGCAACCCTTTGTGCATAGCCCGGGCAGAAATGAACATTTCCGGTCCATAAATCTCACTCCGTTTAAACCTTTCGCCTGCTTCCAGCGTTGCAGTTACCAAGGCATTATCTAAAATATCGACCCAGGGCAGTCCTGCTAGTAGTGCTTGTTCAATCTGTTCTACGCAGGCGGAAGCATCCCCCTTGGCTATACTTTCCTTAATTTTATCGATAATCATTGATTTGGCCTCCTTATTTGTAGTAACCGTATTTTAAAATAGTATCATTCATGGCCAGAACATTCTCAGGTTTGCAATAGGCGGCCAATCCGCTGGAACTTGCGATAAGATAGCCGCCGCCTTCCCCTACACGTTCAATTTTTTCTTTAACTTCTGCAATCGTTTCCTCTTCGGTACCTCTGGTCAAAGTATAATGAAGGTCGATATTGCCAAGTAAAGATATTTTATCCCCGTGACTTTTCTTCAAACTGAAGATATCCATTGCCGGCGGTTCCAGATTAGCTATCGCACTGGGGTTATATTGCAATATATAATCTAAAACAGGCAGGTAATTTCCGTCGGAATGATATATCTTAGGGAACCGGATTTTATCTGCTAGTTTTTTGGCATAAGGAAAGATGTACTTTTCATACTGTTCTGCAGTAACGATAGGACCTGATTGAAAAGCAATGTCTTCCGAAATCCAGACAATATCAAAATCCATTTCATTTACTCTTTCGATTACTTTACCGGACCAATCCGCAAATACTTCCAAGGCAGCAGTTATAAATTCAGGATTATCGTAAAGGGCATAGATAAAATTTTCATAGCCCATGCTGTTGTAAACGTTAGCTATCCCTAACCGGATAGTGGCTACAGCCGCATAATCTCCTTTTTGCCGCAAAAGTTCCCGGGCATCACAATAAAAGGACTCATCATCGGGGTCAGGAAGCCATTCCTGCATTTTCTTCAGATCTTCCCAAGTTCTCAGCTTGCCCTCTACAATCATTTCCAGATCGCCGTGCCTCTCTGTAACAGCATAGTCAGGCGGGCGAAAATCATAGGTTAAGTTATCCACGCAAAGTTTTTCATGAATTTCTACAGCGATCCGGGACCCTTTAAGAGGAGTCACTTGATAACCGATGATTTTATTAATCAGACTGGTATGAATATAATTTTCTACCCAGGGAACCCGGTCCGTTGCTTCCCTTTTTAATGCAGCCAGTACTCTTTCCCGCGGTGTCATTTCACTCACTAAGAAAACCTCCTTTGGCAAAATATCGTGATCAAGACCGGTAACATTTCTAAACTGAAATATTATGCAAATTTAATGCCGGTGATCAACCTTAAGTTAAACCGGCTTTCCCGAACCAGAACCTGGATCCGGACATAATTGCTGATCTCAGGAAAACCAGGACCACAGCCTATAGACGGCTATTATAAAGTTTCTTCTTAACTCACACGTCCGCTCTTGTCATACCCCTGCTGAAAATATGACTTTCATAACAAAGGCAGGAGCGCTGCATATTGCAACGCCCCTGCCTTTAACTTTGATTTACTAAGCTCCTGCCGTGTATTGCAATTTGCAACTATTGTTGCATAATACACCGCCTCACTCCGAAATCTGGTACTCCTTTAGTTTTCTCCACAGGGTACTGCGGTTAATACCTAAAATTTTAGCAGCCTCCGTCCTATTATTACCACACTTTTTCAGGGCACTTATGATAGTGTTTTTAATTAGTAAATCAAGATTTAAATCCATACTGACCGGCGGAGCATCTTTAGACAGCGAGTCCCTCACATCAGCGGTGGTGATTAAGGAACCTTGCTTAAGTATTACCAGCTTTTCGATGACATTCTGCAGCTCCCGGACATTTCCAGGCCAATCGTAATCACAAAGCACCTGCAAAGCAGCTTCTTCAATTTTAGCAATATGCCATTTAAAGCGGTCCGAACACCGGTTAATAAAATAATTAATTAAAATCGGAATATCAGCTTTACGTTCCCGTAGGGGCGGGATAAAAACATTTAAGACATTGATTCTATAGTAAAGGTCTGCCCTAAACCCACCCTTTTCTACCATAGCCTTCAGATTCTTATTTGTTGCTGCGATTATCCTTACTTTTACCGAGATTAACTTATCATCACCGATTCTCTGAATTTGCCCTTCCTGAATAGCTCTTAACAACCTGGCTTGAATATTTATGGGAATTTCTCCAATCTCATCTAAGAAAAGTGTGCCGCCGTGGGCCTGCTCGAACAATCCGGAGCGGCCTTTGCTTCTGGCTCCGGTAAAAGCTCCCTCTACATAACCAAACAATTCGCTTTCTAAAAGATTGACCGGTAGAGCGGCACAGTTAACAGCAACAAAAGGCCCGTCCTCCCGTAAGCTGGAATTATGCATGCTTTGGGCAAAAAGCTCTTTACCGGTGCCCGTTTCACCGGTGAGCATTACCGGCAACTCATATTTACTGAAATTATCTGCCGTCTGTTTGGCCACTTTGATCTCTTCACTGCTCCCGATAATTGCAGCAAATGTAGCTTGGGCGACATGTCCTTTCTGCATTAGCTCCTTCCTGGCTTTTCTTTCGACGGATTGAATTTGGTCCAGCCGCTGAAAAGTCGCCACTGCCCCCGTAGCAATTCCGTCTACTATTATCGGCATCCTATGCACCACAAAATAATCCCTCTTGATTTGGAGGAATTGATTTATTTCTGCGCTCTTTTTTTTCATAACTTCCCCCAGCCCTAAATTAGGCAGCACAAGATCAATTCTTTTGCCTAACACTTTTGCAGCATGAATTCCCGTTAATTTTTCCGCTTCCGGGTTGAAGAGCGTTATTCTGCCTATATCATCAACAGCAATAATTCCCCCGTAAGTTAAATTCAAAATCGTCTCCATCTGCTTCGTCTTTGTCAATTCCTTTTGACGGATATCCAAGATTCTTTGGGCTTCATCATAGGTATTAAAAACGGCCTCTTTGCTGTCTGATGTAATGAGGACCCCTTTAATTCCCTTTCTTTCGGCAGAAGTTACAGTAATAGCTCCGCCTACAATAACTTTAATGCCCAAAGCCTGCGCTCTTTCGAGAGCTTGCTCACAATCTTTATCACTATCAATTGCGATTTCGGAGATGTTCATTCCTAAAGCTTCCGAAAGATTCCGGGCTCCATAAATTATATTTGAAAATCCGACTACTGCAATTTCCTGCCCATAAGATTTGGCTTGGGTTAAAGCTCTGATGATATCAAATAAAGTCACTTTTAATTCAATGATGGGGATATCTAAGTATTTTTTTAATTTTAAGGCAGTCCCTCCTCTGCAAATAATCCCATCAACTTTTCCCGCTGATGACTTAGCAAATTTCAGAGCTTCAGTTAAATCAGCCGTCACCTCGATGCTAACATCCAGGGAAAACTCATTACTTATTTCCTTGGCCACCTTAGCCATTTGCGGATAAGGCGCAATAAAAGCAACTTTGTGTTTTTTCGACATAGGATCCCTGAATATTTACCCATCCCGCTAGCCGGCAGGGTTAGACCGGTAATCAGGGTTCTGCACCTCCTCCAGGTTAAAATCTTTACCACTCTAAAATGTTAGAAAATCTTTCTAAATTACTATTAGACGAAAATTCAGAAAAACCTTTAAGAGATAACTGCTGCTAAAATACACCTGATATCTAAAATACCGTTAAGTTAAGCTTTTTCTAAAAAGCCGTGCATATAGCCGTTCTATCGTAGCAAGATAATTATTATCTGCCGAACAGACCGGGAAACTCTATAGACTAATCATATTTAAGTTTATATAATATTAGTACTTAAACAAAGCAGCTAGAAATCAATCTAAATAATCATCTAATTAAAGAATAAATTAAATTTACCGGAAATCCGCTGATATTTTTACGGTCAATATATATATATCAACTAATCATCCGGTGTAATTTTCTTAAAATAATCAGCAATCCTGGAAATTTGGGGGAATTTAAGTGAAGAAAAAGCTCAGGAAAGCAAAGCAGTCCCTAACACCGTATTTTTTTATGCATATTGGTGCAATTTTAGCAGCTGTCGGCTTAGAAATCTTTCTTGTTCCTAACAATGTAATTGACGGCGGCATTGTCGGTATATCTATAATTCTCAGCCATTTAAGCAAATTAAAGCTGGGATTATTTATTGTACTATTAAATTTACCTTTTCTTATCGTTGGTTACAAGCAAATTGGTAAAACCTTCGCATTTCACACGCTGTTTTCAATTGTATCCTTATCTTGCTGGGTTACCTATTTTCATCCCATTTCCGAGGTAACAAAGGACATACTTTTAGCTTCGATTTTCGGGGGCATTACCCTGGGAATCGGAGTGGGCATTATTATAAGGTACGGCGGATCGTTAGACGGGACCGAAATTATTGCCATTATCTTGGATAGAAAATCAGGTTTTTCAATAGGGGAAATCATCATGTTTTTCAATGTTTTTATCTTAGGAAGTGCCGGACTGGTATTTGGCTGGGATAAGGCAATGTATTCTTTAATCACCTATTTTATTGCCTTTAAAGTCATCGACATTACTATCGAAGGATTAAATGAAACTAAGTCGGTAATCATTATTACTAACCAACCGGAAAAAATTGCTGATGCATTGATGGCCAGACTGGGAAGAGGCATCACCTTTTTAGAAGGCAAAGGCGGCTATTCTAAAGAAGCGAAAAGTGTTTTATACGCTGTAATAACCCGCTTGGAGCTGGCTAAATTAAAAAATATTATTAATGAAATAGATCCCAATGCTTTTGTTACGATTAGCTCAGTTCATGAAGTTATGGGGGGAAGATTTAAGAAAAAGGCCATTCATTAACCACCCGGAGACACTAAACCTTAAAAAACCCCCTAGCCTTTGCTTTGCAAAGACTAGGGGGTTCTTTAGTATTTACATCTGTCTGTTGGAATAATGATTAGATGTTTCCATACTTATTGCCGGTGCTTGTTCCATATTAGCCGTTGGCGAAGTCGTATAGCTGGTAGTCATCGTATTTGTTGTCATTTGTTTCATCGTCGGTACCTGATAATATCCCTTTAGATTCATATACTGCCAGGTCTCATAGGCCATTTCCGAGCAGTTCTGAGAACCTTGCTGAATCAGTCTTCTCAGATTGGGGTCGGCACATTCTAAAGCCGCAATGGTTTTTAAAATTGCCGCTGACTTGGCACATCCCAGCATTCCACCGGCAATATCTCTGTCATCCAGTTGGTTTGCAGATGCATTGGGACTTTGGGGCTGGGGATTATGCAGTCCATACTGAGGATTTACCATCTTAGGGGAATTATAAGGAGAACCCATAGTTATCCCCTGCTGGTTTAAGGATTGAATCATATTATTATATTCCTGAGTCATAAACTGCAGCTGCTTGTCTAAAATTGAGCCTAACTGCTGGTCTCTGACATGAGGCCGGTAAAGTTCGAATTGGTTGATCCCGTTAATCACGTTACTCAGAACCTCATGTAATTCCATAACCTCATGTGCACCTAAATTTGCCGCCATAAAAAACCACTCCTTTAGTTATTTTACAAAGGATATTGTCTGCCTCTAAATATTTTTCTATGCATAAATTCCATAAAAAGTATTTTTTAAAAAGAAAAGAACTTCCAAAATATCATGCAAGTTCTTTTCGCCCAGGAATATTATCCTCTCTGAAATCTTATATTTATTAGCATCTCTGCTGCTCTTTAAATTTATAGCAATAACAGGGTCAGATAAAACTAGCCATACAATTTTAGCTAGTTCTCCATTTGCGCTAAATAATCTTCTTCCGGTAATAATTCCCCTAGCTCTTCTTTATTCATAACTTCAATTTTAACCATCCACCCTTTTCCATAGGGATTGGTATTGATCAGTTCCGGCTCATTTTCCAGAATCTCATTAACGTCCAATACTTTCATCTGTAAAGGGGCAATGAGAGGGGAAACTGATTTAACCGATTCAATTGAACCAAATTGCGCCCCTTTATGAAATACTTGACCGACTTCAGGTAAATCGATATACACAATATCTCCTAAAGAATTTTGCGCATAATCGGAAATACCTGCCGTACTAAGCCGGCTGTCTACCCAAATATGGTTTTCACTAAATTTCATCACAAGCTCCTCCTCAAAATTCAGATAATCAAATGACTGGTCTAAATTTAAATATTGCAATTTACATGCCAAAAAACCTGAGCAAGCTCAGGTTTTTTGTAACCGCAGCGTCTACAGCAGCCGCAGTTCTACCCAGAATGATAAAGTAGCTATACCTCTCTTTATCTAAAATATAATTTTTAAAAAGACTTTATCCAGCCTTTTTGTACCGGTGGTTTATTCTTGCACCGTTATCGCATAATGCCTGGCTTTGCGCAAAAGAGTGGAATGGGATATACCCAATGCTTTACCGGCAGGTCTTAAACTCCCATATTTCTCTAAAGCTTTCTTGATCATTACTGCTTCCATGTTTTCCCGGGCTTCGTGCAGGGACATTATTTGCAGGTCGTCTTTTTCCGTATTGTGCGCAAAGGAACTTCGATAACCAAAAGTTTCCGGTAAATAATTCGGTGTAATTACATGATCTTCCGACATGATAACCAAGCGCTCAATAATATTGATAAGTTCCCTGACATTACCGGGCCAGGAATATTGTTCCAGTAAATAACAGGTTTCCTGACTTAATTTGCAGTTCCGGTTATATTTTTGATTTACTTTGCCCAGAAAATGGATTGCTAGCGGTAAAATATCTTCTTTTCTTTCTCTGAGAGGCATGATCTTGATTGGTACAACATTTAAACGGTAATATAGATCTTCTCTAAACTTTTTCTCTCTGACCATTACTTCCAGCTCTTTATTGGTAGCGGCAAGTATTCTAACATTGAGTTTAACGGGTTTTATACCACCAATGCGGTAAATTTCCTGCTCCTGGAGCACCCTTAATAGTTTTACCTGTAAATTCTGCGGCATTTCGCCGATTTCATCTAATAACAGGGTTCCTTGATCAGCGACTTCAAACATACCAATCTTGCCCTCCCTGCTGGCTCCTGTAAAGGCACCTTTTTCATAACCGAATAATTCCGATTCTAGCAAGTTGTCAGGAATTGCTCCGCAATTTATCTGGATGAACGGCTCATTAGCCCTTAAGCTGTTCAAATGGATTTGCTTGGCGATTACCTCTTTACCTACACCTGATTCACCGGTAATTAAGACAGTAGAATCAACAGCTGCAATTCTTTTTACCTGATTCAGTAGCTTTACCATCGGGGCACTCTGAATGATAATATTGCCGTCTGCAAATTGCTGGGCCCTCAGAGCTCTTAGTTCCTGGAAATTTCTCGCCGCTTCGTCCCGCAGCCGGTTAATTTCCGACATATCTTTAAAGTTAAAGATTGTTCTAACGATCACATGATTATCATCTTTGATGGGCGTAGTGGTAATGATTAGCTCTCTCCCGCATAATCCGGGCAAGACTTGGGAGGAAGTCTTGCCGGTCTTGAGCATCCGTTGAAAAAGCTCATATATTTCCTGCTCTTCATCACTTATATAATCTTTGAGATTTTCCCCTTTAAAAGAATAGATATGAAATGCGTTCAAAATCAATGAAAAATTGGAGTTTTCGTACAAAACATTTCCCTTTCCGTCTGTAACCAGAATGCCTTCAGATGAAGATTCAATAATACTTTCCAGCTCTTTATTGAGAGTCTTGATGCTATCCAGTTCCTGGGAAATATGTTCGATTTCGGAAATATCCTGAATGACCAGAACAGTACCCAGCTTTTTACCCTCTTTTAAAATAGGGCTGCTCTTTACGATTACCATGCTCTTACCTAACTTCTGTTTATGGTAACCAATACCTTTGTTAAAAACGCTTAAAAGACCGGTCCCTCCGAATATTGCATCAATTTTTTTCCCTAAGGCATAATCCTTTTGAAAACCGGTGATTTGTTCTGCCGCCGAATTAAAATGAGATATTATCCCTTCCGTATTAAAAGCGACTATGCCGTTTTGAATGGATTGTAAAATTACTTGCAGTTCTCTTTCTGTTGAGTCGAAGGCATTATATACTTTATTGATCAGTTCAAGCCGTGTTAAAACCCCCACTAGTTTATTCTGCTTATCTAGAACCAATAAGCGTTCGATGGGCATCTCACAGACTTCTTCAAAGAAAGCATCTTCGTCAACACTTACTAAATTTGTATCCATAATATCCGCGATCTTAGTTGTGAAATTTGCCCCTGCTTTGATTGAATCCAAAACACGAAAAACCGTTAATATCCCCACAACCTGCTTATCATCATTAATAATTGGCGAACAATTTACCTGATTCCTTTTATAAACCTCTAAGGCATCGGCAATAGTTTTACTATAGTGTAATGTTTCAGGGCGGTCGTACATTACCTGCTTAACCCTCATTGCACTCACTCCCACTCCTTTTGAGACTAGCATATTTTTATTAATTAGCCTAAAAACTCTAAACTCCTGCAATTAAGAAAGGCATATTCTCCGCAGCTGTAATTACATATCTTCCAGGAATTCGAAAAGCCCAGACGCAAAGCCTGGGCCCCCTTAATTTAGCCGGCAGTGCCGGAGGACTCTTGTTTCTCCTGATATTTATATACCGTTCCGTTTAATTCATATTCATAAACGACAGGACAGGCCTGCTTGAGCATATTGGCAGCCGAACAGTATTCCCCGCCCAGCTTGATGGCCCTGGTTAATTTTTCCGGAGTCACATCCCCGCTTTTAATAATGTATTTTACTTTAATCCTTGTAAATACTTTGGGAATAGTATCCGCCCTGTCCCCCTGTACTTCGACTTTAAATTCCTCGTAGGAAACCCGCATCTTATTTAATACGTTCCCCACCTCTATGGCCGTACAGCCGCCTAAAGAGATTAACATCAGCTGCATAGGTCTGATTCCGTTATTTAATCCGCCGTAAATCTCCGCGGCGTCCATTAAAACCTCTCGGTTCTCAGAGTCATATCCCCGGAAATTCATGTTACCTTCCCACTTGATTTTTATAACAGCCATTTAAAGCACTCCTTTCTCATTCACCAAATAAATTACACTGTTTGAGCTGCTGCATTGTCAGAATCAAGCTCTTCTGTAGCCGAAACGGTAAAAGCCATCGTCATCAACCATATCCCTAAAACAGCTAAAAATAAGAACATACCCAGCAAACCGTTTTGGAATAACCAGGTGAATTTATAAATACTTGTCAAGAGGAAAACAACTGCCCCTCCTAAACCTATGTAGCCTACATTCTTACGGCTCCCTACGTCTTTGGTAAACCTCCAGTTTCCTTCAGCCAGAGAGAAAATTGTCATGGTAATGATATTTGCTGTCATTGCCACCCATACAGGATGAGTATTGAGATAAAAATTATTCACTGCCCAGCCGCCTAAGTGGTTCCATAATAAACCGGCGGCAAAACCTGCGATCAGAGCGGAAACAGCCCCCCGTCTTTTAGCCAAAGGCCAGAATAGTGCCGTGACCACAGGAGCAAAGGTTGCGCCGTTGCGGGCAGTCCAGGCAAAAATATTCCACCACGCGGCCTGCTCCGAACGCAGAAAACCAAAAATAACCATTAAGCCTGTTAATAAAGCCAGTGACCACTTGGTATATTTAACTAAATCCGCATCGGTAGCCCGGGGATTTAAGGCAATGCCCACATCTTTACCTAGGCTGGTAGCACCGGAGAACTGGCAGGGAGCCCCCCATCCTAAAGCACAAGCCCAGATTCCCAGAGTAAACAATCCTACTAAGGGAGCCGGTAGTGTCTGCATTAAATAAGTAGGCACAGCCACTAAACCCCTGGCTACCCCTGGAACAGCCGTGGTGGCGGCTAAACCGATAATTACCCCCATAACAATAAAAACCACATTAAAACCGGCCGCTATAAATAGACCTTTACGTCCTTCTTCAGCCGTTTTACAGGATAAGGCCATTTGAAAAGCGGCCTGGGCCAGCAGAACATTGATCCAGAATGTCCCGAACCAAGCCAGAATCTGCTGAAGGCCAACCGTATCCAAAGCAAACAATTCAGGCTTTTGTAAAGCTAATTCCGCCAAACCGTCAAAGCCCGGATTGAGAACAAAAGCATAGAAGCCTATGGCAAACATCAGCAAAAATGCAAAGAAATTAGCAGTTTGCGTCAGAGCAACGGAGTACATGCCTCCGGCCTGTAAAAAAACATACAATAAAGCAGCAGTTATAATGACTGAAACCATTAAATTTAAACCTGTTAAAGCATTAATGCACGAAGCAAAAGCTAAGGCCGTAGCTACCGACCACATTGGAAAAGTGAAAGCCGTAATCGCTCCGGCTATTCCTTTAGCCCACCTGCCGTATTTATCTCCAATCAATCCTGATACGGTAACCATCATTTTCTTTCTAAAAGGTCCTATTAATACCAAAGCAATGATTAAGACATGGGATAACTCGGCAACTCCATACCACATGGAGGAAACACCTTTTAAATAAGATAATTCCAGAATAGAAATAAATGTAGAGCCGGAAAATAAGCCTGTTATACAAAAGGCAACAGTCCACCTGCTGAAACTTCTGCCCCCGACCCAGAAATCTTCACCTTGCTTTGCTTTCTTTTTGGCGATCTGACTCATTGTGATCAAAAGCACCGTATAAGCAATTGCCAGACCAAACATCCAATAACCATACGCATTCATCCTTAATCCCTCCTAAACCGGACTTCAAATTATTTTTTTCACATAAAACCGGATAATCTCTTCTCCACACCTCCTATCGTATTTCTGATATTAACTATGTTGCAATTTTAATGCCAACCATAAATGACATTTATGGTTGGCATTAATCCGCTCCCACTCTGCCCCGGTGTAAAAATAAACCACTTGTACCCGGTGCAAAATTAAAACTGCGGTTCATTTTTGCACCGGCAAGAAAATTGCCTGCAAATAATCCCCGCTAAATTTTAGCAGTTCTTCTTGAGTTTTCCCGGCCTCTTTTTTGCAAAGCTCCCTCTTTTGGTGGACTTTTCATAACCACGAAATGATAAGGTTTCCCGTTATAAAAATAAGAACCCTTGAAGAGGGTTCCTTATTTTTACAATATGACCCTTGAGGCTTTCCCGGAATTAAGAGCGTTGCTCACATTCCCAAGAAAAAACCCGGTTCTTATTGGCAGCAGTAGCTAATTCAACTCTAGTGACAGGTTCATAGGGCAAACATTCAGCAGATCATCGAAATAATATAGACATTATTTCGATTTTGATATTTATTTTCTAAAGGAAATGTGATATATTGAACATATGACCAATACATTCAAGCAAAGGAGGCTTACCAATGCGCATAGCTGTACCATCACAAAATAATCAAGTTGATAATCATTTTGGTCACTGCCAGTATTTTACCATTTTTACTGTGGACGAAACTAAGAAAATCATTAATGCAGAACGAATGGATTCCCCTGTTGGCTGCGGTTGTAAATCCAATATTGCCGTAGACCTGGCCAATACAGGCGTAACGGTGATGTTGGCAGGAAGTATCGGCGACGGAGCCGTCAGGATCTTAAACTCATGCGGCATCGAAGTAGTCCGTGGCTGTTCAGGAGATCTGCAGAATGTTGTCGAAGGTTTTATCAAAGGCACAATAACTGATTCCGGGGAAATCTGTACAGAACATGGTCACGAATGTCATCATGAGCAGTAAATATAGAAAAGTCAAAAACGGGCTGCAGGCCCGTTTTGCTTTATTATTAAAACTCTCCCGGCTTCCCTAAAAAAAAGCCTTGACCATAGTCCACCCCGATCCCTTGCAGCACCTTAACAATTTCTTCATTTTCAACAAATTCGGCAATCGTCTGCTTTCCGAGAGTATGAGCAATATTATTCATCGCTTCAATTAAAGCAAAATTGGTTGTATCTTTGGTGATATTTCTTACAAAAGAACCGTCCAGCTTTAAATAATCAACCGGCAGAGTCCTTAAATAAGAGAAGGAGGAAAATCCCATCCCAAAATCATCTAAGGCGAATTTACAGCCAATACGCTTCAATCCTTCTATCCATTTTTTAGCCCGTAATAAATCTTTTACGGCAACAGTCTCCGTGACCTCAAATCCGATTCTTTTCGGGTCGATTTTACTTCGCAAAATCATATCCTCAATATCCATTAGTAGTTCATCATTGCCTAAGCTTACGCCGGATATATTAAGAAACAACCCAACCCTGGTATTTTTCCGGAGGATACTTAAGGCATTTTTTATGACCCAGCGGTCTATCTGGGGCATTAGGCCATATCTTTCAGCAATCGGAATAAATACCCCCGGAGAAATAAGCTGCGCATCCTCTCCTCTTAACCTGATCAGTACCTCATAGTGTACGATTTCTTTCGCATCATACAGTCTTATAATAGGTTGGAACTGCAGGACAAATAAATTTTCCCGCAATGCTTTTTTAAGCAGTCTCATAATTCGCCGGGTTTCGGTGTACTCGGTTGCAATATCTTCTTCAGATTGGATAAATACCGCCCTGTTGCGGCCTTCTTCCTTGGCCTTATACATAGCTGTATCTGCATAATTTAACAGCTTCTCATAGTTTAACCGTCCGTCAATCATTACTATCCCGATGCTTACCGTTATCTCCAGACATGTACCCCAAATTGTCAGGCATAATTCCCATTCTTCCACGGTCTTGCGTATTGTTTCGGCGATTTCTCTGGCCCCGTCTTCCGTTACGTCTCTCAATATTACGGCAAATTCATCCCCGCCAAATCTGAAGAGAATATCAGCCGTTCTTAAATTTCTTTTAATTAGCTCACTTAATGATATTAAAAGCCGGTCACCGGCGTTATGACCTAAAGTACCGTTTATTAATTTAAAGTTATCTATATCAAGTAGCAATAAAGCACTAATAATACCGGTCTCCGTTTTCTTAATGGAATAGCGCAGTCCCTCCTCTAAAGAATACCTGTTAGGAGCATTAGTAAGGAAATCGTGGGTTGCCATATGGGCAAGTTGATTTTCCATTTTTCTTCGTTCAGAGATGTCCCGAATTGACTCAATCGCTCCCACAATATTACCTTTCGCATCAAATAAAGGAGAAGATGCTGCCCAGATATAGATATCCTTTTTACCAAAGGCTGCCGGCAGATAGATTTCAGCAAATAAAGTATTGCCTTTCTTTTCATAATAGTCATACTTTTGTAAAAGATATTCTTTATCCTCAGTATGGAGATTAACAAGCATTTCTCTTTCTTGTTCATAAAAGACCCGCGAATAAGACTGAAAATTTTTCCCTAAAATATCCGCTTTTTTTATACCGGTCATTTCTTCAATGGCTAAATTCCAGGCTATTACTTTCCCTTCCCTATCCACCACGAAAGTAGCATCAGGTAAAAATTCTATGATATCCAAGAGCTGCTGGTTATAAGAAGTTCCATGCTTACCGGTAAATAATTGGTTATTATTGATATACTCAAAGCTCATCTTAACCTCCAGGTAAAAACACTCTGCAAAATACTTACCATTATCTTAAATATCTCAAACAGTACAACCGGCATAAGGGGAGAGGCCCGGCTAGCTCAAAAGGTTAAAAGTCAAGGTTGGCGGAATTCCCTCCTCATCAATTAGCCTTTAACTGCATTCTGACCATTTAGGGTACCCCGCCATTTTGAGCAACAAAAAAACCAGTAGTTTCGGACTACTGGACAAATCTTAGGGCAAGGAAAGCTACAGTTTACTTTTCCGTTCCGCACATCGTCTTTCAGCAGCTTTTTACCAATATAAAATTTAAATGATCATTCCTAAAATTTTTAAATCATCTTGGATTTTATTCTTAACTTCGACCCAGGATTACAAAATTCCTGCAAAAATATGTAAAAAAGACCTGTTTGCCAGGTCTTTAAACATTTTTCCGGAAATTTTTTATTTAAAAAGATTTATGCTCTGTTCTCGCAATAATCTCATCCTGAAGTTTTTTATTTAAATTTTGGAAATAGTCACTATAACCGGCCACCCGTACGATTAAATCCCGGTACTTCTCCGGCTCCTGCTGAGCTTTTCTCAGGGTAGCGGCGCTAACAATATTGAACTGAATATGATGACCGTCCAACTTAAAATAGGACCGGATCAAATGGGCTAATTTAGCGATTCCTTCTTCCCCTTCCAAGAGCTGAGGAGTAAATTTTTGATTTAAAAGAGTTCCCCCCGTACGCAGATGGTCCATTTTAGCTGCAGATTTTATGACCGCTGTCGGGCCGTTCCGGTCTGCGCCCTGAACAGGGGAGATCCCTTCCGATAGCGGCTCGCCGGCTTTTCTCCCATCAGGAGTAGCGCCGATTACAGAACCAAAATATACATGGCAGGTAGTTGGCAGCATATTTATGCGGTATACTCCGCCTTTCATATTTTTCCTGCCGTTAACCGTATGATAAAAGATATCAAAAACTTCCTGCATGATATGATCGGCATAATCATCATCATTGCCGTATTTCGGCGTTTTATTCAGCAATAATTTTTCTTCTTTCACAAAGCCGGCAAAATTATTTTCCAGCACATTTAAAAGCCCTGTCATTGTTAGCGTTTTCTTATCAAAAACATGCGTCTTGAGGGCAGCTAAACAGTCGGTAATCGTCCCAATTCCTACTCCCTGGATATAGTTTGTATTATACCTGGCTCCGCCGTTATGATAATCTTTTCCTCCGGCAATACAATCACTGATGAGGATAGACAAAAAAGGCGCCGGCATATAAAGAGCATAGAGTTTTTCAATAACGTTATTCCCCCGGATTTTTATCTCCACAAAATGCTGCAGCTGTTTTTTAAAGGCCTCCGTTAATTGTTCATAGGAAGCAAAATAGGCCGGATTCCCGGATTCTATCCCCAGTCTCTTACCTGTCCGCGGGTCAATACCATTATGGAGGGTAATCTCCAAGACCTTAACCAGATTGAAATAGCCGGTCAGGATATAAGCCTCCTTACCAAAAGCCCCTGTTTCCACACAGCCGCTGGTACCTCCACAACGGGCATCTTCTATTGCTTTTCCCTGACGGAGCAGTTCTTCAATGACAGCATCTGTATTAAATACAGAGGGCTGGCCCAGGCCTTCCTTAATAATTTCTCCGGCTTTTTTTACAAATCGTTCGGGATTTTTACGGCTAATCTGCACATTGGTGCTGGGCTGCAACAATCTCATTTCTTTGATGATATCTAAAAGCAGGTAAGATACTTCATTAACCCCGTCACTTCCGTCAGGTTTAACTCCCCCGATATTGATGTTGCAAAAATCGGTGTAAGTCCCGCTCTCTTCCAGAGTAATGCCAACTTTAGGAGGGGCAGGCTGGTTGTTAAATTTAATCCAAAAGCACTGCAGCAACTCCCTGGCTTTTTCCTCCGTTAAAATACCTTGAGCCAGACCTGCTTTATAAAATGGATAAAGATGCTGATCGAGTTTTCCCGGGCAGAATGAATCCCAGGTATTTAATTCGGTGATTACCCCTAAATGAACAAACCAATAGGACTGTAAAGCTTCTCTGAAGTTCCGGGGGCGATAAGCCGGAACATGATCGCAAACCTCTGCTATTTCCCCCAGCTCTTTTTTCCTCACCGGATCCTGCTCTGATTCAGCCAGTTCCCTGGCTTTTTGGGCATGACGCCGGGCAAAGTTTATAATCGCATTGGCACAAATCAGCATAGCCTTTAGTTCTTCCTGCTTTTCATAGGCTTCAGGGTCATTAAGAAAATCAATCTTGTTGAGACTTTCATTAATATCATGCATAAAATCTACAAAACCCCGCTGATAGATTTTACCATCAGCCACAGTATGCCCGGGAGCCCTTTGTTCCATAAACTCAGTGAAAATACCCGCAGCATAGCACTCTTTCCACTCCTCGGTCATAGAGTCAAATAATAAGTCCCTGATGGACTTACCCTTCCAGTAGGGAATAATCTGTTCCTCCTGGATCTTTTTTTCCTCTTTGCCAACTGCAAAGGAAATTTTCTCCCGGTCGTTCATTACCTGCAGATCATCCAAAGTATGACAACATAACTCGGGATAAGTAGGCGTTGCCTGAGGGGCGGGACCCCGCTCGCCGACAATTAACTCTCCTTCATTAATACAAATCGTCTTATCAGACATAAGCTGACTAAAGGATAAAGCCCGCAGGACAGGAGTTGACACCCTGCCCGCATATTTTTGATACACTTCTGTAACAATAGCCGCTCTTTCCATTGATATCAGCGGTTCAGTTTCAAGACTCTGCCGGCGCAATTGCCGGATCCTATCATTCATTAATGATTAACCTCCTTTTTTCACCTTTAAGCCTTTTTTCTCCAGTATTTCCACGGCCTGATTTATTTTTTTCTCAGAAAGTAAAGCAGTATCTGCTAATTTATAGACTTTAGCAAGCCTTGTATATTTGTCTCTGGCCGTATCATGATACGGCAGGACATTAACTTCCTTTATTTTTAAACCGGCAATAAACTCTCCCATTTGCCGGATTATCCCCTCAGCATCATTTATACCCGGTATCAATGGTATTCTAACAATTATCCGCTTCTTTAACATACTTAGCTTTTTTAAATTAGCTAAAATCAAGGCATTGGAGACACCGGTATATCTTTGATGGTCAAGGTCGTTTATATGCTTTAAATCATAAAGAAAGAGATCTGTATAACGGCTGATTTTTAATACCGTTTCCCACGGGGCAAACCCCGAAGTATCCACAGCAGTATGGATATGTTCCCTTCGACATTCTTCCAGTAAATTTTCTAAAAAAACCGGCTGCATAAGGGGCTCCCCGCCGGAAAAAGTTACCCCGCCCCCTGATTCATCAAAAAAGATCAGATCTTTTTTAATTTCCCGGAGAACTTCCGTTACGGAGACCTGCTTACCAATCAACTCTCTCGCTGCGGCAGGACAGCTCTCCACACATTTGCCGCACAATATACAATGATCTTTATTCGCACAAACTCTTATACACTCTCCACAATTAATACACCGGTCAGCCCAGAGGTTTAAGTGCAGGCTGACCGCCTGACTTTCAGGGTTATGACACCACCAGCAATTAAGGGGACAACCCTTTAGAAATACAGTTGTTCTGATTCCCGGTCCGTCATGGATGGAAAACCTCTGAATATTAAAAATTATCCCTGGGGGCAATTGGGTCATCTCCTTTAAAATACGGCTGGTGAACTTTATCCTTATTAACCAGTGCTGTTCACAATCAGTCTGCTTTATACTTATTCTAACTTAAATTTCCGAACAATAGAACTTAATTCTTGAGCCAGTTCTGCCTGAGCCCCGGCACTTGCCGCAACTTGTTCTACCGCAGCAGAAATATCGGAAATATTTGCCGTTATGTTTTGGGAATTTACGGCAGCTTGTTCAATTACCCGGGAAATCGACTCCAAGGAGCTATTTATTTCCGCAATGGTATCTGCAATCATTTTCGTACTTTGATCAAACTCCTCAACCGTATGATATATATAGATGGCATCCCGTACATACTGCTGACCTGTTTCCACGGAAACCCCATAATCCTTGATTACCCTCTCGTCAATAAATTTCAATGTTTCAGCGGCACTATGGGTAAGATTAGTGAAAGAATCCTGTACTTTATTTATTACGGTCTGTATCCCGGCCGCTGTTTCAGACGACTGTTCGGCAAGCTTTCTTATTTCTTCAGCAACAATAGCAAAACCCCGTCCCTCTTCACCGGCCCTGGCTGCTTCAATCGCTGCATTGAGGGCCAAAAGATTCGTTTGTTCTGCGATTTCCGAAATCACATCAGCCATACCGGTTATTTCCTGTACAACTTGACCCGCTTCAATCGCTGCTCTAATATCCTTTTGCTTTTCCGTATATAATAATTGAGCTGCTTCCTGAGAAGCTTCCGCATTATTCTTAAGTTGCTGGGCCCGGCTCTCTATCTCTCTAACAGCCTGACTATTTTCTCGAACTTTTTGGGCAAATCTTTGTGTGAAATTATTGATCTCTTCTGTAGATGCCGTAATTTCTTGGGTAGAGGCACTGGTCTCTTCCATACCCGAGGCAATCTCCTGAGTCCCGGCATTAACGCTTTGTGCTTGAGCGTTAATATTGTACACTGCTTTAAACAAATCTTCGCCGGCTACATTTAAATTACCGGCATGTCTTGCTATACTATCTATTATTTCTTTCAGGCTCAGGCGCATTTCATTTAATGCCTTCACCAATTTGCCGGCCTCATCTTGGTTCTTCAGATCCAAAGCTGAAACCGCTAGATTTCCGGCAGCTATTTCCCGGGCAAAGAAAACAGATTTAGCTAACGGTCCGGTGATACTTCTGGTAATCATCACAGCAATAATTAATGCCGCCAGTATGGAGACACTTAAAATAAGAACTAAAAATACAGCGGCATTTTTACCGTCTCTCTGTGCATCTAAGCTAAATTCCTGTGCTTGACCTTCCATAGCTTCCAGCATCTTATTAACTGCCATATTCATAAGAACCACATGATTAGCCGCCGTAGTGTTTGTGAGAATAACTGCTTGCTGCATCTGTCCGTTCTTCGCTAAAGTGATAATTTCTTCCCTTAATGGTTTCCAGTCCAGAAACATTTTCGATGCTTCCTGAATTAAAGCCTCGTCCCCCAGAAAGCGCTCGGTAATAAGAGCAAAATTATCCAAGACCTCTTGCTCATATTTATGGGCATTATTTTCCGCTTTTTCGATTTGGTTGGCATTAGTGGCCAGAACGATGTCTTTCATTTCACTATATATCTTCATAATATTCGTATTAATCTCTAAAGCAGCCTTGGAAACGGTATAAGGATGTTTGTACATTTTTTCAGTTAAAGTACCCAAATCCCGGGTATAAAAAATTCCCACACCACCGATACACGATGCAAGGAGTATTAATATTAAAAATCCTAGTATTAATTTATTTCTAATACTTATCGTTACCGTCATTACTTAACCCCTCCTAATAAGTAATCATTAAAACTAAAATTGTTTCATAAATGGTTTTTTTCTTTTGTTTAATTTTATTTAACATAAGAAAAAGAACTGTCCGCCAGTTCTTTTTCTTATGTTAATATATTATTTTAAATACTTTATCTAACCTTGCTAGTTGAAAGATTTGCGGCATATAGATTATTTTGCTGTTATCCATAACAACCACTCCGTAATCATTTGTACCATTTAACGGTATAAAGGTTTGTTCTTATATTATAACTTATTTCCAGTAAGTTTTTCACTAAAATAAGCAATAAATGATTAAATATTTTAATGAATAGCTTTCATTTTGCAGACAAAAATGTTCCTTATTCTGCGGGCGTGTCTCTGGCAGCTCTACGTATTACCTCATCCATTCTCCCTCTGATATAATCATACCCCCCTTTGGAATGGGGGATAATACATTTGGAGCAGTCTTTAATGCCATGGGTATAATCAAAGTTACCCCCGCATTTTTCTTTTAAGAGATACAAAGGGCAGTAACAAAACAAACAATTAAAAGATTCCCTGTCCCTTACTTTATGACACGGGAAATATTCGCATTTATCATTTTGAAAAAACTTAAAGAATTCACTCATCCTGATCCCCTGCCTTTAATTCTAATCTTTTATTTTAGATTATCAGAACCTTTTATTATAAATCAAGAGCCTTCTGCCTTCTTTATTAAAACTAACGCAAACTTTTAATAAAAAATAATTTGTATATCCACAGCCTTGGTAAAAGAGTTCAGACTGCGGGAAAACTCGACTAAAAATCACATCAAACCTTGCGGTTAAATATACTAATTATATAAAATCTATTTGCATTTTAAGGTGATTTTTTATGAAATCCTTTGAGGAATCTCAGCATGACCTTTTATTAATCATTCTTGTTGCTTTATTTATTTTGTTTGCCACAGGACTTGCCGGGCCGTCTCCAATTAATGAAGAGCCACTCATTATTCCATAAGGGGGAGGTTTCGTGTTATCTCCTGACTATCTTAATACACTACTGGAAGCTGTTTCCGCCCAGCTCAATGAAATAAACCGGGAAGAAGAAAAAGTTAACCACGGCACCGGAACCGGCTTCTGTCTTACCCCTTCCCAAACTCTTGTCATTCTGGGTTTATTAGGCGGAGTCTTATCGATAGAATCAATTCTAGTGGATAAAGATCAAACTGTGAATATTGTCCTAGAGGGAACTCTAAAACGCAAAAGTAAAATGGATAAAATTTTAGACCAAATGGGTCATTTGAGTTTTGAAGAAGTTATGAAGGCTTTATTTGAAAGGTTTGGTTAACAGCCTGACTGCCGGCTTATCCGCTTCCGTCGAGAGGAACTAAAGACGACACCTGGTAAAACAGGGACACATCTCCGGGTGGAGATATGCCCCCTTTGTAGATTCCGGCACCGGACATTGAATATTATGATATTCAACTATTTATAAAACCTCCGTCAACAACCACTGTCTGCCCTGTTATAAAATCTCCGCCGGTGACTAAGCTAACGATTGCTTGTGCTACATCCTCGGGATAAGCAGCTCTTCCCAGAGGAGTCCCTGCGGAAAGCCTTTGAATATGTTCATCCTTGCCTGCCACCCACCGGGTCAGAACAATACCCGGGGCAACGGAATTTACTCTTACCTCAGGCGCCAGTGCTACGGCCATGGATTTTGTTAAACTTATCGCTGCTGCCTTTGAGGCCGCATAAGCGATAGAGCTGCCTTGTCCCGTCAGCCCGGCAATTGACGTCACGTTAACGATACATCCTCTATTTTTCTTGAGTTCTTCAGCACAGGACCTGATTGTATAAAAAGCGCTCTTGACATTTGTATTAAAAGCCCTGTCCCAGTATTCATCTTTAACACCCTCTAAATCATTAAGGGCAACATAATCAGTTGCCCCGGCATTATTAACGAGAATATCAATCCGGCCGAAATAATCCTGAACCTCTTTAACCATTTCCCTGACCTGACTGTCCCGGGATACGTCAGCCTGGCACAACAAAGCATCTGCCCCCAGCTTCTTTGCTTCCTCGACAGCACTCCGGGCTTCTGTCAGAGATTTAGAATAATTTATTACGACACCAGCACCCTTTTTCGCTAATTCAAGGGCGGTGGCTCTGCCAATACCTGTAGCGGAACCTGTGATTAAAGCAACTTTCCCTTTTACATCCATTTAAAATTCCTCCTTATATCTAATTTATAGGTAAATAAATGGTGAATTTAGTTCCGGAATCCTCTTTACTGCTTACTTCAATGCGGCCTTTATGCGCTCTGATAATAGAATAAGAGATACTTAAACCCAGACCTGTGCCTTTTTCCTTACTGGAAAAAAACGGTTCACCCAATTTACTGATTTTATTCTCCGGAATGCCACAGCCGGTATCTTCAACAGAGAAAAATATTTCATTGCCGGCCTTAGTTTTACCTACAACAATTGTGATCTTCCCGCCTTGAGGCATAGCATCTAAAGAATTCTTACATAAGTTTAAAAATACCTGCTTAATCTGATCCTTATCAAATAAACACTCAGCAGGGTCAGCGTCGGATATAAACTCAACATCTATATTACATAACAAAGCCTGGGGTTTTAAAATCTCTAAAGATTCATTGATCACTTTGCTAACGGACTGTCTTTTTAATACCGGTTCCTTGGGTCTGGACAATTGGAGAAAATCAGAAATCAAATCGTTGACCCGGTCGATTTCTTCCATAATGGTATCCACAAATCCGGCGACTTTCTCCTGGTCATGCTGCCGTAATTTAAGGAGCTGGCTGAATCCCCTTACCGCAGTCAGAGGATTGCGAATTTCATGGGCCAAACCGGCAGACATTTGCCCGATTAAGGCCAGCTTCTCTTTTTCGAAAAGGATTCTTCTGGTTTCTTCAATTACTGCCTCCGCCTGTTTTTTATCTGTAATATCACGGATAATGATCATCACTGCTTCCGTATTTTGAAAATTAATTACTACCCCGGATACTTCAATATATTTTTCCTTTCCGTTGGTGTCAATAATTTTTCTTTGTTCAGGTAATACTTTGCCTAGAATCCTAATTAAATACATTCTTTCTAATACTGTCATTTTATAATCATCCTGTAAAAAATCAAAAGCCGTCATTCCGGAAACCTGAAAA
The DNA here is from genome assembly GCA_049366715.1 of Peptococcaceae bacterium. GTDB lineage: Bacteria > Bacillota > Peptococcia > Peptococcales > BICA1-8 > JBMNCQ01. The sequence continues at coordinate 3,035 of JBMNCQ010000016.1, read as the reverse complement.
TAATCTTCGGCATTTACCAGTTTCAGGGCGGCGGAGTTAGCAAAAAGAACCCTACCTTTAAAATCGTGAACGATTACTGCATCAGGTAAAAATTCCACCAGATCCCGGTAACGTTTTTCACTTTCCCGCAAATCTATCTCAGCTTTCCTTCTTTCCGAAATATCCTGGGCGATAGCCAAACATACCCTTTCACCATTGTAATCGATAACATATCCATGGATTTCAACGGGAATATACTGATTTTTTTTTGATACCAGTTCTGTTTCAAAAATTACCCGCTCCCCTTTCTTTAATTTTTCGAGATAGCGGTGATTTTCACTCGACATTCGTTTAGCGGAATTGATATCGGCGGGATTTAAAGATAATAATTCCTCTTTGTCAAACCCCAATCTTGCACAGGCGATTTTATTTGCTTCAATGATTCTTTCAGGCTCTCCGGTCTTTTTATTCAGGCTGATTACAAAAACAAGATCATTTAGATTATTAAATAACTCCCGGTATTTATTTTCACTTTGTCTGAGTTCATTTTCCGTTTTTTTGCGGTTCGTGATGTCCCGTGCTATGGCCAGCACTACACTTTGCTCATCATACTCAATGATATGGGCATTGATTTCGATGGGAATCACACAGCCATACTTGGTAATAAATACCGATTCAAAAATAACTTCACCTGTCGTAATGATTTTATCAAGTAATTCCACGCTAAAACTGCCCGTATCTCCATGGGGGTCAATATCATTAAAGTTCATTGTCATAAATTCCGCCCGGCTGTAACCTAACATTTCACAGGCTTTTTCATTAATCTCTAAAAATCTTCCCGGTAAGCCGTTGTCTATCGCAAAGACAAAAAGCATATCCCTGAGATTATTAAATAAGCAGCGATATTTCATCTCATTAGCGGTAAGTTCTTCCATTACTCTTTTTTGTTCTGTGAGATCTTGGATGACTCCAACTCCGCCTGAAATCTCGCCGTCATCAATAATAGGACCAAATTCACCCTGTAAAAAAAGCGCTCCCCGAAAATTTTTGCTGTTATACCAACCTGCATAACGAGCCTGCTTTCCTTTTGAAAGTACCTGTTTAATAACAGCAACTAATTCTTTATCAGCAAAATCAAACACATTTTTGCCAACTAATTCTGCTTTGTTCCTGCCAATCATCCGGACAAGCAAATCATTGCAAGTCATTATTTTGCCATTAATATCATAGTGAATTACGCCCATTGGCGCATTTTCAAAAAGAAACCGGTATTTTTCTTCACTTTCTCTGATCGCTTTGGCGCTCCTTTTCTTCTCGGTAATATTTCTGATAACTGTCAACACCGCCGCTTCACCATTCAACTTGAAAGGTGCGGCTGCTATCTCCACATCCAGAGCTTCTCCGTTTCTCGTAATAACCTTTTCTTCCACAAAGGGCGCACTTTTGTTTTCCGTAAAAATCTCACGAATTCGCGCGGCAGCCATTTGACGGTAATCCGGATGAACAAATTTCAAGACCTCATGGCCCAGCATCTCCTCCGAATTGGTGAAACCTAAAATTTTCGCACCTAACTCATTGATGAAGATAATTTTACCGTCTTTATGAATACAAATACCATCGGGGGAAAGTTCCAACAGGTCCCGATACTTTAGTTCACTTTCCACTAAGACATTTTCCGTTTTTTTATGTTCCGCAATGCCCCGGGCAATAACCAGGCAAACTTTTTCAGCTTTTAATTTAAAAATATAACAGTTATATTCCATCGGGAGCAGGTTACCGCTTTTGGTAAGCTGATGCGACTCAAAAGCTACGTAATGCCGACCACCGGTAAACCGGGCAGCAACTTCAGGGCTGTTTCTCATCTTTATTCCGGCTCTGGATAATACATCTGCAAGCCCCATTTGCAAAAGCTCGTCCCTGCTATAGCCTAAAAGCCGGCAACCGTAGTCATTCACATCTATAAACCGCCCCGGACAGCCATCTTCATCTATTGTGCATAAATATACGCTATCATTTAGGCTGTTTACTAAATTATTAAATAACTCAGCTCTTTCCCCTGCTTTGTCCATCCGCCCCACTCCCAAAAAAAGGTTCAATTTACCGTTTTTTTCTATATGTTTTCGCCATAACATCTTAAATTCCCTCTATTTTACAATATCTTCCTATACATTCTCCAGGTATTTCGTTTTTCGCAGACGAAGTCTGCGGATTGGCTTAAGAAAAGCGCAATACCAAAGCTAAAGCCCGCGGGCCTCAATCGCATAAATACGTTGCGGACACTCGGGCTTTGGCATAACTCAGGCGGAATTTCGCTGAAAACTCCCTTTTTTATTATACGAGACTAATCTTATACTGTCTCATCCAGCGATCAACCTGTATTAAAAAGGCAAAAAGCTGCGGACCGGTCATCAATTGACCAAACCAGGGCTTATTATACTTAGATAAGTCCGATTCCATTAATTGCTTAATGTAGTTTACATTGATTACGTCATACAGAGGAGACTGCCGGTCATTGATGATTGACAGCAACCTTTTTTTCACCGCATTTAAATAATCAGGGTTATGGGTTTTAGGATACGGGCTTTTTTTCCGCCAGAGGATATCCTCGGGTAAAAGTCCTGTTAGGGCCCTGCGCAATATTCCTTTCTCCCGTTGGTTAAAAAATTTCATCTCCCAGGGGATATTCCAGACGTATTCAACGATACGGTGATCGCAGAAAGGGACTCTGACTTCTAGACCGGTACCCATACTCATCCTGTCTTTCCGATCCAAAAGCGTTGCCATAAACCAGGTGAAATTTAAATAGCCCATTTGCCTTCTTCTGGCCTCTAAAGGCCCTTCCCCTTCCAAATAAGGAACTTCCCTTAAAGTTTCCAGGTATTTTTCCTGGGAATAACTCACGGGATCAATATATTTTACTAAAGCCGGAGCCAGAATGTTAGCCCGTTCTTCTACTGCCCTCAGCCAGGGAAAATTATCCAACTCCAATAAATTTGCTTTATAAAACCAGGGATAGCCTCCGAATACTTCATCAGCACATTCCCCCGATAATGCTA
>JBMNCQ010000015.1:0-1340 GCA_049366715.1 Peptococcaceae bacterium | reverse complement strand
CAGATATTGTTTAATTTATTTGATAATGCTATAAAGTATACAAAACGCAACGGGAAAATCGACATTAACGCCTCGGTAAAAGAAAAAGTTGTCGAGGTATCTATAAGCGATACCGGCTGTGGTATCGATGAAAAGGATTGGAATACTGCTTTTGAACCTTATAACCGCTTGAAGAAAGGGAAAAATCAGTTTATGGGGCTGGGGTTGGGACTGGCTATTTCAAAAATGCTTGTTGAATTGCAGGGCGGAACCATTAAGCTCGATAGCAAAAAGGGAGTAGGCAGCAGGTTCAGTTTTACATTATTGAAATATTCGGATGAGGGAAACAATGAAGATATTAGTGATTGAAGATGATTACGGCATAATAGAGGCCATTACATTTGCATTTAAAGTCGGTTGGCCTGAGGTGGAGATAATATCCGCCGAAAATGGCGAAGACGGGCTTAAAATGGTTGATAACGAATCTCCGTCTATGGTTATTCTCGATCTCGGATTACCCGATACGGACGGTTTTTCCATATTGAAGCAGATAAGGCTTTTTTATAATATACCGGTTGTTATACTAACGGTAAGCGGAGAGGAAAATAATGTAATAAAGGGGCTTGAACTGGGAGCCGATGAATATATTACAAAACCTTTTAGACCGCTGGAGATGATAGCAAGGATAAAGAAAGCTTTAAAAAACAAGGATATTTACTATGAACAACCTTCGCTGGACTATGGATGGCTGAAGATAAACCTGACAACAAGAATAGTTGTAATAAACGAAAAAGCGATACAGTTTACAGGTACCGAGCTTTTAATATTACACTATCTAGCCATCAATGCCGGAAAAGCTATTGCTAACCAAGTTTTAGCGGAACGAGTTTGGGGAAATGACTATCCCGATTCAAATAAAGCTATAAGAGTTTATATACGACGTATCAGAAAGAAAATCGAAGAAGACTCTGATAGTCCCAAAATACTCCTTACCTGCCCCGGTATGGGGTATATGCTGGTAAAACCGGCTAAAAATAACTTGGGCTAAGAAAACCCGGCATTGTTACAATAAATTAACCCGCACTGATATTCTTCAAAAATATCACTCTATGCGTAAATCCCCCTTATTTTTTACAATACCGTAATATAATCCGGGCATTTGTGCCTCGCGCCCCGGATTACAATTTATTAGCTGCTTTTTCATATATTGTAATTGAACTATAGAATGATTGTAAGCTTTGAATTCCCCGTTTAACGCCTCCTTTAATATTCCCCTGATATTCTGTATATGTACCGGTTGTACATATTTTTTCAGTCATATCAATCGATTGAACAACACACTACTCCTGCTGTAAACGATT
>JBMNCQ010000014.1:0-1084 GCA_049366715.1 Peptococcaceae bacterium | reverse complement strand
GGCTTGATTCGGTGTATGCTCTATGAATATATTCGGAATGAAAAGGGATTATAAAAACGTAATCAACTACTGCCTTGATATCATACTGGTGTTGTCCGTCGTTGTTACACTGGCCTCGAGTTATATACTCTGGTTTGTTCTTCCGAGGGGCAGCGGCGCTCATTTTGGAATGTGTGCCAGCCAGGGAACCGGTATCGGCGGTAATTATTATAACGTGTTAGGCATGTCCAGATATATGTGGGTGGATATACACAACTGGGTGTCGGTAATTTTACTGGGAATAATTATTGTGCATATAGTAATGCACTGGAGCTGGGTTGTCGAAACTTTAAAAAGGACTAAAAGCTATTTCAACGGGCCTGTAAAAAAAGTGACGGAGCAGTATGTCGCTTCCATCGCGCTCTTTATCCTGTTTGCCGTCGATTGCTTCAGCGGTTTTGTTCTGTGGCTTATTCTGCCGCGCGGTTCCCTCGATTATTACAATATGCTGTCAGGTTCAGGTCGTACTTTCTGGGGCTTGCAGAGAGATATCTGGGTGGATATTCATGCCTGGATAGCAACGTTGATTGTCGCAATCATCATCATTCATGTTATCCTTAACTGGAAATGGGTAGTCAACGTATCCCAAAAAATATTAAAATGGGGTGTGCAATTGTTTTACAGGAAAGAGGAACGGGAACAATGAATACTGCTGTGCAGGTAAAAAGTTATCTTCCGAAAGCTGCTTTATATTTCGGGATAATCGGGGCCGTATCGCTTCTATTCTTTAATCTCATATTCCAGGAAGACTGGATGCAGCGGTTCACATGGTTATGGTTTTTAGTTCCGTTGCCGGTTATATTTTTAGCAATCTCATATAAGTTCCGCTTTGCCGGCGGAGTATTGATGATATTGCTGGCGATAGCGATAACGGTTTTCGATATATTCGCTTTTCCCGGAAACCCGGGACAGATTGCCGGAAAAGGGCTGGGTTATACGATTGCTTTTGTATCATTGCCGCTACTGTTATCGGGGTTGTTCAACGTTATCTACTGTTTTAAATCCGGCAAGACAACTTAATCCGGCAAACTCTTTAATAAATATT
>JBMNCQ010000013.1:0-1738 GCA_049366715.1 Peptococcaceae bacterium | reverse complement strand
CCATACTTTCTTCATTCCGCACCCCTGAATAAAACCTATCCGGCTAATGAAACCAGCAGATATATTTCATAAATATCCTCAGATGTAACAAACATAACTCCAGCTTGCGGGTCTTGGTGCTTTGTAGGGTTTATATCTATTCCATAATTGCCCATATAAAGGCTGACATTGTTCAAATCTTCTTTTGCTCCGTCATCGAACTCAACCCATAGCCAGTAATTTACAGGACCGGTCACAGTAGTTCCCTCTCCTATGTAAGATGAAAAAGTAATCCCTTTGAAAATATCCTCGTCCAATGGAGTCATATCCGATTGATAATAGAAAAGCCCAGCCCCCTCGATTTCGATCACTCCTTCCTCAGTGCCGGCTATTTGTTCTGCGAGGTCTGTCTTGTTAATGGTTACTCTACTTGTGCTCGCAGTTTGCGTCAGGGTTATCACAGGTAGGGTCTTTGTAGTCGTAGGATATGTTAATGTAACGTATCCGGATTTGGCACAACTGGACAAAAGGAGGAGAAGTATTACTAACAGACTACTCAATGTAATTATTGCTACTTTTTTCATCTTATACTTCCGTTACTATCCAGCACGATTATCAGGACTGGTTAAACACTGTTCAATAAACCGTTTATATAACGGCTGGAAACAACAATAATTCCCCCCGAACCGTCACATACGCAAACCCCTATTATCTTGCCGCTGGCGGTCAGATAAACCGGGCTGCCGCTCAAATCCGAATCCGTAAAAATATTCGTATCGTAGACACCATATGATTTTTCAGATGTTATTTCACCTGTGACCGTTTCAATAACGAATTCATCGGAGGAAAAACCCATAACGGCAATGGAACAGCCTGTCGAAAAACTGCATGTGAAGTCTGCTGTCCCCACTTCCAAAGTACCGTTGGCATGGTTATGGTAGTGAACCGAAGAGATTTTGTTGCCTAAACCCGGAGAGCGCACAGTGGCAAATTCAAGCTTTAACAGCGCCATATTATGTTCGCTGTCTACGGCAACCACCTCTAAATCGTTTGTCGTAACAAACCCGGTATAATCGTTACCTGCCGCAATAGAGGGCGCAGGGATTACGGTTGCCACTTTACCTTCCCCGTTTTCGTTAATATACCGTTCACCTTTATTAACTATGTCTCCTGAAGTAATAACATAGCCTTTATTATTCATGATAAAACCGGTACCGAGCGAAGTTATACCTGTCGTTTCTTCACCGTCGGTCTGCACGTAGACGATTTGAACCGTGCGATAACTTATATCTTCGACCTTTTTTTCAATATTCGTACAGGACAGCTGAAACGGCAATAACAGGACACAAACCAGCACTAAGGTAAAAAAAGACTTCAAGTAAAGGTTTCTGTTTATCATCGAATTATCACCTTAATAACAGTTATTATCATCTGCGATAAATTATATCACTCAATTATTGACAAATTATTACTATCTCCGTGTTTTTGTAAATTTTTTTACAAAATTAGAAAATAATTTTAAAGAAAGGCTTCTCTATTAATTTAGATACCTTCCCGGCTTCCGGTGATTATAAATATTCCCACAGGCTGCTCTCTTGTGTTAAAATTAAACGTATTTTACGGAGACTTTACGTTTAAGGACAGTTTAAATGAACCCGCAAGAAGGATTACCGAAGCAGGCCTTGCGTATCATCGATGCCAATTTGAACCGCATCGGAGAAAGCCTGCGTCTACTGGAAGACATCGCCAGGTTGATGCT
>JBMNCQ010000012.1:0-9322 GCA_049366715.1 Peptococcaceae bacterium | reverse complement strand
AAGCTGCCGAAGAATTATTCAAACCCTGTATGTGCGGTATTTTCAATACGGACCGCGCTGCGAAATTAATTAAAGAAATTGCAAATGGATGAAGCAACAGCGACTTGGAAATACTACTAGAGTAATTTATGCTTTAGTGAAAGGGGGGATGGCTTAAAAATTTTTGAGTTCAATATTCTGAAAAATTCATAATATTTAAAAGGGGTGTGTTAAAGTGAAAAAAAGTTTAATCGTTGCCTTAATTTTGATTCTTTCTTTAAGTCTTGTCGTAGTAGGTTGCGGGAAAAAAGAGGAACCTCAGCAAAGTGAACAAAATCAAACACCTGAAGAACCTAAAGCTTTCAGTCCTGAAAAACCCGTTGAATTTGTGGTCCCTTATAGTGCCGGCGGCGGTAGTGATATTTATGGCCGTGTAACTGCCGATATTATTCAGAAGAAAAGCTTATCCGATCAACCCTTTATGGTCGTAAATAAACCGGGCGGATCCGGTGCGGTTGGAAACAACTATGTTTATGCGAAAAAAGGTGACGCTCATACGATCATGACTTTTGTTTCCGGACAGGTTGCCAGTGCCCGGGCCAACAACGCTGAAGTTACTCCTGATAAAATTACTTTAATTGCTAATATGGCTCTTGACGAATATATTTTAGTAGTTAAAAAAGACACCTTTAGTAATTTGGACGAATTTATCGCCGCTGCTAAGGAAAAACCGGATACAATTTCCATCGGTGGTTCCGGTACAGGCAATGAGGATCATATGTGTTATGGTTTAATGAATAAATATTTAGGCGCAAAATTAAAATATGTATCCTTTAACGGTTCCGGTGATGTTATGACTGCCCTGTTAGGCGGACATCTTGACGCCGGCGTCTTTAACCCCAACGAATTCCTCGGCCAGTATAAAGCCGGTGAAGTTGTTCCTTTAGCAACATGGTCAACTAAGAGATTAGGCGGAGACTTAAAAGATGTGCCTACATTTGTTGAGTTAGGCCATGAAGATGTTGTATTCCAGCAATTCCGCGGTATTGCCGGTCCTCCCGACATGCCTCAGGAAGCTGTCGACTACTATGCAAATGTAATCAAACAGATTGTAGAATCTGAAGAATTCAAAAATGATTACTGGGAGAAAAATTTCTTAACTCCGAATTTCCTTGCCGGAGACGACTTTGAGAAATTCATTGACAGCGAGGATAAGAAATATACAGAACTCCTGACAGACCTTGGTTTGATTAAATAACAGATATTTTTTAAGCAGAAAGAAGGTTTCTAGTTTAGCTAGCTAGAAGCCTTCTACTATGCTGGGGGATTATTTCATTTATTAAATTTATTTCAATGTTTGTTATTTTAGTGGGAAGGTAGTGGTAATATTGAAGCCTATCTTGGGGATTTTACTAGGAGATGCGACAGGAATAGGGCCTGAACTTATTGCAAAGATGTGTGCTGAGGATAAATTTTATCCATACTGCCGGCCCGTAGTAATTGGTGATGCCAGAGTACTGGAAATGGGCAAAAAAATTGCAAAGGTAGATTTCCCTGTGCAAATAATAGAGAAAATAGCACAAGCTGAATGGGATGGCTCGATACCGGTACTTGATCAAAAAAATTTAGATCCTGCGACGATTACTTTAGGCGAAGTTAGTGCGGATTCGGGTAAAATAACGGGTGATGACTGTGTAACCGCCATAGAATTATGCAAGGAAGGCGGGATTAAGGGGATTATGTACGCACCCTTTAATAAAGCTGCTTTAAGACTTGGGGGGCACGATTTTGAGTGTGAGCATCATTTGTTTGCACATTATTTTGGAGCACAGGGCACTTTTGGAGAAATGAATGTTTTAAATAATCTCTGGACATCTCGGGTGACCAGCCATATTCCTTTAAAAGATGTTGCTCAAAATCTTAGTACGGAAAAGGTTTTTGCGGCGATCAAGCTGGCCTATGATACCTTATTGAAGGCTGGTTTCCAGTCACCGCGCATTGCAGTTGCCGCAATCAATCCTCATGGCGGCGAAAGCGGTCTTTGCGGCCGGGAAGAGATAGATATTATCGCGCCCGGAGTCGAGGCGGCTGTGCAGGCAGGTATGAATGCTTTCGGACCTTTTCCTTCGGATACTTTATTTATCAGAGCTTTTAACGGGGATTTTGATGCCGTGGTGACGATGTTTCATGATCAAGGGCAGATTGCGATTAAGCTAATGGGTTTCCAGTTTGGCGTGACAGTTGCTGCCGGTCAGCCTTATCCCGTTACTACACCGGCCCATGGAACAGCTTTCGATATCGTGGGTAAAGGGATTGCTAAGGTAAGCGCTACAGAGCAGGCTTTGATACTGGCTGCTAAGATGGCAGGTTGGACACAGTAAAGGAGGGATATTTTTGCTGAAAAATATTAGATATGTACCGGTGATTTCTATCTTATTTGGTATATACTGGTTAGCAATGGGTGTTGTTAAATATGGCTTTTGGACGGGAACGGCACCAGGGGCCGGATTCTTTCCAGCCGTTGTTGGTGCTATGTTAATTGGTTTCAGTCTTTGGATATTAACGACTCCTGTTGTTTTAAATAAGGGTTCTTTACACATACGGGCATTTTATCCCGTATTTATTGCCGTAGCCGGTTTATTAGCCGTATATTTGGTAGGCTTTTTAATCGCTATGGGATTATTGATGATTGCCTGGTTATTATTTGTCGAAAAATTATCCCTGCAGAAATCACTCATAGTTGCAGTGAGTGCCACGGTAGTTATTTATTTTGTCTTTAAAGTGTGGTTAATGGTACCATTCCCTACAGGTTTACTGGGAATAATCTGACAGAAAGGGGGATTATAAAATGGAGAATATACAATATTTATTGCAGGGCTTTCATACGGCAATTACTTTTCAAAATATTATAGCCGCTTTGTTCGGGGGCATAATGGGTTTAGTTGTCGGCGCTATGCCCGGTCTGGGTTCTCTGACAGGTGTGGCTCTTTTGCTGCCTTTAACTTTTAAGATGGAACCTACCACCGGTATTATTATGCTGGCTGCCATTTACTATGCCAATATGTTCGGTGGTTCTTTCAGCGCAATTTTATTAAATATCCCCGGTGACTCTCCGGCAGTAATGACGGCTTTGGACGGTTATGAGCTAACCCAGAAGGGCAAAGCGGGCAAAGCTCTTTTTGCCGCCAATATTTCTTCCTTTGTCGGCGGGACAATCGGGATAATTCTTTTAACACTCATTGGCCCGGCTTTGGCCAGAGTGGGTCTGGCCTTTGGACCGGCAGAGCAGGCTGCTTTGATTTTATTTGCTTTAACTTCCATCGGCTGGCTCTTAGGGGATGATCCTTTAAAAGGCTTGCTTACAACTACCTTTGGTCTGCTGCTGGCCACCGTCGGTGTCGACCAGCAGTTAGGACAGATTCGTTTTACCTTCGGTTCTGTCAACCTTTTAAGCGGGATTTCCTTTATTCCTTTGGTAATCGGGATGTTTGGTTTTTCCCAGGTAATGGACATGATGATTAACAGGCCGGATTCCGGCAGCCTGGCGGCAACAAAACTGACGATTAAAGAGAGTTTATTAACAGGAAAGGAAATAAAAAGTATTTTACCGACGATTTTCCGGGGAGGTTTTCTAGGGAACTTTGTCGGACTGCTTCCCGGTGCGGGGGCAACAACAGCATCCTTCTTTTCTTATATTTTAGAGAAGAAGGTCGGCAAAAAGCCGGAAATGCTGGGTAAAGGTTCTCTTAACGGTGTGGCTGCAGCGGAAACAGCCAATAACTCCGCGGCTGCCGGCGCTTTTGCTCCTTTGCTGGCTTTGGGTATACCCGGCTCCGGCACGGCAGCGGTTTTACTGGGCGGTTTGATGATGTGGGGGTTAAGACCAGGCCCGCTGCTCTTTACAGAAGAGCCTGATTTTGTCTGGGGCTTGATTTCTTCCATGTACATCGGAAATATTATCTGTATCTTTATTGCCCTGGCGATGATCCCCTTTGTTATAAATATCCTGCGGATACCTCTCTCAATTTTAACTCCTATTGTTGCCATGGTCTGTATCGTAGGATCTTATAGTGTGAATAACAGCATGTTTGATGTTTGGTTTATGATTTTTGCAGGGGTTATTGCCTATTTATTTAATTCCTATAATTATCCGGTAGCACCGTTGCTGTTAGCCTTTGTTTTAACACCCCGTTTAGAGCAGGCCACCAGGCAGGCTTTTGAATTATCAAACGGCAGTGTGGACATTTTCTTAAAAAGTCCGATAGCGGTGACTTTCCTGGCAGCAATCGTTCTGTTTACTATCGTACCGATTTTTATGAAAAAGTTCGGTAAGAAAAAGAATTCCCCCGGAAATGCTTAATGTTCAATAACGTGAGAAGCCTCTGCATTTGTGCAGGGGCTTATTTATATTTATAATTATAAATATAAATAAGAAGATACCCGGATACTTTAGCCAGCTATTTGTTTTTTTCTCCATTTAATACTAAAATATATAATGATTGATTTTTTTAGGGAGGGTTTAAAATGCAAACAAAATTAACAGCAGCATTAGGTATAAAATACCCCATAATCCAGGGGGGGATGGCCTGGGTTTCCGAAGCAAATTTGGTCAGTGCTGTTTCTAATGCCGGGGGGGCAGGAGTAATCGCTTCCGGAGGAAGGGAAGTAGAGTGGGTCAGGAATGAAGTTAGGAAAGCGAAAAAGCTGACCAGTAAGCCTTTTGGAGTCAATATTGTTTTATTGGACCATAATAAAGATGAAAAAGTAGCCATGCTTTGTGAGGAAAAAGTTGCTTTTGTTACCCTGGGTGCAGGGAACCCTGTTCCTTACTTGCAAGAGTTTAAAAGTGCCGGGATCAAGGTGATTCCTGTTGTACCTAATGCTAAGCTGGCGAAAAGAGTTGAGGAAAATGGAGCGGATGCTTTAGTCATTGAAGGGATGGAGGCCGGTGGACATATTGGAACCCTGACTACAATGGCCTTAATGACAAATGTAATACCGCAGGTGAATATTCCCGTTATCGTTGCCGGGGGAATTGCCGACGGCCGGGGGATGGCTGCGGCGCTTTTGATGGGGGCTTCCGGTGTCCAGATCGGTTCAAAATTTCTCCTGGCGGAAGAATGCACATTACATCCTAAAGCTAAAGAGAGGATCATGGCAGCTGTTGATACCGACTCCGTAGTAACGGGATATTCCCGGGGACATGGTGTAAGAGGCTTGAGAAACAATTTTACGGAAAAATTCTTAGAACTGGAAAGGGCGGGTGTTCCTCAAGAAGAATTAAATAAACTGGCAACGGGAACCAATAGACTTGCTGCTATAGAAGGGGATATCGAGGCAGGACTCGTTCAGGTAGGCCAGAGTCTGTATCCGTTAAAAGAAATTAAAAGCGTGCAGGCAATATTTTCCGAACTTTTATCGGAAACGCAGGATATCCTTAGCAAGGCAGGCAGCATCATAAAAGGGGAACAGTAAAAGAGAAAATTACCCGTGACCCCGGGTTTGTGAAAAGACATATAGGATAAAGACACGGTATGCACCGTGTCTTTAAGAAAAATCAACTTCGAAATATCCGTTTCTTTCAGATATATTTATTGAATCAGGATCAACCCTTAGGTACTCAAGATATTCCCAGAGGACTTCCTGGGCCTCTTCTCTATTTGCTGCACTGTTATTGATTAAATCTGTCAAATAATCTATTAGTGAATCTTCGGTTGCTTCCGGAAATTCTTCTGCTTTTCTAAAACGGTCGAGAACATATTTGGTATTATGCATATTCGCTCCTCCTAAATAAGCTGTTCTTAGTTTTATATATTTAGATTGAGAAGAAATACCATAAAATATTCATGAAAAAAACTGCATATTAAAGACATTTTTTGTTAATTACCAGAAAATATTAAAGGATTGGATTGATAGATATGTTAAAAGATGATATTATCCAGTATTTCAGAGATGGTGAAAAGGTCCATGACGATTTTACGATGGGGGCTGAGTTTGAACATTTGCTTGTCAATAACATTGATTTGCAAAGTATTTCTTTTACAGGACCCCGGGGAATCGAAGTGTTATTAAAGCAATTAACCCAAAAGGGCTGGCAGGAAATCAGGGAAGACGAAAGGCTGGTCGGGCTAAGCAAGGAAGGTACTGTGCTGACGTTAGGGCCGGGAGGCCAGTTAAAATTAAGTGTTCAGCCTACGAAGAGCCTTAAAGAAATAGATAATACATATTTGAAATTTTTAAGGGATACTTTCCCTTATTTAGAGGAAAATAATCAACATATGCTGGCCGTCGGCTACCTGCCGGTCAGTAAAATTACGGAAATTGATTCTGTTCCCGGAATTCGATATGAGTTGCTGGCGAAATATCTGCCAGAACAGGGTCCGGCTGAGTATCAGATGCTGAAAGGTGCCGCGGCTACCCAGCTGGCTGTGGACTATGCCCACCAGGACGATTTTAGAAAAAAAATCCAAGTTGCTTACGCTCTGACTCCTGCGATATCCGCACTTTTTGATAATGCCCCTATTTTTGAAGGGGAGGTTTATCAGGACTACTCTTTGCGCACAAGAATAGGCAGGAATCGTCGGGAAAACAGATGCCTGATCGGGAATATCATGAAAAAGGACTTTGGATATGCCGATTATGCAGATTTTCTCCTCAATGCGTCTCCTCTTTTCATCCAAGACGGTACTGAATATGTCTATACAGGTGAAAAAAACTTAGCAGAAATTTATCAGGACAAAGAACTTACCCAGGAAGCAATTGAGCATGTGTTAACCATGATTTGCCCGGATATCCGCCTCAAGCAGTTTCTTGAACTCAGAATGGCCGATGCCCTGCCTTATCCTTTAAATCTAGCCTATATTACTCTTTGGAAGGCGCTTTTATATAGCCAGGAAAACCTGGATGCCTTATATGAATTTACTATGACTGTCACTCAAGCGGAGATCGAGCAAGCGAAGGAAGATCTGATTAAAGAGGGGTTAAATGCTAAACTGGGGCAAGGGACGCTGCGGGATTTAGCCAAGGATTTATTCTTTATGTCCGGTAATTATCTTAAGCCTGCCGAAGCCCATTATTTACAGCCCTTAGAACCGCTGATTTTTCAGGAGATTATTCCCCGGGATATTACTTTAAGACATTTAAGGGAAATGCAGAAATAGCATAAAATAAGACCAGCCGAGGAGCCGGTCTTATTTTATGCTATTTATCCTGATAATCACTCATTTCCGGGTATGCTGTCTCATTGGTCAGTTCTAATGATAATTCACTATCTTCATTAAGTAGTCCGGCGCAGGCTCTAAAGACACGATTACGAATATCCGCGTTTGTTGTGCTGTTTTTGAGTTCCGGAGATAAACGGTCTTTTTTCATGATTGACCTCCTTTGTATTAATCCATTGAAGGAGTAATCCTCTTGAACATATTTTCCAGCTCAGTGAGGAAGCCGCTCAGAGGCTGGCCGTTTTCGATATCATTAGCAATTTTTTGCAGACGGGTATAGGTATCTGCATCTTCCGTAACATAAACCGTATCAATATCGGCATTCTCTTGCTTGACGATTTGCGCAACTTGATTTTTGACTGTTTCAGCTTCATTTCCCGAGAGGTTAGCATAAAGATCAATACCTATATAGGCCACTTTATCTGCAAATACTACTGTGGCAGAATTAATTTTTTCTACTTTGCTGGTAATTGTCTCTGCAAGCCTCGCGGCTTCATCATTATTGGCTGTTTTATTTTGGTTATTTCTTTCTTCCATTCTGGTGTCACCCATACCGTTATTATTATTGTCCCTTGGTGCAGGCGCAGGCTTCTGCTGAGGGGTACAGGCCGTACTTAGTACCAGTCCTATCAGAATGATCACAATCAAAAACATGGTGACGGTTTTATTCCTTTGCAAAGTAATCCCTCCTTTTCCTTTAGTATTTGAATTTTAACTATGATTATGCTTGGAAAAAGAATGCAAAGTTTTTGAAACTTTTGAGAGGTACACGCGTCTTTTAATATAGACACCGGGAAAGGGATGATGGTATGAACCTAACTTTAGTGGATAGAATATCAATATTACTTTTAGTATTAAGTGTACTTGGTTCGCCTTTTATAATAGGGTGAAAGAAGACATATCTGTTATGAAACCTGCCTGGCAGGTTTTTATTTTTGACCGGGAAGGCATAAATCCGTTAACTGTGATATTCTAGGAATCTGGATAACGAAATAATATTAAATACTATTTTAATGAACAGGATTTTTAAAATTTTTGCAAAAAAAGAAAAAAATTATGGAAAATAGAGGAATAAAGTCGTATTAAATAGAATAAACTAAAATGATACAAACAAATAAAAATTTGGCAAAACTTCCGAAAGGAAGTGACGCAAAGCTATGGGTCTTAGATCCCGTTACGGATGATGACTGCCAGGCTGCTTTCTGGAAAAAAGGCAGCTCTCTGAGCTGCTTTAATAAATTTACAGGTGGTGTTAGCTTTGAAACTCAAATTTAGGCTGCCGGTGCTAATGATCGGGTTAGTGTTGATCAGTAATCTGGTTTTAGGAACTTTAAGTTTTAAAGAAAGTTCTTCCATGGTGCTGGATAAAGACGGTAAGTTCTTTACAAGAGTCGTCGAGGATTATCATAAAATAACCCAGTCGACGGTAGAAACGGAAAAACAGGTGGTAAACGGTCTCAGCAACCGCATCGATTTTATTGAATTAGCCAGGGTGGCCAAGAATAAGGATTACCTGGATTTAAAGACGGAAGATGCAGACTTACTATTTCAAACGAGAAATGAACTGGAGAAAATCGCCACAAGCAGGGAGAATTTAGAACAAATATTTCTGATTAACCAAAGCGGTAAAGTAATCATTGACAGCATCGGTAATGCTATTGAAGAGGATTTCTCGATGCAGCCTTATTATTTTAATGTTGTTCACCAGAAAAACATTATGCTGTCGGAAAATGTTGTGTCCACCAATACAGGCAGCAATGTTGTTCATTTTGCAGCTCCCCTTGTTGATCCGGATACCGGGGAAGGTATAGGTATGGTAATCAATGCCGTTTATACCAATTCTTTCTTTACGGAAATGCGGGCGGAAAAATTAGGGGAAACAGGATACATCTACGTTCTGGATAAATACGGTTTTGTATTAAGTCATCCCGATAAGGACCTTATTGGTAAGGTTATTGATCATGAGTATATACTAGACTTAATTACGAATTTAAGAATAGATAAAGATACTGATCAGCGGGAGGTCCTGCTGGACAGCTATGATAACGGTGCCAAGACCTTTGCCTGCACTTTAATTCCCGACTTAAACTGGGTCGTCATTGCCGAAGAAGAAACCCAGGAAT
>JBMNCQ010000011.1:0-2516 GCA_049366715.1 Peptococcaceae bacterium | reverse complement strand
GGAATAGAAAAGGACAGCCGGGAAACAGAATCCGCAAGAAACAAAAAATACTTAATACTATTCCAAATAGCGGGAATCTATGGAGTTTTCGTCTAATTCGTTCTCATAAAATACAATGGTTATCGGGCCTGCTACACCAGGAGCTACCTGGTATTTTTGGAAATAAACGGTCAATGAATTGTAATTAAAATTGAAGTCTTTATAGTTTTCCTGGGTTGGCTCTGTCCCGTTTTCGATCATCTCTTCTAAAAAGCTGTCCAGTTCAGTGCCCTCATTTTCAAGCTGCAATGATACTTTCTGTTTTGACAAATCAGCTAATTTTTCAAAGTTTTGCTGGGAAGAATTTAAGAAATCAAGCAAGGCTATTTCTCTTTCATCTTTTAAATCATAATTAAAGGCATGAACCTCAGCAGCTCCGTGGGCTCCTCCAACATAATAATACAAATAGACAACAAAACTTATATAGTCATTGTTAAGCTGTGCCGGTTCCCAAGAACCAATAAAATCAAATTTCAGTTCTGGATGTTCAGGAAGTGGATCTTCTGGCAAGGCGGTTTCTCTTCTTGCTGCATAGTTGTCCCTGGCATCTTTCTTGAAACTCTCTGTTTTCCCCTCAATTAAGCTGGAAATCTTTTTGTTAAAAGCATCTCCTGCATCGGCAAACTGGGGATACTCAACCTGGATATTATAGAAATCATCCCTCTGATGAATAGAGTTTACAAACATCACTAAGGAATTTTCTTCAGAGAAAGACTCTTGTAAAGAAAAACCAACAACTTGGGTTTTACAAACCCCCCAGCCAATCAGAGCCAAGCTGACAGCCATTAAAATTAAATAGATTTTTTTCATAAGCATTTAATTTTACCTAAAACCCTTTATTTACATTATAACAAAAAGTTCAAGACCTCGTACCATAAGCATATAGACAATTAAATGAAATATGTTATGCTGATGCCAAGAGGAGCTTGTCGTATGGACAGGTCAATTCAAGACCGGAACGATCAGGATTAATAGATCAGTTCGTGGGTCAGATGGACCGCCCTTCGATAAGCTTGAACAGTATCAAAAGCGAAAGGAGTATCCTTTCAGCTTGCGTTATACGAGGTCAAGCCGGGGGAAGGGCCAGTCCATCCGCAAGCTCTCCTAATAATAATCAGGAGGCTTCCTATGTACTATTATATCGGAATTGATGTTTCAAAGAAAGTCCTGAATGTCTTTGACGGCAAAAAAGATTTGATCTTTGATAATAAAGAAAATCTAAGCTCTTTTAAAAAATACTTAAAGAAAAGATATGCGGATTTCACTAAGCTGGTGATTTTGTTTGAGGCCACTGGAATCTATTCTTATCATCTTAAGGCATTTTGCGCGGAACATATGATTAAAGCCTGTATCATCAATCCCCAGGCCAGCCATAACTTTGCTAAATCTTTGGGAACACGTTCCAAAACCGATACCCGTGATGCCCACACTATCTGGGCTTATCATAAGCTCATAAGTGATAAGGATATCCGTATCCCCCAGGTAGATCATGTATTAATCACCTTGGCAAGTTATTTGACAAGCTATCACCTGACCTTAAAACAGAAACTTTCACTTTCCAATCACCTGGAGGAAATAAGGGATAAAACCCTGTATCGCTTGTTAAAGAAGGAAGAGGAACGGCTGGATAAATTAGAACAGAAACTTCTCATTCGGATGGATACTTATATCAAAGGATATCTTGAATTAAACGAAGATTACCAGAGACTTCTTAGTATATCAGGTATTGGTCAAAAAACCGCCATTCATTTACTGGTTCTTTTTCATACTTATCCAGATACCAATCGCAAGCAGATCACTGCTTTAATTGGCCTGGATCCTGTGCAAAGACAATCCGGGAGCTCAGTAAAAAGCAGAAGCAGGATCAGCAAGCACGGGAACCAGATGATGCGAAAGAGTATTTATATGCCGACTTTAGTTTCTATTAAATATAACCATAAGATTAAAGTATTTTATGACAGATTAGTCTCAAAGCATAAACCGAAAAAACTAGCAGTTATTGCTTGTATGCGTAAATTACTCTTGATGGCCCATGCGATTCATAAAAATAAGACGGTCTATGTTCCAGGGTAAATAGTTAACAGATTAGAATTAAATATTGTTTAAAGGAGAGTTAGGGGTTGACTTTTAAGACAGTATCTGATATTATATTTGTTTCGTCTCCTATGTGCGCATCTCCGTCAGCCTGCCCTGCTTAGAATAAAAAAGCTTATCCGTGCAGGGCAGTTTCAGGACATGCTGGGAATAGGAAAGGGTATTTATATAAGAAAAGGAAGAGAAGAGGCAATACACCCGCCAGTCATGCCATTTTATGATCTGGCGGGTGTATTGCCGAAAGAAAGAACATTACTTTTTCCAAAACAGGAAACTGCCCCTGACTTGAAAAAAGAAATGCTTTATTAAAAGACAAATATATCAAGAGCATACCTTCAGAAAAATACCTCAAAAAGAAACCCGCTTTTGAGCTATTTTCCCTG
>JBMNCQ010000010.1:35924-81020 GCA_049366715.1 Peptococcaceae bacterium | reverse complement strand
TAACCGGAGCAATAGGAACTACGGGAGCAACGGGAGTAACAGGAGCGACCGGAGCCACAGGCGCAACCGGAGCCACGGGAGCGACAGGCGTAACAGGCGCAACCGGAGCCACGGGAGCGACAGGCGTAACAGGCGCAACCGGAGCCACGGGAGCGACAGGCGTAACAGGCGCAACCGGAGCCACGGGAGCGACAGGCGCAACCGGAGCAACAGGAGCCACGGGAGCGACAGGCGCAACCGGAGCAACAGGAGCCACGGGAGCGACAGGCGCAACCGGAGCAACAGGAGCGACAGGAGCAACAGGAGTAACAGGAGCGACAGGCGTAACCGGAGCGACAGGAGCCACCGGAACAACCGGAGCCACAGGAGCCACGGGCGCAACGGGAGCAACCGGCGCAACAGGAGCGACAGGCGTAACAGGAGTAACAGGAGCAACCGGGCCGACAGGGCCAACCGGACCAACCGGACCTTAATAAGTAGTTGTAAAACAGAACTGACCAGGGATGCCTTCCGTGAGGTGGGCATCCCCCTTATTAAAATTGATTAATTTTGTACATATAAGAAAGGAAGGATAAAATGATTACGATTAGCCTGTGTATGATTGTCAAAAATGAGGAAGAGATACTGGCCCGTTGTTTGGATACGGTTAAAGATATCGTTGATGAAATTAATATTGTGGATACAGGCTCCACAGACCGGACAATTGAGATTGCCGGGGAATATACGGAGCGGGTTTTTCATTTTGAATGGATTGATAATTTTGCGGCTGCTAGAAATGAATCTTTTAAATATGCTACGAAAGATTATATTTTATATTTAGATGCTGATGACGTTATACTGGAAGAAGATCGGATCAAATTTAAGGAACTAAAAGAAACCCTTGACCCATCTGTAGACTCAGTATCTATGTATTATGATGCAGGTACTGATGAATACGGTAATGTCACTTTAAGATACCGGCGAAATCGCTTAATAAAAAGAGAAAAAGGCTTCACATGGCAGGGAGATTGTCATCAATATTTAAATGTCTATGGAAATATTGTGAATTCGGATATTGCGATAACCCATAAAAAAATTCGTCATGCCGTCGGGCGGACGATATCTATTTATGAAAAAAAAATAGCTCAGGGAGATAAATTCTCACCGCGAGATTACTTTTATTATGGGAATGAATTAAGAGAAAACGGACATTACGAGAAGGCCATTGAGAGTTATGAAAAAAATATTACTTTGAAAGAAGGGTGGCTGGAGGATAAGATATTTGCCTGTATCTTTCAAGCAGACTGCCATCGTTACCTTGGAGATATGGACGGGGAATTGGCTTCTTTGTACCGCTCCTTTAATTTTTCGGCGCCCAGAGCGGAGGCGTGCAGCCGTATAGGATATAACTTTCAGAGAAAAAGGGACTATAAGACAGCCGCTTTCTGGTATGAATTAGCCACCCGGCAAGTCCCTGATTCCGAACGCTGGAGCTTTATTTATCTCGCCTATTACACATGGTATCCCCATTTACAATTATGTGTGTGCTATTATAATTTGAAGGATTTTCAAAAATCTTATGATCATAATGAACAGGCCAGGAAATACCGGCCGGAAGACAATAGAATATTGCATAACAAAAAACTCCTTGAAGGTATGTTGAACATTCAGGAAAATTCATGATGCGAGTTTGAATCTTGACCTATCCGTCCGGTAATAGATCATTGCCGGTTAGGATCACGCTGAATTGAGGGGTCAAAAGCTGGATACTGCTAAAAAATATTAAGTTTGAACTATTTTTGATTGAAAATTTAAAAATGTCAATACAGCTTATAAATAATGGGATGTTAGAGATTTTTAAATTGGGGAATATTAACAGGAGGGAAAAAGTGAATAAACATAATTATATAAAACCAATAGTTGGAGTATTCCTCGGTAAAAGCTCCATTAATAAGTTTCATAAACAAAAACCGGTTTCACAGAAAATTATGGAACTTTTAAAAGCAAATGAACAGGCTAAAACTACTCTTTATTACTTTTCCATTGCAGATGTCAATATGAAAAATAAGATGATAAACGGTACTTTTTTTAATAAACAAAAAAACAGATGGGAAATTCAAGAATTTCCCTATCCTGATATAATCTATAAAAGATGCAGCTCTGCAAAAAGAGAAATCTATTTTTTTGAGGCCCAGTTAAAAATGCTTAATGTTAAATCATTAAATTATCTGCATGGTTTTAATAAATGGGAAGTATATCAGCGCTTATCAACGAATGAATCCCTTTTACCTCATTTGCCGGCTACTTTCTTATATCATGCTCCCGCCGATTTAAGCAAAATGTTTGATTCTACGGATAGGGTCTATTTGAAGGCCTGCCGGGGCGCCCGCGGTAAGCAGGTAATCCGGGTAACAAAATTGCCTGCCGGGGAGTATGAAGTGAGTTTCTTCAATTCCAACTTATCAGTTAATATCGTCAAGGATTTTGATTGTCTGGTTAATATGATTATAGATTTTTTTGGGAACAAAAAGTTCATTATTCAGGAAGCCATTGACCTGATTACCATTAATGACAGCCTTGTAGATATGCGTCCGGAAGTCCAAAAAAACGAAAAGGGTGAAATAGTATTAGCAGCGATTCCCGTGCGGTTAGGTAATGTAAATGCACCAATAACGACTCATGCCGCAAGCTATACCTTTGAGGAATTCTTCGCAGGTTTTATGAATTATTCCGAGACAGATATTGAAGCTTTAAAGAATAGAATTATTGAATTCTTAAAAATCGTTTATCAAACGATCGAAAAATTTTATGGTCCCAGCGGAGAAATAGGCATAGACATTGGTTTGGATAAAAAGGGTCAGCTATGGTTTATTGAATGCAACTCCCAATCTAAGAAAGTATCTTTTTTTAATGCTTATGATAAAAATACGATTGAGAAATCATATTTGAATTTGTTAGGGTATACCAGATTTCTCTATGAGAATAAAGAAAAGAATGATTGAAAATATAGAGGGAAAAGCAGGGATATGGTGAACACCAGGTACGCGTCATGTTAGCAGGTAATTCAAGATGATCTATAACGTTTTTAAATAAATACTACGGTTTATAGAAATTTTAAGAGAACCATTGCTTTCGTTTAACTTTTGCAATGGTTTCTTGCTTGTTTAATAAAATATTGAGTTGTTGAAAGCTGAATATTTCTGAATTATAATACTAAGTATAACAGAGGCGATGGAGCTCGCCTTTAAACTGCTTGAAGACAAGCTAATGGCTCCTACCATTATGGTAGGCGTTTTTTATTTTATCGAAAGGAATGAATAGCATGTACTTAAACTACTTATTTATAGCCTGCGGGGGTGCAGCCGGTGCTCTCAGTAGATATTTAGTATCTACCTGGGTCTATAATAAATTTCAAGGCTCCTTCCCATTGGGGACTTTTGCAGTGAACATAATAGGCTGTTTCTTACTGGGAGCATTTTATACTTTATCTTTAGAAAAATCACTTATCTCTCCGCAGCTTAGAATGATGATTAGTGTTGGTTTTTTAGGTGCTTTTACAACTTTTTCCACATTTAGTTTAGAAACAATGAATATTATTAAAGAAAATAATATTTTAATCGCATTCATGAATATCAGTTTAAGTATCATGTTTGGTTTAACTGCAGTTTGGTTAGGAGTAAGTGCAGTAAATTTTTTTGCTAAACAAAGCGAAAGGAGTGTGAAAGATGGTTAAAATCAGTGGAAAAGCCCGCCGGCTTAGGATTTATATTGGAGAAAGCGATCAATACAAAGGAATGCCGTTATATCATGCTATCGTGACAAAGGCAAAAGAACTGGGTTTGGCAGGTGCTACCGTTCAGAGGGGAGTTGAGGGCTTTGGTGCAAACAGTAGAGTACATACTACCAGGGTTTTAGTACTATCTTCCGATTTACCCATCGTTATCGATATTATTGACAGCAATGAATATATTGATAAAATACTGCCTTTCCTTGATCAGACCGTAACTGAAGGTTTAATTACAATTGAAGATATGGAAATTATTAAGTATACAAACCGGAAAAATGGTTCTACCTAAGAAGCCGGATTATTATTAATTCTGACTGCTTGAGGAAAATTCCGCCTGTTTTCAGATAGCCAGGGTGACCAGTTTGACAGGCCGGGTTGGAGAAATTTTGCTTTTGGTCCAAGGAACTGCTGTGCTTATTGGCAGAAAATAGTTGTATTTATAATTTTTATGATGTAAAGTTTCTGCATATCCGGTTTCGCTAGATATTGAGAGGGAAGCGTCCTTAGAAAATAGGCTTTTGACAGTTGGTATGCTGAACTATCCTATAGCTTTTTGTTATAGGATATTTTATTTTTTTTATTAAAATGGCTGATAAAGCATAGGTGCAGGCAGATCATTTATTAAGACAGCGGGGGGCTTGCCCGGTCCTTTAACTATAGAGTGCTATTAAAAATAAAGCGATGTTATGGTAAGATAATAAAATAAGTATTCGATATCGGCTTAGGAAGTTTAAATGGCCGTGGCGTAGGTTGGTCTATTTTTAAAGAGAGGCATAACTTAAGGAAAAGATTCCTTACGAAGATTAAATTAATGTCGTTTAAGAAGGAAGATTTGATTCTTTAAAAGGATGTACATATTCCGGAAAGGCAGGGAATTTTATGGGGAAAAAGAAAATCGGCAAGAGAATAAGTAAAAAGGCTTATGAAAAGAAATTAGCAGAACTCCAGATAGAATTGGTTAAATTACAGGATTGGGTTAAAGAAAAACGCTTAAAAGTAGTTGTTATTTTTGAAGGCAGGGATGCAGCCGGTAAAGGAGGAGTGATTAAACGCATTACTGAAAAGTTAAACCCGCGTTTTTGCCGCATTGTTGCATTAGGAGTGCCAACAGAGCGGGAAAAGAGTCAATGGTATTTTCAACGCTATGTTAAACATTTACCGGCAGGGGGAGAAATGGTTTTTTTTGATAGAAGCTGGTATAACCGCGCAGGCGTTGAAAAAGTTATGGGTTATTGCGCAGATGAAGAATATGAAGAATTTTTAAGAAGTTGTCCTGAATTTGAGAAAATGCTGATCCGATCAGGAATTATTCTTATTAAATACTGGTTTTCTGTTAGTGATGAGGAACAGGAACACCGTTTTCAAAGTCGTATCAATGATCCCGCTAAACGTTGGAAAATCAGTCCCATGGATTTAGAATCCAGAGCCCGCTGGGTCGAATATTCTATAGCTAAGGATAAAATGTTTTCTCATACTGATCTTAAAAAATCACCGTGGTATGTAGTGGATGCCGATATCAAACGGCATGCCCGTTTAAATTGTATTGCCCATCTTTTAAGTATGATTGATTATGATGAAATTAAAAAAGAGCCGATTATCTTGCCGGAGCGTCAGGAAAATACAAATTATGTCCGGCCGTCCCTTAAAGAGCAAAACTTTGTTCCGGATATTACCAGGAAAATGGCGGATGATTAGAGGAATTTAGATTTATAGAGAAGTAAGAGATAAATTCTCTTGCTTTTTATTTTGGCTAGCTGCTCATCGTAAAAATTTGCAGCGAAAAATATAAAAAAGGGAGTATATTGCATAATAATGAGGAGATGTATATAGATGAGAATTTTTCTATTACCTGAAGGGGGAGGCAATTATTAATGGAGCAGGTCTTAATAAAAACGAATCAATTGATAAAACGATATGGGGCCGTACCCGTGGTGAAAGGTTTGAATCTAGAGGTTAAAAGCGGGGAAATATTTGGCTTTTTAGGACCCAATGGTGCCGGTAAAACAACGACCATAAAAATGTTAACCGGTTTGCTGGACCCTAGTGAAGGAGAAGCTTTGATCTGCGGGTATGACATCAGAAAACATCCCATACAAGCAAAAGCCTTGATGGCCTATGTACCTGATCAGCCTAAATTATATAGTAAGGTTTCGGCGCGGGAGTTTCTCCATCTTATTGCTGCCCTGTACCGAGTTCCCCAAGATCTTATCAAGGATAGGGCAGGACAGCTTTTGGATATCTTTGGGCTGACAGACCGGGCTGATGAATTATTAGAGGGTTATTCCCATGGCATGCGGCAGAAAGTAGTACTGGCGGCAGCACTTATCCATCAGCCTAAAGTTATTTTTCTGGATGAGCCTACCGTAGGCCTTGATCCTGCCAGTGCCCGGCTTTTAAAAGATATTTTACAGGAGATAGCCCGGCAGGGAGCGGCTGTTTTTGTTTCCACTCATATCCTGGAAATTGCGGAAAGGATGTGTCATCGTGTCGGTATTCTTAAGGAGGGCTTACTGATCGCCCAGGGCAGCCCGGAAGAGCTGCGCCGGAAGGCAGGTCAGGGGGGAGAGAGTCTGGAGGATATCTTTCTGGAGCTTACCGGCGGGCATGAAAATGCCGAATTAATTAAGAGTTTGGAGGAGGGTTAAACCGTGAAAATAATCTTACCCCCGCCTCTGCCGGACTTACCGCCAAGGCAGTCTTTTAGTCAGGATTTTAAGCTGCTGTTTAAAAATCAGCTGCTTGTTACCTGGAATAAAATACGACACAAACCGGTGGGTGTTTTAATCGGATTTGTTGTTTTTTTGCTTTTGGCACTGGCTGTTTTGGTATCTTTAGGCTCTCTGGCCTATGGGGCTTTGCAAAAAATGTCTCCGCAAATTGTTTATGGGTTCCTCTCCCTGCTATTTATGGCTGGATTAGCCGGTCAAGTTTTCTTCGGCATTACGGCAGCTTTTGCGGCCCTTTATATGTCTGATGATTTGGAGCTTCTTTTTATGACGCCGGTTTCCCTGAAAGTTGTTTTCGCCGTAAAATCGCTGGGGGTTCTTGGCAGCAACTTGCTGATTGCTGTTTTATTTGCATTTCTGCCGGGGATTTTCTCCGGGCTGCTTTTTCAAGCAGGCTTGAGATTCTACATCGTTGTTGTTTTGGTGGGCATAGGATTATGGGTGTTGGGCACGGCCATAGCGGAATTAATTAATCTTTTGGTGATGCGCATTGTGCCGCCTCATCGGAGTAAGGAAGCTATCGGTTTTATCGGTGCTTTGGCAGGTGTCTTGATTGTTCTTTTTTTTCAAATCCCTAATCTGCTGCTAAACAGCCGGGAAAATCTAAACATTGGCTCTTGGCTGGCCGGACAAGAACAGGTATTGCACATCATGGATTTTTTCCCCTGGGGATGGGGGGCGCGGGCTTTAATGGAAGGAATCTCCGGAAATTTCTTAGCCGGATTGGGCTGGAGTCTCTTCATACTTTTTCTGGGCGCGGGCCTTTTTATGATTGCTTTGATACTCCTTGAAAAGGGATTCCGCCGCGGATTTATTTCCTTAAGTCAGGGTGAGGGCGGCAGGCGTCGAAAGACTCGGATTAGTCCCGTAAATAAGCAGGAGACTTACCCTCAGAGGAATATTACGGGTTTATTTAATGGAGCAGCCGTTCAGCAGGCATCTCCCTGGTGGGGAACGTGGGCAGTGGCTAAGAAAGATTTACTCTCGATCAAACGGGACACCAGAGAATGGTTTGCCTACCTTGTCCCTTTGATTATTATGGCCTTTTTTATCATTCAATTTCTTTTGGCTCCCGGGACCCCCAACCGTTTTTCACTGATAACGGTTCTAATTATGTATACGATTATCTTCAGCGGCAATCTGGCTTTGCAGGCTTTCGGCCGGGAAGGGGAGTCGGACTGGCTGTTAAACAGTGTTCCTCTTGCCGGATGGCCGGTGGTCTGGGGAAAATTACTGGCGGCTGTTCTGCCTACTTTATTATTAATGGAAGCTTTACTTGTTGGTACCGCGCTGGCAATAGGTGTTTCCGTGAGCTTGATTATTCTCCTGGCATTTGCAGCGGCACTTTTAAGCCTGGGGTCCAGCGCTATGGGATTATTTTATTCAATTAACAACAGCCGCTATAATCCGGAAAACCCCCAGCGGCGTATTTCTTCCGGGGCTTCAATCTTAATGTATCTTGTTAACTTAGTTTTTACTCTTTTACTGGCTTTAGGTCTCAGCTATCTTTTCCCACCCGGTGAACTGTCTGGAATTGTCAAAAACCTTCCGCCGATAACTTTCCAGGGGGGAGTGCTGTCGGGTATAATTTACGGATTGTATTTATTAAGCCGTCCTTTATTATGGCCGGTAACCCTAAGGGTTTTGCTGGGAATCGTTTTAACCGTCGGATTATGGGCGGTGATATTTTTCGGATTTATGGCCCTTACAGTACGGCAAAGCAGGAAGGGCTTCAAGGTCGAACTAGCCGCAGGGAGCAAGAAAAAGCCCCGTTCCAGACGGCACTTTGGTAAAAAGTCTTAATCTAAGCCGGATAAAGTTCTAAAATAAAAATTTCCCTCCTTTATATTCATAATTAAAATCAAAAATATAAATAAATTTGTTGTTAATTTTAGACAAATTTCATCAAAATCTAACATAAAAGAGCTATAATTTAAAAAAAGTTGGTACCATATCCTGTTCTTAAAAACAATGAAAACCTCCGGGAATTAGAAGGCGGAAAATATAAATGGCTTGCTGAAAACATAAATAATAATGAAACAGGGCGTGCTGAGTACATCTGGATTGATGGACAGGACAAGATAACTTCCTTTGCCAAGCTGTTAAATGGCTGGACATTGGGTATTGCTCCTCCCGCAGAAGAAATTCTGGCCAGGTCCAGGGAACTGCAGAATTTATTATATGTTCTGATAATCGTAAGTGCGGTTATTGCAGGAGTTATAGCCGGCATTACGGGAAAATACATTTCAAATCCGATTACTTTCATAAGTGAATATTTACAACAGGTTTCAACGGGTGATTTTACCAAAACTCTTGCAGCACAAATCACCAGCCGGAATGATGAAATAGGTATTCTGGGTAAATCAATAGATAAAATGCAAAATAATATCAAGGGATTAATCGTGGATTCGCAAAAGGCAAGTTACGAAGCCAAGGAAGCGTCGGAAGTACTGGCAGTCACTTCAGAACAAACGAGTATCTCTATTGAACAGGTTGCCGATACCGTGGCGGAAATAGCATCAGGTTCAACTCAACAGGCAGAGGATTCGGAAATGGCAGTAAATTTAGTTACGATTTAAAAAATACTTTTGAAACTCTCAGAAAAAGCAGTGGAGAAATGGTGCTGGCGGCAAAAGGGATAATGGCTGAGAATTTAAAAGGAATTGAAGCCCTTCAGGAGTTGAAAAATAATAACAAGTTTACCAACAGCTCTATATCAAGAATTGAAAATGCGACGTTAGAGTTAAGGGATAAATCACAAAATATAGATAATATCCTGGAAACGATTAATTCCATTGCCGATCAAACAAATTTACTGGCTTTAAATGCCTCCATTGAGGCTGCAAGGGCCGGTGAAGCAGGTAAAGGATTTGCTGTGGTAGCAAATGAGATAAGGAATCTTGCAGAAGGGTCAAGAAAGTCAACAGAACAGATCAGAACTATTGTTGAGCAAATTCAAGGGCAAAGTCAGGCTACGGCAGAAATAATGCTGGAAGTTAAAGATAATTCCCAAGAGCAAACGAAGTCGGTAGAAGATGTAAATAGTTCCTTTAATCATATTTCCGGCTCAATGGACGGAATGTCCCGGAAAATAGAAGCGCTGAGTCAATTTATGCATGATATGGAAAAAATAATAAACGGTATAGCTGCAAGCATAGAAAATATATCTTCAGTGTCGTAGCAAACTGCAGCAGCTACTGAGGAAGTAAGTGCCGCAGTTCAAGAGCAGTCGGCTTCTGTGGAGCAAGTAGCCGGATTAGCTGCTGATTTACGTCAAGTAGCAGAGAAAATTGAAAGAACAATTAATGTGTTTAAAATTTAATTGGGATATTCCCCGGTACAAAAAGCCGGTTTACTAAATTTGTCAAATACTAAACAATATGCAAATAAGTCTCAACTTAAATAATTTAGGTACGGTAACATTAAAAAGACAAAAGCGGGGACTGCGTTGGCTGAGAAAATTAGTTTCTCTCGTCAGCGCTTTTCTTTAGCTGTAAGAGCGTGAGTGGGAAAGGTTTATCAGGTAAAGCAGAGTTGGAAAAATTTACAGCAATTTTACGAATAAACTGATTTGCTGTGACATTCATCCGGTAAATTTAATGTAAAGTTTAACGTATATAAATAAATAATGCCCAGGGAAAATATTTTTAAAGAGAGCTATTGATAATCATTCTCAATTGCTGTAGTATAGTATTAGTTTTTTAAAAATCAGATTTGCCAGGGTATATTCTAAGCAACTGATTTTCTGTTTAATTATTGAAGAAAATGAGTGGCTATACCCGGGAAACAGCTGATAATTGCAAGAGATGTGTTTAGGGGGTGAAAGGCTGTTTGCTTATCTAGTTTAGAAAATCTAATTTTTAAGGAGAATCAGCGTGAAAAAAATAAGAAATAAAATTTTAGCGGCATTTTTGCTTACTTCCTCACTGTTTATCCTACTTACCGGGTCTTACAGTATCCATAATCTTATTCAGTTTAATAAAACTGAAACTGCTGTCACCCAAAAAATATTGTTTGATGATTATGACAAAATGATAAAGAATGAAGTTGAAACAGCCGGCAGTATTTTAAATACATATTATGAAACTTATATTGAAGGTTTATTGACCGAACGGGAGGCCCAGGAGGCAGCTAAAAAAGCAATTAAGAATATGCGTTATGGTGAAGAAGGGTATTTTTGGATCGATGATATAAATGGAATTCTCATTGCTCACCCGATGCTTCCCGAGCAAGAAGGAACAGATAGAAGTGATATCAAGGATTCGGCAGGTACGGAACTGATTAAAGAGGTTATTCAAGCCGCCAGGGATCATAAGAATTCAGGTTTTACAGATTTTATGTGGGAAAAGCCTCAAGATGTGGGCAGCGGTAAGCTAAGTCCGAAGAGGGCCTATTCCCAGCTGTTTGAACCCTGGAATTGGATAGTGAGCACCGGGAATTATGTGGATAATATCAATTTAATTATTGAAACCAAACGTTTGGAACTCAGTAATAATTTAACAAAGAATATTATCGCCATGAGTATTTTCTTACTTTTTTCATTGTTGGCGATTAGCGTTGTGGGGATAATTCTCAGCAGAAAAATAGCTAATCCCATCATTAAGCTGGTAAAAGCTTTTCAAAAGGATGACGACGGACAAATTAGCATCCGGGAGATAAAACTAAATGCAAACGATGAAATCGGCTTACTGGCGGCTACTTTAAATGAGATGACGTTACAGTTCAAAGGGTTTATCAATGGGGTTGTCAAGGAATCCAATAATGCGGCTGATTCCGCGAATATCGTTGAAGGTGATATGTCTTTATTGAGCCGGCAGATCAACGAGATTTCCGCGACAACGGAAGAGATTTCCGCCGGTATGGAAGAAACCGCGGCATCAGCAGAGGAAATGAATGCTGTGGCAACAGAAATAGCCGAATCGGTAGGATCAATTGCCGTTAAAGCGAAAACCGCTGCAGTATCTGTTCAAGAGTTAAATGAAAGAGCGGGTTCTTTAAAAGGAAATCTTTCTTCTGCGGCACAGCACAGAGCGTCAATAATGGAACAGGTAAAGGAAAATTTGGATAAAGCCGTTGAAGAGTCCAAATCTGTAACCCAAATCAATGAGCTGGCGGATGCGATTTTGCAAATCACGGGGCAGACGAATTTATTGGCTTTGAATGCGGCTATCGAGGCTGCCCGTGCCGGTGAAGCAGGTCAGGGTTTTGCGGTGGTTGCCGATGAAATCAGAAAGCTGGCGGAAGATTCAAAAAATACTGCCGGCAAGATTCAAAGTATCATCAAAAGAGTGATCAATTCCGTAGATAATTTATCGGCCAATTCTACTCAATTAATGGAATTTATGGAGACAAATGTAAAAGAAGACTACAACTTGATGTTAAAAGCGTCTGATGAATATGCCGGAGATGCCGGTCATTTAGAGGCATTAGTAAGGGATTTTCATGTTACGGCGGAAAGGCTGCATGTTTCCATCGGCAATATGCTGAGAGCCATTGAGGAAATTTCTTCCGCAACAAATGAAGGCGCGGAAGGCGCAAATAATATCGTTCACAGTATAGTAGAAGCTAATGAAAAATCTCAAAGCTTATTATTGCATGCAAATGAGTCAAAGGAATATTCTAAAAACCTAATTAATCTGATAGGAAAGTTTAAGCTGTAGGGCATTTGCTTTGAGACCGGATTCGGAAGAAGGTGTCTATTAAGAAGAAGCGTGTTTAAATTACCGGTTTTATGTATAATAAAAAGACCTGTAGGTCTTTTTATTATACATAAATAATTGAGAACTTTGGATTTTTTGTGCTCTTTGGAAAGATAATAATTTTTCGGAGATACAAAATTTTATCTTTAAGCAGATCATAGGTTAAGTTCTAAATATTCATCATAACTCATGCGTTTATCAAGTATTCCCCGGGGGGTAATTTCGATAATCCTGTTGGCAATAGTCTGGATAAACTGGTGGTCATGGGATGTAAATAAAATATTACTTTTATATTCCGTTAATCCGTTATTAAGGGCGGTAATGGATTCCAGGTCCAGGTGATTGGTAGGCTGGTCCAGAATAAGGAGGTTGGCATTGCCGAGCATCATCCTGGCCAGCATACACCTGACCCGCTCCCCTCCGGAGAGAACCTGGAGCTCTTTGAGGGCTTCATCGCCGGAGAAAAGCATGCGGCCCAGAAAGCCCCGTAAATAGCTTTCGGACTTTTCTTCGGAAAACTGACGGAGCCAGTCCACTAAAGTCAAGTGATTCTCATTAAAAAAACCGGAATTATCTTTGGGAAAATAAGCTTTGCTGATGGTAATCCCCCACTTGTAATTGCCGCAGTCAGGCTCTAGTTCGCCCATTAATATTTTAAACAGAGTGGTACTCGCGATTTCATTGGTTCCGACAAAGGCAATTTTATCTTCTTTGCCGACGGTAAAGCTGATATTATCGAGGATTTTTTCCCCGTCGATAGTTTTTGTCAGTCCTTCCACAATCAGGATGTCGTTACCGACTTCCCTTTCAGGTTTAAATCCTACGTAAGGATATCTTCTATTAGAAGGTTCAATATCATCGAGAGTGATTTTCTCCAGGATCTTTTTCCGGGAGGTCGCTTGTTTTGATTTAGAAGCATTAGCACTAAAACGGGCAATAAATTCCTGGAGTTGTTTAACCTTCTCCTCTTTTTTCCGGTTATGGTCCTTCATCATCTGGAGAGCTAGCTGACTGGATTCATACCAGAAATCATAATTGCCCGCGTATAATTTTATCTTTCCATAATCGACATCTGCCATCTGGGTACATACTTTATTTAAGAAGTGCCTGTCATGGGAGACAACGATAACAATACCGGCAAAGTTTATTAAAAACTCTTCCAGCCATCTGATAGACTTAAGGTCCAGGTTATTGGTAGGTTCGTCAAGAATCAGAATTCCCGGTTTCCCGAACAAGGCCTGGGCTAAGAGTACCTTGACCTTTTCGGAGCCCTGCAAGTCGGACATTTTTTTATTATGCAGCTCCGTTCCGATCCCCAGGCCCTGCAGCAAAGCAGCGGCATCTGACTCCGCTTCCCAACCGTCTAATTCGGCAAATTCACATTCCAACTCGGCTGCTTTAATACCGTCTTCATCGGTAAAGTTACTTTTGGAGTACAGCGCTTCTTTCTCTTTAATTATTTCAAAGAGCCGGGGATTGCCCATGATGACTGTCTCTATGACCTGATTTTGGTCGTATTGATAATGATCCTGCTTGAGAATAGACATTCTGGTTCCGGAGGAAACAATAACATCTCCTGTATTCGCTTCAATTTCTCCGGAAAGAATTTTTAGAAAAGTACTTTTACCGGCACCATTGGCACCAATAACGCCATAGCAGTTCCCAGGGGTGAATTTCAGATTAACATCTTCAAAAAGTTTGCGGTTCCCATATCTTAAGCTGACATTTGTTACTGTAATCACTTTTTTTATTCCCTTCCTCCACTGATTTTATCTAAGTTTCCGCGCTATTATATCATAAATGAAATATATTTACACCTAGATTGACTGCAGTATTCCAGACTCATGTAAAGCATCTGCGGAGATCCCCCCCGCACTAAAGCGGTTTCATTTTTGTCGGTATGACATAATATCGTGTGAAAAGGATGCAAACAGTTAAGTATTTTTTTATCATTCAGGCCCTGCTGCAAAATAAAATATAATAATAGGGGTAAAATGCATAAAAAGAACAGATTTGACAGAAAAGGACCTGACGGGTTATTTTTATGATAAGATAGTTAATGATGAACGGAAAATTTTCTGGAATAGCTAGAAAAAATAGGATTGTGAGGATTTGTAAATATGGGTAAGCAAGTAGTATTAGCCGAGAAGCCTTCTGTAGGCAGGGATTTGGCCAGAGTTTTAAATTGTTCCCGGAAAGGCAATGGTTATCTGGAAGGGGATCGATATATTGTTACCTGGGCTCTGGGGCACTTAGTCACTTTAGCCGACCCTGAGGAATATGAAAATAAATATAAAGCCTGGCGGCTGGAAGATTTACCGATGCTCCCCTCGCCGATGAAGCTGATCGTTATCAAACAAAGCGGTAAACAGTTTCAGGCCGTTAAAGGGTTATTAAACCGTAAAGATGTGGACGGAATAATTATTGCCACCGATGCCGGCCGGGAAGGGGAACTGGTCGGCCGCTGGATTCTGGCTAAATGTCAATCCAAAAAGCCTGTTAAAAGGCTGTGGATTTCCTCCGTTACCGATAAGGCCATTAAAGAAGGCTTTGCCAGGCTCAAAGACGGCAAAGAGTATGAAAATCTTTATGCTTCTGCCGTAGCCAGGGCTGAGGCCGACTGGCTGGTAGGGATTAATGCTACCCGGGCCCTGACCTGTAAATTTAATGCCCAGCTCTCCTGCGGACGGGTCCAAACGCCCACTTTGGCTATAATTGCCCAGCGGGAGGAAGAGATTAGGAGTTTTAAGGCGCAGACCTTTTATGGTATTACCGCTGTCTCGGGTAATTTAAAGCTGATCTGGCAGGACAGTCAGAGTAAAGATACGAAAACCTTTGATCAGGCTAAATGTGACCGGATTTTGAAGTCTATCCAAAATCATAAAAAGGCTGAAATTATCGACATGAATAAAGCGCATAAAAAAAGTTTTGCCCCCCGGCTTTATGATTTAACAGAGCTGCAGAGGGCAGCCAATAGAATTTTTGGGTTTTCAGCTAAGGAAACTCTGGCTGTTATGCAGGGGCTCTATGAGAGGCATAAAGTCTTAACCTATCCCCGCACAGATTCCCGCTATCTCTCTACAGACATGGTAGAGACTTTACCGGACAGAATCAAAGCTTGCGGAGTGGGGCCTTATAGTGCTGCAGCCGCTAAAATTTTAAGAGGGTCCGTCAAGGCCAACCAGAACTTCGTGGATAACAGTAAAGTTTCGGATCACCATGCAATCATACCGACTGAGCAGAAAGTGTTTTTAAGTGCTTTTAATGATAAGGAAAGAAAGATTTATGATTTAGTCGTCAAACGTTTTTTGGCGGTGCTATACCCCCCTTTTGAATATGAACAGACTACTGTCAAGGCAAAAATCGGCGAGGAAATATTTATAGCTAAAGGAAAAATCATTCTTGCACCAGGCTGGCAGGAAGTTTATCAAGAGGAGCCGGAAGAAGGAGAACAGGAAGGGGACATCCCGGAGCAGATTTTACCAAAGGTAAATAAAGGGGATATACTGCCGATATCCGGCGTAAAGCAAACCGAGGGAAAGACTAAACCACCGGCGCCGTTTAGTGAAGGAGCCCTTCTTACAGCTATGGAAAACCCTGTAAAGTACATGACTACTAATAATAAAAATTTAATTAAAACCCTTGGTGAGACCGGGGGCCTGGGTACGGTGGCGACCAGAGCGGATATCATCGAAAAGCTTTTTAACAGCTTTTTAATCGAAAAGAAGGGGAAGAGTATCTTTATTACCTCTAAGGGCAGGCAGCTTTTAGAACTGGTTCCCGGGGATTTGAAATCGCCGGCTTTGACCGCTCAGTGGGAACAGAAACTGGGCGCTATTGCGAAAGGCGCTCTTAATAAAGAATCATTTATAAGTGAGATGCGGAAATACGCCCAGGAAGTTGTCAGAGAGATA
Organism: Peptococcaceae bacterium; assembly: GCA_049366715.1. GTDB lineage: Bacteria > Bacillota > Peptococcia > Peptococcales > BICA1-8 > JBMNCQ01. The sequence continues at coordinate 64,915 of JBMNCQ010000010.1, read as the reverse complement.
AAAAACAGTCAGGAAATTTTTAAACATGATAACCGTACCAGAAGCAAATGCCCTGAGTGTGGAAAGTATCTTTTGGAGGTTAATGGCAAAAAAGGTAAAATGCTGATTTGTGAAGACAGGGAGTGCGGTTACCGCAAAGGTGTTGCTAAAGTGACAAATGCCAGATGTCCTAACTGCCGCAAAAAGCTGGAACTGCGGGGAGAGGGGGAGGGACAGATATTTGTTTGTCCCTGCGGCTACCGGGAAAAGCTCTCTACCTTTAATGAACGCAAAAAGAACGAAGGCGGCAAGGTCTCCAAGCAGGATGTCGCCACGTATTTGAAGCAACAGAAAAAGGCAGAGGACAGACCCCTCAATACGGCCCTGGCCGATGCTTTGGCCGGACTAAAGCTTGATGATGAGTAATGGATTAAGGATTTGGCGTAAAAGGACTATTTAGTCCTTTTTTTTGTCCAAATTGTCATGAAAGTAATAAAAAAGGGCGGAAGTATAATCGGGAAGCAGGAATTATATGTAGCAGTTCGAATAAATTTAGAGATATTATCAAAAAAGGTAAAAAATAAATGGAGGGCGATTAGAGGATGAAAATTGCAGAGCCTGCTATTAAGGAGTATAGAGAATTCTTGAATTCTTATACGGGCGACAAAGTAGTGGATATTCTGGCTAAAAATAATCTAGCATTAAACGAAAGATATTATTTATTTGTGTTTGAAAATAATAGCGAAGATAAATTCCATAATAGAATTTCATAGTTACTAAGTAGATAATCAGTGTCCTAAAGGAAGCAAGTAAACAAGCGGCTTAATTGAAAAAGGGCGCACTTATCACGCCCTCCGTAAGCTCTTTTTTCGACAAAGAAATACGGCGGCTTTGATGTTCACATTTTCGAAACCGCCGTTTGGCTACGCTATTTTGTTTCACACACAACTATCTAGTCGCCGCAACAACGGTTTTTTTATTTCCGTTGGGGACGGGCGAATAAAGTATTCACACTCAATACTTTTCCAAGTAGAACTCCGGGCAAAAATTTTATAAATCAACTTGCTCAAAACGCTTTGCAGAAACCCGATATGCAATCAGCATTCCGATAATATATACGATTACGCCGGCAGCCAGTATGGGCAATTGCTGAAACATGATAGCCGGCGAAACACTGTCGAGCCACTCGAACCCCGGAAAATGAACGAGCACCTCCATGATAATCACTGCGATAGTAGCAGGTATGATGGCCAGCAGGAACGCCATGTCCACTTTATAGGCTGTTTTGAAAAACTGTGTCAGCAAAATCACATTGAAGAGAGCATATATCATCAGCCCAAAGCCATAGTAGGCCACGTTTGCCTCAATGCCGGCCGGATTGCCATTCGGCAAAACATGAACGCGCAGTACCGCAAAGGGCAAGGAAATAAGCAGTTGTGTCATCTGGGCCAAAACCATAAGCAGGCATTTGGCTTTTACGGTATCCCTTTTTTTCACCGGCAGCAGAGCGGTATAGTAAATATCGTTTGTTTCCCGGCCATACATGAAAGTAAGATACGGCGCAAGGCAGCCGAACAGGAACACCATGCCATATGGATACGCCGGAACAATAACCAACGCGCCAAGCAGTGTGAAAATATACAGATTGGGATGGGCGGCCAGACGCAGTTCCTTGTAAAGCAGATTAAATATCATAGCTTCTCCTTTCAGTGCGTATCATGATCTCTTCTAAGGACAGTTGTCCATTTTCACCAGGCTCCTTCAGGTTTTGAAAGGACTGGATGAAGGCGGATTTTTCAGCGCTTTTCAATAATTTTCCATCCTTGATATAGGTAATATCGTCGGCGCATTTTTCCAAATCAGATGTAATATGGGTTGAAAAAAGAATGCTTCTTTCCCCGCCTTTCACAAGTTGTCGAAACAATCCCAACAAATCGTCGCGGGATACCGGGTCAAGCCCGCTTGTGGGTTCATCCAAAATCAACAGCTTGGCATTATGGGATAACGCAAGGGCTAACATATATTTAACTTTCATGCCGGACGAAAGTTCCTTTACCCGTTTTTGCGGGTCGAGAGCAAAAGCCTTAAGATACTTTTGATAGGTTTCCTCGTCCCAATTTCGGTAAAAACGCTTTGTGACCGTCGTAATAACAGCCAGCTTTTTGTGCTTATAGAAATCAATCCCGCCTAAAACTACACCGATGTTTTGCTTGCAGCTTTCTTCATTTTCCATAAAGCTGCCGCCAAACATTTCAATCTCCCCGCTGTCCGGACGCACCAGATTTAGCATGGATTTTAAGGTTGTGGTCTTTCCTGCGCCGTTTTTTCCAATTAACCCCATAATCCTGCCCTGTGGCAGCGAAAAGGTAATGTCACGTAATGTAAAACTTGGATAATGTTTTGTTATCCCTTGTACGGATAATATAGTCATGTTTTATCCTCCTTACCCTTGAAGAAAACATCAACAGCCTTACCGGTCATCCGCAGAAAAGTATTGCTGCTTATCAATGCAATTCCGGCGGTTGCCGGGTCGCTATCCCCCAGAACCACCAGCGTATCGCCGGGTTGAAGTTTCAGCGTATCCCGCGCCTTTTTAGGCAATACGATTTGTCCTCTTTCGCCTATGGTTACCGTGCCAAAGATGTGTTTGTTTTTAGGACTGATAGGAACACCCACCTGTTCAGGGTCATAACGCACCAAGTCATTCAGGGATACATCAAATAAATCGGCCAACGCTTCACAGTTGAGAATATCAGGCAGGGAGCCTCCGGTTTCCCACTTTGCCACGGCCTGCCGTGTAACGCCAATTTGCTCGGCGACTTCCTCTTGCGACAAGCAGTGACGGGTTCGCAGATGACGCAGATTGGCGGCAATATTGTTTTTAGAATTATTCATATTTTTCATACCTCACTAATGAAATAATACACCTAAAATTAAAGGCATAAAACCAACTACTGCTCACATATTATGTTCGTTTTGGTTGCATATACTATAGCATGAACGTAAAGCGTTCATAATATAATGAATGTGCCATCTTTTCAATTGTCACCGGTGAGGAAAAATTTGAGAAAGTTGAAGTTTATGTAGAATAATCAGGCGGGATTTTCCTGCCCCTGTGTTTTAATGATGACGGCTGAGCGCGAAAGAGGTTTGATGCCGGAACCAGGAAGAGCAAAATGATCAGGGACCAGCCGTTAATAAAATTTCATATTTCCCAGGAAGATAGCTTAGAAAGCCTAGCTGGATTTGGAAAGAAGCCGGTCCGCAGATAATTTGTGCCGGTTTCTTTTTTTATTAAAAAATATTTTAAAGACTTGTAAAATGGATTTTCCTGGCATATAATTAAAATCAACAAGCGTGACAAAAGTAACATAATTGAGCAATTGTAACAAAAGGAGAAAGGTTGGTTAATTTTATGGGCAATTCTGATAAAAGAATTTTGGTAAAAATAGCTTATTATTATTACCGCTTGGGTATGACCCAGGGGGAGATCGCTCAGAAACTTTCCATATCAAGACAAAAGGTGAATAGACTTGTTAAAGCTTTAATTGAGGAAGGTATTGTAGAAATAAAAATAAATGGTTATGAAAATTATCATATTGACTTGGAAAGAAAACTAGAAAAGGAATTTGGTTTGCAGGAAGCTCTTATTGTACCCGGAGTTCAAGGTGAAAGTACGCTGGAAAAGCTGGGGATGGCAGGTGCCGGCTATTTAAGCAAGGTTGTCGATGATAATTGCGTACTGGGAGTATCCTGGGGAAATACGCTCTCTGCCGTAGCCGTCAATTTAGCTTCCGAACCTAAAAGGAATGTTTCCGTTGTCCAAATGGTCGGCGGTCTAAATCTCAAAAATATATCCATCAAGGCTGAAGAAATCACCAATATAATTGCCCGGAAGTTTGAAGGAGCTCCCTACTTGATGTATGCTCCTGCCGTCGTCAGGGATACCAAAGTCAAGGAAGCCCTGAAGTCGGACCAGAGTATAAAGAAAATTTTTAATTTGATAAAAAAATGTAAAGTGGCTTTAGTCGGGATTGGTGCTCTAAGTAAAGATTCGACACTTTTCAAAGAAAACTATTTAAGCTGTGCGGATTTGCGGGAATTACGGGAAGCGAATTGCGTAGGGGATATCTGTTCCCGGTATTATGATATTAACGGGAACTTAGTCTCCGATCATATAAGCTCACGAGTTATGAGCCCGGAAATGGCTGATCTGCAAAATATTGACCTGGTCATCGGCGTGGCTGCCGGGGAAGAGAAAGCCGATGCGATCTTCGGTGCGCTCAAAGGTCAATACCTAGATGTATTGATAACGGATAATGTTACAGGTGAAGAGATATTAAAAAAGTGTTAACCGGGAGAGGATAACTTTGGGGTACTTAATGGGCATAGATGCCGGCACTTCTAGTCTAAAAATAGTTCTATTTGATTTACAGGGGAATGAAATCTGCCGGGCAGCTAAAAAAAATACCATAATCCATAAAAACGGCAACTGGTCCGAACTGGATATGAATCAGTTATGGCGGGATTGCTTTACGTCCATAAAGGGGATGTTGACGGATCATCGCATCAATCCCGGGGCAATAAAAGGAATCGGTGTCACCGGACAGGGCGAAGGCTGCTGGCTGGCTGATAAAAAAGGAAATCCCGGCGGTCCTGCCATTTTATGGTCCGACGGCAGAGCCGGGGAGATCGTAGCGGCCTTAAAAAATAAGGGGGAGATCAATACAAGGATCAAAGATATTACGGGTTCCTATATTTTTCCCGGTGCTGCCTCAGTCCTCTTGAAATGGCTGCAGATATTCCGCCGGGAAAATCTCAGCAGGGCGGATTACTGTTTTTTCTGCAAAGACTGGTTGCGGTTTAAGTTAACCGGGGAGGCTTATTTAGAAGTAACTGATGCTTCTACCTCCCTGCTGGATCTGGCTGATGAGAAAATATCTCCGGAATTGTTAGAAATTTTAGAAATAAAAGAATGTTTGCGATTATTCCCGCCTATTAAGAAATCTTATCAGTTAGCAGGTTATATTACGAAAGCAGCAGGTGAGCTGACAGGACTTAAAGCCGGTACTCCCGTAGCTGCCGGGATGATGGATATTGTAGCGACTTCTCTGGGAAACGGCACTGTTAGTATCGGTGACAGTTGTACGATTCTTGGTACCACTTGTTGTAATGCCGTCCTCACAGACAGCTACCACTTAAGGGATAACAGCCTGTCCGGTTTTGAATGTCACAGTATTGATAAGTTATACCTGAATGTAATCGCCGCCATGGCCGGAACCCTTAATTTAGACTGGGCCGTAGAAAACTTATGGGGGAAGGAAAGAGGGAGCGGGGACGAAGAGCTCTTCGGGCTTCTGGAAGAGAAAATCAGGGATATTCCTCCCGGTTCCGGCGGGATCATTTATCATCCGTACATAAGCTTAGCGGGAGAACGGGCACCTTTTTACGATCCCCATGCATGTGCGCAGTTTTTTGGAATTTCCGCCGGTTTAAATAAATACAACCTCTTGAAAGCTGTTTATGAGGGAGTGGCTTTTTCCATCAAAGACTGTCTTGCGGAAGCTTGCGGCCCGGGCAAGATCTATTTAGGAGGAGGGGGTTCCCGCAGTCATTATTGGGCCCAGCTTATCTCAGATTGTACAGGCAAAGAGGTAATATTAAGTGCCGGCAGTGAATTTGCCGCCAAAGGAGCAGCTCTTGCCGCCGGTACGGCAGTAGGAATATTTGTGAATTTACAGGAAGCTGCCCGTCGTACTTTCAAGCTAAAAAAACAATTTGCCCCCGACCAGAAAAATACCCGCTTATATGACAGCTTATTTCAAATATACAGAGGTCTGAGAGAGACCAATAGGGAGTTATGGCAGTTAAGAAGGGAAGTCATGCAAAATAATTTTGAATGAGGTGAATCAAAATGGAAAAATATTCAGAAGAAAAGCTGCAAGTTATTGAAGCCGGAAAACAAATGTTAAGAAATGGCTGGGTGGTAGGAACCTGGGGCAATATCAGCATACGGACAGAAGACGGTAAGTGTATGGTAATCACGCCCAGTGGTGTCGATTATGAGTTAATCACTCCGGAAAGCATGTGTGTAATAGATTTAAAAGGCAATTTAGTAACAGGAGTCAGACCTTCAATTGAATCCGAGCTGCACCTGAAAATTTACCAAACCAGAGCAGATGTTAATGCCGTTATTCATACCCACTCTACTTATGCCAGCGCTTTAGCCGCTTTGCGTATTACGGTGCCGCCGGTTTTTGATGAAATGGCACAGATCATCGGAGGTGAAATAAGAACAGCGGAATATGCTTTACCCGGAAGCCGGGAGCTGGCAGATCATTGTGTAAAAACCCTGGGTAATGTGATGGCAGTACTGCTGGCGAATCACGGGGCAGTCTGTGTTGCTGAAAATCTGCCGGGAGCTTTTAAAATCTGCCATGTTTTGGAAAAAGTCTTGGAATCTTATATTTTGGCCAGATCGGTTGGCGAACCTGTAGTTCTCAAGCAGGAAGATGTGGCATTTATGCGGGATTACTTTACTAATGTATATGACCGGCAGTAGGAGAAAGGAGGATAAAAATTTTGAAAGCGTTAGTTACTGCAGAATTAGATCAGAATTTCCTGCCCCGCTTAGCGCAGCTTTGTGAACTGACGATAGCCGGCTGGGGAAAAGAGCAGCGGAAACTGAGGGAAGAAGAATTAATAGATTTAATGCAGGGGCGGGAGATATTAATAACCAGTTATGATGAAATTACCCGGGAAGTAATCAAGAAAAGTAAAGATTTAAAATTGATTATCTGCACCAGGAGTAATCCTGTAAATATCGATATTGCCGCAGCCGACAGCAGGAAGATCCCGGTGGTTTATACACCGGGGCGAAATGACGATTGTGTTTCCGAGTTCACGCTGGCTTTAATCATGAATGTTGCCAGAAAGATTCCGATGGCTTATCAGAGTCTGAAAGCCGGCAAGTTTTTGGCGGCAGATAAAGTCAGCACGGAAACCAAACAGGGGCTTCAGGAAGATATTACCTGGGCACTTAATAAGGAAAGCCCTTATGTAGTCTTTAAAGGAGTACAGCTCAAAAATAAAATCTTAGGTTTAATTGGTTATGGAACCATCGGCAGAAAGGTAGCTCATCTGGCCCGGGCCTTTGGAATGCAGATCTATGTGTATGACCCTTATGTTCCGGAGACGGAGATTGAGGCTGATTTTCGGGAAAAGGTGAGCTTGGCCAAATTGCTGCAAGAAGCCGATTTTATCAGCTGTCACTGTAAAGTTACGCCGGAGACCAGGGGGATGATGGGTGCTAAAGAGTTTAAAATGATGAAAAAAACGAGCTATTTCATCAATACCTCCCGGGGAGCCATAGTTAATGAAGCTGCTTTAATTCAAGCTTTAAAGACGCAAGAAATTGCCGGAGCCGCTCTCGACGTTTATGCCAGTGAACCGCTTCATAAAAAGCATCCCTTTATAGCGGAACTGGAGAATGTCGTCATTACCCCTCATTTGGGAGGAGCTTCTCACGAGGTTATTACCAATCATACTCTGATGACAATTGACGAATTGCAAAGGTTCCTGAAGGGCGAAAATTTGCAATACAGATATAATTAGAAAATCTAGGGGCGAGTTCTAATCCGTAGTGAATTATGAGGAGGAAATATCGTTATGAAAGGTCAAAGAAACTGGCATTTTGCGACAAAGGCTGTTCATGCAGGCTCAGATCCCTGCAAGGAAACAGGCGCATTAGTGGCACCTATCTATCAAACATCGACGTACACTTATCAGGATACGGAAGAAGCGGGTCGGATTTTTTCCGGAGAAGCTTTCGGCTATCTTTACGGCAGGGACCACAGTCCTACCGAATACCAGCTGGAAGAAAAAATTGCCGCTTTGGAGGGCGGACCGGCCTGTAAGGCTTTTGCTTCAGGGATGGCAGCCATCGCTGCAACATGTATCGCTTTATTAAATGCCGGTGATCATGTTATTTGCGGTGATGTTGTTTATGGCGGGACATACGGTTTGTTTGGAAAAATTTTTACAAAGTATGGGGTAGAGGTGACTTATACCGATACGTCTGAACTCGAAAATATCCAAGCAGCGCTAAAACCCCGGACTAAAATTGTTTATCTGGAAACTCCTGCGAATCCAACCTTGAAGCTGACGGATATCGGCAAGACTGCCGAGTTATGTAAAGCCCATCATATTCAGCTTATTGTCGATAATACCTTTATGACCCCTTATTTTCAAAAACCGCTGGAGCTGGGAGCCGATATTGTTATTCACAGTTGTACGAAATATATGAGCGGGCACGGAGATTGTATTGCCGGAGCCGTAGTCGGTTCGGAAGAATTTATTACAGAAGGGCTGCATGATGCCGTTACAAAACTGGGCGGCTTGATCGCACCTTTTATCTGCTTTCTGGTCAGGCGGGGGCTTCAGACTTTGCCGCTGCGCATGGAAAAACATAATTTTAATGCCTTGAAAGTTGCGGAGTATCTTCAAGGGCATTCTAAAGTACAGAACCTGGTTTATCCCGGTCTTAAGACATTTCCCCAGTATGAATTAGCCCGGAAACAGATGGCGGGCTTTGGCGGTTTAATTTCTTTTGAAGTTAAAGGCGGTTTGGAAAAAGGGCGGGCTTTTTGCGATAATCTGGACCTGATTGCCCTGGCGGTAAGCCTGGGTGATGTAGGAACCCTTGTCCAGCATCCTGCCTCCATGACCCATAAATCCCTGCCTGTGGCCAGCAGGAGGGCCGGCGGGATAAGCGACGGCTTAATCAGGATTTCTGTAGGAATCGAAAATCACGCGGATATTATTGCGGACATTGAACAGGCCTTAGCAAAAATCTGAGGAGAGGGGTTAAGAATAATGAAGGATTATCAATATTCGGTAGGGGTATGGGCTTTTGGTTCCTGCCTGGATAGATTTTGTGAGTCAGGGTACCAAAAGGCCGGAAGTTTTGCCCAAAAGGTAGCGGCTGCGGCTAAAGTTAAAGGCTTGGCCGGGCTGGAAATACACTACAATGGCGATTTTACAAAATCCACGGCCGCTGAGTGTCGAAAGATTATTGAAGAATCAGGCCTGCAGGTTGCGGCTGTTAACTGTGAGATATTCGGGGATCCGCAATTTAAAAAAGGTGCTCTGATCAGCCCGGTCCCTGAAACCAGGCAAAAGGCCATAGACATTATTAGAGAAGCTGGAGAGATGGCAGAATATTTTGCTGCTTCCCTGGTCAATATCTGGCCCGGAGCAGACGGCTTTGATTATCCCTTTCAGATTGATTACTTTTCCCAGTGGGAACTGCTGATGGATTCGGTTAAGCAGGTTATTAGCGGGAATCCCCGCGTAAAATTTTCTTTTGAATATAAGCTGCGCGAGCCCAGGATCAGGTCAACTGTAAGTACGGTGGGGAAAGCCTTATTAATTACCCGGGAGGCTGCCTGTGAAAATGCCGGGGTAACCCTGGATTTCGGACATTCGTTAATGGCCAGGGAAAATCCCGCCGATACAGCGGCCCTCTTAGCCAGATACGAGAAATTGTTTCATGTGCACGTAAATGATAATTCCCGCGATTGGGATGATGACTTGATTGTAAATACTTATCATTTCTGGGAAACCCTTGAGTTTATTTATTATCTGAAAAAATGTGACTATCAGGGCTGGCTTGGTTTTGATATGAGTCCTAAGCGGGAGGATCAGATAAAAGCCGTTGAATATAGTATTGCTACTGTCAAAAGAATGGTGGAAATAAGTGAGAATCTTGATACCCAGGAGCTCCAAAGAGCTTTTCATGATACTGATGCACTAAGTGCTCACCAGTACATTTCGCAAAAAATTTTAGGGTAAAGGGGGTGAAAATGTGTACGCCATCGATTTAAAGGGTAAAACAGCAATCGTGACAGGCGGAGCTAAGGGTATTGGCAAGGCGATCTCCCGTGCCTTGGCAGATTGCGGCGCCAACGTAGTTATAGCGGACTTTGATCGTGCAGAGGGGGATAAGGCTGTTCAAGAATTAGGAGAAAGAACCCTGGCGGTTAAAGTGGATGTCGCCCAAAAAGCCGCTGTGGAAGCTATGTTTGCAAAAACCCTGCAAACCTTTGGCCGGCTGGATATTATGGTGAATAATGCCGGAGTTTCTACCATGGATTATGTTGTAGATATTAAAGAGGCTGATTGGGACAGGGTAATGGAGATCAACGCTAAAGGAGTTTTTCTATGCAGCCAGGCAGCAGCCGGGATCATGCTCAAGCAGGGAAACGGCGGGAAAATCATTAATATTGCTTCTCAGGCAGGTAAAAACGGTTACAGATGCATGGGGAATTATTGTGCCTCGAAGCATGCGGTATTAGGGTTAACGAAAGTACTGGCGGTAGAACTGGCTAAAGACCGGATTAACGTCAACGCCGTTTGCCCGGGTATTGTGGAAACGGATATGAAAAGGCAGGAGCGCATCTGGGGCGGGAGACTTAGAAAAATGAGTGCTGCAGATATTCAAAATGAAGATCGTTCACAGGTTCCCCTGGGAAGAACGGGAACACCGCAGGATGTCGCCAATATCGTGGTTTTCTTAGCTTCTGAATATTCTGATTATATGACCGGGCAAAGCCTGAATGTAACAGGTGGCATGACTATGAATTAACTGGTAATAAAAGGAGGTATTAATATGAACAGGGAAAACGAAAATAGTTTGTTAGGCCTACTTCCTTTAATCGTGTTTCTGGTTTTGTTTGTAGGTACAGGTGTCATAACGGGTAATTTTGATAATATGCCGTTGCTTGTGGCCTTCATGATTTCAGCCGGTGTGGCTTTAACACTTAATAAAAAGGGAGAGAAACTTTCCGTAACCCGGAAGATTGATATTTTTATGAGAGGCGGGGCAGAACCGACGATCATCCTGCTGGTGGTGATTTTCCTGCTGGCCGGTGCTTTTTACTCCATTGCTGATGCCATGGGAGCTGTGGAGTCAACGGTTAATTTAGGCTTAAGCATTTTACCGCGGAGTATTATTCTGCCCGGAGTATTTATCATTGGCTGTATTATATCCTTTGCTATGGGCACCTCCATGGGAACCGTAACGGCACTGGCCCCTATTGCGATCGGGATAGCCCAGCAGACCGGGATAGGCCTACCGCTGATTTTAGGGACAGTAATCGGCGGGGCAATGTTTGGTGATAATCTTTCCTTTGTATCGGATACGACTATCGCTGCGACCAGAACTCAGGGCGTAGAGCTGCGGGATAAGTTTATGATGAATTTATTAATCGTTCTGCCCGCTGTGATCCTTACTGTTATTGTTCTGCTTCTAATTCCCGTTGGAAATGCGACAATTGAAGCAGGCGGGTACTCATTAGTGCAAGTGCTGCCTTATCTTGCGGTAATTATCAGCGCTTTATGGGGGTTAAATGTAATGGTTGTCCTGGTGATCGGAATTTTATCCGGGAGCATGATCGGTCTGGCTAACGGCTCTTTTAATATCGTGGAACTGCTGGGATTTCTGCAAAGGGGAATGGGCTGGATGGAGAATCTGGCCGTCATAGCGATTATTATAGGCGGGATCGTAGAGTTGATGAAACATTACGGAGGTATTGGGTACCTCCTGGAAAAAGTAACCGGTAATATAAAAAGTAAAAAGGGAGGAGAAGCAGGTATTGCCGCTCTTGTCAGTCTGATTGATATTGCTACTGCCAATAACACGATATCAATCGTTACAGCGGGTCCGCTGGCTAAAGATATTTCCAAAGAATACCATATTGACCCGCGCCGAACAGCTAGTCTTCTGGATATCTTCTCCTCCGCTTTTCAAGGCTTGTTACCTTATGGGGGGCAGCTACTGGTTGCAGGGAGTATGGCTTCCATTTCTCCCGTAATCATTACTCCCTATTGTTTCTATCCGATGTTTATCGGAATCTGTGCGGTGCTGGCCATTATTGTAGGCATTCCGCGCTTCAAAAAGCCGGCTACCGATGTTTTTGAAACAAAAATGACAGAAAGTCAGTAAGTGTATTGGAAGGGTCTCCGGCAGCCAGCTGTGCCGGAGACCTTGATTTTTAAAGATATCATACATTTAATGCTTAGCATATGATGTATTCACTATACTATATTATAACAATTTTAGATGATAAGTAAATTATCTTCTGCTTTTGAAACGAAAAAAGAACGCCAGGTATGAAGTTTATAAAAGTATAATCTAGCTTTTATAGCGTAATATGCTTTTTTCTCTGGCTTTAAATAGTTTCTTATGGAGGTAACAACAGAAAGCAGGTTAAATTAATAAAGCACAGAACATTGTAGAGGATTAAAAATGGTTATATTGACTTTTTTAATCATTAAGAAAAACACATGGACAGTAAGTATCCATGTGTTCATTTCCCGGCAAAAAGTTTTAAGGCGCATAAGTAGCCGGCGCAAGTGTAAGGGGTACCGAACTGTACATGGCCAGGAACAGCCTTCTTTCAACTTCAGGCCAGTTAATCAGTTCCCACCAGGCGCTGACGTATTCCTTGCGTTTGTTCTGATAATCCAGATAATAGGCATGCTCCCAGACATCACATACCAGGATAGGAAGCCCGCTCCACTGGGTTAGATTTTGATGTTTTTCACATTGCAAGATCTCCAGGTGTCTCCACGCGGGGTTCCAAATCACTATTCCCCAACCGGATCCTTCTACTTTTTCCGTGGCAGCCCAAAATTGTTCTTTAAAGGCATTATAGCTGCCAAAATAGCTGAGGATCTGGTTAAAAGTCAGCGGTCCGGGCTGTCCCCCCGTTCCCGGCGGAGCCATATTGGTCCAATATATACTATGCAGAATATGACCGGATCCGTTAAAGCTCAGTTCATTCTCCCAATATTTTATATCGTCATAATTATTGATTCTGCGCGCCTGCCAGAGGCTAAGCTCTGCTTTATTCAGACCATCGACATAAGATTTATGGTGCTTGTCATGGTGAAGTTTTAACGTTTCTTCACTGATAACAGGTTCCAGGGCATTATAGGGGTAGGGCAGCGGGGGTAATTGATGCTGCCCGGGTGGTATCATCGTATATTGCATAATTAAAATCTTCTCCTCATAATAAATTTTATTGCTATAATATTTTATTCAGTTATGGGAAGTTGGTGCTTTGCACAGAGGCAGGGAGCCGGCGCCGAAATAATCTTTGTTTTCTTTCATACCGGGCCGCCGGATAACCTGTTGAGGCAAGCCTTAAACACGAAAAGATTTTATGGAAATGTGAGGTTTGAAGAAACACATAGCCTGGGCGTGTGGAGAGCATTGGCCTAAGTATCCGGTAGTGTTGCCTAAAAGCTTAAAAGGGAAAGAACCTGTGCTGATATTCTTTGTCAGTGACAGGTTCTTGATATTTTATGAGTTGGTGATATACATCGAGAGAGCTTTATAATATTATTTGGTACAGGGCAGAAGCAGCTATTATCAACTGCAGTACAGGCAGCCTGAAAGCCGGGTTAAAGAACCCTGTCATCCGATAAATTGAGCCAGTTCCTTGTTAAATTTATCCCGTTCGTCATAGAATAAGCCGTGGCCGCTGAATTCAAAAGGGATAAGTTTAGAATTCCTGATTCCTTGGTTTTGGGCAATGGCCAGGGGAAACAAGCAAATTTTGTCATGGATGCCATGCAGAATCAAGGTGGGAACGTTTATTTTTCTAAGATCGGCAAAGAGAACTTCATCCCTGAGTGAAATTAAACCTGCTGCTGTTGACCAGCCTGCTGCTTCAAGACCCAATTGGAAAAACCAATCCCTAAAGGGTTGCGAATGATTCTGAAAGAAAAACATATCTCCAAAAGACCGCAGCATTTGAGGGCGGTCGTTATATGTGTCGCAAACAAGTTTCGTAACTTCTTCCCTGGGCAGTCCGTAGGGAAAATCCGGACGGATGGTGAAACTGGGTGCCGCGGCGGCAAAAAGGGCAAGTTTAGATACCCTATAGCCGTTGTGACGGCCCATATATCTGACGGCGATTGCTCCTCCCATGGAATGACCTGCCAGGACAAAATTCTCTAGGCGGAGTGTTTCCACCACACACCGGATATCGTCTGCAAAGCGATTGTAATCATAGTCCCGCCAAGGTTTAGAAGACTTGCCGAAGCCTCTGAGATCAATTCCGATACATCTGTACCCCATATTGGGAAGCTGATCAAACTGATATTCATATGCTTTATGGTTTAGAGGCCAGCCATGGACAAATAAAATTGTTTTTCTGCCTAAAGGGTTAAGGTCCTGTACAAAAATATCTACATCCGGCTCTACTTTGATTAATTGTTCCATTTAAACACCACTGTCAATAAATTTTCTCTCAATAATATATTATTTCTGTTGAAACAAAAGTGTCCGTAAAATTTCTTGGCAAGCAGTTTTGTTCATCTTCTGTTCAAACAGGCAGTAAAATAAAAACCTGACCGGTGTTAACAGGACCAGGTTTTATTCATTAACTTTCCCTTATGTCTCCGGTTAAACGCAACTGCACGACTTCACATAAAGAGCCTACCCGTAAAGGAAACCAATCTCCGGAGCCTTGGTGGACAAATAAAGAAGAACCGTTAGCTGCTCTGTAAATTCCCTTCACATAGCGGAATAGATGATTGCCGGGATTAAATATCTCTAAATTTTCGCCGGCCCGGAGGACAATTTGTCCGCCATGGGTATGACCGGATAAAGTAATAGGTATCCCGCAGGCTGCAGCATAATCAAAGGCATGGGGATGGTGGGCTAGGAGAATTTTTACGGCAGCCGGCGGGGTCTTTAGGCTTTGCTCCGCCTTCTCAATGAAGCTCCCGTGTAAAGCCTCTTGTCTGGTATAATCTATTCCTAATATTTTCAGCGGGGTTTTACCGGTATCAAGGATAAGGGCTTCGTCCAGTAAGAGGTTCAGGCCGGCTTTGCGTACGGTATTTATGAAGTGGGAGGCGTTGTATATTTTATCATGGTTGCCAATACATAAATAGCTTCCCAGAGGAGCCTTCAAGGACCCTAGTGTTTCGATCAGGTCAGGTAAATACCCCAGATCTTTATCCAAGATATCACCGGTGACGGCAATCATGCTGCTTTTTAAGGCATTGGCCGCTTCCACGATTTTTTTCACCCGGTCCCGGCCGGTAACCGTCCCGATATGGATATCGGAAATATGGGTAATTGTAAAGCCCTCTAAGTCAGGAGGTAAATCTTTGACAGGCAGGTCCTGAGCGTATACCTGCAGATTCCGGCTATTCCACCAGGCCGCGGCAGTACCGGTGCTGACCAGGACAGGAGGAGCCGCTACCAAACCTAAGTGAATAAACTGCCTGCGGCTTAAACCTGCATTCTGAAGAGGGGCGGTTTCAGCCGCCGGTGCAGGGGGGAAATTCCCCGGGGGTGCCGCTGTTTTTTCTGCCGGTGAAGATGTCCGGAGAGCTGAGGTTCCGGCCTTGTGACGGCCGAATAAACTGCTAATGAGCCACATGGGTATTCCCAGTCCAATCATGCTCGGCATCCAGAAAAATATCAGTCCTATCCAAAGATAGAATAATGTCTGCCAGAGCCAGGGCACGGCAGTTAGGGAAATATCCATTCCCGGAATAAGCGGAGTTAAAGCAGGCAGCAAAATCAGCAGCAGCCAAATGAATAATAGTGCCCTGGTTGATTTGCGTACTGCAGGATAAGCGGTTAAATCCCGCCTCAGCCACCGGTCACTGATAAAAAACCATATTAAATTCATCAGGATAATAAAAGCCATGAACATAAAAAAGAAAGAACGCATATATTACAGCCTCCCAAAATCAAGCCTTCTTTAGAGAACTTTCCACGCTGATCGGGATACCGGAAACTATCCCGTAATTGTGATAAGATGTTTAGAAAATAACCACGGTAAGAGATATTCGCTATAAGAATTATATCATGTTTAAGAAAATGGTTTAAGATTTTTAAAGATAGTGCCGGCAGGACTCAGGACGTATAGTCTTTATCGATGGTGATAATACAATTGAAGTGAGGGTGTTTTTCCTGTATTTTTCGGATAACGGCCCGGCGTAATTCCTGCTCTTCTTGTTGAGTCAGACTGCTTTTTACTACAATATCAAAAATCAGGTTCTCTCTCTCCTCCTTGCCGACAATGCGGAAATCATGGAAGGAGAGGATGAGAGGAAATCCCCGGAGTATCCGGGCTATTTCCGCCCGGATTTTCTGAATTTCTGCCGAATCAACGTTAAGCGGATCCATGTGGATGGTGAGGAGAATCCCCAGTTCCCCGGCTGTTTGGCGTTCGATATGATCTATGAGTTCATGGAGCTCCATGATGTCTTTATCAGATGGCACCTCCACGTGGATAGAGGCCATATACTGCTCCGGTCCGTAATTGTGGACAATTAAATCATGCACACCTACTACTCCTTCATAACTGCGGATTTTATCGGTGATCTTCTTGACAAGCTCCTGTTCAGGGACTTCACCCAGGAGAGGGTTGATGGTTTCCCGGGTCAGAGAAATACCGGAATAAAGAATAATCCCTGCAACGATGACCCCTACATAGCCGTCAAAAGGAAAGTCCGACCATAAGGAAGCTAAGAGGGACAGTCCGATACAGCCCGTTGAGATCATATCACTCAAACTGTCCAGGGAAGTGGCGGAAAGGGCCTGGGAATTGATCGTACGGGCTAAACGGCGGTTAAAAAGAGACAGCCAGCATTTCATAAAGAGAGCAAAAATAACAATTAAAAAGGCGGGCAGGGTAAAAGAGACGGAAACGGGATGGATAATCCGGTCCAGGGAAGATTTCAGAAGCTCATATCCGACCAGAATTACCAGAAAGGATACGATTAAGCCGGCAATATATTCCAGGCGGCCGTGACCGAAAGGGTGCTCTGCGTCTGCTGGTTTGCCGGCCAGTTTGAATCCCAGAATAGTGACCAGGGAAGATACCACATCGGTCAAATTATTTAAGGCATCGCCAATAAAAGCGATACTGTTCAGGGCTAAACCGGTGATTAATTTTACTGTGAAAAGGACAAGGTTGGCTATGATCCCTATGATGCCGCTCAAGTAGCCGTATTTGGCCCGGACGCGGGGATCTTTGGTTTTCTGATAGTCTTTAATGAAAAGCCGGATTAAAAATTGACTGAACACAAGCAATCACCTCGGACACTATCATATCATAATTCAAGAAGGAGAGGAAAATTCTCAGTGGCGATAAGCCGTATTTTCTTTATAAAATTCCGTTGTGTCAATGCGGGGAATGAAGCGGTCCAAAAACATGGCAGAATTTTTCATGGGGAATGATTATTTAAACTCCTGTGGCGTACTCTTAACAGCCAGGGAAGAGTTGGATAAAGATGGAAAATACCAACTTCCAGTTATCCGAAATAATGATGGATGAGATCACCGGTTATTTAGTTTAATCTTTGGGAAAGGAGATTTCTCCTGATACTTAACCCGGAATCTATCCGCAATGGACAGGTTACTTTTCTCTTTTATATGTTTATGGATGGTGTAATTTGAAGAGAGGCGGCCCCTTCATTTTAGAATGGGGCCGCCTCTTTGCTAAGCCTTCGGGTACGAGGACCTTTGAAGCAGAAAAAGCAAGATTGACAAAGAATATTTAACGATTATTTAAGAGCCTGCGATAAGCCCTTCGTTGACCAGAGTGGCCATGCTGCCTACGGCATACTCGGCGATATCCCCCTTGTCGCTGAATTTATCCGGTACAGAGGTATCACCTGCGGATTCTAGCCCTTTGAATTTTTCCAGTGCCCTGACGGCCATTACCAGCATATCCTGCCGGGAGATATTCTCCGTTCTGAGGCTATGCCGAGCTTTTTAGCGATACCTACGGCTTCATAATAGTAGGTATCCGGCAATACATCGTCAAAGCTGCTGTCAACCCCAGGGTCTTTATAAGCAGTACCAGGTAATCGGCTCTGGTGATGTTGACAGCGGGAGAGAAGGCAGCCTTTCCTGTTCCGCTGATGATGCCCTTGGATGCCATGACCTCTATGGGCTTCTTCGCCCACACCGCGCTGTCCAGATCGTCAAAGGTCTTGTGCACAAAAACTATGGCGTATTGGCTAAAATGGGTGGTAAAGAAGGTCGCCGTTCCCGTTGCCGCATCATACCTGCCGCTGGAGACTGAGATCACATTGCCGCTGCCGTCTATGTACCATATCGTAATATGTTCCGGGTCTTTTAACTCCTCTGTTGTTGGTGTATAGGATAAGCTGACCGTCACAGGTACGCTGTCATTTCTCCAGGGAGTCTGTTTGCCATCCACCTTCAGGCCGAGTTCTATTACCGGTCTATCGCCTATGGGCAGGCAGGCGAGGGATTTTACCCCGGACTGGGTGACATAGACTTCTCCCGCAAAAACGCTTACCTGTTCTTTACCGTTTAACACCACGGTTTCCACGGTTCTGGCTACATAGCGGACCACCGCTCTGGAAAGCCCGGCGCTTTTTTCCACTGCGGTTGGAGCCTGTGAAGTCTTCTGTCCGTTTTCTGTCTGTCCCGCTTCTATGAACAGGCTTCCGCACCGTTACTATTTAAGAAAATGTTCGGTAAAAAATACTTTGCTAATGCCGATAAGTTCGACAGCAAAATGTAGGCTTTCCAGACAGAAGAATAAAATACTTGAATACGGCCCTGAATTAATATAAATGAATAAAAATTAAAAAGTCTTCAAAATAAAGGAGAATTTTTAGTTTTAGCCATTAAGCTGCTTTACCGAACATAGCACTCAGCG
Organism: Peptococcaceae bacterium; assembly: GCA_049366715.1. Classification (GTDB taxonomy): domain Bacteria; phylum Bacillota; class Peptococcia; order Peptococcales; family BICA1-8; genus JBMNCQ01. The sequence goes on along the minus strand of JBMNCQ010000010.1, from coordinate 46,208 downwards.
CAAGGGCGTAGGTGAGAATATCATTCAGTACCATACCTATGAGCCTAAGCAAAAATCTGTCAAGGCTCCTGGTGTCGAGTGCCCGAATGTTAATTCGACAGATCCCTTTCATGAGGTGGAATTCAATGGGAAAATTGATGCGGAACTGGGGGTTTAATGATTATGTCCGGCTGACAGCAGTACCCCTGTTCTAATAAGCAGCATGTTTAATGTTTCTGTCCGTTTGCAAATATTAAATATTTAATTATGTAATATTTTTTACCAAACTGTTAATCAGGTTGCAAATTATGGTAACATAATAAAATGTAGTATTATTTCAGAAGTACAAATAAGAATAATACAATAAAACAGACTGGAGCAGAATTTATGGATAATCAATTAAACGGCCCGGAACAGGCAACTCTCATAACCAGGAAAAGATCAGGCCGCTTGTGGATGGCTTTTATTTTAGGGGCGTTAGGGGCTTTCGGTCCTTTGTCCATGGACATGTATCTGCCTGCTTTGCCGGAAGTGGCTAATGATATGAATACAAGTACATCCCTGGCCCAAATGAGCTTGACTGCTTGCCTGCTGGGACTTGCCATCGGGCAGATTATTGCCGGTCCCCTTAGTGATATACGGGGGCGCCGCACACCTCTTTTAGGGGGACTTGTTATTTATATCGTTTCTTCTTTGCTGTGTGCTTTATCTCCGACTATCTCCGTATTTGTTGTCGTGAGATTTATCCAGGGAATGGCGGGGTCGGCAGGAATTGTAATCGGTCGTGCTATTGTCAGGGACCTGTATTCAGGTACGGAATTGACGAAATTTTTCTCCCTGCTGATGCTGGTCAACGGTGTTGCTCCTATCTTTGCTCCTATTGCCGGCGGTCAACTACTAAAGGTAACTTCTTGGTCAGGCGTGTTCATCTTTCTGAGTCTATTCGGCGTACTCATGTTTTTGGCTGTTTTCTTTGGTTTGCCAGAGACATTGACCGGAGAAAGGCGTTCCCGGGGTGGTATTAAAAATATTGCCGGAACATTTGGACAGCTTATCCGCCAGCGGATTTTTATGGGGTACGCCTTATCCCAGGGTTTTGTGCTGGCAGGCATGTTCGCCTATATTTCCGGGTCACCCTTTGTGCTTCAGAAAATATTCGGTTTATCTCCTCAGATGTTCAGTTTGGTTTTTGCCCTTAATGGTCTGGGTATTATTATTGCTACCCAGACGACCGGCCGCTTAGCAGGCCGGATACGGGAAGAAAAATTGCTGTCCGTCGGTCTCGGTATGGCATTTCTGGCCAGTATCTCGTTATTGGTCATGATTATGACGGGAGCAGGACTCTTCGGTATTTTGCCGCCTTTATTTATAGTCGTCTCCAGTGTAGGAATCGTCACTACGGCAGCATTTTCTCTTGCCATGCAAAATCAGGGAAAAGCGGCCGGCAGTGCATCTTCCCTCCTGGGCGTGTTATCGATGATCATCGGCGCCCTGGTGGCCCCCCTTGTCGGTATCGGCGGAAGTCAGACCGCCGTCCCTATGGGGATTGTCATTGCTGCCATGGGCACAGGTGCCGTGTTCAGCTATCTGGTGCTCATCAGGGAAGGCCGGCAGGTGCAAAAAGTGAAGAATTAAATCCAGCCGCTAAAGGATATTTTACCGGTATTTACAGAGGACCGCTTTAATCGCCAGGTAATCGATTTCTGCCGGGAGTTCCTCTTTGATGGGTCTTAATTTTTCCCGGCCCACTTTTTTTACGGCTTGTAAAATCAGGTCTTCATACTGCCGGGGAATGAAGGAATCCAGGTCTACGGCCAATCCTTCCTGCGCGCATTGCAGGATATGATTTTGTACGGTGGTCGTGGTAAGCTCTCTCTGCCGGGCGATTTCTGCCAATGATAATCCGGTTTGATATAATTCAAATGATACAAGATGACTGGGTGTTTTATCAGCATTTTTGGTTAGGGAAGTTTCTTTCGTTACCGGCTCATGTACGGAAATATTGTTTTCCGCAACGTATGTGCTGATTTGGGCTAAAAAAACATCACCGTATTTGCGCAGTTTATTTTCTCCTACGCCTTTAATCTTTAAAAGAGACCGGGCATCCAGCGGGTAATATTTACTCATTTCCAGCAAAGTGCTGTCGGGAAAGATGGCATAGGGAGGCAGTTTTTCCTTGAGAGAGATATCTTTGCGCAATTTTCTCAGCAGTTCAAACAAAGCATTATCTTCTCTTAACCTGGTCTTTTCTTTTCGTATTTTTTGATAGACCCTGGCACCGTCTTTGAGAACCGTCCGGGCTTTTTCCGCTATTTTTACCACGGGATATTGTCCTTCGGTCAGACTGAGATAACCGTCGGCCGCCAGGATATTGATGATGTCCCTGATTTCCTTTTCCGTATAATCAGCCATAATTCCATAGGTAGATAAACGGTCACAATTGAGCTCCAGGACCTTTTTATTTTTGGAACCTTTCAGGACCTGGGCGATAAAAGTGCTGCCAAACCTTTGGTTGAGACGGATAATACAAGAAAAAATCTTCTGGGCTTCAACGGTGATATCCATTAAATCACTGTCATCATTGCAGGTAGAACAATTGCCGCAATGCTCCGGTACATTTTCTTCTCCGAAATATTCCAGGATAAAACGGCGCAGACAGTTGGGGGTATAGCAATAATCCACCATTTCCTGAAGTTTTTTATATTCGTTATGCTTTCTTTCCGGAGCCGTGACGGATTGTTCGATCATGAATTTCTGCAGTAAGATGTCCTGGGGGGCAAAGAGGAGAATGCACTCACCGGGCTCGCCATCCCGTCCGGCCCGCCCCGCTTCCTGATAATAAGCTTCCATATTTTTCGGTAAATTGTAATGGATGACAAATCTCACGTTGGACTTATCAATGCCCATTCCGAAAGCGTTGGTGGCGACCATAATGCTGTTATCATCAAAAAGAAAAGCTTCCTGCTGTTCTTTTCTCTCTTCCGTACTAAGTCCGGCATGATATCGGGCCGGATTAAACCCGGCCTGTTTTAAATCCCGGTAGATGCTTTCTACTTCTTTCCGGGTTGCTGCATAAATAATTCCGGCCCGGTTTCCGATATTGCGGACATATTTTAGAACATAATCCCTTTTATTTTCTCCTCTCACCACGGAAAAAGATAAATTTTCCCGATTAAAACCGGTGATATAAATATGGGGCTCTTGAAGTGTTAATAAGGTCACAACATCTTTTTTTACTTCGGCAGTTGCCGTAGCGGTAAAAGCTGCCACCGGCGGCCTTCCCGGAAGTTTCTTGATAAAGGCCGGTATCTGGCGGTAGCTGGGGCGGAAATCATGACCCCATTGAGAAACACAATGGGCTTCGTCCACGGCAATTAAGGATATGGGCAAATTGCTGAGCAGGAAAGTAAAATCAGCAGATTCCAGCCTTTCCGGGGCGATATACAGTAATTGATAAGTACCCTTTTTTATTTCTTGAATTCTCTTGGCAATTTCAGCCGGACTTAAAGAACTATTGATGAAAGTAACAGGCATCCCCATGTCTTTAAGGGTATCTACCTGATCTTTCATGAGAGAAATCAAAGGGGAGATTACGAGCGTTACTCCCGGCAGCAAGAGGGCGGGCACTTGATAGCATAATGACTTACCGGCTCCGGTGGGCATAATTGCAAAGGTATCCTGCTGAGCCAGGATACTCCTGATGATTTCCTCCTGGCCCCGGCGGAAATCAGCGTAACCAAAATATTTTTTCAAGATATGTAATGCTTGTTCCTGCATAATAAATTACTCCCTCGCAATAAACAAATGGTATTCATAACAATGTTAGACATAGAGACCGCAGATGCCTTTTTTTCTCAAGTAATTTCTGGAGATGATCATGTCACCGGCCATAGTTGACAGCAAGGTAAGCAGCTTATATAATTGTAGCGGATGTTTAAATAAAAATTCAAGAAAGGGCAAGGTACCGATAAAAATGCGCAAATAATCCACTTCAAGTGCTTTTTGGAAAATGAAATTTGTGAAAAGTCCCGGTAAGGGCTTTTTAACATGCATTTTAGAAACTTGTGGGTGGATAGCGTTTTATAAATGTTGGTAGCTTGTTGATATCATTGATAATCCTTGTTTAATTTAAATCCCGGCTTGTGGCGGTAAGTTGTCTGATGTCACGGGGTTTGGGATACTGTTAAAATTATCAGGATTAAGATATATTATGCTATCCTCTCCAGTTTATCGGGAGGGATTTTTTATGTTGTTGATCGAATGCAGTAAAATTAAAAAGTATTTCGGCGAGAGGTTAATCATCGATGTGGAAGAATTGAAAATTTATACTGAAGATAGAATAGGGTTGGTAGGAGTAAACGGAGCAGGGAAAACAACGTTAATGAATATTTTGTGTCAAAGATTAGAGCCGGACGAAGGCTGGGTAAAATTATACGGAAGCTATTCCTATGTATCCCAGCTTGAAGAGCCCGACGGGAAAAGCATCAATGCTGAAATGGCTTCCAGATTCGGGGTTGCAGCTACCTGGGATGAGAAGATGAGCGGAGGGGAAAAAACCAGATTTAAGCTTGCCCGGAGTCTGAGTACGGAGAGCCAGCTGCTGTTGGCAGATGAGCCCACCAGTAATATGGATCTGGAAGGTATTGAACTCTTGGAAAACAGTTTAGTCGGAGATAGCGGCGGACTGGTTCTCATTTCCCATGATAGAAGCTTACTGGATAAGGTATGCAATAAGATAATGGAGATAGAAGACGGTAAGGTGAAGGTATATCATGGTAACTACAGTGATTATCGTGCTCAGAAAAGAAAGGCCGGGGAAAGGGCTCAATTTGAATATCAGCAGTATCGGAAAGAAAAAAAACGGCTGGAGAGAGTAAGTGTTGATTTAAAGGAAAGGGTAACAACGATGCGGAAGACTCCCAAAAGGATGGGCAATTCCGAGGCCAGGCTTCATAAAATGGGAAATCAAAAGGCCAAGGCTAATCTTGACCGCGCCCAAAAAAATATTGAGAGCAGAATAAGACATCTTGAGGTTAAGGCAAGGCCTAAGGACCAAGAAATCATCAGGCTGGATGTTACAGATTCTGCTAAACTTCACAGCAAAATAATTATAGAAGGTCGGAATATCAATAAAAAGTTTGGCAAAAAGGTCATCTTTACGGATGGGGAGTTCAAAATTTATAACGGGTCCAAAACAGCTCTGCTTGGTCCTAATGGCTGCGGGAAAAGTACTTTGCTGAAAATGATCATGCACAATGATGAGTCCGTAAAAATTACCCCGGGAGCCAAGATTGGCTATTTCAGTCAGGACATGGACATTTTGCAGACAGACCTGACCATCCTGGAAAATGTTATGGAAAACAGCAGCTATCCTGAGACTTTGATCAGGATATTTCTGGCAAGACTGCTGTTCAAAGGAGACGATATTCATAAAAAGATCAGTGTCCTCAGCGGAGGAGAGCGGGTTAAAGTTTCCCTGGCCAAAATATTATTGCAGGAGATAAACCTTTTGATCTTAGATGAGCCTACCAATTACCTGGATATAAACTCTCTGGAAGTAATAGAAGAAGTCCTGAGGGGGTATCAGGGAGCGTTATTGTTTGTTTCCCATGACAGAAGATTGATAAGTTCCGTTGCCGATCATATCATGACGATCGCAGATCATAAAATAAGGATATTTACAGGTAGTTATCAGGAATATGCGGCCCGTAAAAATAAATGCGGGGATGAGCAGCAAGAGGAAATAAAAAAACAGCTTTTTGTCTTGCAAAACCGTCTTGCAGAAATCATCGGCAGATTGTCCCTGCCGGATAAGAAGGATGATCCGGCCAGGCTGGATAAAGAATATCGGCAAGTATTGACGGAAATAAAGAGCATGAAGGAGAAACTTTAAGGGAAAATAACCATGACAGGATTAAGGTCCTGATCATGGTTATTTTACTTTGTCCGGGGTACGGTAAATTTTTTTAGGATTGTTTTGGGGAGCAAATGATGGTAACATGAAAACTAAGTAAACTATAAAAGTGACATCAGTATACCTGTGTGTGTCAAAATCTTTGCAGACAGAGGGGGAATGGTAATGGCGAAGATAAAGAGGATAGCGGTCTTGATTGTAGCGCTAGGCCTGCTAAGCGGTTCTTTCTGGATCTGGCAGACATATTTTAAAACGGAACAGGGGGGAATCCAGGCCACGGGCACGATAGAAGCGACCAGTGTAGATCTCAATGCGAAACTGGCCGGGACAATTAAAGTCCTGTCTTTAAATTCAGGGGATCTGGTGAATAAAGGTCAGCTGGTGGCTGAACTAAGCCGTAACGATCTGGTAGCCCAGCGGGAAAGGGATGAATTAAGCGTAGTGAAGTCTGAAGCCAACCTGGCGGACCTGTTGTCAGGTGCCAGGGAACAGGAGCTTAAAGAGGCCGAGGCTAATGTGAATATTGCCCGGGCTAACCTGGACCAGGCAGCGGAAGACTTAGCCAGGCTGAAGACTCTCGTGGCGGCCGGTGCCGTTACCCAGGTAGAATATGAGCAGGTTCAAACTAAGCTGGAAGTCGGCAAAAATCAGCTGGCGGCCGCCGAAGCCCGTTTTAGTCTTTTGCAGGCGGGCAGCCGTCAGGAAGTGCTTAAGGGGGCACAGCTAGAAATAGAACGGAATAAAGCTGTTCTTAAAGCCACCGAGGCTATGCTGGCCGATCTTAAAATTTATTCCCCGGCCAACGGTGTGGTTTTGTCTAAAAATTATGAATTGGGAGAGTATGTTACCCCGGGGGCTGCCCTGGCTACAGTTGTTGATATGGATGACCTCTGGATTAAAGTGTATATTCCTACCGATGACCTGCCTCAGGTGACTCTGGGTCAAAAAGTTTCTTTTACGGTAAGCGGCAGGGCTGAGAGTTTTGCGGGTATTGTGGAGGAGATTGCTACCAAAGGTGAGTTTACTCCTAAAACCATCCAGACCAAAAAAGAACGCACAAATGTAGTGTTTGCCGTGAAAATCAGGATCAGTAGTGCAGACGGCCTTTTGAAGCCCGGCATGCCGGCCGATGTAATTTTCTCCGGGGAGAGCCGGGATGATTAAAGCTTGCGGAGTGAGTAAATCTTTTGGCTCTGTCCGGGCTGTCAAAGAGGTAGATCTACAGGTAACAAAGCAGGAAATTTGTGGTTTAGTTGGTCCCGACGGAGCAGGGAAGACGACGTTAATGCGCATGATTTGCGGCCTGATTATCCCTGACGCCGGTCAGGTCACTGTCCTGGGCACGGCACCCGACCGGCTGGCCGAAAGGGATAACCTGGGCTATATGCCCCAGCGTTTCAGTCTTTATGGCGATCTGACCGTAATGGAGAATATCAATTTTTTCGGAGCCATGTATAAACTGGATAAAAAGACTATTAGGCAAAGGGCAGATGAAATACTGGAGATTACCAACCTCTTTCATTTCAAAGAGCGTTTTGCCGATCATCTTTCAGGCGGGATGAAACAAAAGCTGGCCCTGACTTGTGCCCTGGTGACCCGTCCGCAAATTCTGGTTCTGGATGAGCCCACCTACGGTGTAGATCCTGAGTCCCGCAAAGAATTTTGGAGAATTCTTTATAATCTTAATAAAGAGGGAATGACCATCTTAATCTCTACCCCTTATATGGATGAAGCAGAGCTTTGCACTAAGGTGGCCTTTATCGACCGGGGCAAAATAGCAAAAATTGCTTCGCCCCAGGGGCTTAAGGAAGAGTTCCCATTTACTGTGCTGGAATTGCAGGCCCATCTAAAAGATGCTGCTGTTCTCCGGAACCTGGCCGGGGTCCATGATGCCTATTTTTTTGGCGACCGTTACCATCTGGTGCTGGAGGAAACAGCCACCCGGGATGATGTCCGGACGGCTCTGGAACGGCAGAATATTGTGATCAGTTCTTTACAGAAAATCCGGCCTTCCATGGACGACATCTTTGTTTCCCTGGCTGAGAAAGAGGTGACTTAATGGAATACGTTGTAGAAACCCGTGATTTAACAAAGACTTTCGGGAGTTTTACGGCTGTCGATGACCTGAACATAAAAATTAAGCCCGGGGAAATTTATGGTTTTTTGGGACCCAACGGGGCAGGAAAGTCGACGGCTATCAGGATGCTGTGCGGCATTCTGGAGCCCAGCGCCGGGTCAGCAACTATCCTGGGATATGATCTCTTGCGGGAAACGGAAAAAATTAAGAATCACATCGGGTATATGTCCCAAAAATTCAGTCTCTATGATGATCTTACGGTGCTGGAAAACTTAAATTTCTATGCCGGTATTTATAGCATTCCCCGGGAGAGCAGGCAGGAACGTATCGGGGAGCTGATCGCTATGGCAGGTTTAACGGGGCGGGAGAAAGAACTGGTAGTCAATCTCAGCGGAGGCTGGAAACAGCGCCTGGCCCTGGGCTGTGCCATCATTGCCCGGCCGTCCGTTGTTTTCTTGGATGAACCGACCAGCGGTGTTAGTCCTACCAGCCGCAGAAGATTTTTTAACATTATTCAGGAATTGGCTAATCAAGGCACAACGATTATGGTTACGACGCATTTTATGGATGAAGCCGAGCGCTGTCATAAAATTGCTTTCATATCCGCCGGCAAACTGATAGCTGTGGACACTCCCGACCATTTGAAAAGGAATACGCTGGCAGGTTATCTGGTAGAATTAGCCATACCCCGGGCGCTGGAGAGAATCGGTGCTCTGGAGAGTTTACCCTATGTGAAAGACTGCTCTATTCATGGTGCTTTGCTGCATGTTTTGCTGACTGATGAGCAGCATTGCCGGGAATTGGCCGAATTTGCCGGAGTTGAGCCCAGATCCATAGTTCCGTCCTTAGAGGATGTTTTTATGGCTCTGGCTAAACGTCAGAGGGAAGGTGAAGGTAATGCATAGAATAATAGCGGTGCTGCAGAAAGAATTTCTCCAAATGCAGCGGGATAAAATGACCCTGGCTCTGGTTTTTATGCTTCCTCTGGTTCAGCTTCTGCTTTTTGGCTTTGCTATCCAGACGGAAGTAAAGCATATTTCCACCGTGGTATTTGATCAGTCTTTATCCGTTGAAAGCCGGACCTTGCTGGATTCTTTCAGCGCTTCGGGCTATTTTGATATTGAGTATGCAGCCGAAAGCTACAGTGATGTCAATAAAATGATTGACAGCGGCAAAGCCAAGGTAGGGATTGTTTTTCCCCCCGATTTTGCCGCCAGTGTCAACAGGGGTGTACCGGCACAGGTTCAGGTGCTGGTGGATGCCAGCGATAATATGGTGGCCAATCAGGCTATTGCCATAGCAAATTCCATCGGTCTGCTCAAATCCCAGGAAATGCTGGCCCGGAAAATTAAACCGGCCGGCCCTCCTTATGATATCAGAGTCCGCCCCTGGTATAATCCTGACGGGATAACGGCTTATTATATGGTACCGGCAATCCTGGGTATTGTTGTAACCATGACCATGGTTTTGCTTACTTCCATGGGTATTGTGCGGGAAAGAGAGAAGGGAACCCTGGAGCAGTTGATGGTGACCCCCATCAAGTCCCTGGAATTAATGATCGGTAAAATCATACCGTATATTGTCCTGGGATACTTGCAGATTACGGTGGCTTTGCTCATCGGGGTAACCGTTTTCCGGGTACCGATCAGGGGAAACCTGGGAGAGCTTTATTTATTAACCCTTTTTTTTATTACGGCCTCCCTGGGATTGGGCATCTTGATTTCCAATGTGGCCAAGACCCAGATGCAGGCTATGCAAATGGGCTTTTTCGTCATGTTGCCCAGTATTTTGCTGTCAGGTTTTATGTTTCCCCGGGATGCCATGCCCCGCTTGATTTATTATATCAGTAATCTGATTCCCCTCACCTATTATCTGGATATTATCAGGGGGATCGTATTAAAGGGGATAGGTTTCCCGTATCTGGTGGGGCAGGTTGTCTCTCTGGTGGTCTTCACTGTGGTGTTATTACTGATCAGTGCTTTAAAATTCAAGAAAAAAATTGCCTGATGCCGCAGGGTAGGGTAGAAGCTAATAATGGAGAATTGAGAATTGAGAATGGAGAACGGTATAATGAAGAATTCAGTATGAGGCATCTGCAGAAAGACAAATGATATTGCGGCATCAGCTTTCAAGCAATACTGCATGATGCATCCGCTGAAAGTTAATATTTTTGATGAATCCCAGACTGAGGTGGGAGTGTTCCCTATATTTGTTGGGGACATTCCTGTCCTGAAATGGATCATGGACACCGGCAGGTGAGTTCCCTATATTTGTTGGGGACATTCCTGTCCTGAAATGGATCATGGACACCGGC
>JBMNCQ010000010.1:0-35824 GCA_049366715.1 Peptococcaceae bacterium | reverse complement strand
AGGTGAGTCCCCTATATTCGTTGGGGACATTCCTGTCTTAAAATGAATCATGGACACCGGCAGGTGTGTCCCCTGTCCCATTTAAGGAGGTTTTATTATTAAAGAGAGAATTCTCAGTGCTTTTCTGGAACTTTCCAGGATCAAGGGTTTTTACCGGGTGACTATGGATGAACTGGCAGCGGAGGCCGGTTTAAGTAAACGTACCCTTTATCGGTACTTTCACAGTAAAGATGAAATAATTGAAGCCGCCTTGGACAAATTTATGGCGGGGATGGCGGTTAAGATTGAGGAATTAGTCGCTGTTCAGCGGACGCCGGATGAAATGGTTAAATATATTCTCGACGCATTTTATCAGGGGGGGCAGATCATTAGCAATCCTCTGGTATTGGATGACCTGCGCCAGCACTATCCCCGTTACTGGAAGAGAATAGATGATTTCCGCGTGGCTAAGGTTCAGAACATTATTCGTGTATGCCTGAATGACAGGAATAAGGCCTATACCAGGGAACTGGACCCCCGCATTGTAACCACGGCGGTGCTGGCAGCTATCCGGGCAGTAGTTAATCCTGAATTCATTATTACCAATGGTTTAACTTTTGAAGAAACGGTCAGGCAGCTTTTGGAGTTTTTACAATACGGTTTCATGAAGAGAGCTGAAACCCGGTGACCCGCTGCCGGAAGTCTTTATAAATCTTATGAGTATCGAAAATACCTCAATAATCAGCATGATGAGTGAATGAAGGGAGAATTTAAGAAAAGCAGCGGAGGCCAAAATTAATGAAGATATGTGGAAAAAGCAAACCCTGGATGAAAAACATGTAATAGGATATGTTGCGGCATCCGCAATTCTCTTGTTTGGAGTTATGACTGCAGGAATTGTTTATCTTCATGAAAAAGGTTTATTAGCCGCCGCAGGGACTTTAATGCCCTTTTTTATTGTTTCCGTTGCACTGTTTGTTTATCTTGGCCTGACTCAGGAAACGGCCTATGATTACGGGATGAATTGGAAGAGAGCACTGGCCTATAGTTTAGCCACGGCGGTGTTGTTGGGCGGATTTTTTTCGTCGGGGTTAGTATATTTAAGAGGGAATGAACTTTTTGAAGTATTGGCAGCCGCAATGCCCTTTGTGATACTTTCAGTGATCGTTTTTGTATATCTGGGACTTACTGAAAAAAGCAGAAGTAAAATGGATACGCACTGGCAGAAACAATGGATAGAATATTACAGTAACCCACGTTCAATGATGGTAAGGGGCAATATTTCCGGTGCCTTATGGATATTGACCTTTGCAAGCTTCTTATTATTAGGTTTCACCTGGGGGTGGCGGTATGCATGGATCGTGTTCATATTTGCTGCGGGATTTGAGGTTTTGATTGAAGCTGTTTTCGCCGCCCGGAAAAAAATGGGTAACTGTAAACCATCTTAAGTGAAATAAATCATAATCAGATATTCAAAACCGGCAGTAATCGTTTATCCAACATCCGGATTGAATTTGGGCCGGTTTTGTGCTAGTATAACACAAAGGGATGAAGCTCCCTTTGAAGAAATTCAAAACTGCTGAATAAGCTGATGGCTTCTACGAGTATTCGTAGGGTTATCAGCTTTTTTATATAGACAGATATAAATGCAATCGTGCAGTATTTGAGACGGGAGATCCGGGGAAAATAAAGAAAATACATAATATCAGCCCGTGTCTTTGTCTTGATGAGGGGATAGTCAGTATATACCCGGCTAACTGTTCCATTTCTCCGCTTTATGAGCGTTAACTAATCCGGTGGCTCCATTGAGTGTAAATGTGCAATACTTAATATTGTAAATAAATATCGCAGGAGAGGGTAAAAATGACAAAAATCAGTTTAATAAGGGCGAGAGAGATACTGGACTCCCGGGGGAATCCGACAGTTGAAGTCGATGTCAAACTGGACAACGGGGTCATGGGACGGGCGGCCCTTCCTTCCGGGGCTTCCACCGGCACCAGAGAAGCAATGGAACTTCGGGATAATCATAAAGAGCGGTTCCATGGTAAAGGCGTTCAAACGGTCGTGAATAATGTGACTAAAATCATAGCTCCGGAAATGATCGGAACCGACGTCTTGAATCAACGGCAAATAGACCGGCTGCTCATCGAACTGGACGGCACAAAAAACAAATCAAGCTCGGCGCAAATGCAATCTTGGGTGTATCCCTTGCGGCGGCAAGGGCGGCCTCCATATGATTGTCAGGCCCGCTTTTTATAGGAATTTATGTAAGACTCATAAAAGTTATGGGATAGCCCGGATCATATACCTGGAAAGTAAAGCGGGGCCCGGTAAAGAAAATTGAATACAAGCACGCTCAAAGCAGAAGCTGCCACGCTGTATATTCTGCCGCTTGTCATGATGGCATTTAACAGGACGCCCGTAATGATGTTTGATACATTCAGACCCCGGGAGAAAACCATAATCCGATCAATGTGCAGACGACTAAAAGCCCGATGGATTTGACTGCATCAAGCAGAGAAGATTCCGGAGCTTTTTCGAGCTTAGGGGTTCTTCAATGGAAAGACGACTGGGCAGCGGTAATAATATAAATGTCTATATTTTTACACCATAAAGAGAAATTACATTCTATAGAGATGAGCGGGAGCTAAATAGCAAATGATTTTAAAAAAAATTGACTAGTTAGTCAAAGTATGATATATTCAAATTGACTGAAAAGTCAATTTGAATATATCAGGAGGAATCAATTATGCAAGCGATCGAAGTCAAACATTTGATTTTTTCCTATGACAGAAAGGTCAATGCGGTTGACGACATTTCATTTGACGTTAAAGAGGGAGAGGTATTTGGTTTTTTAGGTCCAAGCGGTGCAGGGAAATCAACGACGATTAAGCTCCTGACGCGCCTTCTGGTGCCGGAGGCGGACAGAGTCTTCATTCTGGGGCAGGATATGGCGAAAGCTGACTATAAGTTTATGCGCAGGATCGGAATTGCTTTTGAAAACGATGTGCTTTACCCTACATTGACCGGATTTGAAAACCTCTATTATCATGCAAAGCTGTATGGGGTCGGAAAAAAGGAAATCGAAGAAGTGATGAAGATGCTGGATATTCTCGACGCCCGCGATAAGTTCGCAGCACAGTATTCAAAAGGCATGAAAACCCGTCTTGTGCTTGCAAGAGCGTTAGTTACAAAGCCGCAGATCTTGTTTCTCGACGAGCCCACAAGCGGCATGGACCCGGATATTGCCGCCTATGTGCGCAGGGTGTTAAAAGAGTTAAACAAAAATGGTACGACGCTGTTTGTAACCACTCATGACATGCATGAAGCGGAACAGCTTTGCGATAGAATTGCTTTTTTCAACAGCGGAAAGATCGTGGAAGTCGGCACTCCTGAATCCTATAAAAAACGCTATGGGGAAAGCCAAATCCTGTTTCGAGTCAGCGACGATACCGTAAAGATCGACAGAAAAAACAAAGAGGAATTGTTAAAGCTGATGGAACAGGACCGGTGGGACAGCGTCCACAGCCAGGAGGCAACCCTGGAGGATATCTTTATTAAGGTTGTGGGCCGCGGACTAAAGGAAGGTGACTGAAAATGAGAGAAGAGTTTGTGAAGCTCATGCGCGGCAGCCTGACCAAACCGATTTTCGGTCAGTTGTTGGTCTATGTGCTCTTGTATAACGCAGCTAACCTGATTTTTCCCGGTTTCATGATGAAATGGGGCGGCTTGATCGCGGTCTTCATCATAACGCTGATGCTTGACATGACGTTCTGGCTTACCGCCCTGCCCATTGCGGAGGATAAGGAGACGAATATGATCCAGGTTATGCGGACGAGCAGAGGCCTGTCCGGCTACTTGCGCGGAAAGCACCTGCTTGTCCTCGTTTCGATGGGTATTATGGCACTTCTGCTACGGTCAACAAACCTTTTAAATGTTCAGACGGCCGAATTTATATATCTAACTTTACTTGTCGTTCTGGTAATGATGGGGCTTGCCCTCGTCACCGCGATATTCATAAAGAATCAGTTTTATATCCTCGGTATCGGCAGCTTTTTCAATGTGCTGTCCATTATCGTATTATGCCGGATGGCCTTGCCGATGTGGAATATCCCCAAAATTCCGTTCAATCCGTTTAATGAACTGATACGGGGGTACTACGACCTGTTTTATCCGATAGCAGGAGGGGCTATGCAGTTTGATCTGGTGGCGCTTACCATCATTGCCGTCGCCTTTTATCTTACATGTGTCACATTGTTTTATAAGCTTACGTACAAAAACGGATTTCTGTTATAATGGAGGCGAAGTTGATGTTTGGGGTCTATTGCTTAAAGGAGTTTAAGCTTGCCAAGAGGAATATGTTTTTTCTGTTACTGATCATCCTGCCTGTTTTGACCTCCTTGGCCGGGGTGGCGCTTACGAACGTTTATTCGGAGACGCCCAAGATTGTGCTGCTTGAAGGGGACCAAAGGGCGGTGCCCGAAGAGGTGACAGTAGTTCGTGTGCCGGATGATGAGAGCATGATAAAAAGGGTGGAGGACATTGATTTTGCAATCGGAATCAGCGGTGAAAAAATTGTTACGGACGGGCGTGAATCGGAAGCCGCAACTGCGGCGGCTGAAAGGATCGCCGTGGGAAACGCACCGGAGAATATGGAAAAAATGCCTGAGGAGACAAAGCGAAAAATTTTGAGTTTTGCGCTTTTTGCGGCATTTACGGGAGCCACAGCCCTGATCTTGAAGCTTGTGGAGGAGCGGGAATACAATACCGTTGATCTTTATAAAACGGAACCTTCCCCTGACCTTTATCCGGTCGGCGCTAAACTACTTGTGTCCTCCGTACTCGGCGCTGTTGCGTTTATCTTCAGCGTTTGGATCTTAAAAACGCCGGCAGATTTTTGGACCCTGGCAATACTCTATATTTTGGGCATGGGGCTTGGCTCGATTCTTATGATACTCGTTGCCTATGCTTCTGAGAATCAATCACAGGCAATTGCCGTATTAAAACCGGTTGCCCTGTTTGTAATGATCCTGCCGCCTAGCGCAGGTCTCATCTTCGGCGGCATCCTGCATAAGATTGCACTGGTCACCCCTTTTTATTGGCTTTTACAGTTCATATACAGCATCTATAACGGTGCGGTTTCATGGCAATATCTAATTGCCCTTAGCGCGGCAGTTATTGTCGGTTCCTTGATTATAATATTCACATGGTACCGGTCGCCGTACGGTAGAAAAAGGAGTGATGCTTAGTGTACAGCAGTTTTGAAAAACTTTCCGAGGAAAAAAGGAATCTGATCATAAGGATTAGTATGGAGGAGTTTGTCCGAAATGGGTATTATAAAGCCTTGACTGATACGATAACGAGCCGTGCGGGCATCTCCAAAGGCATCCTCTTTCATTACTTCAAGAATAAAAAAGGACTGTTTTTATATCTCACCGAGCATACCAGAGACATGCTGGAGCGAAAAAGCCGGCTGGCAATGGAGAAGTTGCGCGAAGAGGATTATTTCGAGCGGATTAAAAAAATGATGATGATCAAATACCGGATTGCCTTGGACTATCCTCTGGAAACGGAGTTTGCGACGAAAGCGCTGCTGATGCCGCCTGCGGAAGTATCAGAAGAAATTGCGGCCTTGAATAAGAAATATATGGCAAGATATAAGGAAAAATCAATGCAGGATTTTCTGTACGACAAAAAGTTGCTTGAAAAGCTCCCGCTACGTATGGCTCCGGAGAAAGTGATAGAGGTAAGCGCTTTTATTTTAGAACAGCTCGGCGCCAAATATTTTGAAAAATATAAAGTACAGGGCGCAAATGAAAGTTTTCAGGAATTTATTGCAGAGATGGATTTTTTTAATAACATTATCAAATATGGCGTGCTAGAGCAGGACAAACCCCGGTGGTCAGGAAAGCATTGAATTATAGACCTCTGCGCAAATCCCTCGCGATGGCCGGATGGGATTGGGATACAGACCACCAATGGGTTCTGCTTGTAAGAAAAGGTGAAGAAGTCTTCCCTCTTTTTGATGGTTTTGCAATATATCGGCAATGGATATTCACTGCGAACTATGTAAAAAATATTAAAAGTCCGGGATACACCGGCTTCTAACTTCCACCTTTAGAGAAGGGGGCTTGCAGTGAATATTATCGAGTTAAAGAATTTAACCAAGTATTATGGACAGGCACGGGGCATTATTGATGTAAATTTTCATGTTGAAGAGGGAGAAATTTTCGGATTTATCGGTCCCAACGGGGCCGGAAAGTCCACAACCATTAGGACTCTTTTGGCTCTAATTTACCCCACAAGGGGCAGTGCCACAATTTTCGGTAAAGATTGTATCCGGTTTGCTCCGGAAATTAAGAAGGATATCGGTTATCTGCCGGCAGAAGTTTTTTATTATGACAAAATGAAAGTGATGGATCTTCTACAATATTCCGCCGGTTTTTATAAAAAAGACTGCAGCAAAAAAATTCATGAATTAGCCGAAATTATGAACCTGGATTTAAAGAGAAAAGTTGAGGATTTATCTTTAGGAAATAAAAAGAAAGTCGGCATTGTACAGGGTCTGCTCCATGAACCAAAACTGATTATCCTGGATGAGCCTACCAGTGGGCTAGACCCCCTTATACAGCATAAGTTCTTTGATTTATTAGCGGCTGAAAATAAAAAAGGAGCCACTATTCTGTTCTCTTCCCATATTTTGAGTGAGGTGCAGAGATTATGCAACCGTGTGGCCATTATAAAAGAAGGCCGGGTCATTAAGGTCGAAAAAATCAGTACTTTAAAAGAAAATAATTACAAGAAATTCCGAATCGAAGCAAGGACCGGGTTAGGCGGGGATTATTTTAATATTTCCGGTGTCAGCGACCTGGAGGTAAAGAATAACCTGGTAAGCTTTTTGTTTAGAGGTAATATTAATTCCATTATGCAGAAGATTTCTCAAATAGAGATTGTAAATCTTTGGGTAGAGGAACCAAATCTGGAGGAGATATTTATGCATTATTATGAGCGGGAGGCGTAAAACCGTGAATATTTTCCGGCATGAATTGAAAGCTTATAGAAAATCTACGATTATCTGGACGCTGTCCTTAATCGGGCTGGTGGTACTTTTTTTTACGCTATTCCCGTCTATTTCCAAGGAAGCCGGGGAATTTAAAAAACTAATGGAAGGTTTCCCGGAGGCAGTAAGAATAGCCTTAGGCCTTGCTGTCGAAAATATAGGTTCAATTATCGGATTTTATTCTTATGGTTTTCTCTATATTTCCCTGGTGGGGGCAATTCAAGCCATGAATTTAGGTGTATCCATCGTATCCCGGGAAGTGCGGGAAAAAACGGCAGATTTTCTGTTAACGAAACCTGTTACCCGCAGCCAGGTGCTGACTGCCAAACTTCTGGCCGCTTTAAGCTCATTAGTGCTTACAAATGTGGGCTATCTGGCGGGGGCAATCACGATTGCATCCTTAGTAGCAACACAAGAATTTAGTCTGAAAATATTTCTCCTGATTTCTCTGACCTTATTTTATATCCAGTTGATTTTTTTGGCTTTGGGGTTAATCATTTCCGTTGTGATTCCGAAGCTTAAAGCAGTGCTGCCAATCTCCCTGGGAACAGTATTTGCATTTTTTATGATCGGTGCTCTGGCAGCTACTACCGGAGATGATGCTTTGCGGTATATTACGCCTTTTAAATATTTTGAAGTAAATTATATTGCCCAGCATGCCGGTTACGAAACTTCCTTTATTGTTGCAGCGCTCAGTTTTATTACTGCAGCCCTTACGGCCAGTTATTTTATTTATAACAAAAAAGATATTCCGGCGGTATAAGGGGGAATGTTAAGCACGTATTAACGGGGAGGTTAAAATATGAATGTGTTCCTTAGAGAGCTTAAAGCTAATCTGAAGTCCCTGATCATCTGGAGTAGCGGAGTATGCCTGCTGGTTGTCGGTGGTATGGGTAAATATGCCGGATTATCAGCCTCAGGTCAATCTATGAATGATTTACTGGCTCAAATGCCTGAATCTTTAAAAGCTGTCTGGGGCCTGGGTTCTTTTGACTTAGCTACGGTCGGCGGTTATTACGGCGTACTCTTTGTTTACCTGGCCGTTATGGCAGCTATTCATGCCGCAATGCTGGGGGCTATTATCATCTCCAAGGAAGAACGGGATAAAACAGCGGAGTTTCTATTTGTAAAACCGATCTCCAGAAGTAAAATTATAACGGCCAAACTGGGGGCAGCTTTGGTAAACATCTTACTATTTAATCTGGCAACCTTAACTTCCTCTGTTATGATGGTTCAAAAGTACAGCAGGAGTGAGAAAGTGATGCGGGACATGATAATCCTGATGGCCGGGATGCTTATTTTACAGCTGAATTTTTAGTTACCGGAGCGGCGGTAGCAGCAATAGGTAAAAATCCCGGAACATCCGTATCCAGGGCTGCCGGAATACTTTTAAGCACCTTTATGCTGTCTATCGCAATAGATATCAACACCGGGATAGAAAAATTAAAGTACCTCACGCCCTTTAAATATTATGATGCGAAAAATTTGCTTGGGGCTGAAGGGCTTGACGTGGTCTATCTGATCCTGTCTGCTTTGTTGGTTGCAGGGCTAACCTATCTAACTTATGCGTATTATAAAATAAAGGACTTACATTTATAACGGTCCGTTACTTCTTTAGGGTAAATTTATATCCTAGTCCCCAAATATTATGAATATATCTGGGATTCGCCGCATCTTCTTCAATTTTTTTGCGCAGGTTACTGATATGGACAAGTACGGTCCTGGTATCTTCGCATACCACTGCACCCCAGATTTTGGCGAACAGCTCCTTCTTACTGATCACCCGGTCCGGGTTTTGAGCCAGGAAAGCCAAAATCTTAAATTCCAGGGCGGAAAGATTTATTGGTTTATTATTTACTTTCACCTGGCAACCGGATAAATCTATTTCCAAATTCTCATATTTAATCATGTCTTTAACATGATCTGTATTTTCATAGAATTTTTTTCTCCGCAGGTGGGCTTTGATTTTAGCACCTAAGACACCGATACTGAAAGGTTTTGTTATATAGTCGTCGGCTCCTAAATGCAGACCGAGAATCTCATCCGTATCCTCATCTTTACAACTGAAAAAAATCACCGGTGCCCGGCTATATTTCTTGATCTCCTGACAGACTTCATAGCCGTCGATATCCGGCAGCAGAATATCCAGCAATATTAAATCCACAGGAGTTTCTTTAACTTTATTTAGAGCGCTGTGACCATCACCTGCCAGATAAGTGTGGTAGCCCTCTTTTTTTAAATAGCTTGCCACAATCTCTTGAATATCCTGGTCATCGTCAACGATTAAGATATTTTCACCGGACACGCAAAACACCTCATGCTAATAAATTACTTGATATACCATAATTCGCTGAAATATGAACTTAATCCTGTTTAAATAAATTAATTTATCAAAAAACGGGGATATTTTTTGCTATAATAGCAAGTAGCTATAATAACAGGGTGATGCATGTGCGTAAATCCAATATTATTAATAAAATTATCGGAGTAGCTTTTGCGGTATTATTTATGGTCATTATGCTTTCTTATCATAATTTACAGAATACGATTAATATTATTAAAAGTGAAAAAGATGCACAAAATGAACTGATTGAAAATGGTATTTTAAGTGCGGCCAAGTATTCCGACATAGCATTTAGATTTGCTGAAAACAGAATAAATGAACAGATGCGCCGGTATTCGGAAATTATGCTGGCCAAATATCTGCAAAATCCGGATGTACTGACCTGGAATTTAGATGAGCTAAAACATGAATTCAATAATTTTGATGTTTATATCATTGACAGCAGTTTAGTGGTCAGAAAATCAACTGTTCCGGAGGATTTAGGTCTTGACTTTCAGCAATTCGATGTATTCGCTCAATTGCTGAAAAATAGGCTTAACGGCAGGGAGTTTGCCGTAGACCGCCTGGATATGTCGGCAAATACAAATGAAATTAAAAAATTTAGTTACATGCCGACTCCGGATCACCGGTATTTATTAGAACTCAGTGTAAATGCCAGTGAGATTTTGCCGGCTTTGGATGACCTTAACATAATTAACGTTGCAAAAAGTCTAACGGAAGGATACCAATCGGTGGATCATATCTTCATTTATAAGTTGGGGAAAGACGGGGGACGGATGCGGGAAATACGGCAGGTATATTTAACTGATGACCGGGAGACCCAGGAAAAAAAGAGGTTAATCGGGAGAGAGGCCGTTTCCGGCAATAAGATGGTTATTGTCACCGAAAAACATGAAACAGAGGGTTATACCAATACTTATAAATATATTCCTTATGTAGTTTATCAGGATAACGGCAGTATTGACTGGTGGAATTCATATGTAATTGAAGTTATTTATAACGATAAAGAGCTTCAGAAAGATTTACTGACGCAGAAAAAATTGTTTGGTTCAAACTGTTTACTGGTGGTTTTAGCATTTTTCGTTTTAATGATCATTATCAGATATTTTACCAAAGAGCTTAAAGAATCTTATGAGAAGGTAACTGCCTTGGAAAAATCCCGCAGCCGCCTTTTAAGTAATATTTCTCACGATTTACGAACCCCCATCAGTTCCATAATCGGCTACTTGGAATTAATCCGGGAAGGCATTGTAAGCGATCCTAAAGATAAGGAAAAATATCTGCAGAGAAGCTATAATAAAGTACTTGATTTGAAAAAATTAATTGATGACCTGTTTCATCTGACTAAGTTAGAAGCAAGGCAGATTTATTTTAACTTAGAAAGGATACCGGTCCGGGATTTGCTGAACAGAGTATTCGCCGAATATGAACTGGATGTCAGAAATAAAGGCCTCCGGCTGGAAATTGCCGGTACTTCCGCGGGCGGTGATTGTCTGATAAGGGCTGATTCGGCCAGGATTGGGCAGGTCTTCGGCAATTTAATTACCAATGCTCTGCGCTATACACCTCCGGGCGGAACAATAATTTTAGGGTGGGAAAAAATCTCGGATACAGAAGTGAGATTTAAAATAGAGGATAATGGGGAAGGTATTTCCGCAGATGATTTGCCGTACATATTTGAACGGTTTTTTAAGGGGTCTAAGTCCCGGAATATCTTTGCAGGTGGTAATGGACTGGGTCTGGTTATTGCCAAAGAAATAATAGAGTATCATGGGGGGAATATCTGGGCAGAGAGTGTCCCGGGGCAAGGTACGGTGTTCTTCTTTACCTTAAAAATACAATAAATAATTTGTCTAAGAGGTCCTGCAAAGGACCTCTTTGCTATGTCTTTATAAAATCTTTAGAATTTCTTTGATCTTTTTTAAGAAATAAAAATAAACAATTAATTTATAATATTAGATAATAAAAAAACGAAAAAAATCGAATATTTGCCTTAGAAATAATTTAATGCTTAATCACAGGGATGGAGATGTTGCACTTGGCTCAGGAAGCTGTTAAGGCAGATGGAAAAACAGCACCCCGGAAAATATTAATTATGGCTTTATGTCTTTTGCTCATCATTATGTCCTTCACGGGCTTCGTAAACTATCTGACCTTTGCAGATAATTATAATAAGGCTTTAGTCAATACTTATTCCGTTGCCGGTAATGAGTTGGTCCGAAAAATTGAGTATGCCCTTTTTTATGGTAAACCTATCGACAATTACTATGGGATGAACGATACGTTAAAGGAATTGACTGATGTGATCAGCGAGGTCACCCAGGTAAATATTGTTTCACCTGAGGGTGATATTTTATATGATTTACAGGGTTTTGTCCGGGAAAGGCGGCTCCCCCCGGAATTATTAAAGGCAGCAGTCTTTGCAGAAGGCACGGTTAATGAAAGCCTGAGCTATCGTTTTTGGGGAGAAAAGGCATATTTGTTTCTCAGAATTGAAGACAATACTCCCAATCATATTGCCAGCCTGGTCATGGTTTTTCCCCGGGACGTTTTTTTACATCCGGACAGCTATTTTACAAAACAATTGGTGCTCTATCTCATCGCCATTGCCTTGATATCTTTAGCGGTGCTGGCTCTTGTTTTTATGCAGGTCAAGTTTTTTACTAAGGATAATTTAATCAACAAAAGGCTGGTCTTATTTGTATTCATTAGTATTCTAGGCTCAGCCCAGCTTGTATACAGCGGGATTAATTATTTTCTGTTCAGAAATGCCTATCTTGATATGGCCTATACCAGTAAAACTTTCATCGAAAATACCGTAGCGAAAAATGTTGAAAGCGTCTATGCCAAGGGGCTTAGTCTCCAAAATCTGGAAGGTTTTGAGGGGTATCTTCATTCCATAGAAGAAACTTTGCCTCAGATTGCAGACCTGGGCATTGTCCAAGGCCGGAAAATTACTGCCGTTATATCCAATGCCTATATAGACCGGCAAATGTTTAAAATTCTCTTGGACATGTTAACTGTGCTGATTATTTCCGTTTTTTTTATGATTGAACTTACTTTACTGGCCGTAATCATTATGACGAGAGATCAGACCGGAGTCTCCCCCCGGCAGGAAAGCGGAGTTGATGTCAGGACCGGTCACGGTCTGATCAGATCATTGACTTTTCTTATTAATATCTGCTCTTGTATGTCTTTGACATTTGTTCCTTTGGTTATGAAAAATATTTACCGGCCGCTGGGAGGTTTACCCCAAGATGTAGTGCTGGGCCTGCCGCTTTCGGCAGAAATGCTGGGTGGCGTAGCGGCTATAATGCTGGCCGGGCGGTCTATTGGCCGGCAGGGCTGGCGGGCCGTATTTTATCGGGGTGCCTTTTTTCTGGCGCTGGGTAATTTTTTGGCAGCTTTTAGTGATTCCGCCGTCTTGTTTATTATGGTCAGAGCAGTAGCCGGCTTAGGCCTGGGCTATATTCTGATGACCATCAGAAGTTTAGCTGTTTCTCTGCCGGAAAGAAGTGCTGCTATTGCTGAATTTGGGGCAGGTTCTTTAGCAGGCTTAAACTGCGGGGCGGTAATGGGGGGGATGCTGGCCGACCGGGTCGGATATGCCGCAGTATTTTGTTTAGCAGCGGGCACAGCAGTAATGACAGTAATTTTTGTCAAGGGACTGATGACTGAATTTGAGATTCAACCGAAAGCAACGGGGAATATTCGCGCCGGGAGAAGCCGGGCTTTTAGAGCCGATCGGAAAACCATAATTTTTTTAACATGCGTATTTATACCGTTTTTTATCAGCGGGGCATTTTTAGATTATTATTTTCCTTTGTTTTCAGCAAGTCAGGGGCTTACCCAGAGCGATATCAGCAGGGGTATTCTTTTGAACGGGATTTTTATCATTTACCTGGGACCTGTTTTAACAAGGTTTGTCGGCAAATACCTGGACCCCGTCACCGGGCTGACTGTTGCTACCCTGATTGTAGTAGCGGCCTTAGCGGGTTTCACGGTTTGGGGCTCTGTTGCGGCAGCTTTTTTAACGGTTATTTGTCTGGGTATTGCTGAAAGCTTTGGTGTTTCTTTGCAGACTACTTATTTTTTGAATTTAGAAGAAATCAGAAATATCGAAATCAACAAGGGAATCGCTTATTTTAGCGTGATGGTTAATTTGAGCCGGACGGCAGGACCGATAATTTACGGCATGGCGTTATCCCTGGGAATGCAAACAGGAGTGGGGCTGATTTCCCTGGCTGTATTCATCCTGTTATTGATATTTATTTTTTCCGGTAAGTACCGGAGCGTTGCTGATGATACCCGGGCGGCCGGTTGATATTACGGTTTTCAGGTAAATATTTAAGGAAATTGAGGTCTTTTACAATGAAACAAATAATAAAAGTCGCTTTGCTATGTATGGCTTTAGCGGGGTTGTTAACGGGATGCTCTGCCGGTGACCTGGCCCTGCAGAGAGAAAAAAATGCCGGTCAGGGAGAGCAGGTAGTGATCGGAGTGCCGGTGCCTCTGGAATTTGCCCGTAATAATACCAACTTTTTAAACGGGATAGATTTGGCCTTGGAGGAAATCAACTCAACAGGAGTTAACGGCAAAAAGGTAGAGCTGGAAATCGTGGATGACCAGGGGAATTTCAAAGCTGCCGTTGATATAGCCCAGGAGTTTAGCAAAAATTCCCGGATGCTGGCTGTGATCGGCCACTGGTTTTCCGATATCTGTATACCGGTATCAAATATCTATGAGGAAGCAGGTATGCTGACCATGGTACCTACGGTATCCAACCCGGGCCTAACGGAAAAGGGATACCAATACATTTTTCAAAGTATTGTCAATGATAAAAAAATTGCCCGGGAGATTGCCGATTATGCTAAAAGTATGGGATACAAACAAGTTGTTGTGTATTACGAAGAAAGCTCTTACGGGATCAATTTGGCCGATGCCATTGAGGAAGAGGCCCTGGCCGGGGGTCTGAAAGTTGTTGACCGCAGATCCGGTTTAGCAACCGCAGAGCAGTTCGAAGCAGCCCATGATAAGTGGCAGGCCTTAGAGTTTGATGCGGTCCTCTTAGCCCTTAATATGCCGGAGGGTGCGAACTTCATCAGGCAGCTGCGGAAAATGGACGGTACTGCAGGGATTATCGCAGCCGATGGTCTGGATGTCGGCAATTTTATTGAGGAACTGGGGAGCGATGCCGAGGGAGTAGTGATTACTACTACTTATAGTCCGAATATGTATAATTCCGAGCTGGAATCTTTCCGCCGGAAATATCAGGAGAAATACGCCGGTGAGCCGGATGTCTGGGCAATACAAGGATACGAAGCGCTGCAATTCATTGTGCAGGCTATGCGGCAGACTAAGAGTTTTTCGCCGGCGGTATTAGCTGATTATTTGCATGATATGGCGCCGCTGCCTACGATTTTGGGCAAGGTGAATTTTAATGAAGACGGGGAAGTCGAAGGAAGAAAGATCTATAAGAAAACAGTTAATCATGGTGTGTTTGAGTATATGGATTGAACTTAATTAATGATAAGGAAGGAATAAGTTCATGGCAGATAATAAGCTTTATAGAAAAATATCCCTGGACCGCTTATCTTCTCCGGAAGAACTGGACCAGCGCTTAATCGTAACCTCCCCTATCGGCTGGCTGGCCTTAACGGCTGTCGGAATTTTGATTTTAGCTACCCTGATCTGGGGAATATTCGGAAGCATACCGGATAAGGCCGTGGGGAGCGGGATCATCATCTCCAGCGGCGGCATTACCGGCGTTACCCACCACGCCAACGGTCAAATAACAGACGTAAGCATCACTGACGGGGATTATGTGGAGAAAGGGCAGGTCATAGCCAGGATAGAGCAGCCGGATCTTATTGATGAGATTAACAAATTAAAAGAAGATCTGGCTGCGGCCCGGGGAATAGATCTGGACAATCTTCAACTAAATAACAGTAAACTTAACTTCAATATTTACGGGAAAATTGGTGAGCTTTATAAGGATTATGAAGTTGCCCAGGCTACTTTAGAAACCCAGAGGACTTATTACAATACCCAAAGATCCCAAGCCGAGTATGAGTTGGAACAAGCCAAAATTCAATATGAGGATCATTTGGAAAACTACCAAAACTGCCAGGTCCTTTATGAAAACGGTGCGATTTCCAGGACAGAATTCAATAATGCCGAGAGCCAGTTGACGATAAGCGAATTAAACTATACGAACAAAATGCAAAACTTAAGTGAAGTACCTTTGTCTCAGCTCATTGAAGCGGAAACCAGCTTTAATGCGCAAAAACAATGGCTTAAGGATACCATTACGGTATCCATCATCGATTTGGAAAACACCATTCAAAAAATGCAGAGAGATTTGCTCAATAACAGTGAAATTGTAGCCAGTGCTGCGGGGCGGGTCTTGGAAATGCGGGTTAAAAAAGGTGATATCGTCCAAATAGGCGAGGTTGTCTGCACCATTGCCGAGGAACGGGAGCAGACGGACGCTCTGGAAGCTATTGTTTATGTTCCGGTGGATCAAGGCAAAAAAATAATGCCCGGGATGGAGGCCAATATCTCTCCTACGACAGTTAAAAAAGAGGAACATGGGTTTATGCTGGGTAATGTAGTCGCCGTTTCCGAGTATCCCTCCAGCTCCCAGGGAATGCTCCTGAGTCTGGGGAATAGTGAGCTGGTGCGTCAATTATCGGGCGAAGGGGCACCGATTGAGGTTAGAGTAAAGCTGGTCCGGGACAGCGGTACGTCCAGCGGGTACAGATGGTCGACCTCAGGCGGGCCGGCTCTTGTAATAGACGGCGGTACCTTCTGTTTAGGGGAAGTAAAAGTCAGCGCAAAAAGACCCATCAGTATGGTGATCCCTTTTATTAAAAGGCTTTTACCGATTTAAGGCCGCTTTAGATTTTGAGGTGATAACTTTGCAGAAAAAGCAAAATAGAAAAAAAGTCCCGTCCATATTGCAAATGGAGGCTGTGGAATGTGGCGCGGCTTCACTGGCAATGATTTTTGCCTATTATAAAAAATACCTGCCCCTGGAGAAGTTAAGGGTTGACTGCGGCGTAACCCGTGACGGTGTCAAGGCCAGTAATATTTTAAAGGCAGCACGCCGCCACGGCTTTGCGGCCAAAGGATACCGCAAAGAGCCGGAAGAGTTGAAAAACACGCCTTTACCGGCTATTATCCATTGGAATTTTAACCATTTTGTTGTCTTAGAAGGATTCGGGGGCGGAAAAGTTTATATCAATGATCCCGGCAGCGGGCCCAGGGTCATTTCCGAAGAGGAGTTTGATTTAGCTTTCACCGGGGTAGTTTTAACCTTTGTGCCGGGTCCCGGATTTCAGCCCAGCGGCCGGAAAGCCAGCTTTGCGGCTTCACTGCGGAACTGGCTGACCGGTTCCGGGACGGCGGTAACCTATTTAGTTTTGATCGGCTTGCTAATGGTAATTCCGGGTTTGATCGTCCCGGCCTTTAATAAAATTTTTATTGATGATATTCTGCTGGGCGGGAAAAATGAGTGGCTGAAACCATTACTGTGGAGCATGGGGGCGGTAGTGATTTTGCAAGGAGTCTTAACAGGCCTGCAGCAGCATTATCTTTTAAAAATGGAGACTAAAATTGCCCTCAGCAATGCGGGTAAATTTTTCTGGC
Organism: Peptococcaceae bacterium; assembly: GCA_049366715.1. Lineage (GTDB taxonomy): Bacteria > Bacillota > Peptococcia > Peptococcales > BICA1-8 > JBMNCQ01. Next base: position 18,791 of record JBMNCQ010000010.1, on the reverse strand, counting down.
ATATTTTCAGACTGCCGGTGGAGTTCTTCCAGCAGCGTTCGGCGGGAGATATTTCCAACAGAATGCAAAGCAACGATCAGGTAGCGGCCTTTCTGTCCCGGGAGCTGGGGGAGACGGCGATAGGGCTCTTGACCTTAGGATTTTATTTTATTGTCATGCTGCAATACAATGTTTGGCTGGCCTTTATTTCTTTATTTGTGGCTTTTTTGAGTATTGCCTATTTGATTTATTCATCCAGTAAGATTGAAACCTTAAATAAAAAGCTTTTGCAGGACCAAGGTAAAGTCATGGGCTTTTCCATAGGCGGATTATACATTATTGAAACTTTGAAAGCATCGGGATCAGAATCAGATTTCTTTGCCAAATGGTCGGGATATCACGCCAAAGAGATTAATGCCCAGCAGCGTCTGGGGAAAACAACCCATGTTTTGTATCATCTGCCGGATTTTTTAGCGGAGTTTGCCAATGTGATTGTTTTGTTTGCCGGGGGACTGATTATAATCAGCGGTAATTTAACGATAGGTTCTTTAATCGCTTTTCAAGGTTTGCTGGGTAATTTTATGAATCCTGTCAACGGCATCACGCAAATCGGTATGAAGATGAAGCAGGTACAAGGTGATATTAACCGTCTTGAGGATGTATTTAAATATAATATTGATGAAAATATCAGCCGGGAAGCAGCAGGGGAAGATACGGACATTGCTTATAAAAGGCTGGAGGGGTATATCGAAATAAAGGATTTGACCTTTGGCTATAACCCTTGGGACCCGCCCTTAATAGAAAATTTCAATCTGAGCCTTAAACCCGGCTCCCGGGTGGCTTTGGTGGGCGGATCGGGCAGCGGCAAAAGCACAATAGCCAGATTGATCACAGGAATTTACCGGCCCTGGTCGGGAGAAATACTTTTCGACGGGATCAAAAGAGAAAATCTACCCCGTCGTGTGATTGTTAATTCCATGGCAGTAGTTGATCAGGATATCACCATGTTTGACGGGACAATTAAAGAAAATCTGACTATGTGGGACAGCACCATTTCGGAATTCAATATGATCCGGGCTGCCAAAGATGCTTGTATCCATGATGACATTGCTGTCAGGGATAAAGGCTATGAGCATAAAGTAAGTGAAGGCGGCACGAATTTCAGCGGCGGTCAGAGGCAGCGGCTGGAAATCGCCCGGGCCCTGGCAGGCAACCCTTCTATTTTAATCTTAGATGAAGCAACCAGTGCCCTTGATGTTCATACGGAAAAGCTGGTGGATGAAAATATCCGCCGGCGGGGTTGTACCTGTGTGATTGTTGCCCACCGGTTGAGTACAATTAGGGATTGTGACGAAATTATCGTTATGGAGCGGGGTAAAATTGTGCAGCGGGGTACCCATAATGAACTAAAAGATCTGGACGGGCTTTATGCACAGCTGATCAGCGCTTAATTAAGCCGGAAAGAGGGGTTAACCGTGAGTTTTTTTCGTTATTTGAGCCGGATCCCGATCAAAGCGGAAGGCAACAAACCTTTGCTTCTGACCAGGAATAAATTATGGTTCGTACAGGAAGGGAAAATAGAAATTTTTATTGCTAAAGTTTTGGCAGATGGTACTACCGGCAGCCGGAATTATTTGTTCTCTCTGGAAAAAGGGGAGATATTTTTAGGCAGTGATCCCCTGGCAATTGCCGAAGATGAATTTGGCCTTTTGGCAGTGGGACATTCCGGTACAACCTTGCTGGAAGCCGATTGGCAGCAGTTAGACAGCGCTGCCGGGCAGGCTAAAACTGAAATAACCGCTCTTTTAAAGGAGTGGGGAGAAAAATGGCGTGGGAAAGGGTTCCGGAATGATTATAACGGGAATGATGCTGCCGTTTCTTTGCAGCAATGGACGGATTTTACCAGGAGTTTCTTCGAGCAGGCCCTGACCGCACTGCTTCTGGAAAAGGAGGAAGAAGTTTTCCGGTTTAAACAAAAGGCAGAAAAAGATCACCAGCAAATGAGCAGCGGTTTGAAGAAACTAATGGATACCTTAAATTTAAAAGAAAAGCTTAAATTCGGGGCGGAAGGGGAATTTATCGATAATCTGCTTTTTAAAGCCTGTGCGGAAGTAGGCAAAGCCCAAAAAATTTCCATAGTTCCTTCCCGGCAGTTGCAAAATAATGCCGCCTCAGGGGAGGATCCTCTGGGTGAGATTGCCAGGGCTTCACAAATCAGGATCAGGCAGATTATTTTAAAAGATGCCTGGTGGAAAGAAGATAATGGCCCTCTGCTGGCTTACAGGGAGGAAGACGGCAGACCGGTAGCCTTACTGCCTCTTACCCCAACCAAATATCTTTTATATGATCCTGCCGATGACAGCCAGACAGCAGTTGACCGTAAGGTTGCGGAGACGCTCAAAGGGGAAGCCCATATTTTTTACCGGCCGTTGCCGGCAAAACTTCTTAAGTACCGGGATTTATTAAGGTATTTGGCCGAGGGAATACGGAAAAAAGATGTTGCAACCGTTTTAGCGATGGGTATTCTCGGCGGACTTTTGGGGGTTGTGACTCCGATCGTCACCGGAATTATTTTCGATAGTGTTATTCCTGACGGCGAAAGACTCTTGCTAACTCAAATCGGCTTTTTACTGATCGCTATCGCTGTTACCACCTTTGCTTTTAATCTGACCAGGTCTTTTGCCATGCACCGCATCGAAGGAAAAACAGAAGCGGATTTGCAGGCTGCTGTCTGGGACAGGCTGCTGAGTCTGCCGGTGCCTTTCTTTAAGGATTACACGGCAGGGGAACTGGCCGGCCGGGCTATGGGCATCAGTCAGATCAGGAGTATTTTATCCGGTGCCGTTGCCAATACCATGATTTCCGGAGTGTTCTCGCTATTTTATTTTTTCCTGCTGTTTTATTACAGCTGGAAGCTGGCCTTAATCTGCGGACTGATAGTGGCCGTTGTTATGGTTGTTTCCCTATTGTTTGGTTACCTGCAAATACGTTATGAGCGGCAATTGATCGATTTAAACAATACCCTTACCGGTAAGATCTTCGGCTTATTAAGCGGTGTCAGTAAAATTAAAACTTCCGGGGCAGAGAAAAGGGCTTTTAATAATTGGGCGCAGGATTTTAGCCAGGTCAGGGATGTTACTTATAAAAAAGAGAATCTGGGCAATAAAATGGCGGTGTTTAATTCCACGGTAAATATCATCGCCTCGGGGATCATTTTTTATGTGCTGCTAAAAATGAAAGGCATCAATTTAGGAGCCGGAAAATTTATTGCCTTTAATTCGGCATTTTCCAGTTTCCTGGGGGCTATGCTGCAGATATCTGCCGTTGTTTTGCAGCTTAATATCATCAAACCCTTATATGAGCGGACCAGGCCCATCCTGGAAGCCCTGCCGGAGTTTGATCAGGAAAAGAATGACCCCGGTGAATTGGAGGGCGGGGTAGAGGTCAGTCATGTAAACTTCCGCTATCAAAAAGACGGGCCTTTGATTTTAAATGATGTGGTGCTGGAGATCAAAAAAGGAGATTATGTGGGCATAGTGGGACCCTCGGGCAGCGGGAAATCTACTTTGTTCCGACTGCTTTTAGGCTTTGAAAAGCCGGAATCCGGGCAGATTTATTACGATCAGCAGGATCTGGAAAATATCGATATCCGTGCGGTACGCCGCCAGCTGGGTGTTGTCCTGCAAAGCGGCCAGTTAATGTCCGGCAGTATCTATGATAATATTGTCGCCGCCAGTCCTGGCCTGACCATGAATGATGCCTGGGAAGCCGCGCGGATGGCCGGGATGGAAGACGACATTAAAAGTATGCCCATGGGAATGCATACTATGGTCAGTGAAGCCGGCAGTACTCTGTCGGGGGGGCAAAAACAAAGACTGTTAATTGCCCGGGCCGTTATCTCCAAGCCAAAAATTATTTATTTTGATGAAGCTACCAGCGCACTGGATAATAAAACACAAAGAATTGTCAGTGACAGTCTGGCCCGCTTAGGTGCTACCCGGGTAATTATCGCCCATAGGTTAAGTACAATTGCTAACTGCAGCAAGATCATCGTCATGGATAAGGGCCGGGTAGTGGAACAGGGCAGCTATCAGGAGTTATTTGCCAGGGAAGGCTTATTTACGCAACTGGTGCAAAGACAGCTTGCGTAAATAAGCTCCGGAGTTTTCTCGGAAGAAGAGGTGAGAATTTAATGAATGAAGCCAATCGTATTTTAGCCGGGACAGAAAAATCTGCGTTTGTTTCGCAAATGTACAAGCAATATTACGCTAAAATTTTTAAATATACCTTATACCGGGTAGGTGACCGTAATACGGCGGAAGATTTGGTTAGTGAAGTTTTTGAAAAGGTATGGATTAAATACTATACCTTCAATCCGCAAAAAGCTAAGTTCAGTACCTGGTTATTTACCATAGCGAATAATACGATCATTGATTACCTGAAAAAGAATAATCGTCAGGGAGAAACTGTCTGCCTGGAAAAGGTAGCAGCAAAATACCGGCTGGAGGATGTAATTATTCATCAGGAATTAAAGGAATACCTGCTGAAGGCTATTAGTTGTTTGGATGAACGGCAGAAAAATATAATTTCCCTCAAATTTGCTGCGTGCTTAACCAATCGGGAAATCGCCCGGATGCTGGATCTGACGGAAAGCAATGTGGGGACGATTTTATACCGGTCCTTAAAGCAGCTAAGGGATATCTTAAAAGAGCAGGAGATCATTTGTTAGCGAAAATGGGGATTTGAGGTGTAAAGAATGAATGAAAAAAACTGTTTGCAAGAATTTCTGGCCGATATAGATAAAATCATCTCCGGGGAGCCGGTGAGCGCGGCGGAGGGGGAACAGGATAATTTAGAATATCAGGAATTGTTGTCTCTGGCTAAGCTCTTGGTAAAAGCGGACTATACTCCCGGGAAAAATCAGGAGCAAAGCTGTGAACTGGCAGACGATGACCTGGATATGGTGGCCGGGGGGCTTAACTTAAACGGTTTATTGACAGAAAAAGATAAAAAATATGGAAAATAATGTGCTACTTTGGAAATTGATCTGTATAAGTAAGTAGAACATCATAAGTTTCCGGAATAATTTTAAAGAGGTCTTACGATGATGTTGCGACAATTACCTGTTTTACAAGAAAACTACTTTGCCCACGGTAAAGTATTGCCCTGGGAAGAAATACCTCCTGCCGATGAAGCTTTTGTACAAGCCTGGGAAGGTTATCTGCAAGATTGTACAAAAACGGGTGTTTTAGCAGGACTCAGGAAAAGGCTGGTTCAATTGAATTTCCCCGTTCAACAGGGGATGGCTTCCGATCCGGAATACCGGCTGGCCGCCAGAAGAGGACTCGTTACTGCGGCCAGGAAAAGGGCAAAGGGCACGGAGCTTAATGATCCGGCAAACCTAAAAACCTATCTTTATCAGACCTTTGCCGGCAGAATCCCGGTCCTGGAGACGGGTAACCGCAAGGATTTCGAGACATTGGTGCGGGCCTTTGCCCATAGCAATGAACCTGTAGAAATTCCCGCTTCTATGGGAGCCTGTATGATCAAAGGATATAACAACTGGGACAGGGTAGCCCAATATAAGCGGAAATTGGCGGAAAACTTTGATTTCACCCGTTTAAAGGCTCAAAAGGAACTGTATCAGGATAGTTTTTTAATTTTAACGGACAGTGAATATAGTGGGGTGCCTGCAGAAATGTTAGGTCTTTCTCCTGCAGAATGGCGGAAGCTGTCCAAGATAATCCGCATAGAGCATGAAGCGACCCATTACTGTACTTTGCGTATTTTAGGTTCGGCCAGAAATCATCTTTTAGATGAATTTATTGCGGACTATCTGGGTATCGTGTCCGCTGCCGGCAGGTATAGGGCCCGGTGGTTTCTGTGTTTTATGGGACTGGAGAGTTATCCGGATTACCGAAAGGGAGGAAGGCTGGCAAATTATATCAAGAATCTGGACCTTTCACCACAGCAGTTTAACTTCTTAAAAACTGTCGTCAAAACTGCAGCAGAAAATGGTGAAAAGATTTTTAATAAATACCATCAAGCCGGGTATTCAGAACAGGACAAATATTTAATGTTTTTGAAGCTGACGAAAATGAATTTGCTGCAATTGGCTTCCGACACGGCAGAGGAGTATTTTGATTGTTAAACAGCATGTAGGGTTCGAATGAGGTTTGATATTTAGTCCATAACTAAATATCAATATATTAAATATAAAAATGGAAGGATGATGAAAAATGGAAGAAAAATTCAGTAAGCTACAGGCCAAGCTGGAAACCGACAAAGGTTTGGCGGAAAAATTGTTCACCCTGGAAACTCCCCAGGAGGTACAGAGTACATTAAAGGAAGAGGGTTTGGAGTTCACTTTGGAAGAAATTGATATGCTGGGGAACGCACTGGTGAAAAGCCTATCCGTTGCTGAAGACGGAGAGCTTACCGATGAAGCTCTGGAAGATGTGGCCGGCGGATTCGTCATCACGGCAGCTGTTATCGGAGCAACGGCCAGTGTAATAGGCGCTACCTGTGGTGCCGGAACCTTCACCCACACCGTTACCAGAGGCAGATGGTAAGATCCTTTAGTTTTAATTATTGTTGAGTGAAAGGATGCATTGATTATGGAAGAAAAATTAACCTGTTTACAGGAAAAGCTTGCAGCCGACCAAAACCTGGCGGAAAGAATCTTTGCGGTGGAAACCCCGGAAGAGGTGCAAAGTCTTTTAGAGGAACAAGGTCTGGAGTTTACTCTGCCAGAAATTAATATGCTAAGGGATACCTTAGTTAAAAGTTTGGCCAGAGGTGAAGGTGATGAGCTTTCTGATGAGGATTTAGAAGAAGTGGCCGGGGGAATTGCCATAACGACAACGATCGGGATAATTGCCGGTATTGTCAGCGCGACCTGCGGCGCAGGAACCTTTACCCACAACACGACCAGAGGCAGATGGTAAGATCCTGTAGTTAACTTTAATTGTTGATTTGAAAGGGTGCATTGATGATGGAAGAAAAATTAGCCCGTTTGCAAGAGAAGTTTAGCGCTGACCCCGGTTTGGCAGAGCAGGTCTTTGCCCTGGAAACATCCGCCGAGGTGCAGAGTTTTTTAGAAGAACAAGGCCTGGAGTTTACGCTGGAGGAAATAGACCTGCTCAAGGAGAGCATAGTTAAGAGTCTGGCCCAAGGCGGGGAGCTTTCTGATGAAGATTTGGAAGAAGTTGCCGGGGGGTTGGGTCTGATCAATATTCCTTCTATACAGCCCGTTATTAGGCCCATTCTTCTGCCGGGAACCCCGGAACCAGGTTTTGGAAGAAGATGGTAGGACCGCAATAAGTAAGAGGTTCAAAACTCTCAATAGCCATGAACATGCGTTCATGGCTATTATACCTAAAAATATTTATAAGGGCAGGGATTAAGATGACGGGAAATATAAAAAGGTATCTTGAGAACATAGCCCCTGGTCTGCCTCCGGAGATTATTTCCCCGGCAGCTTACCGGAAAATTTATAAGCTGACCGATTTGTTCAGTGATTTTGCAGCCAGTGAATATATTCTGGAAAGCTGTCTTAATACCGAAGCGGCTGAAGTGGATTTTTCCTTTCGGGTACTTCAAGCAGAAAAGCCGGAATTAACCCGGGGATTTAAAAGTCCTAATTTCTCACCCCTCTCCGGTGATGGGACATGGCTGAAAGTAAGCGAGCTTGTTCGGGATTGGTCCCAGGGTATAGGGGATGTCTGGTTTGAGATGGATTATGGAGAACTTGCCAAAGAGGTTCCGCAGCCTTGTGTTTTCTTTAATGCCGAACAAATAAAGAAAGGTATGGAGGTAGATTACGACCTATTATTGAGAACTTTGCGGCATTTAGTGGAGCATGATCAACTGGAATTATTAAAGGCCAATCTGCAAGCCGTGATCGGTTGTTTACCTTCGCAGGCAGGACTGTTTCAGGTGGGGGTTATGCTGGCCCGTCATACGGACAGGATCAGGATATTTACGGCGGATTTGACCAGAAAACAAATAGAGGAATATCTGGCCGGACTCCGTTGGGAAGGTTCCTTTAGCGGGCTGACCGGATTATTTCAACTGGCGGAGCCCTATAGTGACCGGCGGTACATCCTGGATTTTGACGTAACCGGGGCAGGCATCTCGGAAAAAATAGGGATTAATTTCGGCTTGGCAGATCAGGATAAGCTGCCTGCTTTTCTGGAGAGTCTTGTTCAAGGGGGGCTGTGTCGGCCTGTAAAAAAAAGAGGTGTGCTAAACTGGTCCGGCAGTAAAGGAAGTTTTTTAGGTGCGGACCTGGGTTTTACGGCCCTGATTAAAGATATTTCCCATTTTAAAATGGTTTATGCACCGGCAGAAGGAGTGAAGGTTAAGGCCTATCTCAGACTGGCCGGGATATATCTGAAAAAATTATTTAAAGGACAAACCCCGCTGGAAGAGTCCCGGTCCGGGCAAAAGCAAACCGTGAAAGAATATCCGGAATATAAAGAAATGCAAAAAGTTTTCAAAAAAATAGCCCAAAAATCTATGTTAGAAGACGATTACCGTCAGCTCTGCTTAAAAGACAGTAAGGCTGCAATCCGGCAGATAAACAATGAAAATCTGGCTATTCCGGAAAATATAATTTTTCTGGAGGAAGACCCGGAAAATATTGACAAGGATTCCGTGGTGTATATTTTACCTCCCTTTCTTAAACAAACATGGCTGCTCAATAATGACAAAGGAGTAGAAAAGTGATCACAACACCAGTTGTTCCCTTATTTATCCTCGAAGAACATCATGAAGCCTTTTTTATTTGGAACTATGGCTATTTCCAAGGAATGATCAATCCTTTTGGTAATACGCTCTTACATGTGGATTCCCATGAAGATTTAGTAACGGCCTGTTTAGCTGCATCAGTTGATGAGCTGGCAGAGGAACTGGCAGGAATATATGAGTACGGGTACCGGGAACTGGGGATAGCCAGCTTTATCATGCCGGCTATCTATCGCGGCATTATTAATAACTACACCTTTTTAAGCCGGTATGATAACCATACCGGTCCCAGAATCAGCAAATATATTGCCTCTTATGACGGGGAAGGAAAATTTTTCAAAACCGGTGATGTCAACAATTTATTGAGAGTGCAGCTGCAGTCTGCCGCAAGCCGCTGGGATAAACATAGTTTCTATACTTATCAGGAAATAGGGCTTCAGGGCAGATTCACCAGCAGACAGCCGGTGATTTTGGATATCGATCTGGATTATTTTTCCTGTGATAATTCTTTGTCAGCGGTCGAAAAGAAAATAGAAATTACCCCGGAGGCATATCTTGAATTTAAAAATAATAAGTATCATCCTTTTCGGATTATGCCGGCGGCGGCCTTGGCGGCTGTCCGGGAGGGTAACCGCTATTACCTGTATTATAATGAATGGCAGGAAATGGCGGATTTCAAAAAAGTTTCCTTAAAAGTTATTGATAAAAGAATTAACGGTTTAATGGATTTCTTAAAAAATAACCGGATTAAGCCCAGCTTAATAGATATCTGCCGCTCCCGTTTTTCCGGCTATACACCCCGGGACCAGTGGCAGTATATTGAAAATAAACTGCTTGAGGGCTTAAGCCGGCTCTATTATCTAGAGATATCCCGGATCGGCGAGTTTGAGAAGATCTATGGAGGTTCCCATGAAAACATCGGTTCAAGGAATGATTGAAGAAGGATCTTTAGTAATTCAAGACAATTTAAAACAATATCCATATCTCATCAGGCTCCTGACAGAAACTGACCTGATGGCGGTTATGAACCTGCAAAGCAAGGTTTTAGACGGCTTGAAAAGGCAGGAGCTCTGTGTGCCTATTCCGGCGGAAGAACTCCGGCAGATGCTGGAGAACCGGGGGGAAATCATTGGTTTATTTATCCATGAGAAATTGTATGCGGTTTGTGCAATGTTGTTGACTGTTGATTATGAAAAAAATATGGCCCGGGAACTTAATTTTACTGCGGAACAGTTGTCACAGGTGGCTCAATTTGAATTATCCCTGGTCGATTCAGAATTACAGGGCCTGAAGCTGCAGCAAAGGCTGGCTGCTATCCTGGCCCAAAGGGTGGAAAAGAGAAAACAGGCCAGGTATTTATTTACGACAGTATCACCCTATAATTATGCCAGTATCCAAACGGTGACTTCGCTGGGTCTGCAGATTACTAAATTGACGAAAATGTATTATGGCTGGGATAGATACATTGTTTATAAAGATTTCGGCAACCCGGTCAAATTAGATTTAGCCAATCCTGTAATTGTTGCCAATACTTCTTTTGAAGAACAGCATCAATTATTAAATGACGGTTACCGGGGCTTTTCCCAATATCAGGATCAGGAGGGCAGCAAAATTGTATTTGCAAAACCTTTTGAATGATTCAAATTAGCTAGGTGAGGGGTGAGAGGCAATGAAAAGTTTATTTCGTGCTGAGGCAGGCTGCCTGAAGGCGTACAATCTTACAACGAATTCCGTAATGAGCATTCGGGAAGACGGCTTAATGCTTTTAAAACAATGGCTGGATACAGGTGAAAGGAACGATTTGATAGTAGCTTTAGAGGACGGAGGTTTCCTTAAAACTCCCCTAACGGAACAGGATAAGGAAGATTTAAGGCAAGCAATCGGCCAATGCCCGACCAAGAAAGCCCCTTTGCGCGGACTGGCTGCTCCGGAGATTATGAATATCGAGCTGACCACCCGCTGCCCCCTCAGGTGCCCCCAGTGTTATTGTGATCTGAACCGGGGCCGGGATATCAAGAAGGAAGCAGCCTTTAAATATATTGAAGAGGCGGCCCGTTTAAAAATACCTTTTATAAATTTAAGCGGGGGGGAGACCCTGGTTTACCCTGAGCTGACAGAACTGCTGGAATTTATCAAGGCCAGGGGCCTGAACTCTGCCATAGCGATCAGCGGCTGGGGGTTCGATGCCGCGAAACTTAGGGAATTAAAAGAAGCCGGGGTAGATGAAATATATGTTTCCTTAAATGGTTCAACGGAAGAAATCAATGCCAAATCTCGGGATGGTTATCAAGAAGCCCTGCAGGCTTTGGAATTATTACAGGCTGATCAGGAAACTAAATATTATCTCAATTGGGTAGCCAGAAATGATAATGTGGAGGATTTCCCCGATTTGGTAAACTTAGCGGCGGCCCGGGGAGTTAAAGGGATCGTTATCCTGGAAGCAAAGCCCGATGCCGATTATGTTCTTCAAGCAGCGTTAAGTACGGAAAACTTTTTAAAACTGGCCAAGTATTTAAAGGCTCATGATCAGCAAAAAATAGCAATTGAAGTTGAACCATGTTTTTCTCCCTTACGGGCTTATCTTAATAATTATTACTTATTTAACCGTAACATAGGGGTTAATAAAGGCTGCGGGGCAGGACGCAATTCAATGGCGGTGGATGTGGCAGGTAACTTAATTCCCTGCAGGCATTTACTATATCCCGAAAAATGTGACAGCATTGAAGATTACTGGTGGAATTCAAAGATATTGCATGAATTGCGTTCATTTGAGGATCATCAAGAAGAACCCTGTAAAAGCTGTTCCTTAAACAAGAACTGTATTTCCTGCCGGGCGGTGGCGGATAAGGTCGAAAAAAATCTGTTCAGCGGCAATCATTATTGCCCGGTAAGGGGGCGGTAAATTTGCGGAAGCTTGCCGTGCAGATAACGATTTTTCTCTGTTTACTGGTCCTTTCGGCAGTTGAAACTACCGGTACAGTTTCAGCCGCTTATCCCGGCGGTATTCCCGATATTGGACCGGACGGGGCTAAGTGGCGGATCGGTTATTGTGAAAGCGAAAATTTTATTACTTATACGGAAACACTGGTGGCTGTTGTCAAGGGCCTGGAGGAAAGCGGGTGGGTTAATAACCTGGCAGGTTTTGATTCGGTAGCGGCTACCGGTGACAGCGGTGCGATCTGGGAATGGCTGGCCACCAGGGAAGTAAGCCCTTACCTGGAGTTTGCTGGTGATGCTTTTTATAATCTCCGGGAACAGGATGTGAGGGCAGAAGATATTGTTAACCGGCTTAATGACCGGAGAGATCCTGACCTGCTCTTGGCAATGGGAGCCCAAGCAGGTTATTTGTTAAGTAATTTCCTCCATGATACCGATATCTTTGTTTTTGCTGCCTCCAATGCGGTCCGTTCCGGGATTATTGATTCCGTACATGATTCCGGTAAAGATCATGTTTGGGCCCATATGGATGAACAACGGTTCGAGAGACAGATTAAAGCTTTTTACGATATTCTCCGCTTCCGGAAATTAGGAATGGTCTATGAGGATTCCGATAATGCCAGGATCTATTCGGCGGTAAATGAAGTAGAAGCTCTGGCCCGGGAAAAGGGCTATGAGATCGTACGGTATTATGTCCGGGAGCCGCGAACTCCTGAAGAATACCCCGGATATTACCGGGAGGTTCAGGCAGCGTATAATAAGCTGGCTACAGAAGTTGACGCCATGTACGTTACCATCGCATCCTTAGAAAGCACCAAATTACCGCAGTTGTTTCAGCCGTTCTACGACCATAAAATACCCGTTCTTTCCCAGTTAGGGAATATTGAAGTTAAAAACGGGGCTTTGTTAACCGTCTCCGTAATGGACGCAGTAAACATAGGACGCTTTGGTGCCGATAATATCATTAAATGCTTACAGGGAGCTAAACCGCGGGATTTAGAACAATCTTTTCAAAGCTCTCCGCAAATAACCCTCAATGCTGAAGTTGCCCGCAAGCTGGATTATAAGCTTCCCTTTGAGCTGGTGATGGTCCTTGATGAAGCTTACCAGACCATAGGTTCTCCATAGCAGGTGGTATTACGCCGGAGATTCGGGATTTGAATCTGAATGGGTGATGTGATCATAGTATTTTAATTTTTTATTTACCATTTTTAAAAGGTTCTGATATTTTTTCAGTTCATTTTCAATTATTTTTTTTTGATTAAGAATAATCTGACGTCTTTCCGTAACAGTATCCTCCCCCAGGCGGCATAAATCCACATAATCTTTAATATAAGCGATGGACATGCCTGTTGCTCTCATGCAGCAAATGAGCTGCAGCCATTCCAGGTCAACGTTACTATAAAGTCTGTTCCCTTTGTCGGTACGGTGAATAGGAGGCAGCAGCCCTTCTTTTTCATAATAGCGTAGTGTATAGGGAGAGATATGAAACCGCTCGGATACCTCTTTGATTGCATAGCCCATATTTTTTCCCTCCTTTGAAATGATTACCGATAGTTTACTATAAATATGATAAAAATTAAAGTGCACGCTAAGCAACAATTGTTTTTCATATTGACTTAGAGCATACCTTAGGTTATATACTGAGACTAGCTTAGAAAACGGGGAATTTTTATAGCACTTCCAAATAAGATTGTGCCAAATCTTTAACCGCTGCGGATGTTTATAAAAAATAATCGGTATCACCAAAGGAGGTTTATATAAGATGTTATACAGAAAGTTTGGCCAGACAAATCAAATGGTATCAAATTTAGGATTTGGCTGTATGAGATTACCAATAATTGGGGATGACCCTACGAATATTGATGAGGATACGGCAACAGCAATGATTCGCTCTGCCGTCGATGCGGGCGTCAACTATGTGGATACTGCTTATCCTTACCACGGGACCGGGTTCGCACAGGGCGGGGCAAGTGAACTTTTCGTGGCGAGAGCTTTAAAAGACGGGTATAGAGAACGGGTATATCTGGCGACGAAGCTTCCCAGCTGGTTAATTAAAACACGAGCCGATATGGATAAATATTTAAATGAGCAATTGGAACGTCTGGAAACAGATGTAATTGATTTTTATTTAGTCCATGCCCTTAATGCTGATGTTTGGCCGGTATTAAAAGAAGCAGGAATTAAGGAATTTTTAGATGCGGCCATCCAAGACGGCAGGATTAAATATGCGGGATTTTCCTTTCATGATCAGACAGACCTGTTCAAGGAAATAGTTGATTATTATGATTGGTCCTTCTGTCAAATCCAGTATAATTATCTGGATGAAAATTATCAGGCCGGGAAGGAAGGCCTGGAATATGCAGGGAAAAAAGGCTTGGGCATCGCTGTTATGGAACCTCTCAGAGGAGGTAATCTGGCCGGTTTACCCCGGGAAGCGCAAGGTATTATTGCAGCAGCCGCTGTGAAAAGATCCCCGGTAGAATGGGCTTTACGCTGGGTCTGGAATCATTCCCAAGTATCTGTTGTGTTAAGCGGTATGACTGCCCCGGAGCATGTCGTAGAAAATATCAGAGTTGCTCAAGAAGGGAAAGCAGATTCTTTAACGACGAAAGAGTTGGAAATCATTGAACGATTAAAGCAGTTTTTCAAAGAAAAAATAAAAGTTAATTGTACAGGCTGCAAATACTGTATGCCCTGTCCTGCAGGCATCAATATCCCCGGTAATTTTTCAATCTATAATGATTACTGGGTTTTTGAATCACTTGCAGCAGCAAAGCAGAGTTATCAGCATATGGCAAGACGTTCTGCCCCCTTGGCAGAGTGTTTAGAATGTGCCAGATGTGAAAGTCATTGCCCGCAAGGTATTGCAATCAGCCGGGAATTAAAAAATATCAGAGCTGTTTTTGAATAAATTTAATAAAAATGCTTGCATCCAGAAGGAAACGGGAGCAGCTTAATACTCCCGTTTTTTTATTTCCTCTTGCTGTCCTATTTTAACTGTTAGCCTTTAATTTGTTTTCAACAGTGAAACCAGTTGCATTTTATGCTGTGTTCTCATCATATTCGTATATTCCCGGGGTTATCCGGTAGTTCTTGAAGAAGGGCTGGAGCTGTTCACAAGCAGCAAGAACTTCTTAAGTTCTTAAAAGAACCATTCAGCCAAAAATGGTACGAAAATTTGGCAGTATATGTTAAAATTATTATGTGAAATTATGAGTATTTTGGAAATAATCATGATTTATGTAAATAATAAAATAGCCAGGGAAATTTTGGGGTTAATATAAGCTCAAAATTAAAAGATTGCCTTAAAACAGAGCGTATTAAAAATTAATTTATTAAATTTGGTTTAAAAAAAACAAGAGGGGTTTGTCTGCACAGAAAAATTGTCTTAATATGGATATAGAAGAGGGATGTTTATAATGGCATGAGAATTTTTTTAAAATTTCCATTCCGGTCTAAAACAATATGGAGAAACATATGAAAGCTTTTTTAAAAATTCTAATAAGTATTATTATTTGTTCACTGATCGTTATGATCGTAGCAAATATAAGTATTTTTGAAGAATATACACTTGCAGCTTCCCGGGGCGTTGCGGATTTTTCCGGCCTGGAATTATCCGGCGGAAAAGTGTTTCTATTAAACGGCAGCTGGGAGTTCTACTGGCATGAGCTTTATGAACCCCGGGATTTCCCGGATAACAGGCAGCCGGAAGCGCATTATTTTACCTTGCCGGGCTTATGGAATAATTATGATTGGGATGGAAAAAAGCTGCCGGAAGAGGGTTTTGCAACTTTGCGTCTCCGGATTAGAGGACTTGACCCGGAGATGGATTTAGCTTTAAAGATGCCTTATGTTTATTCGGCTTATAAATTATGGTGGAACGGTCAGTTAGCGGCCGCTAACGGAGAAGTAGGCAGGACGAAAGAAGATATAGAAAACCGGCGTTTTTCTGAAGTGATTCATTTAACGGATTTAAAACAGGATAATGAAATATTAATCCAAATTGCAAACTTTGATTTTTACCGCGGCGGAATCAACCTACCGATTTATTTAGGAGAAAGAAATACAATTGAATATCTATGGAAGACAGCTTTATTAAGGGATATGTTTTTGGCGGGCGGTTTTTTAATGTCGGGAATACTGTTTTTATTGCTGTATTTTAAATGTAAAAAGGAAAAAACCGCTTTATACTTCGGGATCGTTTGCTTGGTATTTACAATCAGATCCTTAATCGTTAATGAAATTATTATCGGGCAGCTCTTTCCTAATTTTGATTGGTTAATTGGCAACAGAATTGAGTCCGGTATCAACTATGCCGGGATTCCCTTTGCCTTTTTATTTCTCAGTGAATTTTATAAAGAGCAGTTTGCCGCCGGATTTAAAAAAATTTGGCAAAATATACTGCCTTTTCTTTTATTATGGGTACTGCTGGCACCCCATAAGTTATATGATAATTTCATTGTCTGGTTCTATATTCCTCTGGTGATATCAGGTATATATGTATGCTATTGTATTTTGAAAGCCGTTCATGAAAAAATACCCGGGGCATTATTTATTTTAATTAGTTGCTGGGCAATTTTCTTATCTGCCGTTAATGATATTTTTGTTTCTTTAGGACTTCTCGGTACAAGCTATACTTTTCATTTTTGGCTATTTGTTTTTATTATTTTTCAAGATTATATTTTAATCGGTGATTATATTGAATTTCATGGGAAAGTAGAAAATTATGCTCTGGAAAATGAAAAAATGTATCAGGAAATCCGGCAATTAAATGAAAATCTGGAAAGAACAATAACAGAGAGAACCCAGGAACTGGAAACGGCCAATAAAAAATTAAAAAAACTTTCTCAGTTTGATAGTTTAACAGGTATCCCGAACCGGCGCAGTTTCGATAAGGCGATGGGTGATAAATGGCAGGAAGCCCGCAAAGAGCACAAACCTTTATCAATGATTATCATCGATATCGACTTTTTTAAACAATATAATGACTTTTATGGTCATATCGCCGGTGATAGATGTCTGAAAAAGATATCCAGGGCAATATCCGGCTGTCTCCGGCGCTCCCATGACTTTGCCGCCCGGTATGGCGGCGAAGAATTTGTGGTGATTCTTCCCGATACAGATGAAAAGGGAGCAGTGATCATTTCGGAAAAGATCAGGAAGAAAGTTGAAGAAATGGCTATACCTCATTATTGTTCAACCATTGCAGATATCGTGACAATCAGCTTAGGGACAGCGACGATTCTTTATCATAAAGAAATATCGATCACCGAATTTTTTAATTCGGCAGATGCTGCTCTTTATGAAGCTAAGCAAAAAGGCCGCAATAAGGTAATCTCCAGTTATTGTTAAAAGAAATAACATGATTAAAACCCGCTTTGAAGCGGGTTTTATATATTTGCGAATTTATAAAACGTTTATCAATTGTTTATCGCTAATTTAAACTGCTGTTTTACAATGAACGCAAAGGAAAAGGAGGTCGTAAAAATATGAAAAAGATAGGCTTTAGCTTGAGGCCTAATGCTACCGGTTATATAAAGATTAATACCAGATTGTGTGAGGGGTGCGGGAAGTGTATAGCCGTCTGTTCTAAGGGAGTACTGCGCCAGGTCGGTTTTTTGTTTCACAAACATGTTGTTGTGGTCAATCCGGAAAAATGTACCGGCTGCCGGAGGTGTGAAAAAGTGTGCCGGAGAGGGGCTATCGGATCTTCGTATTACAAACCCCGGGCGTAATCAAAAGATCCTTAAGGGTATTCTCCGGTTGTACTCGGTAAGAGACTGGAAAATTACCGGCAGTGATTTACAGAATAAACCTTCTTTGAAATAATTTTACTTTTGTAATGATTTTGAAAATGGTATAGTTTAATTAATATAAGAAAGTTTTAAGAGAGAAGGAAAAACCGTGATATCTCGCAGAAGCTTTTTAATATTAACAGTTACTTCTCTGGGTAGTTTAATCAGCTTGCCGGGACTTATTAAAAATGCTAGTCCTGCCTCTGTGCCGCAAAAAACTGCCGTAGGCGGCAGGCTGCAAGAAAATCACAAACGTATCAATCCGGAAGATATCAGAAGCCATGTTGAACTATTAGCCGGTGAGTATTATCAAGGACGGAGAGCAGGTACTTCCGGGGACGCCGAAACTTGTTTATACCTGGCGCAAAAACTTCATGAATATGGCATTGGGCCTGCCGGAAATAAAAATACTTATTTTCAAACATTCTCAATACCCCGGACTAGATTAGTGCCGAGAGAGAAACGCATGGTTTTCTCCGTAGTGGAAAGATCCTCCCGGCTTTATTCGGATAATGTATTGGGGTTGATTACCAGTGCGAAAAATCCCGCAGAGTATATAATTTTATCGGCGCACCATGATCATTTAGGAATATGGGAGGATGAACTCTATCCGGGAGCCAATGACAATGCTTCCGGAACAGCCGCAGTCTTAGAACTGGCCAGGGCTTTAAATGCGCAGAGAGAAAAACTGCCCTGCTCAATTATCATCGCTTTCTGGGGTGCGGAAGAAATGGGATTGATCGGTTCGGAGTATTTTATCCAAAACCCTACGATCCCGTTGGAAAATGTGCTCTTCAATATAAATCTGGATAGTATCGGTACCGGGAGTGAGCAAGGAAATTTCATATATTGGACTAACGGGGAGAGAAAATTCGTATTGCCTGATCAATTAGTCGTTGATTCTCCGGATCTTCTTTTCAGCCGGCAGGATCAATTTAAACATACCAGCGATCATAGGTCCTTTGCCGGAGAAAATATCAGAGCCCTGTCTTTTTTAGCTGAGAATTGGCTTAATCACAACCACACCCCCTTAGATGTTCCCGGTACTCTAAATTATCAAAGCATATTCGGCATTTCTTCATTTATATTACGCTGGCTGCTGGATTTTAAGGAGGATTCTGTTTAAAAGTAATTCCACAAATGGTAGGGCTGAATATTTACAAAATCATATAAGCAAAACGACTAATGACTAAGGTGCAGTTCCTTAGTCTTTTTTATTTCTTAATTTTAGGGATTAATTTTGAAAAAAAGAAATAAAAAAATTCCCAAAAACCCTGTCAATAGTTTGTGAAAATGTCACCCCAGATGGGTGTTAATTATTCTGACAAA
>JBMNCQ010000009.1:171480-217449 GCA_049366715.1 Peptococcaceae bacterium | reverse complement strand
TTACCGAATAGTCTTCAAATTTGTCCAGGAAAGTAAAAAAGGAAGATTGTTTTTTAGAATCCATTTAGTACTCCCCCAATTGTTAGATTTAATAATATGAACAATCTTAATCTCTCACTGTAAGTTTTTTTATTAGTTGAGCAGGGCTAATCCCTGCTCAACTGTTTAATATCATATTTTTAGTTATTAGCCGCTTTTACCTGTTCAATCAGGTCTTTACCGATCTTATCCTGCCATTTTTCGTAAACAGGAGCCATAGCTTCCTGCCATTCGGCTTTATCCGGCTCTGTTACCTCCATACCTAATGATTTGAATTCATCCAGTAATTGACTATCCATATCGGCAATCATATTCCGTTCTATGGTAGTTGCGTCATTTGCTGTTTGTTGAAAGATATCTTTTTCGTCGTCACTTAATTTATCCCATAAAGCCTGGCTGATGAGCAAAGGAGCCGGAGCATAGAAGTGGCCGGTCATAGCCAAATAATCCTGTACTTCATAGAATTTGGAAGTACCGATAATCGGTAACGGATTTTCCTGACCGTCAACAGTTTTTTGCTGTAAGGCTGTAAATAATTCACCAAAAGCCATGGGAGTCGGATCAGCACCAATTTGTTTAAAGGAATCCATATGGATTTGGTTTTCCATTGTTCTGACTTTGATTCCTTTCATATCTTCCGGATGAACAATCGGCCGTTTGGAGTTCGTGATATTACGGAACCCATTCTCCCAGAAAGCCAGTCCGACAATACCGGTTCCGTCTAATTTTTGGAAAATACTTTGTCCAATTTCACCGTCCAGTACTTTGTAGGCATGTTCCTTACTTTGGAAGATAAAAGGAAGGTCAGTAACCAGGAAGGCATCGGAAAATCCGGCTAAAGGAGCTGTAGAAACAACTGTCAGGTCAATAGTACCCATTTGCACACCTTCAATTGCTTCCCGTTCAGAACCTAACTGAGAAGACGGAAAAGTTTCTACTTCATATTTCCCATTCGTTCTTTCGCTGAGCAGTTTGCCAAACTCAATAAGTCCTAAATTATACGGATGATCTGCAGCCGGTGTAACAGCAGCTTTTAAAACTATTTTTTCTGCCTGCGGTTCAGCATTGGGCGTTTCCTGTTCAGACTGTTCCTTCTCTCCACCGGTACAACCTGCAACCATTGCTACAGCAAAAATAACTAAAACCAGCAACGCGAAAACTTTCAAATTACTTTTTCTCATAATACTTCCCCCTTCGATTTAATTATTTCCAAGCTGATCAGAAAAAATCTTTTTTTATCACCTCCTAAAAAAAATGATTGTTAAAAAAATAACAAAAGAAACATAATTTTCTGTCAATTACTTTCCAACTAAGCGTATCATAACTAATGACGATATTCCACGGAAATTTCTAATATATTTCAATAGTATAAAATTATCTGATAATAAAATACAGCCGCAGGCAATTTGTAATTAATAAAACTCATACTATACTAAATACTACAGTATTTTCTATTAAGGGAAATAAAAATCCTGCTCATATTAAAAAAATAGAAAAACTTTATTAAAGTTTATTAATTATATTTCATATATAAATATTCAAACATAGTATACTATGAACGTTTCAAAAAATAAACCTTAAAACCCTCTAAGGGTTTTAAGGTTTATTTTTTGAAAATTTTTTTATCAGTATCGCCGGTTATTTTAAAAGTTCCTGCACAAAGTTAGGTAAATTAAACGCATTAAAATGAATATCAGGAGTATAGTATCTGGTAGCAGTATCCGGAATAGAATTTTTATCTATTGCTACCGGATCATACTTTTTGGACCCCATGGTAAAAGACCATAAGCCGGAAGGATAAGTAGGCACATTCGCCAAAAAAAGCTTAGTAATCGGGAAGATATCTTTGATATCTTTATATACTCTTTTAATTAATTCTTCATTTACCCAGGGGGATTCTGTTTGAGCCACAAACAAACCGTCTTCTTTTAAGGCCTCATAAATACCCTGGTAAAAATCTTTCGCAAATAACCCCACGGCCGGACCGATGGGATCAGTAGAATCCACTAATATTACATCATAGGTATCTTTACTTTCCTGAATGTGTTTAATGCCGTCAGCAACCAAAACTTCTACTTTAGGATTATCTAAAGCCCGGGAGATTTCCGGAAGAAATTTTTTGCTTACTTCAATAACTTTCCCGTCTATTTCACATAAGACGGCTTTCTCAACTTCGGGATGTTTCGTAATTTCCCTGATTGCTCCACCATCCCCCCCCCCGACTACTAAAACCTTTTGGGGCTTGGGATGAGTATTGAGAGCAGGCATCGAAATCATTTCATGATAGACAAATTCATCTTTGCTTGTCGTCATAATTATCCCATCCAGAAGAAGCATTCTCCCATATTCATAGGTATCTACCATACTTATTTCCTGAAACTCGGTTTCTTCATGATGCAAAGTCTCTTTAATTCTCAATGAAATAGCTAAATTTTTTGATTGTAATTCCGTAAACCATAAACCCTTCAAAACAAACACTCCTTTTCCACTCTTTAAAGTCTAATACCACAATGGTGCCGCAGCCAGAGCGCAACCAATTTTCTCCACTTTATGTTCAACTGCAGAAATCTTTAGATCCACCAATTTCATGTCTCTCATCGCAAATGATTCTCTTACCATTTTTTCAATCTCCGCTTCAGCCTCACCTTTTGAAAACTTTCCCGATAACTCCATAATAATTCCAAAGGTATCTTCGCTTATCCCCACAGCTACCGCAGCGGCAATAGTCTCGCCAGGTTTTTCACTGATAATTGCACCGTAAGCCGTCGGTACTAAGGCGCCCAAAGGTAATTCCAGTTCCGGAGAATATTCTGCCTGAGGCGGTAGAATACTGCTGACTTTGACAAGATTTACATTTCCTATCCCAGCTTTTAATAAAGCACCGTCAAAAGCAGTTAACTCTGTTTTTCCCTCGGCACTACCACTGGTAAGAAAGTATTTTTTTGGTGTAGGTAGCATAATTCTTCTCCTTTCCACTTTTTTAACAGATTATATTATATATTAATCAATCTTTTTTTTCAGCTATTTTTTATTCACACCAATTATTGGACCACCATCCGGAGCATATTGTTCCAAATGAAGTGACACGCTCTCCTGCATTTTTCTCTTGTTTTAATTCACCCGGATCAATGGCAATTGTTTCGGAAATTTCTTGATCAGTAATGTTTAAGCTCCATTTTAGACATTCATCTAATTGAGTTTTCCTGCTGTTCATCGTGTAGTATTTCTCCTTCATATTTTGCTATTAGATTGCCCAACTTGATTTTTATCATTCTTTTTACTTTTAAGCGTATTTAACATAATTGGTAATAATCTAAGCATCACAGTATAAAAAGCTTGAAAAGTCATTACGACTTTTCAAGCTTTTTGACATAACCGCTATGTACTGTTCTTTTTTCCATTTCCTTGGAAGTAACTTTTATTATTTCTATTAGCTGCTGTAAGTCTAGTTCTTTAAGATATTTCAGGAAACTTTTAGAGTTCAAAGCATCTTCACCTATTTTATAGGGATGTAAAAAATATCTCCTTACTGAAGTTACCGTATACCTGTAATTGCAAAAAGGACATGTATACAATTCCCCATCATTAATGACACTTACCAAGCTGACCGCTTTACAAATAGGACACTTTAATCCTTCCAAGCGATTCCCTCCCTGTCAAATTGTAGTTTAATATTTAATTTATGTATTATGATGGGAAAAGTTTACTACTTTCTGTTATAATCATTAAAAATTTATTCTCCTGCTATAAAAAAAAGGTTCACCATTTTCAATGGGAACCTCCGTATGATTAGTTGCCTACCGCTTCTTTGGAATCTATTTCCTCTAAATATTCACGATACTTTTTATATGCATATCTAACTAGGGCCTGGTCTTGACTATAAGTTATCTTCTCTATGGCTTCATCAATGGGGAAAAAACCTCCGTTTTTAAATCCTTCCATCCGGTTAATAGAAAACTCGGGTTCCATCGCCTCCATGACAAACCAATTGATTCGGTTGCACACAGGACGTTTACGAGAATAAGAGAAAAATTCATAACTAGTTTCACCTGCAGAAGAAATTATTCTGCCATTTACTCCACCCTCGTATCTAACCCGAGTAATCGCTACTTCATTTGCAATTTTTCCGTTCCGGATAACACCTTTGGGCAAGACCCATTCACCTTTGTCATTTTGCAGTAGGAAAATGGTTTCCCCGTTGAAGACGACACCACCTGCACATTGTCTCACCAGCATAAAAGACCCCTCCCTAATATTTAATTAATGTTTCATTAATAGTTTATTAACATTTCTACACATAGTGCTTGTTCTCCTGCCTTGATTTTTAAAAAATAAGTTGAAAATTGAATACCATTATTTACCTTTAGCTAAAAACAGTTCACAAGATCCGGAGTTCCAATGAATACAATGCTCACAACGGGGCCCGGTAGGTTTACTCAGATTAGCTAAGCTAAGCCCATAACCTTGGGCCTGCTGAATAGACTCATATTTAGGACAGCTATAGGCAATTCTTTTATACTGATGTTCCCGACTCATAAAACATCACTCCCTTTTTTTACTAT
Organism: Peptococcaceae bacterium; assembly: GCA_049366715.1. Taxonomy (GTDB): domain Bacteria; phylum Bacillota; class Peptococcia; order Peptococcales; family BICA1-8; genus JBMNCQ01. The sequence continues at coordinate 212,848 of JBMNCQ010000009.1, read as the reverse complement.
TTTGTCCTTTTAAAAAAATATACATACATTAAAAAAAACGGGGTTAAATTAACCCGTTTTTTTAAGATTTCACTTTATACAGTTTTAAATTTTCGCTCCACGATATTCCGCTGAGTATTGCTTAGGTCAGTCATTCATACGTTGAAGCGGAAATTAATAATATCCCCGTCTTCAACAATATAATCCTTGCCCTCTAAACGGAACAATCCCTGTTCTTTTACTTTCACCATTGAACCCAGTTCTTTTAAATCTTGATATTTTACAACTTCCGCCCGGATAAAACCTCTCTCAATATCCGAATGTATTTTACCGGCGGCTTTTTTAGCAGGAATACCTTTCCTAATTGTCCAGGCCTTAACCTCATCTTCCCCTACGGTAAAAAAGGATATTAAACCCAGATGTTCATAAACTGCTCTGGCCAATCTTTCAATACCTGTTTCTTGGATACCTAAGTCTTCCATAAATACAGCTTTATCTTCGGAATTCAAGTCATTAAGTTCTGCTTCAATTTGACCGCAGATGTTAAGAAACGGCATCTCCTTAACAGCGCATACGTCTTCCAGTTGTTTCTGGTTATGATAACGATTCGTTTTAAATTGATTTTCGTCAACATTCACAACTACTAACTTAGGTTTTTCCGTAAGAAAGCTATAAGCCTTTAATTGTTTTTCTTCTTCTTCCGTCAGTTCAACTTGTCTAATATCCCCGCCCTCTTCCAGATGGTGATATAACCTTTCCAGGAGAACCAGTTCTTCCTGCTGCTCCTTTTTAATTTTTTTACCGGTTTTAATTCTTTCAATTCTCTTTTCTAAAAGTTCTAAGTCTGCAAATAGCAGCTCCATATCTACAGTTTCTAAATCTTTACCAGGGTCAACAGACTCATTAACATGGGGCACATCAGCATTTTCAAATGCCCTGACAATATGCACAATTGCATCACAATCCCTTACTTCATCCAAAAATTTTCTGGCTCCCCCTTCAGGGACAACCCCGGCAATATCAATAAACTCAATTTGGGCAAAGCTGTTTTTCTTAGGATTATATAAATTAATCAAATAGTCCATCCTTTTATCAGGTACTTTAGCCATCCCGATATTTGCTTCTTTAACACCATAGGCACCGGTTATGGCTTTGGTATTCGTCAAGAGGTTAAAGATGGTCGTTTTGCCTACACCTGCCAGTCCTATTAAACCTATTTTCATGATCTTCCTCCTAAATCTAAAAATAAAACCAAAGATAATTTAACATAACCTTGCCTTGAAAGCAATTAAACCTTGCGAAATAAAATTTAAAAAAGCATGATTCCAGCGTAAATTACTTTTATTTCCCCGTATATTTACAATCCCGCCTCTGCTTATTTATCGCCGCCTAAAAATCCTCCCAGAATATTATCACCTATGCCGCCAATCCCTTTTTGTTCCCCCTTATTTTGAAAACGGGCTGCGGCAAATATTCTGTCGGCTAATCTTGAAAAAGGTAAGCTTTGCAGATAAACTTTACCCGGTCCTGTTAGCTGGGCTAAAAACAACCCTTCGCCTCCAAAGAGGGCATTTTTAAACCCGCCCACAAATTTAATATCATAATCTACCGTGGGAGCAAAGGCGACTAAACATCCCGTATCCACCCGCAAAGTTTCACCGGCAGCCAATTCTTTGGAAATTACCGTTCCGCCCGCATGAACAAAGGCCAGCCCATCCCCAATTAATCTTTGCAGAATAAAGCCTTCTCCTCCGAATAAACCGGCACCCATCCGCTTGGTAAATGCAATTTCAATATCAATTCCCTTGGCGGCACATAAAAAAGCATCTTTTTGACAAAGGAAATCCCCTCCCAGAGGATTCAAATCCAAAGGGATAATTTTTCCGGGAAAAGGTGCGCCAAAAGCAACACTGCTTTTATCATGGCCGTAATTTATAAAGGATGTGATGAAGAAACTCTCTCCGGTCACTACCCTCTTCAATCCTTTAAAAATTCCACCATCGGTAGACGTCTGCATGTCTACGCCTTCGCCAAGATAAATCATGGCGCCCGCCTCGGCTCTCACACCTTCATCAGGGTCCAATTCAATTTCAATTAACTGCATGTCATCACCATAAATTTTATAATCGATGCGATCAGCCATTGTATCACCTTCCTTTTTTTGTTAATTTTACTTTCCTATTCTATACTATATTTAATTGCCACTTGATGCAAAATAAAAATAATATTATTTTTTAATCTTTAACAAGGAGTTAGGGAATCGATGTCAAAGTATACAAATGATAATGTATACAATCATCAAAAAGAGAGGATGTGCTTTAATGAAAACCTACAATGAATTAAGACCCTCAGAAAGGGTTTTAATGGGACCCGGACCTAGTAATGTCGATCCTAGAGTATTAAGAGCCATGTCAGCTCCTATCTTGGGACATCTTGATCCCGAGTTTCTAGAGATAATGAATGAAACTATGGACTTGCTCCGCTATGTGTTCCAAACGAAAAATCAACTTACCATGGCTATGCCCGGTACGGGCAGTGCCGGGATGGAAACAGTTCTGGCCAATCTAATTGAAGAAGGAGATAAAGTAATCGTTTGTATAAACGGGGCTTTCGGGGGAAGAATGCTTGATATCTGCCAGCGTTTAAAAGCTGAGGTTACCGCCGTCGAAGCACCCTGGGGCAAAATTATCGAACCGGATCAGGTACAGAAAGCCCTCGCCCAAACCAAAGCCAAGTATTTGGCAATCGTTCATGCCGAAACATCTACCGGTGTTCTGCAGCCTTTAGATGAGATAGCCAAACTTTGTAAAGAATACGATACTATGCTTTTAGTCGATTGCGTTACCTCCTTAGCAGGAACAGATATTAAAATAGACCAGTGGGGAATTGATGCTGCTTACAGCGGAACCCAAAAATGTATCAGCTGCCCTCCCGGTTTAGCACCTGTTACTTTTAGCGAAAAAGCCCGGGAAATCATCAATAACAGAAAATCAAAGGTTCCCATTTGGTACCTGGATTTAACGATGATCCAGAATTATTGGGGGCAGCAGCGGGCTTATCATCATACCGCCCCGATTAATATGAATTACGCCCTTCGTGAATCCTTAAGACTTATTTATGAAGAAGGTTTAGAGGCTCGCTTTGCCCGCCACGAATTAAACTCCCGGGCGTTAAAGTCAGGTTTGGAGGCCATGGGTATTAAAATGTGGGCGCAGGAAGGACATAGGCTCCCCATGCTTACTTCTGCAGTTATCCCGGACGGTGTAGACGATGCTGCGGTCCGTAAATATCTGTTGAATAGATACGGGATAGAAATCGGAGGAGGACTAGGCGAAGGTAAAGGTAAAGTTTGGCGAATCGGTACCATGGGTTATACCTGCTATGAAAAAAATATTTTATTACTCCTAACTGCTTTAGAAAGTGCCCTTAAAGAACAAGGATATCATGTTCAAACCGGTATCGGAGCCTCAACAGCAATGGAAGTGTATAAAAATAAATAAAAACGTCCCCGGATATACCGGTGTTACTGGCGGCAGCTTGAGTTTCCCTGCTTTAACTTCAGCGATTCACCATTGATTTATTTACTTACCAGTGCATGATAAAAATACCCTCTTTCCAAATGAAAGGGGTATTTTTATCATGAATGTAAGATCAGTCCTGTCTTAATTTGTTTCCTCTTTACCTAACCGGCCGCAGCAAAACTAAGCTGCCCGCCCACCGGTATTTTTCAGCCTCCGATCAAAAAATCCATTAGCCAGGACGAAGGCCTTTTTTCAAGAATATGTAAATTGAATACTTCCGTAAATCCGCACTCCTTACAGGAAATAAATAAAAATTCATTATTTTGAATATCAAAAAGTTTACTCAACCCGGTACCGGTCATCGCAACTTCCCTTACCTCCGCTCCAACCGACCCGCATTTCTGACACTTAAACTCTTCTTCAACCTTTTTTACATCAAACACGCTCTCCACCTCCAGCTTATTTCTCTATCATTTAAAAGACGCATAGATCATTAAAAAGTTTCATTTCTTTCAGGAAAACTTTTTTTTGATTTTTCATATATTAAAGTAGGAGATAAGGAGGAATATACAATGAATGTTGAATATAAGTCAGTTCGCATTACACCTTCCGATGGCTGTCTGGTAATGCAAAATCTGCTTGATTTAAGTTTAAATAAAGAAGCACAAGAAGGCTGGGAACTGTTTGCGATATTTCCCCATTCCTGTTCTAACTCTAAATCATGCCTGGTTGCAATATTTAAAAGAGAAAATCACTACTAGCTGAAAACAGAAGAAGACCTGCTCAGCCTTGCAGGTCTTCTTCTGCTTTTCATGTTCAGCTTATATCTTACCAGCTTGTTCTGCGGCTTAATGGAACGCTTCCTTATGAATAAACTTCAAATTGAACCGATACGCTCTGACCTGTAGCCTTATTGGTTCCCCACAAGGTCAAGGTTTGCGGATTGACCAGATTGCCGCCTTTGTTTCTTTGGTTCCAGACGATATCGATTGTTTCCGCTTCACCGGGAGCTAAAACCATTTCCGTTACAACCGGCATAAAAGCAGCATCTTCAGACCACCTCCAAATTTCTCTACCGTTAGAATTGGAGATATAAAAATCAAACAACTGACTGGAAGAATAACTTAATGTTACGGATTCATCTGTAATATTTCTTTTACGGAAAGTGATTCTTACAGGCTGGCCCCGAAAATAACGCTGCTCATTTGTTGCTAAAAGATAGCGGAATCCTTCAATTTCTTCCCATGTATAATTTACTTCATCTCCTTCATCAGGTACCGGAGGTACTGTACCTCCGTTCTGACCATGGTCGGGATAAGCAGGGACACAGGTCACACCAAGTTTATTCCATGTTGCCTGGTCAACAACCCCTGTTGGGGAAAGGTTATTATTAGCTTGGAAAGCGATTACGGCTGCTTGCGTATCAGCACCGTAAACACCATCAATAGGACCTGGTGCATAATTTGAATTTGTTAGCAGACTTTGCAGAAATCTCACGGCACTCCCTCTAGTCCCTAATCTAATTACCGGACAAGCAGATGTCCCCTGTCCGGTGCAGTTTCTTCCTAAAGCCTGCCAGGTAGCTTCATCTACTACACCGGATACCGCTAGATTTTGGGCCCGCTGAAAGTTAACTACAGCCGCCCGGGTTCTTGCTCCGAATACACCATCAATACCACCTAAGTCGTATCCCCGCTGTCTTAATAATTGTTGAACCTCTCTAACGGAGCTTCCCCGATCCCTCAGAGTTAAACGGGGACACCATTCCGGACCAAGGGGAGGCTGTGGTGTCGGTTCCTCCGGAGTGATAATAATTACCCTGCCGACCATTATGGCGCTGGGATTAGTGATATTGTTTAGCTGGATTAACCGCTCAACTGTAGTGTTAAATCTTTGGGCAATTAAATATAAAGTATCACCGGTTCTCACTACATATGTCAATATTAACAGCTCCTTTACTCCTTTATTTTCAATTTATTATATGAAATTAAAGAGTATCTGTGTTACTTCTTCATCCTCTGAAAATTTAAGCTTGATTTTAATTTGAAAATCACTTTTGAATTTGTTATGTAACAGTCTGTTAATAATACTGTATACATGAGTCAAACAGCTGCTAAATTTTCTTAGTTGTTATATAATAAAGATAATAATATTATAAGGAGATGATAATAATGTACAAAAATTTAAGCAGCTTTATTAATTCTCCTGAATATTTAATGCTTTCTACTCAAGAAAGAAATATTAAGGAAGAAGAATTAAGAAAACAAGCTGAAAATGCTCATAAAGAATAAGATGTATTTTTTGAACAGTTTTATTCAGAATAAAAAAAGGACCGGACGGTCCTTTTTTTGTATGATTCCCTATTTAGTCAGCCAGCCTCTTACCTCCATTACATCGGTCAGTCTTTTAATACCGACCATAAAGGCAGCCCTGCGCATCGGTATTTTTCTTTCCTGAGCAAACTGATAAATATTTTCAAAGGCCGGGACTATTTTCTCATATAATTCAGCATTGACTGTTTGTTCTTTCCATTGGAAATGATAGTTTCCTTGGACCCATTCCAAATAACTTACTACAACACCGCCGGCGTTGGCAATTACGTCAGGACATATCAAAATGCCTTTTTCCTCCAGAATTTTATCAGCCTCTGCCGTAGTAGGCCCATTGGCGCCTTCAGCAATAATCTTAGCTTTTATTTTCGAAGCATTCTCCTTGGTGATCTGATTCTCAAGAGCACAAGGAGCTAAAATATCACATTCCAATTCCAGCAATTCCTCATTTGAAATCTTTTTGGCGTCAGGGTATGTAGCAATGGTACCGTGATCTTTACTATATTGCATTATTTCCGGTATATCCAAGCCGTTTCTGTTATAAATTGCACCTTCCACATCACTAACTGCAATAACTTTTGCTCCCGCCTCATGGAATAATAAGGCAGCATTACCGCCAACATTACCAAAACCTTGAATAACGGCTTCAGCACCTGTAAAATTAATTCCTTTTAATTGGCCGGCCTTCTGAGCCACAAACATTAGACCTCTGGATGTTGCTTGAGTCCGCCCTTTAGAGCCGCCTATTTCAATCGGCTTACCTGTAATAATCTCATGTTCTGCCTGTCTTCTGATGTAAGAATATTCATCAGCCATCCAGGCCATTATTTGAGGATTTGTATTTACATCGGGAGCAGGAATGTCTTTTTTCGGACCGATAAATAAGGAAATCGCTCTTATATATCCCCGGGCCAGCCGCTGTAATTCAGATTGGGTCAGTGTTTTCGGATCTACAGTGATCCCGCCTTTTCCACCGCCAAAAGGAATTCCTTCTACAATTGACGTTTTTAATGTCATCAAGGCTGCTAATGCTTTAACTTCATCGAGATCTGCATTAGGATGAAAACGAATCCCGCCTTTATAAGGACCTAAAGCATTATTATGCTGAACCCTGTAACCGGTAAAGCTCTTTACAGAACCATCATCCATTTTAACAGGTATATTTACAATGATTGTTTTGCGGGGTTCTTTTAGATATTCGTAGACAGATGGATTTAAACCTAATTCATCAATACATTCTTTAATCAAGTCCTGTGTTTGATTTAGTAGCTTTGTACCATCACTCATAAAAAAACACCTCTCTAATTAATTAAAATTTTAAAATGTACCCTAAATATTACACTCAATATCTAAAATCAATTTATTTATCCTTTACCCTCCTAATACCCCCCTGCAACAAAATGCTTTTTTCTGTATATAGTATTCTGTATACAAAAAACAATTCCTGCTTTTTGACAAAATATATTTTTAAAATTAAAAAATATGATAAAAACAGGCCGGACCATTAGTCCGGACTGCTTTGGGTATTCACTTTATTCTTCTAATAGTGTCTCCCTTAATTCTTGCGCTTTTTCCCTTTCGTCGGTATTTAAAGCAAGTGCGGCTTTAAATCTCTCTATTGCCAGTACTCCGGGAGAACTGGTATTTATTTTAGCATCACTGGGAATAATTTGTTCCAATTCTTTCTTTTCTAATTCTTTGTTTTCCATTCCATTGTGACCCTCCTTTATTAATATCATTTTTATTTTGCCCGGATTTAAAATATTTCTGCATATTCCAAAAGGTTTTTATACTTATTTGGAGAATAATAATAACAAAATAAGGAAAATCTTTAAAGTGAGGTGACATACCGGATGCCGGTCGTTCAAATTGAAATGATTGAAGGTAGAACTCTGGAACAGAAAAGAGCTCTTGTTGAAAAGGTAACTGCTGCCATTTCTGAGACGGTAAACTGTTCTAAAGATAGCGTAACGATTATTATTAGAGAAATGCCTACTCAGCATATTGCTAAAGGCGGAAAACTTAGCTGTGATCAGTAATTCAATAACTTCAAAATTATCTTAAGCCAGCATGAGCTGGCTTAATCCATTATTATTTAAAATGTTTGGTTGCTAAATAAGGTGCTATATAGACATCATCATACAATGAATTACAGTTACAGCACCTGGCACCTGCCCAGTTTGTAATAGGTGAACTTAGACTATGACTGCCACCCTGGCGCATTCTTATTACCGGCATAAAATCTGTACCTCCGCAGTTTGGGCAAGTAAGCAATTCTTCCATTGCGGCACACCCCTCCTTATTTTTGGTATAGTATATTTTGCATTAAAATTTACATTTTTATACGATATGGTTTTATTTTTAGGACATTATGGGGTAAATATTAATAGAAATCTTTCAGGAGGCATTGATATGAATTTTAAAAAATTGAGAATAATCTTATTAACTCCTTTAATCATAATACTCCTACTCAGCTTACCAAAGCTGCTAGGCCTGTATACCGATTATTTATGGTTCAAGGAAGTAGGCTATCAGGGAATATTTATCACAACTTTGTTGGCGAAAATAATCATTGGGGTTGTTTCTTTTATTGTTGTCTTCCTCCTCGCTTTTTTAACATTACACCTTACGTTGCGTCTCAAACCACCGGTTAATGTCCACGAGAACGTGATTAATCTTAACAATAAAAAAGGGGCAAAAAATTTTTTAATAATTCTGCCCTCCGCTTTACTCGGGCTTTTTGCAGGATTGCTAACTGCAACGGCTCTCTGGGAAAATATTTTACTCTTTTTAAATAAGGTCCCTTTTGCAGTCCAAGACCCTGTTTTTAACCGGGATTTAAGCTTTTACTTTTTTGACCTGTCATTATTTGAAAACATATTTTCAGTAGCAATGATCATTCTGTTTGTTATTGCGATTTTAAATTTCTTATTTACCTTTTATCTGCAGGGTTTAGGTAATACGCCATTAAAAACTGTCATAAACAGATTAGGTTATTTTGCCATAGCGTTTTTCCTGCTCTTAATTGTCGGTTATCAGCTGAAATTAGCAAATTTACTGTATTCACCCCGGGGAGCCTCCTTTGGAGCAAGCTATACCGATTTAAAAGTTACTCTGCCTTATTACTACATAGCGTCGGCAGTTTGCTTAATTTCAGCCGTTACCATTTTCATCGGCATGCGTAAAAATAATGTCAAAACCGCGGCGTTAGGCCCTGCATTGCTCATAATTACTATCGTTATCGGCGGGGTATCCCAAAATTTAGTGCAAAGTTTCATGGTAACCCCTAATGAAATCAATAAAGAAGAAGAGTATATTGCCGAAAATATCGCTATGACCACTCAGGCCTTCGGTCTTGATAAAATTACAGAGATAGAATATGAAGGAGACGCCGCTTTGACATTTAACGATTTGGAAGATTCTTCAGCGACCATAGACAACATTAGGATTAATGATTTTAGACCGGCTATGACCATCTTTAATCAGTTACAAAGCCTGCGGCCTTATTACAACTTTTCAGAAGTAGATGTTGACCGCTATAAAATTAACGGTCAGGTTACCCAGGTTTTTTTATCGGCCAGGGAATTTGACCAAAACAGCCCCCAGGCCCAAACCTGGATTAACAGATACTTAAAATATACCCACGGTTATGGAGCCGTTGTAACTCCGGTAAACAAGATAACACCTCAGGGTCAGCCTCAATTAATCGTTAAAAATATCCCTCCTGTCACTGAAGTGCCCGAGCTGACGATCACCAGACCTGAGATCTATTTCGGACTCTTAACCAAAGATTATGTCCTTGTAAATACCACCGAACAAGAATTCGATTATCCGGTAGGCAGCGACAATGCGGAAACTACCTATGAAGGTACGGCAGGGATACCTTTAAATGGTATCAACAGACTCCTGTTCGCTTTAAATAAAGGAAGCACAAAAATACTCGTTTCCAGTGCACTTACCGGTGAAAGCCGGATTATTCTCCAGAGAGACATCCAGGAGCGGGTAAGAAAAATAGCTCCTTTCCTCAAATATGATCAGGACCCTTATCTTGTAATCAATGACGGCAAGCTTTTCTGGATGATAGATGCATATACCATAAGCAATAAATACCCGTATTCTGAGCCGGTAATTGATCCCAGATTTAATGAAATTAATTATATTCGGAACTCTGTAAAAGTAATTATCGATGCTTACAATGGAAGTGTTAACTTTTATTTAATAGACGAAGCAGATCCTATTGTTAGAGCATATGCCAGAATTTTTCCCAACTTGTTTAAATCCTGGGAGCAAATGCCCGCGGGATTTAAAGAGCATATACGCTATCCCCTGGATTTATTCAACATCCAGACAACAGTTTATAGAAATTACCACATGAAAAACCCCCGGGTGTTTTATAACCGGGAAGACGCCTGGGATATAGCCAAAGAACAGTACCAGGACAACATCCAAAATGTTAATCCCTATTACATAAATATGCGGCTCCCCCAGTCACCAAGCCTGGAGTTTCTGCTGATGCGTCCCTTTACACCGGCCAAGAAAGATAATATGATTGCCTGGCTGGCCGCAAGAAATGATGGTGATAAATACGGACAGTTAGTTCTTTTTAAGTTCCCGAAACAAAAACTGATTTACGGACCAATGCAAATAGAATCCAGGATCAACCAGGATTCTATCATATCTAAAGAACTAACGCTCTGGGGTCAGCAAGGTTCTTCTGTACTCAGAGGCAATCTACTGGTGATACCCATTCAAAATTCTCTTTTATATGTAGAACCGTTATATATTCAAGCGAATAACGCCAATAGTCTTCCGGAGGTAAAAAGAATAATTATTGCTTATAAAGATACGATCGTGATGGAGGAAACTTTAGAAGAAGCCCTTTATCAAATTTTTACCCAAAGGGAAGCTGAGATCCCTGACGCTGAAGAAGAACCTTCGGAAATTAATATTAAGATCTTAAGCCGCCAGGCCCGTGAAGCTTTTGATAAAGCTAGAAATGCGGCGCAGTCAGGGAACTGGGCGGAATATGGAAATGCTCTTAATGAATTGGAACAAATAATTAATCAGTTGGAAGCCCAGGCAAATACCGAAGGGTTATTTGAGCAATAACTAACTGACTTGAAATGCACGTAAATAGACAAAGTACCCAAATCACCGGTAAACTCCCGGCAATTTGGGTACTTTATTTATAACCCCGCAGCCGTTTAATCTCCTTATTATTTGCGGCCCGCCAATTAGAACTTATGATTTTCCATAAAATTTTCAGATAAAGCAATGCTAAAATTCCCAATAATCCCCAATAGGTGGGTTTTAGAAATTCCAAGGAAAAACTATGGGGTTTTTCAGATAAAACAACCGGAATAAAATTACCTCCTTCATTTATATACCACCCTGCCTTCTCACTATTGGCAAAAATAATATATGATATAATCACAAAAATAATCAGCATGATAAGTCCCCAAATTATTGCCAGTCTTTTCATCATCTCCCCCCTTTTTATAAATGTTATGCAAAACTTCCAAAATCAGTACAATAAGAAAAGTCTGAACCGTAGGTCCAGACTCTCTTCTTAATTTACATTTTGCAGAATTTTTTTCGTTTCTTCCTTCCCTTTATTGCTGATCTCAACAACGTCCGCGCTGCATAATTTTCTGTCCTTACAATAGTTACAGTTAGCAGAACATTTACTCTGATAATTTGCCGGCTCTTGATAGGAAGTAATTACCCCTTCGAAATTTCTCAGGACAACTTTATTTTCCTGCATGGATAAGAGATAATTGGGCATAACGGGAATTTTTCCTCCACCTCCCGGGGCATCTATAACATATGTAGGTACCGCAAAACCCGAAGTATGTCCACGCAGATGTTCCATGATCTCTAAGCCTTTCGCAACACTGGTCCTAAAATGGCTTAATCCCTTTGATAAATCACATTGATAAATATAATATGGTCTGACCCTGTTTTTAACCAGTTTATGTACAAGCTGTTTCATAATCACCGAACAATCATTAACCCCTCTGATTAAAACCGACTGATTTCCAAGAGGTATACCTGCATTAGCCAGTTTTCGCAAAGCTTTACGGCTTTCAACAGTTATTTCCAAAGGATGATTGAAATGTGTATTGATCCAGAGGGGATGATATTTTTTTAAAATATCTACTAATCTATTTGTGATCCTTTGCGGCATCACAACAGGAACACGGGTTCCAATCCTTATCACTTCAAGATGAGCAATTGACTGTAATTCCTTTAAGAGATATTCCAAATTTTCATCACTCAAAAGCAAGGGGTCTCCACCAGAGATAAGAACATCTCTGATTTCCGGGGTATTCTTTATATACTCAATACCTTTCTGCCACTGTTTTGTAGAACAGGATTCTACTTTCTCCCCTACTTTACGTTTTCTGGTACAATGCCTGCAATACATCGAACACTCTGATACAGCATAGAATAAGACCCTGTTCGGGTATCTATGGGTAATTCCCGGTACCGGAGAATCTTTCTCCTCGCCTAAAGGATCTACCATTTCAAATTCTTCTTCGATAAGTTCCTGGGAGTTGGGTATAGCCTGTAAACCAATAGGACATTCAGGATTAGCAAAATCAATAAGGGATGCATAATATGGGGTGATCGACAAAGGAAATTTTTCAGCAGCCAGTTTAATTCCTTCTATTCTATCAGCAGATAATCCGGCAATCTTTTGTAATTCCTCTACACTTCTGATACGATTATTTATTTGCCAGTGCCAATCATTCCATAATTCGTCCGATACATTTTTATAATAGACATGTTTTTTTAAATATTCCATATACTCCTCCTTTATATATTCCATAATATTGTACACACATATATTATACATATTTGTACATGGAAATGTCAAATTAATATACAATATCACTTCCACATATTTTGCACATTATGTAAAATACCTGGAAGTGATGCTGTCATAATAAGGAATCTGTCCCTGAAATCACTAATAAAAAAGACCGGGCAATGGGCCTCGGTCTATTCTAAAATATTTTTATCATCCCCTTGGAAAATTTTCTTCTTATCTTCCGTAAAACTATCAATCTCTTTTTGAACCTCACTGAATACTTCATCTTGTAATTCTTTAGGACAGCGGTTTAATAAATCCAGAATAATTCTTACCCCGGAAAGATTCACTTTTTTTATCTGGGTAAGATAATTAATATATTCAAGTCTTTCTACATCCTGCTGAGAATATAATCTCCGGTTATTCTCCGACCGGCAGGGTTTAATTATTCCTTTTTCCTCATAGATTCTTAAAGTTCGCGGATGAACATTAATAATATCCGCTACTACGCTAATTGGAAAGATACCTTTATCTTTGTCAACTTTCCTCACAACAGGCACCCCTTCTTCTTGACATATATAAATATACTTTACTAAGAAATCTTAGTGTTGACAAGTTATTTTCAGCTATTTATTGGTTTTCCCTTTTTCGGCAATATAATTCAACTTAGCAGCTTCTTAAATCCCCCTATAGATTGTAAAAACCGGCCAAATCGAACCTTATTTTCTATTGGTATAAATTTACAGTATAAATTGCCTTTATCAGGAAACAAATAAATACAGCACTAGTTAAAGGAGGGATACAGAAATGTTAAACACAAATGAGCCAATAATATCCAGCGCAGCGATAAGCAGTCAGGCTTATCAAAATTCATCTCTTACAAATCAAAAAGGAGGAATGCAGAATATGCAGCAAATGGGTTCCGTATCTAATGCTTCAATACCAACCATGGGGGTAGAAACTTTCCAAAATAGCCCCTATACGCAATCCGGCTACAAAATAGGTGCCAATCAAGGAAACATGAGCCAGCAGCAACAGGAACAAAACTATTTAAACCAGCTGCGTCAGCAATTGAATCAACAGCAATATGGTCAGCAACAGTACAATCAACAAATGTATCAAAACCAGCAGCCGATGTCAGGCTATGGCCAAAATGCTACACTGGCTACGATGAGTCCCACTACTTACCAGAACAGTCCTTACACAAATCAACAGCCTATGCAGGCCTTCCAGCAGCAAGCGGGGCAAGGAAGCGGTTCTTTGACTACTATGGACCCGTCCACCTATCAAAATTTCCAGGGCTTCCAGCAACAGCACAACCAAATGATGTCACAACAGCCGGTACAATCATTCCAGCAGCAATTCAGACCTATGATGCAAAGCAGTTTTATCAATCAAGGTGCCAACGCATCATTAGCCACCATGGATCCCACTACTTATCAAAACAGTCCTTATAGTAACCAGCAGCCTATGCAGGCCTTTCAGCAGCAAGCGGGGCAAGGAAGCGGTTCTTTAGCTGCTATGGAGCCCGCCTATCAGAATTTCCAGGGCTTCCCACAACAGAACCAAATGATGTCTCAGCAGCCGCTACAATCATTCCAGCAACAATTCAGACCCATGATGCAGGCAGGCAACTCCAATCTATCTTTGGAAACCATGAGCCCGGAAACATATCAAAACAGTCCATACAATCAAGCAGGCTATACAATGGGTAATCAAGCTCAGCAATTAAATCAGCAACAACAGGAACAAAACTATTTGCAGAATGTACGCCAGCAGTTAGCAAACCAAAGAACCTTTTCTCCCAGACAAACGATTCAGTAGCTTTCCTTTCGAAAAGCTGCACTAAACTTTGCCGACTTGCGATATTAATTTAAAACAAACTAAAATGATTAGGAAAGTAAGTTGCCCCTTGCTTTCCTAATTGTTCTTTGCATCGCTAATCCGATTGCCGATAATTTTTTCTAAACTGACGGAGCCTTTTTGCGGATTTTGATAATCCATATAAGTTGTCCAATATATTTTCAAGTATCTCTTTTCATTACTCGCTTGGGCAGATAAACCAGGCAGAAAGTTATTATCCAAAAAAATATGAAAACCAGGAAAAATGAACTGCCTGTAATCACCTTGTTTCGTATATTCACGATAGGCAATTCCCTTGATAAAGGTTTTCCTGCCGCTCTTATAATTTTTATGGTCAATTAACTCTTCAGGAATACATATTTTAACTGCAAAATATTTAACCATTATTTCGGAGACATTTCGAACTAAGACCCGGAAAACATATATATCTTCAAGGGAAATTTCCCGGGGAACATTTAACCTCAAATCCAATTCCGGTTGTTTCTGTCTATTCATAACATCCCTGACTTCGTAATCCTCCATGGGTTCAGATTTAAAATTTCTCCTCTTGTAATAACGATAACTTCCGGCCATATGAGCAGTAGTACTTTGGGGAACAATAACAACATAAATAACCTTACCGGTACTGATTTCAATGGGATTAATATAAATCCCCTGTATCTTGGGACTTATCCTGGAATAAATAACATTTTCCAGCCATTCTTTGTTTATCCGGTCATTTATATCGTATCCTTCATCAAGCTCCAGTCTTATCGTCCGACCATCTTCCACTTCTTTTATTCCATAAACAATTACTCCGCCGGCAGAATTGGCAAAACTGGATACATCTTTACTTATCTCATCTTTATATTCATCCTGCAACGCACTACACGCTTTAAATTCCAACTCTTTATTTTCTAATATGTTATGCTCAATGATTAATGCAATGTCTTTCAACGTCCACTCCTTGGCATTAGCTATATTCAAGCTATCCCTCCTTCACCTTCGCCTTAATGATATTATTAGCAAAACCCTTAATAAGAACAACATCTCTCTTGTACATCCTGTTTTATTTTATTATATACTTCTCACAGATTTTTTCACAAATTGGGACTGAAAAACAAAAAATGCCACAATATGCAAAAAGGAATCTATCCCTTTAATGTCGAAAAATGAGTTTAGATATCACACTGAAGGGATGTACTGCTATGTCTAAAATCAGCAGAACAATAATTATCTTCATATTTATCTGCATCTATATATTAACCAATGTCTCACCTGTTATTGGTTCTGAACTAGATGATATCTATAAACAGCAAGAGCAAATAGATAGTAAAATCAAAGAAACGGAAGACAAAATCAAACAAAAAGAGAATGAAAGAAGAAAAACCCTGGCCGAACTCCAATCATTAAGCGTAAGTATGGAGAAAACCAGTGAGGAAATTGAGACTTTAGTTCAGGAATTAGCCGCTGCGGAAGAGCATCTGGTAAACGCACAAAGAGAAATAAATGATAAAGAAGCAGAAGTCTCTGCAAGAAGCTTAATTCTTGGCAATCGTTTAAAACAAATCTACCAGCAAGGCGATATTAATTATCTTGAAATTATCTTTCAGTCCACCAGTATAACGGATTTTTTAACACGCTTTGAATTTTTGCAGAAAATCACAAATAATGATCTGAATTTACTTGCCGCGCTGTCAGAAGAACGGACAATCCTGGAAAATAAGAGAATTAATCTGGAAAACATTAAAGTTCACTTGGCAGCACTTAAGTCCACCCAGGAAAAAAAGCACCAACAAATGCAAATCGCCAGCGCCAAAAGACAGGACCTGGTCAAACAAATTGAATCACAAAAAGAAGCATACGAACAAATGCTGGATGAATTAGCAGATCAGTCAGAACAAATTGCCGCGGAGATTAGAAAACTTCAATCCGCAGGAGGAGTGCGGCCGGGATGGCTGCAGTGGCCAACGCCGGGATACTATAGGATCACATCCCCTTATGGGATGCGTTTCCATCCTATTTTAAAAGAACAGCGTTTCCACACCGGGGTGGATATTGCCGCCCCTTATGGGTCCAATGCAATTGCGGCAGCAAATGGAACGGTCATCTATACCGGCTGGCGGGGTGGTTACGGTAATACGATCATTGTTGACCACGGTGGCGGTATGGCTACTATGTATCCCCATCTTTCCAAATACCTGGTAAAAGTCGGTGACTACGTAAAACAAAACCAGGCTGTTGGTAAAGTTGGTACCTCCGGTTGGAGTACGGGACCTCATATTCATTTTGAAGTAAGATTAGACGGTGACCATGTCAATCCAATGCCCTATTTAAGAAAGTAAATTATTCTTTTAAAGATAGCTGATCCGGAAGATATCTTAAAATTTACTGCTTTGTGAAATATATCAGCAATAAAGTCCCGAAATGCGTGCTTTGCAATAACCAAATGCACGCATTTCTTATTTTCACCGCTAAAATGGGAAAAAGAAAGGTTTTTTTATATATATAGAGAATATTTTATAAATATTACTTTAAAAGGAGGCTACTTGTGTTATCTACTGCTCAATTACGCCAAACTCTTTTAAAAATAAAAGGTAAAAAATTCAATATAAATGATTTGGCCTTCAGTTATGACCAAATAGCAAAAGAATATTTAGAAAAATTTTATGATCCTTTCCGAGAAAACTATCAGGAGATCTATAACCTCTTAGGTTCACTAAACAAGAAAAAATTATTAGATTTAGGTTGCGGTCCGGGCTGGTTTGGCCAAATGATTTTAACTAAATCATCTCCGGCGTTATATCATGGAATCGACCTTTCAACAGGAATGCTTCAGGAGGCTCGGAAACTATTAAAAGATTTTACCAATACGAAAATGGAACACCATAATTTTCTCGAAAAACTAAGTCAGCTTCCGGAAGATTCTTATGATATCATTATCTGTACCTGGTCAATAGATTTTAATGAAATAGAAAATTTATTAAAGAAAATCTTCCGGGTCCTTAAACCTGGTGGGAAGCTGGTCATGTTATGCGACACCGCAAACAGCTGCTGCGAAGTTAATGATATTATCCAAAAGCTCCTTGTTACGAAAATTAAAGAAATTGACTATGTGCTGCCCCAAAAATACTTTCCCGCTAATTCTCACGCCCTGACGGAATTATTTAATGATACAGGTTTCAGACAATCCGTCATTTGGAATAAATCTACAGACTTTGTCTTTGCCTCTCCCCTTGATGTGTATAAGTGGACAAAATACAGCGGCTTATTAGTCTTGTGGGATCAAATACTGGATCTGCGCAACGATCCTTCTAAGGACTTTATTAAATTATTACAGCCTGCTATACCCGGTAAATATGTAATTACGAAAAAATATTTAGGAGCCATTACCACAAAATAAGACCGGATTCCGGTCTTATTTATTTTGATATGCTGAACAAAATTTCTTAATTTTCAATACCAATTCTGGCTTCTACTCCCTGCTGGTAATAGTGTTTAATTTCCCTCATTTCCGTAACAAGATCCGCTCTTTCCAGCACCTTGGCAGGACAATTTCTTCCTGTCAATACGATTTCCACTTGGGGCAACTTATTATTGATCATTTCTAATACAGCTTCTTCAGCAACTAATTCAAAATACACCGCTACATTTATTTCGTCTAAGATTACGACATCGTATTCTCCACCGGAGACTGCTTCCTTAGCTTTTTTGATGCCCTTTTCCATAAGCGCAATGTATTCCCCGGGAGGATTACCCGGCTCAAAAAAAACACACTTATCCTGCCATTTTGCAAGGGTTTCAGGGTCTAGATCCGCCTTTCTGGCCACGAAAAAAGGCTTTCCTAAGGTTTCTAAATGTAAGTTAGGCGAAATACCCGGTAATATATTATGCTCACTATAGGATTTCGCCTTCATAAATTGAAGAAACAAAACCTTTTTTCCCGCCCCCAAAGCTCTTATTGCCAAACCAATAGCCGCCGTTGTCTTTCCTTTGCCGTTTCCGGTATAAACTTGAACATAACCTAGCTGTTCGGCCATGCTGCTACACCTCCTAAATTTTCAAATATTCCCCTGCCCCTAATGAAAAAAGTAATTGTATTACCTCAAAGCTGCAGCCTAATTGCACAGAATACAACTATTTCCGGCAAATAATTCAACAGGCACCTCATTATATCATAATTAGGCAGGGGAAAAAAACCTGACGGAATGCCGCCGGAAAACATCCAGGTTACCACTGGCTCCAGCCAACAAGTATTCTAGCATTTCATTCGCTCTTACCGGTGTCGGAACAGGACTTAGCGCTGCTTTTTCGGTTAGGAATGAAAGGTCCCAACGGGAAACAAAAAATACATGGTCCCCTTTGGATATCTTCGGAAAAACCATGTATCATAATAATCTTTACCAGTGGCTATTTTTACTTTACTGCTTCCCAAAGCTTTTTTGAATTGACCACCGGAATCCGGCTTTTTATTCGTCTCTGCCTTTCTCAATAATCTTAGGCATTGGCTGGTAATAGTCCCTTGCTAAGTATTCTTTTATTTCTTCTCCGGCCACATTCATAATTCTATATGTGCTTACAACATAGCCGGCTTTTCCACCGCTTTTTACCCTTACCTCCTGAGGAGAAAGATTTTGAGATACGATGGTTTTTACAGGAGGTCCGATAACCTTTTCTACATAATGGGGAATTTCTAAAACCTGTACTTTATCCTGCCAGCTTTGGCTTCCGAAAATAAGGAAGGTAAGCTTTTGCCCGGTAATTTTATAATCGATCAATAAATAGCCCTCCGTATTATTTTTAAATTTAAAATCCTTTAAACCATAATTTACAGTTGCGTCTCTTCCTAAAGGCACATAATCTATTTTCAAACTATGGGGATATCTCTCTACAATCTCTAATCCGGCCAGTAACACGGAATTGTATAAGGTACTGGAGACCTGGCAAATGCCCCCTCCCAGACCGGGAATAAATTCCCCGCCCAAGATGACCATCGCATTCAAGTATCCTTTGTCTTCTTCCCGGGGTCCGACTACTTTATTAAAAGAAAATGTTTCCCCGGGAGACAGCAAGGTGTTTTTGACGGCCTCGCAGGCAATTTTGATATTCTCCGTCCGGTTAGGATTCTGTACGAACTCCGTTGTATATTCCCCCAGCAGAAAAGCAGGCTTATATTTTTCTAAATCATTAGAATTGACCTGCGGCGGCACAGCCCACATGGGTAAAATATACTTATTTTTCAGAGTATTATTCATAATCATAGCCTTTAACAATTCTAAATCCAGTTTGTTCCCCCATTCTCCTTCCTTTTGCACCAGCCGCCCGTTTTCCATTTCTAAATATGCATCTTTAGGCGGGATACCGGCCGAATCGGAGACTACTTGCAAAGCGTCGTTAATTTTGCGGTCATCATACTCCTTATCTAAATGGAAATGTCTCTCTTGAAAGTTCATGATCACCCGCTCCCAGACGCTTCGATCCAGATTCTCAAAAGATTGCTGCCAATTGATCTTGATCCCCAATTCTTCCGGACTTAAAGAGCAGCTAAAAGTCTGATAGGAGAAATTAATCCTTTTAAAGTTGTCTTTCATTAACTCTTCAGCTTCTTCAATACTTCGACCACCTATATCTATCCCTTCCATATATACTTTAGAAGGGATTACTCCTGAATTTGCATACCCTGATAAAAGTAAGATGCCGAAAAGCATAATAATACCGGTAAAATAATAATATTTTTTGGACATAAAAATAATCCTCCTTTATCTCATAAAAATCTTATGCAAAGGAGGACTAAAATTAGAACACAATTATTTACTCCCTTGTTCCATAATAACCGCCATCCATGATTCGGGATTTGTAATAGGAAATAGACTGTTGGCCCAAGCACTAAAAACACTGTTTATTGGCTGGGATTTTTTTATCGGGCTCCAGACCTCTTGTACATCGTCCAGCACTTGATTGCTTTTACTTAATTCGGAAATTGTAAGAGGGTGATCTAAAACAAGATTATTTTTCACAGGAACTACTTCCATTTTCAAGCGATTAAAGGCCACGTATCTTCTGACCCAGACAGGAGTATAATTTACCTTAACGATTTTAGGAGCCTGATCAAGTACAGACTTTTCAATAATCAGTTCTAAAATAGCTCCGCTGTCTCGATAACGTTGTTTCTGTCCCGAGACAAAATTGCCCAGGGAATATACCACAAAACACTGCCTGTTCTCAACGTTTATAAACTCATACGGCTGAAGTACATGAGGATGCCCGCCCAGAATAATATCGGCACCTGCCTTGGCTATTTCTGTAACAATATACCTTTGCTCGTTGGTTGGTTCCCGTAAATATTCAGTGCCAAAATGCACGGCGACCACAACGACATCTACTAAAGGGCGCAGTTCTTTGATTTCGTTTCTGACTATCTTTAAATCAAGATAATTGATTAAATACTCTTTACCGGCAGGAGGAGTCAAACCATTCGTGCCATATGTATAATTTAAGAATCCGAAAGTAAGGCCGTTCTTAGTGATAATGCCAGGGATATCCCGGGCTTGAGGAGAGTTAAAAGTACCCGTATGCCGGATGCCGTTCTTATCTAATACATCCAAAGTACGTTTTAAACCATATTCACCTTGATCTAAACTATGATTATTCGCAGTAAATAACAAATCAAATCCTAATTCCTTCAGTGCCCCGGCAATGCTGTCCGGGCTGTTAAACCGCGGATATCCTGAATATCCCAGATCCTGTCCGCTTAAAGTGGTTTCTAAATTTCCTACTAACAAATCAGCAGCAAGTTCCTCCCGGACCGGGGCAAACATAGGTAAAAAATCATACTCCCCGGTTTCCTGATCCAAGGCCGACCGGTACTGAACATCATGAACCATAATGTCACCCACAGCTTTAAAATTAACGCGTTGCAGCAAAAGTGCTCCATAGGCAGGAGGAACAAGTATGAAAAAAAACATTAAAAATATTAGGAACTTTATCACTACTTTAATTTTCATTGCCACCCTCATCTTAAATATTATTTTCTCTATTATATCTTAAATAAAAATATTTTCGCAGAGTAAATTTAATATAAATCGGTTGAAATTTTATCATTGTGTTTATTGATCAAATCTCCGAATCTTATCCGGGGATCTTCGTCAGCAAGAATTAAGTTTAATACTTCTTTCAGGATTTTTATTCCTTGTGTCGTGTTTACCTCCCCTATTTCCCTGGCAAGCCGGGGATGTCTGCCTAATTTTCCTCCCAACTGCAAGCGCCAGACAGGTCTGTCCGGTGTCAGAGCTCCCTGGGAACATACCCTGCAGCACTCACCACAGCCCAGGCATAATTTTTTCTGCACGACCAGACTGCCGCTCTCCAGCCTCAGGCTCCTTTCCCGGCAGACTTCACAACAACGTCCGCAGGAAGTGCATTTTTGCCCCTCAAACCGGGGCAGACTTTTCGCAATCAAAGCGAAGTCTTTAATTTGCGGCTGGGAACAGCAATTAGGGCAACCTGCCAGTGCTGCCCTAAATATCTGATGCTGTTTAAATTCCCCCCCTAGCTGTTTTAACCTCCGTGAAATAAAATCAACCTCTCCAAATACTTCTTCAATCAATTCTGTAATCTCCCGGCAATCCGCAACGGCCTGCGGACATCCCCGCACACTTCCGCAGGTCTCTATACGATAAAGCTCCATGCCTAATCTCCTCCCAGCTTCTTTTCTATAAATATTTTATACTAATTATTCTCCGGGAGATGTGATTTATGTCACTGACCACTACCCGGCAGACTGGTACAATATAAATAAATGTTAACCGCAAGAAATTAATTTTTAAAATATATTTTCGGGAGGAATTAGTATGGCTTTAAGAAAAATTGTGCAAATCAACGAGAAAAAATGTAACGGCTGCGGACAGTGTATCCCGGCCTGCCATGAAGGAGCAATCCGCATCATTAACGGCAAGGCTCAACTGATAACAGACAAATTATGTGATGGTCTGGGAGACTGTTTGGGAGAATGCCCCTTAGGTGCTATTGAGATTATCGAGCGGGAAGCAGACCCTTATGATACAGAAGCCGTAAAAATCAGACAAGAAGAATTAAAAAAAGCGGGCACCCGGCCTTTAGAAAACTGCTCCGGTTCCCAGTCCCGGTTATTCGGAGGCTGCCCCGGAAGTAAAGCCCAAACCTTTAATATAAAAAATAATACCGGACCCCACGCACAGATAGATTCTGAACTAAGACAATGGCCTGTTCAATTGCACCTGGTACCCGTCACCGCACCCTACTTTAAAAATGCCGACTTGTTAGTAGCAGCAGATTGTGTCCCCCTTGCCTATGGAAATTTCCAGCAGGAATTACTTAAGGGAAAAGCCGTAGCCATCTCCTGCCCTAAGCTGGATAACACAGCTCCTTATGTAAACAAATTGGCGGAAATATTAAGAAATAATGAAATTAATTCCATTACCATTGCCAGGATGGAAGTTCCTTGCTGCGGGGGCTTAAGCAGGCTCGTTGAGCAGGCTGCCGCAGAGGCTCAGGTAGAAATACCGGTCCATGAAAAAGTGATCAGTATCCGGGGCAAGGTATTAAGATAGACCTGCGGGTCTACCTTAATACCTCCAGGATTAGACTCATAAAGTTAAATACCTCCCGTGATTTTTCCCTCACTATATTCAGCAGCTCCCAGTATTGCTGCCTTTTTCCACAAGCAATTGGGATATTCTTCTCAACCCTAATTTTTCTCCGCTTTTCCCTGGATAGTATCTTTAGTTCTTTGGCTTTGCAGCCCGACTCCTGATTTATGTTAATTCCGCCTTCTCTAATTGTGTCAAAGAACCGTCCCCTGACACGTTTTCCGTTAATCGGTTAGCAAATTTTAAAGCTTGAATACAGGCCTCAAAAAACTTAAACTGGAGATAGACTGGAGGGAAAAAGATGAACATCGAAAAACTTGCAGCTCTGCTGGATACACAAGCAGTTAAGATAAGAGAAGATTTATGCAGCAGAAATATCAGTCCCAAGTCAGCCTGCGGCAAATGTATTGCTTCCTGTCCCGTTCAGGGGATATCATTTTCCGGCGGCACGTTCCGGGTTGCTGACTGCATGGCTTGTGGCTTATGTGTGACAGCCTGCCCTAACCATGTTTTCCAACTGAATGAAGATAAATTAGTACAGTTAGCTGCTGGGTCCGGCGGTACTTTAATGATAGCCTGTCCGGTCATGCTTAATAAAATCCCGGCTGAAGACCGGCCTAATCTTATCAGAATCAGCTGTTTAAAGCAATTATATCCCGAGTTACTCAGCAAACTGTTAACAAACTATGCTGAAATCATTCTCCTCCAGGACGAGGTAGTTTGTAATGATTGTTTGCCCGGCGTCCACCCGGAAATCAGTCTGGGCGGTTTGCAAAATGCCTTCCGGGGAAAGCTCTCCGCCAAACTCCGGATCGTAGCAGATCACCGGAAATTAGAAGGGGAATTCTTGGCAAAGGATCACGAAATGCCGGACTCTTACGACAGACGCTCTTTTTTTAAATCTATTTTTACGGGGACCAGGAGTTTTTCCGCCCGGCTAATTGACGATACACTAGAAAAGCTTAACTTAGATACCGGTGAGCACCATAATCCTGCCGCCCTTCCCCTGAAAAAACAGCTCTTGCTGGATGCCTTGAATCGTGTGAAAGACCCGGACCCGGAAGCACTCCTCCCCTATCCGGAATTAAAAATAAACCGCTGTAATCTCTGTGGCGTGTGTGCGAAATTATGCCCTGCCGGTGCTTTAAAAATAAAGCTGACGGGTGAAGTTAAGGAACTCGTCTATTTACCCCAACTGTGTACCCATTGTGATCTATGTAAAGACGTCTGCCTTTTCCAGGAAATAAATTGGCAGGGCTATCTTAAGGTAAAAGACTTTTTAAGGGGTGAATCTAAAACTTTAGCCTCTTCACCGCCCAAAATCTGTCCGGAATGTGAACAGGATTTTTATTTTTATAGCACAGAAGAGGAAAAATTATGTTTTTTATGCAGGGAATTACACAATAACGCCCAAAAATAAACCGTTCACTTTCGGTTTATTTTTATTTTAAGTATCAAGATTATTGAGAGCAGTATGGCAATTCCTGCTTTAAAAGTAACACCCGGACCTTTTCCCCCGGTTTGATGGGCCCGGACCCCCGGGGAATATCCACCAAGGCATTGCAGCCTACCATAGAGCGCAGAATACTGGACTGCTGATTTCCTGTCTGGCGGGCGATCCATTGTCCATTTACAAAACTAACTTTCACCCTGAGGAATCTCCTTTGCGGGCTTTTTTTCGTAAACCCGTCTACTAAGACAGTTTCCATGTACTGATTACCCACTTCCTCAATACCTTGGAATTTGCGGAGAACCGGCCTTACCAGTAATTCAAAGGTGATTAAGGCAGCCGCCGGATTGCCGGATAAACCAATCAGCAGTTTGCTGTCTTTTAAAGCCGCTACTACCGGGGACCCGGGTTTGACGGCCACTCTGTTAAACAAAATCCCGGCACCGATATTTTCCAGACTTTGCTCAATCAAGTCATAATCTCCTACAGAAGCACCGCCGGTAGTAATAACTAAATCATACTCAGCTAAAGCCTTCCGTATCCGTTCTTTGATCACCTGCTCGTCATCGGATACGATTCCCAGGCTGGTGGCAGTGCCGCCTAAATTATTGACCAAAGCCCGGAGAGCATAAATATTACTATTATAAATTTGCCCGTAACAGAGGTCTTCTCCCGGTTCCTTCAGTTCATTTCCGATACTGATTAAGGCCACCCGGGGAGACTGATATACTTTTACCTTTGTAAAACCAAGGGCAGCCAAAACCCCGATATGATATGGTTCTAATATCTCTCCCGGAGCAAATACCCGTTCACCCTTTTTGATATCCGAACCAGGAAAAATAATATTCGTATCTGCCTCCAGCTCTTCCGTAACCATTATGCTGTGATTACTGCAATCTATATCTTCTTTTCTGATTACAATATCGGCATTCGGCGGAAGAGGTGCCCCGGTCAATACCTTAACTCCTCTTTGCGGAGGAAGTTCAGTCCTCAATCTGGTGTCTCCGGCCTGAATCTCATCAATAATCTTTATTTCAACGGGATTTGCCGGTGATGCTCCTTTCCCATCCAGGGAACGATAAGCAAAACCATCCAAGGGAGACCTGCGAAAAGGGGGAACATCCATCGGAGCGAAAATTTCTTCTGCTAAAACTTTAGACATTAACTTATCCAAAAATTCTGCTTTTTTTATTCTTCCTTTAACCTGGGACAGCAAAATCTCCTGGCCTCTTTCTAATTCTACCTCTTTAAACATAACTTTGTCTCCTTTACAAACGTCATTTTAAGTGTTGCCAAAGTCTTTTTGATATCCTGCCGGTTACCGGTCATTGCTCCTGTATTGCTATGCTAGAGAACCCTACTTTTCCAGACTCTATCTGCTCTTTAAAAATTTCCGGGCCGCACGATAATCTTCCGGTGTATTCACGTTGAAAAAATTGCTGTCCTCTTCCAGCTCAACATGACAGGTGGGAACAAGTTCATAAAGCCTGCTTATTTTGCTAATATTTTTTTCTAAAAGATATTCAATATAGGGGATACACTCCCTGGAATAGAGAGCCGCCAAGGGTTGAAATTTCTCCGCCATAGTGGGGACGATCACCTGGTAACCCTCCTGGTGCGTCTTCAATTTATCGATGATCTCAAAAGAAAAAAAAGGCATATCACAGGGCATAACAAAATTATAAGCAAATCCGGAACTCTTTAAACCGGAATGAATTCCGGCCAGAGGTCCATAACCTTCATAACGGTCTTTTACCATCTTAACACCGTGCAAAGAATACTTTTCCGTTTCATTGGCGACAACGATTATTTCCGGGAAACCATAAGTCCGGCCTTTATTGACAATTCTTTCGATTAAAGTAAGTTCGCCTAATTCTAAAAGGGCTTTATCCATGCCCATTCTGCTGCTTTTTCCACCGGCTAATATAATTAACCCCAATTCCTGTAAAGGCGGCATCTGATTCATCCCCCGTTTTTTTCGTTTTAAGAGCATTTTATTTAAGTTTTTCAGCGGGATTAGACCCATCTAAAATAAATTACTTAAATAAAAAATCCTTATCTCAAGGAGACAAGGACATACTACACCCTACATCCTTTCTCCTTTCCAAAAAGTGGAGGCATTACCGTTTCCGGTACTACCCCGTGAGTACAATTTTACTCAGGTCTTAATTCCATAGACTTAACCTTAGGAATAAAGACTCGGAGAAGCTTTTAAAATTATTATGCTTTTGGTTATTGTATAACTATTCTTCTTTTATTTGCTCCTCTGCATCATCTGCAGAAGTAGCCTTCTTAAATTCTTTGATGCTTTTTCCTACGGCCCGGCCTACATCAGGAAGCTTACCCGGACCGAAAATTATCAAAGCTAAAACCAGGATTAATATTAATTCCGGAAAGCCGATATTAGGTAAAAAACCGAACATATCTCTATCCCTCCCCAACAACCATTAATAACATCCGTTATTTAACTGTATTCTGTATTTAATATTTTTTCCTATTATATCATATCTTTTATTATTTTATGAGATATTTTCAGGATAACTTTTGCCGGGTAAATCTTAATAAACTTACTTATGGATAAGCAGCAGAAATTTGCGCTTAGATTTTCCGGCATTGAGAAGGTCTATCCAGTTGGATAGACCCGATTTATGTTATGAATTAATAATTACAATCAAACCATTATTCCTTAGGAGAAGGTTTCTGACCGTTTAAACCGTCATTCTCATCGGATAATTGCTCCTTGATATCACTTGTCGCCTTTTTAAACTCTTTCACGCTTTTTCCTAAGGCCCGCCCTACTTCCGGTAGTTTTCCCGGACCGAAAATAATGAGTGCCAGTGCTAAGATTAAAATTAACTCTGGAAAACCTACATTTGGCAACATTTTAATGCACTCCCTCAATTATTATTTACTTCTCCTCTAACATAACACTTATTTCCCTTTTTATCAATACCTCCATAAGCAGCGGTATTCAGCACCGGAAACCGGCCTAAAGCAGAAAAACCTGTCTTACAGATCGCCTTATCCGGCACATTCTCCGCCCTGACCCGTTAATATTTCCAAGGCATGCTCCAAGACCGGCAACACGATTTCTAATGCCTCCGTCACTGCTTTCGGACTGCCCGGCAGATTCACAATTAAAGTCTCTCCCCTGATCCCGGCCGCAGCCCGTGACAGCATAGCTTTAGGTGTAATCCGGTAGCTTAAGTTTCTGATCGCTTCGGGAATACCCGGTACGATCCGGTCACTTACTTCCAGAGTTGCTTCAGGAGTAACATCCCTGGGACTAAAACCCGTCCCGCCCGTTGTCAGGATCAGATCGGCTTTATGCACATCAACCGTAGCAATTAAAGCCTTTTTTATCGTTTCTTTATCATCCGAAACGATCGTATAGCTGACTACATCAGCTAAAGGCCGCAGTAAATTTTTAATCACTTCCCCGCTCTTATCTTCCCGCTCCCCCCTTGCACCTTTGTCACTGGCAGTAATAACCCCGAGCTTATAGCTGGGTAAAAGCTTTATTTCATCACTAACCCTGACGGTTCCTTCCTTTAACACTTCGGCAAATATCCCTTCTTTAGGCATAACACAGTCCCCGGCTTGGTAATAGATTGCACAGCGGTTATGACACTCCTTGCCGATCTGCGTAACCCGGAGCACTCCCTGTTCTCCTATTTTGAATCTTGTCCCCACCGGAAGGTTTACCAAATCAATACCCCGGGTTGTTATGTTTTCGGCAAAATCACCCGGCCCTACGTCTAGTCCCATTTTAACCATTTTCTCAATACTTTCCATGGCCAGTAAACTAATCTGGCGATGGGCGAAACCCGCATGGGCATCTCCTTCCAGACCTAAATCAACCAGGATCTTTCCCTCTTCCGCATTTGTCTTGCGCATTCCTTTGCGGGGGCTGGTACAAACTGCCAGAACCTTTGCCATTTTACTCCTCCCTTACAAATATTCCGCTTTTTCCTCCGGTCTTTTTCACTAACCTGATATTATTAATCACCATATTTTTATCGACAGCCTTGCACATATCATAAATCGTCAGAGCAGCTATATTTACCCCGGTTAAAGCCTCCATTTCTACTCCGGTCCGACCATTAATTTTAACCGTACACTCGATATCCACTTTACAGTTCCGATAATCTAAAGCAAAGGATATGCCCACCGAATCAATAATTAGCGGATGACACATAGGTATAAACCGGCTTGTTTCTTTCACGCCCATTATTCCGGCAACCTGGGCAACGGCCAGTACATCACCTTTGGCCATCTTTCCCCGGCCGATAAGTTCTAGAGTACCTTTATCCATGGATATTTCCCCTCGGGCTACAGCCGCTCTGACAGTAATTGCTTTTTCACTGACATCAACCATCCGGGCTCTGCCCTGTACGTCAAAATGAGTCAGCTCGGAATCCTGTGGAGCTAAACTTCTGTTCTTAAGATAATTATTCTCTAGAAAATCAGCTACTCCTTCCGCGTTCTCAAGAGCAAATCTGGGTACGGATACATTTAATTCAGCAACATCTGTGACAATTGCAATCAAATCCTCTTCAGGTACCGTCACCTCTGTTCCTTTCTCCGCTCTGATTATCTCAATCTTAGGTTTATTACCTGTTTTAAAACCTTCCACCAGGATAATATCAACATCTTCGAAAACCGCCGCCACTTTGTCTAAGCTCTGTTTTATTGAAGTTTCATGAATAATAGCAAACTTCTCAGGTCCGATAATTGCTGTGGCCTTTGCCCCTGCCTGAGCATGCCGCCAGCTGTCTTTACCGGGCTTGTCAACCTCAATACCGTGAACATCACTTTTTATCGTAGCTACTTTGATACCCCTGTTGACCAATTCCGTGATTAATTTTAGCAAAAAAGTGGTCTTGCCCATGCCGGAGCATTTCGCAACAAGAGAAATAATCGGAACATCAGCCATTCGTTAACCTCCAATCTGGGACATACACCGCACATGGCCCAGATCATTTTTAATTCTGTTCGGAGCCATCAGGTGCTTTTCATGTTTTAAGGCCAGCGCCTGCTGTACCGTACTTATTAATCGTCCGGGGTCAGCAATGACATTTTTGATATTTATCTCATCCTGCCAAAAAAGACAGGGCTTTAAATTCCCATCTGCCGTTAACCTCAGCCTCGTACAGGTTGCACAAAAATTACAGCTGACCGGATTTATTAAGCCCACGGTCCCTTGGGCACCATGAATCCGCCATGTTTCTGCCGTACCATTTCCCACCAAACCCTCTTCGGGAGTCAACTGATAGCCTAAAGCACGGGCCTTTTCTTTAACCGTACTCAGAGGCAGGTATCTTTGCAACCAAAGACTGTCATGATTATCCAAAGGCATATATTCGATAAATCTCACATGAATGGGATCATCTAAAGTCAATTTGAGAAAATCATAAATTTCCGTATCGTTAATACCGCCCATTAGGACTACATTAATTTTCACAGGAGTTAAGCCTTTGGCTATAGCTATTTTTATCCCCTCTAAAACATTGTTTAGCTTACCACGCCTGGTAATATATTTATAAGTTGCCGGCTGCAAAGAGTCCAGACTTATATTTACTCTTTTTAACCCATTTTCCATTAACCTGTCAATCATTGCGGGCAGTAATTCCCCATTGGTCGTTAAAGCAATGTCTTCAATGCCCTGAATTTGAGATAAACCGCCAATTAAGCTTTCAACATCTTTTCTTACTAAAGGCTCCCCTCCGGTTATCCTTAATTTTCTCAATCCCAGCGGGGCTAAGGTACGTACAAATCTGATCATTTCCTCATAGGAAAGTATGTTGTCATGATTGAGAAGCTGGATTCCTTTTTCTCCCATACAGTAAATACAACGCAGGTTACACCTGTCGGTAATGGAAATTCTTAAATAATCATGTAATCTGCCGTAATTATCCTGCAAATTCATTTTCCAACTCCCCCTTAAAATGAAGTGCCTGAAACATAAAAATCCAGTCCCTTGTTTAGAACTGGACATAACCTACCTTATGTCTAACTCCTTTCCAAACACGGGAGGCAAAAGCATTTCTACCCTTACCCAAAGATCTAGCACCCCTAGCATCTGCAAAGCCGTAGGGTTCTAGATTCGGAGATTTAGCTATATATATTAAATTATTCTACACAATAAAGCATTTCCCTTTATATTTCAATATTATTGGTAAACCACCCACCATTACAGCCCTTAATTTCTCTCCGAGGACCAATAATCCCCTGAACCACCGGTCTAATAGGGGGCATATTCTCCTGCAGACTTTTCTATACTTCGATGATATTTTCCAGGGAGAAAGTCCGCCCCTCCCGCAAGACATCAATAATTTCTTTACTAGGCTTGAAGATCGGTCCGGGTATTTCATCATAATAAAACCATTGCCACTCAGTCATTTCCCGGGGTGCTGTAATCTGCGGAACCCCCTGCCACTTTACGGCCAGGAAGCCCAAAGTCAGATAATGGGAATCCTCCAGGACCACATTGGCCAAGGCAACAGGCAATAATTCTTCAACGTCTAAACCGGTCTCCTCCAGTACTTCCCTCTTGGCACATTCTAACAGAGCTTCA
Organism: Peptococcaceae bacterium; assembly: GCA_049366715.1. GTDB lineage: Bacteria > Bacillota > Peptococcia > Peptococcales > BICA1-8 > JBMNCQ01. The sequence continues at coordinate 181,708 of JBMNCQ010000009.1, read as the reverse complement.
CCCCGGTCCAGCTTACCCATAGGCAGACACCAATAGTTTCCGCCGCTAATATCGGGATGCCGCCTTCCGAAAAGATATTTATTTTCCTTTAAAAATACTACAGCCACAGATAAGCCCGGTTGTTTCATCAGATACCTCCGTTACTAATCACATATTGCAAAATCTGCTATTCTTATTATCATATCACGATTAAAAAAAGAAGCAAATTAAAAAACCCGTTTAATAACGGGCAGCTTAGGCTAAATTGATATTCTGCAAATCACTAATCACTATTTCTTTGGCCACTTCGGCCACCAGGGGGTCAAACTGTGTTCCTTTACACCTTTCTAATTCATTCAGTGCATAGAGAGCATTTTGTGCTGCCCGGTAAGGCCGCATCGTCATCATAGCATCAATAGAATCTGCCACACAAACGATGGTGGCTAAAAAGTCCATTTGTCTACCTTTGATCCCTTTAGGATATCCCGTCCCGTCATATTTTTCATGATGTTGTTCGATAATCTTCTTCGTACGCTGGAGAAAAGGAATATCCCCGATCATCTCTGCCCCGATACTGGGATGAGTCTTAATGACTTCAAATTCGGCGGCAGTTAATACACCGGCCTTATATAAGATTGCTTCCGGAAGACCGATTTTGCCAATATCGTGCAAAAGAGAAGCAAACTCCAATTCTTCCAGATCTTTAGGGTCAAGACCCAGCTTTCTGCCGATTTGTAAACTTAATTCTTTGACTCTTTCACAATGACCGTGCGTATAAGGATCTTTGGCATCAATAGCCTTAGCCAGAGCTTTAATGATACTTACATAAGAATTTTTTAACTCGGTATATGTCGACGAATTATGCAAAACCATCCCGGCAAAATTACTAAATAATACGAGAATATCAAATATTTCTTCCTGGTCCTTTAACCAGGAAAAAGAATGATCATGCTGAATATCCAAAATACCTAATAATTCTCCCTGATAAATAAGCGGCAAAGCAATTTCCGCCTTGGTTTCTTCTAATTCTTTAATATATCGCTTATCCTTTCGTACATCCTCCACAATAATTATTTCCTGTTTTTTAGCCGCATTGCCTGTTATTCCTTCCCCTATTTTTATCTTGAAGATATCTGCCGAAGCAGAATCATAACCATAATGGTATTTTACTTCTAGGTTGTCACCCACCGGTAAAAGAATTCTCCCTGTTTTAAATTCAACCAATTTATTGGCCAGACCCATAATTTTAGGCAATACATGCTCTAAGTCCCAGGAAGTAGCAATTAACTGACTGGCTTCAAAAAGAGTAGCAAACTTCTCTTTTTCTTTGGAGATGATTTCCTGGGCATTTTGCAGTTTAGCGTTCTGCTCTAAAAGTTTATTTGACATTAAAGTGGTTTCATCCAACATTTTTTGGACTTCTTTGCGTTTTTGCAAAAGATTATTCGTAAAGAGCTTTAACTCCTGCATATGTTGAATCTTTTCATCTAACAGGATTTCATTCCTGATAAAGACCCGCAATATAATATAAAGCTTAAAAAACAAATACAGGCCGGCTATTAAATATACAACCAGTATAATAAGCTGTTCATAAATGTATGCCGTATTTTGAAAAAAGTAAAAATTCAGCCCAACAAATAAAAGGGTTAGGAAAACAATGGCCAAAACAAGTTTTGTAAATAAGATTCGCGCTTGCCTGACTTGCTTATTTTTATCCATTAAATTTCTCCTTACCAAAATTGGTCAAATTAAACATTTATACATGAATAAATTTCTACATTCACCATAATTTACCCTGCTTTTTTGTAGATCTTGTTCACTGCTTATTATCGAAAAGTCATATTTTCCTAATTATTTTACAATATCTCCTTGGGCAAAATAGGTGAATCCCAATGGTGATTTATATAATCCTTTGACATAAGGCTTAATCATACAGTTTTCCGTATAGTAAAACAAGGGGGCAATGATTACGTCTGCCAAAAATAGTTCTTCCGCTTGATGAAGAACAGCCATTCTGGTCTCTTCAGCAGAGGTAATCCTAGCCTGTTCAATCAGGCGGTCAAAATCTTTATTGCTCCACTGAGCAATATTGTTGCCATTTCCCGTTGTAAATAAATCAATAAAAGTCATCGGGTCATTATAGTCAGCTATCCACCCGTGCCGGGCTATTTGAAATTCTCCGTTTTGGACACTGTTGACAAATACTGCCCAATCCTGATTTTTTACAAAAACATTCGTTATGCCCAGGTTTTGCTTCCACATTTCCAAAACAGCTTCAGCCAGCTTCTTATGTTCTTCCTGAGTGTTATAAATAAAAGTGACATCAGGCAATCCTTCACCGTTCGGATAACCTGCCTCTCTCAATAATCTTTGCGCTTCTTCCGGTTGTGCTTTACCGGGGAAAAATTTCCCGCCTACGGCGCGGAAATCTTGACCGTCTGCATCAGGCACTCCGGGAGGAACAAAAGCAGTAGCAGGAGTGCCGGATTTTCGCACCTTATTAACAAGATCTTCGCGGTCGATGGCCAGAGCAAATGCTTTTCTGACCCTTAGATCATTGAAAGGCGGCTTGGTTACATTAAAACAATAAAAGTAAGTACCCAACTGGGGAAGAATATGAAATTCCGGCGACTCCTTCTGCAACCTGGCTATTTCTTCTAAAGGAACAGAGTCAATGACATCTAATTCACCGGCTTCATAGGCTGCCAGCATAGTACTTTCTTCCGCGATAAAAGTCTCAATAAAGCCATCCAGCTTAATCTGGGCTTTATTCCAATACTGCTCGTTTTTGATAAATTTCATGCTGTCCTTACTTTTCCATTCCACCATTTTAAACGGACCGTTTCCGATATATGTTTCCGGTTCTAGCGCCCACTTTTCACCATACCGGGCAACGATATCTTCCCGCACCGGGCATAAGGTCGGTAAAGCAGTTAATTTCAAAAAGAAAGGCGTCGGAGCTTCCAGTTGTACTTCAAAAGTATAGTCATCGATCGCTTTAAATCCAAGATCGTCAACCTCTGCTTCCCTCGCGTTATAGGCAAGAGCATTCTTAACGTAAAATAGCTGATAAGCATATTCCGCAAGCGTACCGGGAGCCAGAACTCTCTGCCAGGCGTATGCAAAATCTTTGGCCGTAACAGGCCGACCGTCGGACCATTTGGCATCTTTCCGCAAATAAAAAGTATATTTCGTCTTATCAGGGGAAATATCCCAGCTTTCAGCAACACCTGCCCGGGGATGATCTTGTTCGTCCAGAGATGTTAAACCTTCAAAAGTAGCAATAATCAAGGTGCCGCCGTTAACAGTAGTATTTAAGGCCGGATCCATTGTCTCCGGCTCTTGCCCGTGGTTATGCCTGATAAATTTTGCTTGTTTTGTTGCCTCCCCCTGCCCTCTTTCTCCACAACCGGCTCCCCAAATAACAATAAGAGATAACAATAACAGATAAAATACAAAAGATCTTTTCAAAAAACTCCCCCCTTTTAATAAATCCTTTCTCCAACCGGTAACAAAAATCCCTCAGTTTAGCTTAAAGCCACTAAATGACACGCCGCATGATGACCGGCTTCCGCTTCCCTAAACTCCGGAGTCTCTTTACCACAGATATCCCGGGCAAAAGTACATCTGGTCCTAAAAGAACATCCACCAGGCGGATCTAGAGGATCAGGCACTTCTCCCTTTAAGATTATCCGCTTCTTCTGCTTAAGCAAATCCGGCTCCCCGGAAGAAACAGCTGCGAGTAAAGCTCTGGTATAGGGATGCAGCGGGCGCAGATACAATTCCCGGCTCGGCGCTAATTCTACCAGTTTTCCCAAGTACATCACACCTACCCGGTCAGCAAGATATTTGACTATTGATAAATCATGACTGATCAATAAATAGGCAATTCCCAACCGGTCCTGTAAATCTGCCAGCAGATTAAGAATCTGGGCCCGGATAGAAACATCCAGAGCAGAGACAGGTTCATCACAAACAATGAAATCAGGGTTTACAGCCACAGCTCTGGCAATACTTACGCGTTGCCGCTGTCCGCTGCTGAGCTCATGGGGATACCTGTTGGTCTGCTCCGGCTGAAGCCCTACCTTATCCAGAAGTTCGCCGATGACTTCTTTTTTGCGATTTCCGCCGGCAATCCCATGTATATCGAAAGGTTCGCCTATTATTTCCCCCACCGTCATCCGTGGATTTAAAGATGCATACGGGTCTTGAAAGATCATCTGCATTCTCTTCCGATAGGGCAGCATGGCTTTCTCGGAAAGATTGGTGATATCATCGGCAGCAAAAATTATTTTTCCGCCGGTTGCTTTGTATAGCCTGACAATCGTCCGGCCTAAAGTAGTTTTTCCGGACCCGCTTTCACCTACCAAACCTAACGTTTCCCCTCTATTAATCATCAGGCTTACATCATCAACAGCCTTCAAGAAGACCTTTTTATTTTTTAAAAAACCTTGAGTTGTTACAAAATACTTTTTTAAGCTATTGACTTGTAACAAAACTTCAGATTGGGTCATGAGATCGTTTACTCCCTTCTGTTTGAGGAGCTGCAGGATGTAAAAGCCAGCAGGCCGTCCGGTGAGTAGAACTTAATTCTATAACCGGCGGACGTCGGGTACTGCAGATATTCATGGCATGACCGCACCTGGGGCAAAAAGGACAACCTGCAGGCGGTTTTATCGGGTTAGGGGACCGGCCGGCGATGGGTATCAGCTTTTCCTGCTGTTCAACCTGAATTTTAGGCAATAGTTTCAACATCTCCCCGGTATATGGATGCCGGGAGTCATAAAATATCTCCCGTGTAGTGCCTTGTTCAACAATGAGACCCCCGTACATGACAACCGTTCTGCTGCAAATCTCAGCAATAACACCCAGATCATGGGTGATTAGAATAATTGCCGTATTAAACCTTTCCGTGAGATCTTGCAGCAATTCCAGAATTTGCGCTTGAATCGTAACATCCAGAGCCGTAGTCGGTTCGTCGGCTATCAAGAGCCGGGGCTGACAGCTTAAAGCAAGAGCGATCATAACTCTTTGCCGCATACCTCCGCTAAACTGGTGAGGATATTTTCCGAGCTCTCTCCCGGAACTGGGCATCCCAACTAAATCCAGCATTTGCACGGCCTTTTGCCTGGCCTCCGCTTTTTTGAGTTTTTGGTGCCGTCTTAGCGGTTCCATAATCTGATCACCAATAGAAAACACCGGGTTTAAAGAAGTCAGAGGATCTTGGAAAATAATACTGATCTCATTGCCCCGGATTAATTGCTTCTCCTGCTCAGACATACTTAGCAATTCTTTTCCTTTAAAAAGGACAGAACCATCTATAATTCTTCCGGGATAAGGCAAAAGATCCAAAATCGAAAAAGCAGCCGTAGTTTTTCCACTTCCCGATTCTCCGATAATCCCAACGGTTTCACCCCGGCCAACATTAAAACTAATCCCCCTGACAGCCTCTACTTCCCCCTGACGGGTAAAAAAAGAAGTTCTTAAGTTATTGACCTCCAATATCGTCTCCATATACTCACCTACTCACGTAACCGGGGGTCCCAGGCATCTCTCAACCCGTCGCTCAAAAAATTAAAAGCCAGGATCGTAATGCAGATAGCCGCTGCCGGGAAAAAGAGCATCTGGGGATACGACCTGATGGTTCCTACTGCATCTGAAACCAGCACCCCCCAGCTGGCCAGCGGAGCAGAAACTCCCAAACCGATAAAGCTTAAAAACGCCTCGGCAAAAATTGCCTTAGGTATACAAAGGGAAGCAGTAACAATGATCGTACCCGCACAATTAGGCAGCAGATGCCTCAATATTATCCGTCGTGTATCCGCCCCTAAAATACGGGCCGCCAGGATAAATTCCTGCTCTTTCAAACTCAGAATCTGCCCTCGGACAACCCGGGCCATTTCTACCCAGTAAGTCAAACCTATCGCAATAAACATGCTTTTAAGTCCGTAATCATTTAAAACAACAGCAAGCAAAATAACATAAAGAATTAGAGGAACAGCATAAAACATATCCACGATCCGCATCAGGACATGATCTGCCTTCCCCCCTAAATAACCGGAAATACCTCCATAAAGGACACCAATGGTCAAATTAATAAAACCGGCCGTAAAAGCTACCGCCAAAGATATTCTCGCTCCGAAAAAAACCCGCACAAAGATATCCCGCCCCAGGGAATCGGTACCAAACCAAAACTCTTTGCCGGGGCCTTGTCCTTGCTTGTCAAGAAACTGTTCCGAATAGGAATACCGGGAGAACACCGGAACCAAGACAGCCAGCAAAATAATGAAGATAATGAAATACAATCCCAGCATAGCCGTCCTATTTTGTTTCAGCCTGTCCCACCCGTCCTGCCGGTGGGTAACACCAGGGGGAATAATTATCTTTTGCGTTTCCCCAGGGATCGTAAGCGCACGAAATTCCTGGGGGTCAATCTCTGGATACTGAAGATTTTCCACGCAAACACCTCCTATTTTCCAACTCTGATCCGGGGATCAACGATACTGCACACAATATCTGCCACAAAATTCGTTGTTACCAGAAGAGAAGCATAAAAAATAGTAATTCCTAGGATAGTCGTATAATCTCTGTTTCCAATGCTGCTGACAAACTCTTGTCCTAAACCGGGAATAGCAAAAATTTTTTCAATCACAAAAGAACCGGTAAGAATGGAAGCAACGAGGGGACCAAGATAGGTAATGATCGGAATAAGGGCGTTCTTTAAAGCATGCTTATATATGACTACCCGTTGGGGCAACCCTTTGGATCTGGCAGTTCTGATATAATCCTGCCGGATGATCTCCAGAATGTTAAAACGGGTTAGACGGGTAATATAAGCGGTAGAATAACCGGCTAAAGCGATAGCCGGCATAATCATATTTTTCCAGGAAACCCAGCGGGAGGTTGGTAACCATCCTAATTTCACACTAAAAACATAAATCAATATGCTGGCCAGGACAAAATTAGGTACTGCTACGCCTAAGGCAGCCATGAACATCGCCAGACGGTCCGGCCATTTATTCTGCCATAGCGCCGACATAATACCCGCCGGTATTCCAATAACAAGCATTAGGGCCAGAGCAGCCGCCCCCAGTTGAGCAGAGACCGGAAACCCTCTGGCTATGATTTGATTTACTGTAATCCCGGGATATTTGAGAGAAGGTCCCAGATCCCCTTTCGCAACACGCTGAAAATATATCGTATACTGTTTCCAAAGAGGATCGTCCAGATGATACTTGGCCTTAATATTCTTTTTGATGCTATCAGGAATACTTTTATCCCTGGTTAAAGGGTCGCCGGGTATGGCATGCATCAAAATAAAGGTAATGGTCGTAATCAGAAAGATGGTTATTAGAGCGCCGCACATTCTGTTTATCATAAAACGAACCATCATTATCCCCCATAACTATGCGTATTCGATTTAGCACTTACTTGCTTTAACATGACCTTTTGGATAAGAACAAACACCCCGATATCCAGAAGAAAATCACCTACACTCAGCATCTGCCTCAGCGGCCAGCGCACATAAATAATATCTGCCAGCCAAGCCAGTCTTGTATCTGCAGTCAGCAAAGAATGCGTAATACTCACTTTTAGCTGCTCAACAGCCTCACTAGACATGTGCTTCGCTGCAACGGGCATTGAACCGTTAAATAAAATAACGGAAAAATTCAGGGCGGCTCCGGTTAGGATCAAAGAATTGAGCCGGTTTTTATTTATCCAAAAAAAATAAAATAATAATACATAGGAAAAAATATGCATTATTACTCCAATCTGTCCGGGTATCATCACACCGGGTAAATCTATAATCATCTGCACAAAGAGTACCGCAAATAAAAGGCTAATTCGCTGCAGTTGAATTAGCCCCAGATTCTTTATTTTTCCTTTTCTTACCCAAGCTACGAAAATGCCGGCTAAAAGACTTTCAACAAACATAAATCTCTCCCGTATCATATTTATTATTTTCCAGAACTGCTAAATCAATATCCGGTATTATTTCCGGAATAACATTAATAAACGCTTTAACCATTTTAGGATCAAACTGCTTTCCGGAATTTATAACAATCTCCTGCAAGGCTGTAGAGTAATCAAGGGCTTTGCGGTATGACCGATCACTGGTCATAGCGTCAAAACTATCTGCAACGGCAATTATCCTTGAAAACACCGGGATATCCTCACCTTTTAGATAATCGGGGTAACCCTGGCCGTCCCAGCGTTCGTGATGATGGAGAATAGAGTTTTGAAAGTCCTTAAGCAGCTTAATATTTTTCGCAATTTCTGCGCCAATTTCCGGATGGTGCTTTATTATATCAAACTCACAATCATCCAATTTCCCGACCTTATTTAAAATACTATCACTGATCGCTACTTTCCCGATATCGTGCAATAATGCTAAATAATTCAACTGTTCCAAATCAAGTTCATCCAAACCTATTTCCCTGCCGATCGCCGCACTATATTTTGCCACTCTTTCCGAATGTCCGGAAGTATAGATATCTTTGGCTTCAATCGATTTAATCAAAGTTTGGATCGTGTTAAGATAATTAGCCCGCATATCCATATAGAGTTTAAAGGAATGCCTGGCCAAGAGTAAAGGGATTAAAAATAAGGATAACCCCAGAGACCCTAAGTAAAAATATATTGCGGCAACCAAAAAACCCAGGGGAGCCAGTGTGAGGTAATGGGGTGTTAAAAGCTTAAAATTTGTAATCCACACATTCCACGGTCTTAGTTTTTGATCCAGGCTAATTACTAAAGTCACGAATAAAGTATTTACGACAAAATAGATGAGGCTGGTCAGAAAAACCTCTCTTCCCTGCTGAATATTAATACGCGTGAGACCGTTGACCCAGGGCTCACTTACTAATGAACCTAAAAAAATACAGATAATAAATTGGCTCCCGTTAAATATCTCTTTATATCTTTCAGCTTTGTTGCGTTTAAAATATAAAACTACCGAAGAAATGATTTCAGAAATTATAGAGGTAAAGGGTCCAAAAATAGCTATACATGCCAAATGAATAGCAAAAGTAATGGTCACGGAGCCCACTCTGGGCAGCTTGATAGGAGATAAATTGGCAATAACAATTAAGCTGCCAAAAAAAACAGCATTGGCCGGTTTAATATTTGTCAAATTTGCGCCTTTAACTGTAGTTAGAACAATGATTAACGCAACAGCGACAATACTAAAGATATACGTTCTTTTTATTTTTTCTAAAGAAAAAATCATAATGTCTCATCATTCCATTAATTAAATTTAAATGGGGGCCGTATCCAATTTATAAAGCTACCATCTCCAACCAGCACCACCAGCTAGCAATAAAGCTAATAAAGCTGATGCAACTTTAAAAAATTTCGCCTTCACAGGAAAACCCCCTTTTAAGAGATCTCTTACTGTTCCGCTATCAGTAAGGTTTTCCCGCTCCGCTCTTCATCTTCGCTCCGGTTACGACCCCAAAATCTACGATAAAATTTCCAATCTCCTATTGATGGCATCCAGCACAGCCTTTATCGTCGCCAGGTCCTTATCCGTTTCTGCTAAGCACGCACCAACCAAGGTCTCGATATGATTGTTTGAAACACTGGAAATAATTACCGTTGCAACCTCTTTACCTGCCAGGCCTTGCCAGGCAAAATCTTCTAATACCAATCTGATTTTTTGCTCTAAAATATTCTCAATCGCTTGGAGGGCCGCCATTGCTAAAAACCTGAATCTGCTTAATCCTGAGTTGGGACCTTCCGCACTACCTTCAAATACATTTTCACCTAAAACAAAAGATACCCTGGCGTTAATCCAGTTATTAGAACCTTTCGTTTCAAAATCTTTAATGAGCAGCCTCCGATACTTCGCTGCCGTGTCATTACTTTCCTTGTTTTGGGCTACACTAATTTTCTTATGATCAATTGCAATTCCCAGTTCGGCCAGCAATGCGGATTCTACGTCCCGGACTATTTGTTTAGGTGAACGGCTGTTTTCGCCGATTATATGAATTTCTGCAATCTTTCCATTATCTGAACTTACCACACTGCAGGTAACAACACCCTTTAGTTGGTTAATCGTTTCTTCAATCTGTCTTACACCGGCTTTAAGATCTATATCAGCAAAAAGTGACATCAGCTTCACTCCTTTAAAAAAATAACCAGTTTCCTCCGCGGGAACATTCCCGTACTGTATTCCTTATAACCTTTGCTGGCTGCAAAGGAAATATTATTTCTTACAGTACAGGGAATGTGACCTTTTCTCAGTTTC
>JBMNCQ010000009.1:0-171380 GCA_049366715.1 Peptococcaceae bacterium | reverse complement strand
ACTGTATTCCTTATAACCTTTGCTGGTTGCAAAGGAAATATTATTTCTTACAGTACAGGGAATGTGACCTTTTCTCAGTTTCCTCCGCGGGAACATTCCCGTACTGTATTCCTTATAACCTTTGCTGGTTGCAAAGGAAATATTATTTCTTACAGTATAAAATATTTCGACTTTTACTAAGATTTTCCTGCAATTTATCATATTTTTTACGATTTACTTTCAAATAAAAAAACCTACCCCCGGGGTAGGTTTTTTTATTTGCTTGTCCCATAGATAACCAGTAAGACGCCGATAATTGTAAAGGCCAGTTTAGAAAAAGAGACTTTGCCGGCCATGTTGGCGATACCAATCGCACTTATGCTGATAAAAGTTAAAGATGCCACTAATCCTACAAAGGCATTAATTCTTAAGGCATCACTTACCGTTTTATATTTAAACATTAGAATCGCCGCACCTAAAGAGATGATCGCCAGCATAAATCTTAAAAGGAACATCATTTTTACTGCATTTTCTTCTCCCATCATAGCACCTCGCAAAAATTATATTTCTTTATTATTTTTTTTAGTTGCTTTATTCCGATACATTTTCATATCGGCTTCTTTGATTACAGTTTCAATATCTTTTTGCTCATCATAAATACTATACCCAATACTTAACGATAAGTCACAGTTTATTAATTCATTTTCAGCATTCCAGCGGGCAAGGTTACGATTTAATCTCTCTTGCCATTTTAACAATCCTTGCTCTTCACCATCCATAAATATCAATAAGAATTCATCTCCTCCATAGCGGATTACGATATCACTAAACCGTTTACTTGCATTAAGCAATCCGGTCAAAGTACAGTTCCAAGAACAGTTATGGGTACGAAGGGGCAGATTAAACTAATAATCAGGATTTTTTATTTTACATTTAATTTTTTTTTCATCTGTTACCCTGCCTATCTATCCGTAAATCTATTCCCCTTAGTTTTCCGGCACCAAAATTATATTTTTGCTTATTATACATTAGGAGGTGAGGATAGTGTTTGAAAATAGCTTGCTCATAATCGGAGGGTTATGCATATTGTTTATTACCCTTATCTTAGAAGTAATTCACATCGAGCAAAATGAAGATCTGTTTATTGACCGCCTGAACTGGAAAGGACAGTCCATTCTTTTAGGAGATACCATCCTAATCCAAACATCCCATGAAGCCTATGAAGGATATTTTCGGGGTATAATTGCCGGTAAAGATAAATGGATCTTTCGTTTTTCCTCGGAAGGTAAACCGAAAATTGAATTTAATCGGTATGACATAATTGATATTAAAAAATTAGCTAAAAACCAAAAATATTAACTTTAAACGCATTATTATATTAACATATTATATAAAAAAATAGTCTCTTTGTCATTAAAAAAACACCGACATACAGCCAGTGCTAACGCTCAAAACAAGTAAATTTTCAATATCTTTTTTCTATTTTTCCCGGTCCTTTTTAAAAGGAAATTCCGTATAATAGCCTCTATATTCCTTTGGCAGCAAGTGAGCAATTTTTTCCATCATCAGATCAATTAACTCTGCCTCTCCTTCTAATTGTTCCAGTAAAAAAGGCTCACCTATTTTTATATAAACATTTGATTGATTAAACCACTCTTTGCTCATCCTGCCGTCACTATTAACAGGCAGCAATTTTTCAGTTCCCCGGATACCGATAGGGATTATGGGAGCATTTGAGTTTTTAGCAATCAAAACCACACCTGAACGCCCCTTCAATAGCTGAGCCGATCTGCTCCTGGTTCCTTCCGGGAAAATAAAGATAGAGCCGGTATGCTTTACTTGATTTATAGTCTCGCGGATTGCTTTGCGGTCAGGCTTATTAGGCTGGATGTTTATATGAGGAACTAATTCTAAAACAAGATTAGTCAAGAGTTCCCCTTTTAGCTTTACCCCTGCTACAAAAGTGACATCTTTAATTTTTTCTAAAAGATATTTGAAAATAAGACCGTCAGCATTTGATAAATGGTTAGAAATAAAAATCACATTGCCATCCTGGGGGATATTTTCTATTCCTTCAACATGGATTATTGCGTATTTATTTAGAAAATATCTTGCCAGCTTATCGATTGACATTTTTCGCAATGATTTAGGCATGAAGGCTATAATATAAAATAAAAATTTATGCAAAACCATCTCCCCCTGTAAAAAACATTGATATAATAAACATTAAACGATCTTTCCTTCCCTTAAAATGCTAGGGAATATTTATGTACTCAATCACTAACATTATACTACTCAAAAAAAATCCTATTCTAATTGGGAAAATCAATTTGCTTTCTTCCTGATAACTCATCTTTAAATACCGCCCTCCGAATAAAAACATCACAAGATTAAGAGCCGTAAAATAAATAGTAGTCCATAAAACCCAGGAAAAATAAAACCCCGTTATTACAATACCTGTATTTAACCAAGCGGTACCTCCTCCCAAAATGAGAGAAAAAAACATGATAAAAACCATAAGAAAGCTGCTGGACATTTTAATCTTCCTCCTATTCTTATTGTACCACTTGTTATTATACTCTCAATTCTCAAAGTATGCTGCCCTAATTTAAATATTTTCAGCTAAATTTATTTATTTTACCGTTTTTTTTATTTTGCACATATCTTTTTTGCAAATTATTCAAATACTGGAAATACAATAACTCTCCGGTCAGGGTATACATTTAAAGAACGAAAAAACCGGGGAAACCCCGGTTCAGTTACTAAGTTCTTTAACTTTAGATGCAAATTCTTTACCAAACTGAATACACTGCTGCAATTCTTTTTCAGTAGGCTTATATTTTAGTTTAAACCCTTCATTTATAAGGGTAAATTTAGCCTCTTCCAACAGCTTACCAATAATCTTAATGCCTTCCCCGCTCCAGCCATAACTTCCAAAAGCCGCTCCGATTTTACCGGTGAATTTAAGGCCTTTCGCTTCTGCCAACAACCCGGGTATAGAGCTTAGAACCCCATTATTGACTGTTGGGCTGCCAATAATAACTCCCGTAGCTTTGAATATTTCTACCAGGATATCGCTATTATCATATTTTGTTGAATTGATTACCCGATAAGGAATATTCCCGGCCTTTAACCCTTCCCCGATCGCATGGGCCATTGCTTTTGTAGAATCCCACATCGTATCATAAATGATCAGCACCCCTTCCCCCGGGTAATCATCCGACCAGCGGTAATAACGCTCAACAATATCCAGAGGATTTTTACGCCAAATTACCCCATGACTAGGAGCAATCATCTCTATAGGGAGGTTCAGGGATTTAAGCTGGTCTATCTTTTGTTTAATAAGTCTTCTAAAAGGATGTAAGATATTCACATAATATTTTAAAGCCTCCTGATCCAACTTACAACTGTCAGCTTCGTCGTTAAACAGCCCTGAAGACGCATAATGCTGACCAAAAGCATCATTAGACAACAATACATTGGCCCCTTTAACAAAGGTAAACATACTATCCGGCCAATGCAGCATCGGAGCCTCAATAAATAAAAGCTGGTTACGTCCGAGATCGAGGGTATCACCGGTTTTGACCAATTTAAAATTCCATTCTTTCTGAAAAAGTTTAAATATGATTTCCCGTCCTTTTTCAGTGCAATAAATCGGCACATCAGGAATACGATGCAGCAATTCCGGCAATGCTCCCGAATGATCAATTTCAGCATGATTCATTACAATCATCTCTATGTTATTTAAACCCACTTCTCGATCTAAATTATCCACAAAATCCTCTTTAAACGGCTTCCAGGCAGTATCTATCAAAGCAATTTTTTCATCTTTTATAAGATACGAATTATAGGTACTTCCCTGCGGTGTGGAAAACTCCGCTCCGTGAAAATTTTTTAATTCCCAGTTTTTAATGCCTACCCAGTAGATCTCATCTTTAACCTGCAGCATATTAACACTTCCTTTTTCATATACATATTTATTTAGCAATTACCCCTTTAATGATAAATTAAAACAATTGCCGGTTGATCAGTCATTTAGTGTCTTTTCAATTCTCAAGTCTTCCTCACTAAAAATCTTTGATATAAGCTTCCTAAAATTAGTCCATAAAGTGAATCTGTAAGAAGATGTAATAGTAAAGTATTCACACTCATGCTTGCAAAAGTTGTTACTTTTAAAATCGAACCAAGGATGTGCAGCACAACCCATAATCCGCTGCCATATATGATACCGATCATCAAATAACTTTCTCCTTTAACATTTGTAAGTATTAAGAAAAATATCAGCCCCAGTAACCCGGAAAACCAAATATCAACAAAAAGAATAAAAATACTTTCGGCTATATTTTGGGAAACATTACTGTAAAAGACTCCGGAAGCATGGTCCAAATAACGATATTTATGAAAATGCAGTCCGTGAAAGATAATCAAATCCAAGCTATTTTTAAGTATACCTGCTATCACTCCAGCTCTAAACCCCTGAAGAATTCTCTCCATTTTAAAACCTCCAAGGAACCATAATTCTTTTTTATCATTAAAACATCTTTTATATATTGCCCGAAAAATGACTTCCATTCATCGTATTTATTCTTTCCGCAAATCATTGGAAATACTAAAAACCAGAAATAAATTAATAATATCCCTTAGCTATGCTATATAATTAACAATTATTAAACGAAGCTTAAACTAGGGAACTACGTCAACTGGAATATTTCAAGATGGTTTGCAAGTTGAAAAATATAACCAGAAGTGCAGAAAAATGCATATGGCGCGCAGCCTTCTGTAACGATTGCTATCCCAAAGTCAGAGGAAGAATTAGGCGTTCGTCTCTTTGACCGCAACCAAAAAAGAATTACACTTATTGCAGAGGGAAAAATTTTTCTTAAAAATAGTCGTAAATAAAACCGTAAGGCTAATATGATATGATAGCCTTACGGTTTTATAATAATCATAACATCCTAAAAAAATCATTTTACTTCTTTACATTCCTAGTCTGAAATTCCCGGTAACTTATTTCAGAATTCAATTCATATTTAATCGTATTTTCCAGCATTCGGTCCGCAATTCTACTCCCATATCTTTTTTCAATTTCCTCTAAAAGTAAATTTGTATTTATAATCCAGGGTTTATCATGAAAATTTCTATCATCTAAAATTGAAAGAAGTTGTGTTTCCTTAAAAGGAGTTAAATTCTCTACGCCTAAATCATCAATAACTAACAGCGATACCGTTTTTATATGGGCAATATCCTCGGGAATATTATTATTCACAGCTTCTCTCATAATGTCAAGTAACTCATTAAAACGCTTATAAATAACGGTAATTCCTCTATTAAGCAAGGCATTGGCAATGGCCATTGCAAAATGAGTTTTTCCTCTGCCAACATTACCAAAAAGCAAAATATTCTCAACAGAACTGCCCTGCTCAATATCAGAGACCATTTTCCGGCATTTTTTCATAAAATTCTCTACACTTTGCGGATCTTTATAGAAATTAATATTGATATTAGAGAAGGTTTTGATCCGCATTTTTTCAGATATCCCGCTTTGGTCAAAGATGCGGTTTATATGCTCCTGCTTTAGACAGTCACATAAAACACCCGGCTCAATGTAGCCGTCATCTTTACATTTTTTACATTCCCAATCAGGTTCATATACGGAAATGGTTAAACCATTCATCTTCAGTATTGCTTCTCGCTCCGCCATTAATTGGAATACCTCATCATCGATCTGCCCGGATCTTACAAAATCCTTCTTTATAAAATTAACCCTTAATTTTTCTAAGGCCAGGGAACGAACTAAATCAGATATTTCTGCCAGTCTCGGAAATTGTTTATGTAATAACGCAATTCTTTTATTACACTGCTCAACAGCCCTTTGTTTGCGAACATTTCTGTCTGCATTATCCACCAGCATCCCTCCTTCTTTTATATTAAAACAAAAATACGAAAAAATTTCAAAATAAATAATGAAAGTATTATTCAAAAAAATGTATCCGGGGCCTTTCTCTTCCGGCCTCTTCATGAACACATTCACCCGGCATTATCATTTTAATTAATATTATTTAAAGGTTTATTTTAAATAAATATAGAATTTAGAACTAAACAACGCTTTGCTATAATTTTAAATAGACATAATATCGCGGGACTATAAAGGAGTGATCAAAATGCCCAAAAAGAACTTCACCGCATGGTTTTTAGAAGGCGGAAGTACGAGCATACCTAATAACTTATTTGGTTTTATGGAGCCCCTGGGTCTTACTTTTGATGATATAGGTAAACTTACCTATCTTCTATACATTGGAGTAAATAATATCGATAAAAAGGATCATTATGCAGTCTCGGCAGCTAAAGCTTTAGCCGCCAAAAATTTAATACGCTGGAATAAAGAAGCCCAAATGATCGATCTTTCACCCATGTTTGACCTTATTTCTAAGACCATGGGTGATACTCCTGTAGAGATAAACCTGGAAAAAAATAATGACGGCATGACCTATTCAGAATTTATCAAATCCCTGGAAAAAAAGACAGCGAAATTTTTAAGTGTTAAGGATAAAGCTGAGCTAAGCGAAGTTATGCAAAGATATGGATGGTCGTATGAATTACTGACAGAAATGTTTCTTTTTTATGATAAAGAGTGCCGCCACCTCTATAAATTCTCTTTCTTTGCCAAAATGGCTTTTGGTTCGCAAGTTACAGATATTCATAGCTTTGCGGAGTTTAAAAAACAGGTTAATTACACTGTGCATAAAATAAGAGAAGTAAAACAATACCTGGGGCAGCGTAATGCACCTACCGAAAGTGATAAAGAATATTATCTAAAGTGGAACAAACAATGGAAACTGAGTCATGAATTAATTCTCTATGCTGCAACAATCGCCTCATCCACTACCTCAAACCCCAGTTGGAAATATATGGATAAAACCTTACAGGACTGGCATAACAATAATATTACTACTCCTGAAGAAGTCGTTGCACGGCAAGAAAAACATGCACAGGACAAAGAATATAAACAACAGGAAAGAAATCATGTTCATAACAATACAAATAATCGCATCGGCACATATGTTTATAACCAAAGCAGAAAACTTAACGACTTAATTCAAAAGTAACATGTTCCTGTATTTATAATAAAACGAGCATTGCTTCATAAATCCACGGAAAACAAATTGGATCTGATGCAAAGCAGGTGGTTTTTTATACAAAAAAGCCTAAAGCTGAAGACAGCTTTAGGCAAAATATATTCATGATTTGATCCGGGTATCCCGCCCCAATCATTTTTCAATTTCTGTAAAGACTTGAAAAGCCCGGGCCCGCGCTCTGTAACTAAGCAGTTGTGTTGCTGTCAGGGATGCCGGCAAGCCTGCTTCTTCAGCCTTATTCCCCGGAGGATTAAATCTTTTGATTAGATAGGGTATCTTATTACTACCTGTTGCTTCACTTATTAACTTAGCAGTTTCCCCAATTTCATCCGGAGTTAAATAACGATATTCACCATTATCCCCTTTAACCGGGACAACGGTTGTCTGAATTTTATATTCCGGAAATTGAATTGCAGTAGCTATGGTCTTTTTAATATCTTCTCTTTCCACATCTGTCCCTAAGATTTGAGAATATAGTTTTGGTGATCCCGGAAGATTTACAATAACGACATCTGCCAAACCTTTTGCAAATACTTTTTGCAGAATTTCACTGTGTTGACCGGTGGTATCTATCTGTAATTTCAGGTTGTTTCCTTTTAAATAACTTAATACTTCAATAAAACGATCGGCATGCTCAAGACGGCCGCCGGAGATATGAATACCATCGACCCATTCTTTATGGAGGGTACCTACACTAAAAAATCCCTCCAGTTTTCTTCCGGAATGCAGATAAGCAATTGCGGCACCTATTCCTTGCCGGATTTCTTTACCGTCTGTAATAATGGGGAATTCTATGCCGTCAGGTCCGCGGAAAATCCCATGACGATTTGCTTTATAAAATGCCTGAAAATCTTCTTTACCTTCTGCCTTCATATCTTTTTCGAGAAAAGTAATGTTTTGTTCATTCATAAAACTTTTTACTATCTTACAACGGGCACAGCCTGTTGCCGTATAAATTGTAACATCCATGTTGAATCACTCCTAAATTAGTACCTTAAATTAAAGCTTTACTGCCGGTCGTCCTTTAGCATACCGACATAACCATCTTTAGAAAGCAGCTGCTCCGCTTCCTTTAGGTTTTGGGGCTCAACAACAATCATCCAGCCCTTCTCATAAGGACTATGATTCACGATCTCCGGGTCATCCTCCAGTTCTTCATTCAGCGCTATTATTTTTCCACTTATCGGCATATAAAGGGAAGACACTGTTTTCGCAGATTCTGCTTGCCCAAATACCTCACCCTGCTTGTATTCATCCCCAACAGCAGGCAATTCAATAAAGATTATTTCTCCCAACTGATCTTGTGCATAATCGCTAATCCCAATTCTGGCTTCTTCTCCCTCTACTTTAACCCAGGTATGTTCAACATGATAGAAAATGTCACCGGCAAAAGTAAGCTCTTCCAACTGTTTTTTATCAACTTCAGCCATGGTCGTTCCTCCTTTCCGAATTTATTGATACTTAAATAATGCAATTACTAAACATAAAGACGTATCAAAAACAAAAATTGATACGCCTTTTTTTATTATTAGTCTTTCCGCCTGCAGGCTTAAACACTAATAAAATAAGCCCAGCCAGAAATAGTTGACCAAAAGAATGATAATCGCTATACAGATCATTGTAGGAATGCCGAATTTAAAAATATCCTTGGGACAAAGCCATTCTTTATTGGAAAATAACAGCATCCCGGCAGGAGATGCAGCCGGTGTCATCCAGGCCAGAGTGCACGCTACAATAAGCAGATACCCAATCTGTTCCGGATTAATGCCATAAGAGGCCGCTCCATTAACAGCTACCGGCATTAAAAGCATAGCTACCGGCATATTGGCTAAGAAATTCGTTAGTACAATCGTTACTACCGTAATCCCAACTAAAAAGGCCAGAGGAGACATGCCATTAAAGATCGGGAGCAGGGATTGGGATAAAAATGCGGCAAGCCCTGTAGCTTCATTATTAAGGCAGACACCCAGAGGAAGCACAACAATAAGTATGCCCATCATCCTCCAATTTACCCCTTTTGCCGCTAACTGAACAAAACTAAAAATTGGTTTATGATCTACTCTAATCATAGCTAAAACAACGAAAATCGGAATTATTTTCCCAGTATATCCCATCGAGCTTAACGACTCAGTAACTGCCCAGGTTTTGGGCAGTAATGTCGGCGTTAGCAAAATAATAATAAATGCAGCCAGTGCGCCCAAGGCGATTTTTTTAGCAGTTGTTAGTTTTAAATCCTCAGTATTGATAAAGTCACCGTCCATATTTTTCAACGCACTGACATCAAGACGGAAGATAAATTTACACATCAATAAATATGTCATAATAGACACCAAACCTAAGGGGAGCGTGTATATGAGGTACTTCCCGATATCAACGCCATTCCCTAACATATTTGTAAAAAAGGCCAAAAGTACAATAGAATTAGCGCCCCACGGCATTGCACTTAAACTAAGGGCACCCATTAAGACGACTCCGAAAATCAGTACGGTTGGGAATTTATCAAAAGGTTTATAACCAAGAGCGTTAACTAAACTGTAGACAATCCCCCAAACAAGATATACACCTACGAAAATATGAATCAAACTGGCTACTAGATAAGCTGCCAGAAACAGCATGAAGAGAAAACGCCACGGATGACCTTGTAGAAATCTCCGGCTTAATAGCCAGGCAGTCAGATATTGACTGACACCCTGTTCTTCCAAAAATCTAAGTAAAACAAACAGCATAATCATAAATAAACCGACATCTGTCCCCCAGCCTGACCCTATCAATTGAGGAAACGTAATTGCTCCGGTAAAAGGGAGCAATAATACAGCCAACAAACTCGGCCAGATTTCAGAGCTCGCACTCCATCCATAAACAATGGCAATAAAAACAAAAAGAACTCTGACTCCAATTGTTGTGATACTGCCTAAGGCAGGCATTAACCAGCCTATGGCAACAATAACCAGGAAAATTGCTAATTTTTTTAATTCGCAATTAAACTCCAGTTTATTGCCTGTTTTTAATCCGGCCGTTTTATCGGCTGTTTTTAATTCAGTCATTTTCTTTCCTCCTTTTAATGTATAGATAGCAAATGGGCAGAATATATCAGGGCACAATCAGCAATGTGCTAATCCAAACGTGAAAATTAGCACAATCGTATCGAAGGTCACGCTCTTTTATAGATATTGACCGGCCGGCGCTAAAGTAATTTAATATTTTCAGCATATCAACAGGGTGATTACCTGTTGATATGCTGCTTTTCATTATCTTACTCTTCTGTTTGCACGCAGAATCCGAATACTTCTTTATAACCCTTCGTACCGGCTACTTTAACTCTTCTCTGCGGTTCTTTACCTTTAGCCCCCGGCATTCTAAAATCAATTTCACTAATGCGTTCAATTGCCACTTCTGCCGGCTTTTCCAACTGGGGAACATAATCATACGGATATCTATAGGCCCGGTAGACCATATTTATCGGAAATATCTGCCCCCAATAAGGAGAAATATATTCCCAGACCAATTCATGGTCAGCGGTCACTTCTAATAAGCGTCCGTCAGATCCTTCCGTGATTAAAGTATTTCCGTTGGGTAATCTTTGCGCACTGCTAATAAAGGGGCTATAGAAATGAGAAGCATGAAAAGGTTCCAAACACCCCATTTCTCTGGGGGTAAACTGCCAGACAATCTTCATCGTTGTGGGATCAATTTCCAGCACCCGGGAGTGATCACGGCGCAAGGCTTTATTGCCAGTGGAACAGAATTCATTGGGGACATCATAACCGGCCCAGCCGCCATTATCAAAAATCAAAATATTTCCTGCTCCGGGGAGACCCTGAGGAATCATATGAGTATGATGCTGTCCAATAATCGGGCCGATCTTTTGGGCATCTTCATCACCAAAATAAGGTCCCAGCTTCCAAACAATCTTACCTGTTTCTTTAGAGATAATGGCCATAATATTGGTTTGCCGGCCATCTAATATAATATTATCCGGATGGAACCGTTCGTCACCTGAGTCATACCACTTATTGGGTCCTAAAGGGGCCATGCAGTTGATATGCATCCAGTCGGCGCCGCCTTTAGTTTGATTCGGGTCTCTAAACAGAGCATTTTTAGCCGCATTACTGAACCCCAATTCATGAAAATGCTCATTACAAGTCCATTCCCAAATAATATTGCCTTGCCAGTCAATTTCAATAATTTTATCATCAAGTAAATTCTTATCCGTAATTTCATGATTATACAGGTTGTGATGGCACAAAATCAAGGTATTGCCTCCGTCAGTTTTAGCTTCCATACCAGGAACATAATAACCTACCGGATTACCTTCTCTCTGAAAATCATGGTGCTGTCTTGCCATCCATTGAGGTTCTTCCCCGGGATCTTCGACATATTCTAATTGGTTAAACTTCCAAACGATATTGCCGTCCCAATCCACCTGAACCAAATCTATCTGATCCTGAAAACCGAAATTAGTATTTCTTTCTCCTAAATTACCGATCACATACCCGCCCTTTAATAAAACACTGGGGAATCCCAGCAAATCTTCCCAGAGATTCACAACGCCGCCGTTCATATCAATCAAAGTCGCGCCCGTTTCCTGGGCATGGAATATCGTATAGCCGTTAAAACATTTCTCCGGGTTATAAATTGTCACACCTGCCGGATGAACCGTTGGATGACCCATAAAAAAACCTCCTTAAATAAAAAATTTTTATAAAAATCATAATGCACTGATGATTATATACCAAAAAAAATCTTATGGATAATACCGATTTGCTTATAGCTCATATACGAAAAAATATATAATCCATAATTATTTTCACAAAAACTTCCTGGAGTCTTTAGAAAATAAAAAGAACTAAGACCTTATCCTTCACAGGTCTTAGTTATTTTATCCGGCGCCGGCTAGATATTATGCTTCCTCAGACATCAGTTCAATAGTTAACTCCCTAAGAATATCAATCAATTCACTTTCGATACGGGACAGAAATTCTTTATTGGGATAGAGAAGGTAAATTATACCTAAGGCCCGCATATCATCAATGGGAATAACCTTAATTATGCCCTTTTCTATAAACAAATCATTGATAGCAATAATTTCCGGAAGTACAGCCACTCCAAAATTTTCCTTGAGCAATTTTTTTATTAATTCAAAGTCATTAACGGTAATAACCTTTGCTTGTCGTCCAAATGTTTTTAAATAATTATCTTTATACGAAATAATTGTAAAATCGTGTAATTCTTTTATATTTACCGAATCCTTACAGGCAAGAGGATTCCTGCTATTAACAAATAGTCTGGAATATATGCTTCCCGAAAAAACCTCGTAAGTGATATTTTTTTTATTCAGCATTTCCAAAATTTCATTTTCTTGACTTAGTTCACTGCTTATGATGCCGACTGAGCATAAGCCCTTAACCATCATCTCCGCAATTTCGTATGGCGGTTTATCAAATATATGTAACTGCACATCGGGATACAGACGGCGGAATTTTAAAATAAGCCGGGGGGTAATCGTACCGGCCAAAGCCGGAGGCAGAGCAATCTGTAGGCTCCGAACCAATTTCTGTCTTCCGTTCATTATCATTTTGGCCTGCCCTTGCAGCTCTAAAATATTTTTAGCCAGCACCAGAATCTCCTGCCCTTTCCGGGTGGGCTCAACCCCGTTGCTGCCCCGTTTAAATATTCTATACCCCAGTTCTTTTTCTAAAGTTTTTACGGCAACACTTAATGACGGTTGACTGATAAACAGATCTTTCGCTGCCTTGGAAAAAGATTTATGTTCATCGATTTTAACAATTTTTTCCAGATGCTCTAACTGCATGAGAACTACCCTTTCTTAGAAACATATGCCCTGCAAATCCTGCATTTCTTTCTTGACTACTTTAATAAGTTGCTTTGCCAAAAAAGGCAGCGGCTCATCCTTTGAATAAATAAGGTAAACGGTTGCCGCTAATTTTTCCGTTATGTCTTCAACGGGCCGCAGGTTAAGCAATCCTTGCTCACAATAGATTTCATTAAAAGCAAATAAATCCGGACAAACACTAACTCCGTAATTCAGAGCAAGAATATGTTTAAAAACTTCACGATTGTCAACAGTAAGCAAGTGATTCTTTTTTAACGAGAAACCCACCAGCCTGAGAAATTCTTCGCAAATCTTGTGATAATCAACAAAGACCAGCTCCTTTAGATCGGACAGTCCGACAGAGTCTTTCACCGCTAAAGGATGCCCTGCACCCATGACAAGTACATAATTATATTTAAAAAGTTCTTCATAGGCTAGATTCCTGCTGTCAAAGAGATACTTCAACATTATACCGGCATCCCCATAGGGTAATCCCATGATTCCCAGCGTGCTGGTCCTCTTTGTTACTTTTGCGATTATTTCTAAGGCAGGGTCTTCCGTAATGATTAAATTAACATTAGGATATCCTTGATGAAAGCCAATAATCAACAATGAAGCAAAAGTATTAAAAATGTCCGGCCCCAGCGCGACGTTTAAACTGCCGGTCAAATCACTACAGCTAGCAGACGTGGCCTTTATTTCTCCGACATAATTAATAATTTCCTGAGCCAAAGCTACGACTTCTCTGCCCTGACTAGTGGGAACCAAGCCGTCATTATTGCGGCGGAAAATCTTATAGCCTAATTCCTCCTCCAGATTCCTAACAGAATTGCTGAGCTGAGGCTGACTAATAAGAAGTACTTTCGCAGCACCGGATATCGACCTGTGCTTATTAATTTCAATAAGATGACGCAGTTGTTCTAAACGCATAAAATTACCTCGTCCAGTCTGACAATACTTTAAGTAAGCTCAAGTGGAATAAATACCATACACTATCTTTAGTATTTGCGATAAGTCCTGAAAATTTGCAGAGATTAAGCTGTTTTTTCTATGTTTCTAAGAAAATTCATCTAGCTAATCCTACAAAATTTTGCAACCAAAAATACTAAGCTTAATATATCTAAAAGCATAATTTTCTTGATATTTAATATATCATTTATTAAATTTTGTTACAAGAAAGACATTACTTTTTCGCTTGCACAAATACTGCCTGCTTTTGGAATGTCCTCATTCCGAGTTTCAAATGAATTCGTTAAAGCAGATGTGAATGAAATTTTAAATCGTAGCTCATAGACTAATTTCAGTTTGAATTATACGAATTTCAATAAAATACTAGCCTAAAAACGTACCCCTCTCTCAATTATTGGAAAATTAAAATAAACTTATTCAATTTTTATTCAGCTCAAGTTGTTATAAATTTACAATTAGCATCACTTATACACTACTTAGTTGCGTATTTTTGTTGAAATGTGCAGCATAGATGAAGTAATTGCTTATATTATTGACTAGGGAAATTACATCTTAACTACAAACATTACTAATTTTTTTTCTTAATATTAGTTTAATAAGCTTTTTTTACATCAAGAACTAAATTATATTCAAAATTTTTCCCATTCATGAAAATTCCACTTACCGAAAAATTTAACGATTTCTTGATTTGCTCCAAATCATTACCATAAAATAAATTTTTTGAACTTATTGAACCCATATCTGGTGAAATATATGTCCCCTTCGTGGTACCTTCAATGCTTTCAGAATTACTTAAAATGGTAGTTTCAACCCCATCCTTGTAAAAATAGAATTTCGTAAAACTGTATTTGACATCTGACGGTTCTTCACCTTTAAAAGTCAAATCTCCACCAATAAATTTTTCTAAATCATCAGTTACAATAATTAAACCATTATTTATGGTTATTGTATTATTTTCACCGCTAAAAGAATAAATTTCGATTTCCTCTTGTTGTTTTGTGCATGATGTAGTAAGGAATACTACAATTACAAATAGTACAATTATTGCAAGTTTTCGTCTCATTATTTTATCCTCCGTTTTTTCTAACCATTTCAGCACTTCGTAATTTTCTACTAATATCCATATATAACTTATTTTTCAGTTATGTCGCTAAATCTACATAGTGTGCAGCATGATATTTTAAATTTTCTTAATGAATTTTTTTACTACATCTTTAATTTCGCTAGTAATTCCTTTGCCGCCCCCATGTATTCCAGTTATGTATATCTCATTTTTTGAATTTCTAATAGTTTATAAAAGCTTTGCGGCCAATCACTCATTATTTCTAAAGTCAAATGCGTCGTAATACTTATTTGTTTTAGGTCTAAATGGTTATTTATACCAATTGGGTCTAATTTATTTTTGCATGTTAATTGAAGAGGTCAATATAACTCTGCAGACACCTTATTTTTTAATTTAATTAATCAACTCAAATCATCAGAAAATACTTTACCATTATTAATTTTTGATGTATAATGCTGTCATGACAGATGTAAAGACAGTGAGGAGGAATTTATGATGAAAGTTAAAGATTTAGTTTTAGGGGCCTTGTTAACCGCCTTAGCACTAATTATTCCTTTAGCCTTCGGAGGCTTTCTGGGTATTACGATTCCCCCCTTTAGTGCGACGCTGGCCTCGCATGTCCCGGTAATGCTGGCCATGACGGTAAACCCTTTGGTAGCCTTTATCGTTGGAGCAGGTTCTGCTTTTGGTTTTTTCTTAAAGCTCGGTCCTGTAATTGGCGCAAGAGCTGCTATGCATGCTATTTTTGCCGTCATTGGTGCTTATATGTTCCAAAAAGGCTACTCCCTTAAAACAGTCTTAATCGCCACGCTGCCAATCCATGCTTTTACAGAAGCTTTAGTCGTTGTTCCCTTCGGCTTTTCTTTATACAAAGCGGGAGTTGTCGTGGGAGTAGGCACAGCATTGCATCATACGGCCGATTCTTTAATTACCTTAGCAGTATACGGCTTATTAACAGCAACTGCCGGATTGACAATAACCAAAAAAGCTTAACGGCAGTCCGGCGGGAAATTTTACATTGCACTTTAAAAAGACCGGTATCAGCGGTGGATAAAATATTCACCGCTGATACCGGTTTTTTTTAAACGACTAGTCACCAGCAACCAATCACTAATTTACAGCATCTTCTGCATTACATTGACATCCAGCCAGCGTCCGAACTTAAAACCTGCCTCCCGGTAATGGCCGGCTATTTCAAAGCCAAATTTGCTGTGCAGCTTAATACTTGCCAGATTACTGTCAACAATGATCCCCAATAAAGAATGGAGACCATTTTCCCTTCCTAAACGGATTAATTCAGCTAAAAGGAGAGTACCAATATTTTGTCCATACATGTCATGGCGGATATATAACGATGTTTCTCCGGAAAAACGGTAACCGGCCCGGGGTCTAAACTGAGAAAGAGAACCCCAGCCAACTATTTCTCCCTCTTTCTCCGCTACTAATAAAGGAAATCTTTCATCTTGATGTGTTGCAAACCATTGCTGTCTTTCTGTTATTGTTTTCTCTTCCTCATCAAAGGTAGCTGTTAAATTCAAAACAGCATAATTATAGATATCCGTAATTTGGGGTAAATCCTCTAATACTGCTTTTCTGATTAACATCTTCTCTCCCACTCTTATCGCATAGTTTTTAATTTAGCCAGCAAAGCCCAGCGCCGGTGCATCTTTTTAAAATTACCGGGGATCGCTTTATAATTGGCAAGTGCTTCTCTCAATAAACCTTTGCCCCTTTGATCTCCATGTTTTAATAATACGTCACCTGCTTTATATAAAATCTCCGGGGTTCCGAAACGTTCTACTTGTTCCAGATACGCATCAATACCGGCTGATTCTTTACCCCTGACTATGTAATAGTCTAAAAGGTAAATATAGGGCTCGCCATAGCCTACCTTACTATTTAACCGTAAAGCTTGTTGAAGCTCTTCTATACCTTTTTCCTGTTGTCCGTACAAAAAACATGCTTTACCTAAGTAAAAGTGGACATCTGCATAATCCCCCAGCTTGCTGAGAGCTTTTTCAAAATAATCTATCGCCTCCTGATACCTTTTACTTTCCAGATACATCTGCCCTAATTCTTTATAGGCATTAACATTTGCCGGATTAAGCTTTACTTCTTCTTTTAAAGTATTTATTCTGCTGCGCCTTTTAAAGGGCTTAAAAATATCCGGCAGCAGTCCGATAAATTGGCGGTCAAGAACCAGATAGATGACGGCAACTAATAACAACGCTAATAATGGGTTGCCTAAGAACAACCTAAACAGATACCAATAAAAAAAATAGCGCAATTTTTCTTCCTCCAATTTTAGAAATAGTTAAGCGAATAATTCCGATATTCTCATTATATCCAAGTTTCCGCCGCTTACTACCGCGACAAGCTTCAGTCCCCTGCCTTCTTCCTTTAAAGCCGCGGCGACAGAAACTGCCCCGCTGGGTTCGATCATAACCTTCATTCTCTCCATAACGATCTTCATGGCCTGTTTTATTTCTGCTTCCTCAACTAAAATGAGATCATCAACATATTTTTGGACCAGAGGGAAAGTCAACTGTCCGGGTATTACAGTTCTTAATCCGTCTGCTATCGTGTTAGGTGAAATTTCCGTCCTCGCCCCGGATTTAAGTGAGGTATACATACAGCAGCTTCCCCGAGGCTCAACTCCAATAACCTTAACCCGGGGATTAATCCCTTTAATACAAGCGGCAATACCCGAAAGTAATCCCCCGCCTCCTACCGGGACAAAAATCTTATCGATGTTCTCACTCCATTCCAATATTTCCAAGGCTATCGTTCCCTGCCCTTTTATCACATCATAATCATCATAGGGCGGTATAAAAACATATCCCATTTCCTGGGAAATTTT
Source organism: Peptococcaceae bacterium (assembly GCA_049366715.1). Taxonomy (GTDB): domain Bacteria; phylum Bacillota; class Peptococcia; order Peptococcales; family BICA1-8; genus JBMNCQ01. The sequence continues at coordinate 153,540 of JBMNCQ010000009.1, read as the reverse complement.
GCCGGCCATCTCTAATCTCTCACTGGATTTCGGTCCGACTAAAACGACTTCCGCCCCATAAGCTTTGATGGCCCTAAGTTTAGCTTCAGGTGCGTTATCAGGTACAACAATTGCAGCTTTGATATTAAAAGCTTTAGCCATATAGGCCACCGCCTGCCCGTGATTTCCCGATGAAGCCGTTACTAATCCTTTGCTGTTACTCCCCTGTAAAGATGTTATTTTGCCGGCAGCCCCCCTTATCTTAAAGGAACCTGTTTTTTGTAGACACTCCGGCTTAATAAACAAATTATTGCCTGTCATCTCATTTATGGTCCGGGAGCAGATCATATCGGTTTTATGAATATATGGTCGGATTCTTTGCCGAACCTCTGCAAAATCTTTTTTAGAAAACAAGTAAATCACCTCATAATTAAATCACTTATCTTAATATTCTCCGTTAAAACCCGTTCCCCTTTTACTCCGGATAATTTTATTCGGGATCCTTTTAATAAAACCATATATTTGCCCCTTTCCGCCAACACGCTTTTCCACCTGTTCATTAACCCTTGATAAATTTATAAGCAGGATTTGCTTTAACATAAAAAAACTAGTCAGTACCGCCTAATGACTAGTTTTAAATCTCTGTTGTTTCGTTAATGCTTTTTTTATTTCTTTACTAACCAGAGGCTCCTGCTCTTTTTGCAGGCTCAGTTCCAAAATTCGGCAGGCTTCAGGAGAATCATGCTTTCCCACTGCCCAGGCCGCCGCTGCCCTGATATCCGGACGCAGATCTTCCTGCAGGATAGTTTGCAATATGAGTAAATTTTTTTTATCTTGTAAGCTACCTAGAATAAATAAAGCATTGCGCTGTAATACTTTTTTACCCCGCCAGCTGCCGGAGAAACTGCCATATCGTCTGGTAAATTCTTTATTAGATACTTGCAATAAATCCTTAAGGGAAGGATTTAGGAGACAGTATTCGGCCCGAAACTCCTGATGCCAATCATTTTTCTTATCTTTATTAAAAGGACAGGCCAGCTGACAGGCATCACACCCATATATATAAGTATTTTCGGCTATTTTTTCTTTTGTTTCATCCGTTAAAGATCCCTTATTAATCGTTTGAAAAGCTAAACACTTTTGGCAATCTATCAGGGAATTCCCCTGAATGGCTTGGGCCGGACAGGCAGCTATACATCTCCGACATTCTCCGCAGCCTTCGGCAGTAAAACAATCAGCTTCAAGAGGCAGATCAGTTAAAAGCTCTCCTAAATAGACAAAAGACCCAAATTCCCTGGTTATCAAACTACCGTTTCGGCCTATCCAGCCCAGGCCGGCCCTCCTGGCTACCGCCCTGTCGGATAGAGGACCGGTATCAACCATCAGGCAGGTTCGGCACTCGGGCACAAGTGTTCTAAGATAAGCAGCAAGGAGCATAAGCTTTTCTCTCAAGACTACATGATAATCCTTTCCCCAAGAGACCCTGGCAAACATTCCCCGCGGCTCTTGATCATCAGCACGATAATCAATCTGATTAGGGTAAGCAACTGCTATGGAAATTATTGATTTAACACCGGGCAAAGATAGATTAGGATCAATCCGGAGCCGTATATCCTTTGCTTCTAGTCCTGACGCAAAACCTTTCAGCTTATGTTCTTCTAAAACAGGTATAACCTCAGTAAAAGGCTCTCCGGTAGTGAATCCGATTTTATCAATACCAATCAGCTTACTATATACAATTATCTTTTTTTTAAGTTTACTAAAGCTGTCCTCCGCTACTTTCATACATTCCTTTCCATTATTTATAAATATTCTTGATTATATCATGACGGGTAATTATTCCTAAAAGTTTTTTATCTTCAGCAAGCACCGGTACACGGTTAATGTTATGATTAACCATAAGAGTAGCGACATCATTAATATCCGTATCCTGCTCCACAGCAATAACTTCTCCGGTCATTAAATCTTCTACCTTATAAGCGGCTATTTTTTTCATTTCCTGATAAAATTTTTGTTGTCCTAACTCTAAAATACCGTCAAACAATCTGATTATAACAGGAGGAGTAACTTTCTTCTGTTGAAAAACCAGATCCCCCTCACTGATTATCCCGATGACTTTATTATCCTTATCCACAACCGGTATACCGCTTATTTTCTCTTCTATAAAAATTTTAGCCACTTCTTCAACAGTTTGCTCCGGTTTAGCGGTGACCACTGTTTCTGTCATAATATCTCGCGCCTGCATCTCAATCACTCCTTTTTTTATTAATCATACCCAATGTATTAAAGTTCAAAACACGAAAAGATCAGAGAATGACTGCTTTAGTATTTTCCCGCAATGTAAATTTTTTTCCGGGACCTCCTTGTTGACAAAGTATCCGAATTTCCCCATTATAAATAAAAAGGGTATCCCCGGCCAGGGATACCTTTTTAATAATCAGGCCATTCTTTTAGCCACATAAGCTATTGTCAAAAAAATTACTATCACATTAACTATAATCATTTTTTCCGCATCCTTTCCTGGCTTTAAACTAATTGTATAAAAAATTTTCTTATTACGAAATAGATGGTGGTCCTATCTTTCTGTAACTAAAGTCCTAACGAAAGACCACTGTTCATTATATTTAAATCAATTTAATCTTATGAATATATTTTACCACTTTCATAAACATTTTAAACACATTATACAATGATTTTCTAAATTTTTACAACTCAATTTCCGTTAATTTTTGATTAAGAACCGGTAAAAGTCCTTACGGAACTCCCCTTAGCAAAGCCGGCTTATAATTAAGCAGACGATATATTCACGAAAAGGTTCCCAAAAAAGATTTCCTTTTTTAAATAAAAAAGGAAATCTTTTTTGGGAACCTTATTTAATTGCTTCAACAATTTTTTTGACCTCAGCATTTACCACCTTATAAATGATTTCTACCCCGTGTCTTTCCCCTTCGATAATCCCTGCGGATTTAAGCTTGGCTAAATGCTGTGATACCGTAGACTGGGGGATATCCAGACAGTTTTGCATTGCTGTCACATTACACGAATTAATATCAAGCAAATTTTTAACAATGCATAATCTTACCGGATGGGCAATTGCTTTAAGTATATCTGCTTTTCTGGATAATTCTTTCAAATCAATTGTTTTATTCATGTTTTACTTACACTCCATCATAAAATTTATCATCCTTTATATAAATATCAAGGCTATTTTATATCACTCTTTCCCGGATATAAACAGCAAAATGATCGTATTTATATAATTTAGAAGATTTTATATAACACAATTATATACTAAGAAAATCAAATATTACAATATGTAAACATTAATCACTTTAATTTACATTTAGATTGCTAACTTTTATTCTGTCATATTTGTCTGCTTGAAGGTCCTTATAGTTATTATTAACTTTCTATTGTTCTTTTATCATAACTTAACCCCGTAAAATATCTTGCTTTATCATAAATATTTTTATTGCAATGTTATACTTCATGTATAAAATATTAGTCAAGTCTATACGATCTTTATATTATTTTATACGCTTTCTTCTATTTCCTCTTATTTTAAGTTATTAATAGCGGTTTTTGTGATCATTGCCGTTAATTATTATAACAATGATTAATATTTTAAATATATGATAGGCAATGATTTTTATAATTATTTCTTATGAACCGGTAGGAATTTATCTGAAGGAAGAACCTCAAACAGCCGAAGGTGAAGCACTCCAAGATGCAAAATAAACATTAATATCGCATTAAGGCGCTTTTTAAGTGCTTTCTCTTTTTAAACAATAAATTTCAGCAGACTATTATTAATAAGGTTAGCTATAATTTTTCATGGTAAAATATAATTGTTGGAAATTATTCTTGGAGGTCAGATAATGCGGCGGAAAAAGATATTTTTTTTACTTTTAATATTTAGCTTCTTAATTACTTGGACAGGCTGCTCTAAAACCCCGGAAGTCCGCGACGGAAGTGAACCTACGGCTCAAACCGCATTTTTAATGGGTACCATTGTAAAAATAACTATTTTCGATGATATTGCAGACGAAAATATTTTCCCGGAAGTCTTTGCACGTGTTCAAGAAATCGAAGATAAAATGACGATCAACAAGGATACGGATAAAAGCGAAATTATTAAACTAAATGCCTTGGCAGGCCAGGAATTTGTTACCTTAAGCCCTGATACCTTTTTTGTCCTTGCCAAAGGGAAAGATTATTCCGTGTTGTCCCAGGGTAAATTCGACATTACCATCGGCCCTCTGGTAAAGTTATGGGATATCGGCACTGAAGAGGCCCGGGTCCCCGCTGACATTACAATACAGGAAAAACTCCCCCTTATTAATTACAATAATCTTCATTTAAATAAAGATTCCCGGCAGGCAAAGCTCCAGGAAAAGGGTATGATTGTTGACTTAGGGGCAATTGCCAAAGGCTATGCCGCTGACGAAGCAGCCAGGATATTAAGGAAAAAGGGCATTGAACATGGGATTATTAATTTAGGAGGAAACATTCTGGTCTTAAATACTAAGCCCGATGGTTCATCCTGGCGCTTAGGTCTGCAAGACCCTGAGACGCCGAGAGGAGATTACATGGGTATTGTAAAATTAGACAACCAAGCCTTAGTTTCTTCCGGTACTTATGAAAGATATCTGGAGCAAGACGGGAAAAGATATCACCATATTATCGACCCCCGGACCGGTTATCCTGCCGCTAATAATTTGAACAGCGTCTCAATTATTACGAAAAATTCCACAGATGCCGATGCCCTTTCAACAACTATTTTTTTGCTGGGTCTGGAAAAAGGGATGGAATTAATAGAAACGCTGCCTGATACAGAGGCAATTTTCATCACGACAGAGAAAAAGGTATTTGTTTCTTCAGGAATTGATCGTGACATTTTTCAAATTGTTAAAGATGAATATAAATTACAAAAGTAAAGTGGTGTATACAAATGAAGCTGAAAAAAGGCGATATCTTAATTGTCATCATCCTGCTCATTGCTATGATCGGTTGGCTGGCCCGGGACCTAATATGGCCTGATACCCGGGAGAAAACTGCTGTTATTGAAGTAAACGGCAGCATTTATCAGAAGATATCCTTAAGCAGCGGCAGCAAACAAGAAATACAGGTTAATCTGCCTAATAACGAATATGTCCAGATCATTCAGGATGGAGAGCTTATTTATGTTGCCGCTGCTTCCTGCCCGGATAAAGTTTGCGTAAAAACCGGTCAGATATCTAAAATCGGACAAAATATCGTCTGTCTGCCGAACAGAGTGGTAATTTATATTGAAGGAAAAAGTCAGGCCAAGGACATTGATGATTTATCATTTTAGGAAGTGATCAGGTAATGCCGACCAGAAAATTAATTATTCTTAGTCTCTTAATCGCACAGGCTCTTGCTTTACACGTCTTAGAAAGATTTATTCCGGTCCCCGTCCCCGTACCCGGAGGAAAATTGGGATTAGCCAACATCATAACTCTTTTTACTTTGATTATTTTCGGCTTTAAAGAAGCTTTAATCGTTGTAATAGGCAGGACATTCTTAGGCTCACTTTTCGGCGGGGGTCCCTCTGCCTTTCTTTTTAGTATTGCAGGCGGTTTAGCCAGTACCATTGTAATGACCGTCTTATATAAACGTTTTAACCGTTTTTTTAGCCTGCCGACCATAAGTGTGGCCGGTGCGGTTACCCATAATACCGGCCAAATAGCAGTTGCCAGCCTAATAATAAAGAATGCCGATCTTTTTTATTATTTACCTTTTTTACTCATTTCAGGTATCATAACCGGTCTTTTAATTGGTTTTGCCGTCCGGTTTACCCTCAAACCCCTTAGTACGGTGTTAAAGTTAGAGTAACATTTTTCTTAAGCAAAAAAAAAAGGAGCGGGGAGCTCCTTTTTAATTTGCTTTGTTTTTAAAGATCAAACAGCATGTCGCCATAAGTCGGGAACGGCCATAAAGCACCATCAACTAAGGTCTCTATCAGATCACCTGTTTTCCTTAAATCATTCATTACTTCAAATACTTCTTTACGGAATGCTAAAGCCTGCTCATATATTTCTTCTTGAGAGCCGGCATCTGCCAGCACTTTTTCCAGCTTACTTGTATCGGTTTTAAAAGTCACTAATGCCGCGGACAATTCTTGCAGCAGATCAGCCTGAACAGTAGTTTCCGCAGCCAGACCGGTTGCTTTAATCTCGTTTATGGATTGAGCTAAAACAGTCGAATATTTAACGGCAGCAGGCAGTATTTGTCTCTTAGCCATATCAATCATAGTCAAGGCTTCAATATTGATGGTTTTTACATACTGTTCTAAGAAAATTTCATAGCGGGAATGAAGCTCCGTATTGTTTAACACTCCATGACCTTCAAAAAGAGCTACCGCCTTTTCATCAATTAGATAAGGTACTGCTTCAACAAAAGATCTGATATTGGGCAATCCTCTCTTTTCTGCTTCAACAACCCATTCGTCGGAGTAGTTATTTCCGTTAAAAATAACTCTCTTGTTTTCTTTCACAATTTCTTGCAAAATCCCTTGAACTTCACCGGTAAAATCAGCAGCTTTCTCTAAACGATCAGCAATTTCTTTTAAGGATTGGGCCACGATCGTATTCAATACCGTATTGGGACCTGCAATGGATAAAGAGGAAGCAACCATTCTAAATTCAAATTTATTGCCGGTAAAAGCAAAGGGTGATGTTCTGTTGCGGTCCGTATTATCCTTCGGTAAGGTCGGTAAAGTCGATGCACCTGTTATCAGCTCTCCGCCCTGCTTAGAACTTGTAGCCGGACCTTTCTCAATCTGATCGATAATATCTGACAACTGATCTCCCAAGAAAATAGAAATAATTGCCGGAGGTGCTTCATTGGCACCTAATCTATGATCATTTCCGGGATTGGAAGCCGCAAATCTTAATAATTCGGGATAAGTATCTACGGCCTTGATTACTGCACATAAGAACGTTAAAAATTGCATATTTTCATGAGGATTGGAACTGGGTTCTAGTAAATTTTGTCCGTCATCCGTACTCATTGACCAGTTATTATGCTTACCGGAACCATTTATGCCGGCAAAAGGTTTTTCATGAAGCAGACAAACTAATCCATGCCTGTTCGCAACCTTTTTCATGGTATCCATAACTAATTGATTATGGTCTGTGGCAACATTGGTCGTATTAAATATCGGGGCAATCTCAAATTGGGCCGGGGCCACCTCATTATGCTCCGTCTTGGCACTGACCCCGAGCTTCCATAATTCAGTATCAATATCTTTCATAAAAGCAGCGATCCGTTCTTTAATGCTGCCGAAATAATGATCCTCTAATTCCTGACCTTTAGGAGGCATCGCCCCAAATAAAGTCCTTCCGGTATAAACTAAGTCTTTGCGTTGATCATAATATTTTTTATCAATTAAGAAGTACTCTTGTTCAGGCCCTACAGTAGTTATAATTCTCTTAGCAGTTGTGTTACCAAACAATTTCAGCACTCTTAAAGCCTGCTTACTTAAAGCATCCATGGATCTTAACAGAGGAGTTTTCTTATCTAAAGCTTCACCTGTATAAGAAACAAATGCAGTAGGAATACACAGCACATGGTCTCTGACGAAGGCCGGTGATGTACAATCCCAGGCAGTATATCCTCTGGCTTCAAAAGTAGCCCTGATACCACCACTGGGGAAAGAAGAAGCATCCGGCTCACCTTTAATTAATTCCTTGCCGGAAAATTCCAGGATTGTTTTGCCATCGGCAGTCGGTGAAATAAAAGCATCATGTTTTTCTGCCGTAGAACCTGTCATCGGCTGGAACCAATGGGTATAATGAGTTGCACCTTTTTCTAAAGCCCAGTCCTTCATCGCGTTTGCAACAACGTCAGCAATGCCGGGATCAAGTTCTACCCCTTCATCGATAGTCTTCTTTAAAGTTTTATACACATTCTTGGGTAATCTGGCTTTCATGTTACACAAATTAAAAACATCATCACCAAAAATTTCCGAAATAGATTTAGTTGTCATCTTTTCATCCTCCTTATTAATTAAAATAAAATATAAAAAAGGCGTCCTGAATGAATCAGAACACCTTTGTTCTTTACACGCACATGAAACGCCTTTGTTCCACAAGTATTTAACTAATTTATATAGAATATAATATTATCAATCGTCATTTTTTGCAACACTTTTTTCAATGTATACAAAATATTTTTTAAATTCCTAAGGTCAGGATTAAAACAATACTAAAAACTGCCATGATCAGAGAGGCCACTAAGCCGACAATAAAAGGCTTAATTCCTACCCGTTTCATATCTTCAAAATTCGTTAATAAACCAACACCGGCCATTGCAATTACAATCATAAATTTGGCCAGTGCCGTTCCTTGGGCCAAGAATGTCTCCCATTGAATACTATTGGCCCACATCGCATCACCGTAAGTCCGGAAGCCGGCCATTGCAATAAAACCAACTACAAACCAGGGGAAAATTTTAAAATAATTAACTTTTTGTCCTGCCGAATGTTCACTTTGCTTCCTGGAATAGACGACACCTAATATTAAAACGATGGGTGCTAATAATACCGTACGGGTTAATTTAACCACAGTAGCAACTTTCCCGGCAGCATCACTAAAGGCAAACCCTGCCGCTACTACCTGAGCCGTTTCATGAACCGCTACTCCGGCCCAAGCACCAAACTGCATATCGGTTAAGGCTAATAACTTGCCTAATATGGGATAAAGAAAAATTGCCAATACCCCGAAAATTGTGATGGTCGCAACAGAAAAAGTAACTTCCTCATCTTTGGCATCAATGGCCGGGGAAGCAGCAACGATAGCCGTAGAACCACAAATGGCAGTACCGATCCCTATTAAAGTAGCTAATTTATCCGGTAAGCCTAATTTTTTTCCGATGTAATAAGTAATGGTAATTGCAAATGTCACACATATTAAAATTATCGTTAACGCTTTGAGTCCGATTGTTACTACAGTGATAAAGCTTAAGCTAAGACCAAGAATAATAATTGCACCTTTCAGTACTTTTTTAAGAGCGAAATCAATTCCTTTTTGAAATGTTTCACCGACACCAATGGTATTTTTAATTAGAATACCTGCAATAATAGCAATAATCACACCGCTGATAGGCTTTTGCCCGCCGATAATAATAATTTCATGCAGGGTTTCGGAAAGATATCCGATTAAAGCTGTAAGAATTAGACCGGGAATAATCGTATTTTTAATATTCATTATTCTGCCTCCAAACTTTTATAAATCTTTAAATACATTCTACAGAGTATTATTCCAAAAGTTAAATACATGTATGTAATAAGATCTATAACCAACAGGTTATAAGTTCTGAAAGCAAAGCTCCTTCCTGCAATAATAAAAAGACCTGCATTAAATTGCAGGTCTTTTTATTATTGCAGATAATCAAATTCGGCGTTCCTCCTGAGCTAAAGTTGAGCCCCAGATTGAAAAGAGCATTCCCTTTGCCATTTCATTATCGGGGTCTGCATTAACAAGATATTTTAAGAATTCTTCTACCTCTTTGCATTGATTTGTCAAAGCTGCCCTTTTTACTAAATCATTTAAAAAAAAATGTCTTTGATAGTAAGACAAGTTTTGATATTTTTTTATCCATACTTCCAACTGCCTGCTGGCATTTTCCGGAATCTCAAGTTTTTTCTCACTATGATAGCCAAAAAACACGCTTAGACATCCAACGACTACCCAAAAATAACCCAGTGACTGGCCTCTAAATAACCAAGAAACGATTATGCTGATTATGATAAACCATACGCCCGTATAAGCCAGTCTCTTCATGGTTCTGCTCCTTTGTGAATTGTTTCTTAATTAATTATACTATATCACCGGTCATCATAAAAGCAAAACCTCTCCCGGAAAGCTCTTATTTATTCAGTGTATAAACTTTTTAATGATAATTCTATTCTTATTGATTTCAATTTTATCGGCGAAACAACGGATCAGAAATAACCCCCTGCCATGCTCATTTAGAATATCCTCTTCGGCTATATTTTCCGGGATTATAACATTTTTCAAGCCCGGTCCGCTGTCTTCAACCTCCATACTTAATAAATTGCCTTTCAGCTTTAACTGAATATAAATAGGCTTGGCACAGTCGCATTTATTTCCATGTTTAAAGGCATTTGATACGGCTTCGGATAAAATTAATACAATGCTGGATAGATCCTGATAGTCTTTAAAACGCTCATTTATCTCTTCAATAACCTTCTCAAACTTTTTAATTCCGTATAGAACATACTTTTTCTCTGTCATGTTTGTCCTCCACAGGTTCTTAAAAGCCTGTCTGCAACTTTATCATTATTATAAAATATCCGATTTAAAATATTTGTCGATTTTTGTTGTTTGAATTAAGGCAAAGAGATTGTTAATCCCCGATTTCCCTGTTGCCCAGAGGAACACCGGCAGCTTCAGCGGTTAACTGATCAAGGGCAAACAAATCCTGCCTGTTTAATTCTTTAATATTCGTTTTACCTAAAGCTCTGATTCCCTCCTGCATTTCTTCCTGACAAGCTTTCAGGTATTTCTGTAAATTTTCCGCACCTTTCCTGATATTTAACTTATTTTGATACTTTCCCTTAAAAAACACGATTTCAGGGGGCGGCTCCCAGGGAAGGGCTTTTAACACCTGAGTATGGGTCATAGCAAATAAAGCGATACTCCCGATATATACAGCATCGGCCCCTAAAGCAACAGCTTTGAGGTAAGCCCCCGGTGTGGCCAGCCCTCCCGTAGCGATAAGACTTATTTTATCTTTCAGATTGTTTTTCTCTAAGAAATTTGCTGCCCGGCACAGAGCCCACAAAAGCGGCAGACCAAAGTCATCCTCAAGGATGGGCGGGGAATTTTTCGTTCCTTCCTCAGCCCCGGCTACTGTAATAAAATCAACACCCGCTTTAACCAAAATCTCCAGATCCCTTTCGATAAATTTACCTGCCGCTATTTTTCCGCCAATGGGTACACCTCCGGTGATATCCCGCAATTTTTCAACCAGATGTACGATCTTATCCGTATTTTCTATGCCGGGGAAAGTAGCATGGACAACTCCTTTTTCACCCAATTTTAAACCCATTCTTTTTTTGACAAGCCAGTTAACCTCTTGATCATCGATAAAATGACCTACCCCCCCTGTTGCTCCCTGCCCGAAATATATTTCGATCGCATCGGCCTGCCGCAAAATCTTTGCAGTTTTACTCCACTTGCCTCGATTGTATTGCAGAATTAAGTTTTTAGCAGTCTGTCGTTCGGCAGGTAAAAAAGGTCCCTCACCGGTATTTGTGGCCGTCCCCGCCAGGGCACTCCCTTTGGCCAGTGCAGTCTTGGCCTTAGCCGATAAGGACAGACCGTAGGCCATAGGCGCAATTATAATCGGAATTTGCAGTATTAAAGGCCGCTTGGCTTCCGGACCAATGATCACCTCAGTCAGCGGTAAGATGCCTTCATCCGTTGGTAAAGTTTGCAATTGCGCAAAATTAAACATTAAGCTATCCAGATTCGGAAATTTCCTGGGACTTCCTAAAGGTCTGTTAATCATTCTTCCTTTCTGAGTACGAAGATTTGTCTCCACAATAGTCTGCAGCCCGAATTTTCTTGCTGCCGAAGCGAATTCCCACAGATTTTCCGGATAAGAGTCCACCATTAATCTATATAAGAAACCGTTAACAGCTTTTTTTAGAAATTTCTTCCCTAACCATGCCGTTCCGGCCGCACCCATTATGCCTACGGCCGCAGATAAAATTACTTTTTCCAGCCATTCCTGCTCATTTTTAGACATCGTAATCTCCCTTAATTTTTATTGTCAGGCTTATTCTTTCTTTAAATGCACGAATGTATGAATTAGAATATAATGGAAGTTAAAATTACTGTAATTCTTAAAAAAAATGAAACTTTTATGGTAAGCTCGTCGTAATACAGTTAGAGGTAGGATAAAGGGGAATAAGCATAAATGGTTTTTACCGATGAACAACTGGCCGTCAAAAGTAAACACGGAGAGAAACAAGCCTTTGAAGAGTTAGTCAAACGCTTTCAACAGCCTATCTATACGATTTGCTATAGGTATCTCGGCAATTCTTCAGATGCCTGGGATGCAGCCCAGAATACTTTTATCAGGCTGTACAATAAATTTCATCTTTATGATGCAGGTTACCCCTTCCGCCCCTGGCTTTATAGAATTGCCGTTAATTCAGCCAAAGACCTTTTAAAAAAGCGCCGTCCCTGGGAAGAGCTTGACCATAATTTAGAAAGCAGTACCGGGGATCCTGCAGAAAATCTTTTAGATTCTTATCTAGGACGGGAAATTGAAAAGGCCCTGTTAAAGCTCCCGGAAAAATACCGCATGGCTTTAATCCTCAGACATATTAAAGAACTGGAATACCAGGAAATAGCCGATGTACTCAGGTTACCTTTAAATACTGTTAAGACCCATGTTAGGAGAGGCCGTGAATTATTAAGAAAAGAACTCCAGGAGGTGGAACTATGAACGAGTGTATGAATATCTATGAATTGATCCAAAAAGAACTGGATGGCGAATTAACACCTGCAGAGCTACAACTCCTGGAAGACCATTGCACTCATTGTTTCACTTGCCGGCTGATGAGGAAGGAATTCACGCAGACTATTTCCGGCTTAACTGATCTTCCCTTCTTAGACCCGGGGGAAAAATTTCTTGCCAAGGTTTTAGACGAAGTTCATAAAGAGCCTTTGCAGCAAACCAAGAAAATATCTGCGCACTTTACCGGTTTGGTAGCAGGCCTCTTCTTACTTTTTTCATCCGGTATCGTTATTGTAGGTTCTGTAACTTTTTCTTTACTGATCGGGGGGCTGATTTACTATAAATTCGATCATTTACTGCCCTCAGTTAATCACTTATTAATCAAGGGGGGCGAATACCTCTACTTTCCCTTTGCTATGCTCAAAAATACTTTTGGCTATGCGCTGTCCCCCGGCTTGTTAATTTCACTGCTGCTAATCAGTATGCTGAGTTTTATTATTCTAGTTATGCTAATTTATTCGAGGAGGACCATCAGGTATGAAAATTAAAAAATTTTTGTTAGTACTGTTAGGAATATTACTCCTAACCTTGCCGGGGACTGCTTATGCAGATGAAATAGTAAAACTTACCGGTGATATTGAAATCCAAAGAGCCGAAGTAATCAACGGTGATGTTGTCGCCATGACCGGTAATATTAAAATATTTGGTAAAGTTAACGGTAACGTTACCGCCTTTAAAGGTGATATCAGTTTAGAAGATGACTCTGAAGTTAATGGCGATATTACGGTCTTTGCAGGCCGGATTCATAAATCATCCCGGGCTGTTGTTACCGGGGATAGTACCGAGGTCGGCCGGTCCGGCGTTAAGGTTGTTACTCCCGGAACCCAGAATATCCGTCCTGAAACAAGATCTATAAATCACGGACTTACTTGGAGCCGGATTGTCCTGCAATTGTTAGGCTTAGCCGCTTTAACCCTGCTGGGATTCAGCTTATTCAGTAAAAGCATCGACAGCATGCATGATTGGGTACAGGATAATTTTGGTCAGGTTTTTTTAAAGGGACTGCTGGGCTGGATTGCCCTTCCCTTCTTATTGATCGCTTTAATCATAACCATCCTGGGTATACCTGTTGCTCTTTTCGTTTTAATCCTGCTGCCCGTCCCGATTATTACCGGCTTGTGGGTTGTCGGCTTATTTACCGGAAATAAAGTACTGCCTTTGCTAAAAAAAGACTGGCAGAGAAACCTGCTGATCGAAGGTGTGAGCGGCGTAGTAATTATCTGGCTGGCTGTCAAGGCACCTTTCTTGGGTTTCCTGGTACTGCCGGTAATCGCCGTAATTGGTTTGGGGGTAATCCTCGACAGCAAGTTCGGCACCGGCAAACCCTGGTTAAACAACAAAAAAGGAGATGACGACAATGTTGCGTAAAAGTCTAACTTTATTCGGGCTGGTACTGATCATAGCAATATTGTTTCCGGCAGCTGCTTTAGCCGGCGATGGTGCTGTTATCAAAGTCGGGCAGGACATCGAAGTAAAAGCTGATGAAAATTATGATGCAGTTATCAGCATCGGTGGAAATATTATAGTTGACGGACATGTAAGGGATGCTGTGGTAGCAGTCGGCGGAAATGTTGAGATAAACGGCACTGTGGGCGATGCCGTTGTTACCGTGGGGGGAGATGCCACAATCAATAACGAAATATCCGGTGATCTGGTCGTAATCGGCAGCAACACCAGATTGGGCCCCCAGGCTGTCATTCGTGGAGATTTGGTCATGATCGGCGTAGACCTCACTGCAGATCCCCATGCCCAAATAAAAGGTGCACAAACAGAAATCAGCATCTCTAATCTTTTGGAGAGATTCCCGAAAAACTTCACCCTTTTCGGAGTTTCACTGGCCTCCTTTTTATACGGTCTGCTGCTCATCGCATTAGCGGTGATGTCTCTCCTGGTTTTATTAATAGGCCTGGTATTTCCCGACAGCTTAAAGAGATCCAAAAATTATGCTTTAAAATCGCCGGGAAAATCATTTTTATTAGGTCTGCTCTTCGCTATTTTCTTTTTGCCCATAAGTTTTGTACTCTTTATTACGATAATAGGCATCCCGCTCCTCCTGTTTTTCTGGTTTATGTACGGAATAATGGCCTTATGGGGTATGGCAGTACTGACGGATATCCTGGGGGAAAAAATCCTTTCCCTTTTGGGCCATCAGGGAAAATCCACGGCTTTAGAGCTGATCATAGGTATTGTCCTGTTTGTGCTGATCAGTCAAATCCCCGTCATAGGCTGGGTTGTTCTCCTCTTATCCAAAACTCTCGCCATCGGAATTGCTGCAATTTCTTATTTAGGTTTTAGAAAATAAAGAAACTTAAGCTTAATTCTTAATTTCACAACAACAGCAGAAAACAGCTCCCGGGCTGTTTTTTGTTGTTGTTTACCTGCTCTTATTCTTTGCAAATCCGGCCCCAAGCATAGTTTTTACGGATGCTGCGCGGAGTCCTGCGGAAAATTTTGCGGTTAGTCACTCCTTTTTCCCGCCTTTCTTAAGTAAAGGTTTCGCAACGGCAACGCCATAAATGATACTTTGCCGTAATTTGCCATAACTGAGGCCTGCTAACAATAGTAAGCCGGCATAGCCGACGGCAGGATAAATAATTTTAACCAGTGTAGAAAAACCAAACTGGGATGCTCCTAAAGCAAAAATTCCTATGAGAGGAGAATATATTTTTATTTTGGGGCTGTCCATCCCTAAAATACGGGCTAAAAACCCAAAGAGACTTCCCACAGCTGTGGTATATATTCCTAACAATAAAACTATAATATAAGCAACATTATAAAACGGCGCGAGCTTACCGGCTAAAAAGACCATCGGTACCTCAAAATTTGCTGCTTCCGGCAAACTGGCCAATAAGGCCAGGTGTATTGCTAAAGCGCTGAGCCCCAGACTAAAACCACCAATTACCGCACCCTTCAATAAAGTTACTTTCTGTTTAACCATTTGCCCGATAGGAGCCAGCACGGCTACCGCCACGACCATATTATAGGAAACATATAATAGTGCAGACAACAGCCAGTTACCCCCTACACCCAAATTACTCCTTGTAAACTTTAATTCGCTAAGACTTATCTGGTTGTTGACCAGCGTTAAAAAACAGACGGCTAATACTGAAAATAAGAGAACCGGTACTAAAACACTCATCGAATTTATTATTCCTGCTACCCCCATAAATATTGTCAGCAGGGAAATAATAATCATAACCCCGCTTCCCAGCCAGGGTGAAAGTCCAAACTGTTCGCTGAAGATTGCTCCTGCTCCTGCCGACATGACAACAAAACCTGCCAACAAGAAAAATGTAATGATTACATCGACAAATCTCCCTAACCAGGGACCGGATACTTTGCGGATTATTTCTAAATGGGACCTTGACTTTAATTCAAAAGCCAGTTCCATGATCACATAACCAAAAAAAATAAAAAGGCCTGTTACAAAAAGTAATCCTACGATTCCCCATAATCCATACAAGACAAAAAACTGAAGTATTTCCTGCCCTGAAGCAAAACCTGCACCGATCAAAGTGCCTATATATACTCCTGCAATTCCAAATGCAGAGATCGTTTTAGTCTTATTCATGCTAATAAAACCTCCAACTGCCATTTGTGTTTATTATGTGTCATTATATTTAGAAAAATCCCGGCAATTCTTAGCATTACTTTCTTGCATTTTTATATTTTTCCAAATAATTCAAATCATAATTGATAAAGGCGGTGATTAAATGTCCGGATTAATGAAAAGCCGCTCAATCAAGTCTGGCCGTCCCCCGGGCACCTTGGTTCATATCGGCGAAAGAAAAATAGAAGATGTAACGGTATCCGTAATAAATTATTCCGAAACAACCTGCCGGGAAAAAATTTTTACCGATATTTCCGAAGCTTTAAATTTTACGGATAATTTTTCTGCCAACTGGATAAATATAGACGGAATCCATAATATTCACGTTATCGAAGAGATCGGCCGGAAATTTAATCTTCATCCTCTTTTGCTGGAGGATATCCTCAATACGGACCAACGTCCCATCACGGAAGATTTCGCAGATTATTTATTTGTCGTCCTAAAAATGTTTGATTATGCTAAAGAAACAGGCCGTATTAAAATTGAACAGATCAGTCTGGTTTTTGGAAATGACTTTTTGATATCCTTTCAAGAAGAAGCAGGAGATATTTTCGATCCTATCCGGGACCGGCTCAGAACTGCCAAGACAAATATCAGGAAGCTGGGTACCGATTATCTGGCTTATGCTTTAATCGATGCAATCATCGATAATTATTATGTCATCATGGAAAATGTAGATTTGCAAATCGAACAGATTGAAGAAGAACTGCTGGAGGAACCCGGCTCTGCAACATTACAAAAAATTCATAATTTAAAAAAGAACTTGATAATCTTGCGCAAATCCGCCTGGCCTTTACGGGAAGTCATCGCAGCATTAGAACGAACAGATTCGGAATTAATCAAAACCGGTACTAAGAAATTTCTGCGGGATGTTTATGATCATGCTGTTCAGGTGATTGACTTGATTGAAACTTTTCAAGATATCTTATCGGGAATGATTGATGTCTATTTATCAAGTGTCAGCAATAGAATGAATGAAATCATGAAAGTCTTGACCATTATTTCCACAATTTTCATTCCCATGACCTTTATCTCCGGCATTTACGGGATGAATTTCAAATACATGCCGGAACTGGAATGGCGGGGTGGTTATTTCACGATACTGATTATCATGGCGTTAATACCTCTTTCCCTGCTTTTTTACTTTAAAAAGAAAAAGTGGCTGTAGCAGTTAAAAAGATACTTTCAGATCTTTATGAAAGTATCTTTTTAACATTTTCGATAAATTTTCCGGCTTATTCTTCCCCTGGATTTCTGCTAAAAGTTTAACAGGATCCTTAAGGGTCCTTATCCCTTATCGTAAAAAAGATGCTTCCTAAATTTAAGGGAGCATCTTTTCATTTCATTTATAGTTCCAGTCTATGCTTAATCTCTAAAACAGCCCGGTGGGTTTCATGTACGGTAAAATAAATATCTTGAAGCATTCTTTGCATCTGCATCATATTATACATCATCATATTCATCTGCTGCATCATCGGATTCATCATATTACCCATCTCCGGCTGCATTCCATACAGGGGCGGCATATCATTTCCTTTATCCAGAGGATTTTTCATATTTTTTTTCATGTCTTTCATCATGTTTTCAATGTTTCCCATCTGTTCCTTTAAATTTTCTTTATCTACCTGCGGCACCGGCACAGCCCTCCTTTTTCCTTTCTTTCCTTATAGACTATGAGTCGGCCGGCATTTATGCCACAAATTTAAAGATTTAATTTCTGGTATTCATTCCACCTTATTTGACCGGTTATTTTAAGATTATTGGCTTTCTGAAAATCCTTTACCGCTTTTTCCGTATGATAACCAAAAATTCCATCAGCCTTCCCTTGTAAAAATCCCAGAAAAACGAGTTTCTCCTGAATCACTACAACATCCGAACCCCGCGAACCTCTGAATAATGTCCTTTTATTATAGGAAAGACGGCCGAAAGGACTCCCAACGATGATTACTTCCGTGTTATGTTTGATCCAGGGATATATTTCTTCTACGTCAGTGTTTCGCATCCGCACACAACCATGGCTGGCAAGCCTGCCGATGGACCAGGGTTTATTCGTTCCGTGGATACCGTATCTCCCCCAGGGCACATTTAACCCCATCCAGCGGGTGCCAAAGCCTGTTCCCCAGTTCACCGCTTTATGGTTCACTTTAAAATTGCCGATGGGAGTCGGGGTAGAGGACCTGCCGAGGGCAACAGGGTAAATTTTAAAAGGTTCGTTATCATTTAGAACAATTAATTTTAATCTAAAAGTATCCACAATTATTTTAACTTCCCCTTGAGGTGCCGGCAGTTTTTGTTTCTTACTAACAGGTATATGCTTATCCGATAAGCGGATCCAAATATGGTCTTTTACGATTCCATCTGCCGCTAGACCGTTATCATCTTGAAAGTCTTGAACAGCCCGAACCACATTAAAACTATAAATCCCATCTATTTTCCCGGTATAAAACCCCAATTCTTTTAACCTTTCCTGGAGTTCAACCACATCTGTCCCAATCATAGGCGGCTCCGTAAGTTTTAACTGCCTTGTTTGTTCATAATCAGCACCGCTAAGATATTTGAGATTATCCGGCCAGGTTGCTCCTGTAGATACCAACAGCATGATTATACAGATCAAGATATATATTTTTTTCACCTTCATAGTTATCTCTCCTTTAAGAATTTCCTTTAAACATCTTTTCTTATTATCAGCCACAAAATTAAAAATAATGTAAACCTGTCCTGATCCGGAGAAAACAGGACCAAATCCGGCCAGAGCCTATACTTTCGTAGCATGAGTCTACATCAATACCTTCCGGAAGATGTTATTCTAAAATAAAGAAATAGGCTTATGCTTTAGGGCATAAGCCTTATTGCCGAGAGATAATCTCCGGTTACTTTGCGATTTAAAATATTTATTACCCACTCTCCCTGCCTTTCAGCAAAAGAAAATAAATCCCGTGCAATGAAACTATTTCCTTAATTCCTGATAAAAATTTCTTTTATAAAGACCGGATATATGTTAAACATCTTTGCGCCGAAGCCCGGGGCCCTGCAAGGACAGGCACTTTTCCCTTAACTTCTTTAGCAATATGAGCCATACTATATTGAGACAAAACGATTGCTTCCACTTTATCTTCCATTCCTTCGATCATTTCTTTAACGATCATATCATGCTTACCCGTTTCCCCTTTAAATAAAAACTGAATTGCTTCCGTATTTACCGCCGACCGAATTTCGATATCCGGCTTTTTTCTCTTTAAATAACCGGCCAGAGCCGGCGGAGTTTCATTGACAGTTGATATTAACCCGACTTTATTAAACTCAAGGGCTTCATCCAGCATAGCCTCATCGGAGCGAAAAAGCTTTGCTGAATACAAAGGCTGTAAAATATCGGTAACTTCGTTAAAGGCCGAACAAGTCAGCTGGATACATTGCACATCTGAGTCGGCCGCTAAAGATACCAAACGGGAAAACCTGTTAATAATCCCGGGAGTAAGACCTTTCGCGTTCTGTATCAAGGGCAGCAGCCCCGTATCCATAAAATGAAGCAGCCGCACCTGGGGATCAAGGCTAGAAAATGCCTCTTCAATAGGCTGTACAGCTGTTGTAGTAGCATGAATTAAAGCAATTCTCATGACAATCCGTCTCCTCACTAAGTATCAGATCATTACAATACCTTATTCTTTTTTTTAATTTCCGATTCCTTTATCCTATTTGTAGAAATTAAAGCAAAAATTATAGGCCGCCCTGTATAGATCCCGCCCTTTATTTACATCTTTACAAAATATATTGAAATCAAGTAAAATAATACAAAAGGAGGGATAATTATCAGATTTATAAGAATAACACTGTTTCTACTTTTTTTATGCTGTTTTTTTGTGCCCCAGGCAGTATTTGCAGATACGAAAACTGTAGATAATTTTCATGTTGTAATGGATAACAACACATATAAATTTATGCAGTCTGTCGTACAAAAAGAGGAAGAAACTTTTGTTCCGATGCGTTCTTTCCTTAATATTTTCGGAGCCCGGATCGCCTGGAATAAAGAAGTAAATTCTACAACCATCTTAGCCGACGATAAAGAATATCTTCTTATTATGGATCTTGATAATCTCACAATCACCTATAATGATTCTGTAAAACCCATAGAACTTGTCGATAATCAAGTCTATGTACCTTTAAGTTTTCTCCAGGGTATTTTAAATTATCAATTATCCTGGGATGAAGCTAACACATCGTTAACCGTAATGAAAGTACCGGATACCGTTACGATCTTTAAAAATTTATCCGAAGCCCCTCATTACACTATTGTGGATACATTAGAGGGTACAGCTTCTTGGTACGGGGGCAAATTTCATGGCAATAAAACAACAAGCGGGGAAATCTTTGATCAGGAAGCTTTTACCGCCGCCCATAGAACACTGCCTTTCGGTACATACCTCAGGGTTACCTTTTTAGAAACGGATCAATATGCAATCGTCAAAGTTAATGACCGTGGTCCCCATGTAGCAGGCAGGATTTTAGATCTTTCTAAAGGAGCAGCCGAAGAAATTGGCTTAAAAGCCCACGGCACCGGTAAAGTAAAAATCGAAGTCCTGGATAATTATTGTGAATAAATATTTAGAGGAGCTTGTCATCACGACAAGCTCTTTATCTTTTGGATTTCCACTAATTTGGCAGCAGGTATTCAAAATGAATACCTGCTGCTTTTAAATCCGGACAAAAACCTAATTATTTAAATAGTCCAGTGCATATTGAGCATAAAGAGCGGCTCCCCGGGACAATACATCTTCATCAATATTGAACCGGGGATGATGATGGGGAAAATCAGCCTGCTTTTGCGGATTTTTGCACCCTAAGAATGCGATTGCTCCGGGTATCTTCTCTACAAAAAAGGCAAAGTCCTCTCCACCGGTTACTTTTTCCTGGGATACCACCGCCTCTTCTCCAAATAATTTTTTGACGGAAGCGGCGGCTCTGGCTGCGCTTGCCTCATGATTAATACAGGGGGGCGTACCATAAATATATTCAAATTTAACTTCCGCCCGGTAAGCAGCAGCTGTATTTTGCGCAATCCGCTCAATCATTTGAGGGATTGTTGCTGCCATTTCCCTGGAAAAATAACGGGTACCGCCTTCCAAATAAGCCTCCGAAGCAATAACATTAAACCTGGTGCCGGAATTAAAAATACCGACACTGACCACAACAGAATCCAGAGGACTTATCTCCCGGGAAACAATAGACTGCACATTCATAACAAAAGACGAAGCGGCAACTATGGCATCAATACCCTCATGAGGTGCGGAACCATGCCCGCCTTTTCCTGTAAAGATTAATTTAAACACATCGGTAGCGGCCATCCGCGGCCCCGGATCGACAGAAATCTGTCCTGCCGGAAGATTAGCCCAGACATGAATGGCAAAAGTCTCGTCAACATCTTCCAAAACCCCTGCCTCTACCATCATTTTAGCGCCCAGTGCGACCTCTTCGGCAGGCTGAAAAATTAACTTAACTTTCCCCTGCAAAGATTCTTTAACTTCATTAAGTATCTTACCTGCTCCCAGCAGCATTGCCGTATGGGCATCATGCCCGCAACCGTGCATATAGCCGTCCTGCTTGGATTTATACTCAATATCATTGCTTTCCTGCAGTTCTAAAGCATCCATATCAGCTCTGAGAGCAATAGTCTTACCAGGCTGCTCACCCCGGACGACACCGACTACCCCTGTTTCCCCTACAGTTTCAAAAGGAATACCCAGAGCTTCAAGTTCTTCTTTGATTCTTTGCGATGTCCTGAATTCCTTAAAACTGGGCTCGGGGTGCATATGAAACTCTCTTCTTAAGGCAACAATAAAATCATGATACTTTTCCGCAAGATTTTTGACCACTGTTCAACCACTTCTTTCTCTAAATTATAATAATTTAACAAAGAAGCCTGCCAGTACTACCGAAGTAATGGTTACGGTAGTAAAACCACCAACCAGCATTTTAGGAAGCATATTATTAATGGCATATTCATATTCCTCATCACTTCCTGTAACTGATTTTACCGCTTCAATTGTTAAAATATAGTCTGCCGGGAAACCATACAGAGCTGTCATCGCGATAGAAAAGGCCATTTCCTTTGAGTATCCGAGAAGCTTTCCCACCAGCATGGAAAAAATAGCCATTCCGATAATACCAATGATAATCAGCCCAAATAACGGTCCGACAATTTGCACCAACATTTCCGGAGTAGCCTGGGCTAAATTAGCAAAGATGAAAGCCATCAATGCTGTCATCAACCAGCCGAAAGCATTGGCCTTATTCAAAGCCTGAGGCTCTAAAAAACCTATTTCCCTGCCGATTACCCCGAATATTAAACATAAGACAAATACGTTGACATGAGTTATCGGAGCAGCCAGGAAAGCCAGCCAGGCTACCAGGCCCAGCTTAAGCAGAATAGCATAAGTTGTTCTGAACCGCTCCGGAAGGGGCGGAAATATTTGATATTTGCTTTTCTTTTCAACTGCCATTGCACCCAGGGACTTAGGTTTCTGTTCGCTGGTAACCTGACCTGTTCTCAGTAGATTTACCAGCCTCTGGCCTTCTTTTTTCAGCATCCAGGCAGTAACGGGATAGCCGAAAAATCCTTGCATAATATATGTGCATGTTGCTAAGACGGCCACAGCCGCCAGACCTTTCTCATTAGCAGCATTGGACATCAAGATGGAAGCAACTACTCCTCCTGTTAGCGGAGGGGTGGCGGCAATAACATTCTGCCAGCCAAAAAAAATTCTGCCAATGGTTAAAGCCACGATACAAATACCAATATTTCCGGCCAAGGCGATTAAAACAGTCCTCCATTGGGACAGAAGCTCCCTGACACTCATCAGGGTACCCATATGGGTAAGAAGCAAATACATTGCTAAATACACTACGGGTGTCGCGAAAGATCCCTGTACAATAAGATCAGCGGGTAAAAAAGTCCAAAAACCAAATAAAAATAATAAAGCGGATACAAAAACCGAGGGAACAAAAGCTTTCGTGATGATAGATACAAACTCACCTACAGCCAGGATAACCAATATTATCGCAAAAGCTGCAATTACACTCAAGGTCATAAAAAGTCCTCCTTTTAATTTATTTGGGCAATATCCAGAACCGTATTTAAAACGATTTCGATCCCCTTTTGGACATCTTCATAAGCGGTCCATTCTTCCGGGCAGTGACTCCTGCCCTCTTTACTGGGTACAAAAATCAGCCCCACATCAGTTAAACCGGCCATAATCATGGCATCGTGACCTGCCCCGCTGACCATTTTCCTGGATGAGTAATTAAGCATCTTACATTTGTCTTCAATACCGGAAATAATCTGCGGATTAAGCTGAACAGGATCAATCTCTATAACCGGAACTACTTCATACCGAACACCAGTCTCGTGCGTTATTTCTTGGAGCAGACCACAGATCTGACCTTTGACAGCGTAGATACTTTGTATCTGGGGAGACCTAATATCAACGGTAAATAATACTTCCGCCGGAACAATGTTCGGAGCGCCCGGTTTAAGACTTAAAGTTCCAACTGTTGCTACCGTATCATGTCCGGCCTTTTGGGCGATTTTGCTAATCTGAGCGATTACCCTGGCGGCTGTATCCAAAGCATCGGCCCGCATGTCCATAGGAGTTGTGCCTGCATGGTCCGGTCTTCCCGAGACTCTTATCTTTAACTGGTGAATCCCCACAATAAACTCAACAATTCCTATTTGCTGCTTGTATTTCTCTAATACAGGACCTTGTTCAATATGCATCTCAATAAAAGCTCTTAATTCTTCTTTACACCTCTTAGCAGCAGAGATATTATCCGGGTTAAAACCAAACTCCCGCATCGCATCGTACATAGATTGGCCTGCGGCATTTTTATTGTTTTGAAGCTGTTCCACGGTAACTAATCCCGCCATGGCTCTGCTGCCATATAACCCGGCTCCGAACCCTCCTCCTTCCTCTTCTACTAAGGCCACAATTTCCAGGGGATAATTCGTTTTAATTCCGTTTTCTACGATCACTCTGGCCGTTTCCAGAGCAGCGATTACACCTGCTTGGCCGTCAAACTCACCTCCGTTCTTTACAGAATCAAAATGGGAACCAACTAAAACAACGGGGCCCTTCACACTTCCCTCAATCCTGGCAATTATCGAACCGGCGGCATCTTCCCTTACCGCTAGCCCTAAAGAGGCTAGCTGCTCTTTAATATATTCCCGGGCCTTCCTATCCTCTTGTGAAAAAGTAAGCCTGGTCAGTCCCTGACCAGGTGTCGCTGTGAAACCGGACAGTATTTCAAAATCTTTAATAATTCTGGCTAAATTTGTCTTCATAACTTCTCCTATAAATATTGATTTTTTTTATTTTATCAATTATCTTAATAATAACCTATGGTGTTATAACCAAAGTTTGGAAAATATTTTTGTTATATAACAACGAGGGTGGTTTTATGCCGATTACAAGTTTAATGAATAAAGTGGAAAAACAAAAAGCCCTTCTGAACGCCTCGGAGCTTTTAAATTCTACTCAGGATATTAACTATATTCTGAATAGTTTAATCAAGCAGTGCCTGCACTACATAAATGGTGCAGATGCAGGGATTATTTTTCTCTATAATGAAGAGACGCAACTCCTGGAAGTACGTTCATCTGTAGGCTTTGCAAAGGAATGTGACCATGTAAAGCTAAAACCCAATGAGTCCATGACCAGTATTACCTTTTATCAGAAAAGACCTATGATTTTCCGTAACCCGGTCCAGATTAAGCATGCTATAGCTACCATGAGCGGCGAAAACCAGGAATTAATCAGCTATACCTATCACACTCTCTTCCCTCAAATCAACAGTTGTATTTGCTGTCCTTTAGTTTTCGGCGAAAAATGTATTGGTGTGATCGTCATAGATAATTTGAGTAATAATAATCCTTTAAGTGATGACGATCTGGACTTTTTAAAATCTATTTCAGTATATGCTGCTCTGGCCCTCAATAACGCCATTAATTACGAAAAGGAAATATTGAATAATATAAATTTGCAGAATTACAATAAAATAATTGAAAAACAGCGTAATGAATACCAATTTTCCACCCAGCTGCATAATAAGCTTACAGCCATGGTTCTGGAAGGTCGTTCCATCCAGGATATTATCGTCGAGCTGGCTAATATCTTAAATAAAGATCTGGTTATTTTCGACTTACTATATAACATAAAAAATTATACCTTGGAAAGAGGGACCCCTCTGGCCGTCATCAAAAAAAACAGGGGGCAGATATCCCAGGCCATGAAAAAACTAACCAAGAGCGAATTCCGCTTCCCGGCTGCTGAAGATTTTCTTTTTCTTTACCCCATTATTGTGAGTAAAGAGAATTTAGGCTGGCTGGGAATAATCAGTAAAGACCCGCTGGATTCCGAACTGGATAATATCACCGTAGAAAGGGGCCTTACTGTTCTGGCCCTGGAGCTGTTAAAAATAAATGAAATTGAAGAAATGGAGCTAAAGCTGAAGGGAGACTTTTTAGATAATTTAATTAATAACTATGACCGGGAATACCTGTTAAAATGTACGCAGAGATATGGTCTTAATACCGAGAAAGAACATCAGATCATCATCCTGGAAATCGGTAATGGTGCAATACACAAGAGCTACAAATTTATCAATATCCAGAAAATCCTTTATGATTTTCTCTCTAAATATATCCTGAATTTCTTCCCCAACACCATTTCCATGATCAGGGCCAATTATATTATTTTTATCTTAGAGTTAAATAAGATTACCAGAGAAAATTTAAGCAGGGAAACCATCTCAAGAATTATGTTTAACCGGCAGATCATAGCAAGTACCGATTACAGCAAACTAAACATCGCAGCGGGCATCAGCAACCCTTTTGCAGATATCTTTGCGTTCTCCCACGCCTTTCAAAACAGCCTGCAGGCTTTAAAGATCGGCCGGAAAATTTATACCCATAACTACATCGTCTTTTACGAGGAACTGGAGATTAAGAAATTATTATTAAACAACGATCCGCTTGTTCTGGAAAATTTTGCAGAAAATATTCTGGGTCCTTTGCTCACTTACCCCAATAATTCTCAAAAGGAATTCTTAGAAACATTATCTTTATATATCAAAAGTAACGGCAACTGGTCTTATACACGGGACAAACTCCTGATTCACGGAAATACGTTAAGCTACAGATTAAAGAGAATTGAAGAAATATTAGCTATTGACCTCAATGATTATGCCCAAAGGTTAAAGATACAAATTGCCCTGGAAATACTTGAAATGCTGCCTCTTTAACTCCTGCTAAAAGGTAATAATATGAACTCTCCACTCCTAAATATCATATAATGTAAAGCGGAGTTTTTTTCTATTACCTTTTAAAGGAGCAACAACATGAATCATGTCTCCCTCAAAAAAAGAACCCCTAATCCCCCGGGATTACGGATTTTCTTGGCCAGGATAAAGTTAATACCTGTTATTATTCTTTTACTTTTAGCAATTTTTTTAGCATACATGACCCTTACCGACTACAACCCTCAATCTGCCGTTACCTTAACTACCGGAAACAGCCAGAAAGCAATCTTAAAAATAAATGCCCCTTTTACGATCATGACCTTTAATATTGGCTATGCAGGTTTAGATAAAGATCAGGATTTCTTTATGGACGGCGGTAAAATGTCCCGTTCCCGGAGCCGGGAGCAAACACTCAAAAACCTCCGGGAAATAACCGGCTTTTTAGTCAGGAACATCCCGGATATTATTATCCTGCAAGAAGTTGATATCAAGGCCTCCCGCAGCTTTTACACAGACCAACTGGCCTGTCTGAAAAAAGCACTGCCGGACTATAGCTGGACTTTTGG
This sequence comes from Peptococcaceae bacterium, assembly GCA_049366715.1. Classification (GTDB taxonomy): domain Bacteria; phylum Bacillota; class Peptococcia; order Peptococcales; family BICA1-8; genus JBMNCQ01. The sequence goes on along the minus strand of JBMNCQ010000009.1, from coordinate 126,522 downwards.
CCCTAACTATAACGTACAGTGGGTACCGGTGCCCCTCCTTAATCCTATGGGCTCGGTATACTCGGGAATAGCCACTTTCACCGGTTATCAAACGATTTCCAGTACCCGCTATCAATACCCCGGCAGGGAGCCGTGGCCGCGGCAGATTTTTGACCTGGACCGCTGTTTTGTTGAAAACAGAATACCTGTTGAAAACGGTTCTGAGCTTGTTTTAATCAATACACATCTGTCTGCTTTTGACGAAGGAGGGAAAATCAGAAAGCAACAGTTAACCTTCCTCCAAAAGTATATTACCAAAGAATCTGCGGAAGGCAACTATGTAATCGTAGGAGGAGATTGGAATCATGTCCTGCCGGGAACCGACCCTAAATTATTTGCCACTACTCAGAACTGGCCTTTTTGGCTCCGGAATTTACCCGCTGATTTCATTCCAACCGGTTTCAAATGGGTCGCCGATAAAAATATCCCTACCGTCAGAACCAACGGCAAACCCTATGTTAAGGGCGTTAATTTCAGAGTAGTTATAGACGGATTCCTCGTATCTTCCAACGTCCAGGTTTTAGAAGTCACAGGTCACAAACTGGAATTTGCCTATAGTGACCATAATCCTGTTACAGCCGTCTTGCTTTTAAAGTAGGCTTACATCCAGGGGTATGCCCTTCGTCTCATCTCTTTCTAAAACAATGGCTTTTCTTGTGCAGGCCGTTAGGCATACTCCGCAGCCCATGCATTTTTCCTTCATTATTTCATATGAACCCGTTACTGCCTCAAAAGGGCATTTAGCCATACATGCCCCGCATCCGATGCATAATTCTTCATTGATACGGGCTGCAAAGCCTGAGGGGGCCATGATCGGTACTCCGTGTTTAACCATGGCTTCCAAACCAAGACAACAACACTTACAGCAATTACAGATGACATAAAATCGGTCCAGACAGGCTTCCTTAAAAAATGCCGAATGAACACAGCCCTTTTGATGGACCTCTTCCAAAAGCGCCAAGGCTTCCTCCCCGGTTAATCTTTTCGATTTATGGGGATGATGTTCCAGGATAAAATCGGTAAAAGGCCGGCCTATGATCATACATACCATAGAGGGAGAACAAGGATGGGGGGACGATGCTCTGCACGGGCATTCCAGCACAGCAATATCCAGAGGATGATCCAGCACAATTTTTCTGGCTGCCGGATAGGGAATGACCTGTTCTAAATCTTGAACAGGTATACTTTTATTAATTTTAATGATCTTCCTGGCTAAATCCGGGGTCAGTATTTTGGCATGATAGCCGTCGGCCAGGCCTGCGCTATTTTTTTTAGCCGCACCGGGAAGCAGAATCCTGACTGCGTGCAGATATTTATCAGGCCACCTGGCATACACATACATATGTAAAAACTTCGTAATATTCTGCAAGCCATGCTCACTCCAGGAAGCTAACGTTGATTTTTGCAGAAACCGCCCCCTTTCCGCCCACAAAAGCAGTAACACTAAGGACAAAAGAATAGCCGCCAGATAAAACATATTTATTAAACAACTCCTTCTCCGGGTACTACTTCCTTCTTCGGTAAACCCAACTTAACAATTTACCTGTTTCAGGAATTAAACCGATATCCTGTCCCCCACAATGTTTCTATATATTGGGGCTCTGCCGGATCTTTTTCGATTTTCTTTCTCAATCTTTGAATATGAACAGCCACTGTGGCCGTATCACCATAGTAGTTCTCACCCCAGATACAATCAAACAGCCGGTCTTTAGAGAAAACAATATTCGGATTAGAGGCCAGAAACATCAGAAGTTCATATTCCTTAGCCGTTAGTTGAACTTCCTGGCCGTTAATAAAAACTTTATGGGCAGCGGTGTTAATCTCCAATCCCTTATAAGTTAATAGTCCCCCGGAGGTTTGTTTACCCGTCAGCCGTTCATATCTATTCAGATGGGATTTAATCCGGGCAACCAATTCGGCCGGACTAAAGGGTTTGGTCAGATAATCATCCGCACCGAATCCTAATCCGCGGATTTTGTCAATATCCTCACTTTTCGCGGAAACAATGATAATAGGAATCTCCAATTCTTGGCGAATCTCTTTCACTATTGTCAGGCCGTCCTTCTTAGGCAGCATCAAGTCAACTATAATTAGATTATAGATTCCCGTCAGCGCCTTTTGCAAGCCCAAGAGACCGTCATTTATGATATCCACCCGATACCCGTTCAAATTAAGATAATCCTGCTCTAATTCGGCAATATTCAAATCATCTTCAATAATCAGGATATGTTTCACCATGGCCCCTCCTAATCCCTCATAACAGGAAGCAGTATCGTAAAGGCTGCGCCTTCACCTTCCTTACTTGTCACGGAAATCTGCCCGTTATGCGCTTCTATCAGTTCTTTGGTGATAGCCAGACCCAGGCCGGTACTCATAAAATTCTTAGTCCGCTCAGAATCCACCCTGTAAAATCTCTCAAAAATATGCTCTATTTTATCCTCGGGAATTCCGGGACCATTATCGGTAACCGTAATACTAAGCAGATCTTCTGCCCGCACTACAGAAACATCAATTACTAAATTACCGCCGGCATCACCATATCTTACTGAATTGCCGATGATATTCCGTAAAGCCTGATGAATTCTTTTCGGGTCAATACAAGCAGCTTCTGCATGGGTTACGCTGTCGCGGTAAATTAATTCAACCTGCTTCTCCGCCAATTCCAGCCTGAATTCTTCCATAATATCCTCCATAAAGGCTTTGATGGCTACTTTTTCAAAATTAAAATCCAGTTTCTTCATATCTAATTTAGAAAATAAAAATAAATCATCAATAAGCTTATTAATATAAAGGGAATTATTATAAATTATTCTCAGATATCTGGCTGTCTTGGCAGGGGATTGGGCAGCTCCGTCCAGGATTCCTTCAATATATCCTTGAATGGAGGTAATCGGGGTTTTAAGATCATGAGATATATTGGCAATTAAATTTTTCCTGTTTTCTTCATATTCCAGCTTCAGTTTTTCACTCTGCTGTAACTTTTCCGCCATATTATTAAAAGAATTGATCAAAACCCCGATCTCATTGGGCACTCTGGCTTCTATTTTTACATGATAATTTCCCTTGGTGATCTCCTCAACTCCGGATCTAAGTTTCTCCAGAGGTTCAAAAATCCTCTTCTGCAGCCGCCGGAAAAAATGAAGCTGGAAGATCTCTTTAAACGTTATGACCGCAGCAAAAAATAGTGCAATAGGAGTCGTGCCCAGCCACTTAAATAAAACAATAATAATCAGGATATTAAAAATTAATACCCCCGGACGATACAATCTGACATAGCTATGATAACGATATAATTCCCTGCGCTCAGAAAAATAATGGTTATGCTTATTAAAAAAATGTCTGTGCCTGCTTTTTGACCAATGATTCATCCCGATCACTCTCTTTTATAATAACTTTTCTGTTTCCTCTTTTATCATAACCGCCGGAATGACAAATTTGTATTTAATTTTAAATAAAAAGATAGGGCTTACTATGAAGTAAGCTCCTTTGATCATACATCTTTATATTCCCGGCAATTTTAATTCTGCTGCATCAACGGCACCCTTCTATAATAAGGAAAGATCCGCAGTCAGCTCGATATTCTCCTTCTCCTGGGCAGCATTGTTGATGACCCCTTCTATCTGACAGGAAATGTTTGTGATCTCTTTCTCCCCGTTAACCCGGATACTTAGTTTCACACAAGGCTCTTCTAGCTCTCTCAGGTCTTGGCAGAATCCGAATTCCGGGTGCTTACCGGGGATCCATGCCGGACCTTCTTCTTTACCCTCCCTAAACCGTTCCGGCCCATGTTTATGAAGCATAAGCTCTTTTATGTCCTCCGGGATTTCATTAATATCCAGGGTTAATAAAAGCCCTTGATCTTCTCCGTCAGTTACTTTAAGGTCATCCAGGGCTTTCAACAGAAACAGCATTTTTGCTAATTTCCCTTGAGGCCCGCAATTATGCTGATGAAAGTGCCGATGATGAAAATGATGTTTATCCCGCATCCCGTAAAAATGGCAGTCATCAGCGTGATTAAACTCTGTTGAACTTTCGTGACGGACTATCCTGCCTTCATAATCGAGCTCGGTCTTGATTTTTGCTTTCGTTGTCCCGTTAGTTAAATCTTTTTCAAATTCATTTTCCAAGGCAAAAACCTGCCGCTTACTTTTACAAGCCTCCACTTTTAGAACCCCGCTGATTACCGTCTTGCTTTTGGTCGCTTTTACAACATCATACATCAGTTTAATTTTATTCATTTAAATACCTCCTCGTTTTCATTTCAAGGTAAGTTTAAACAATAAAATTAAACTTGTTTTAAAACATTTATAAATATTTTATAAACAATACTAAAATAAAAATAACCGGGTTTAATTATAAAACCACCTAGCCAGGTGGTTCCGTGTTATATCTAACTGCTTTTCCTATTTTGCTATTACTCCCGGTACACCCTGTATCTTCAGCCGGGTTTTCACAACGTTACATTAAAACTCCCGTCCTGGGGCGGAGTCTGCCGGCAAACCTTAATACAACATTTTTTCACATTCCGGATATGTCTTTTCAGCATAGTAACTGCTTTTTTCTGATCTTGGGCAACAATTGCTTCAATAATCCCCTTGTGCTCTTCCAGCGACTCGGGAATTCTTTGCGGAGTTACAGAAATCCTGCGGACCTTCTCAACCTGAGAATTTAAGGACTCTACCATCTGACCTATCCTGCGGTTTCCGCTGTAGTAGAAAATTAAATTATGCAAAGACCGGTCGGCTGCAAAAAAATCTTCTAAAGAATAATTCCCGACAAGGGAGTTCGTGACATCCCTCACTCTTTTTATCTCCTGCTCGGGAATTGCCTTAAAGGCATGCCTAAGAGCCATTTCCTCCAGAGCTTCCCGGATATCAAAAACTTCTTCGATATCCTGGATGGAGATTTCCGAGACAAACATCCCTCTGGAAGGATAATATCTAACCAATCCTTCCGCCATCAGCATTTTTAAAGCTTCACGCACCGGAGTTCTGCTAATGCCGAGCAAATCAGATATTTGCTGCTCAACAATGGGGGAACCCGAAGGCAGTTTTTGGGTTATTATACTCTTATAAAGATAATCATATGCTTTATTCTGTAAAGTGTTATTGGCCATCAGTAACCCCCTTTCATATAGCTAATTCTTCTCTATAATTCATAATTATACTTGATAAAAGCAAATACGACAAACGCCATTTAATAATAAGAAAAAAGCACGGATGCAGCTAAGACACCGGAATAAATTCTTAGATTACCGCATCCGTGCCCGGCTGAAAACTTTTCCAAAATAAAGCCCGTTATCAGAAGACCTTTTCCGTATTTTCTTCGATATAATTCCAATCAATTTCATAACCCAACCCAGGCTTGGTCGGGGCATGAACATAACCTTCCTTATCTATTCTGATCGTTTCCTGCATACCGGCATCAAAGACTCCCTCCGGCACTGGGGATTCAAAGAAATCGCAGTTTCTCATAGAAAGCATTACATGCAGATGTGCAGCCTGGACAAGGGTATTACCGAAACTATGCGGTTCATTCTTAATATGAAACGCTTCACAGAGATGGGCCGTTTTCTGCATAGGTGTTATCCCCCCGATATAATCACCAAAAGTCCTGACTATATCTACCGCCCCCCGGGTTATGTATTCAGGGAAATCCAAGAAGCCGATCATATTGAGTTCCGTCCCGGCAATGGGAGTATCCAGTTTCTGTCTGAGCATGATGTGCCCCTCAATATCTTCTTCCCTTAAGGGGGATTCAAACCAATAGAAACCCAGTTTATCAAGGACCCGGCCAACTCTTAGGGCTTCCGCCCTGCCATATTCACACAGGCAGTCAAGCATAAGGTCCATATTGGGAAATTCCGCCCTCATAGCTTCACATAAGGCTATATCTTCTTTCCAGTTAGCAAAACCGTGAAGTTTCAGCGCAGTAAAGCCCTGTTTTTCGCAATCTTTACCGAGCTTAATATAATCATCAATAGCCGGATAAGAAAGGGTACTGGCATATGCCCGGATTCTATCACGGGACCCGCCCATAAGCTTGTATACGGGCAATCCCAGGGCCTTCCCGGCAATATCCCAAAGGGCACAGTCAATAGCACTATTAAAATATTTATTTACTTTAAAGAAGGAACCTGTAAAATTCAGCTCATAATAGATCCTTTCACGGTCAAAAGGATCTTTTCCGATAATAATTGATTTTATATTATCGATACAACTTTCCAGAGCAAGAGGATGGGCCCCTGTCAGGCACGTCATCATGGTTCCTTCGATACCTTCATCGGTAAATACCCTGACCAGATTAAAAATATTTTTGCGGGGTTTCCAGGCAGCATGGTTTTTTAAAGTCCCCCAGGGTTTTAAAGCGTGTACTTTGATATCACTAATCTTCATTTTATACTCCCTTTCTGTGATTTATCATAATGCTGCAGTTATTTAAGAAGACCTGTTTCCTGATAAAATTTTTCAGCGCCGGGATGCAGAGGTATTTTTGCCGGATTGTAGACCAGGTTTTCTTTACCGCCGATCTGCTCTAAATTAATAACAACACCACTGAGCTTTTCGAAATTGTCATAAAGGCATTTGGTAAACTTGTATATCTCATCCTCCGTTACATCTTTATTGGCAATAATCGTAATCTGCTGGAAGGGGCTGTAGAAAGGTTTCTCAAACTTGATAGGATCAGGCAGATCATATACCGTGTACTCAAATCCGGGCCATTCACTTGCCAGGCGCTTAGCCATATCTTCACTCAAGCTGATAAGATGAGCTTTACCACCGGAAGACTGGGTAATATCATCAAATAAAGCAAAAGGAAACGGAGAGCAGTTCATAATCACATCCAATTGCCCGTTTTTCATAGCTTCGGCCGCATCACCGAAAGGCATTGTTTTTACGGTGTAATCTCCTTCCTGTAATCCATAGTAGCTCAGTATTAACGGACCATAATCAAAGGACTCTCCTCCGGGAGGCCCAAAGGTTACTGACTTTCCTTTGATATCCGCATAAGTATTAATATCATCCTTTACCGTTATTGACCGGAGGTAGTGCCTGTATAAACTGGCCACAAACCGGACATTTTCTTGTTTACCATACTTTTCAAAATATCTTACTCCCTGCATTGCACTGGAAATGGAGGTTGCCGCAGTAATACCATATTGAGTTTCACCGTTATTGGTCGTGATAACATTTCCGTAAGTGGAACCCGGCTCAACAGACAGGTCGATAGTACCCTTGAGGTATTCAGAGAGGGCACTGCCCAGAGTCATCCAGTTCTGCCCGGGCTGATTAGTCGCAATTTTAGAGATATTGCCGCCGCCCTGCTCAGCTGTATTCGAATCACAGCCAATACTACTTACCATTAAAACTACAACAAGAATAAGTAAGGAAAATGCTTTAGAAATCCTTCTCATTTTTAGAGAACCTCCTCAAAATATAGTAAATATCCGGGTTCCATTACGCCCCGCAAAACCCGGCAGCTCTATACCGGCGAAACCGGTCTTCGGAAATCACCTCCTCCAAGATAATTCCTCAGATTATGGATACAAAGCAGGATCAGTAATCTTCTTCTCGTTATTGCGTTGAACGTAAAGTAGAACTGCGCCAGCAAGTAAAATACCGATCCCTATAACGCTCAAGACTCTATAGGGACAAAATAACAGAATGGATGCAATAAAGCATAGCACCCGTAACCAACCAGAGACCTTTTTGAAAACAAACCCTTCAATGGCAACGGCCAGGACAAGGGTACTCAATACGGCCGTAATGATATCGAAGGCTATCCCCGGTCCGAAGTCGAGCAATAGTATTGAAGGGCAGAATGTAAAAATGAAGGGCACCATAAATCCGGCTGCTCCGATTTTGATCGCGTTCCAACCTGTTTTCATCAATGAACCGCCGGAGATACCCGAAGCGGCAAAAAGGGACATGCCTATCGGCGGAGTAATAAAGGCCAGGGTGGAGTAATAAACCACAAATAAATGTGCCCCCATTGGTGCAACTCCCATCTGAATAACTGCCGGAATTGTTATGGGCAATTGAATAATGTAAGCTAAAAGAGACGGAAGCCCGCATCCCATGATAACCGTAATAAGTGCCACCAATAGCAAAAGCACAAATAAGCTCCCCCCGGAAACATTCAGGAGAACACTGGAAAGCCTGACTCCAACTCCTGTTACCGATAAAGTGCCGGCAATAATTCCTGCCAGTGCACAGGGTAAAGTTATTATGCGGGCCGACTGCGCAGCTTTTTTAAAACAATCGGCAAGCACTCCGGGAGTGAGCCACCTGGACCTGTTGCCGATGAAACTTATGGGAATAAGGGATAATGACGCCCAGCTGACCGTAATAAGAGGGGTGTATCCCATCATTAAAGGAACTGCCAGAATAAACACAGGAACAATACTAAGCCAGCCTTCTTTTAAGACTTTACCTGCCGAGGGCAGTTCCTCTTTTTTAAGGGTTCGGAGGTTGAGTTTTGTAGAATGGAAATGAATAACGAAAAAAGTTGCCAGATAATAAAGAATAGCCGGTATCATTGCACTTAGAATAATCTTGGAATAAGGTATCCCTGCATAATCTATCATGGCGAAGGCCAGGACACCCATAACAGGAGGCAGAATTATCCCCCCGGTTGAAGCAACCGCTTCTACTGCACCTGCATATTCTTTTTCAAAACCAAGCTTTTTCATCATGGGAATTGTGAAGGCACCGGTCGTAAGAACATTGGCCACCGGACTGCCGGATATGCTCCCCATCATTGCACTGCTTAAAACAGCTATTTTGGCCGGCCCCCCTTTTTGGTGACCCGCTAAAGCAGTTGCCAGATCAATGATAGTCTGCCCGGTACCCATCCGGTCGATCAACGCCCCAAAAAGCAGGAATAAATAGAGGTAAGTGGCTGCAACTCCCAGAGGGGTGGAAAATATGCCGATCTCACTCCAGGACGAAAGTTCAACAACAAATTTGGCAGAATAACCGCCATGCTTCAAGATGCCCGGCAGATATTTTCCCCAGAAACAATATAGTATGGAGATCAAGCCGATAATCGGCATAACCCATCCTATTGCACGCCGGCAGGTAATGAATATTACTACCACAAGTATGATCCCGGTCAGCATAGATATATCGGTAAAGCCGATTCCCCACAAGCGCGTTGAATAGTATTCATAATTTGAGTAAAAATGAATAAAAGGAATAGCTGCCGCAATTAATAAAAAAGCATAAAACCATTTCGTTTTTTTACTATCCGCTTCCTTTATAAAGAAAAGAATTGAAACGAATATCACCAGCATAAGATGAATACCGCGCTGTATGTACAAATTCCTGAGTCCAAAGGTCCCGGTATATAGGTGAAAGAGTGCTAAAACAATTGCTAACACAGCAATCATATAATCCAGCGTTTTTTCAGTAAAATTTTCTTTTTCTAAATTCATCATCAAACCCCCGTCAGTTTTTTGTTAAAAGATTTCACAACAGGTTGACGGAAAAATTATACGTCTTTTCTAGCAAACACCTCCTCACCACCGGAATATTTCAAACTCACAAAACCAAGTTAATCCTTTACAGCAAAGGGGTAAGTACAGTTTGCATACAACTTTTCGAGCCAAAATTGTATACAAACTGTATTCATTTTGTATTATCATTATTTTACAAAAAATCCTAATTGTTTGTCAATTGTTTTAAATGAAACCTTCTTAAAAAATTTCTAATACCAAAACACTGGTAAAATTTATCTATCATATTACTTGCTTTAGGCAATTATATTGTTGATCAAGTCAATTAAATGTAATATAATAACGAATAAAAAGGAGTTGACTTTATGTCTACCGATACTATTGAGGAAAAAATTGAAGCCGTACGACACTTCAACCGTTTCTTTACCAGGCAGATAGGAGCTCTGCGGGAAGGTCTCCTGCACAGCCCGTATTCACTGACGGAGTCCCGGATTCTTTTTGAACTGGCCCACCGGGATAATATAACGGCTGCTCAATTGGGCCGTGAGCTGGGATTGGACCCCGGCTACCTGAGCCGTACCTTAACCCGCTTTGAACAACAAGAGCTCATTGAAAAAGTCCGTGCCGAACACGACGGCCGGCAATTGCTATTGCACCTCACCCCCAAAGGACAAGAAGTTTTTTCTGTCCTCAACCGCCGCTCATGCGATGAGATAGGAGAACTTCTTAATTCCCTCAGTGAAGAAGAACGGCAGCGTCTCCTTAAGGCCATGTGTACTATCGAGAATATTCTCAATAAAAAGAGTTTTACCTTCTCCGAGCCTTTCGTTTTGCGCTCCCATCAGCCGGGTGACATGGGCTGGATCACCCACCGTCACGGCGTCCTGTACGCACAGGAGTATGGCTGGGATGAAAGCTTTGAGGCGCTGGTTGCTCAAATCGGCTCCGATTTTATCAATAACTTTAAGCCGGGCCGGGAAAGATGCTGGATTGCGGAAATAAACGGCGAAATTGTCGGTTCGGCTTTTATTGTCCAAGCCGGTGAGACAACCGCCAAACTCCGCCTCCTGCTGGTTGAACCTAAAGCCCGCGGTCTTGGTCTCGGCACCCGCCTGGTCGAAGAATGCATCCGCTTTGCCAAACGGACAGGTTATCGGAAAATGGTCCTCTGGACTAACAGTATCCTTCTGGAGGCCCGGCACATTTACCAAAAATTAGGTTTCGAGATGACCGAGGCGGACACCCACCACAGCTTTGGTCACGACCTCGTTGGAGAAACATGGGAATTAAATTTAAAAGCCTAAGCATTTTTAGCTTAGGCTTTTAATTAAGCAAATTTTAACTTTAAATAAACAAATTTGTATCGGCCTTTTCGGCGGCACCTAAATATGCCGCCACACCGCCTATTTCAACCCCTTCAATTAATTCCTCTGCTTTGATGCCCATAACATCCATAGACATACTGCAAGCCACCATATTGATCCCTTGAGCTTTTGCCTGGAGAATTAACTCCTCCAGGGTAGCCACATTTTTCTTATTCATAATATATCTGATCATTTTAGCACCTAAACCGCCCATGTTCATCTTCGACAAGCCTAATTTTTTACTGCCCCGGGGCATCATCCGGCCAAATACTGCCGCCAGTACATCTTTTTTAACACTTACTTTTTGATTTTTTCTGAGAATATTTAACCCCCAGAAAGTAAAGAACATAGTAACTTTTCTGCCCATTGCCGCAGCACCGTTGGCGATAATAAATGAGGCAATAGCCTTATCAAGGTCTCCGCTAAAGACAACCAGGGTTTTATCCGTTCCACCGCTAAGCGTGTCATTAACCTTTTCCAGGTCTTCACCCCTATTCTTTTTAATATAGGCTTTTACTTGTTTGCTGCCTTTCACTATTTTTAATAATTGATTTCCCGTTCTTTCACACCAGCTCGCCAAATCCCTGGCAAAACCAGGATCACTGGCAGCTATCTCCAGCACTTGGCCCGGTTTCATTTGTCCGACAGCTTTATAAACCTGAATAATCGGGCCGGGGCATTGAAGTCCGCAAGCATTTATCGAGACATCGGCAGTGCATTTTTCCTGAAGAACTGCGGCATGAATCAGATCACTATTCGCAATCTTTCCGTAATCGTAAATGTGTTTATTGGATTGTTTCTGCATGACAGGATAATAGGTATTATAGCCCCCGCTTAAATTCCTAATATTCTTAAAGCCTTTTTGCACGAGAATCCGATAAGCCAGATACCCCCGCAAACCTACCTGACAGTAAATGATGACTTCTTTATCCCGGGGTATTTCCATAAGCCTGGATCTCAATTCATCCAAAGGAATATTTACCGCTCCCTTTAAGGAACCCAGATCAAATTCTTCCTTAGTCCGGACATCCAATAGCATTGAGCCCTTTGCTTCCCGCTCAGCGATTTCATCCCAGTGGATTACGGCACATGCTTTTTTGAGAATATTGGCCGCCACGTACCCGGCCATATTTACAGGATCTTTGGCCGATGAATAGGGCGGTGCGTAGGATAATTCCAATTTTTCCAAATCATAGACCGTCATCCCGGCGCGGATTGCAGTTGCCAGGACATCTATTCTTTTTTCCACACCTTCATAACCCACTGCCTGAGCACCTAATATTCTGCCGTTGCCAGGGTCAAATATCAGCTTAATGGAGATCGGCATTGCGCCCGGATAATATCCGGCATGGGAGGCGGAGTGGGTATAAGATTTTTCATAGGGAACCGCTGATCTTTTTAAAACTTTTTCATTATTTCCGGTAGATGCTACCGTCATCTCAAATACTTTCAAGACTGAAGTTCCCTGAGTTCCTTCATATTCCTCAGTTAAACCGCAAATATTACCGGCAGCGATTCTGCCTTGTTTATTGGCCGGCCCGGCCAGCGGAATAAGAGCCGGTTTGCCATTAATATAGTCCGCCACTTCAATAGCATCACCTACCGCGTAAATATCCGGGTCAGAAGTCCTTAAGTGTTTATCTACCTTAATGCCTCCCCGCTCTCCCGGCTCTAATCCGGCTTTTTCCGCCAGGGAGATTTCCGGCCGGACACCAATCCCCAGAATAATCAAATCCGTAATAACTTTCTCGCCGCTTTCCAATTCAACTACAGAGTATTTTTCATAATGCTGCACGGCTTTTAATCCGTCCTCTAAATAGAATTCCATTCCCTTATCTTTTAAATGCCCATGTACTAAGGCAGCCATTTCATAATCAAGAGGCCCGATTACTTGATTTGCCTTTTCAATTAAAGTAACATCAATACCTTTTTCATGTAAGTTTTCGGCAATTTCCAGCCCGATAAATCCACCGCCGACAACCACCGCCCTTTGCGGTTTTTTATGATCCACAAAATCTTTGATGGCAAAAGTATCCGGAATATTTCTTAAAGTAAAAATATTTTCCCCGTCTATCCCCGGAATCTCAGGCTTAATGGGCATAGCTCCCGGAGCGAGAATTAATTTATCATAAGTTTCCCCGTATTTCCCTCCATTTTTAAGATCCGTTATTTCTACTTCTTTTCTATCGGGATAAATATTGTTGCTTCATTAAAAACCCGTACGTCCAGATTAAATCTTTGCTGCATCCCCTCCGGGGTTTGTACCAGCAGGCTGGCTTTCTCCTCAATAACCCCGCCGATATAATACGGCAGACCACAGTTGGCAAAAGATATGTGCTCTTCCCTCTCCACAAGAATGATTTCAGCTTCTTCATCAAGTCTTCTAAGCCGGGCGGCGGCACTGGCACCGCCTGCAACTCCCCCGATAATTAAAACCTTCATCCTGGTCCACTCCTTATATTTAATTATTCCTATATTTATATAATACAATTTTATTTCCACCCTGGCAATGTGAAATTTTGAACATAAAAAAAGAGGCTCTGAGCTGTTATCCAGCCCATAACCTCCGGCTAATTTACTATGTCATTTCCTGCAGCCTGATTAAACATCAGGATCTATCCGCAATATTGCTGCCTGTTACTTCGCGTGCAGGGGAAATTATGTTAAATTATGGATACCTTATTAAAAAGTAATCGTTACCCAGCCTTCTTTTAATGATTTTGTAAACCCTTCTCCAACATAAATCACTTCGATGCCCAGTTTTTCTATTTCCTCCGAGATGCCGTAACTATCGGTACAAGCTTTACAAGCAGTTAATTTTACACCGGCATCCTTAAGATTCAGGAGACGGTCTTGAATTTCTTCATCTTTAGCCGCTAATTGTGCCGAAGGTCCCCAGATTAATACAGAAATATCCTGCCACCATTCTTTGAACTTTCCATTAAACGCATACATAAACACCATTTTTAAAGCGACATCACGCTCACCACTTGTCCATACGATCAGCAATTTTTCCGGCGGTATCTTCATATCCATTATATTAATGCTTCTGCCTTTTCAGCTTTAAATAACACTGTGTTTCCCTCAATACAAGCCTGCCCGGATAAACGATACCCCTGAGGTCCATCCTGACGTGAAGCAATGACTACCTGCATTAAACCATTGTTTTTTACATTTTCCTGGGTTTTGGCCATTTTATGAATACCAAAAGCAAGTATCTCCTGATCTCTTATTTCTTTAACCTGGCCCACAACAATTAGGTGAGGTTCTCCGGCCTCAGACGCTGTTACAATAGGAACAAAAGGAACCTGGGAAATCAAATCGACAATTTTTTGGTTTAAAATCATTTTTCCTGCCTCCCAATAATTAATTTTTAAAATACCTCAGATTTCTTAGTCGTAATCTTACGAATAATTAGAGTCTTCTCATATTTTCCGGTCTGCTCCGCCTCCTCCTTTTAAATTTTTTTAACTGCCTATCCTGAGTCTAGCACTTGGCATAAAAAAAAGATGTTAAATATTTAACATCCCCATCATCAAAAACACTTGTATTTCAGAATATAAAAGCGGTTTTCCCGTCTGAGATAATTTTGGGCCATTAATTCTTTTAATGATTGAACAACCATCACTCTGGATGACCCGATCATGGAAGCAATATCCTGCTGAGTCAGTCTAATCTTTATTCTGGTCCCTTCTGCACATGATTCACCGTATTCTTGTGAGAGCCTGATCAGTAAGCCAAGTACCTTTTCCTGAGTAGTCTGGGTATTTAACTCAGAAATATGTTCCCAGGTCCGGTAAAGATAACTTCCCAGATTACAAATTATTTTAATCGCTATTTCCGGTTTGTCTTTAATAATTTTCTCCAGTATCGGGCGGCCGACCGCGCATATTTTGGAATCTTCCAAAGCAATCGCAGCAGCCGGTTGATATTTATCCTGAAACAAAGCTGCTTCCCCGATAGCCTCTCCCTGACCAAATATCTGCAAAATAACTTCATGTCCGTCCGGTGTAACCTGAACCATTTTAAAACGTCCTTCTTTAACCAGATAAATAGAATCTACAATGTCTCCCTGATTAAATAAAGCCGTACCCCGCTTAATTTCATTTTTGGCCGCAGCCAGACAAACAAATTTGAAGGATTCTTCATCCAAATCAGAAAATATCGGCAAATCCCTGAGGCACAAAAACTTTTTCGCTTCCACTGGTGAATTCCCCCCTCAAATCACAGCTACAGCAAATTATATCATTGCCCTTAATTTTTTTCTACAGACTATTCGTAATGTTTCACTTCCCCGTATTTCCCTCCATTTTTAAGATCCGTTATTTCTACTTCTTTTCTATCGGGATAAATATTGTTGCTTCATTAAAAACCCGTACGTCCAGATTAAATCTTTGCTGCATCCCCTCCGGGGTTTGTACCAGCAGGCTGGCTTTCTCCTCAATAACCCCGCCGATATAATACGGCAGACCACAGTTGGCAAAAGATATGTGCTCTTCCCTCTCCACAAGAATGATTTCAGCTTCTTCATCAAGTCTTCTAAGCCGGGCGGCGGCACTGGCACCGCCTGCAACTCCCCCGACAATTAAAACCTTCATCCTGGTTCACTCCTTATATTTAATTATTCCTATATTTGTATAATATAATTTTATTTTTGCTCTGGCAATGTGAAATTTTGAACATAAAAAAAGAACATAACAAGTTATTATGATTTATTAGAATAATATTAATTCAGTAAATAATAACATAGCATTAATATATTAAAAATGGGAAATACATTTTTAAACAAGATATAGGACATTCTATTTCACAACAACCGCAATACCAGCATTCTTCATATTGTAAAAAAGGTTTATTATCTTCCCCCATTTGCAAACAATTCAAAGGACATAAGTCTATACAAATTCCACAACCTATGCAGTCATTTGATACTTTTATTATATTGGAATTCATCCTAAATCACCCCCTTGGATTTGTCTAAAAGAAATCTCCGTTTCGGGGTAAGTTTGACCAATTTGTAGATCTATATGTTTTAACCAATTCACATTATCAGTATCAGGGTAATCAGTTCGTTTATGAATACTCCCCCATCTGCTTTCCTTTCTTGTTAATGAGGAAATAGCGGACATTTGGGCACAATCTAGTAAATATCCTATTTCTAATATTTTACTAAGTTCGCGGGGGGCCTTAGCCTGCACTTGATAAGGCAGCTGATTTCTTAGTTCATAAATCAAATCTAACCCCTTTTGCAAAGTGAATGAGTTTTTGGGAGAAAGTAAGTATTCATTTATTATTCTTCTCAATTTATATTCATAGGTAGTATTTTGAATAGTGTTTTTTTCGGTGGAATTTAGCAAATTACCCAGATGAGAAAATTCATCAGCAAACTCCCTGTCCAGATATCTATTATTCACGGACAATTTCCTACTTGTACAATATTCTAAAGCGTTCTCGCCGGATATTTTTCCAAAAACAAAAGCCCCTGTTAAATGTTGCATAGGTACAGAACTAACATCACCTGCTGCAAAAAGGCCGCTAATATTTGTTTGGGCTAATTCATTGATTACTAATCCGGATATACCATGACCCCCACACAACTGAGCTTCCGTAAGATTAAGTTCAATAAGATCCCTACCGAACTTTATATCTTTTAGCTCCCAATATCTACGCTGCATAGGCCTTTCGGTACTAAATAAAATATTTTCAATTTCCATAATTTTTTCTTTAGGAACATGATCCGTTTTTAAAAAAACCGGCCCTTTACCGTTTTCTAATGCTTCTATAATATGAAAAATTGATAGCTTATTTTTATCAACAATTATCTCACCCTGACCATTAATTACCTCACCGCCTCTTGTAACAACAATGTAAATTAAAGGTATATTTAAATCTTTTACAAGAGCGTATTTAAGAGTAAATTCCATACCTGTGATTTTTGCTCCAGCGCGATATCCTAGAGCAAAGCCATCCCCTGCATTGCCGGGGAAATCAAAGGTACCATACAAATAACCTGTATTAGGCAATCCAAATCTTGCAACTGACCCATTGGCTAAAATAACACTTTTAGCTTCGCAACAAATAACTTGACCGGTATTAATATTAAGACCTACCGCACCTAGAACTTTACCTTCCTTAACAATTAATTTTGTTGCCATTGTTTTATTTATAACATTTACATTTGCTTCTCTAATTTTCTTTTCCAAAATAACTTTTAAATCTGGTTCATCCATTCCCACACAAAACTTTCCACTTGGATCAACTTGCATCAAATTATAATCGCCATCTTCATTCTTCGGAAAAAAAACGCCCCAGCTTTCTAAAGTCTTTAAAAGCTCAAAGCTTCTCTGCGCCAGAGTATAGTTGGGCAAATAATCCATTATACCCCAACACTTTTTTCTTAACATGTCTAAATAATCTTGCGGGCTTGAAATCCCGGATATCACACAAACATTCAGAGCATCCATACCCATTGTTACAGAACCGCTTCTTTTTATGTGACCTTTCTCCATTAAACATACATCTAATTTAGAGGCAGCTTCCTTAATACTGATAGCAGCCATTGAACCGGCACAACCGCCGCCAATAATCAATACATCTGTACTTATTTTCACTTGTTCCAGTCTCAATCAGACCGCCCCTTTCCAACTGAACGATAATTTGCCGGTGTTATTCCTTCAAACTTTTTAAAGGTATTGGAAAAATGATGGATATTAGCAAACCCAACTTCTTCGGAAATAATTTTTATTGGTTTACTTCTTTCACTTTTTAAAAGAAATTTTGCTTTTTCAATTCGAGCTTCTAGAATGAAGTTTCTTAAGGACACACCGGTAGTAGATTTAAACAAGCGACTTAAATAGCTGGTATTTATGTGAACTAGAGAAGCCAAATATTCTAAAGTTAGTTCTTTTTTTAGATTATCCATGATGTAGTTAACAATTTGGGAAATACGCTTATCTTCAAAAAGCTTTAATTCATTACTAGTTTCATCTTTCTGTTCATTTAACCAATAGTCAAAGAGTTTTGCTGTTCGCTCCCCTTCCGGAGCATTATCTTTTGAATGAATAAGCTTTTTTACTCTCTCTACAGCTTTTATTAATTCTTTTTCTTCAACCGGTTTTAATAGGTAATCAAAAACTCTATTCTTAATTGCTTGCTGTGAATATTCAAATAACCCAAAAGCAGTTAAAATTATTATCTCCACCTGTGGGTTATCACGTTTTATACATTCTGTAGCTTTTAGTCCATCCAAGATACCCATACGGATATCCATTGTGATAATATCCGGCTGTAAAGTTTGGTTTAATTCCACTGCCTGCAAGCCATTGGAGGCTTCTCCAACTACTTCTATTCCCAAATCATTAATATTAAAAAAATGCTTCAGAGCTTCTCTTTCAATTATTTCATCATCAACAATTAAAAGTTTCATCGATAACCACCTTATTTATTGAACCAGAATACCGGAACATATTGTTCCTCAATATCGGTTTTAAAAGGTAAGCTAATGGTTACTTCGGTACCCATTTGGGATTGGGAAGAAATATTTAATTTATAATTATCACCATAATAGAAATGCATTCTTTTCTGTATATTTTTGATTCCTGTTCCCATAGTAGAATATTTTTCAGAATTATTATATAATTCTTCTTTCTCTTCAAACCCAATTCCGTCATCGGTGACTTTTAGAATTACTTTATTATCCTCAAGCCTGCCGTATATAGTGATAATTCCACCCCCTTTAGGCTCAAATCCATGTTTTATAGAATTATCAACCAAAGGTTGCAGGGAAAAAGCCGGAATAAGACAACTCAAGATGTTTTCAGAAATATCCAGCTTATATTTTAACTGCTCCCCATAACGATTTTGCTGTATGAAAAGATAGTTCTTTATATACTGCACCTCATCACGAAGCCTCACTAATTCCTTCTTTTCCATTGCATATCTTAAGAGTTTAGATAAAGCATAAACAACTTCTAACGAATCCTGACTTTTATTTAGATAAATCAAACGGGCAACTAAATTTAAGGTGTTAAAGAGGAAATGGGGTTTTATTTGGTTTTCTAGGCTTTTAATTTCTGTTTGAGCTAATAAGAACTCCAAATTTTTAATTTTTTCCTGAAGTTTTTCTATTTCAATTCCTCTTGCCTGCATAACACACCGTCCCAATGCTCATAATAATAAGCACGTATTGTTTTATTCTATAAATTAAAATGGATTCCTCTATTTTGCTTAGCAAGCCCTGCAGACTAAAAACTGCAGGGCTTGTTTTGTGCTATTTTGTATTCACTACTTCATCTACAATATCCTTACCTACGCTATCTTGAAATTCATCCCAGACAGCTTTCATCTTTTCCTGAAACATAGCTTTTTCCTCAGGAGTAAGCTGTATAACTTCCATACCAGCCTTTTGCATAATTTCCAGGAATTCTTCTTCTTTGGCATTTATTTCCTTTCTTTGCCAAGCTTCAGCTTCTTTAGCAGCTTCCGCAATTACCTTTTGATAATCATCTGGTATTTTATTCCATGTTTTATCATTAATCATTAGCATAATACCGGCCCATTGATGCTCTGTTAAAGTAATATATTTTTGAACTTCATAGAATCCATACGCATAGACGTTTCCGATCGGATTATCTTGTCCGTCAACGGTTCCTTGCTGCAATGCAGTAAAAACTTCGCTTATAGCCATAGGGGAACCGTTAGCTCCTAATGCTTTGAAAGTAGCTAAATTAATAGGACTATCCACTATTCTCATTTTAATACCGGAAAAATCAGCAGGAGTATGGATAGGTTTTTTTGAGTTGGTAATTGTCCTGAAACCACTTTCAAACATGGCTAATGTTCTAATACCTTTTTCATTTAATAAACCCTCATAGAGCTTTTGTCCTATCGGACCGTCAGCTACCTTATAGGCATGCTCTCTATCGCGAAATATAAATGGGAAGTAAAAAATATCTATCGGCTTATAAAATGATGCTACATTTGTTGTAGGCACTAAACCCATATCAATTGTCCCTAATTCCAGTCCTTCAACCAAATCCCGGGAACTCCCAAGGGTGCTATTAGGGAAAATTTTAATCTCTACATTTCCATTTGTTTTTTGCGCAACTATTTCTGCAAATTTTACGGTCCCTTGATGTAGAGGCTGTTTTTCATCATAAGGATGCCCCAGTTTTATTGTTATTTTTTCCCTCGGTTGTTGTTCTGCATCCCCCGTATCTTTAGATACTTCTTTCTTTTCACTACTGCAACCGGTAATTCCGAAAGATGTAGTGATAAGTAATCCCAAAATGAGAATGGCACTAATTATACCCCTTTTCATAACTAACTTACCTCCTCTTTTTAGATTATGGAAAATCGGGTCTAGCCTGAGACCAGGGACTAATAACCACCCCTTCCTTTTTTAAGAATAGGTTAAGCGAAGAAAATTTAATTTTTCTCTCAATTAAAAAGCTTTATTATTTCACATAAGTCTTCTATATTTGCTATGTTATTTAGTGCCTGCAATATCTGTTGCCTCTTTTCTATCCCATAATCCCTAATAGAATTATTCAGACAGTCATTAAATTTAAACAAGAGTTCTTCATTGGTAAGAGGATTATCACTACTTCCTTTTGGTCGTTCAATTATAGTGGATAACTCTTCGCCATTTTTCAGCTTGATATTCATTCTTACCGGAGTAATGCCCGACTTGTCTTTTTCATACTCTATAGTTTTAATCCTTGATGCTAGTTCGGTAATATCCTTTCTGGCAACTACATTTTCCTTTTGAAAATCTTCCAACCTTGGCCTGCCTTTAATAAACACTAATGATGCGGTGTACTGAGCACTAAATTGGGCATCAACAGTCGGATTATCTCGAATGACGAAGTTGTTTCCTATTTGCCCCATAGAATTAGGGGGTAAGTAGATAGTCCCTTCTCCTATATCCTCTGATTTAAGATTATGTTCCGCTTTTAACCTTAAGGCGGCATCAATAACAGGATGGCTGCAACGACAACAGGGATATGGTTTAATACTTATGTTACTTGTTTCATAAACCTCTCCGATACCTTCTATTAGGTATTCTCTAGCAACTTTCCCTTGAGTGTAAAGTATCGGTATACCAAAGTTACCATCTATTATATTCTCAGCTCCGGTTATACCTAATGCTGCATAGAATGCAGACTTTAGACCTATAGCAGCACTGAATCCCGGCTGAATCCGCTTTGCCAGTTTACCATCTACAAGTGCCTGCCTGTTACCATGAATCTGAGAATAGGCAAGACCAAAGGCATTTAGCATTTCTTCCGTGTTTAACTTTAAGATTCTCCCGCAGGCTGCAACACCACCAAATGGTCCCCATAATGTAGTTGGCAGCCAGCCGGTATGTAGATATGGAATAAACGCCATACCTAATCTATTTGAAACATCAAGCCCTACTGCAAGCGCTGCGATAAATTCTTTACCACTAACATCATGTGGTGGAAATGATCTATTAAACCCACTATTTCTCCCTGAATGTATTGCTTCACAAGCAGCAATCAAGGCAGGCACAATAGTTACACATCCATGATTTACAGCTCTATCATGAGTGTCATCAAAATCATTGGCATGGCCCATAACAGAGTTTAAAAGCGCAGCTTCTGGAGCACTTGTTCTTGTACCATGGCAAAATACGGTAGCTTGTTTCTTTCCACCCCAAAAATCCAGCATCTCTTTTAGCTCAGATATGCCTTCGGCACTACTTCCTGCGAGTATACATCCTATTGTGTCCCAAAAAAGTGTTTCAGTTATATTAATAACATCCTCCGGGATATCTTTAATAGGAGTATTTGCCGCATGCTCAGCGAGTTTATATATACCATCAACTTTTCCCTTCATTTTTCACCTCCTGTAAATAGTAGATCTTAGGAGAATATTTTAACCAGGAACAAGCTTATAGGCGGATAATAAGTTACCAACAATAAGTCAATAATCACAACTATTATATAGGGCCATATTTTAATAATAATTTTCTCTAAAGAAACTTTACTAATCGTTGAGGCTACAAAAAGGTCTACGCCCAAAGGTGGGGTAATTGTACCAATACTCAAATTGACAACCATAATGATGCCGAATAATAAGGGATCGATTCCAAAATTTGCGGACGCCGGAAGTAAAATTGAAGCAAAGATAGGAATAGCTGCCGCAGCATTCATAAAACAGCCAACTACTAATAACATAATGTTAACCAGCATAAGAAAAACAATATGACTCGCGGAAATTGCAGACATTTTAATAGCCAAAGACTGGGGTAGCTCATTAGCTGTTATTACCCAGCCGAATAGACCGGCAGTATTCATGACCAGCATAACTATAGCTGTTGATAATGCGGAATTTAAAATGATTCTTGGCAGTTGCTTTAAGGTTAATTCTTTATAGATAAAAAAGCCAATTATAAATCCATAGAGAGCAGCTACAGCTGCAGCTTCAGTAGGTGTAAAAACACCTCCATAAATACCCCCTAAGATAATCACCGGCATTAATAGAGCCCAAATAGCATCTTTAAAGCTAGTTAATATTTCAGATCCGCCTTGCCATTTTTCAACATTTAGATTATCTTTTCTGCAGATATACCAATTCACAAACATTATACTAATGCAAATTAATATTCCTGGCATAAAACCGGCAATAAATAGATCACCAATAGATACACCGGCTACCACCCCATAGAGAATCATTAAAATGCTTGGAGGAATAATCATCCCTGTTACACCTGCTGCTGCAATTGTAGCTGCGGTATACCCTTCAGGATAACCCTTTTCTTTCATGGAAGGAATCATAATAGCACCGATAGCAGCAACTGTTGCTGCATTTGAGCCGGATAAAGCTGCAAAAAAAGATGATGCTAAAATAGAAATTGCCCCTAGACCACCGCGGAAATGCCCAACTAGAGAAGCAGCAAATCTAACTAATCTTTTTGATACTCCTCCGGCAGTCATTAATTCCCCGGCCAACATAAAATAAGGTACCGCTAAAAGCGGAAAGGAATCATTACTGGTAAACATCCTTTGCACAACAATAACAAAAGGAATATCCCCCATAAGAGTTAGACCGACAATACTTGCTAATCCTAGAGCAATAGCAATGGGCACCTTGATAACCATTAGAAGAAGCAAAGAAGCAAAAAGAATAAGGCTAAACATTATGTCACCTCTCCTTCATTATCTATCTGGGGAGAATTAGTAAATTCAGCATATAAATTTTCTATAGTAAAAATAAGCATTAATAAACCACCAACCGGTATGGCCAGATAAATTATTCCCATAGAAATTTCCATGGCAGGTGAGGCCTGACTCCAAGTGATAATTGTTAACTCTATGCCTTTTACAAATATTAAAACAAAAAAGCCAATAGTACATACTGAAGCAATTATCAATGCTATTTTTCTAAGTTTTTGAGGCATCCATCCTACAAAAAGTTCAATTGCGGCATGACTTTGTCGTCTGGAACAGATGGCAGAGGCCAAAAAAACCGCCCAAATAAACATAAAACGGGCCAGCTCCTCAGTAAAATATAATGAGCTGTCAAATACATATCGAAAAAGTACTTGTAAAATTCCCATAACAATCATTATTGTGAAGGTAATAATACTTCCTATTACTACAAGCTTTTCTAAAACGTCCAGTGCTTTCTTAATACCAGCCAATTTGTCCCCTCCTCTCTAATTATCTACTTACCAGGGAAAACCCCGGTGAGTAGATAATTTAGAAACTTTTAATTAAGTCTTGCTTATGTAAAATGAAAGGGAATACTTTTCTTACCGGCTATTTCATCATATACGGAATCTTTACATACAACGCTTCTTGGGGACATTCAACTTCACAGGGCAGACAAGACCAACAAGTTCTAAACTTACCATATGGTTCACCACATGATAGGCAACGTTTTGCTTCCATTAATGCCTGTTCCTTTGTTATACCCTTTTCAAGTTCTGCAAAAGTGGCCCGCTCTTTACCTTCTAATTTGCTTATACGTACCCGGGGAATTGCCTCTGCCTTAGATAAATCCACATTAAAATCAATATCACAGGAAGCTAAAAAATCCCGACCATATTCTAAGGGAATATTTTGCAGATAGCGATCCACAGATATAGCCGCCTCCCGTCCTTGGGCCATAGCATCAGCTACTGATTTAGGACCTACTGTTATATCACCGGCGGCAAAGATCTTTGTAACTGAAGTTTGTTTTGTAACTGCATCAGCAGCTACGAAACCATTTTTAATTTCAATACTGCCCAGATTTAATTCAGGATCCATCTCCTGACCAACTGCAACAATAACCGCTTCTGCTGCAAATACTTGACTTTCACCTTCGGAAAATAAGGGGGCAAATTTACCTTCATCATCAAATACCGAGCAACAGCGTTTAAATTCAACGCCTATTACTTGCCCACTTTTAACAATAAATTCCTTTGGACCCCACCCATATTCAATCATGATTCCTTCCTCTAAGGCCTCGGCCACTTCCCATTCATAAGCAGGCATGTTTTGGCAATCTTCCAGACAAACAACCCTAACTTCATCAGCACCTAATCTGTAAGCAGTTTGGGCAACATTAAGGGCAGTATTTCCTCCACCTATAACCAAGACCTTTCGGCCTGCATTAAGAATTGCTTTATCCTGTCTGGCTTGTTTCAAATAATCTAAAGCGTTATAGATATTCTGTGAGTTTTCTCCTGCCATTCCAAGTTTTTTAGCGGCCTGTGTTCCTGTTGAAACAATCACCGCATCATATTTGCCGATAATTTCATCAATACTAATGTCTTTGCCAATTTTAGTATTGTAAATAATTTGTACGCCTAATTTATGCAAAAAGGCAGCTTCCCTTTGTACCACCTCTTCTGGTAAGCGAAACTCCGGAATGCAGCTAATTAGCATACCGCCTAATTTATTGCTTGCTTCATAAATTGTTACTTGATATCCTTTTTTCCTCAATGTAAATGCTGCCATCAATCCTGCCGGACCTCCACCGATAACAGCCACTTTTTCATCCAGTTCTTCTAAAGGCTCGATATCTTTTAAAACTAATTCATGACTATCAGCCAAATATCTTTTTAATATCCGTAAATCCACGCCACTACCATCCACATCAGTACGATTGCATTCAGATTCGCACGGATGATGACAGATTCTACCCAATATACCTGGGAACGGAAGCTCTTCACCAATTACCTCCAGAGCCTTTTCTTCTTCCCCACGAACAATCAGTTGAGCATAGCCTTGACAGTTTAGTCCTAAGGGGCAAGCTTTCCGACAGGGAGCCAGTTTCATACGTAAATTGTCAATAATACAAACATCTACACATTTTCCACAAAAGATACACTTATCTTTATCAACTTTGATATTTTGAGACAATACTTCTAAAATATTACTCATGGACATATACCCTCCCTTCAAAATCAGAAGCTCTATTTAAAACCCTTTGAGGATCCCGCAGGGTAACTGAGGGCATATTTGAATTTCCATCTTTTTTAACAATCAGAAGCTTCAGATAATTGCTATCATCTTTATTGGGATAATCGGAACGATAGTGCCAGGCACCCCATCTACTTTCTTTGCGTTCCTTCGAGGCAGTCGCAGAGAGAATTCCACAGGAAATAATGCTTTCAACTTCAAATGCTTTGACTAAATCATGTATTCTATTTATTTTAATTTTCTCAAATAACTCCTTCTGCATACTCTGCATTGTTTCTATCCCACGGTTTAACTTATATTCGTTTTTAGGATTTGTTAAAAATTCTCCTATTAGTCTCCGAGTCTTATACTCAAATTCTTCTATAGTCACTTCCTTTTCTGCATTCTGCCATTTATTTATTTTTTCTTTTATAGTTTCAATATAACCTCCAGTATCAACTTGGTTATCACTTGCAGATTTTATATACTCAGAAGCCGCTTCAGCCGCAATTTCACCGAAAACAAATGCTCCTGATAAATGCCCCCTGCCTACGTTTGCTACATCACCTGCCGCATATAAGCCGGGAATAGATGCTTCCGCTTTTTCATTAACAACAATACCTGTAATGCCATGACCACCACACAAATATGTTTCAGTTGGACCAAGTTCAATATCTTTTTCCCGAAAGTCAATACCGCGGCCGGCAAAAAATCGTTCACAAGCAGGTTTTTCAGTGGTGAATAAAATATCTTCGATACTCTTAATTTTTTCTTCAGGCAAATGGCTCATTCTAATTCGCACATATCCTTTTCCATTATTGTGTTCATTAATAATTGACTTGATGGATGGATGACCAAAATCCAACCGATCATCAAAGGCATTAAGTAATTGAGCACCCCGGGTAAGGGTAATATAAAGAAGAGGCGAACTAATATCCTTAATAATATAATAATGCAGTGTATACTCAAGCCCTGTTAGCTCTGCCCCTGCACGATATGCTAAATTATAACCATCTCCGGTATTAGCAGGACAATCATAAACACCGTAAAGGTAGCCATTAGGTGGTAAACCAAACCTGGCACAACCGCCGGCAGAAACAATCACAGCTTTGGCATGACAGATGATTATTTCACCGGTACGAATATTCATTCCAATAGCTCCAGCTATTTTTCCATCTTCCACAATAAGTTCTAAAGCCATAGTTCGATTTAAAATAATACAATCAGTTCTTTGGAGCCGCTCATAAAGAATCGTTTTTAAATTGGGTTCTTTCATTGTTACCGTATAGCCTTTTTTAGCATGGGCTTTTACTATCTCGTATTCCCCATCATACTTAGGAAAATTAACACCCCATTCAATAAGCTTTTGCATCAAAGGCCAGCTTCTTTTCGCCATTTCGTAGCTAGGTCCTTCATCTAAAACACCTTCACAACCTACTACTGCATCGTCAACATAATCTTCCGGTGTAGCTACTCCAGGTACTGTAACAATATTGAGCGCATCCATACCTCTCGGTATACAGCCACTATATTTCATGTGCCCTTTTTCGAATACAACTACCCTTTGATTCGGATTCGTTTCTTTGGCACGTAAAGCAGCCATTACCCCTGCACTACCGCCGCCGATAATTAAAATATCTGTTGAAATCACACTTGTATTCAATTTATCCTTTCCTCCTTTTTTAGTTTTAAAAAAAATAAATCTATTACCACCTCCCCAGAAGAATTAAATATACTTAATCTGTCCTTTAGTAATAGATTTTCTTTATCAATTTTTTTTAACCTTTGCATTGTTTTTACTTATAGTTGCACTATTTTGACAATTTGCGATAATCCCATTAATTTTGCACTATAAGATAATAAATTAGCACCCTTCTTATAAAAGAAAAGGATGCTAAACATTTCTCTAAGATTTTCTCAGCATCTTCTAGAGAATTTCCTTATGAAAAGACCATATTACAAAAGTCATATTTTGTTAAGATATCCTTAATCGATTTATTTATTATCTAAAATTTGCCGAGATATCTCCTGATTCCGTTTAATCTCTTTCTGTTTCTGATTAATTTTTCCTCGATTTTCTTAATTTCCTCGTGATGTGTTGAACTTGTTGAGAAATAAATTCCAGAAAGGCTCTATCTGTTAGATTTGTCATTTTAACAACCCCGTCCCCCCTACCTTAAATGCTTCTTTTAGTCACTAATACCTAAAAATATCTTCTTTTGCTTAAAAAAGGGGAAGGGAATAACAATATGGAGGAGGTAGTAAATATTTTTTAATAAAACTTATTTCCCTTCCCTGGAAAAGCTATCTTTTAAAGCCAATCTCCAAAGCCTTTAGGTTAATCTCTTCCGTACCTGGAGGAACTCTATTTAACACAGCCTGTTTCAAGGACTCGAAGCGTACAGCCCCAGTAATCCCTGCCAGTGCCGCGATAGCAATGATATTGGCTACAAAGGTCTTGCCTATTTCTTCTATAGCCAGTCTGGTGATGGGCAATTCTATCACCCGGGCTTTTTCATTTTTAAAGCCCTCCACCATACTGGAATCAATGATGATGGTGCCGTTTTCCCGGATTTCCGTGCCATATTTTTCAGCTGCCTCCTGGGACATGGCCAGCAATACTTCGGGGATTATTACTTTGGGATATTTTATCTTTTTGTCATCGATTATTACTTCGGCTTTGCTGGCTCCTCCCCTGGCTTCCGGTCCATAGCTCTGGGACTGCACTACCTCTTTTCCTTCGATCAGGGCTGCTTCTCCCAGAATTATTCCTCCGGTTATTAACCCCTGCCCTCCTGTTCCGCTGAGCCTGATTTCCCATCTCTTCATCTTATTCTGCCTCCTCTTTTTCCTGAAGTTCCCGGATTAATTTTTCATATTCTGCGGTAAATTCGGGGTAGGGCTTATGATGCAATCTCCCGATCAGGAATTTCCCGGCTAATTTTTCCGGGGACAGCTTTTTGGCTACGGTGATATTTACTGCTGTTGTTTTTAAGTCGTTCAGCATCTTGGCGGCATCGCCCAGCTTATTCCTTCTCCCGTAGGAGGTGGGACACATACTCAGGGCCTCTATCAAGGAAAATCCTTTGTTTTGCATCCCTTCTTTAATCAGATCGGTCAGTAATTTATCATGAAAGGCTGTGCTCCTGGCTACATATGAAGCTCCGGCCGCTATAGCCAGGGCCGGGATGTCAAAATTGTTTTCCGGGTTGCCGTAGGGCGCTGTGGACGCTTTTTTTCCTGTCGGCGTTAGGGGCGAGTACTGGCCTCCGGTCATCCCGTAGATGTTGTTATTATATAAAATGATGTTTAAATCGATATTCCTCCGGGCGGCATGGATAAAGTGATTACCTCCGATGGCTGTAGCGTCTCCGTCGCCCGTGATTACGAACACGTTTAGTTCGGGATCAGCCAGTTTTACTCCGGTGGCAAAGGCCAGAGCTCTGCCGTGTAAGGTATGCAGGGTATCGAAATTCATATAGCCTGAAGCCCGGGAGGAACAGCCTATCCCTGAGACTATTACTGTTTTTTCTAAATCCAGCTCGGATTGAGCAATCGCTTCTCCGATGGCCCGGGTTATGATCCCGTGCCCGCAGCCGGGACACCAGATATGGGGCAGTTTTTCCATTCTAAATAAATATTGCAGCTCCGGACGCATTATATTACCTCCCTGACCTTACTGATTATTTCGGCGGGAGTGACGGGCTGGGTATCGTATTTTAATAACCCGCTTACCGGGCTTTTATCTTTACAGATTCTTTCCACTTCTAATACCAACTGCCCGTAATTCATTTCGGCTACGATGATCTCTTTGACTTTCCCCGCCAGCTCTCTTAAGGGCTCTTCGGGAAAGGGCCAGACGGTGATGGGTCTGTATAATCCTGCTTTGATGCCGGCAGCCCGTAATTGTTCTACGGCTTCCAGAGCCGACCGGGCCGTGCTGCCGTAGGCTACCAGCAGTATTTCTGCTTCTTCTGTGGCAGTTTCTTCCCACTGCTGGATTTCCGCTTTATATTTCTCAAATTTAGTCATTAAACGCTTGAGCTGGGCTGCTATTTCTGCTGCTTTCCCGGTGGGAAATCCTGTCTCATCATGGAATAATCCGGTGACATGCCATTTATATCCTGTTCCGAAATCGGCCATAGCCGGTATATAACTTTCGTCTATTTTGTATGGTTTGTATTCCGGCGGGTCTATTTCCGGCTTTTTACGCTCCCAGATTTCTAAATCTTTTTTGTCCGGTAATTCTACTTTTTCCCGCATATGGCCGATTATTTCGTCTAACAGGAGATAGACAGGTGTCCGGTATTTCTCCGCAAAGTTTACGGCCTGGACCGTCAGAGTAAAACACTCTTCGACACTGAAGGGACAGAGGGCTATGATGGGGTGGTCGCCATGGCTGCCCCACCGCGTCTGCATGATATCTCCCTGGGCTGAAGAGGTGGGCGCTCCCGTGCTGGGTCCCATCCGCTGCACGTTGACTATGACACTGGGTATTTCTGTCATACAGGCATACCCGATGGCTTCCTGCTTTAAGGAGATTCCCGGCCCGCTGCTGGCTGTTAACACTTTCTTCCCTGTCAGGGACGCACCTATGATACACGCCATACTGGCGATTTCATCTTCCATTTGGATGAATTTTCCACCTATTTTAGGTAGTTCTTCGGACATAATTTCGGCAATCTCTGTGGACGGAGTTATGGGATAACCGGCAAAAAAGTTTACTCCCGCTGCCAGTGCTCCTTCGGCACAGGCTCTGTTGCCTTGGATTAATCTTGCTTTTTGAGCTGCACTCATTTTTTCTCCCTCCTCACAAAGATAGCATAATCAGGACAATGGGATTCACATATTCCACATCTTGAACATAATTCCGGATCTGCTATGATTACTTTTCCTTTTTCATCTCCCTTGAGGACTTTTTTAGGACATATCGTGTAACAGATTCCGCATCCTTTGCAGTGTTTTGTACTGATCTCTAAAGGACTCCCTTTCATTTGAATACCTCCATAACTCGTTTTAAACCATTTTTCCTGTTCCAAAATTAATAGATAGTTTTAACATTCATAATCTTTACGATAGTCAAAATATTTTTGCTTTACTCCCAAGCTGTTATCTATCCGGAACCGCCTCCTAAATCTTGAGGATACAATTTATTCCGGCTCTTCATATCAGGAGACCGGTTACTCCCTGACAGCATAATTAAGTAAGCCTCCCTCAAGAATAATCTCTTGCTGCCGTAATGTTGTTTTATTCAAAACAAGGAAAATTTCATTTCGCGTCACATTTCTTATTTCGATGAAAGAATTATGGATAGTACTGTAAATATCGTCTATAACTAGAATGTCATCTTTTTGAACCCGGTCATAGTCCAAGGGATCAGCGAAAATCAAAGGCAAAATACCAAAATTAATCAAATTCGCCGCGTGAATACGTTCAACACCTTTGGCGATCACAGCACGAACACCTAAAAACATCGGACAAATTGCAGCATGTTCACGGGATGAACCCTGTCCATAACTAAGACCCGCCACTATAACGGAAGCTGCCCCTTTAGCCTGAATTTCCCGACAATTTTGTGAAAATAACGGATCAATAAACTGAAAAACAAATTCACTGGATTTAGGAATATTAGCCCGGTAATCCATCGCCGGCCCGCCGGGAATAATATCATCGGTATTTATTTTATCTCCCACTTTGATAACTACTTCCCCTTTTAAATCCTCAGGCATAGGCGAGTTATAGGGAGGGCTCCCGATTATGGGGCTCCGGTACACGTTATCTCTGCCTGCAGGATAGATAATCAAACTATCATCAATGTCATATTGTTCCGGCAGGGTAACAGCAGGATATTCTATCCCCAGCATCCGGGGGTCGGTAAGCTGACCGGTCAAAGCTGAGGCCGCTGCCGTCTCCGGACTGGTTAAATAGACCTGAGCGTCCTGCGTTCCGCTTCTTCCCAAATAGTTGCGGTTGTTACTGCGGATAGAAACTCCTTTGCTTTGAGGAGACTGACCCTGGCCCACACAAAAACCACAACCGGATTCTAAGACCCGTGCTCCTGCTGTAATAATATGACCCAGCGCTCCGTTTTTAGCAATCATAACTAAAACCTGCCGGGACCCCGGCACCACAGCAAAGCTAATCCGGGGATCAACTTTTTTATCTTTAAGCATCTCAGCCACAACCATCAGGTCCAAATATGAGGAATTCGTGCAACTGCCGATCAGAACCTGTTCAACCTGAAGATCCTTCACATCCGCTACATTACATACCTGATCCGGCGAATGGGGCAAAGCCACTTGGGGTTTAACGGCCGACAGGTCCAGCGTAATTTCCTCATCATACTCTGCATCAGGGTCAGGCAGACACTCCACCCACTGGTCTTCCCGCCCCTGGGCTCTAAAAAACCTCCGTGTCATGTCATCACTGGGAAAGAGGGAAGTAGTTACCCCGGATTCAGCTCCCATGTTTGCTATCGTAGCCCGTTCCGGTACCGTCAATCCCTTAATACCGTTCCCTCCGTACTCCAGCACCTTTCCTACATTGCCCTTCGTCGTCAAACGCTTCAATATCTCCAGGACAATATCCTTAGCAGTAGACCAGGGTTTTAACCGTCCGACCAAATTAATTCGCATAACCTTAGGATAGGTTATATAAAAGGGTCTCCCACCCATAGCCAAGGCTACATCCAGACCACCTGCTCCTATGGCCAGCATTCCTGCAGCTCCACAGGTAACAGTGTGGCTGTCTCCCCCGAGCAAGGTTTGTCCCGGGCGGCTGAACCTCTCCAGATGAACCTGATGACAGATGCCGTTTCCCGCTTTGGAAAACACAATTCCGTATTTATCAGCCACGCTTTCCAAATAGCGGTGCACGTCCGCATTGGCAGGACCATGCTGAATCATCAAATGATCGACATACGAAACTGATAATTTTGTCTTAACTTCAGGAATTCCCAGCGCTTCAAACTGCAGGTAAGCCATTGCCCCCAGAGAATCCTGAGTCAAGGTCTGGTCAACTCGAATTCCCACCTCCTCACCGGGAAGCATCACACCTTCCACCAGATGAGAGTCAATAATCTTTGTAAAAAGGTTTTGTCCCATGAGAATACACCCCTTTCTTCAGCTTGTTATGTTAAGTTGGTTTTCCAACAATTTCCTTATTTAAGAGGATTTTGGCAATAAAAAAACCCCGCCCTGTATAAAAGAGCAGGGATACAAAAATCATGTATACCCTAACCATAGCTATCTCACTGGTAACATCCTAATGCATGGGAAATTAATTTTGCATAGTGTTGTACCATCTGAACCCGAGCCGGAATCTCCTCTTCCTTAAACCTCTCCGAAGGACCGGAAATAGTTAAGGCCGCCACAACCTGTTTTTGCCAGCTAAATATGGGTGCAGCAATAGAAGTGATACCGGTCTCCCGTTCACCTTTACTTATGGTATAGCCTGCTCTTTTTAATTTTTCCAGATCCTCCAGCCTGACTGACGGATCCTTCCCTACGATTGTTTCAATACGTTCTTTTTCCATGTAGGCCAGCAGCAATCTTCCGGAAGCACCCAGCGTAAGGGGTAATTGATCGCCAATATTAATCACCCGCCGTAAAGAATGAGTGCTTTCCACCCGTTCAATACAGACCCGCTGGCCCCCTTCGGCAATATAAAGACTGACACTCTCATTATATAAATCACGAAGTTCGTACATAAAAGGCAGCGCAATTTTCCGATAGTCCAAGTTAGAGTAGCATAAAACTCCCAGCCTGGCCATTTCTGCGCCCAGGTAATATTTTTGATTATCTTCGTTTCTGGCTAAAAATCTATGCTTTTCCAGCGTAGAAAGTATCCTGGACGTTGTGCTTCTGGGCAAATCCGTCTCGGTCGCAATTTCTGTAAGAGTTAATTCTAATTTTTCCTGTTTGAAACATCTCAATATCTGGATAGCTCTTTCAACAGCCCTGATGTTAGAATCATTTTCCGACATATAAATCACCTTTTCCATTTTATTTTGCTTAAATTATACCTATTTTAGTATCGGAAAACAATGACTCTATTCTCGAGCCCTGTCAGCCTATCTAATTATAACTACCCGTCCTTCCTTGCGGGCAACCGGTTTGGGTATGGGGAGAGAGGGACATCCGATAACAATGCTTCCGAAAATACCCTCTTCTTTGCTTAATCCCAGTGGTTCCAGATAATTACGAATTGCCTGGTTGTCAGTAAGCCAATGCAGCTGATTAACCCAGCATGCGCCAAGCCCCAGTGCAGTGGCGGCAATCTGCATATTTTCCAGCGCAGTGGCACTATCCGCCATACTGTTGCAGTGTGTCTTGGGCGCAACTGCAATAATCAGGGTCGGAGCATGAAACATAAAGTCATAGCTTCCCGGCTGCCTGGCCTTAATGATTGTCTTATTCTGATACTGTCCCTCCCGAATATCACGTTTTGCAAACTCCGATCTGACGAGGGCACTGATTTCCTTGCGCTTTGTATCGCTTTGAATGACAAGAAAGCGAGTGTATTGATGATTACCGCCATTAGGTGCAAAAAGTCCGGTTGCGATAATGGCTTGTAAATTATCATCATCGATCTGCTCAGGAGAATACCGGCGGATACTGCGCCTTTTAAGCAATATGGAGATTGTTTCGTTCATAAAATATCCTCCTTAATCATCGTATACCATACAGGCACTATTTGAGCAGCTTGATGATCTCCGCCACGCTTTCTTCCTGCTCCAGGTCCGCAATCCGCTGCATCAATTGCTCGATATGGGCCTGGGAAATCACACCGGTGGTGTTCCCCACAAATTTTCTGGCTAGTTCCGCCCAGCCAATCGGATTATTCGGCGAACCCTTGAGGTCATAGCACTCCCGTGCAAAACACCGTCCATCCTTTAAAAGAATCTGCACCTTGGCCCCGCGCTTTGCGGGGAACTCGGCCTGAACCTCGGGATCAACAGTAACCTTCACCAGGGCGGCCAGCTTTTTATTGATTTGTTTATTCCGGTATTCCGCTGCCAAATGACAAATACCCACACTGTGTTCATTTAAGGCCAGGGCAACTCCATAAGGCAGACTGAATTTAGCCTCGCCCGCGTCTTTAGGCTCACGGATGGTTCCGGTCAAATCATAAGCAACCTGATGGGTACCCACCAACACCTGCTCAACATCTTCCCATCCAAACCTTTCCTCTGCAATGATATCAAGTACCGCCTCAATGGCAGGCTGGGAGTGGCGGCAGGTGGGATAGAGCTTGCTGTAGGTATCCCCGATGCTATACACCGTACCCAGATCCCGGCAAACAGCCTCCAGATCCACGTTCTCCGACTGAGCGTTGAAAAATCCGCTCTTGCCTTCAAAGACGGTAACAGTTCCCTCTAACCCGCCCTGCGCCATATAAGCGGCAGAAATTCCGTTGTAGGCAGCATTGCCGACCTGGATGCACTTCGACTGTTGTCCGGACTGGGTGGCCTCCATCAAACCGGCGGTAAACAGCCCGGCAAAGCCCAGTCCGTTGGCAAGCTGCTCTCTCTTCAAACCCAGCAGTTTGCCGGCAACTGCCATCGCACCAAAGGTGCCGCAGTTACCGGAGGGATGGAATCCCTTCCGAATCTGTTGAGGATTGACATGAGAGGCAATGCGGTAGACCACTTCATAGCCGATAACCACAGCAGTAATCATTTCCTTACCGCCCACCCCAAGCTTTTCGGCCATGGCAAGTGCAGTGGGGATTATTACGGCACCGGCATGAACTCCTGCGTTTTTATGACCGTCGTCCAGTTCAATCGCATGGGCAAAAGCTGCATTAAGCATCGCTGCCCTTGCAGCGGGAAACTCTTTTTTCCCGCTGCCGATGATGCTGCTGTCGCCGCTGCCAAGATGGCGGCAGGCTGCAATCAACTGACGGCGATAGTCCCAGCTTGCATAACCCGCCAGCGCAGAACCCAGCGTATCAAGAATACGCTCCTTCGCCAGGGCAATAGTTTGGGGAGAGAGGGAATCGTAGTTTGTCTGCTCGATAAACTGCGCAAATTTTTGTGTAATCAGCATAAATAGTCCCTTCCTTTCCCTCCGGATTAATCACGAATGTAAACATAGCCTTCCATGATCCGCCTGGCAGTTCTGCCGATCATACCGCACCTGACGGTATGCCCGCCACCGGCAGTGTCCTCAAGGTCGGCATCAACCACCATAACCCCGAAGGGATGGCCGATGCGAATACCGGGGACCTTGCTGTCTTGTTTATTGGTGCAGACAATTTCATTAACAATGGTTCCGGGAGTATTAGCCGCAACAATGGTACAGATACCACCGGTCCCCATGTAGGCCTGGATCATCTTCATGCCCAGGGAGAACAGGCGTCCGACATAATCTACGTCTTCTTTCTTAATCTCTTTGCCGCTCCCCGCGGTATAATCCTTAGGGACAGTACAGAACGCAATTTTAGGCAGAGTCTGGCTATTGACCGCCGCATCCTCCAGACTCGCGGCAAGTCCGATGGTGATAGCACAGGTACCGCGGATAACCTCAAGAATACGGCAGATTTCCCGGCAATCGGGCCGGGCCTCAAACTCCCAGGGCAATTCGGTACCGGTGAGACCAAACTGTTCAGCCCGCACAAATACAACGGGATTGGCAGCATCAACAAAAGAATATTCGTAGGCCCTACCCTCGATCTCAATAGTATCCTTGCTATTTCCAGTGGGCAACAGCTTACCGGAAACGGCACCCTGGGGATTGTTAAATTCGATCTGGATCTTGGCGCCGGTACCCGGTACCCCGTCAATCTCAAAATCACCCTCGGTCAGAGCCTTGCCATCCTTGACCGGAACACGTGCCACGATCATCTTATTAGTGTTTTTATTAAAGATACGTACAATAGTGATCGGCTCAACCGCTTCAACCAATCCCTCGTCAATAGCAAACGGCCCCACTGCCGAAGAGATATTACCGCAGTTCATCGTCTTACCAATAACCGGCATATCGATGCTGACCTGACCAAAATCGTAATCGACATCTACACCTTCACGTTCACTCCTGTTGATGACAGCGACCTTGCTTGTGGAGGTATTGGCGCCACCCATGCCGTCAATTTGACGCAGATCGGGGCTGCCGAACGCACTGAGTATTACTTTGTCCCGCTGCGCCTCATCCTGCGGCAGATCTTGAGCATGAAAGAAACAAGCCTTGCTGGTACCACCCCTCATGTAGACGCAGGGAATTTTTTTATTGACTTTATACATGATGTTCACTACCTTTCATAAAAATATAATATTATCCCCAAGCAGCAAGACAAGATAAACTAAACCAACAATAAATAAATTAAAACTAGCAATATTAGTCGTTACCACTAGATGGTAATCGTTTCCGTTTTATTTACAGTATAACATGCCCCTTTTAGTAACACAAGAGAGATTTATCGGCCAAACCATCTACGAATCAGTTGTTTAGCTTATGAATTACTAACTCAGGGCAAGACGCTTTTCCATATACCTAATCAATCCGCTTAAAAATCTCCATAAATTCACTGATAGTCGAATAGTTATCAAATTGTTCTATAGAGTTTATCATCTCTTTTGTTAAGGTTGCAAATTTAGTAGAGGCAACCAAATATCTAAATTTTTCCTGTAATTTTTCCCAAGAAAGAGGCATTTCCGGTTCGCCCAGAGCCAGGGGTACCCATTCCCTGAACTTTTCTCCCGCCGTTGTTATTACCTCCAGATCAACCGCTCCCCACTTACTGGGATTAGACGCTGCGTATTCTTCAACTTTAGGATCTTCAATAATTCTGACCTTCTCTTCAATTTTACTAATCTCATTATCATTGATACTTTTTAAAAGGGAATCTTCAGTGACATAACCGTACTTTAAGGCTACTGCCAGGACAAAGGGCAGGCTGACCTGAGCCGCCACTAGTGTTTGAGGATGAGGCTTATTCGCCTGGCTAACAAAAATACCGGCCCGTACAGATAATTTTTTAACGGTACCTGGATTTATCTGATGCTTTGTACGTAAAGCCAGTAAAGCATCTATTGCAGGATGAAGCCTGCGCACACAAGCATGTATCTTAAAATAGTTTTGCAATATTCCATATCCGTTTCCTAATCCGTAACTGATCCGGCTTTCGTCAAATTGATCAGCAAAAGCCTGTAAGAAGCCCTTATTTCCTTCAAAAATAGATTCCGGACCAGTAAATCCCAGTTTGGCCAGATCTGCCGCCCTAATACCTGTCGACACTGCCCAGCCGGGACAAAGAACTTTCCCTGCCGAACCATCAGACATATACTCAATAAGCCCTCCTGCCTGTAAGGCTGCAATTCCCAGAGCATCTTTGGTTTGCTCTACGTCTAATTTATATAATTTAGCTGCCACCGCCGCTACAGCTACCGCCCCACAAACACCAGTAGTGTCAAACCCTTTTCCCACGTATGAAGAAGGATTAATGGCCGTCCCGATTCGGACATAAACTTCATATCCTGCTACTATAGCCTCAACAACATCAGCGCCGCCGGTCCCTGTATATTCCCCCATCGCTAAAGCGGCAGGAATAAGTACACATCCGGGGTGGCCCATGGCAAAACGATGTCCTTCATCCAAATCAAGAACCCGGCACATTGCTGCATTAGCAAAGGCGGCCGCTTCTTTCGCAACTTTACCGGTACCGATCACAGTTACTTCTGCAGAATTATTCCACTGTAAAGCATATTTAACAATAGCCTCTCCTTTATTGGTATAACGACCACCTAGTATATTTCCCAAACAATCAAGTAAACATTTCTTAGCTTGCTCTACAACTTCAGGCGGAAATTTCACAAAATCTGTTTCTACAACATAGTTTGCCAGTACTCGTACAAGACCCATAATCATTCACCTTCCATTCACTATTCAGATTAGAAAAAGTTTGCTGACTTTTAACTCCTAATGTTATTTGATTACTCCTTTTTCTTTGTAGTAGCGTAATGCTCCGGAATGATAATCAACTGGAGATCCCTTTACCGCAAATTCCAAAGTTTGCTCCTGTCCGGAACTGTGAGCATTTATCCAGTCATCTCTATTTTCAAACAATGTTGAAACAATTTTATATGCCACCTCCTCTGGTAAATCAGGAGTGGTCAGCAAATGGTTCGCTGCACCTATTGTTGGCAATACCTCATTATTTCCGTATGCACCCTTTGGTATTTCAGTTTTTACAAAGTGAGAATATTTGCTGACAATTTTATCAATTGTTTCCTCATCAATCCCAATCAAAACAGCTTTATCCGATGTAGTAGTCGCCTCCACAATTGATGGTACTCCTATCCCTGCAGTATAGAAAGCTGCATCACATCTACCATCGGCAATAGCATCCATAGTATCAGTTAAGTTACTTCTCTGCCTGATTATATCTTTATCAATATCAATTCCCACTGCTTCCAGTGTCGCTGCGGCAACTATTTCTGCGGAATTACCCGGTTCTCCCGTTGAAACCCTTTTTCCTTTTAAATCTCGTAATGTTTTTATCCCTGAACCCTTAGCAGTAATAATGTGCTGCCTGCCCAGATTGACGGCGGTAAGAGCTCGGTATTGAGTAGGCTTTTTAAAAGGTCCGACACCCTCAACCGCCTGTTTTGTTACTACTGCAAATGCCATACCCAGATCTATATCACCATTCGCCAATAACTTAAGGTTGTCTACTGCACCTCCGGTGACTTCAACGTTTAACTTAACATCCGGCTGAAATTTAGACATAGTTTGCGAATAAGCTGTCCCCATCAAATAATAAGTGCCACCAACATTAGTTGTTCCGAGCCTAAGTTGTATTTCAGCTATTTTTTCTTCCCCCTTTTGCGAACTGTCATTTTGCTGTTGTGATGAGCATGCTGTCAGAGAAACAAGCATTAAAACAATTAGTAAAAAACTCAAGAAGATTTTTTTGTTAGTTTTTTTCATGTTCATCCCCCTAAAATTTTGGTATAAAATGTATTTTCCTACTTATTCTTCAATCTGCGGTTTTCTTCCACCCCCTTATCTTCTATCCCAAGCCCTCTGTGCTAAATACGGTAATAAAACAGTGCAGCGGCTATGGCTACTTATTATTTCAGTACGGGCTAAGAAAAAGATAATTAATTTCAAAATGACCATTCAAGATATCCTTATTTCATTTAGCCGTTTGAAAAATAAAATTGCGAAAATTATCAAAATTACAGTTAATCCTATCGTATCGGTTACAATGCTGGATTCGATTAAACATAATGCCGCACCACCGAGGATAAATCTTAGAATAGTGTTAATTTTACCGAAAAAATATCCCTGAGTCGCTGCTGCCAGGGTAACTGTTCCAATGATTGCTGTTAAGAAAGCCCATAAAACCAGCTTCAGATCACCTTGGGCCAATAACAATGGATTGTAAATAAACATAAATGGTATTAGGAATGCCGGTAATGCAAAAATGAAGGATTTAATACCGGTTTCATTGGGAGATGCACCTGCAATACCAGCTCCGGCGTAAGCCGCTATTGCTACAGGAGGCGTTACAGGTGCGATAACGGCGAAATAAAATACAAATAAATGACTGGCAAATATAGGAAAGTTCATTTCTGCCATTGCCGGCACGGCCATAGTAGCAGTTATGACGTAAGCAGCCGATGTAGGAAGCCCCATTCCGAGAATAAGACAAGAAACAGCAACAAAAACTAAAGCTAACAGCGGTAAACCTTGCGACAATAAAATAACCATGGTAACAAACTTTGAACCCAATCCCGTTAGAGTAATTACGCCAACGATAATTCCCGCACAAGCCAAGCCCATAGCAACACTAGATAAATTGATGGCACCCTCCACCATAGCGAATCCTAATTTTTCAAAAAGTTTTTTTAACTTTATAAAATTATTTACTACAGTTAATAAAATGGCGAACATAATGCCGGCCATAGCTGAATACATTGGAGAATAATGTTTTAGTATCATCACAAAAACAACAGCTAATGGCAATAAGAGATAAAATCCTTTAAAGACATTTTTGGAAGATGGTATTTTTTCCTGATCAACAAAAGGAACATCTTCTTTTAAAACATAAAAATATACCCCGGCCAAAACTCCTATGAAAAATACTAACGCAGGAATTATTGCTTTTAAAGTAATATCCGAATATGGTACCCCGGTTATATCTGACATTATAAATGCACCTGCACCCATTATGGGAGGCATTAGCTGCCCGCCTGTAGAAGCAGCAGCCTCTATTGCACCTGCCACTTGAGGTGCAACACCAATACTTCTCATCAGAGGAATAGTAAAAGTACCTGTAGTTATTACATTCACAACCGCACTCCCATTAACCATCCCAAAAATGCAGCTGGCAACAACCGCACCCAATGCCGGACCGCCCCGCATTTTACCGGTAGCCTTTAAGGCAATGTTAATAAAAGCATCACTGGCACCACATTTTTCTAAGAAAGCTCCTAAGAGGGTAAATAATGCAATATATGTAGCTGATATCTGGACCATCGAACCAAAGATGCCATTAGAAGATATAAAAATATGTCCTACTATTCTGCTTAGGCCAAACCCGGCATGTCCAATAGTTCCAGGAAGGTATTTCCCAATAAAGATATAAATCAAAAAAGCAATAGTAACTATTCCCATCCCTTTTCCAACTGTTTTAATCGTCGCATCAATTAAAATAATTATTAATGCAATTCCGAAAATCATGTCATATATTGTTGGAGAGGTCACATTGTAAATTAGAGTTTCATAGGTAAAAGCATAATAAAAACAAATTAACATTGCGATACTCATTTTTATAATATTAAAAACAAACTTATTTTTCCCCGAATTTAACCCACCTAAATAAATCAAAGCAAGAACAAAAGCCAAGTGTAAACCTCGTATTACATTGGAAGGGAAAACAAATATTACATTAGCAACATGTATTATCGATAGCAGGAAAGCCATAGCATATACCGAATACTTCAGCAATGGTTTATTTTGCGCTTTTATATTCATATTTTAATCCTCCACTCCGCGTAGTTTGCTTAGCACAAAAATTATCCAGCCAAGCAAAACTTAGTAAATATGAGCAGGCCTTACTTATCATATTCACCAGCTATCAAACAATTGAACTTAGATAAAGAAAGGTTTTTCTATTTCGGCACTCCCAAAATTAAATCAGAACAACATCCTGCTTTGAGGATGAAGCTTTCAGTCTCATGATTCACAAATTCCCGGACCAAGCGGGCTACACCGATAACTTTATCCAGATCCACACCTGTTGCGATCCCCATCTCGTGAATCATATGAATCACATCTTCCGTAGCTACATTTCCCGAAGCTCCTGGAGCAAAGGGACATCCCCCCAGGCCGGCAAAACTGCTGTCAAAAACAGCAATGCCCGCCTGCATACCGGCTATAATATTAGCCAGTGCCATACCTCGGGTATTATGGAAATGGAATACCCATTGCACCTGAGAAAACCTTTCCTTCAACCGACAGCTCAGGTTATATACCTGCCTTGGATTAGCCATTCCTGTAGTGTCCGACAATGATAGTTCTGTTACCCCTAGCTCAACGAAACGGGTTACGACTTTTTCTACCTGCTCCATTGCTATTTTACCCTCAAAAGGGCAACCAAAAGCTGTGGAAATAGCCCCCGATACTTTCATACCGTTTTTAGCGGCAAACTCCACACAATCATAAAAGCCGGCAATAATATCTTCAGGTGCTTTATTAAGATTAGCCCGACAATGAGACTCACTGGCCGAAACCGTTAATTTGACCTTATTAATCCCGGCTGCCAGGGCCCGTTCCGCTCCCTTTAAATTGGCAATAAGTCCACGATATTCAACACCATCCCGGCGTTTGATGCGACGGGCTACCTCATCACTATTAGCCATTGACGGAACGACTTTAGGATGAACAAAAGATCCGATTTCAACAATAGACACTCCCGCCTCAACAATACTTTCAATTAACTGAACCTTTTGTTCTACCGTAAATATGGTTTTTTCATTTTGTAGTCCGTCCCGTGGACCTACTTCACAAATAGTAATTTTTTCAGGCCATTGCATGATATTTTCCCTCCTCGATCTTCATGTCTCCTTACCTTTAAACTCCTTAAATAACTTGCTTTTCTCGTAATTTCTGCAGCTCTTTTTCGTCAAGATCCAATAATTCACCATAAACTTCCTGGTTATGAGCACCAAGCTCAGGTCCAATCCACTTGATTTCTCCCGGGGTCTTATTAAACTTAGGAAATATTCCCGGCATTTTAATTGTCCCCATGTTGGGATGAGACATCTCCACAATATCTTCCCTGCTTTGGTAATGTGGGTCATTGAAAATATCCTCGGCGTTATAAACTAAGCTGACTGGAACCCCTTCTCTATCAACAATTTCCTGGAGTTCTAAATAATTAAAAGATCTAATCCAATCCCTGACAATAATATCCATCTCTTTATCATTGGTTAACCGGTTCTGCATGGTATTAAAACGTAAATCTGTAAGGAGATCCGGCCGATTCATGGCGTTAGTCAAATATTCGTAGGTGCGGTCTGTACTACAGACAAGAACGACCCATTTTCCATCTTTAGTCTGGTAAGTCCCACCGGGGCTGGAACTACCGCTAAGCTTGGGTGACCGTTCCTTAATCCGGCCGTTTTTATGGTAATCTGCCACTAAAATTTCCATCATCCGGAATATTCCTTCATAGAGGCTTACATCTACTTCTTGTCCGGGGCCTTTATGGATATCCCGGTGGTACAAGGCGGAAACTGCTCCTATCACAGCATAAAGACCGCTTATATAGTCAGTTAATGAAAAAGAAGGACTTACCGGTGGTCGATCAGGATATCCCGTAATGTAAGTCATACCTGAGTAAGCAGTAGCAGGTGTTCCAAAACCTGCCATATCCTTTCGGGGACCGGTTTGACCATAACCGGTAATGCGCACCACAATAACATCTGGATTAGCTTTTTTTAATGTTTCCATATCTAATCCCCAGCGTTCCAGGGTGCCGGTCCGAAAATTCTCAATAAGCAAATCGGATTTCGCCACCATTTTCAGAAAAATATTCTTACCTTCTTCTTTCCGCAGATCTAAAGTAACGCAGCGTTTATTACGCCCCATACTAGGCCAGCGTACACTCTCATTGTTGTAATATGGTCCCAATTTCCTAAAGGGATCCCCTCCTTTGGGCATCTCTATTTTAATAACATCTGCACCAAAATCAGCTAATAGGCCTGCCGCGAAGGGCCCAGCAATTACTGTTGTTGCATCTAATACACGTACTCCCTGAAAAAGTGTCAATGAAATTCACTCCTCATCTAATGCTTTTTTTATAAGAGATAAATACCATCCTCGATAAGAGCGGAAAAGGAATTTCCACCTAGCGGTAATTGGTTCCATCACTTTCGCAAAAAAAATACTCCCTTATTCTTAAATACATTTGCATCTCAGCTAGGACTGCATAAATAATGCGACCCGGGCCGCTTCCGTAACATGACGTCTCATACCTAATTCCTCCGGAGATAACCCAAGGGCAAGACCAATAAGCTGTGCTAAATGCAGTACAGGTATATCCTCTTCAGTTTTGACCGCCAACTTCCCTTCAGGCTGATACATATCTAACTGCATTTGACATAATGGACAGGGGGTTACAATACAATTGGCTCCTTCTTCAATTGCACAAAGATTGATTTCACCAGTCATCCGATAAACACTCCGGGGAGCATTCAATACTGCATGAAAACCGCAGCATCTGTCTTTTGCTGCAAAATCAACCGTATTACCCCCCAGTGCTCCTATTAAATCATCCAACAAATGCGGTTTGGCATGATCTTCATGGTTCATAAGATAGGGAGGCCTCAAAAGATGACATCCATAATAGCCGGCAGCTTTAATCCCTTTTAAGGGATATACTACTTTCTGCTTTAATCGGTTCAGACCATAATCGTTTATCAAGACCCACAGCAAATGGGTTATCTCACTGGTCCCTGTATACTCTAGACCGGTTTTACCTATAATTTCATTAATCATTTCTTTTTCCCCATTGTCCAAAGCATACTTCGCTTTACGCAGCATTAGTGTACATGTGTTACATACCGTCAGGATAGGCAGAGCCATTTTTTCGGCTAGCGCAATATTGCGGGCATTTATTGCCAGAGCTGCCATCTCTTCCATATCCTGAACATGAGAGGCACCACAGCACGTCCAGCCGGGAATCTCTACTAATTCAATTCCCAGGGCTCCGGCAACAGCAGTTGTTGAGATATAGGCTTCTTTAGCAGCCTGAGCTAGCACACAGCCAGGGAAAAATGCATATTTCATTGTTTTTCGGCCTCCTTAACAGCTTTAATGATTTCCCGTATATGCTCTATACCCTTCACCGGCACAGAATGATGGAACGGATTAAGCTTACCTCTACGCATAAGCCGGAGAGCAAATGGTAACTTAGCGGCACTTTTCAGCATCCCGTCCGTCCTTACCGCCATTTTAACCTCATTCAGGCGTCCCGTATCAGTCAGATCTTTATAAAAAGCCCT
Source organism: Peptococcaceae bacterium (assembly GCA_049366715.1). Lineage (GTDB taxonomy): Bacteria > Bacillota > Peptococcia > Peptococcales > BICA1-8 > JBMNCQ01. The sequence goes on along the minus strand of JBMNCQ010000009.1, from coordinate 81,735 downwards.
GGCATGGCGTGCACCGGTGTTGTCCTGCTGCCCTGCCCTAATGGATATCTGCCGCATTTTTGAGATATCTTCTACCGGTTCTATCCCCTTGGGACATGTGGTTACACATTCCTGACAATGCACACAACTCCAGAGACCGTTTGCCAGACTTGCCTGCAGACGTTCCAGCTCACCTTTATCACGGGAATCGGCAACAAACTTATAGGCTTTAGTATAAACGTAAGGTTCATAAAAATCACTATCATCTACACTAAGTTTGTTACATTCAGATGCACAAGAACCACACAGAATACAAGATGCTTGAAGAACAATTTTCTTGAAATCCTCCGGTGTTTGTCGGCAGCCGGTATGTGATGCGAATTTATCCCGGGGTATCATCCAGGGCTTTACGGCTTTTAACCGTTCTAGTTTTTCTTCCCAGTTAACTACTAAATCACGAATGACTACAAAGTTTTTAAGAGGAGCTATGCTAAGTATTGGACCGAATCGATCAATCATCTCATCAAGTGAAGTTTCACAGGCCAGCACAGCTTGATTATTCACTCGTATAGCACAGGCCCCGCAATCACCAACGCGGCAGGCTGCCACAAAAGTCAGTGTCGGATCTAAAGTCTCCTTAACCTTAGTAAGCCCCCACAAGATGGTTTTACTAGCTTCATAAGGAAAATTATATTCTTGAACATAGCTGCTTTGTCCATCGAAACGCTGCACCCTATAAGTAATTGTACGCATCAGTATCTCCTTTCTTGTGGTTTATATTTTGTAACGGCTACCGGACGATAAGATATTTTATAGGCAGCACCTTCCTTGGAAATTAAAGTATGTTTCAAGAAGTTTTCGTCATCCCGCTGAGGGTAATCTTCCCGCAAATGACACCCACGGGTTTCTGTACGGGTAAGAGCACCAATAACAACTGCCTTAGCCACGGTCAGTAAATTTCCCAATTCAAAATAGTTGACAAAAGCAGTATTAAACACCCTGCTCCTATCACCCACCACACAATTTTGATATTCTTGTAACAAAAATTCTATGGTTTCTAATGCTTCCAGCATTTCTTTTTCATTACGAAAAACACCAACCTTATACCACATTGTTTCTGCCATACGCTGCCGGATATCAGGTACGGTAGGGCCTTTTTTTCGTTCCGTAATAGTCTGATATTTCTTTTCCCAATCTTTAGCTGTGACCGCTACCAGCTGCTCGCCGGTGAAAGTGCGCTCCTGAGCATAAATACTTGCACCTTCCCCTGCTACTTTGCCAAAGAGCATTGCATCGGCCAAGGAGTTACCCCCAAGTCTATTGGCTCCGTGGATAGAAACACAGGCTGCTTCACCACAAGCAAATATTCCCTTTATGGATGTCGCACCGTTTCGATAATCAACAATATCAATCCCGCCCATTGTATAATGAGCTGTCGGGCGAATTGGAATCGGTGCGTCAATAGGATCAATATGTTCGAAAATAATTGCCATATCCCGGGTACCGCCCAGAGACTCCAAAATTTTCTCACGGCCAATATGGCGCAAGTCAAGATATACATAGGCATCGATTCCTTCTCCTAAGCCCCGGCCCTCCCTGATTTCTGTTTCAATAGCTTGTGATATCAAATCACGGGTGGCCAGCTCCATTTTTTCCGGAGCATACCTTTTCATGAAGCGCTCACCGTCTTTATTAAGCAAATAACCTCCTAAACTGCGAGAAACTTCCGACATTAGAATGCCACTGCCCGATAAACCGGTAGGATGAAACTGAAACATCTCCATGTCTTTAAGAGGTATACCTGCCCGAAAACAGGCAGCCATCCCATCACCGGTAGAAGTCAACGGATTGCTGGTCCGCATCCAATACAACCTTCCGGCTCCGCCGGTAGCAATAACCACCGTTTTGGCACTGATTGGGTTAATCTTACCTGTTTTTATATCAAGAGTCACTATCCCGCACAATTCACCCTGATCGACAACTAAATCCAATAACAACCAGTCAGATAGGATTGTCATATTCTGTTTGAGACATTGCTCAAATGCAGTGTGCAGCAAAGAATGCCCGCTCATGTCGGATGAATAGCAAGTACGTGGTGAATTTTGCCCGCCGGAATGTCGTTGAGATATTTGTCCTTTACCGTCCCTGTTAAAAGGTACGCCCTGATAGTCTAATTCATTGATACAGGCCGGCAGCCTTTCACAATAAAATGTTATGGCATCCTGATCCCCTAAATAATCACCACCTTTAATTGTGTCAAAAATATGGTCCGCGACTTTGTCGGCAGGATCAGCAAATTTCATGACGCCGTTGATCCCCCCCTGAGCCATGCAAGTAGCTGAACGGGTAGGAAATGTCTTTGTCATCAAGGCAACCTTCAAATCTCCGTGGCGGCTGGCTGCCCAGGCCGCCCGCATGCCCGAACCGCCACTGCCGATTACCAATACATCGAATTTTAACATAGTTCACCTCGTTGTTTATCCAATGGATTTAAAGAAGCATTAAAATCACCAATTGTTTGATAGCCATCAAACTGTTTAATAGAGGTAGTAATGACTTCTATTAACGGTTCAAATTCTGTTGCGGTGACCAAATGACAGAATTTTTCTTGCAAGGCTTCCCAGGCAAGAGGCCTTTCCGGCTCGCCTAAAGCTATCGGTGACCACTGACTCAATTTTTTCCCATCTGTTGTTATCACTTCTAATTCAACAGCAGTCCAATTATCAGGATTAGTTACCGCATAATCTTGAATTTTCTGATCTACAACAACATTAATTTTTTCTTCAATTTCAGAGATTTCCTGGTCATTTATACTTTTTGTTAGAACAGCTTCACTGACACAACCATACTTAAGGGCAGCCGCAATGGTAAAAGGAAGACTGCATTGAGCCCCTACCAGTGTTTGGGGATGAGGCCTATTTAACCGGTTAACAAAAGTGGAAGTTTTAATAGTGATTTCCTTTACTTCATGTACAGACAAAGCATGTTCTGCACATATTGAAAGTAAGGCGTCAATGGCGCAATGCAAGCCCCTCATACAGGCGTGTATTTTAAAATAGTTTTGCAATATTCCGTACTTACTTCCTAACTCTGCGGTTAGGCGGCTCGGATCGTATTTTTTCGCGAAGGCCTGAAAAAACCCCTTACTTCCTTCTAAAACGGTTTCCGGACCGGTAAAACCGAGCTTTGCCAGTTCTGCCGCTCTAATACCGGTTGACGCAGACCACGCGGGACAAAGCACTTTGCCCATAGTTCCATCAGTTTGGTATTCAATAATCCCTCCCGCCTGCAGAGCAGCAATACCCAGAGCGTCTTTTGTTTTTTCTACATCTAACTTATAAAGTTTGGCAGCAACAGCCGCCGCTGCTACAGCTCCACAAACGCCGGTGGCATCAAATCCCCGTTCATGGTAAGAAGACGGATTGATAACTGACCCCAGCCGGGCATAAACATCATATCCTATCACAAAGGCAGCTATTACATCTGAGCCGCTTGCTCCGGTAAACTCCCCAATTGCTAATCCGGTAGGAATAATAACTCCGCCGGGATGCCCAAAAGCGAAGCGATGGCCATCATCCAAATCAAGAACCCGGGACATCACCCCGTTAGCAAAAGCCGCCATTTCCCGCGACGTTTTACCGGAGCCAATTACAGTGGCCTCGGCAAGGTTATTTTTTTCTAAAATATACTTAATAATTGCCTCACCCTTATTTGTATAACGCCCACCTATCATATTTCCGGTACAATCAAGCAAAGCTTTCTTAGCTTGTTCTACAACCTCAGACGGTAAATGAGCAAAATCCGTTTCTACAACATAATTTGCCAGTACTCTTACAAGACCCAAAAAATTCACCTGCCTATTATTTATTTTCACCGGATATTACCATCACGCCTTTTTTCATGATTCGATCAGATATATAGGCCGTAATGATTAGCAGCACACCTATTAAATCCGTAGTAATTCCCGGTTTAAGCAGAAACAAACTGCTTATAACCAGTAAAAATCTACTGATTTTCTGCGAAACAGGGGCACCCTGAATGCCTACGGACAGCGCTGTTATACCCAGAAAAGCAGTTGCCGTGACATGTACTATTTCCATTATGGTACCTTGACCCAGAATCGCCGGGGCAAAAATGAAGATAAAGGGAACAATAAATCCGGCCAGACCTAGTTTAACCGCATGCCAGCCTGTTTCCATATAGTCCGCTCCGGCAATGCCTGCCCCTGCGTATGCAGCCAGAGCAACAGGAGGCGTAATCGCAGCAAGCACTCCGTAATAAAAAACAAAGAAATGAGCAGCAAGGGGGGTAACTCCCATCTCAACCAATGCCGGCGCAGCTAAAACGCTTAAAATAATATATACTCCTGTTGTTGGCAAACCCATCCCCAAAATTATTCCGGTTATCATTGTCAAAATCATAAGAACAATTAAGCTGCCGCCTGACCAGGTAACCAGCAAAGAAGACAGCTTTAAGCCAAGCCCTGTTAAACCTAGAACCCCAATCACAATCCCGGCAGTACTGCACGCAAGGGCCACACTAATTACTCCCCGCCCTGCATCTACTAAAGCATCTAGTATTTCTTTTACCTTCATCTTGTCATTTTTAGAAAACCAACTGAAAAATATACACAGCGCACAACTATACAAAGCCGATTTATTGGGGGACAAACGCAGTCCTAAAAGAAAATATAATAACAATGACATTGTTACAATTACATGCCAACCGTTGGCAGCTACCACCTTTAACCGGGGCAGTTCAGAAGACGGAAGTCCTTTCATTCCCCGTTTTAATGCTTGCAAATCAACAACAAGAAAAACCATATAGAAAAATAGCAACGATGGAATAATAGCGGCCAGGGCTATACTTGGATAAGAAACCCCTAATACCTGAGCCATGATAAATGCGGCCGCACCCATAATCGGCGGCATAATTTGCCCGCCTGTAGAAGCTACAGCTTCCACTGCTCCCGCAAAAGCAGGCTTATAACCAATATTTTTCATCAGGGGAATGGTAAAAGTCCCTGTAGTAGCAACATTAGCTATCGCACTGCCGTTAATCGTGCCGAAAAGGGCGCTTGTAACCACGGCAACTTTGGCCGGCCCCCCTCTCACCCGTCCAAATATGGCAAATGAGCCATCCTTAAAAACTGTTCCGGCTCCTGACTTTTGCAAAAAGGATCCAAAAATAATGAACATTACTACAACAGTAGCAGATACACCTGTCGGCACTCCATAAACGCCGTCATCGGAAAGGAAAAGATAGCTGACCAGACGTTCGATGTTATAGCCTCTATGTCCTAAACCGGCAGGCATATATGGTCCCAAAACAGCATATAAAATAGCAATTAAAGCTATTGTCGGCAGAATAGGACCCATAGTCCTTCTGGTAATCTCCAGCAAAGAAAAAATCATTAAAACACCTAGAATTATCTCCAAACTGTTGGGTGCTCCCAGATGGAAAACAATTTCAGTATCCAGGATTGTTAAATATACTGATGCTACCGCACTGGCGCCTATCATTGCTAATAATAAAATATTATTAAGCCAGTTGATTTTTTTTCCGCCTTGATAAGATTTTTCATAAAGTACTAAAATAGCAAGAACTACTGCCAGGCCAATATGCAGAACTCTTTGCCGCATAATACTCAGCACACCGGTAAAAGTGGCGTAGAGAGCAACACCCGCCAGCATAATACCTACAATAATTATCAATTTCCTGACCAGGTTATATCCCCAATCATTTTTTGGGGGCTCATTCATAGACCCAACTCCTCTGCACATTTTTTTATGCTATAAGGTAGAAAAAAGGGCTGACGGCAACACCAGCCCTCTGTTGTTAAGAAACTTTTTATTTTATTGTTATTGTATTCCTTTTTCCTTATAATACTTTTCGGCACCAGGATGGAAAGACAGGTTTATGCCCTGAATTGCCGTATCGAGTTGATACTTTCCGGCATCAGGGTGAATTTTTCCTAATTCTTCGGAATGTTCTAAGATAGCCTTAACTACGCGATAAATTGTGTCTTCGCTTACATCTTTGTCAGTAAACAGCCAGACAGGGATGGACATAGTGTTAACATCCTTGGTTAAACCATAGGTGCCTTGCGGGATTTTGCTGGACCGCCAGAAAGGAAACATCTCTATTGCATTTTTTACTTCTTCTTCCGAAAACTCAATGAAACGAACTTTATTTGTCATAGCCAGATTTGAATAGGCCGCTGAAGGAAAGGCCACCGTAGCTATCAGAGCATCGATATCTCTATTAGCTAAAGCATCAGCAGCCTGATCATGACCAAGGTATTGTCCTTTATAATCAACATCCTTTTCCAATCCTGCTACAGCTTTCAGCATGTTTGGTCCGAAATATGGAGCTCCTGCCGGTCCAAGACTTATATTTTTGCCACGCAAGTCACTCACTTTTTGAATTGGAGATTTATCAAGTACAATCACATGAAAAGTATTAGACTGACCGGCCATTAGAATTCTGAGATTGTCGGCCGCCTTGCCTTCATAAGCCCGCTCTCCTTTATACGCCGTCACAATGTCGTCGGCCATTCCCATCCCGATAGTAGTCTCTTTGTTAGCTACCAATCGGATATTTTCACTAGTGCCTCCGGTAGCCTCGCTATTTACCAAAAGGCTTGGCTCATATTTGGGAATAACTTGAGCTAATGCCGCACCAACCATGTAAAATGCGCCTCCCGAAGCACCGGAGCCAATTGATACGGTTGCTTTTTCAGGACTTTCCGTAGATTCAGAGTTTTTCTCTGCACTTTGATTTGTACAGCCTGTTAAAGCCACCATAACCAGCACGGCAATCATCAATACTAGTGCAAGCTCTCTTTGCCTTTTCTTATTTCTCATAGCAATCTCCTCCTTATTTTTGGTGCCGACCACACCTAAAAGTTACGTTTCTGAACACAAAAATTTCTTTTTAGCATACTAAACTCTACCAGCATATCTATCGACCCAAGGCCTTTTCCTCCCGCAGCTTATCCACGGAACCGTATTTATTCTTGATAACCGTATCCGGCAGGAATTTCTCCTCTATACCCCGTATTTGCTGTAAACCAATTAATTTATTGAAGTCACTAAAAGGTATAATTTTATCATTGCAATTTTTATTGGTACCATCATTCATCAATTGATTTACTGCCTCCGTGATCCCTTTTGCCGCAGCATAAATAGTCATCACGGGGATACTGCACCTGGCATAACCCAGCTTTTCCAATTCCTTAAATGTCACCAAAGGTGTTCTGCCTCCATCCAACATATTTGCACTTAGCAAAATACCCTGGGGAACAAGCTTCTCCGCATAATAATTAAGTTCATCAAGGGATTGGGGAGCCTCCAAAAATATTAAATCAGCCCCTGCCTCCCAATAAGCCTCCGCCCGCCGTACTACTTCCTCCGGACCATACATGGCCCGGGCGTCGGTGCGGGCATTAATCACAAAATCCTTGTCTTTCCGTGCCCAGGCCGCTGCTTTAATTTTATTGACCATCTCCTCAAGAGAAATAACTTCTTTACCGGACATATGTCCACAGCGTTTGGGCCAAACTTGATCCTCCAGATTGACGCCTGCTGCACCAATCATCTCCAACTCCTTAACTGTCCTGACTACATTGACAACGTTGCCATACCCTGTATCACCATCAGCCATGACAGGGATATTAACACTACAAACAATATTCTTGGTATGTTCCAGTACTTCAGTAAAGGTCATTAATCCTACATCAGGCATCCCTAGAAGAGAAGCAGCAAATCCGTATCCTGAACATTGTATTGCTTCAAAACCAGAATTTTCAATAATTTTAGCCGAAAGACAATCATATGCTCCCGGCATTACTAAAATTTCCTTAGCATTTAAGAGCTCTTTCAATCGTGTTGTCTTTTTCATTAAGACACTCCTTTTCTAAAAATTTCTTTCAAGCTCTACCTCATTGTTTGATTACCTCCTTTTTGTATGTGTCCCAAACCCTCGCCTTAAGACTTTTTTCTCTTGACAAGCGTTACCCACTCAATATATTGGCTTTAAAATCACTTGACAACTGCATCCATTCTATTCGTTTCCATCTAGTGGAATCAAGTTCCATTTATATTTAATATACCATTTCCCCCGCATGTATTCAAGCAGAATTTTAAGAATAATTAGAAATAATTGATAGACATACCCTGTTAATAAAAAATTGTCTGCTAAATATAAAGTCAAACCATTATAACAACTTGGCTTTATTGAAAAATCGCACCTGATATCATCCGGTTCCAGAAATTCTTATCTAAAAAGACATACCCGGGTTTCCCCGGGTAATTATTAAACTTATTAAGTTCGGAATCAGGCTTTTTATAAGCCTACCTTGTCTTGTTGGATTTTTCTTTTAGTCTGTGCTAGTCCGGGAATTGTCTTAAAACTTTGCCTTGATCACCAAATTTTTCTCATCCCACCGCATTCTCCGCGCAAGAACCACTATATATATGCATAGCAAACACCTGCTTCTTATAATTACCGGTCGCGTCCGGGATATGGCTGAAATCAATACTTCTTCCAGGCTTAGGCCTTAACTACTCTTTTGGCTCTTTAGTCAGTTCTGCTAATATTTTTTCTGCCCTTGTCGGATTAAAAAACCCGCAAATACACGGTTTGGCTAGTTTCAGGGCACCTTCCCGGGGACTGATGCTCCCCTTTTTTATATCTGCCAGTACTTTTTCTACTAGCAGACTGCTGACCTGGGCATGACCACACATGGAAGTCAAGGAGCGAACTTCCTCCCCGGGCAGTTTTGTTAAATCACCCCATACTCCCAGGGAGCGGTTAACGGAGTGCGCCTTTACTCCTACTTCCGCACAAATATTTTCAACTAAATCCCACAAGGCTGAGACCGTAACAGAAATTCCCGTATCTTTTTCTTTAACTTTTTTTAAGAAATCAATCGCCCTGGCCAGGTCATCAAATACAACAAAAGCCCCCCGTCCGTCTTTTACCCCGGCGACAACTTCTTCAAAGGGAACGGCAATCATATTGCCACAGATAACCATACCTAAATTTACCGCGCCTGCATCTTTTGCCTCGCGAAAAAACCATTGTAAAGCTGCTTTAGAACCGTCATAATTGATGCCCTTCTGAGGGAAGGCCATCACACAGATATCATTTTTTAATGACTCCCCTGTTCCCATGCGGTGTAGTGTATGTGTCATCCTAGCCAACCTCCTCAAAATTAAATACCGGTCTGCCCATCCCGAGATTAACCTTAAGATTCGGCCTTATGGTATACCCCAGTCTATTTAATTCATCTAAATTGGGGTCCTCCAGATTAGTACCGAGTTTAGAAATTACCGATACGACAAATACAGTATTTACAGTGTTCTCCAGCTTTTTTAAGGTATCAAGAATATCCTTTATCTGAGCGGTTTTTACTTTAAACTCCAAAATCGCCGACAATACCTTCTCATTTAATACTTCTTGTTTGAAAATTCCTTGGGCCGGATCCTCCATCAGGGCTGAAACCGGGTTTTCCGGTTCCCAGCTAACCCCTATCCTGCATAGTTCCCGGGCGATTGATTCGACCTGATCCATCCGGGTCGCCACACCGGGACGCCCAACTTCCACCGCGATTCCTGCTTCTCCATAACGAAATCTGCCGGTAACATCATTCGTTTTCATTTCCACCGTCCCCCGTCCGCCCACAGATGTATCAGGGGCAATGGAACTGGGATCACTCATTACATACCGGATAACCCGCGGATATTCCAGCTCTTCGCGAATTAACGCATTTTGTTGACATTCCGCCGATCTCAGACAAACACCGCATTCCACACATTCGTCAGGATCAATCTTAACTTCTTTGTCTTCCGCCTTGATGGCGCCTACCGGACAATAGGGCACACAGCGTTTACAATTTATACACAACTCTTTATCAATGTGCATTTCTTATGCCTCCTTAAACTTCTTCGCAAATTGAACTTTAATCAACGGATAGGAAAGGAATAATACCGTAAGAATTACTAAAATGAGACTTATGGGCCTGGTCAAGAATATCCCGTAATCGCCGTTAGCCATGATCAGAGACTGCCGGAAAGTGTTCTCGATAGACGGTCCCAAAATTAAAGCTAATAACAAACCCGCCAGGGGGTAGCCGCCTTTTTTCATCAAAAACCCTAAGCCGCCGAAGATCAACATTACCCAGACATCGAACATACTGCCATGGACACTATATACACCAATTACGCAAAGCAAACCGACAAGCGGGTACAAAATAGGCTGGGCGGCCCGGATTGTCGCAACAAACAAGGGGATCATCGCAGTATTAACCAGTAATAAAACAACATTAGCAATATACAAGCCGCCAATAATCCCCCAGGCAACATCAGGAGTTTTAACAAACATCAGCGGCCCGGGCTGCAGATCATGAATAATAAAACCGCCCATGATCAGCGCAGCTACGCTGGAGCCGGGAATACCCAGCGCAAGCATCGGGGTTAAAGCCCCCGCCACACAGGCATTGTTAGCTGCCTCCGGTGCAGCAATGCCTTCTACCGAACCCTTACCAAAAAGTTCCGGCTTTTTAGAAACCTTCTTGGCGGCTCCATAGGCGGCAAATGTGGATAAGGTAGCCCCCGCACCGGGCAGAATACCGACCACCAATCCTACAACAGAACCGGTCAGAGTCCCCCTTAAAGATTCTCTAATATCCGCCGGGGTTGGAAATAAAGTACTTAATTTTAAAGAGAAATTCAACACCCTTTCACTAAGGGATTTTTCCAGTCCTATTAAAACCTCACTCAGGCCAAATACTCCGATCGCAACGGGGACAAAGTCTATACCGTCTAGCATATAAGGAATTCCGAATGTTAACCGTGCCTTGCCTGAAACAAAATCAGAGCCGACCATAGCCAGCAAAAGACCAAATACTACCATGATCAATCCCTTCCGGGAACTGCCTTCCGTAACGGAACTAATGGCAATTAAGGAAAATATCATCACGGCAAAGTACTCCGGCGGGCCAAAAGCTAAAGCAGCTTTAGCCAGGAGGGGCGCAAAAAATGTCATGAATATTATTCCAATCATACCGCCTATGAAGCTGCTGAAGGCACTGATCCCCATTGCTACTCCGCCTCTGCCCGCTTGCATCAGCGGATAACCGTCCATACAAGTCATTATTGCAGCAGCATCACCGGGGGCATTAATTAGAATAGAGGAAATTCTGCCCCCGTACATACAACCCAGATAAATACTAATTAAAAGTAAGATGCCCGAATCAGAAGGCATAGCAAAGGTTAAAGGCAACAGCACTGCAACACCTGTATTAGGCCCTAACCCCGGCATAGAACCGATAAGAGTTCCGAATACCGCACCGATTACCACCCAGAATAAATCCGAAAAGCTCAACATTGATATAATCCCGTTCAGCAATAAATCTAAAGTGTTCACCAGTTCCACCTACCCTCCAATTAATCCCCACGGCATAAAGACTTGCAGCCATACACTAAAAATTAAATATATCGTTACCAAAATAATCAGCGTATTAACCGCCGCCGCTTTGAGCTTTAACTTGTTCCAGACAATCAGTGCAAGGAAAAGAAAGATACCCAGAGCCGGCAGCAACCCGATTAAAGGACTTCCTAGGGTGACGGCAATGATGAGGGCGCTAAAAAACAGCACCAGTCTTTTTACCTTTACCGGATCCAGTTTTTTATCTTCTGCGGTGCTTCTTCTCCTGAGGTTTCTAAATTCACTTAAACAAAGCAAGGCCAGCAAAAACCCCAAAATCACCGGAAAGAAACCTGCCCCGGGCAATGCTCCTTCGATAAATGTTAAAGAAACACTTCCTAGCGCCCCGGTCAATCCTGCCATTGTCAAAAGGATGAGTAAAATATAACCGCTGAAATATTTCATGGCTCCCCCTTCCGTAAATAAGGGACGAAGACAACCGCCCCTTATTTCCTTACTACTTATTGATAACTCCAAGTTTAATAAGGTATTCTGCAAAAACTGCCGACGTTTCCTCGAAATATTCAGCTGTTTCCTCCGGATTTTTGTAATTGGATGTAAATAAGAATTTATCAACATACTCCTGCTGCCAGGCTTCAGTCTCGCAGACCTGCTTGAAGGCATTACCTAAGAATTCCGTAACTTCCGGCGGAATATCACCAGGTGCGACAACGCCCCGCGGCATAGCTGCCTCAATATCTATCCCCTTTTCGGTTAATGTCGGAACATCAGGAAACAGGTCAATGCGTTTTTCACCGGGAGTGACTAGAGCTGCAAGCTGCCCGGCCTCAATAAAACTTGCCGTTTCACTGACATTCAAGATACCCGCTTCAATATGTCCTCCCAAGATGGCAGTTATTATTTCAGATCCGCCTTGAAAGGGAACATAATTAAACTTTACACCGGCTTTATCGGCCAGCCGTTCAATTACGATGTGATCGCCGCTGCCTTTTGAGGCGCCGCCCACTCTGATCCCGCCGGGATTCGCCTGCGCTGCTTCTAATAAGTCTTCCAGAGAATTGAAATCTCCGCCGGTTTTAGCAACAATAAAATAGTCATCAAAACCCAATAAGGCAATCGGGGTAAAATCCTGATAGCTGACGCCTACTCCGCCTTGCAGGGGAGTAGTCAAAAAAGAAGGTGTAATTAACATTAAGTAATAGGGATCTCCCTTTTTCGCCGCAGTATAAGACATCCCAATGGCTGCACTTCCGCCGGGCTTGTTAATTACATTGATGTTTACCGGTACAATTTCTTCATCTACCAGGATTTTGGAGAAAAGCCTGGCAGTTGTATCGGATCCCCCGCCGGCAGAGAAAGGTACGATTACCTCGATATCTTTCACAGGATACTCAACCTTCTGTTCATCACTTCCGGGAGCCGGAGCAGGCTGCTGCTGACCGCATCCAGCGGTCAGACTCAAAGAGACCAAAATAATCAGGAACACCGCAAAAACTTTCTTAAGCATTCAACTTACCTCCTATTTTTCATTATTTTAATACCCCGTTGATAACGGCCAGTAATTCCTCTTCGGTAAGCATATCTTTTTTGGCCAATGCTTTTTCTTTAATTAAGGCCACGATTTCCCGGACTTGTTCCCCGCCGGCTGCTAACCCTAATTGCTTTAGTTTTACTTCAACGGAAGTCGCACCGCTTTTTTTCCCAAAAATCATCCTGGAGGAATTACCGATATACAGAGGATTGAGAGGAAAAATTGCTAACGGGTTTGTAAGCAGCAAATCCATGCCCGGTCCGATTTCCCTGGAAAACGCATATTGCCCTGTTACCGGCTGCTGTCTGGGAACAGGATAACCGGCCAGCTCTTCTACCAAAGTTGAAAGCTCTTTGATTTTTTCCGTTTTCACGGGAAGATCGTAACCCATTAATACTTTTAACCCCAGGATAATTTGCTCTAATGATGCATTACCTGTTCTCTCACCTAATCCGTTAATACAGGTATGTACTACGGAAGCACCTGCGTTGACGGCCGCTAACTGACTTGCAACGGCCATCCCAAAGTCATTATGGCAATGCACTTCAACGGGAAGTTCACTCCATGCTTTAACTTCCTGAACTAAATCTGCCACGGCCCAGGGCAGAGCCGAACCGGAAGTATCAATCACTGCAACGGAATCCGGCTTACCTTCATTAACAACTGTCGTGACTAATCTTTGCAGAAAATCACGCTCTGCCCTAGTTGTCTCATAAGGGAAGAAGGTTACATACAGACCAAGCTCTTTGGCTCTTGTGACTCCTTTTAGCGCTCTCTCAATTACTTCCTCTTCCGTCCACTTAAACTGGTATTTTAACCTCGGCAAACCCGCGGGAACTTCAATCCCTACCCCGTCTACCCCAGCATCGGCAGCTTTCTCTACATCTTTGGGATTCGCCCTGCAAAAGGCAAAAATTTTTGCTTTTAACCCCAGGGCGGAAATTGCTTTAATGGCCTCATAATCATCTTCGGAGACCACCGGCATGCCGGCTTCGATTCTATCCACACCAAGCTCGTCTAATTTTCGGGCAATTTTGATTTTATCTTCTTTTCTGAAAACTAATCCCGGCGTTTGCTCACCGTCACGCAGGGTTGCATCGTGAATCTGCACCTTCCGGGGAGCCGTATTTTTAAATTTTTCCTGCGCCCGGGCATTGAACGGACTAACCCAAAAATTTTCAGTTCTATACAGATATGTGCTTTCCATCAGAAAAAACCTCCTGGATTATTTTTATAATATTGCCAATATTACAAATATTTACAGTGCCACCTCCCTCTGTCCGGTTTTAGTGTTCCCTCACTACACTCCAAAATAATGAAATTGCCGTAATAATTGTTCTGTTTTTGATAAAACCCGCATCGCCTCCTCTTCATCCCGTACGGCAACCCCGGCCACCAGGTAATTTATCAAACATAACGGCGCAGCCATCGAATGCTTAAACATGATCCCTTTAACCTCGCAAGGCAGGATAATGTCGGCAAACTCCACGATCGGAGACAGCAGACTTTGGGTTATGGCGATCACTTTCGTTCCTCTTTTTTTCATCCAGCCGGTTATTTCCAGTGTTACCCTGGCATGACGGGGAAAGGTAAAGGAAACACACAAATCATCAGGGCCCACGCCCAGGCACTCTTCCGGGTAACTGGACCCCGCCCCTTGAATCAGCCGGACGTTTTCCCTGATTTGCCCTAAGCTCATCGCAAAACTGTGGGCCAGTGAAAAAGATGTCCGCAAACCAATTACGTAAACATTTTTGGCTGCCATGATCATATCAATGGCTTTATCTAATTTATCAGGGGATAAGCCCTCCAGCGTTGCTTTAATATTAATGATATCCTGATTAAATGAATCTAATAACAATTGATCGTGATTTACATTCTCCAAAGAAACGCTTAACCTCTCCGGCAGCCCCACTTTGGCTTTAATAACCTTTTGCACTTCCTCTAGAAAATCCGAATATCCCGCATATCCCAGATTTCTGGCAAAGCGGATTACCGTCGTTGTACTGACTCCAATTTTATTCGCAAGCTCATCCAGAGTATAGAAGGCAATATTCTCAATATTTTCCATAACATACTGGGCAACCTTTTTATGGGATTCGGTCATTTCATCATATAAAAACTCCAAATCCTTAAGTAAATTATTCATTATTCAGCCTCCAAACTATCAAATTACCAAAAAATTTATGTAGTATTTTTTACTACTTTTAGTATTAAATAATACAAAGAAAAAGTCAAGTGTTTTTTGGGATTTTATAATTAAAACCAACAGCCGCTATCCCGGTATCTTACCGGCGGAATTAAAATATGTCCTTGGGGTAAGTCTACAGCTCCTGTTCTGACACAGAAAAGCCCGGAGAATCCGGCGATTCTCCGGGCTTTTTTACCGTCTTCCTCCCATCATCCTTTCCAGTGCCGCCCCCCGCTCTGCTCATTCTCTTCCCGTTGTTTGCGAAAAAACCTGCATTTACAATCCCCGTCATCTCTAAACATCCCTTTATCTGCTCAGATATCAGCCGCTTTTCCTCTACTTCTCAATTTATCCCGGAAGCCTGCGATAATGGGCAGGATAAATGTCAGGCACGCTATTGCCAGTAATACCCCGCTGATCGGCCGGGTGAAGAAAATACCAAAATCGCCGTTAGAAGTAACCAGGGAACGGCGGAATTCTTCCTCGGCCATGCTGCCCAGAACGACCCCCAGAATAATAGGTGCCGTCGGAAATTTTACTTTATCCAGCAAATACCCCACGAAACCAAACCCCAGCATTATATACACATCGGTCATACTGTTCCGGACCGCATAGGTTCCCACTATGCATAAGGCACCGATCAAAGTCCCTAAAATGCTGTACGGCAGCTTTAAGATCTGGGCAAAAAAACGGATAAACCATTTGGCCAGAAGAATAATCAATACATTAACCAGGAGCATACCTACAAAGATCGTGTATACCAGTTCCCCGTCAGTTTGAAACATTAAGGGGCCCGGCTGAATCCCGTGCAGGATAAAGGCTCCCAGAATAACCGCCGTGGTAGCGCTGCCTGGAATACCCAGGGCTACCAAAGGCACCAGTGCACCACCGGCCGCCGCATTGTTTGCCGATTCCGGGGCGACAATTCCCTCGGGAATACCTGTCCCGTACTTTTCCGGATATTTAGACCAGCGTACCGCTTCACTATAACTTAGCATAGAAGCCGTTGTTGCACCCACCCCGGGCAGAATTCCAATAAAGGTGCCAAGCAGAGACGAACGGATCAGGGTACCTTTGAGACGAAGGATATCCTTTAAACCAGGCAGTTTAGAAACCGCACTTTTTTGCATTTTTCCCCGGGATTCTTCTTCCTGGAACTTACGGATTACTTCGGAAACCGCAAATAAACCAATCAAGATGGGGATAAAACTTATCCCCGCCATTAGATCCGGTTGATTAAAAGTAAACCGCTGCACACCGGTAATGGGATCTAGACCAACGGTGGCGATCAATAAGCCGCAAGCCGCTCCCAGGTAGCCTTTAATGCTGTCGCCGCCGCCCAAGGAGGAAACTACGGTTAGTCCCATTACCACCAGGGCAAAATATTCCGGCGATCCAAATTCCAGGGCAAAACGGGCCAGTGTTGGTGCGGAAAATGTCAGGATTACCCCCCCGATAACTCCCCCAATGGCCGAACTCATAATCGCATATCCCAGTGCTTCTCCCGCTTTACCCTGCTGCGCCATAGGGTAACCGTCCAGACTGGTCGCTATCGCCTCCGGCGCACCGGGAGTTCTAAAGAGAATTGCACTGATAGATCCGGAAAATACCGCCGAAGCATAGATTGACACCAGAATAAGAAAGGCAGTACCCGATTCCATCCCATAGGTAATAGGCAGAAATACGACGACCATCATTACCCCGCTGATTCCGGGAGTAGCACCCCCAAAAAATCCAAGTACCGTCCCCCCGATGAGGGCCAGCAGGTGCACAGGTTCTAAAACATTTAGTATTCCTCCTGCTAAAGCTTCCAGCAATTGCTCACACCTCTTTCCTTAAGCTAAATACCTTAATAAAACAGTAATGTAAGATTACGAAATACCCCGCTACCTCTTGGCAAGGGTACGCTCAAGGTATAGGGAAACAACCAGACCAATACCCCGGTCAATAAAAATACTACCGGCACTAAAATGGCAAGTCTTCTGATCCCCATTATCCAGACATTAAATGCAAAGTAGCTAAAAGTTGCTAGTACAAAGCCGATAATATTTAGAGTGCAGGCATACACAGCCAGGGCTATGAAACTGATCCAGAGGTTTTGGGGACGGGCTTCTTTTACGCCCGGTTCCTCCGGTGAATTTCCAGCTCCCGCAGGCAGCTTTCGGTTTTTAGCAACTGCCTTAAGAACTAGAATGACGCCAAAAACCATCAGTAAAACAGTAACCGCCCTGGGCCAAAAAGCTGGTCCGACGGAGATCGTACTTTGCGTTTCCGGAATCTCCCCTGCGGCAATAAAAAAAACGATTGCCACGGCTATGGCCGCAAAGGGAATCAAAAGATCCTTGTATCGGTTACACATGAAATAACCACCTCAATTTAAATTATGGGGGGCAGTTTCTGCCCCCCATTCATTTTGTCTAACCTTGAATTTCGTCCAGAATTACTTCGTAATTTTTAATGGCTTCTTCCAGATGGGCCTGATAATCCCGGGAATCCAGCCAGCCCTCGCGGAGATTCAGCAGTTTATCCGCTTCATACTTCCGGTACGACTCACTTTTTTTCGCTTCTTGGAAGGTATCCTGCAGGATTTTGACAATTTCCGGGGAAGTTCCCGCCGGAACCAGGATCCCGCGGGACTGTCCTTCAGTTACGTTCCAGCCAAGTTCGGGGGCAACAGGCACATCGGGGAACTGGTCCAGTCTTTCCTCCGTAAATGCCAGCGCAACCTTAATTTTACCGTCCTTGATTAAACCGATCGTAGGCCCGAATTCTTCAAACATGGCGCTAATATGCCCGCCCAGCAGGGCCGAATGCATTTTCCCCGCATCATCATAAGGAACATAGTTCAAATCAATTCCCGCCGCCTTTTCCCACATGGAAATTACAATCTCATCGAAACCTTTGGCTCCGGTGCCGCCAATAGCGATCTCACCGGGATTCTCTTTTACCGCCGCCAGCAGTTCATTGATATCCCGGTATGGTCCGCCGGCCGCCAGCTGGATCGTACCGGTATCATACTGCAGCCGTGCCACCGGGATATAACTGTCTAAACCATGGGGAGTTTTTCCTAAGGCTACATTTAAGGGATAATTGGAAGAAATAGCCCAAATCGTATAGCCGTCGGCAGGCTGACGGGCAACATAATCCCCTCCGATACTGCCCGATGCGCCGGGCTTATTCACCACTACAACGTTTGTTCCTAAAATATCCGCCGTAGGTATAGCAATGGAACGGGTAAAAGTATCGGTACCTCCACCGGCCCCCCACCCTACTACCGCTTCAATGTTGCGTTCCGGATAACCCGCCTCTTCCTTACCCTGCTCCTGAGTTTCGTTCCCCCCCGGCGTCTGCTGTTCGGCTTTCTGCTCCCCGCAGCCTGCCAGAAGTAATCCCAGCATCAACATAACCGCTGCTGACATTAACATGAAATTTCTTAGCTTTTGCATTGGCACTAGACCTCCCTTTTTTCTAAAAATACTTGAATTTGACCACTGCCCGCTAAAATCCGTTCTTATTCAGGACATCACCTCACTTCTCAGAACACCTTCTGCCGGTACAGCTTAGTAATTGTTTAAATAATGTGAATTTTCCTGGATTTTTAAGTAAGGTTACTTTAGTTCTTTATGAAAGGAGATTTGTAAGTTATGTAATTAAATTAAGATAACTAAATAGCCCAAAAGGAGGTTATTAATTTTTTATTATAGAATTCTAAATAGTCAATTAATTCAAATAACTGGATTCTGCCTTGTAATTCCGGCAAATAATTAAACAAATCAATTATTCAGGAGGTAGACAATTGTTAACATTATTTAACCGCGGCACACTCCAGCAGAGAATTGTTGCGTTAGTTTTGTTAGTGGTTGTAATAACTTTATTCATCATAGGCTGGGCCACAAGTACCATCGTATACCAAAACATGAAACAGGACCTGGGCTCCCATGCCCTGGAAATTGCCCGCTTTATCGCCCATATGGATACGGTAAAAGACAGTATGAACACCGAGCGCCCCTGGGAAATTCTCCAGCCCCTGGCCAACAGGTGGTTATCCCAGACCAGGGCAGGTTTTATTGTTGTTTTAAACAAAGAAGGCGTGCGCTACTCCCACCCGCGCCCGGAGCTGATCGGCCGGCATTTTACCGGTGAAGACGAAGGCCCGGCCCTCCTGGGTGAAGAATACATATCGGAAACGGTGGGGATCTCCGGCCCCTCCATCCGGGGTTTTTCTCCAATCTATGACGAAAAAGGCAGCCAATTAGGCACGGTTGCCGTAGGTATGTTCAAACATAATATTGACACAGCAGTTAAAGAAACACAGTTCGCCATTCTCCGGGCCCTGATTTTAGGGTTGGTCATTGGCATTCCCGGAGCAGTTATGCTGGCTAAGACCGTAAAAAAAACGATGTATGGTATGGAACCTAAAGATATCGCCACCCTTCTCCAACAACGGGAAGCCCTGCTGAATTGTGTTAAAGAAGGAATTATCTTTACCGATAAAACAGATACGGTAGCTTTGGTTAACCAAAGTGCCCGGGAATTGCTTAACCTCCCCGCAAACATTATCGGTAAACCGATCCTGGAGGCCATACCCTCCTCACGAATGCCTCAGGTCAGGAAAACAGGTACGGCCGAATACAACCAGCAGCAGAAAATCAACGAGGTCATAATCCTTACCAACCGCAAGCCGGTAATTGTCGACAACGAAGTAGTCGGCGTTGTGGCTACCTTCAGCGATAAAACCGAAATGCAGAATTTGGCGGAAGAGCTTACCGGGGTACAGCGTTATGTTCAAGGACTGCGGGCTAAATCCCATGAATTTATGAATAAGCTGCAAGCCATTTCCGGATTGCTGGAATTGGAGGAATATGACGAGGCCAGGCATTTTATTGCCCAGACAACCAAACGGCAGCAAAAAATACTGTCCTTTCTGACTAAAAGCATTAAAGATCCGGCTACGCTAGGCTTTTTACTGGGTAAAATCCGGGAAGGGGAAGAACAGGGAATCCAGTGTAACATCAAACCCGGCTCCCTGCTGAAAAAGCTGCCGGCAAACTTTCCCAGTGAAGCCATGGTATTAGTGCTGGGAAATCTGCTGGATAATTCTTTTGAAGCGATTAATGAAGCACACCGGCCGGGAACGGGGAAAGTCACGGTAAGCATTCGTGATGAACCGCAGACATTGGAAATCCTAGTGGAAGATAACGGAACGGGTATCAACACTTTACAAAAAGACCAGCTGCTTAAAAAAGGTTTTTCCACTAAAGAAGGGGACCGGGGTTACGGCCTCTTCCTTATTAAAAGACAGGTAGAGGAATTCAGCGGCGGTGTTTTGGATATCGCTAACCGCCCCCGCCGGACAGGAACAGTAGTAACAATTACCATTCCCAAAAAGGAGGTTGATTAGATGTACAGGGTATTTATTGTCGAGGATGATCCTATGGTATTGAATATTAATCAGAAGTATGTTTCCCGGCTGTCACAGTTTGAAGTTGCCGGCATGTCAGGATCAGGGAACGAAGCACTCCGGAAAATTACGGAACTACAGCCGGATTTAGTGCTCCTTGATGTGTTTATGCCGGAAAAAGACGGCATAGAAGTACTCCACCAGATCAGGAATTTGGCTGCGAATACCGAAGTGATCCTGCTTACCGCAGCCCATGACACGGATACAATTACCCAGGCTTTCCGCCTGGGGGCTCTTGATTACATTATCAAGCCCTACGAATTCTCCCGTTTGAACCAGGCCTTGGATAGCTTCCTGCAGCGCAAATCAGCCTTGTCCGGTACCGGTACCCTGACCCAGAAAGAACTTGATAAATTACAAACGGTTCCGAAAAATAATCCGGCACCAACGGCAAAGCAGCGATTGCCGAAGGGATTCGACCAGATAACCCTGGAAAAAGTCAGAAGTGTCTTATCTCAGACCACAAACCCCATATCCACCAAAGAAGTAGCCGACAGCTTAAACCTGTCCCGCATTACGATCCGGCGGTATTTGGAATTCCTGGCGGATTCCGGTGAAATTACGGTAGATTTGGAATACGGTAAAATGGGCAGACCAACCAAAGTATACGCACTTCACTAAAGTCTCTCAGCAAGACTGAGCACAAAATAAGGGCAAGTTACCTTGCCCTCCGGCTATTTCTCTGCCATTGCCCGCAAGATCCGGGCCGCCCGGGTGGGGTTAAAAACCCCGCAGTGACATTGCCGGGCCAGCTTCTCCGCAGCCTTTTCCGCAGTGATTATGCCCCGGGCAACTTGCCCGGCTAAATGTTCGATTAAGGAAAAGGCCACCATCCCGTGCCCGCACATAGTATTTATTTCCAGAACCTCCTCAGCAGGAAGGTATTCCAACCTGCCGTGAACACCCAGTGAATGCTCTACCGTATGGGCAGCAATACCGGCCTTACTGCAGCACCCGGCAGTATGTTCCACCAGGCCCGATACAACAATGGACAGTCCTAAATCCACTTTCCTTAACTCGTCTAAAACCTTCACAACTGTTTCTTCTGCGGTGAAAACTGCATGAACTATGGAATTATCTTGATAATTCCCCTGCACCTGATCAGTACCCACACTAAAAGCGTTCCCTGTCTTCATATCACCGAAATTGACGGGATCATACTTTAAAACAATATCTGCAAACTCCTTAAATTTAGGAGCACTGCCCTTAGCGTTCACCGTTTGGGCGCTAATCGCAAACACGACATAATCACCGGTTAAACTTTCATAATTTCCTCTGCGATGCAAGGTGTGGGTCATTTCCTATTCCTCCTTTGCCAGGGGTCTGCCCAGGCCAACATTTGTCTTGCCGTTAAAAGTGCATCTGAAACCTGCCTCTTCCGCCCGTTCAATTGCCGGATTGCAGCCGTCTTCTTCCAAACGGCAGGCCAGATCCAGGCTAAAGACCGTATCAATTTCCGGAATTACCGTCTGCAAGCGCTCCAATACCGGTTTGATTTTTTCCTGGGGCAGATCAAACTCAATAATAGCCGATAATACTTTAACATTCTTAACATCGTCACGGATTTTTCCCGTTTCCTGATCTTCCATCAGCCAGGTCACAGGGTTATGGGGCTCAAAGTGGACATTTTCCCCGGCCATTGCCATCGCCACCTTTTCTACATCAGCAAAACGGGTACCGGTCCCCGGACGCCCCATTTCAACAGCCATCCCTGCTATTCCCCGCTTAAATCTTCCGGTAACTTCGTTGGTTTTCATCTCTTCAGTGCCCCGGCCCGGAACACCGGTATCAGGATGGGTAACCAGCGGATTGGAAAACTGACTTCTTAAAATCCGGGGCCAAGCCAGTTCCTGCATCTTCAGAGCATCCGCCGGACAAACCCCGGCATTGGTACAGATTTCACACTCCACACATTCTGCGAGATCAATTTCCACTTTACCATCCTGCTCCATAATGGCACCCACCGGGCAATAAGGAATACAAGCCTGACACTGCCTGCAAAGGTCCTGCTCAATATACATCGTACTTAAACCTCCCTTAAATAATTGTTTATCCACTTACGGCGTCCCGCTTTAATTTACGTCCCTCCCCCTGCATTCAAATTTTTTAACAAACAGCACTTTCTTAATTGCTTAATATTTTCGCGATCAACTTCAAGGCGACCTATTTTTATCAACTAAGGTAGTTTCTGTTCTTTGCGTACGGACTTTCGTAAACTAAAGTTCATCCTTTTAGGCTGTTCTGCCAGGCCCAAAATCCGCAAAAGCCGGAACGTGTTTTTGCGCAACACACTCCGGCGGCCCTAAAAAAAGCTTTCCTGGTATAAATGCCGGCGGCGGCCTTTATCCGGGAAAGCTTTCATTCTTTTCGCAGCAGATAACCGGAACCGGTTATCTGAGCAAAAAAATACCCGGGTTTCCCCGGGTGGAAATGAAGAAAAATATTTAATCATCCTTTGACAATAATCCGTAATTCTTTAACTTTCTGTATAAAGTGGTACGGCCTATGCCCAGCTCTTTCGCTACGATTTTTTTGTTTTCATACTTATTCAGCAATTCAGTAATCACTTGTTTTTCTGTTTTTGTGATGTTGGCTTTTAATGTTGTCATTTCACTATCATTTTCTTCATTTCTTTCATCCAGACTAAACTCTGCCAGGCTTTTTACAGAGCGGGCGGTAGCTTCATCTTCATTGAAAAGGACTAAAAATCTGTTTAAAACACCCTTGAGTTCTCTAATATTTCCAGGGAAATTATATTTAGAAAATATCCCGGTTATGATCTCAAAATATGGTTCTATTTTTGTCAAAGGGACAATATCCAGTTCCTTAATCAATATTTTGATTAGCTCCGGCAAATCATCCATTCTTTCCCTTAAGGGGGGAATTTTTATCTTTAAGACATTCAGCCGGTAATATAAATCCTTTCTGAATTTCCCTTCATGAACAGCCTCCCGCAGATCTTTATTTGTTGCGGCAATAATCCTGACATCTATGGGGATAATACTCTTACCGCCGATACGGATAATCTCCATCTCTTCAATTACCCTCAGCAGTTTCCCCTGTAAACCGATGGGGATGGAATCGATTTCATCCAAAAACAGCGTACCTTTATGGGCAATTTCGAACAAACCTTTTTTACCGTTTTTATCCGCACCGGTAAAGGCACCGGGCTCATAACCAAATAATTCACTTTCCAGCAGGTTTTCCGGCAAAGAAGCACAATTGATGGCCACAAAGGGACAACTCCTTCTTGGACCATAGTTGTGAATACTTTGGGAAAAAAGTTCCTTACCCGTTCCCGATTCTCCATAGATCATTACCGTTGCCGTATTTTCAGCATACTTTTGGGCGATTTTTACCGTTTCCTGCATTTTCCCGTTTTTGCCTTTGATGTCATGAAAAGTATACTTGGCGGTAAAACCGGCATGCTTCATTTTACTCCTGACATTGATGTCAAGACTTTCGATGCTGGTAATATCCTGAAAGGTCAAAACTCCTCCCGTGACAGTATCTTTTACTTTGATGGGAATGATATTCAGCGTGGTATGAACAGAGTTGATTTTTACAATTTTATTTTGTTCTGTGCAACCTTTATTGATTATTTCCGTTACCGCAGATTCTGTGATAAATTCCCCGATAAAGCTCCCCACACATTCATCTTTTCTCTGCCGGAGAATCTCCCGGGCAACTTTATTGGCAATCACGATCCGTCCCTGGGTATCCAGGGATATGATGCCCTCAGACGTGTTATCCAAAATCGTCATTAAGCTGACATTTCTTTTTTCAATGTCTTCATTAATCCGAAATATCTCGATGGCCTTTTCAATACTCCGCAGGATGGTATTTTCGATAGAATAAATCAGGATTCCTGTCATCCCAAGCTTTTCAGCCAGGGATACGGCAAGGGTAGTGCCAATGATAATCCGGACACCGTCCTGTTTGGCTTTCTTAATTTTAGTTTCCAATTCCTGCGCCGATAAATAACTGATTTTATAAGCTTTTACATTAATCAGCTTACAAAGTTCTTCTAAATCAAAGGCAAAATGATCAAAGGAAGCAAAAGCAATGGCAACAGAATTCGGCTTATGTTTTGCCGCTTCATTCAGGGCATTGACAATATCGATAAAATCAACTTTCAAGACAACAATGGGGATATTCACCATATCTTTAAGGTAATAGTAATTAGCTTGTCCGGTTATGATGATATTGGCACCGTAGCTTTCCAGGTTCTTGGCTATCTCCAGTGTTTCACTGCCAAAACAGTCAAAGACCTTAATTTCAACATTTTGAATGTTGCTCACAAAGGGCTGAGCTTTTTGGATAAATTCTTTATAACCGATTAATGCAATTCTAATTCTAATCACCTTCTTGCTCATAGAAAATGAATTTACCTATTTGGGAAGTAAAATACTCCGGGGTTTTCCCCTTTCTAATAAACAAACCCCTTAAAGTAAATTATAGCATGCCCTTTCCTTGCGTGGGACTTACTTTAAGGGGTAAAATGAAATTAATCCTTTTATTTTTTTATATTGTTTTAAATATATTGTTCTTTATCAGACAGCGAAGGGCGTCTCCCACAGCGGCAGCTTTTGCCCCAGTCCCAGGTCCTGGGCCTTCCGGTATACCCGGTAGGCCAGAGCCGAATCCTCAATGCCCATCCCGACAGTGTTAAAATAAATCGTCTCATCTCTGCTCTCCCGTCCGGGCCTGGCCCCTGCCACGATCATACCCAGTTCCGCCGTGACCGCACGATCTGTAATCATCCCGGAGTTATACATGATCGCAAGACTTTCTACGCCCCTGTGCTTGATTTCTGCCCAATCATCAACTACCCTTTTATCCATCTTGAGTATTGTCTCAAATTCACACTCATGACTGCCGACATGGGAATAAAAAACACCCTTTTCTATCCACTCCGGTTTAATAATCGGTTCTTTGGTAACGGTAGCCGTAACAAAAACATCACTACCGCTGACTGCGGCAAAGGCCGATTTGACAACCTTGATTTTTTTCCCGATTTTCTCTTCCATTTCCCGGGCAAATAGAAAAGCCCTGCTCTCATCCAAATCATAAATCCGTATTTCATCCAGACCCGGTAATACATAGCAAAGAGCCAGTAATTGCGTACGGTTTTGCACACCGGCCCCAATTAAACCCAGTATCTTGGAATCCGGTCTGGCCAGGTATTTTGCCCCTACCCCGGTATTGGCTCCCGTCCGGGCGGCACTGATAACAGTACCGTCCATAATTGCGATGGGAATCAACGTATCGGGGTCATTGAGGATAATAATCGCCGAAGCCCTGGGCTGCCCGAATTTAAAGGGGTTTTGGGGTGAACTTGCTATCCACTTTATCCCTACGGCCCGGATATCCCCTCCGATCCAGCCGGGCATAGCATTTATCCTGCCCCGGGTGGTTTCACTCTCCAAATCGCCCCAGCGGAGAACACATTTGTTGGGCAGAATATAATCCCTCTCATAATGTAATCTGAAAACTTCTTCCATCGTAGGCACCGCCAGGGACATATCCAATGCGCCCGCAGCCTTGACATCTTCTTGTGAAAGATAAAGCACTTCTACTCCCATCTCTAAAACCTCCTAGTTAAAATCAAATCATGGTTTAATGCTCACGCGATTCCGGATTTACAATAAGCAATTATTTTTTCCAGGGCTACCTTATCTAAACCTAATCTGGCCAGGGTCCTGCCGTTTTCTCTGAAATTCTGTCCATAAACGATATTCGCCATCTCAATGATGGAATCGATTACCGGCGTCTTCACCCCGGCTTTCCGGGCCAATTCAGATATCGGCACCAAACCCATCGGAACATCTTCCGTTATGTATCTGACATCAACTTTGTCCGGACCGATGATTTCCCGGTAGGCCGGGTTGTTCTGAATCAATTGATACAAGTTCTTCCCTTCGACACAATATGTTTCCCTTAGCCACTCAGCAGCCCTTTTAATGCTTACTCCCAATCCTGCCGCGACCTCAACCCTTTCCTGGTCGATTTTTTCCAGAACTTCGGCCACCGTCCGGCTTATTCCCTCCGTGTAATACTTGAATGTCTGCCGGGGTGTCTCGATTCTTCCAACATTCAACAGGACCGGGGCCGGATGAAATACCGCACCGATATTGCTTAAACTTGTATAGATCACATGTTCAGCCCCCGCAAATTGCGGAAAGAACTGATTCAGCATTTTTAAGACCCGTTCAAGATTAACTGCCGGAATGCAGGCGACATCAACCCGTTTTTTCAACCCATATATTGCCGCCTGAGCAGGCCCGGTTTTCCGGCAGGCATAAATTAGTGTTTGCGTTTCCGCAATGGTGATATCTTTTTGCACATTTCTTTCGGATAAATATTTGAGAAACTCCAGAGCCCCGCCTGTCCGTCCCGGGTTAAGAACGATAACCTGCCCGTCCGCCAGGCAGCTATGGCAGGCTTCGGCAATCAGCCGGTGGGTAAAAGCCGGTGTAACGACCATAATCAAAGCAACTCCGGAAATTGCCTCCCGGATATTTTCCGTAACCTGATTCAACCTGACAAAAGAACTGCCGCAAGTACCTTCCAGGTAGATACCGCCTGTTTCTTGAATAGACTTAATATATTCCGGGAATAAGTCACAAAGATTAACATCCGCTCCCAGCAAGGATAAGTGAGCAGCCATAGCCGTTCCTCCATGCCCTGCCCCTATAACGGCAACCTTTGTGTTGTCCATCTTACTCATCCTCTCCATCATATTTTATTTTTGGTCTCTTAATCTTTGAGTCTCCGCAGGATCAATTTCCTGCTGTGCCGGGTTAACAGCTACCTTGTACAACTGGCGGGCCATTTCTGCCGAAACCTTTTCTTCCCGAATATCCTGCAGCACTAAACCGGTACTTCTCCTGAGGGGGTCACCATAACCGCCGGAGCCCGGTGTCTGAGCGCTTAATACATCCCCCGCCTTGAGAATGACCTCCGAAACCTTTCCGGTCTTCAGGACAACCTCTTTTGGAGTTCCGGGATTAATCACAAATCTGCCCGTCGTACCTGCTTTTCCGCCGAATAAACCCCACGGCGGAATTTTTTGCCTGTCGGCGTGGGAACTGAAAGTTGTTTCATGAAGAATCCTGTAATCTCTCCTGAATCCCAAACCGCCGCGGTACCGGCCGGCACCGCCCGAATCATTTCTAAGTTCATATCGCTCCACTAATAAAGGATACTCGCTTTCCAGGCATTCCACAGGCAGATTTGACGTATTTGTAATATGGACATGAACACCATCCATACCGTCTTTGTTAAAACGGGCCCCCAGGCCCCCGCCCAGCGATTCCGGGTAAACATAAAAATTATCATTTCTGGGGTCGGTTCCTGCGAAAATCACAGTGCTCATGGCGCTGTTACACCCGGCAATAACCTTTTGGGGGACGGCCTGGGCCATCGCTCCAAACACCACATCCACGATCCGCTGGCAGCAATCTGTTCTGGCCCCTACCGAGGCGGGAGGCCGGGGATTAACAATGGTACCCTGAGGGGCAATGATCTTGACCGGCCGGTAATAGCCGGCATTAGCCGGTAAAGTCGGATCAATGATGGCTTTCAGCGCATAATAAACCGTGGCCTGTAAGGCAGTTTTCACCACATTAATGGCACCTTTAACCTGGCTTGTGCTTCCCGTGAAGTCCAAAATTATCCGGCTTTTCTCCACAATAACCCGGACATTTATCTTTAAGGTTCGACCGATCTCAATTCCGTCGTCATCCAGATAATCTGCAAACTCATATGTCCCTTCAGGAATGCTGCTGATCCCGGCCAGCATTTTTCTTTCGGCATAATTCATAAGTTCTTCCATGCCGGCCAGCACAACATCTTTACCATATTTATGAAAAACTTCATTTACCCGCTGCAGACCGATTTTATTGGCCGCCATCTGGGCCAGCAAATCCCCCGTTCTTTCAACGGGCGTGCGGCAGTTTAAAAGAATGATGTCCAGAATCTCCTGACAGATCACGCCTGCGTCCATTACCTTTACGACCGGGAGCCTGATGCCCTCCTGAAATATACTGGTACTGTCCCCGGACATACTGCCCGGTACTCTGCCGCCAATGTCCGAATGATGAGCAATATTCGCTACAAAGGCGATAATTTCACCTTGGTAGAAAACGGGGGCCGCCAGGGTAATATCAGGAAGATGGGTGCCGCCTCCGCTATAAGGATCATTGGCAATAAACATATCTCCCGGTTTAATCGTCTTAAGGGGATATTTTCTCTTAATTTCATTCACAATGCCTAACATTGAACCGAGATGAACAGGAATATGCTCAGCCTGAGCTATGGTATCTCCCCGCCCGTTGAAAATTGCCGCGGAGCAGTCGTTTCTTTCCTTGATATTGGTAGAATATGAACTCCTGACCAGCGTACCCCCCATCTCTTCTGCTGCCGATAAAAGAGCGTTTCCCAAGACTTCTGCTGTTATCGGATCTATCACAACTTGCTTACTCATTTCCGGTCCTCCTTTAACCCTGTTTATTTACAGTAATGAGAATATTAAAATATTGATCGATTTTGGCTGTATAGCCGGGAGGTATTACCGTTGTCGAATCCATCTGTTCAATAACGGCCGGACCCTGCAATCTGACACCCGGGCTTAATTTGTCTTTATCGTAAATTACACTTTCCACATAACCTTTTGTCTCTTCGAAATATACCCCGCGGGTTTCAACCACAGCCCCGCCGGGATTTCCACTACCCGGAGAATAAGCTTTCAATTCAATCTTCGCCACATCCCCCAGAGCGGTAATCCTATAGTTGACAAACTGCACCCGGGCCTGGCGGTTGGAATAACCGTATTCTCTTTCATGTTCACCATGAAAGTCCGCCACGATCTGAGCCAGCAATTTATGATCAATCTCCTCGCCGGCGATTGAGATAGGCAGCTCAAAATTCTGACCCACATACCTCATATCAATGTGCCGGTAGTATTGTCTTTTTTCCGGAGGAACTTTCTCTTTATCCAGCCATTGACCGGCCTCACTGCGCAGCTTTTGGAATATCTCCGTAACCTGAGCAATATTGCTTTCCTCAGGAGTGATAATCTGGGTTTTTACAAAATCTGCCCGGATATCTGATGTCAATAATCCCAGCGCACACAAGATTCCCGGGATTCCCGGGATGATAATTTTCCCGATCCCCAGCTCTTTACCCAGCTCAACTCCATGCAGCCCTCCCGCACCGCCAAAGGGCATTAAAAGAAAGTCCCGGGGATCATATCCCCTTTCCACGGAAACAACCCTGATGGCTCTGGTCATATTGGAATTTACTACGGCAATAATACCCCTGGCTGCATCTAAAACACTAAGACCCAGCGGATCGGCAATTTTTTTCTTAATGGCCTTATAGGCATCCTCTTCATTGATTGCCATGCGGCCGCCTAAAATATACCGGGGATTTAAGCGGTGCAGGACCACATTGGCATCTGTTACGGTAGGCTCCGTACCCCCGCGGCCGTAGGCTACCGGACCCGGCATGGCTCCGGCGCTGCGGGGTCCGACTTTTAACGCGCCCCCGGAATCTACCCAGGCTATACTGCCGCCCCCTGCTCCAACGGCATGGACATCAATCATCGGAACCCTGACCGGATACCCGGCGACTTTCTTGGTTGTTGTTACTTTGGGAGAAGCGTTTTGGATGAGGCAGACATCTGTACTGGTTCCGCCCATATCAAGACTGATGATATTTTCAAAACCGGCCAGTCCGGCCACATAAGCAGCTCCCGCCACTCCGGCGCTGGGTCCGGAAAGGGCTGTCTTTACAGGAGACTCAACGGTACTGCCGATAGACATTAATCCCCCGTTGGACTGGTTGATATAAGGGGAGACGGTAATCCCCATATTTTTAACATTGTTGCTGAAGTTTTTAACATATTTTCCGACAACAGGTCCCAGATAGCTATTCAGGGTAGTGGTGCTAAGTCTCTCGTATTCCCGGTATTCCGGCAATATCTCACTGGAGATTGAAATATATGCTTCCGGAAAAATTTCCATAACCAGTTTTTTGATCAATATTTCGTGCTCAGGATTGATATATGAGTGAAGTAAACAAACCGCTATTGCTTCTACTCCGGCACTTTTTAATTTTTTAACGTCCTCCCTGACTTCTTCAGCGTTGATTGTTTCAAGTACAGTACCGTCATAAGAGATTCTCTCCTGCACTTCTGTTCTTAAATTTCTGGGCACCAGCGGTTCCGGTTTATCCATTTGCAAATCATAAAGTGAAGGCCGGGTCTGTCTGGCCAGCTCTAATAAATCCCTAAAACCCCCTGTCGTAATCAGGCCGGTCCTGCTCCCGGTTCTTTCTATCGCCGCATTGGTGGCGACAGTAGTCCCGTGCGCCAGGTAACATACTTCTTCCGGAAGAACGCAGTTATCTGAGAGAATAGAACTTATGCCGTTTACAATTGCTTCTGATTGATCCCGGGGTGTTGTCGGCAGTTTGAAAACTTTTATTTCCTTCGTAATTTCATTGAATAAACAGATATCTGTAAAGGTTCCCCCGACATCGATTCCAATTTTGTAGGACATCGTTAAGCCTCCTTAATTTGTGTGGACTTTTCCTTATTCGCTTTTATTACTTGTATGCCAAGTATTATTACAAATACTGCCAAACCAAGCAGGTTGTGTGCTGGTTTGTGGGAAATCAGAAAGAATACGGGCACAACCATCAGCAGCCGATAGACATTAGCCAGCTTGCCATACAGCCAGCCCTCGGAGACACTTGCCAGGGCAAAGCAGCAAACCACTGCAAAGAATACGGCCTGCATTACCATAAATAGCCCTCCATTCATCAGCAGCATGTCATTATAGATGAACATGTACGGCAGTAAAAAGGAAATCATTGCTAAACGACAGGCTTGAAATGCCGTTTCCAGCGGCTTGCCCCCGGCAATTCCCGCCCCCGTATAAGCCGCTAAGGCTACCGGGGGAGTGATTCCGGACAGACAGGCAAAGTAAAAAATAAACAGGTTGGCGGCCAGCGCATCTATCCCCAGTTTAATTAAGACCGGGGCCAGTACGGAGACACAGAGTAAATATGATACTGTGGTCGGCAGCCCCATCCCGAACAAAATGGCGGTGATCATGCTGAAAAACAAGGCAAATAACAGCTTCCCCCCGGATAAACTTATGATCAGAGTAGCAATCTTAATGCCCAGACCTGTCAAAGAAATAACACCGATTATGATTCCTGCACAAGCGCAGGCAGCGGCAATTTTGGCAATCCCTGCGGCCGCTTTAGACATGGTTCTGACAAGATCCGGGATACCCGGCCGCTTGTTCTTTCCGGCCAAAGCAAAAATCAGGCTCAACAGCAATGAATAGAATGCCGATGTAATCGGGGAATACTGAAACACAACCAAAAACACAATCAGAAACAAAAGCGGCAGTATTGTCAGGGCATTTTTCCGAAGAACTTCTTTCAGGCCGGGAATTTCCTCCGAACTCAATCCTTTTAACCCTCTGCGGGCCGAACGGAAATCGATGGTAACCCAGATCATGACAAAATAGATTAAGGCCGGTATTAACGCCGCTTTGATTACTTCCAGGTATGAGCAGCCTACAATCTCCGTCATCAGAAAAGCTCCCGCCGCCATAATGGGCGGCATAAACTGTCCCCCGGTGGAAGCGGCAGATTCAACTGCCGCCGCAAAAGCAGGCTTATACCCGATTTTCTTCATCAGAGGTATGGTAAAGGAACCTGTGGAAGCAACATTGGCTACCGCACTCCCGGAAATACTGCCGAAAAATGCGCTGGCCAGGGTCGCAATCTTGGCCGGTCCGCCCCGTAACCCTCCGGCCAGGGACAAAGAAAGCTCTAAAAAAGCATCGCCGGCTCCGGTAAGATCCAGGAATTCGGCAAAAATAATGAACATTGCCACAAAAGTTGCCATTACGGCGGTAGCCATCCCAAAAATACCGTCATACGTATAAATAGAGGTAATTATTCTTTTGACACTATATCCCGTATGCCCTAACACACCCGGTATATATTCACCATAAAAAGCATAAAGCAGAAAAACTACGGCAATTATGGGAAGGGCTAAACCTACCGTACGCCTGGTCGTTTCCAGCACCACTAAGATAGCAATAATTCCGAAAATAATATCATAGACAGTTGTCGTAATACCTCCCCGCTCCAAAACCGCCTCAATTTGAAACAGCGCATATGTAAATGTAACAATACCGGCGATCAGCCAAATACCGTCTACGATACCGAAATCCCGTCTGCCCTTAGTAAACGGACAGGAAAGAAGTACCATTACCGATACCAAAAGCATATGCAAGGGTCTGAAGATATCCGGAGACAACGGATAGATTACCAGTGTGATTAAATAAAATGCCGTCATAATAACGCCGACTGCTAGAGTGATCATTTCACGTGCATTTCTCTTACCTTGGTTCATAAAAAACCCCCTTCGTTTGGAAAAAACAAAAATACCTATGGGTTTCTTGCTGCGGCATTTGATTCCTTTTGTTATTCAGGAAGGAGTTCCGGGCTTAATTCAAGGCCTTTTTCCCGGAGATATTTTACTGCCCCGGGATGATAAGGTATTGTAGAGTATTTGACATTTTCCAGCTGCATTCCCTGTTCAAAAGCCGGGAAGACATCTTTAATTATGTCATAGTTTTCATGGGCCGCCTTTACTATGGAATAAACTAAGTCCTCAGAAGCGTTGGTTGAGGCCAGAAACAAGTTATACAAACCGAAATTCTCATACCCGTCAGGGGCAGACTTTAAGTCACCGGCAGGAGTAGACAGCCAGACGTACTGGGGATAATTCTGTGCGAAAGCAGAACGTTCTTCCGGGCTCAAAGCAATAAGTCTCACGTTATGGGTAGTTTCCAGTTCTTTGACCGCAGAAGAAGGCAGCGAAATTGCAAAACCGTCGATCCGGCCGTCACCCAAAGCAGATGCTGCATCGGAAGTAGGTAAATTTAAATAATTAAGTTCGATCCCCAAATTTTCAAAGACCCGCTGAGTAAAGATTTCATTAGAACTGCCTTTCGGCCCGCCGCTGAATGTTTTCCCGTTAAAATCCTGAAGGGACTTGATCCCTGTTTCTTCCAAAGTGACAAAAGCATATACGCTGGGCCACCCGGCAATCATAGTCCGCAGTTTTTTATGAGGGTCCCCGTCAAAATTATATTTACCGTTGTACGCTTCCCAGGCTACTTCTGTGGCAGACAACCCCAGTTTCACTTCTCCCGCCTCAAGAAGTTGCACGTTATGCTTAGAAGCCCCGGTTGACTCTACGGTAGCCTCCAGCCCGTCAATATTGCTGTTAATGACATTAGCCAGGGCCGACGCCCCCATATAAAATCCCCCGCCGGGCGAAGCAGCAGCAATTGCAATTTTTTCTTTTGCCCCCTCCTCCTTACTGCAACCGACAAAAACTGTTAAAACCAAAACAATACAAAGGGCCATCGACAAGATTTTTTTCATTTCATTTCCTCCTCAAATAATTTAATTGCAGCTCTGCTATCAGCGCTTTTGATCCAGGTACTTGCCGGCATTGTTTTCTCAAAATTACATAGTATAAAAAAATATGTGCAATAATCATGCCTGCATTTTAAAACAAATTTCCCGGCAACTGAGTCTGTCCTCACGAAATACACAATCACCTATTCCTCTCCGACATCCGTACTCCCTCAATAACCGGCAGCAGGTATCCCCTCCGCCGGCCGCCACAATATTTTCATTGATCATCCCCTTTTTGCCGATAGAAAAAGGCGCTTTTATCTCTTAACAAGATAAAGCGCCTTTGCCTACCTATTCTGTTTGCTGTTTGACAACTCTAAAAATTATGATTAAGCAAATTGATGCCGGTAAATCTGCCCTGTTTAGAATGCTGCCGGCTAAATATAAAATAAATTAAAGTTGTACAAATAATTATTTGCAATAATCATGCCAACTTTTTTAAGCACTTTTGGCCCGGCATATCCCTTAATCCGCACATCATTTTACATTTTTAGTCCCGTTAATGAAACAACCGTGTGCCATAAATGGTACACGGTTGCTGCAAATTCCTTTCCTGAATCTTACTCCCGTACAAAGTATCTGCCGTCCCGGCAATGCTTAGATTATTCCTTCTTTAGCGGACGGTTTAATAAAACACGGCGGATAACACTTATCAAAGTATCCCGGCATTCTTTCTCCAAGCGTATGCGCTTTCTAAGTCCGGCACTTATTTCCAGCTGAACCCCCTGCCCGCTTCTGCCCTTGTTGCAAATATTCGCTGCCGATATTCCCCTGAGATCAGGACGGTCATTTCTCAGAGTAAATCCTGCCCCTTTTAAGACGGCTTCGATTTCAGCGGACAGCTCCTTATTTAAGCCTCCGACGATTATAAATTCCTCCGTTAATGTTTTTTCACCATGAATGGAAATAATAATCCCGGCATTTTCCGCCATCCCCAGTCCCTGCGGCTCATCAAATTTTGTGCTGGTAATATGCAGAGCTCTATTCCCGTACTCCTTCAACCCGGCAAAAGTATAAAAACTAAACTCCTCACCGGCAATTAAATCAGCTATGGCAGAAGTATAATGCTCAATACCTCCGCCATGAACAGCCATGAGCAGAATGGGGGAATTTGTCCGGCGCCAGCTGATCTGATAATCCCGCCCTTCCAGCTCAGCGAAGCTTAATTCCCGAAAATTATTGTATTTGCCCGCCATAAAACCACCCTTTGCCCCGCATCTAGGAAGATCCAACTATTTTACCGCCCAGAGAGAATAAGAATATTCCTTATCAGCAAATCACTCCTGAACAATAATTCAGGCAGATAATAACATTAGCACCCTTCTTGTGAAAGGTGCCAAATCTTATGCGCTTAATTCTTTTTATAAACTCTTGTTTTGAAAAAACCATAAAGATAACCAATGGCTAAACCTGATAAATGTCCTACCGTACTGATCCCGGGAACAATTAAGGTAAAGATAATATTGACTCCCACCAGGGGCAGAATCATACTGCCGGTAACGATTCCCCGCTTCCTGGCCTCCAGATCGAAATATAAAATATAACCCAGCAAGGCAAATAAGGCCCCTGAGGCACCTACGGAAAGACCACTGCTCAATAACCCGGTAAAAAGAGAAACCAGCAGGCCCGCTGCTCCATAAAAAGCAATAAACCTTTTGAATCCCAATTGGGGCTCCAGATATCCCCCGGCATGCATGAGAATAATCATATTAAACACCAGGTGTAAAAGGTCGGCATGGATAAACATGGCCGTCAGAAACCGCCAGTATTGACCGGTAAGCAAAATATATCCTAATTCCGTCATTCCGCCCATCCAGATACTCCATTGCTGAATGCCCAGCACTAAAGTAATCAGATAGACCAATACATTAACAGCAATAATCCCGATGGTTCCCCGGGCATATCTCTTCAAATAAGCAAAAGCTATATTTCCACCAAAAGCACCACGATAATAATCCACAAGACACCCCCATTAAAATGCTGCACAATTCTGCTTTTGTTCTTTATTCCTTTTATATTGTTATATTATATCGCAGTTTTATTTTTCTCTCCAGTATTATGGGAGATATGTTGTGCGGTAATTTGGGTTTTGTGGGATTTTATGAACATTATTGCCGATCTTGCTATTACCCTTATCTCAAAAACATTACAGCATTTTGCCCATAAATTGCTTTTATATTTCGACGCAAGACAAGAACCCTCCCGATATTGCTCCTATCATAATAAATATAACTAATATGAACCAACAAACATCATACAAAAAATAGTTTATAGGATAATCTTTAGACTTTTTTAAGTTTTTAAGCCTGTCCCTCTTTCTCCACCTGATCTTCAGTATTATTTCACAAGTTAAGCTTTTCGACATATGTAGAAGATATAGATTGTGATGCACTCTAGCCAGTATACGGCGAGAGTTGGATTTGTAATCAAGGAAATATTCATCCCATTTCCAATAATCTCAGTAGTTATGAATTTATTACTATTAAGCAGAAAATCGCTTACAAGAACAGCAATAATAAGAATCGTTGTATTAAAAGAGTATTTATTAAAGTTCATTTCTACTCTCCTTGTACCAACTTACATTTAATATAACAAATTTATCCAGTTTGGCATATTTTTGGGTATTTCCTTCTTTTTACATTATTTTTTCAATGAAATTGTGTTAATTATAAACAGGTATAAGGAAGCATTAAAATGTGCTTACTTATACTTTACATATATCTCATTTACATAAGAAGAATAATTTCGTGTTTAGAAACTTTAATAAAACCTGTTATAATCTCGTTTTAACTGATGCTGTAGTCGCTTTAAAACTTTCGCTTCTATTTGACGTACCCGTTCTCTTGTTACCCCCATTACTTGTCCTACTTGTTCTAATGTTTTTTGCCTTCCATTTATAAAACCATATCGTTCAAATAACACTTTCTTTTCTCTAGGCTTTAAGTACGATAATAATTCCGCTATATCTTCTTTAATTTTTCTTTTGTCTATTATTTCCATCATTTCATATTCCATCAGACCAAAGTCCGAGAATACTTCATCTTTATTCTTTTCAAGAAAATCATCAATACAGTAGCATGGATAAATATATTTCAAGTATTTATGTGCTGTAGTGTAGTCTACCTCTGATTTTTCCATAATACGAGCAATTAAACCTTCGCAAAAATCATTCTCGTTACATTTCTTACAATAATGTTCAGAAATAATATCATATAATTCAAACAATTTTTCTTTGATATGAACAGGGAAATACAATAATGAGTTTAAAGTTTGCGCTTCACGAGAGATATTCTGTCTAATCCACCAAGGCGCATATGTAGAAAATTTGTTATGGGTTGATGGTTCATATTTATCTACCGCTTTAATTAATCCAATGTTCCCCAGCTGTATTGCATCAGCTAGTGGCAACCTGTACTTATTTGATCCCCAAATTGCAATTTTTATTACGACCTTTAAGTACATTAAAATCAAACGTTCTTTTGCATAAGCATTTCCTTGTTGGGCAGGAATAATAAGATTATCAGCTTCCCTATACTGCGGTGGAGGAATCATCCTTATGGCATCAACATATGATTCTAATCCGGGGTCAATTAAAAGTACGTTCTGAAAAATTTCTTCATAATCCAATTTACTTCGGTCTATAATTGATATTTCCTCATCATCGTCTTCATCAATGTAATGTTTATCATTCTCTCTTATGATGCAGCCACAGGTAAGTAGATATTCAGATACCTTTGTCATATTAACCATCGACAACGCAAAGCTATCCGTCACTTCAAGAATATCATCATAGGTAATGTATCCCTTTGCAGCAGATAACTTCTGTAGCTTATCTATTGATTTTTGTTTAGCTGTATATGAATCCACGGCATAACTCAACCCTAACTTCTAGCTTTAATACATAAATCAACTATCTCGCTCACCGATATGTCTGAATTGTATCGTTCTTCAAATTCTTCCATAAAATCGATAACCTTAGCTGGGTAGTCATCGCCATTCCTTGCCCCCTCAATGAGCTTTTCATAAAGAACATCTACACCACCTAAAACATACTGATTGTACCAAGTCTCATCATCTGTAGCTTCTGGTTTTCCGTAATATCTAAAAGCTTTATCCATACGCTTATCTAAATCTGGCTCCCTTTTGGTGTCAAGAATCATAATGAGTCGATAATTGTACCACAATACTTTTTCTTCACGAGTTAACTCGTTCGGGAATATTTTGGTGGTTTTATCATTTGATTTATCAATCGGTGTGTTTCGATTATAAAGAAACCCAATAATTGGCGCAATAATATATACATCACGATTGGTAGTAAACAATTTTGTTTTTGCCGAACTGCCAAACTGTGCAGTCAAAGCGATGACTTTTTCTGCATGGCGTCCATAAAAAGAATACTCTTTATCAAACATCTATCCATCCTCACTTTCACTTAATAACCGATAGAAATTCATTTTCTTTTATGAAGGTGTATCTAGAGCCAACCTTTTGTCCCAGAAACTCATCTGCCAATTCACCATCAGTATCTTTAATAAAAATAATGACCTGCTCAGCTATGTTTGGAATGGTATCACATACCGTTTTAATTCTACGTTTATCAAAAGCTGAGAGAGGGGCATCCATTACTAATGGGTATGGCTCAGAGGTAACAAGTTCTGTTTCCTCGCCGCTTGCCCTAGCCAATTTAATAATTCCTGTGATAAAGGCGAAGATGACAGAAATACTTTGAGCTGTTGATGTCTCAGCTTGCGCATTTTCTCCTGAATAATTGTCCACTGTTACTTGAATGTTATATCGTTCATCTATAGAAAGTGAGATTCCACCATTATAAATATTTTTGAAAATATCATTAATTGCGGATTCCAGTTCATTCCTAGTAGCATTTTCCTTCTTTTCATACTCTGCAGATACCACATCATACATATATTGCGCGTATGCCTTATATATCTCTATTTTTCGGTTGTTTTCGTCCCGAAGTGTAAGCTCAGTTCGTTCTGTTTCCATTCGATGCTTTGATGTTTCAATACTGCCTTTATCTTCTAATAGTCCGTCAGATTCTTTTTTCCAGCTTCTAATTTGCTGCTCTAATCCAACAAGTTCATATTGAAATTGAGCTGTCTTCTCCATAGTAGAAAGTTTATTTTCAATAATGTGGATTTCCCCATCATATTCTCCAATCTCACCATCACCGTTCCGTATCAAACCATATTCCCTTACCATTGATTCATATAACTCTGTGGAAATTTTAGCTCGTTGCTCGGTATCGTTAATAAAGCTACCAACCAGCATACCTATGGATTCAGGAGGTACATGGGAAAACAACTTGACTAAATTTTTGTAAGCATCATTTCCAATCTTGACCTTTGTACCACAAATACATTTCTGATGCTCTAGGATAAAGTTAATTGTATCAGCATTAATTTCAGGTATATCTTTATTAGTAAAGTCCGCAGTTTTTAATATATTTATTGCATCACGCATCATAACTCTTGAGAAATAAGAAGCCCCTTGTACATTGAATTGGCGAAGCATTACCTCTAATGCTGTTTTTTGCGAATTTTTAATTGCTTCAATTTTGCGAAGTAA
Source organism: Peptococcaceae bacterium (assembly GCA_049366715.1). Taxonomy (GTDB): domain Bacteria; phylum Bacillota; class Peptococcia; order Peptococcales; family BICA1-8; genus JBMNCQ01. The sequence continues at coordinate 42,018 of JBMNCQ010000009.1, read as the reverse complement.
GTTTTCTTTCTCTTTCTGCAATCTATCTCCATCAGCATTTAGTCTAATTTTTTCTTTTAAAACCTCACATCGTTCTGATGCAAGTATGCGTTCAGTTTCAATTTCGTTGAGCCGCTCTTCAATTTTATCAAGTCTCCGTTGATACTGTTCAATCTGTTGTGTATACTTTGTTATTTTATCATCACTTTGAGCATCATAATCTTTATTTAGCAGACCTATGACACTATTCTGAGTAGTCGGCTTTAAATCTCTCATGGCATCCTGATATGCGCTGAGACCTAATAAGCCTTGTACCGCCTCAGCAAAAGTTTGACTACGACCTCGTTGAATTTCCCTACTCATGTTTTCTATGCGCTCACCATCGAAAAAAAAGTAACGTGAAAGTTCTTTTGGCAAGATCTGTTTAATGCGCAATTCACACTCTAACGGCTTAACAAATTCCTGCTGACCATCTTTTTTATAGGCCACTGATAATACAGAATTATTTGGGCGCAATGACCCGTTACCTGACATTTTATACACCTGTTGTCGAATGACTGAATACTCAGTTCCATTATGCATTAAAGTAAGGCAAACACGTACAGTTTCTTCTTGGTTTGGAGTCATCCTCGATACAACTATCTTATTAAGCATGGATTTATCCACGAAAGATGTATCACCATACAAACACCATGTGAAGGCTTGTGCAAATGCTGTCTTTCCTGCCCCGTTGTCACCTCTTATTACCGTTACATTACGTTCTTTATCCGTCGAAAAGGCAACCTCCGCATGGATAAATTGGCGAAAGTTTTCAAGTGCCAAAGATTTTAATAGCATTGCACTTCCTCCTCAATTAATTTCTTTATCTTCTTTGCCATTTCAACGGGACTAGTTTGTCTAGCTCTATTCTCAGTTTCCATAATAATAATTTTTCGAAGCATCCTTTTTGCTCTATCTTCATCTATTAAAACCCCATTGACTTCTTTCATGCCTAATTCACTCCTTTATCCTTCAAATACAAAGTCAGTTTCCCTTTCGTAAAGGTGATATATTTCTTTTATCTGTCCAATAATATTTCTTGCCTGCATTGGATTCATAGCTATTCGCGAAAACTCCTCCATACGGTTTATCTCATTGCGAACGAGGGATAAATCACGTTTGGCCTGTTCGGCAGTCAATGAAGTCACATCATTAAGAGGTCTCGGTAAAGTTACAAAATCATATATCTCTGCGTATTCTTTCCCGCTTGCTAATCTCAGAACACGTCCACGCCTTTGTATATATTCCTTGGGATTAGTTGTGCTAGCAAGGATAAAGGCAGTTTTTATCTTTGGAATATTAACTCCCTCGTCTAAACATTTTATGGCAATAAGCGCCTGCAAATTTTCTCCTTTCTCAAATTCCCGTTTAAGGATAGCTCTTTCCTGAACATCTTCCTTAGAGGTAAACTGTGATACCTTCATATTTAATTCATTACCTAGGAGTTGCGTTATAACGTCTATTTGCCGCATATCCTCATCATCTACATCTGTGAAATCGAGATCGTCGCTAAGAATTTTAGTTGCACCACAATATACCAGCAAAAAGCTCTCTTGCCTATATGGAAGAATCTTCTCCCGTAACATATTAATTTTCTCTGTGGCGCCTGCCACAATTCTCGCTCTTTTAAGAGCTAAAATCTCGCCGTATTTACTGAGTTTTAATTTACCATCCTTTCCCTTAATTAGGTTATGTGCCATCTCAAAAGAGAGCTGTTCATACCGCCTTAATTCATCATCGGTTAGTGAAACAACAACCGGATAATATTTATATGGCGTTAGCTTTTTCTCCGCAATAGCTCTATCAAGCGTGTATTCAATGCACTTGTTTTCAAAAAATGATAACAGTTTATCAGTGCCTTCTTCATCATTATGTCTTTCCAAAGTTGCTGATAATGCAAGCCGATAGGTAAATCTTTCTGATAGCAATTTACTAAGGTTAGTAGCTCCAAAATTGTGAGCTTCATCAACCATTAGCAGCAATTCGCCTTTTGCCTTTGATAGTATGGTTTGTACTGTTTTTGATGAAAACGTAGCATTAGTACAAATAAAACAAAAGAAATGCTTCCCCGCAACCTTAAGCCTTTGGTCACGAATGGCGTTTTCTAATAGCTTTTTCCAATCCTTTTGTGGGGACCTACTGTACCCAATTATAGGTGACATACCAAACAGTTTTATATCCTGCACCCATTGCTCAACTAGATGCTGAAACGGGCATACAATAATAACCCCCAGTTTACTCTGAACCGTATCGCAAAGCCTTGCGAGTGCGCCTAACCCTGTGAAGGTTTTTCCTGTACCTGTTGCCATGTCAAAAATACCCCGATATTCATGACTTGCCCAATTATCTATTGCGCTAAGTTGATAATCGTGCAATGAAACACTTGTAGGAATAACAGCACCTAACTTCTTAGGTTTCCTAGATATGTAACCTATCTTATCTTCCATAACAATATTAGCTTCCATTTCCTCAATCTCTGTATCATAATCTATAGTCGTTGATAGCTTATATCGTTTGATTATTTCTTGTCCAAGGTTAGGAAATTCTATAGTCTGTATACTTGGCTCGTACCCATGCCAAATGGCTATGAAAGCATTTTCTTTTGCAATAACCCTATGATAATCTTCTGTCCATGAACAAAAAACATCGATGGATTCATAATTGGTCATCATCCCAGTAGCAGTTTCATTCATAGACCCTGCAAATGCTATTTTGTTACCAAGTACGTCATGGATAATTCCCATCTTTTCGTGATACATCCCAATTTCTTTTTGATTTTGCAGTAACGCAATTTTTATATCTAATATACCATCCGCAATTAGCTGGGACAGTAGATTTAATTTGCTTTTTTGATAAGACGTTTCAGCTTCATATAGATTCCTTAACAAAGCACGTTCAATAATCTTTTCTCTAAGTTCATAACCCTTTGAAATTGCATCAATATCCTCTTGTGTTAAACATGGTGAAGCAACTATTTGAATCTTACCACCATTTCTAACAAGACCAATTAGCCCTTTTGATATTTCTACCAAGGCTGATGAGGAGAAAAAACCCACTGCGCGTTGATATAGTATCGATTCCCTTAAAAGCGGTACATAAAAATCCTTTGCAACGTTATTAATAAGAGATCGATATTCATTTTTTATGTCTATATCTTGTAAGCTCACCTTGTAGATCACCTCCGTACAACTATCCAGTTATTTTTTTATAGATTCAAGCTTATTGATAAATCTTACCATTAGCAAACATATAATAATTTTTTAGCGAGTTAGATTACTTTCATTTGTAACCTTCCAGACTTTTTAAATTCCGACACTCTCAATAACACTATCTCCAATTTAACTATTTTCGTTAATATATGCTAAAACTTCTCTAAGCTTCTCGAAATCACTTTTATCATTAAAGTAGCCAACGCTAAACCGTACCGTACCAGCGGGGAATGTACCTAAAAAATTATGGGCAAAAGGTGCACAATGCAACCCAGTTCTCACCGCAATATTTTGTTCGCTTAAAATCTGCCCAATATTATCGCTACTATATCCATCAAAAACGCAAGACACGACACCAATGGTATTATCAAGGCTAGTTGGGCCAACTATTTCTATATTGTTAAAACCATTTAACACTTCTAAAAGTAGTCTATGATTCGCTTTTTCGGTAAGATATATGTTATTTATACCCGTAGTATTAATCCATTTAAGCGCGGAATTTAGACCAGCTATAGCCATAATATTCGGACTTGCAACCTCATATCTTTCTGGTATGTTTTCAGGTAAACCTTGATTTGCCGAATCCACTCCAGTGCCACCAAACAACAATGGTAACGGTTTTAAATCATTACCGCAAATAAATCCTGCAACACCTAGGGGACCGTATAAGGTTTTATGCCCTGCAAAAACTGCAAAATCAATACTTGTGTTGCTTAAGTCTGTATCAATCAGTCCTGCGGTTTGACTCATATCTACTATATTGATTGCTCCATGTTTTTTTGAAAGTCTACAAATATCTTGAATTGGAGAAACTAGCCCACAAACATTGCTTGCATGGGTCATCACTACTATGTTGGGCCTTTTGTCCGCGAACTGGTATTGAATAGTTTCTAAATCATAGCTTTGGGATGTCTTGTCCACCGCTAAATTATATATATTTAACTTGTATTTACTTTGCATGTGGTGAATTACTCTTGTTACCGCATTGTGCTCATATGGTGTTAGATACACATTAAAGTTGTCATTTACAGGAAGACCTTGCAAAATAATATTCAAGGCTTCAGTTGCTGTATGAGTGAACACCACTTTTTTATTAGAACAGTGAAACAATTCAAGTAGTAGATTTCTCGTTTCATTTACAAGCATACTTGCTGTAAACGCTAATTTGTGCTGTCCACGCCCTACATTTACTCCGTAATCACGGTAGAATCTATCCATGAAAGTGTATACTTGTTCAGGCTTTGGAAATGTTGTGGCAGCATTATCAAAATAACACATTATTAAATTCTCCTTTAATTCAAATCATCTAATAATTCTAGTACATCATGCTCATCATTAAGTTGCTTTATGATTTTCAATTCATTTATAAGCTTCCTTATTTCCGTATCTTTTAAAATATTTTTGTCATACAAATAGAGCAACACTAGCTCAACTATACTTTGATTATTCATTATCATTGTCTTTCTATCTTGATTCCAGAGGACATTTTTCCATATTCGACTATTTAACTGAAGAGGTAAACGAGACATATTTTTAAATACCTCAGAAAATTCTGTTTTGTAATATTCCTTTATTCGTATAGAAGCTTTTACAAACGGCAGCAACGAAACTGGTCTAAACAGTAGTGAGCCTCCTGACTTATTTCTAAAAGGATTTGTATTTGGCTTAGGCTGCTTCGCATAATCATTTACTTCCTTAATGTCATTCATAAAACTATTCCAGTAACTAAAACATATCTGAGTAAACTCTGATATTTCAGTATCAGATGGCCGTAACCTAACATATTGTTTTATTTTACTTCTACCTTTAACATTTTTATCCTCTGGATCTTTGATTTCTTTGTCCTTTATCATCATCCATAACAACTCACGATTGCACTCATAAAAAGTAATAATACTAGTTAATGCCATAGTATTACTATCAGGAATTGCTTTTGTTTTAGAGTCTAATATTCTTCTTTGAGAAAATAGTGCATGATTGTCGATTAGTTCTCTTGATACTATCGCTATAACATCATCTTCATCTAAGGCAATGATATCTCGCATTGACACAGGCTTTGCATATCTATTTAATGTACTAAACATCCTTCTAGCACGCTGCATACCCTCAGCGTCCTTTTTATGCCCAATAAATATTACAGGTATTTTTTCTTGATTGAATTTATCAGAATCCTCAAGGACTTTTTTTATACCTTCCACACGATGCTGACCATCAACCGGAAAAATTTTTTCATTCCCTGTAAGTTCGAGAATACCTAAGTCGTAAAACTCTTCACCATCACCATAATCTAGTCTTACCTCATGCCATTGTGGGTCACCATCATAAACTGCTAACACCAAAGAGTTAAAAAAACGCTCTTCTTGTTGATGGATATATTCCGCTATACGTTTATAATTATCTGTGATGCTTCTTTGTAACATATCCTGCAAAACTTCAGATTTATGCAACTCATCATCTACTCTTTTAACATTGTCTGCAATTTGTTTAAATGTAAGTGTTGCAACATAATAAACCCATATACCAATTTTGGCACGTATTGCCGGAACTTTCATTTATAGTTCCTCCCTTTCACATAGAAAAAGCTTTAACCGCATCTCTTATTTCTTTATCCGGAATCTTATCATTGCAGGGCGGTAGAATTGTGTTAATTAATTCTATTTCTAACTCAGATATAAGTTGATTATCTTCTAGGGGTAAGTACCTTATATATAAATATTTTCCCCAGTTACTAATCATTCTCGAAATCTTTGGGCGCGCGTCTTCGGGATACTCAGAACAACGCTTGCGTAGATTTTGTTTTTCTGTTATGAGAGACCTCCCGATATAGAGTATATACAAATGTGAAGCAGGTATAATGTTCGGCTTAGCAATAAAAACATATATACCACCTTTATCATTAGGTAAGTCACTCATACTTGCGTGCAAGACACCGCTATTATTATCTAAGAATTTCACTTCTTTCCAATCTTTTGTGTTAACGTATTCAATAATTTGAGGATTACAATTCTCCCAAAAATGAGGGTTTAAAATAAAAAATATTTTAGAATCAGCTATGCTTCTTCTACAGACATCAATTTCATTCACTACTCAGGCTCCTCCTTAACACATCTTTTCCAGCAATTCCATTAGCACCTGCCTTTTTTCATGCTCGGTTATGGCATGTCCCATTTCTTCAAGTGCAGTATTTATTTCATTTAACAGTAGCTTTGCTGTGTTACTATATTCTGTTTTACTAAAGGTCTTCACCACTTCCCTGCCACTTCTGTCTATAAAAGAGAGTTTGTATATCCCGGTGGTATTACTTGTTAAATCTGCCTTTGTATCTTTTTCAAAATCTTCAACTGTCTTTTTAAACGCTATCAAACTATCAACAAAAGCTGCAATTGTATCGGTATTCCAATCATCAACCCTAAGGCCTGTAACAGCCTTTGCCAGGCGTTCTATAAATGTTTTTTCATCGTTACTAATTGTTGAAATAAGCTGTAATACTTTCTCCTCACCATTTAAATACAAATGATTTACAGTGGTATCTTTTAAGCTTTCATACCAATCTTTAATAATTGAGGTTAAGCTCGCTCCCTTAATATTACTGATGTTGAATATGCTTTTTACATCAGTAATTAAAGCTTTTACAAGACTATTTTTCGCACTATCAAATAGCTGCTTTGCGACAGTGATATTATCTATTACTGCACAAGTAAACTCGTGATAGTTATAGATCTCAAAAACCTTTTCAAACAGATACTCTCTTGCATTGATATTTTGTTGTTTTAAGCTGTTCAAAAATTTTATCTTCTGGGCATCTATTGGCTGATAGGAGTGGTCAAAATCTTTACCATTATAGATCCGCTTCATTTCTTTAGCATACTTAGGAAGCCCCATATACCAACGCCCCATTGCAAGGACTATATATGAAAATGTATTGTAATCTTTTTCTTTTTCAATAATGTGATCGGCAAAGAGCTCTGCCAATCTATTTATATACTCAGCCTTTTCCTCGTTCCAGTCTTCTAAAAAAATAGTGTAGTTTCTCGGGATTTCATTAATACTGTTTAGCAGATCAACAGTAATCTTTACCTCAACATTTTTGTTCTTTATCACCACATATTTTTTAAAGTGATGTAAGGCAACGGCAATATAAATCGGAATAATACCTTTCTTCATACCAATGCCATGCTCAGGTAAAATAAGTTTATCGTATAGTATCCCAAGGTTCTGCCCAGTATTGTTATTGGCTCCTGCGATAAAATTTGATATTGTCTCTAAAAGATTTCGCATATTGTTGTCATCAGGGGTAAGATTGAGAGTCGGTGGTTCAGTTTCATTATTAAGTATTCCAGTACGAATCAAAGTGCTTCGCATTATGGAAACATCCTGTCCAGTGCCTGTAAGTCCAAGATTTATTTCAAGTTCGTTTTCTAAAAGTCCGGCAACAACTTTATTTCTGCTGTTAATTGCAACTGTGGGCAAAGTATCTTTATTAATCGATTCGTTATTTACAATTGGGGTTAAAGGATACGTATTTTCGCAAATTGTAGATAACAAGGCCGAAAATTGAGCCTTTCTATACAGTAGTTGTCTTTCCCCCATATAGTAATACTCTGCCCCGTTTGTTTCGGGTCTTGTGTAGCATCTAATAAAGCTTCCAATAACCTCCTCTAAATCCTCAATATAAATGTCATATTCATCTAAAAGAAGCTCGTCCTCATCTACAACACTCTTAAGCATTTTTACAGCACTGTACTCAAAAGCTATCTTTTCAATATTTACATAGTTATTGGGAACAACAAATATAATCCTGTTATGCTTGGTATTCTCCTTTGCAATACAGGATTTGATTGATTCAATTTCTTCCTCGCTCTCTGGAATAATCGCGTAAACTACACCATCGGATTTAAAGTTTTCAATTTTCTTGTCCCAGTTTTGTACAGCAAAAAATTCGGCACTGTCAATAAAAGCAAAGTCAAAATATCGGATAATCTCTTTATCGTCATTATAACTTGTGGGATACATATAGCTATCAAAAGATGATTGGTTCAATATTTCTTTAACACTAAGAGTACTTCTAGTTTTCTCTATAGTATCGGTAATAGCTTTCTGTATATCTACTCCAGAACTTTCCTTTAACTTTAGATAGTTGTTGCTTTGCTTAAGGTAAATTACGTACTGTTTTTCGATGAGTTCTGACAGTGTTTTTTCTATTTCTTGTGTACTTTCAGCATATTCTTTAAATGCAGCTACGATAATATCTACTGTTGGAGGCAGTTTTTCAAATTGTTCCACAATATAAATTAACGCGATAGTCTTGATAATTTTAACCCCAAACGAATCATCATTTAATCTGTTAAGTATATTGGATGTGAGCTTAAACAGTTTGTGAACTTCACTTGTATAAATCTCTTTCCTAAATAGCGGCTCAAAATAATCATAAATATAGTCAGGGGTGAGCATAGGAAAATCGCCTTCTGCACTGCGTAAAAATGCTGATAATGTATACTTATGATCAGACGAGAGAAAGGTAAAGAGCGTTCTTTCATTTTGTGCTACTTTTTCAGATAATCTTGGCAGAATAAATGTGGATATTGGGTGCAGAGGGTAGCAATCTTTAATTGCTATGTCGGCATCGTTCTTATCGAATATTCCGTTTGCTTTGAATCTATCCTTAATATCGTCAAATCGCCTTTGATTTAATTTGCAATATTCCTCCCAATAGTCTTCATCTTTTTTTATTACAGCAGATATAATCTCATAAATCTGCGAGAAATTGTTATGTAGGGTAATATGTTTAAATCTCCCGGATATCCCCTGCCAACCATCAACCTTTTGCCTTGGTAGCTTGTCTATGTAATTAGAAATATCCTTGTGGGATATAAGCATTAGATGCATTTGTAATTCAGCACTGCGGTTACACTTCTCTGCAAAGTCTTGAAGCATTTTTATATCACTAACTGATGCCTTTGTTATGCTTGATTCTAAATACTTGCTAAATTCGTCATACACAACATAAACACCGTCATAACCTTTATCCTTAAGCTTCTCGACAACCTTTATATACAATTCCACAACGTCGAAACCAATAAAAGGATTAAAGGCACTACCAGACGTTAAAGATGGGTATAACTTTTCAAACTTTTCGTATGCACTTACATTGTATTCAGATAATGAGAGTAAAAATTCATTAATAGGCTCGTTTATAGTACCGATAAACCTATTATAGGTTTCTGAATAGTCCGTCTTCCAACGGTTAATAGCTTTTATTGCTGCTTGAAAATGAGTATCAGGCATTAAATCATTAAACCCTTCTGTTCTGAGCGACTGTTGCAGAGCGTTTAAAAAAGATTGTGTTAAACTCGTGCTACTTCCACTAATAATGATCGGTAATAGCCTTTTATCACTATGCAAATAATCAAGTGCAAAATTATATAGTTCTTCGTTATATTCTTTCATTTTATTTAAGAGTTTACTAAATAGAGTAATGTCCTTTTTAAATAAGAGAGCCATCAGAACGAGTATAATATGTGATTTACCTTTTCCATATGCTCCAATAAGAATTCTTGCTCTATCTTGAGAGTTATGATTTGTACTAAGCAACACGTCCTCAATGATACCAAGTGACGAAATAGTAGGAATAAAGCTTGTTATCTTTTCATCATTGTTCAAATCAAAACCAACATTAATTGAATTTTGAAAGCCCTTTGAAACTCCAATTTTTCCATTAAACATATACAGTGTTCTCCAATACTATTAAAGTTTGATAATATGTTAATTTATCTGCTTGTAATACTCGACAACACAGCTTAAAAAGTCCATGTCTGTAACGATCCTTATTAAATCAAGCCCTGCTGTTCTAATAACCTTTATATAACCAAGTAGTTCTATTTTATAAAGCAAATTTGTAAGCATGATAATATCTAAATTAAAAACCTTTCCTACATTCATTGCATCATTTTGTAACGAAGCTATCTTGATCTCCTTTTGTCCCTTCGCATTGTCAATTATAACAGCAAGGAGTATAAGAGGATGTATTGTCTCTTTCTTAGGATAGCTTTTCTTATACAACTTTTCCCTTTTATTCACAATATCAATAAGCCCAAGCTCGCCTAAAGGACAATCAATGTTGCTTTCGGGCTGTACTTTTTCAGGGTTTGATTTAATGCGCGGTACGTAGGTGTTAATTATGCAGTTAAAATCATCCTCCAATGATCTTTCGGATACCTCATCACCGTTTAGTCTTATGTAATTATTAATGGCAAGAATGAAATCATCTCGATTAAATTCAGATAAATTAAACTCATTAAAGAAGAAATACCAGGCAGTTGCTTCTCCAATGTTTTTTGCAAGTTTATAATGGAGGAGCCACAGTGTACCCATTTCCTCAATGTACTTATCGTTATTATAAATAACTCTTCCAAAATCAGTAAGGGTCTGCGTTCTTCTTCCAAATGTTGGCTCAGTTGTCAAACCAACAGCTTGTAACCAATACCTCAAAGCTTTCACCATATTTGCACCAATACCCAAAACGTCCATTGGGTTTTCAGTCTTACTTATAAAAACATCAGACTGTAGGAGAATATTTTTCATTCCCTTATATAGCCACCCTTTTCTGATAAAAAAGGTGTCATGTGCTCTAAATTTAAATTTATCGCTCATACTCTAACCCCTATCTAATATTAGCCTTTGGTATATAAATACTTATTCATTAAACAGCCGTCATCAAGATATTTAGCAGTAACACACATTTTACATCTCTTACACTTAGCATCATTAATACGGTAAATATCCCCAATTATTGAAATAGCTCCATACTTGCAAAGAGATTCACACTTCAAACATTTTCTACAAGCATTATATTTTCGTATTTGATAACCTACCATACGTTGTAAATCATCGTGTTTATCTACGTTCATGGTCTTTATTTTTACTGAAAACTCATATCCATCTTGACTGAATGGTTGTATTGAGAGAATAGGCACATTAGTTCTGATATCTACAAAAATAGTTTCATTAATTATCTTTCGCCCAAGCTCTTTTTTCTCCCTGCCAAATGGTATAAACAGATCTGTAAAATTATCGGATATTGGTTTGTTAAGATTATAAATTTTTGCATTTTCCTCTGCTGTACAGTTAGTAAACCTAATTTTCACATCTTCAGCAGCAGCAACGCCATTACCACCTTGTCTAGCTTTCCATTTGCCAGTATCAACATAAACCTCCGCATCTGGTTTTCCTATTCTTTTTGCAAAATCGATTAAAAAGCTTCTCCATTTTTCAGACTGGTCAGGCATATATATATTAGATAAAAATTGAGCTCTTAGGTTGTTATTTGGACAACACCAACAACCTACTCGATCATATCCTAGTCGATAGGCCTCATTAAAATCGATCTTTTCTCCAAAAATATATAACCAAATATCAATGTCTTTCCAAAAAAAAATGGGAGAAGCCACTGTTTGTTTTTGTATCTTAACGGCATCAGCGCTATCTTCAATACGGTTATATTTACTTCTATTTACGGACTCGCATTTCCGTATCCCGTAAAAAGTAAGAATATCCTGGTCACGATACAAACTGTTTAGAACTCGAGTTATAGGCCCTGTCTTAAACATAGAACAGCACCAGCGGAGCATACGAGCTGGAGGCCCTATATCTTCGCATACTTTGTAGAAATCCTGCTCTTTGTTTTTAGCAACCTTAAATATAGATTTGGGATTGTTAATTCTAAAACGTTCTACATATTCCAAGGTCAGCGGAAATTCAAGCGTTGTGTCACCAAAAATATGTACTAAACTTGGATTACTTAAAGCCCTAGCAGCTAGATCTGCAACAACCGTCGAATCTTTACCTCCAGAAAAGGATATAACAATACTTTCGGGGGGATACTTCGCAGCAGATTTCTGTATAAAATCAACTGCTTCTACCTTCAAATAGTTTAGTCGATCTTTATTTGCAGATACAAACCTATCTACCATATTATTAAAAAATTCATAGTCATTATCAGCTCTATGTTCTGCTAGTTGTTTTGCAATTTCCTCGGATGAGTATTTTTTGTATGTTGCTGTTGTCAACATCTTTACTTTTCCATCTATGTAATATCTATTACTCGAAGCCCAAACCGTTTTGTTTTTGAATGCAAAAGGTTTTGCTGTCAATATTTCAATAAGAAGTCTTTCTTCCGGGAATACGGGTCGCAAATCAATACACATGTATGCAGTTTTCCTACCACATAAAGGGCATAAATCCTTATCCAATCTAGTAACTTCACTTATTATTGGAACTTTACAACCATTACACCAATATATTTCAAGAGGAATGTCCTGTTCTGTGGGGTTCCCGCACGTTTCGCAAGTATCACTAAAAGCTTCTTTGTTACAATTCTTACACCACAAAACCAATCACCCCCTCAATTCTTATTAAACTAAATAGTTCTACTATTAAAACAACAACACAGACAATGTTATACATATTTATAGATCAAAGATTGAATAGCTACAAACTCATTCTTTAACATATTCAATTAAATCACCTACTGAACAATTAAACAATTCACATAGCTTGTTAAGTGTTTGTAAATCAATTCTTTGTATGTTGTCATGGTAGAGATTTGAAATAGTACTCCGAGCAAGCCCTGTTTTTTCAAACACATCTTGCATTTTGTAACGGTGTTTCCCCATAAGTGTAGATAAATTGCACCGTATAGCCATCATTAAAACTCCTTCGACAAATTCTTCCTTAATATCATACCATTATTTTCATAAGTAACAAAGTGATATGACTCTATTTTTTAGACTTATTTAGTTAAATTTGACCAATATTGCTTCATTTGGAAATTTCGGGGTCAGGCCTGAATTATTCCCTTATACTAATCAACGACCTTATTGTTATAGACTTTTATTGAATGCCCTAGATATTTATACCGAAAACACCGAGGAAGAAAACGAGGCAGATGACGGCTGCTATATGGAACGATAATCAAGAAGATTATAGTGATATTGTAACGTGATGGGGGTGGCAGAGTTGTTACCCCTTTTATTTTCTATATGTCGCTTTCTAAAATGGGTAATTTATACATTTTTTTGATGTATAACAGAGGAAGATGGAAAATAATGTAGAAGTTTATATGTGTTTCTAAACTAATTATTTCAGCCATTTGGAAATTTCGGGGGAATTTCAGGGGTCAGGGGGGAATTTCGGGGGTCAAATTTCGGGGGTCAGGCTTGAATTATTCCCTTATTGTAATCAACGGCCTTATTGTTATAGACTTTTATTGAATGCCCTAGATATTACTTTCCTGCGGACATTCATTTTGCAAAATCAGCTGTAAAAATACAGCGCCAATCAAGATGATTGACGCTGCACTTTTAATTATTTCTACTGTTTACTTAACAGAAAGGCTGTATAACCGGCAGAATATTTTATATGAACTTTTTATTATTTTGATTATAAGCACTTGCAAAAATTCATCTTGTCTGCTCTTGATATTTTAGAACATAAATGAGCCTAATAATAAGGTAACACACGCGATCACAATATAAGCTATCATCACGAAAATTACTGAAAACTTTGCTATTTGCTTAGACTCAATCCATTCGTTACCATGCAGCAAGGCTGCACTGGAGCTGGCTGCCGGGGTTAGAAATGCACAATGTACAAGCATAGTGATCATAATAACTCCAAATTCCGGCGGCAGCCCCATAGAAACCGATAAAGCATAACATACGGGCATGAGTGCTATACCGGCAGCCCCATTATTAATTACGTTTGTTAATACAACGGCAATCGCACCCATTACTAATATAAAGAAGACGATTGATTTTCCGGCAAATATTGGATCTAAAGTGCTGATAATCATTTTAACAATACCTGTAGAGTCATTTGTCATCGCTTTCGCTAAAGGCTGCACTACTGCAAGAAGCAAAATAATACCCCAGGTTACACCACTATTGACCATCTGTTTAAAATCTAATAATGGTTTCCCCTCTATTTTCAAGAAGCACATAATCGCCACAATCAGCACACATATTCCTGTGCTGCCTATGGTATTTAAAAAAGCCGCCAAGAAAAATCCTTTAGGTAAAACAGTAGGTAAGATTAATAAAACTACTAATAAAACTAAAAATAGCAATATAATTTTTTGTACCTTATTTAATACTAACCCGTCCTTAATATCTAAGGCTTCCAGATCAATTTTTTTCAGCTTCTCCATATCAGGTTTAAGAAAATATTTACCCACAATAATGAACATCAATGATAAAATGATGCAGATAACAATTGAGATAATCATATAATTTCCATAATCAAAACTCTGCCCCGACATTGTTTCATAGGCACCTAGTACTGTCAGCGGTACTTGCTTAAAAGGTATCATTGACATACCAATCTGCGCGGCGAACAATATTCCAAAAACCATCATCGTTGGATAAGCATCACCACGTTTATAGCCAACAACATCGCAAATGCCATACAATATACTCCAGCCGATAATTGCTGCCGGAGAAGCGCTGGTTAAACCACCTAAAATGAATATGGATACCAGAAACGCAAAAGTAAAAGTCCAGGGTTTACCTAACACAAATTTTCTTGAGATAAACCATAAAGAAATAAATCTTGATAAACCATAATGGCTTATCGTCGCACAAAAAACAAATATGAAAAACATCATTTGAACGACAGGGTCTCCGAAGCTGTCATTAAACATAGCTTTAGCATTCATATAACCACTTAGCGGAAGAGCAAGCAAACATATTAAACTAGGCCAGATCAATCCTAAAAAAATCCATCCGTACAGGGCGCCAATAAATATCCCTAAAATTTTCATCCCCATTTCACTGACAGTGCTAAAAGTAGGTAAAAGTCCAAATCCAAACGTAATAAAAAGAAAGATAAGTGTATGCAGATAATATACTGTATCCCGCTTTGACTGAGGCTTAATATTTTGTTGAGTTGCAATTGTCATCATAAATTACCTCCTTGAAATATTCAGATAATTCAAAAATATCTTTGTCTTACTCTACGGGCTAAAACAACTTTGGAAAGGAATCCCAAATTCCAACCTTAATTGTCCCGATTATTTATAAAAAGTAAAATTGTCGGAATAATATCTGTGAATTTTATGCTTGTATCGATCTATGGGAACAGGTTTCTTTTGAAATGAAATATTATAATCCTTATCAGGGCCGGCTACAAGCCAGCATAAGAAATTATCATCATCACGTCCCGGATAATCTTCCCTGTAATGGCCGGCTCTTGATTCTCTTCTGGCCAGTGAAGCTTTAAGATATAGTTCAGTAATAAACGCAATCGTTCTTACTTCTATTAATTTAAGTAAATAATGGGGGTCCCTGGCAGATAATCTGGGCAATAAATCTTCTTTAACCTGTTCTAAACCGGCTAGTGCTTTCATTAATGCCTTCTCATTTTTTAATATTGCAATTTCAGGTGTAAATACCAGTTCCTGTATCACCCTTAATCCCTCTTTCGGGGTAAGTCCATTATTATTTATTAAAGAAAATAACTCTGCTTTAAGCATTTTTACTTCAGCAAAATCTATTTCCGGCAGCGGCCGGTCGGATGATTTAAGATACCGGACAACTGCTTCTCCGGTAAGGTAGCCTCCTGCAGCAGTAGTACTAAGTGCAAAACCGCCCATATAAACACCGGGATCAATATAACGGGCATTGCCTGCGGCAAATAGGCCTTCAACGGAAGTTCTCCCGGATAAATCAGCTACTAAACCGCCAAAGCAGACAGTTAATTGGGGATTCCATTCGGTATTATCCTTAAATAAATCTATCCCCAGATTTACCAACTTTTGATAGTTTAATAACTGCCAGCCGGATTGAGGCTTAAGGAGTTCCATGTCTTCAGGTTTAATCCGGCTGACATCTAAAATAAATGGTCCTCTGCCCGCCTTTTCTTCCAGAGCCATTGCTATCGTAGTAAAATGGGGGTCAGTGTTTGCTCCCAATACCGGGGAGTAATTATCCATAAAAGACTCTCCGCTGCCATTAATAAATCTTGCACCGAGAGGAAATAAAGATGTCTGCCCTTCCCAACCGAATAATTTGGGCACATTCCAGACCCTGCCAAATTCAAAATTGCACAGTTTTGCTCCCGCTCTGAATGCTAAATCAGCACCTTCCCCTGCAGTGGTGTTTTTACCATAAGATGTTTTCCAGCCCGTCATTCCCGTGGCAAGGATCACTGTTTTAGCCTTGATAATGTAAAAATCCCCTTTAATTGTGTCAAATCCGACTGCACCTATTATCCTGTCATCTTTTTTAAGTAAATCCGTAATTAAAGTTCTCCCAATGCGTTTAACACCCCTGCCATCCACTTCTTTAATAAGGTTTTGAACCATATCCGCGCCGCCCCGGCCTTTATATTTAGCAGGATAGAGCTTTACATGCTTCAAACCTCTTTGGGGTATACCCTTTAGACTGCCGTCAGGCTTTCTCAAAAATTGACATCCCAGCCTTTCATAATCTTGAAGCCGGTCATACGTTTGTTTTAATAAGCCTGTTACCAATTCTTGGTCGCAAAGTCCGTCGTAATAATATACTAAATCTTCAATCCAATCATCAACACTTTCTTCGGGGAGAACCGCATCAAAATCTCCCCCTGATATTGACATTAACCCGCCCCAGTCAACAGGACCTTTATCAACGATTAATATGTTAAGATCTTCATCCAGTTCTTTCGCCCGGTTTGCCGCCCATAAACCGGCAGAACCACCACCTATAATTAACACATCTATATGATCCAAGAGAATATCTCTTATCGTACCGGTTCTCATCTTATCACTCCCTATGAATATTTCATTATCTTGTGAATACACCCGGCAGAATTTCTTTAAAAGGATGGACAAAAATCGCCCCTTGAGGACATACTAATTCACATAAAAAGCAAGTCATACAATCATCTGCATATGCTATATAAGCCTTCTTTTCGTCATTCATTCTAATCGTGTCTAATGGACACCGTTCTGCACACACTCCGCATCCTTTGCATTTTTCAGCATTAATGTACTTGATCATACCCGGCTTCACTTCCTTTCTCCAAGACATCGATTATCGCGCTGCCCTTATGTACTTGTATTCTCTTTCACTTTGATGTTAAAGTTTATGCGGATTAAAGGCTGCATAAAATTCATTTATATCTAACAAAATGCTTTCCTGCTCCTGGCAAAGGGAAAAACAGAATAATGAGTAACTTAAACAACCCATTATTCTTGAAATAAAATCTTCCGCACTGGTAAGCATTTTAAGCAAACACAATAGTCCTCTTTAGCCAAGAATAGAGAATTTCATCACATAATATTGGAGGAAATATTAATTTTTTAATTATTTCATTTTTTCCCTGAACGCCATCCTAATCCCATCCTTGGTTTTCTCTATTGTTTGAAATTTATTATTGAGCAGCGGATTGGTATAGGTAAAATCTACTCTGCGATGATGTCCTCTTGTTTCTTTACGGTTTTCCGCAGTCAAAGCCACCGCCTCGGCCAAATCGATGAGATCCAAGACTTCCAGGGTTCTCATTAATTCATGGGAATTTTCACACTTAAGCTCAGAAACAGAAAAGCGTTTTAAGTCAGCAAGATATTTTATGCCTGCATTTAGTAATGTCGCCGACCGGACTTCCAACCCAACATAATCATTCATAATCTGTTGCAGAGTAGAATTGCTTTCTAACCAATGAGCGCCGGTTTCTCTTGTCAAAAGTGATTTATAAAAGTTAATTTTTTCACTAATGAAAGGGTGGTTACTTACTTCGTAGTCGCCCACTTGTTTGACATATCTGCCGGAATTTTCCCCCACAACTTCGCCCCAGACAGATGCATTGGTAATATTTCCTCTGACATTGCCGCAGCAAATGCCTGCCGCATAAAGACCCTGTACTGTAGTCATACCTTCTAAATTAACGTCAATACCCCTTTGCGCTAAGGAATAATCATAGGTACCAAATTCAATCATACTTTTACGCAAATCTATACCACGTTGTTGACAATATTCCGTAATTGAGTCAATACCTTCACTTTCAAAAGCCTTTTCTTGATGCTGCAAATCTTCTTCGCTAAGTTCTGTACAATTCATATAAGTCGGACCCGTTCCATCTGCAAGCCTTTCCCCAAAAGCACCCGGCCAGATATCCATCATGGCGTCACCCGTTTCCCGATCGGGTTTCGTTAAAAATGGGCTAATGGATTTACCGTTAATGTCAGAAAGAACACCAATCCAAGTTGCTTTACCGGAACGGGCAAAACCTTTTACTCCGGCGTGGATATAAGGAACATCCAGATTAACCAGCCTTGCCCCTGCCCTATAAGCAATAGCTGCTCCGCCTGCAGCTGCAGGACAGCTATGCGTATTGAAAATGAAGGCAGGATTAACATGAGGATACATTCTCATGGCCTGGGCCGTAGCAACTAATACCGCCTTAGCCTGGAAAATAATAACCTCAGGAATATCCTCGGCCAGACTGAAACCTATGGCTCCGACAACTCTTCCTTCTTCATTTATCAGCACTTCATTTATGAATACTTTATTCATAATCTTTGCGCCTTGTTTTAAGGCTTGCCGGGTTAGCACAGATTTTTGGCTGTGTCCGTCATATTTTAAATGATATCTTTGCCGGCCGGGCATCGCATGACCTTCGAAATTCCATTTCCCCGTTGGTCTCATATTAATACCGTAAGATTCCCATTTTTGAACAATGCCGTAGGATCTTTGCATCATTTTACGCAGCATCGCCGGGTCCTGCCAGGGACCACCTTCCATAGTTTCCGAGATCTCACTGATTACCAGATTAAAATCATCACCATGACATTCAGGAATATAGCACATATAATGGTCATTACCGTTGGCACCGCTTCCGGAACGGCGGGTATCGGCTTTTTCCGCTACGATAACATCAGTACCTGCCTCCCCTGCCGTAATAGCAGCCTGCAAACCGGCAATACCACCGCCAATAATCAGTAATTCAGTTTTCACAATATCTTTTCTCACCTGTAAATCCATCATTACTCACCTCCCTTAGCACTAGGAACATCCATAGACAACATCATGTGAGATAATGGATATCTCATGGTAATTGCACCAACAGAACATTCTTTAATACAAGCTCGACAATGCCAGCATTCATAAGGATACTTGACGACAACTCTTCTTTCTTGATCTTTTTTATCAACCCGGATAACATCAAGCGGGCAAATTTGTGCACAAGTCTCACACTTAATACATTTAATTCTATCTATTACCGGTGGCACGCTCTGCACCTTCCTCCTCAATCTAATTAAGTTAATGGCCATAACTTTTTTCAGTTTTAGTATATATTTTGCTTATACATAAGTAAAATAACATTTATACATCTAACTATTACCTATGCTTATAGTTTGACAATAAATGCTTTTCAAACAGCTAAGCCGGTTTCAGGCAATCAAATAAAAAAATGTTACTTTCCGTCTCTCAGCCCGTTTAGATTACGGATATTTAAGGATTATCCGATTGAACAATATTAATTTAAAATTTCTTTAAGACAGCCCCACTCTTTCCTGAAGATCTCTCTAGGCATTGTTTTTACATGGGGGGAAAGTCTGGGTCGGAAATCCATAAGAGCAAAGATATCTTTTTCCATATCTATTCCCGGGGCAATTTCAAGCAGGGTCATTTGACCATTTTCTAAGGTAAATACGGCCCGTTCGGTAATAAAGACAACCGGTTGTTTCATTCTTTGGGCATAATGTCCGCTAAAAGTAACTTGTTCTACTTGACCCAAAAACTTTTTCTCTTTTCCCTCTTTTTGAATAACCAAGCTTTCATTTTCAATTGTGACTTCTAAGCCTTTTGCCGTAAAAGTCCCACAGTAGACTACCTTTTTGGAACTCTGGGTGATGTTTATAAAGCCACCGCACCCCATGGCTCTGCCTTTGAATTTACTGACATTGACGTTCCCGTTTTTATCTGTTTGCGCAAGTCCTAAAAACGCAACATCAATTCCACCCCCGTCATAAAAGTCAAACTGCGCATGATGCTCGACCATTGCTTCAGCATTATAAGCATGACCAAAGTGGGGAAGGCTTGCCGGAATCCCGCCTATTCCTCCGGCCTCGGTAGTCAGAATTATCTTATCACTTACCTCTTCCTCCGCCGCTATTGCTGCGATATCACTCGGTATTCCTACACCCAGATTTACTACCGCACCAGCCTTTAATTCCATAGCTGCCCGCCGGGCTATGATTTTTCTTTCATTTAAGGGAAGTTCAGGAATCGTTTCTAAAGGTACCTTTATATCTCCGGCAAAAGCAGGGCTGAAATAAAGTCCCTCCGTCTGCCAGTGATTCTCCGGATTAACAGCAACTACAATATGATCTACAAGAATTCCGGGAACCTTTACATTTCTGGGATGGAGAGTATTCGCCTTAACTATCTGTTCCACCTGTGCTATTATAATGCCGCCGCTGCTCCTGGCAGCCTGAGCTAAAGGCAGCGCTTCCACCAACATACCTTCTCTATCCATAGTAAGATTGCCATGTTCATCGGCATAAGTTCCTCTAATGATTGCGACATCGACCGGGAAGGTTTTATAGTACAGCCATTCCTCGCCTTCAAATTCCACTACTTTGACAATATCTTTTTTGGTAAGAGCATTCATCTTAGCACCTTCCAGACGGGGATCAACATATGTCCCTAACCCTATTTTGGTAATGAGACCCGGCCTTTTGGCGGCTATTTCCCGCCACAGCTGTACAATAACCCCCTGGGGCAGATTGTACGCCTCTATTTTGTTTTCGCTAACCAGCTTTGCCATTTTTGCTGCCGATCCGATATGCCCCCCAATCCATCTTTTGATAAGTCCGGCATAGCCAATTCTGGTCGTTCCCCGGTCTTTCCAGTCACCGATTGCCGAACCATGTACTAGGGTGAGATCTTGGGGACTGCCGGTTTCCAGGAAGCGCTTTTCAATTGCCTTGGCAATTTCCTCAGGCCAGCCGGCCAGACCTATAGCACTTGCGCCAACTGTCGCACCATCTTTGATTAATAAAACGGCCTCATCAGCACTTATTACTTTTGACATCTCATCACTCCTTTAACTAAGGGACCAATTTAATTTTTATTTTTTTAAACTCTTCTGTCAGTAAGGGCAGTACTTCTAAGCAATCACCCACAATGCCATAGTCGGCTATGCTGAAAATAGGGGCCTGTTCATCTTTATTAACAGCTATAATCACCTGGGAAGATGACATCCCGGCAACATGTTGAATAGCCCCGGAGATGCCAAAAGCAAAGTAAATTTTAGGGGCAACGGTTTTCCCTGTCTGCCCGACTTGGTGTTCTTGGGAAATCCAGCCTGCATCGACAGCAGCTCTGGAAGCACCCACAACACCACCTAAAACATCAGCAAGCTCTTCCAGCCGTGCAAAGTTCTCAGGTTTACCTAACCCCCTCCCCCCGGATACAATAATTTCCGCTTCTGCGAGGTTATTGGCTACATGACGGGTCCGAACAATCTCCATAAGCTTTGTTCGTATATCAGCAGGATTGATTTCAGTTTCTACTTTGATAATCCGGCCTTCCCTTGAATAATCCGGAATTGGCTTTTTAAAAACTGCCGGCCTTACAGTACCCATTTGGGGTCTATGCTCGGGACAGACAATGGCTGCCATAATATTCCCCCCAAAAGCAGGACGGGTCCAGACCACGAGTCCGGTTTCTTCATCAATTGCCAGGCCGGTACAGTCAGCAGTCAACCCGGTCTTGATCCGGCAAGCCACCCTGGGTCCAAGGTCCCTGCCATTTCTAGTGGCACCCAGAAGAATTACCGAAGGGTGGTGATTTTCTATTAAATCAATGACGGCTTTGGCATAGCCATCGGTACTGTAATGCCTAAGCTGTGGATCTTTTACCAAATAAACTACATCAGCACCGTGGGCAATGGCCTCCTGAGCCAATCCAAAATCATTGTCGCCGATAATTAAACCGGCTAATTTTTCCCCCCTTGCTTCCGCAAGTTTGCGGCCTTCACCTAATAATTCCAAGCCAACGTTGAGTAACTTACCTTTATTAGCTTCCAGGTATACCCACACATCTTTAAATTGACCCTTATCAACATTTGCTGCATTATCCGCAGCTCCGCGAATAATTGCTTCCGAAGAGCAAGCATCAATACAAGCCCCACAAGCTGTGCATGCGTCAGTGATCACTGCCTTAGCCGCCTCTATGCGGATAGCTCCGAAGGGACAAGTATCGACACAGATACCACAACCACTACATTTTGTTTCCATTATTTTTATTGCCATTCTCTTCTCCTCCGTTAAATAATTTTCGCATCAGAGAGTTTTTGGAAAAGCTCCGTTACTGCGTCTTGTGCAGTATGCTTTTTAATCTTGATACACTGTGTTCGCTGCGGCGGGGAAAAGATTTTCCGTACCTGAGTAGGAGAACCTTGCAAACCAATTTTTCTTTCATCCACAGCAATATCTTTTAAGCCAAGCAAGGGAATTTCTGTGCCCAGCGACTTCATGATTCCGCGGCAGGTTGGCAATCGCGGCTCATTGCTGGTTTTGACAACTGTGATAAGTAAGGGCAGCTCTGCTTCGATGACTTCATAAAAAAATTCTTGATCGCGCCGGACCTCAAGTTTATTGCCAAGCTTCTTAATTTTTGAAACATAAGTGACCTGAGCAATTCCCAGATGCTCCGCTATTTCAGGTCCAACTTGGGCGGTATCTCCATCAATAGCCTGCATACCGCAAATGATAAGGTCAAATACTCCCAGCCTTTGAATTGCTTGGGCCAAGGTATAACTGGTAGCAAGAGTATCAGCTCCCCCAAAGGCACGGTCACTAATTAGAAAGGCTTCATCGGCGCCCATAGCCAAACATTCTCTTAAAGCCTCTGCGGCTTGTGGAGGCCCCATTGTAAGCACAGTAACTTTGCCGCTATGCTTTTCCCTTAATTGCAAAGCTGTCTCAAGGGCATTTTTATCATAAGGATTTACAATACTTGGCACACCCTTGCGAATAAGGGTGTTTGTTTGCGGATCAATTTTAACTTCTGTTGTATCCGGTACTTGTTTGATACAAACGATAATTTTCATAAACTATAGCCTCCTGGTTTTCTTTTAGAAAACATTGATTTTGAAATTTTCAATAATACGAAAAAACGGTTGCACTAGCGCAAAAGCTGACTGGAAATAACAATCCGTTGTATTTGATTCGTACCTTCAAATATCTGGTGTACCTTGGCATCACGCATCAAGCGCTCTACGGGATATTCCCGGCTATAACCATAGCCGCCCAGGACTTGAACGGCATCAGTTGTAACGGACATTGCGACATCTGAACAGGCTAATTTAGCCATCGCGGCGATCTTACCAAAAGGTTTACCATTCTGCTTTAAACACGCGGCTTTGTAACACAATAGTCTCGCTCCCTCAATTTTCGTAGCCATATCTGCCAGCATAAATGAAACTCCCTGGTTACTGGCTATGGGTTTGCCAAATTGAACCCGTTCTTTGGCATATTTTACGGCATGATTAAGAGCAGCCTCAGCGATTCCAATAGCTTGAGCCGCACACCCAATACGCCCTGTATCTAAAGTTTGCATACAAATTTTAAAGCCGTCTCCTTCTTTGCCCAATAAGTTTCCGGGGGGAATTCTAACATCTTGTAAAATAAGCTCCGTTGTTACGGCAGACCTCAACCCCATCTTGTGTTCCCTTTTCCCCAGAGTAAACCCGGGAGTCCCTTTCTCAATAATAAAGCAGCTGATTCCTCTAGTCCCTTTGCTCCTGTCGGTAACTGCCATAACAAGGTAAATATCAGCATCATTACTGATAAAACATTTTGTACCGTTAAGAACATAACAATCACCATCAAATACAGCTGTAGTTTGTAAAGCTGAAGGGTCACTGCCGGCACTATGTTCGGTAAGAGCAAAACCACATAATGTGAGACCCTCCAGTACTTGTCTAAGATATTTCTGTTTTTGCTCCTCTGTTCCATACATATAAATAGGCAATCCGCCTAGGCCGCCGCCCCCAATGGGCATACAGAGCGTAACATCTACCTTTGCAATTTCTTCGATTGCCAGAATATAACTTAGATAATCCCCTGCACAACCGCCGTATTCCTCGGGATATGGTATTCCCTGAAAACCAAAACTTGCGATAATATCAAAAAGAGCGCGGTCAAATCTTTCTTCTTCATCCCGTTCCCTTACACTGGGCGCAATATATTTCTCTGAAACATCACGGGCCAGTTTCTTAATCATTTTATTTTCTTCTGTCAACTCGAAATACATGCAATATCCTCCTTTATTCCTTTAACGGTGTTTTCTCCAGGTCACTTTATTCATCAGCGGCCACTAACTTTTTATGATTTCATGATAAATTGACCTTATAATTATGTAAAATATCAATTATTGAATTCTATTATAAGCATTAGGTATACTTATCATATGGAAATGAAAACTCTTAATCCCGTATACTTCCCTTAAAAGGGCATAACAAAAAGATAATAAGCGGAACAATCCACCCATTATCTTCCTCAAATCACTGCATTCTTAAATTTTTCTTCCAGTTTACATTAAAGTTCCCTCTCTGATAAGTCTATCCCCGCTAAAAATTAGCATCATTCTTTAATATTAATTTTTGAACCATCTTGATAACGCTTACAATATAGCAATAACTCTTCTTTTATTCTTTTTTCCGCTATCGAAAGTTTTTGTTTCTTATGAAGCCACCCAAATCGGCAATTCCAGCGATAATCGGAAATTAAAACCATGAGAAGCCTGTCGTTAAAGGTTTTATTACTTTCTAAGGCCGTTGATTTGGGCACCGCAGCTAAAGTATTTGATCTGGTTAAAAAGTTCCGTAAAGCTCCGATATCGTTAATATTAATGATTCCTTTGTGATAGTTTTGATATCCAAACTGTTTCAAAAAATTCAACATGATACTATTTGTAGAACGATTACTTGTCACAAAAGGATAACGAATAATTTCATGTATTGAAGCCCGGCTTCGGCCTGCAAGAGGATGATGATCGCCTAAGATAATACACATCTCTTCATTAAATAACTCCTCAAAATAAATATTATTTCTTTTTATTTCTGCTAACAGGTCGTTTTCCGTTGCAGTATTTAGCAGTATCACTCCTATATCCAGCTCATTTACCGCCACATTTCTTATAATATTAAAAATTTCTTCGCGCAGAATATTTATAATCAAGCCCGGGTATTTGTTTTGTAAATTAATTAAGCTGTTCAGGACTATGGTGCTGCAATGATGCGAGCCGCTTCCGATCCGCACTCTTCCTATTAATTGACCGGTTATTTTGGCCTCTATATCGTTAATTTCATTGATCGCATCCATTACAATCATCGCTTTTTCCAAAACCAGTCTGCCCTTTTCGGTAAATTCCACACCCTTTTTCCCTCGTTTTAGAATATCATATCCCAATTCTTCCTCCAATTCTTTAACCGCTCTGCTGATAGCAGGCTGCGAGATTAAAATTTTTTCTGCAGTTTTTGAAAAAGAACCGTAGGAATTTAACGCTACTAAAAATTCAAATTGATTTAATCGCATAGGAATACCTCCATGCACAATTTTTCACTTAAGCCTAACTATGCAGCATCTTTTCTAAAGGGAAGAATATACCTGGGTAATGACTACAGTTTATCCGGAAAGGTGTTTAGCATTTTGCATATTAATTCTTCTAGATTTTGTCCAAATAATCCTGCATTGTCATAATGTATCAAGGCTGGTAATCTTCAAAATTTTCCGGCGATTTCGGGGTCAGGCTTGAATTATTCCCTTACTTTATTATGGCTGTTTTACTGTTCATGACATAAATAGCCTCACCGTATTCCGGTGAGGCAGATTTCTATCCTTTAAAAGCAAACCCTAAGCTATTCCCAAATCTTGATGCCTTTTCTCCTAAAAGATATTCGGGAAAAGATAAGCTAAGGCTATAATATAAATGATCACAATAATGACATATGTTCTTGCTTTTGCAAACTGCTGCAGTGACTGATATCTTAATATTTTCAGGGAAAATATGACCATACCCATCGCGAAAATTATTAAAATATAGGGAAAAATTTTTTGCGCAAGATTCATAACGATAATCAAGATAACGGTTAATAAGATACAGGTATATTCTATATATTTAAATACATTTTCTCTCGCCATTAATAAAAGACCCCTCTTTCAGAAAAGAGTAGGATAAGCAGACTGTTCTTACCCCGGCACAAAATTAAATATTTTACTATTTACACCATTGCAAAATAATTTTTTATATTCTATTGATATTCTTCTTTCTATAAATTTCTCCTCCATTTTCCTCTTAAAATTGCTTTCAGTTAATGCTCACTCCCAAGATATACAAATAAACTTTTTTGCTAAGTAGCGTTTCCAGGTTTGCTTTTCCTCATTCCTCAAGCAAAATATCTAACATTCCCTCAGGATTATTCATAAAGCTCTTCATTACTTGGTAGTGCTCTGTATCTTCATAACTTATTGAGGCATAACGATTCTCAATATTATAAATGATTGCCTTAGGATATGCCATTATGATCGGGGAGTGCGTTGCTATTATAAACTGAGAATCTTTCCTCACTAAATCATGAATTCTTGTAACAAGTGCCATCTGCCTGGTTGGCGATAAAGCCGCCTCAGGTTCGTCTAAAATATATAACCCCTTTCCGGAAAATCTATTTAACACTAACGACATGAATGATTCCCCGTGAGATTGTTTATGAAGCGAAACATTTCCATAGTATTTTGCTACATCCAGATTATCAATGTTTGTCGCTACATTATAAAAGCTTTCCGCCCTGAGAAAATACCCGTCCTTTGCCGCCAATACGCCTTTCGTTAAACGAAGATAATCAGACAAATCCGAATGTGTGTCCTTCGTTGAAAAATTAAAGTTCTTACTTCCACCTTCAGGATTAAATCCGTAAGCAACTGCTATTGCTTCCAGAAGTGTAGATTTTCCACTGCCGTTTTCACCGATTAAAAATGTTACATTGGGATGAAAATCAAGCCTGGTTAATTCTTGTACTGCCTTTAATGAAAAGGGGTACACATTGCTTAAACGATCTTTAAGATTTTTTAGTTCTACTGATCTGAGATATTGATACATTCCTTTTTCCAGCATACGATTTCTCCTTTATTTTCCCTGCAAAGGATATGACATAACATTCCCGGGATCCGCGGACTTAACGGGCGGCAGGATTTTTGCCCTCCAGCTTTTCGGCCTGCGAAAATCGTGACAATCATCAGTTAAACGAAGGAGCAGCCGGAACCACAAATCCTCTGTTAGAGGATAGGCCATAGGTTCTTCGGCCCATCTATGTGTTCTGTAATATAAAGAAAATATGATAAAAAAAGCTTAAAATAATTAACCCTATCCCCATAAAATAGCCTAACTTTTTCAAAAGAAATCCTCCCCTAAAAATATAAAGCAGAATACAGTCTTATGTATCGATAGATTATTTCCTCGTCGTTATTTAGCACACTATTCTTGATATCTTCAGCATATCAGCCGGACGTCAAATAATACCTGGCTATATACAACAGCCACAAATGCAGGGGATAAATGAAATAAAACATATACTTGGCAAACAGATTGTTTAATCCCCGTTCACCGTTATAAATTAAGAAAAAGGGCAGGGCAAAGACCATCATCCACTGACTTCTGAAACCCTCCAGGGAGACCGGGGTTAGTCCTGCCTGGTCCCTTAGGACAGGCAGGAAAAACAAGAACGACAGCAATAGATAGCCCAGGGATAACAGTATTTTTTTACCCCGCAGGAAATAAAAAACGCAAGTCAGATAAACGCCCAGCAGGGATGCTTCGGTGAAAATTGAGATAAAGCTTACGAACCAGGCTCCGGTTATGCCCCGCACAAACTCCCGGGAGTTAATTTTTACCCCGCTTGTTTCCTCAATAAACATCAGCATAAGCACCGCCAGGGCCAGGGATAAAAAGATATTATTCTTAAGAGGAATATCAGCGGGGAACAGCAAAACAATCACTTTGGTCCCGCTAAACATAATCAAGGCAAAAGTGAATAAGCGCATCAAATAATTCCTCCGGTTCCGGGTATGGACGAACCCCTCCACAGCCAGAAAGAAAAAGATCGGCGCCGCCAGTCTGCCCAGCCAGGTAAACCACAGGGGCAGATCCGGAAGATAGGCATATAAATGGTCCAAGATCATCAAGATCACTGCCAATACCTTGAGTTGAAAGCCTGTCAACATATTTCCATACTCCTGCCAATATATAATAGATGTTTATTTCAATTAGAAATAAGTATCTATTATTATATATGATAAGTTTGGGAGGTTAAAGAAGTCTTCGGCATTAATAGCAGGTCATGATCAAACTCTCCTTGACAATACTTGGATATCAAAGTAAAATTACCTGTAATTAAGAGAAAGGAACCGCAGGCTTATGACAAATGATAATAGTATTGCTCTTATCAGCAGGATTAGAGAAAAGGTCAACAAATTTCTCTTAGCTGAGTTAAAAGCAATCGGCCTCCATGATATCGCACCCTCCCATGGGGACATTTTTATCGCCTTATTCCGGTATCAGGAATTATCCATGACTGAAATAGCCGACTATATAAACCGGGACCGGTCCACCGTAACGACATTGGTAACCAAATTGATTAATTCAGGTTATGCCGCCTCCAGGAGAAATACCCGGGACGGCAGGTCCAATCTCATCTTTCTTACAGAAAAAGGCCGTAAATTCGAAAAGAATTTTGCCGTCATCTCAAGAAAACTGTTGGAAATCGAGTATAGAGGTGTAAGTGAGGAGGAAAGAAAAGTATTCCTGCATATTTTACATAAGGTTTATGATAACTTTCATTAGCATCTCGTTGATCCACCTAATTTGTCACAAAATAAATACAAATATGATAAAGGAGGTAGAAATAATGAAAAAGTTAGGGCTTTTTTTATTGATCATGCTGGTCATTGTGTCAGGCTGCGGAAAGAAAGAGGACAACACCCTTGTTGTCGGTATGGAATTAGCATATCCCCCCTTTGAAACAACAGATCAAAATGGTAACCCCGAAGGAATCGGCGTAGATTTAGCCTCTGCCCTGGGGGATTACCTCCAGCGGCCTGTGAAGATCGAAAATATGGGCTTCTCAGGGCTTATCCCCGCTTTAACCACAAAAAAAGTTGATATCGTCCTATCTTCCATGACCATTACCGAAGAAAGAAAAAAGACGGTGGATTTTTCCGACCCTTACTGCAAATCATATCTGGCTTTACTGGTGAATAAAAATTCTCCTGTTAATAAGGTTGAGGATTTAAATGCGCCGGACAGGAAAATAGCCGTCAAGAAAGGCACAACAGGTTATTTCTATGCTGCTGAGAATCTTAAAAATGCCCAGGTACTGGTTTTTGACAAGGAAACCGCCTGTGTTCTGGAAGTAGTGCAAGGCCGGGCCGATGCTTTTATCTATGACCAAATGACGATATTTAAAAACTGGCAGCGCTATCCCGACAGCACCAAAGCCCTTCTGGAACCCTTTAATGATTTTGAATACTGGGGCATCGCTTTAAGAAAGGAAGATCCGGAATTAAAAGACCAGATCAATGAATTTATCAAAGAATTTGAAGCCAGGGACGGATTTGAAGAACTATCCCAGAAATATCTAACGGATATCAAGGAAGAATTTGCCAAAAGAAATATTCCTTTCTTTTTCAGTTCAAAATAAGGGGACCTATGAATAATGCCTTCGCAAAAAAAATTAATTAATTTACTGATTGTCGGCGGGATATTCGCCGCCGTGCTCCTGTTTTCTGTCAGCCGGCTGGATTATACATTTTCCTGGGGAAGTATACTTGTCTATAAAAACAAGCTGCTAAAAGGATTCGGCATAACTTTAATCATCAGCTTTTTTTCCATGGCAGCTTCTTTACTCATCGGAATTATTGCTACTTTTTTTCTGAAATCCGGAATACCGGCCTTCAATTATCTGGCCAGGGGATATATCGGGCTGATTAGAGGCACACCATTTTTAGTACAAATCTATTTTTTGTACTATATAATCGCAACTGCTTTTAATATCGATAACAAATATATCTTAGGAATCTTAATCCTGGCGGTATTCTCAGGTGCCTATGTGACGGAAATTATCAGGGGAGGTCTGGAGAGCATCAACAAATCCCAGCATCTGACGGCTAAAGCCCTGGGATTTACAACAAGCCAGAAATACATTTACATTATTATTCCGCAGGTTATTAAGAGGATTATGCCGGCTTTAGCCGGGCAAATGTCATCTTTGGTGAAGGACTCCTCATTATTATCGGTTATTGCCGTAAGTGAATTTACGATGAACGTCCTGGAAGTAGATTCCATTAATTTTAGAACCTTTGAAAACTTAACTGTGCTGGGACTGGGATATTTACTACTCACCATCCCCATTTCTTTACTGGCCAAAAAGTTGGAAAGGAAATATAATTATGAAACTTGAGCTGCATAATCTCAGAAAAAGCTATGATCAGGTTAGGGTGGTAAAAGGAATGGATCTCCAACTGCACGATATTCATTCGCTGGGAATAATCGGACCTTCCGGGGGAGGCAAATCAACCCTTTTAAGATTACTGGCAGGCATTGAAAGACCGGACAGCGGAACGATTACCATCAACAATACAACTTTAAAAAATGATGAAAATTTTTTAAATGATTACCGCAAAACCATCGGGGTTGTTTTTCAGTCCTATAACCTTTTCCCCCATCTGACAGCCGGAAAAAATGTGACCCTGCCATTAGAGAAAATCCATCATTACACCCCGGAAAACTCCCGGGAAATATCCGCTGAATTATTTGCCAGATTCATGCTGAAAGACCACATGCACAAAAAACCAAGCCAGCTCTCGGGAGGCCAGCAGCAAAGGGTCGCTATCATCAGAGCTTTGTCTTCCGGACCACAGATATTATTATTTGACGAACCCACTTCTGCCCTTGACCCGGAACTGGCCGAGGAAGTGTTAAATACCATTTACGAAATCAGAAATGACCATAAAGACTTAATACTGGTTACCCATCAGTTGAGTTTTGCCCGCATGGCTTGTGATTACCTCTTGTTTATTGAAGACGGGAAGATCATAGAGCATAATCAAACCCAGGAGTTTTTTGAAAATCCGCAAACGGAAAGACTCTGGAAATTTTTAAATCCGTTATATCATGAAACAGCCCCACCGGGCCGCGGTGAGGCAGACAATACAAAATAGAAAGGCAATATCACAAATTACTTTTCGGGTTCTCTTTTTTTGATTATCCTGATGCCCCTGCTTTTTAACATCCGGCAAATACTTTCCTGCATTTGGTAAAAATCTCTTTACCTTGAAGGCAGATTCGGGGTAAAATATTGCTAGGTGCTACCCTTAGGGTAGTGATTTGTCCTGGACGAGGTGCTTGCTGGCTGACTCATCCGGGACAAATTTTTTTCATTCCGCTTTTCCTCCTGCTGCCGGTAAGTATTATAAAACAGCCGGTAATGCAATACTTGCAGCCCTCCCATGGCTGAACCGGCAACCAGTAAGCCGTTAAGAAAATGCAGCAGAATGTCCTTCAATTCAAAATTCCCGCTGAATATACTGGTCAGCAGCACGATATTCTCTGCAGTAAACATCACAACCCAGCGAAGGGATAAACTTTTTAAAGGTTTGATCTCTTTTAAAAACTGCACTGTTAATATCGTTGCGACAACCGCTCCCGTATATGTTCCCAAGATGGAATAATTAAAAAAACCCGGCATTTTTTCTCACCTCCCACATGAGTAGAGATAAAAAAAATCCTGTTTGCTTGCCCTGTTGACACAAGAAAATCATTCTTTCCGTAAGGCCAAAAAAAACCTCCACAGAATCGGGCAGGTTTTTTAGAAAAATTAGGGCAGCAGCCAGCTATCCTGGTACAGGAAGCACTAGACCATTTTACTTTGCGTCCTCTCCTTAGATACGTATGCCATTGCCAATATTCATTTTTAATTCCGCACAGCGCTACTCTCCTTTTCAAAATTTTATTACATACCGGTTCCCCCTCTCTTGTCCTAATCTTATCAGATAATCCATATATTTCCTATACTAAAGTTGCAACAGGCAATAATCCGTGCATTACTTGTATGAATAGCTGCCTGTATGACACTTTCTTTGCAGAAAAGTAAATATCTTACATCTAAATCGGTTCTAAGATGTTCATTAAACCGTTTACCTTATCACGACTCAGCAGGGCGCACTTATCGTAATTTTTAAATTTCACCTCAAAATAGGAAGATCCGGGGAAGTTAATAATCCGTTCCACCCGTTCTATATTAATAATAAATGATTTGTGGGAACGATAGTATGAAATACCCAGACGTCTTTCAAAATCCTGCAGGGTGTCCCTGGTTTTAAAGACCCCGTTCACCGTATGAATGATGGTATAGCGGCCGCTTTTTTCCAGATAATTTATATCACTTAACCTCACGAAAACCCGTTCATTACCTAAATTTATGGAAATCCTTGCTGTTTGCAAATGATGAGCCAGATTAGCAAGACTCTTTTCTTTAATTATGTTTTGAATACGCTGAACTGTGGTGATAAGTCTTTCTTTATCAAGAGGTTTGAGAATATAATCATAGGCATAAATCCGGAAGGCCTCCAGGGCATATTCTTTATTAGCGGAAATAAAGACCAGGAATAAATCAGGATTAATTTTCCTAAGAGTTTTGGCCAGCTCTATCCCTTCCGTATCGGGAAGCAGCATCTCCAAAAAAACAATATCCGGCTTCTGTTCTTGGACCAGCTTCAAAGCATCTCCGGTATTACTCGCAACTCCTGTGATAACTAAATCCTCTATTTCCTGCAGCACGGAACGCAGCAGAAAATGCATTTGGGAATCAGGATCAACTATTATTGCTCTAACTGGAATCAAGCTTTTCACTCCCTTTATTATATTCAACAAAAAAAGCCCACCGGCATGCCAAAAAAAGCATAGGTGAACCATACTTAATTCCGGCAACCCGGCTGTCATAGCAATTTTCTTCTCCTTGCTTTAGACCCGTGGCTTTGCGTCCCAACCTTTCGGCAGGTTTGCCTTTTTCATTTTTCTTTACTTGTTTTCCCATTTTTTTCATTATTTATATTATATGCTATTTTACTCCTGGGATTTGTTGAATTATGTCGTAAGATTGTTTTTTTCTTGCTGAATATTTATTTATATTAAAAAAAGTTCCTTTCTCCGGATTCCCAGGCGATTGTCCGCCCGTTTTAACCGCTCTTAAATCCTTTACCTCAGTTTCGGCTGCTTTTCCTTCTTCCATAGTCCTTTGCATAAACCAGGTATATTTTGCTCTTTTTTGTGAGAAGTTATCAGCATAAGAAATGAATTTACCCGACAAGAAATATAAAAAGAAAGGTGATGACCAGATGGAACAACAACATATCCATTGCCTGATCAGTGACTGTCATTATTGGCAGCAGGGCAATAAATGCAGCGCCCGGCAAATCCTGGTTGTATCAGACCGGTTCAGCCAAAACCAGCCTGACCGCATAGATGCCCTCATGGCCGGAGAATTGACCCCCGAGCAAGCCGGCAGCTCTCCGGAAACTTGTTGTAAAACCTATGTTCCTAAAGGCTCCAAGCTGTTCTGGGCTGATGGAATTGAAAAACAATAACCCTACGCCTTATGGTGAGGCCAATACTCTTTTCTTGCGCTTTAATTTATCAGGTATAATGCGTCTGCTATTTTAATAACTTTCAATTTTGCTCTGTAAATTTTTTGATTCATTTCATAAAAACGACCGGGGCCTGGTCTCGCGCAGCCATGTTACAAACTTCATGATGAAGGGCTGATTTTTAAGCCGCCAGGTTCATTTTAACTATCAAGGGAGTAGTTCTGCTCAATTCATCAATATTTCCATACTAAATTCAATCTCCGCTATTATCTGCCGGACGGCTATACCTCCGGGGCTACTAACCGGACAACAGCCCTGCCTGTTAAGGACATTCCCAGAGCTTCGGCAATACAGCACATACTGTTGGCTGTTCCTAAAAACCAGGACCCGCAGAATGATTTATTGGTCCTGAGACAGGCACTTGGCAATCTTAATAAAATCCGCATCTCTTTTGGCAATTACTTGCTCCGCACGGCCATTGGCATAATCATAAAAGCCTTTACCGCTTTTTACACCATACGCTCCTTCTTTAATACAGTCTGCCAGTAAAGGAGATACTTCTGCGGTATTACTCAAATCAGCGAACAAATAACAGGCAACATTATAGAAAGTATCCAGTCCGCCCAGATCGGCAGTCTCGAAAGGCCCTATACAGGCATAGCGCATACCCAGACCATATTTAAGAACATTATCCACATCCTCTTTGCCGGCAATACCGCTATCGACAATATACATTGCTTCCCGCAATACCGCATATTGAATACGGTTTAGAATAAAACCTTTCGCATCTTTCTTTAACTTGACAGGCTTTTTACCAATATATTCAGCTAATTCACAAATCATTTCCGTTGTCCGGGGGTCGGTGTGTTCTCCGCCGATCACCTCCACTAGAGGCACAATATGGGGAGGATTTACCCAGTGCATACCTGCAAAACGCTCCGGTTTTTTCACATTCCGGGCAATCTCATTAATAGATAACCCGGAAGTATTGGTAGCAAGAATAGCTTCAGCAGAAACTATTTCCGATACCTGTCTCCAAAATTTTTCCTTCACAGCCAGGTTTTCCACAATAGCCTCCAGAACAAATTCTCCCTGGCTAAAACACCGGATTTCTAAAGAATAAGCAATATTATCTAATATTTTTTGACTTTCTTGAGCCGTCAAAACCCCGGCGGTAATTGCAGTTTTTTGATTAAGGGCAATTAAATCCCGGCTTTTTTGCAGAAACTGCTCGGCAATATCATAAAGAATAACTTTAAAACCATTCCGGGCGAAAATCTGGGCAAAGGAAGAGCCCATAATACCTGCCCCGGCAATAATAATCGTTTTAATATCTTTTACTTGTCGAATCATTATTAACTCCTTTGCATTCTTTTCTCAGCAGTACGATTTAATGCTTGATCATTACGGCACTGCCATGAAGATCACATAGCGGAACCAGATACAGGTTCATTTCATCGCAATACCGGCGTACAGCGGCATTCACTCCGCTAAAATAGCTGTTGTCATAATCATGAATCATCAGATAACCCCCTTCATTAAGGCGGGGATAAAAAAATTTCAGCCCTTCGTAAACCGGTTTGTATAAATCAGCATCGATGCTGACCAGAGCAAATCCCTCGTTAATACCCCGGGCAGTATCCGGAAAATAGCCTTGTTTAAAGATGGCCTTTTCAGGATAAGGAAGCCTGCTTCTGACAAACTCCCGGCTGGTATCGCTGAATTTTCCTTCGACAGCCCGGGAAAAACCCTGGGCATGTTCAATCATAATATCCCTTTGATCAAATCCTGTGAAAGTATCAAAGAGATATAAATAACGGTCGGGAAAAAGTTCATTCATCCTGCAGGCAAAATCACCCAGATAGACACCAAGCTCCGCCAGCTCTCCCCGGATATTTTTCCGTATCAGTTCATAGGCTAACTGACGCATAACAGCCAGGCGGATATCAAAGCATTCCCTGGCAAAATTGATATCCCGGATTTTATCCCGGGCTACCCCTAATTGAACGAGCTGGTTATAAATTTCTACCGCTCTATCGGGATTTAGAACAGCGATAAATACAGCATCGGGATTTAGTGATTTTAGTTCCTCCGGGGAAAGTATCGGCAGTCCGGCCAGGGTTTTATCGTAAAGAGAACGATTATTATCCATAAAAGCAACGACTTCATAGTTATTACCGTTCAATAACTTTAAAACCATCCGCCCGCCTTGCCCCGCACCAAATATTACAGTCCTTTTAATGCTCATCTTACCTTTCTTATTTTAATTATGATCTGTTTTATAAATCATTGTCGGCCCCTGCTTAAAGGCCCCTTTAATTTTTAATCAGCCGACTTCAATAAGCTGCTCTTTTCCAACAAAAAACGGGAGAGATCAGCCCCGGCTAAATAAAGCTCCGCCTGTTTTTTTAACACCAGTGCAGTGTTCAGCCGCTTTTCAATTTTTTCCAGTATCTGGGGCTCATCCTTATTTTTGGACCGGACTTGGGCAAATCTGGCTTCAATGCCTACCAAAGTATCATCTTTAATCAGTTTATCGGCTAAATAAACGATAGCCGTTTCATCAAGTAAAGGGTCTTCTCCGGTAAGTTCCAGGTCCATATGCTGAAAAATTATTTGCGCGACACAGGGGAAACCCTCCCGGGCCAGAATATCCGCTCCTCTCCGGGCATGCTCAGAGCTTCCCTTAGCAAGATCATGTAATAGCCCTGCCGCCCTGATCAATTCCAGATCCAGTGTAAAACCTCCCTGTTCATTTAAAACCCGGGCTAGGATTTCACCTGCTTCAGCTACGGCCCGTCCATGCCTGATTACTCTTTCCGGAGCTTTAACAAGAGAAAATAAGGCCCGGCATTCCTGCTGAGTCGGAATATGGCGGTTCTTTAACATTTCCAGGATTTGCCGATAATCTTCCGGTGTATCCATATCAAGCAGAACCCCTTGGTCTACACATTCTACTTCACAGGCATCCTGAGCAAATTTCTCTAAGATTAAGCTTAAGTTAGCTTCCACATCCGCAGCAAGAATTTCTGCAAAACATTTCCGCGCAATAAAAGGAGGATGCCCTCTTTCACCCAGAAAGGTCGGATAGACAACACTACACCCTGTTTGGTGATATTTTTCCAGGAGTTTTTCAACGGTAGTGCTCTTTACTAAAGGAATATCCCCCGGTAAAAGGAAAAAACCGTCTCTTTCACCGGCCAAAGAATTTAAGCCGGTAAGTATAGAAGAAAACATACCGGCATGGTAATCTTTATTTATAATCGGTGCTACGCCCTGGGAAGAGAGAACAGGCAATAAATCAGCGGCCCGGTATCCGACTACTACCCGGATATCTGTAATCCCCCCTTGCCGCAGACCGGCAATTGTTCTGGTGATGACCGGTTTACCCTGTAAAGATAATAAGGGCTTAAAATCCCCCATCCGGGAGGAATACCCTGCGGCTAAAATTAAAGCAGCTACTTTACCTGTCCCCATGGTTTTCCCTCTCTGCCCGTACTTTAATAAGCTCCGCTACAATACTGACAGCAATTTCTTCCGGAGTCTCGGCTAGAATATCCAAACCAATGGGCGAATTTATCCGGCCGAAATCCTCTTTTGCAAAACCCTGTCCTGTTTGCAGACTATCGAAAATCATATCCCGTTTGCGCTTACTGCCGATCATGCCCAGATATGCCGTCGGCTTTTTTAAAACCTGTCCCAGCACAGTTTTATCATGAAGGTGACCCCGGGTCACAATCACTAAATAACTATCTTTGTCCAAAGGCAGGTCAGGCAGTGGTTCTGTAAAGGAGGTTAACAAAATTAATTCGGAGATGGGGAAACGTTCCCGGGAAACATACTCACTGCGGTCGTCTATTACAACTGTCCGGAAACCCACTCCTTCTGCCAAGGGTGCGATCTGCTGCGATACATGCCCTGCACCGAAAATATACAGGACTCCTTTATTTCTGATGGGCTCGATTAAAACCCGCCGGCCTTGGGAAATATCGGAATAGCTTGCGATTTGAGAAGAACCCGCTGTTAAATTTTCTAAAAACCCCGGCTCACATTTCAGATTACCCACCAGTGTACCGTCAGACCTGACAAGACACTGACGGCGTTGCGGAGAGCCGGCGTCATCCGCCGGCAATTCCGTTATCAGCCAGGATGTTTCCCTGCCGGCTAAAATGCCGGCGATCTCCTGGTAAACAGTAAGATTTCGTTTCTCCCTGCCGTCCAGATAATCTAAAAATATCTCCCCTGTGCCGCCACAGATCATGTCCATTTGTTCCGCATCTTTTCCGGTCAGATTAAAATTTTGCAGACAGGGAACCGCAGAACGGAAAACTTCCGCCGCTAACAGCCTGGCTTCTCCTTCCAGCCGTCCCCCTCCGATGGTACCAATAATGGAACCATCTCTTTTGACGACCATTTTAGCACCCGCCGTGCGGGGAGCCGAACCTGATTTGTCAAAGATAGTAGCTACCACAAAACTTTCTCCTGCCAGCAAAAGCTCTAATATTTCCTGCCAGATATCATTCATATTCATTCCTCCCAACGGACGCTAATCCTCCCATTGCCGGTAAACATACCGCCGGTAACCGGCGGGAGACATAAAACAGTACTGCGGACGGATACCCGCCCGGCCTCGATTTCGTCCGGCATTTTCTGAAAACCGGGCCTTTCAAAGCTCGTGCCGGAATTGCCGCCGTTTACAAAAAACAAGGGGTTGGGGAAGTGGCGTTCTTTGGCGTACTGCCGGAGAATCTTTTTCTGATTCGATATGGAGTTCGCTCCCCCCGTCCAGCGCATCCTCCTGCGAAAGCCTGCCATACAAAGCTGTGATTCTTTCAGTTGCCCGCACCAATTCTGTTTCCTCCTTCAACGGGCAACTTCCATACAGAATTGGTTGGCTCCATTATAGCAAGATTCATCCTGTTTGTCATTCCGAATCCTCCGTATTTTCCAGCTCTTCAGCCATATTCCGTTCCATAATTCGGGATAACTTTTTATCCAGCGTTTCCGTTCCCTCATAATTACCGGATACGGTGTAGACCGTGCCGCCGATCTTCCTTGCAAAGCAGAGACCGGGTATCCGGAAAGCGGACGGATTTCTCCCCTGGATATGACCGTCCTCGCCGAACCGAAAATTGTGGTGTGGGCGGTCAGGCGGCAGCGGTTCACATGGTTGTTCAGCCGTTGGAGTTTATGCTGCTCCTGCGGAGTTTCTGTTCGTTGACCGCGTACTCTTTTTGAAGCTGCTCGCTGGTTTTACTCATGGTGCGACCTCCTTGTGACATGATCGGTATCAACTGCCAAACAAAGCAGATATCACATTCGGATCATTCCTGAATAGGAAAGATGGATGATTTGCAATTCATCATGCCGTTAGTCTTTTCGCTTTCTACGGATTAACCATGTTGGAGAGCAAATCCAGGTGGTCGGCCAATTGCTCCTGCCCGCCGTAACGGAATACGGCCACATGTTTTCCGCTGCCCAAAGCGGCCATTTGCCAAACCCCACCGTCTTCCTGCGCCAAAATCACAAAGTCTGTGCCGGGATAGTCCGCTTCCTCATAGGTCCAACACAGATTGATAAGCCGATAGGCATCCAGCCGGGACTTTGCCACCGACCGGCTCATAGCGGGAATCAGAAGTGAAAAGCGGGTCATATCTAAATCGGGAGAATAGCGGTATTTGCCATCCTCCGGGTCAGGCGAAAAGCTGTTGGTCTGCGTACCTGCTTGAGGGCTGCAACGTGACTGTGACACTTCATACCACACAGGAGACAGCAGGGAGAATTGCCGGCTCGCCTGATTTTCATCAGCGGAAGTGCGGGAGCTTACACCAAACAGTTCCTCATAAGTAGAAAGGGGCTCATCCTCCATGGCCAGCATAGACACATAGGGCAAATCGAATTGTGATACCGGTTCACTCTGCGTGGCGGTAAAATTCATGAGCAAACAGAGCACCAACGCAGGAATCAGAAACAATTGTGCAATGTTTTCCACAGCAATGGCCTTGCGCGGTCCGGGCGATGGCTGAGGAGGCAGGCCATTCTTTAGGGCTCGCTGGGTGTTCAACAGGGTACGATAATCCCGAAACTCAAGAGGAATCCGGAAACACACAGTAATCAGGAAAATCAGCGGCAGCGGGTGCGTCAAATAGAGCAGCAGTAAAGGAAGTCTGGCCCATCGGTCAGGTTGTGCATCCAAGCGACCGGCCGGCCAGAATAGCGCAGCCAGAATAATCAGAACAGTTATCGCCGGGATGAGCAGACGGCTTACTCTATTTTTTTCGACTTGCTTGGCTAATCTGTCCAGAGACTGACCACGGGTGGCAAGGTCTGAATGCAGCTCCGGGGCGTCTGGGTCTGTGGCAAAAAAGAGGAAGTAGGCACGGGCAATGGGAAAGGCGTATTCCCACCCGGCATTGCGATACAACTCCAACTGCTCTGGGTCCGGTTCGGTTCCCACCTTCCCCCAGGGTTCCAGCCGGTACCGTGTGCCGGGCACACCATCTTGAGTAAAAGCGGCATAGGAGCCAAGATGAGTGGGAGAAAGACCATGGTTGGCCTGTTCCTCCAGCCAGTGTTCCAGACCGGGAATATCGTAGAGGGATACAGGAAGTATCTTATAAACAGTTTTCATGGCACATCTCCTCATATCCATTTTGAGCGCATCCTTTGTCTTTTATAAATCTTGCAGCATCTGTGCGAAGCGTTCGAGAAATTCACTCAGGTCTTTATCTCCCTGATATTCCGCACGCAAAACGGTTCCGCCCCGGCGTAAAACAAGGTAGCTTATTTCACCGGCCTGCAGCAGATAAATCTCTTCCAAACCACCGACAGGCGGCAATTTTTGATACTGCTCCTCCATCACTCTATAGGCACACCACTCCTGCACGCGTTTCTGTGCCAGCGCATCCAGGGGATAACGGATAATGGACAAAATCAGGTGCGGAACATCGTTGATATCAATCCCGCCATCATAATGGGAGAAGGCTCCATATTGCCGGAAAAACCAGTTTTCCGGGTCGAGCAGGGTGCCTCCGTGGGAAATATAGTTCATGTTATACATGTTGTCACCGGTGAGGTGAAATTCCGGCCCTTCGATTTCACTTAGGGTAACAAAATTCGAGTCAGCTAAGTCAAAGGACCGATAATCCAGTCCGAAGAACAGCTGAATGCTGTTCAGCACCACAGGAATTAGAATGACAATACCCACCGCCAGGAGCCAACCGGAACGGGATACTCTGCCTGCGGTTTTTCCGGCGCGGCAACGGCGCAGGCACAGCAGCCCCAGCAGATAGTAAAGGTCCAGCAGAACAAGGCCCAGTACAGACAGCAATAAAGGCAGCACCGGATATCTGCTGATGGTTTCCACCGGGAAATATTGCAGATAGACCCAGCCAATACTGCCCGGCCAGCCACGATGATAGAGTGAGAGCAGGAAAAAGTTAAGTGCCAGCAGCCCAAGTCCGCTGAGGAGCTTTTGTTTGGAAAAGCGCTTTAGCACATAGTCCAGCGCTTCGGGATCGGTATGGGCTTCCGCCTCTAAGTTCTCCGTTACAAAGACAAAGTAATTGTTCCGAAACATACCAAGATACTGCCAGCCAGCGTCCTCATACAGCGCGTTCAGCTCAGGATCTTCTTCGGCCTTAGTGAGTATAGGCTCCAGATGGAATTGCAGTGCTTTGGGTTCCTCGCGGCAGAATAACGTGAGTGGACCGGCGGTCATGGAAAAAAGAAGTCCTTGCGCCGCCATGCGCTCTAAGTAGCGCTCGATGGCAGAAATGTCATATCCGTTGACCTGCATCAACTTCCAACAGCTTTTTTTACTCATAGCAGCGCCTCCTCCCCATCTCGTAAGCACTTCCGTAGGCGTTCCAGCTCCTCCAGATAGATCTCTCTGCCTTTACCCGTCAGATGGTAAGTTCGCTTGCGGCCATCCACGGCGACCTCCCCAATCAGGCCATCCTCCTGAAATTTGGCCAGTATCGTATACAGCGTACCCGGACCAAGTTGTACGCGGCCACCTGTACGCTGGTTCACATATTCCGTAATATCAATGCCACACATATCCTGCTTCAAAAAGGCCATCAGCACATAAAACATGGGTTCTGTCAG
>JBMNCQ010000008.1:0-1527 GCA_049366715.1 Peptococcaceae bacterium | reverse complement strand
AAAATTCGTGTCATTTCCTCTCCAACAGCCCCGGTTGCTCCAACTACTGCTACATTATAAGATTTCATTTACATCACCTTCCTCATCCAATTGGAATTCATTATGCACAGCCCTGACTGCATCAGCAATATGGTCCTGGTGAATGATACAGGAAATTCTCATCCCTGACGTACTAATCATATCAATATTTATATGATTCTTTGCCAGTGCTTCAAACATACGAGCCGCAATTAACGGATCAGAGGTAATCCCTGCACCAACAATAGATATCTTGGCTACTTCTCTATCAGAAAATACCTTTGGTGATCCAATCTCTTTAGCTGCCTCTTTGGTAATCTTAATTGCTCTGTCTAAATCTCCCAGGGCAACTGTAAAGGCAATGTCATTGACTTTATCGTGTTCGGCACTCTGAATAATCATATCAACAATTATATCCTTATTGCCAAGTGCTTTAAAAAATCTAGCTGCAATTCCGGGAATATCAGGAACATTTTTTATTATAATTTTCCCCACATTGATCTCATGGGTTACTGCTCTTACATGAACCTTTTCTAACATTGGTATCTCCTCTCTTGTTTTTACCACAGTTCCATTACCATTATGAAAACTTTGTTTTACTAATATATTTACTCGGTGGTTTCTGGCAATATCGATTGCCCGATAATATAATATTTTAGCACCTAATATGGCCATTTCAGACATTTCATCATGGGAAATTTCCTTTATTTTTCGGGCCTCTGGCACCAAAT
The DNA here is from genome assembly GCA_049366715.1 of Peptococcaceae bacterium. GTDB lineage: Bacteria > Bacillota > Peptococcia > Peptococcales > BICA1-8 > JBMNCQ01. The sequence goes on along the minus strand of JBMNCQ010000008.1, from coordinate 778 downwards.
TAGGGTCTGCTGTATATACTCCATCGACATCGGTATATATCTCACACCGCTCGGCCTTCATTCTCGCTGCCAGCGCAATTGCCGTGGTATCTGACCCCCCTCGTCCTAATGTGGTAATATTCCCTTCATTATCTATGCCCTGGAAACCAGCCACGATAACGATTTTACCCTGATCAAGGGCTTTCTTGATACGCTGGTGATTGATGCTATTAATCCTTGCTTTTGTGTGTGAATTATTGGTCATAATGCCAGCCTGTCCTCCGGTAAAAGAAATAGCCTCAGCTCCCAGGGCATGAATTGCCATTGTAACCAGGGCAATAGATACCTGTTCACCAGTAGAAAGCAACATATCCATCTCTCTCTCACTGGGGTTTTCCAATATTTCGGAAGACTTCTTTATTAACTCGTCCGTTGTTTTGCCCATTGCTGATACTACTACTATCATTTTATTGCCTTTTCTTGCCTGCTGAACAACTTTTTTGGCTACTTCCTTAACCATATTTATATCAGAAACAGACGTCCCTCCATATTTTTGGACTATAATAGGTTGACTCGCCTTACCCTCTTCTACCCTGGCACCGTCTAAATCCGGGTCCAGGACCTTCACCTGACTGGTTATACCTGCATCTCTAAAAGTCTGCCTCATTATTTTTATAATTTCTTTTTCTGCCCCTTCTTTTACCAGGGAAATTATAGTTGGTCCTGAGCCACTCAAGGCAACCCCAGCAATTCCAGTCTTTTGAACCTCTGAAAAAATATTTTTTGCTCCCTTAATAAA
>JBMNCQ010000007.1:0-73089 GCA_049366715.1 Peptococcaceae bacterium | reverse complement strand
TTTGTCAGAATAATTAACACCCATCTGGGGTGACATTTTCACAAACTATTGACACCATCTAAATCCAAATAAATAATAATTCAAATTCTTTTTTCTACGTGTATTATAAAATAATCTACGTTTAGAATCTCGTAAAAATTCCAAAAGCAAAAGAACTCAAATCACGAGGGTTCAAGTCCTTTTGTTTCAATTTTGATTGAGAAGTTAGGTAAATTTAGCTGCCGCTCTGGATAGTGTTCAGCGCTCTTTTCTTGCATACATTTTTCTGACGTTAGTATTTATGTATGCATTAAGACCATCGCCACTTCGTGCAAGAGTTTTCATACGCTCTATATTGTGAGAACCAGCACTTTCATAGATATACCTCCAGTGGAGAATTGAACTCTTATATAATCAGCTCCATACTCATACCCCGTAACACCAGAATCGCCATCAATATCCTTATAACGTTCCATATTATTCACCTCCTTCCAAAACTGAAATCATGTCGTGACTGAAGGGGTTTGTTCACCCACACTGGCTATCAAAGCAACGTATTGTTCAGGATGTTTTGTTGATAATGTTGTCATTATAAGTTTTGCGGTTTTAAGCATTTCCGGAACTTCTGTTGGCAGTTCACCTCTTTCAAAGATTCCACAAAGGTGCGAGTACTCATTGTTAATTCTATCGGTCAATATTGCAGGGACTAACCCTTCTCCAAAGAATTTCTCTAGTTTTTCCAGTTGTTTGGTTTCATCTGGATAATAATAAAACATTAATATCTCTAAAAATTTTCGAGCGTTGTTTCCAAAATTATAAAAGCTTGTGTAATTAGAGTCATCTATAGTTTCAATTTTTGAACACTTGTAGATTTCATGAAACAAAAAATTGAATTCCGTTACATATTTTTGTAAGTAATTTGGCATTTTTTCAATTACCGATATCTTGTCCTGTCGTTTTATAAGAAAATATCTTACATTACGATCATGTTCTTTTCCGGTAAGTCTCTTTAAATATTTCAGAAAATCTAGATTGTGAGTAGATATAAATAGCTGCTCATATTTAGAGGCTTCAACAATTTCTGCACGAAGAAGAGAGTAGACAAAAAACACATGGTTCCCATCTAAGCTTGAAATCGGGTCATCAATCCAAATAATTAAGTTTTTCCCATTACTATCAACATCGTCGAGTTTAGCCATAAAATAACAGAAAGCTATCAGGCTGCATTCACCTTCACTCAGGTTGTATGCTTTTCTTCCATTTCGGACAATCTCAAAACGAATATGTGTTTCCTCACCTTCCTCCTTCGCCGCCTGTAGAGCAAGAAACTCGTGTCCGAAATAATCTGTAAGATACTTGTTAACCCTTTGTGCTCCAGCTTCCTCATCATTGAGTTGACGGCGAAGTGACATGATTTCTTCTTCTTTAGCTTTAATTAATTCCGCACACTGTCGCTGCTCAGTTAGTGTCTTTTCTTTCTTGTCGTTCAAATCAGCTATGTTTTCCAAGAGAGAGCTATATCCTATGGTCGAACAGAATGTAGATACTTCGTGCAGTCGCAGTGCTGTTTTAGCAGCATCTTGTTTTCGTTCCAATCCTCCCGTGTATTGGTTTTGCTCCTTGCAAATTACATTATATTCTTTGAAGATTTGAATAAGCAATTCACAATTATCTTCTAAGACATTCAATTGCAAGATCTTTGTGATTTGTTGTTTTCTTTTTTTCAACTGATTTATCAATGAGTCTAGTTGGGCGCTGTACTTCTTTGACTCTGAAGTAAATTTGGCAAAAATATTATCGAGTCTAGAATGAAAGGTTGAATAAAACAGGTTTTTATTTATCGTTAATGCAGACTGAATTGCCTTCTTTTCATCTTCCATCTGAAGAATGCAATCATCAATATCTCTTTCTAATTTCTTTGACTCTTCATCAAAATGAGCATGAAGAACTTTCCATCGTTCATCTGAAATAGGGCTTCCGCAAAAAGCGCAGACTTCTCTTTCAGAATTAAGTTCAACACCTTTTTTGACCCATTCATTAAGGGCAATATCGTGCAATAATTCTGTTATTTTATTTGAAGAACCAATCGTTCGTTCTAATAGTTCTTTTGTCCTAGAAATAAAGTTACTAAATGAAAGAACAGGTGACACTACAGTTTGAACCTGGGGCCTTGCTTGTTCAGAAATAGTGCGTTCGTGTTCTTGGATTTGAGAATCATTAAGCGGTGAATATGTCGGAGATAGAACAGTTGCAATGTCTGTTCTGATTTTTGTTATTGAATAGTTCTGGTCACCAAACCGATCTGGTTTATATTTTATACCACTTGCCCGATCAGTAGCCTTGGTAGACAGCTTACTGTCCAAATCATCAGTTGCTTTTTTATGATTACTTACGGCTTGAGATGCAAAAGCTGTTTTTTTCTTTTTCTCTTCATATAAACCACTTTCACTACACTCAATATTTGATCCTAATTCCGTTGCAATTGATGCAATTTTAGCTTCAATATTTGCGTTATCGGCTCCCAAAATAGCAAATGAAGAAATTTCATCGTCAGGATCGATAAGAAACCGGAGATTCGCACGGACAAAATCTTCATTAAATACACGGACATTAAGGTTATGGCTTGAAAGATTAGATTGGTTAATGGATACACCACTATCACATATTAGTGAAAAAGAAGGGTTGTCATATTTTTCAGGTATTTGACGTGTTTCTAAAGCACGCATTATACGGGATATACACGTTTTCCCAGAGTAGTTTCTTCCATAAATGATATTGATTTTTTCAAAATCAAACGGAGCTCCGTGGGCATCAAGAACGCTTGAATTCCATTGAAAACCATTAAAAACTGCCAAATTGTCAATACTCTCAATTTTCCTGATCATGGTAACTCCTCCTCATTCCATCTCAGCACCTTTTATACATTACACAATTCCTATTTGTACGAAACCGGGTACAAGCATTAAGCTAAATACGCTACTCGGGTCAGCCGGAAATTTTCTTCTTAATCTTTCAACAAATGAGCTGGATACTGCTTCCACTACTACTCTTTCTAATCACAACCTGCCGGTCAATCCGCTCTTTCAGTTCACTCACATGAGAAATAATACCAACCAGGCGGTTTCCCGCAGCAAGCCCCACAAGCGTCTGTACTGCCTGTTCTAATGATTCGGCATCCAGCGCTCCAAACCCCTCATCAATAAACAGTATATCGATTTCCACTCCACCGGTATAGCTTTGAATCACGTCGGAAAGTCCCAGCGCCAAGGATAGGGATGCCTTAAAGGATTCTCCTCCGGACAGCGACTTTACAGAACGTATCCGGCCAGTATAATGATCCAATACGTCAATTTCCAGTCCGGTCTGAGATCGGAGGTCTGCCGCGTCTTCCTTGCGCAGAAGTTCAAACCGGCTGTTTGTCATGATCTTCAACCGTTTATTTGCTTCAATAAGAATCTGATTAAAATATGAGGCCTGTACATACTGCTCAAATGCCAGCTTTTGCTTGCCGGTCAACTCGCCGTTAGCCGTTTTGGAAAGATTGCTGAGAAGAAGGTATTTCTGTTGATAGGCAGCTGCGTCTGAGTTTGCTCTGCCTAGAGCTTTCGCAATCGGCTCATTGGTTCCCAAACGCGCGATCAGCGCCTGAATAGATTCATCCGCCTGCCTTTTTTCCTGATCCAGCTTTTGTTTTGCGGCCTCAAGCTGTTCCATATCCTGCTTCTGCTTGTTTTCGGTTTCTTTGGTAAGCCTCCGTAAATCCTGCTTCACGTCTTGGACTTCATTCCGATACTGTTCGATGAAATATTTCAGCTCGCTAATTTCCGATTCTGTTTTCAACGCGTTATGGTAGGCTTCCTCATTGGGGAAATCACATTCGGACAGCTTTTTTATGTAAGCTGCCAAAGCCTCCTGTTTGGTTTGGATAGTATCGGTCAGTCTTTTTTTCTGGTCGCTAAGAATAGTTTGATTCCCCTCCAGCTTGTTTTTAAGCGCATGATATGCTTCTTCCGCTTGCCGGAAAGCTCCCTTTGAATACCGGACTAATTGCAGAGCCGAATTCAAAGGCAATATCTTTATGGGCGTAAGTGCCACCATATCTGCCGGCTTGAACATATAAACCGATAGCATTTGTCTTTACAATCCACTGCTTTGCGCTCAATACAAAAGTCGGCAAGCCAGCTTGCATTTTAAAGTGGTCGAATTCGACCACTTTAAAATTGGAATTATACATCTTCTCCCAGGTTCCTAAAAACTCCAGCGTGGAGCGATTCCTTATCCAGTTTTTAATAATGTCGGCAGCACGTGCATCGCCGCCTTTAGCTTTTGCCATATCAGTGATGCAAATATAATCATCCATATCAAATGAAGCTATGGTAACAGAAATGTCTTGGACGGATATAACACTTGTTTTCTTATTTTTACTCATATTTTGCTCACCTAACTCAAGGTTAACTTTCTTACCAATATTATGCCAAACACATGTTCTGCATGGCAATAAAAATATCCCCCATTGTAAATTATCTTTTTAAAATAGACTTTCTCATGTTTATAAAGATTTCATTCATTGAACTTCCTCAAAGGTCTCCTTGCTTATAATCGCTTCATGATTATTCTCCATAAGATACATCGGCACGTTACCGTTATTTTTTACCTGTTTATGAGTTAGGCAATTTTCAACATAGCTTTTCTGGGATAATACTGTTCCGATGTATTTCTCATTGGAAAGAATCCGGTCAATGGTGGAAGTACTCCATTCGGACTTTCCGGTTACCGTTTTATGTCGTTCTTTTCAAGGTAAGATTTAATTTTACGGCAACCGTAGCCTTTCAGGTATAAATCATAAATGAGCCGGACAATTTCGACTTCTTCTTCAACGATAAACAATTTGCCATTCTCATCTTTTGTGTAGCCAAGAAAGTTGGTATGGTTCAGTTTTACATGCCCTTTTTCAAAGCTGCGTTGAATTCCCCACTTGATATTCGCACTTTTCGACTCACTATCATTTTAAGCAACGGCAGCTGCGGTGGCAATGATTTTTGACATTCGCCGATCAGACGAATCCAATCGCTCCATTTCAAAGTAAATTGTAATACCTAAACCGACAAGTTCATTGAAGCTCTGTAAAAAGGGAAGGGTATTCCGCCCGAAACGACTGATGGACTTGGTGATAATGTAATCAATTTTACCGGCACCGCAGTCTTTCATCATACGGTTGAATGCGGCTTTGTTATCAAAGCGCGTACCTGATGCCTGCTCAGAATAGATGCCTGCAAGTACCCACCCCTCATGATTGTTGATGTAATCTGTATAATATTGAATCTGAGAATCCAGACTGGTCTGTTGTTCTTCATAAGCTGTGCTGACTCTGCAGTAAGCAGCGACACGCAAAATTTCCTTTTTTGATAGACGGTATTTCAATAACTATCTTGTTATTCATTTAAAATGCTCCTTTCTATTTTTTAAAAAAAGACATGACAGTTAAAGAACCATCATGTTGAAGTCATGTTTTAATTGCTAATATATAAAATAAACTACATTTTCTTGTGCGCTTTTCACAAGAAAATGCAGCTTATCACTTGATGGGGTCAATGGGATTTGAACCCCCGCATTTCTTCGTTTTTCCTGTCATCTCTAATCATTTGTCGATATCCTGTATTGCTACCATTTGTAGAGCCTCATAAATTCTGGGTTTTTACATGTTTGGTGAAATAGATGCCGGCAGCAAGCTTAATGGATGAACGGAAAAGCGACGGGGTAAAAAATCTTGATGGCAAAGTTTCGCAATCTTTTTGGACAGTATTATTTTACTTTTCTCACTCCGTTTCCATCGACGTCGTATCCATCCACCTTAGTGTTTCTGGCGAGAGAGCCATCTGCATAGAAGTAATACCATATGCCGTCGATTTGAAACCATTTTCCGTAGACCATCAGGCCGTCCTTGGTGTAGTAGTATCGTTTGTCGCTGATATTCAGCCAGCCTACGATTGCTTTATCACCGGAGTAATACCTCCAGTTGCCGCCGTCCTTGACCCAGCCGGTTTTCAGCGTGCCGTCGGTGCCAAAGAAATACTTCACGCTGTTGATGGTCTGGGTGCCGGTGAGGGACTTGCCGTCCCTGTAGTACATATACCGGCCGTCGTCGTTGAGCGCCCAGCCCTGTGCGGTGGCGGGGTCAATGGTCAGCTTGATGTAGCGGTGGAGCATAGAGGAAACCTCGGCGCGGGTGGCGCCGGATTTCGGATTGAACTTGTTGCCGGTGGCGCCCATCATGATGCCTGCCTGCTGCATGGCTGTTACCGCCGTCTTGTAGGTGCTGCCGATGCTGGAGGCGTCCGCATAAGTCGTTGCGGTACGAGTTACAGGCAGAGGGTAGCCGGTGGCTTTAGCGTAATTTGAGAAAATCACTGCGATTTCCTCACGGGTAATTGCCCGGTCGGGTTCAAATTTGCCGTTACCTGTGCCCTGCACGATGCCTTTTTTGTACGCCCACTCAATGTAGGGGCGGAAGGCGCTGTCCGCTTTCACATCGGTCAAGCTGTTAGTGGTATACGTCTTGGGATCCACATTTGCCAGTCTGCCGAGGACGGTCACCAGCATTCCCCGCGTCATGGCGGTGTTCGGAGCAAAGGTAGTTTCTGCTGTACCGGAGAGAAGCCCTCTGCCGGCCACATAATCAATGGATTCCTTTGCCCAATGGCTTGTAATGTCGGTAAACTTGGCGCTTGGGGCGGTAAAGCCTACGCCGTACACTGAAAAGTGATTGGTGCTGAAAATCATGCTGCCGCTACCCGCGTCATAGGCCGAGTCTGCGATGCGGTTCAGCTTGCCTTTTCCATCCACATACACGGCGTAGAGATATCCAACCGCTTCACCCTTTGCGGGGATGCAGGGGATGGAGAGGGTTGCGAAGCCTGTGCCGAGGCCGGTAATGTTCACGGTTTTGCCATTTTTCACCGTGGTAAAGGTGATTTCATATGCGTTGCGAACACCATTGACCGTAACAGGTTTAATCGTGATGGTGACATCCCCTGTGCTCTGCTTGCGGATTTCCTGTATGGCTTTCTGATCGAGTGAGATGGTCAGCAGCTTGCCGTCTACTTCGAACTGCTGCACCTTTCCATCCGTAAGCTGCTTGAGCACGGCCTGCGTCAGGACAATCCTCAGGAATTTGGTGTTTGCCGGAACGCTCACATTCACCGAAACGCCGATACCATTATTCGTCTTATTCTGCTTCTTTGCATCGGCCTGAGCCTTGGCAATGGCATCGGTGATTGCTTTGTCCGGGATAGTGGTGTTTGCCGCGCCCTTCTTGCCTGCGGTCGCTGTGACGGGAACCGCCGCCGTTACAGGCTGATCGGGTTTCTTTTCCGGTGTTGTCGGGACCGTTGCGGGCGGCGTATAGCTACCGCTACCGCCGCCGTTGTAGCTCCAGTTCGCTTTGACGGTCAGATTCGAGGTCACGTTATCAAAGGCTTTATCCCAGCCGGTGAAGGTATAGCTGCTGCGGGAAACAGTAGGGGCCATTGCCGCACCACCCTCAGCAATAGTCTGCGTTAATTCACCGCCGCCTGTGCGCGAACCGCCGTTCAGATTAAAGGTGACGGTATAAGACTGTTCCGCAACGGTAAGGATACCGTCCGTGCGGGTCGTAATGGTGTAATTATCCGTCGCCGTTCCGTCTGTAAGGGTAATGGCGTAACTGCCCGGTGTATTGCCGTCAAAGGTTGGGCAAGCCAACACAGGTTCTATGCTCAAAGCGTCCGCTTTGGTCTTACCGGTGGGCAGATTGCTAATTGTATAGGTCAGTTGGGGAAGGCTTGCGCCCTTTATGATCGTTTTATTGTCCGCAGTCAGGGTAATTTGCCGCTTTTCGATGGAAAAAGTGAGCATCTCGCTGCCTGCATAGTTGGCGTTACTCTCCGGCACGGAAACGGTCAGCTTATATGCCCCCGCGTTTGTGGGCGCGGTGCTGCTGCTGTAGCCTACGCCGTCAATAGATTCATACAGCCATTCCAGTTGATTTGTGGGAAAGCTGTGGCTGCAAGTCACCGTACCGGTAGATGCATAGGAAGTGCCATCATAGATTTTATTGGCGGTTGTGATGCCGCCGATGGTTACCAGAATTTTAGCCGTGACCGTTACCTTGCGGCTGACCGTGAGGCCGCTTGGCAAGGTAAGCCATGCCGGAGGGGAGTCATAGCTGATGACTCCGGTAAAGGTCTGCTCATTGCCCACTGTAGTTCTGTCCAGTGTTTCGCCGCCATTCCAGGTGATGGTGTAGGCAACGCTCATATCCTCAACGGTAATGCTGCCGCTTGCAGGCAGAATGGCGCCTCCCAACTCAGCCGCCGTCGCAGAGCCGCCGCTGTTTATGACCACCAGCGTATCGCCGAAGGTCGGATTCACCGCCGTAACCGGGGTGACCGTGACGGTTACGCTCTTGGTTATGCTGTTTGCGTCTATGTTTTCATTACCGGTGAGCGTGCCGGTCACCGCATATACAGCACTCTTGGCATTGTAGATTGTGGCAGTCGACCATGTGATGGGCAGCATTGCCGTACCGCCATCGGTGGCGACACTCACACTTGACGGCAGACTCGCCTGCCCCAACACCGCCTGTGCGGTTGCTGCGCCGCGCATTTCATAGGCGGTTCTGTTTACATTGCTCACAATCGTGGTGATCTCTGTCACCCGTGCCTGTTCAATGGTGAAATTGACCGTGCCCGGAGCAAGGGAAAGCTCGTAGTTGTCGCCCGCGCTCACACTGCCGAGGGAAACGGCATAGGTTCCCACGTTTTCTCCCGCCGCACGACTGAGCTTGCCGGTGAAAGCCTCCGGAGCCAAACCACCGTCATTCGCAAAGATCAACAGCGGTTCGACCCCACCATATTTTTTACTCTGGCCGGAGTTGGGCGTGATGGTGATTGGCTTTTTCCCTATAGTGTAGGTAAGATTTTTTGTGCCGTAAAAACTGCCGATGCCGGTAATGGTCAGGGTCACCGTTCCGGCAGTTGTACCCGCGCTGGTACCGCTGCCGTCCGTGCTGGTGATAGAGACGGTATAATCCGTGTCCTCCGTCAGCGTTTCGCCGTCAAAGGTAATGGTCAGGGTTGGAAGCTGTTGGCTGCCGTTATAGGTAAAGCTGGTTGTGTCAGGTGTTACGGTGGCATACTGAATATCCCGCGCTGTCAGATACAACCCAACATCGCCCGACTGTTCCGCAAGCTCAAATAACTCAAACAGTACGGGGAGCTTATCAACCGCGCACATCCAGATCAGGCCATCCCATGCGGAGGTATCCCAGTATGTTGTCCTCGTCCAGAAGTTGCCGCCAAACAGGATCTGCGAGGTCACGTCCGCGCCGTCTTTTGCGCCGGAACCTTTGTTTTCCCATGTGCCGGGAATACGGCTGAACGCATAATTGTTCGAAAGAATGCCGGAGGAGCCGCCCACCACACGCCCGAAATCGTATTCTCCTGCGTCGATGGAAGGGTTGAGCGCCACACAATTCTTGATTGTGCCGCCACTGAAAACACCCACTATGCCGCCCACAACTTCTGTGCCGGTCACGCTGCCGGTACTGTAGCAATTTTGCAGAGTATCACTGGTAACGTCCCCTGCCACACCACCGACATATCTTGCACCCGTGACATTACCGGTGCTGTAACAGTTTTGCACCTTGCCTTGATAAACATAACCCGCCAGACCGCCGACGGCGTTTCCTCCGGAGATGCTGCTGTCGCTGTAGCAGAACCATAGATTAGCGACAGCATTTTCGAGATATCCTACAATGCCACCCACATAATTGCCGGTGCCGGTCACACTGCCGGTGCTGTAGCAGCGATACACCTTACCACCGGAGACACATCCCACGATGCCGCCGACACTCTCTGCGCCGGATATGCTACCGATAACCGCGCAGTTTTCTACCGTCGCACCCTCTGCATAACCAGCTATACCACCGACACTCAATTTCCCTTGAATACTTGCATCCGATATGCTGAGGTTATGCACCTTGCTGTTGGAGGAAAGATAACCGAATAAGCCGATATTATCAGTTATTGGACGGTTTATCGTCAGCCCGGTGATGGTTTTACCATTGCCGTCAAATTTTCCCTTAAATCCCTTGATTGGCTCTGTTCCGATGGGTATCCAGCCTTTGCCGCCGTCATAAAGCTCATTATAGGCAGAAAGATCAATGTTATTTTCAAGCTTGTAGTGGACATTCTCTTGCGCATAAGCAACGGCGTGCTTATTCACCAGCTCTGCCAGTAAGGCAAGGTCTGCGGCGGTTTTAATGAGGTAGGGATTATCGCTCATACCATCGCCCTCAAAGAGACTCGTACCCGCTGGGAGCAGATGTGCCGGCATATCTGTCGCCGTGCCAAAACCGGGCAGCTTGCCTTGCGCATATGTCCATACCGTATCATTGGCAAACAGGGTCTCAAAGAAGCCCTCCGCACTGATTTCGGCGGCGGATTTGTCGGCACCGTTATTATCTGTCAGCGTGCCCCCGGATACCGTATCGTCTTTGACTATCATACCGCCAAAGGCGATGTTGCCCGAAAGATCACTACTGATGTCAATATAGCCTACCACGCGTCCTGCAGTGCTTTCGGAGAAAACCAATGAGTTCAGCGCGGCACAATTTTTTACTACTCCGTTGCGGAAATATCCCACCACACCACCGCTGTGTTGTCTACTGCTGCCGCTGTCGCCGCTGCCGATGCTGCCGGTGCTGTAGCAGTTTTGTACTGTGCCGGAGCCGCCAAGGAATCCCACTACACCGCCGACTATCCTCGTGCCCCCAACGGCGGAAGTACTGTAGCAGTTTTCTATCGCGCCACCTTCCTCAACGCTTCCCGCCACTCCGCCTACATATTGACTGGAGAAGTAATCCATTGAGATACGACCGCTGCTGTAACAATTTTGCACTGTGCCACCGTGAACCTTGCCTACCACGCCGCCGATATGCTGGGTTCCGGTAATGCTGGCATCCACCACCCCAAGCTTTTTAATCGTACCGCCACCGCCAATGCAGCCAAACAATCCCTGATAATCCGTGTCGATACGTTGGATAGTTAGGTTGGTAACCTTATGTCCGCCACCGTCAAAGGTCCCGTTGAAACAGTTGGTCTCATTGCCAATAGGTGTCCAACCACCTCCGCTTGCATAGCCGGAAAGGTCAAGGTCGTTCAGCAATCTATAGTGTTTGTTGCTGTAATCTGCATCTCCCGAATTCACCAGTGCCGCCAGCTGGGCAAGGTCAGCAGCGGTCATAATCTGGTAGGGGTTCTCGCTTGTGCCCATGCCGTAGAAGTTCGAATCGTTGCCGTCCACAATATACTCCGGCATATCAAGCGTTGCACCGAAGCCAGGCAACTCACCAACTGCGTATATCCACGCCGTGTCATTGTCAAACAGCGCTTCAAAGAAGCCTGCTGCCCTGATGCCGGCGGCTGTTTTGGATTCACCGTCCACCTGATCCGCACCCTCAACAGGCGTTTTTGCGCTGTCATCCTGCGTCACCGTCATTCCGGAAAAGGCGATGTTACCGGAAAGTGTGCCGCCATCGGTATGCCCCGCTACGCGCCCCACTTTGTTTGTGCCGCTGACCGAAGGATTCAGTGCGGCGCAATTTTGCACCGTTCCGCCGGAGAGATACCCCATCACACCACCGATATCATCGGTACCGGAGATATCGCCGGTGCTATAGCAGTTGATCAGTGTTCCGTCAGACGCCGTGCCGACCACGCCGCCGACATTGGCAATGCCGGAGACAGTGCCGGTGTTGTAACAGTTTTGCACTGTACCGGAATACACATGACCCACCACACCGCCGCTTCCCATTGCGCCGGCTACAGTACCGGTACTGTAGCAGTTTTCCGCCATACCATCGGAGTATCCCGCCACGCCGCCGACATAATTACCGCCGGTAATGTTGACATTCTCCACGCCAATATTCCGTATCGTTCCGCCGCTGCCGACACAGCCAAACAATCCCTGAAAATGCTCAGTGCGGTTGATATACAGCCCCGTAATACGGTTGCCGCCGCCGTCAAAGACGCCGCCAAAGGGACATCCGCTTGTGCCAATGGGCATCCAACCCTTGCCTTTGGAGTATGCCAAGAGGTCAATGTCGTTTTGCAGCTCCAGCATAATGTGCGCATCCGCATCGTTGAACAAAAACAGCTCCAATCCATTTTCGCGGGCATTCACCAGCGTGGCAATCTCGGCAAGCTGCGCCGCAGTGGTGATTTCCAGCGGGCTGTCTGTTGTGCCGCCGCCCGCCCTGCGCGCCGCCATACGCCTTGCACTAACGGGTATGAACACCGTCATGCGGGGAAGTTCCACGCCGTCCCCAATTCCATATCCTTCGCTCAAAACGGCGGTGAACACATACAGCCCCCGCTGGGGATATTCTGTATCATAATCATGGCCGGCCTCCCATGTCACCGGGATTTGAACAGCCTTGCCCTCCACGGTGCCGCCTACCGTTTCCGGGAACTCCGGTGCGGTGGTGTTTTGCCAGCGAACATCCTCGGGCAGCACGTCAAAGGCCGTGACTGTGCCTGTAGGGGCAGCCGCACCCACGGCCACAGTGATTGCCGGGACTTCCACGCCGCCGGCCGGGGTAAATCCCTCCGGTAACTCGGGCGTGAAAATATATGTATCTGCCGCTTCGCCGTCGTATTCCGGTGATGAAGCCCATGTGGCAGGCAGGGGAACGGTAATTTCATCTGTGCTGTCCACGGTTTTCTCCATTGGCTCGGCTTCGAAGCGCTCCCCATCTTCTTGCGCATCGGAGGAAGAGGCAATTTCAGCCTCTACGCCAGCTCCGGTATCATCTTTTTCATCAATGCCAATCGCTGACCCGCTTGCCGTATCGGCGCTGTCCGGCTCCGCATCAGTTTCTCCGGAGTCCAACACCGGTTCTTCTTCTAAAGCTGCAATCTGTATCGTCGCCGTCAGGGTATCCGGCAACTCCAAATCCTTTTCGGATGTACCAAGCGGCATACGCCGCATTGCAATGTCCGACCCCAATGCCTCACAAGCGGTAATCTCACCACTTGTGCCAATGGGAAATGTGCCGGTTTCAGCCTGCGCCGAGACAGGCATCATACCCACAACCATGATGACGGACAGCATCATAGCCGTGAGCCTTTGCTTTGTTTTGTGTCTGCTCATACCATTTCCTCCATTTCTTATAATGAAAACTCCTATTGAATCTACAAATTGCACTGCATACTTTGTCAGGCAGAATTCGAAGAAGTGTAACTATTTCAGCCTGACTACTTGAATTTAAGCCTGACAGGTGCTATACTCTAAATTAGTAACCGCGTTCACTAAATTGGTTCACTAACCTAATTTATTATACTGATTTTTTTTGAAAAATTCAATAGAGGAGTGGAAATATGAGAGAGAAAAAACTCGGCAAGCGGAAGGCGCAGGGAGCCGAAACGAAAAAGAAGCTATATGAGATTGCGGAAAGGTTATTTACAGAGCGCAATTTCTCCGATGTTAACGTAGAAGACATCACCGACGAGGCCGGTATCACCAAGGGTGCTTTTTATGTACACTTCGAGTCCAAGGATGCGCTGATCGCCATTTTGATTGCCGACTACGCAACCCGAGCCGACACGGATTACAAAACCTTTTTAGAAACGCTACCCGCTGATATGCCAGCTTCAGAGGTACTCCTTGCGCTAACTCAAAAAATAGCAGAAACGCTTTTGAATACCATCGGCTATGAAAATATGAAAAAGGTTTACCAAATGCTGCTGGCCGGAACCGTGGATACCGAAGCGGTGAAAGGTTACAACAGAGAACTTTATGCGCTGTTTCATGGTGTACTGGAGAAAGGGATCCGGCGGGGGGAGGTTAAGAGCACTTTAACGGCGGAAGCCCTTTCCCGACATTTTGTGATGGCATTTCGGGGCATCAGCTATGAATGGTGTGTCCGCTATCCCGACTTTAATTTGAAAGAGCAAGCAGAGGAGCATTGCCTGTTGCTTTTGGAGGGAATATGCTCTCAAACAAATAACAACGTCTAACCATTCAGAGCCTGCATCGAAAGCAATTTGTATATTGTGGAGGGACTGTCGCAATATGCGGGCGCTCTCTTGCAGTTATTTTGCTTTTCTTACACCATCGGAACCCACCTCATAGCCGTTCACCCCGGTGCGCCCAAAAAGGCCGATGCCATGCGGCTTTGACCGCATGGCATCTATAACTATCTAAAATTTTGGAGCCGATGGCCGGATTTGAACCGGCGACCTGCGGCTGTTCGCAAGGTAGTATAAATTCATTTAACTGTCCAGCCCGTGCATTATCGTGTAAAGGTTATCCATCTGCTTTATTACTTCCGAAAATGGGATTATGTCTGCATCGTTAAAAATGTAAACTTTCTGCATTTCCGCAAAAGTCACCTGAAGCTTGGCGTCAGTTTCAAAGGCTTTAAAAAGCAGAAAATCAGCAAAAGACTTATTCGCCAAGTCGCTGCCGATTCTGTTTTGTTCCTCACGCCGCTTACATTCAAGCATTTTATGAAATTTATCTCGCCGGGTAAGAAGGGTAGAAATTCTTTCGGTTTTCATCATCAAAGTCAGATCGTATAAATGCTTTGCTCCATCAAATAGCATTTGCCGCTGATAATAAAATTCAGCCGCCAGAATCTTGTCCGCGAAGATGCGCTCTATTTTGATCGTCTTAACTTCAAAAGGAAGCACGTCATAGCTATCATGGAGTATGACCTGTTGCTCATCCCTTGCAAGCAACACTTCTTATATTTTTTGCCGCTACCGCAAGGGCAGGAATCATTTCTGCCAACTGTTCTATGATATTGGCGCCGAAAGGCTTTTCATCCTGCTTTTTGCATATTCTACGCTTAATTCTTTTAGCCGTCTTTCATTAATCGCTGAACTTCATCTCTCTTATCTACTCTTGTACCAGATTCCTGCTCAGCGTAAATACCGGCAAAATCCCAATCCGGATTATTACAGATTTTTTGCGTATAGTAAGCTATTTGTGACTTTATACTTTATCTTTGTTCCCCATACTCTGTACTGACAAGACAATAGGCAGCAACCTTTAACCTTTTATCCGACCAATTGTCTTTTGCAGGAATAGTGGTAATCTGTTTACTCATTTCAAATCCTCCTCAACGCAAAAATGCAGCAACTTGGGTACTACAAAGATAAAGGCTGTTTTAGATATGAAAAAGCTGCATTTCATTGGTTTACTACCAACAAAAATGCAGCTTATCACTTGGAGCTGATGGCCGGATTTGAACCGGCGACCTGCGCATTACGAGTGCGCTGCTCTACCACTGAGCCACATCAGCATGATAATCACTTTTCTGCTTATCCTGCCTACTTCCCCCACACACCTCCGCACACATTTTAACTATTACAATAAACAATTATACTACATAAAAGCAGCTCTGGCCATAGCCAAAATTTCTCTCCTGTAAATTGCCTGCTGTTGAATAGATATTCTCGCATTGGGTACTCTAACACGTAGCAAATGATAAATCTTAGCGAGGAGGTTTGGCAGTATGTCTTTAATCCCTTACGAACCGTTACGCCAGCTGGAAAACATCAGACGTGAATTCGACCGTTTCTTTACAACGGAAATTCCTGCGCTCAGAACAAATCTCGGGCAGAATTTCGGCAACCCCAGTATTGATGTTTACGAAACAGAAAAGGAAGTTGTAGCCAGTTGTGAAATCCCCGGATTAGAAAAAAAAGAAGATGTAGATATTGCAATTGACAATAATCTCCTAGTGATCGGCGGTACCGTAAACAGGCTCAACGCATTTAAAGAAGAAAATATGCACCGCCAAGAACGTTTTTACGGACGTTTTCAACGCTCAATCAGCTTGCCGGCCCGGGTTTCTGCGGAAGGTGTAACAGCAAAATATAAGAACGGGGTCTTAGAAATTCATATGCCCAAACTCCAGGCCGATACGAAAAAACGGATTGATGTTGAATTTCATTAGACTTTCCGGAATTTCCCGCTTTAAAATTCCCCTGTTACAGGGAATTTTTTTGCGCATATCACGTGATTAACTAAGCCGCATTTTTAATTACAGGAATCCTGCTTATTCACCAGCTTGATCACCCGCCAGGTTAAAAAAACCGCATCAGAAACCAATAAAACAATGATAAAGGCCACACCTCCGCCTATGGCTGTCTTTTCCGCCAGAGCAACTAAAACTGTCCCTCGGGAAATGGTCATAATTAATAATGCCACCAGAAACATGATGAACAGCAGATGAAAAACTACTGTCTCCCGGACCTGCTCTGCTCTTGCCGGACTCATTTTTTCTACTTTTTTCCGGGGACCGCTGATTATTTTCCTTGGGTCACTTACCGCTGCCATCCACCATACAATAGGCACCATAATGAATAAAGTAAATACGATAATGACTTGACCTGTCAATAAGTTAGCCATATTTTTCGGGGCCCATGAATCAGGCTGCCCTGCCCCGTTAAAATGGGTCGGAATTCTTTCCGGCAGTTCAGCATAGTTACTAAGGGGATAATATACGGAAAATGCCATACAAAGAAAAGTCAGCAGTATCATAAGCCAGTGATAATTCTTAAATTTCATTTTCAGCCTCACCTAAAATATTTGATATTTTTCCACTTTTTGATCTCCTCTACAGATCTTTGGGGTGACTCAAGGAATTTCACAAAATTATCTTTTTTACCGTGCATATTTTAATGGGATTCATAAATAATAATTAATAGATCGCCCCCTGGAGATTAAGTATGAAAAATAAACCGGAAGCTACTTTTAAAGAAAAAGTAAAGTTCAAAACATGGACCTGTGGTTTTTTGGCAGGCTTAATTGCTACAACAGCATTAACCACAATTTCTTTAACCCTTCACTTTACCGGGATAATCCCCTTAAGTATAACGGAATACGGTGCAAGATTCATTTTACATATCCCCAATAAATCCATGCATACTGGTACCTGGGTGGTAGGAATCATCACAAATTATAGTCTGGGCGGCTTATTCGGGATATTATCGGCATACCTCTATAAAACAACGGGTCCTGAAGAAAAACTAATCAAACTAAGCGGGATCGCATTTTGTATGTGGTTCTTTCAGCTTGCCCTTGTTCCCGCGTTAGACTCCACGGTAGCCAAATACAGCACTTATGATACGACAATTGCCTATTATCTGCTTTACCATCTATGGTCGCTAATTGCAACTTTCTTTATCATTAAATACTTAAAATTCCCGGACCGGAACCAGGCACTGACCAAATAATATCTCATCCGCCGGCTGTACTAAAGACTGTTAAAGCCTGCGCCTTCTTCCTGTCTCTCCGTTTTAATTATTATTTAAAATTACCCGGCAATATTATTTAAAAATAATGTCATCGTTTTATATATTTCTGCAAAATAGTTTTGTCCTAAGATCGCGCCGGTTTCTTGAATATATTTCCCGGGGACTATTTCATCACTGCAGTTTCTTAGCAGATTTGCTACACTTGCGGGAGAAGATTCCAAATGAAATTGCAACCCGAAAACATGATCCCTATACGCAAAAGCCTGATTGGCGCATCCTTCGCTCTCCGCCAGCCGTGTACATCCCCGGGGCATTTCAAATGTATCGCCATGCCAGTGAAAGGCCATAAAAGACTCAGGCAATGAATAGTTCTTTGGGCGGTTCGCCGCTGCTTCAGTCAGGGAGACAGGGAACCAGCCAATTTCTTTATATTGATTATGTACAACTTGTCCGCCAAGTACGTCGGCGATAAGCTGAGCTCCCAGGCAGATACCCAGGACAATTTTATTTTCCTTAATCGCCTTTTCTATAAACCTTTTCTCTTGCGTAAGCCAGGGATATTTATTTTCCTCGTAAATATTCATGGGTCCGCCCATTACCACCAGCCAATCATATTCTTCTGCCGAAGGCAGCCTCTCCCCGGCAAATAAGCGCGTCCCTGTCATTTGATGACCTTTCTCTGCGGTCCAGATTCCAATATTGGCCGCATCTTCAAAATGAACATGCTGTAGATAATGAATCTTCATGGACTTCCCTCCTATCCCTTCACCAAGCCTTTGTGATCTTGGTATTCACAACTATCTTAACCTAATCAATCATTTGCTCCAATTCTGTATTTCGATGAAGTTGCCTTCAGGGTCTTGAGCATAGACAACTGTTAATAAGCCAAGCCCGCCGTAATCCTGTTTTATGATCTCACTCAGTACTTTCCCGCCATTACTGACCAGCCGGGCGGCTGTTTCTTCTACCTCGGCAACATGAAAAGCAATGTGCCGGAATCCCTGCTCATTTAACAGAGGAGCATCTTCTTTAAAATTAGCCGGTTCATATTGAAAAATCTCCAAAGTCGGTCCATTTTCATAGCCGGGCAGTTCTAAATGAATGCCTCTGATCCGGACATCATTTATTCCCGTCAGCTTGGCCAGCCATTGCCCGGCCAGGTCCCTTTCCGGATATAACGGCTTGCAGTTAAATACATCAATATAAAACTCCGCTAATTTTTTCCGGTCCCGGGCAACAAGATTGGTATGCACATATTTTACGGTCATTTTCCCGCCTCAATTCTTTATAAAATTTGTGCGGTTCTTATCTGAAAACACGCCTTAAAGATTTGCTTTAGATGCCTTTAGCAATTCATAAATGTTTAGGGGGTCATTGGTGACCTCGTTAAAAATTTCCCCGGGAGAAACATGGTCGATAAATAAAATACCGCTCAAATGGTCAATCTCATGCTGCAGGCAGCGGGCCATAAATTCCTCTCCTTCAATGACAAACTCCTCCCCCGCTCTGTTCAAGGCCTTTACTTTAACATAGTTAGCTCTTTTGACCCTGCCCCAGATACCGGGTATGGACAAACAGGCCTCGGCCCCCAGCTGCTCACCGGATTTTGCGACTATTTCGGGATTAATCAATTCAATCATACCCTCACCACTGTCGATAACAACAATTTTTTTGAGAATGCCTACCTGCGGAGCCGCCAGGGCTGCCCCGTTATTTGCTGCCGCGAGTGTTTCTTTCATATCATCAAGGATCTTGATAATATGAACAGTCACGCCGGAAACAGATTTACAAACTTTACGCAAAGCCGGATCCCCCAGCTTTCCGATTATACGCTCTGCCAATTAGACCACCTCTTTCGGTAATTTATTTTACAGCCGCTGATTTTCTTGGTGATAATTGATTGAATCAGCCGATCACAAAATCATTCTTTAAAATATGCCTGGCTGCGGCAAAATCTGCTTCTTTTACCAAAACATAATCGGTATCGTAGGTGGATACGGCAAAAATACTGATGGATTTTTTTGCCAGGGGTTCGGCAATAGCGGCTAAAATCCCGGTAAGACCGAAATCCAGCTGTCCTTGGACTTTAAATGCTTTCCAGCCTGCTTCCGCCCGGATACCTCCGGGAACAAGACCCGCGGGACAAACTACGGATAGCTCTGCCCGGGTCCGGGTTATAGAAAGAAAATCACCGGCAGCATTTACCCACTCAGGGATTCTCTCCTGAGGCGCTAACCGGCAAATGCTTAAGGTAATCTCTAAAGGTACTAAGGTGAGTTGCTTATCCTGCATACATGTTTCTCTCCTTATTTCCCGCCAGTTCCTGCATCCATAAACTATTTCTTATATAGTTATTGCTACCCGGCAGAAAAATTATTTTAGATTTGCAAATGCCTGCCGGGTCGTTGACGCAGTATCATAGATTATTGTTAATTTTTCGATTTTACCGGACTGATCAATATTAAAGATATCTACGCATTCAAAGGATGTGGGCGTCCCGTCTTTCATTATCCAGTCATAGCGGAAATGGCCGGCCCCCACTGAGGGATTATCCTGATTAAGCAAGATATTGCGCAGAGTGATCGTTGATTTGGAAGTATCATTAAACAAATCAGTATAAAATTTGCCGGCCTTTACTTTTCCGTATAAGGGCGAATGAACCTGCGCTTCGGCAGAAAACAGCTTAATAATTTCCTCATAATTTCCTGCCTGCAGCCCTGCTAAATATTTTTCAATTATTTGTTTCATTTCCATAATCAATAACCTCCTGTCTAAAAATATCCCGGTTTAATCCCATGTCCTTTTTTCCTCTTCTTGCCGGCTGCCGAAGCTTTTTGGGAAACCAGACAAGCTTTGCACGCCCACGCAAATAATTGCCGGGAATCCTCCAAAACTTCTCCGGGAACTTCATAATAAGACATGCTCATAGGCTTACCGGCAAAAGGCCGGAAGGGTTCCATTCCGGCTCCCGTGTAGTCACCTCTGTTACTTTCATCTACTTTAAAATAGAGAACATCATCTGCAATCAGACCAAAAATCAGCCCCTCATGGTAAATACCTGCCCCGCCAAACATCTTCCGTACATTGAGATAACCAAGCTGTCCCAACTGATCAACAACATAATCTTTAAATTCTTCACTGATCGCCATTTTGATTCCTCCGTCTGTCCTCCGGTCGGGATCTAATACTACCACCATATTATCACACTCTTGCTATTTCACTAAACAGCATCCTCCCGCAGCTTTTCTCAGCACCATGAAACATTACGCTCAAAATCTAATAATAAAGATTTAAGTACTGCAAAATATTCCCGGAAATAATAATAAGGCTTTAGGTAATCAACGCTTGGGGAGGGGGCCCCATACGGGATCAAGCCAAGCCTTGAGGCCAGCAGCTTAGCCCTCAGCATATGAAAATCACTGGTGATAATCATTACCCTGATTCCATTACTTAAACCCTTTTCCTGCGTTAATATTCTTTTGGAGTAAAGAAGATTTTCAAAGGTATTGGTTGAGTCACTTTCTGTGAAAATCCTCTTTTCTTGAATTCCATTTGTCATTAAATAATCCTTCATAGCCACTGCTTCGGCAATATCTTCTCCCGCTCCTTGCCCGCCTGATACAATTACTTCGGCTGCAGGATTATTGTTCAGATATTCAATCGCCTTATTAAGTCTATAATAAAGCGTTAGGGATAATTGTTGTCCCCTCAGTCCTGCCCCCAGAACAATTACATATTCAGCCTGCTCATTTTCCTGGGAATGGGCGGCCTGTACGATTAAAGCTTCAATACCTACAAAAGAAATAAACCATGCCAAAAATAACCCTAAAACAAATTTCCCCATCCCCTGATAGCACTGCTTAATTTTCTTCACTTTTTAACACCACAAAATCCCCTTAAAATTAATCTTTAAAATCCGCCGGAATCTTAGCTTGATTCCGAATATAATTGGCGGTAAAGTACACTGCATTTTTCGTCAGTTCTTCACATAAATGAGGAGGATCATCTTCTTGGAAACCCCGGGGACGTAATTCTTTACAGACCAAACTGTGAAATTTACCTTGAAATTCATGGGCATAATGATAACATAAGACCACTGCTTCTTCCCCGGGGAGCTCTCGGGAAGCGGCCCATATGCCCAGAAACATTAAGGCTCCTTCAACCAGCCCGCATTGTGCCCCGAATTTACCTGCACCATGCATACCGGTTGCCGAAGCTAAAACCTGCGGTTCCAGCCTGACGGCAAAAATTTCCGCCAATACCTTTAGCATGGTCGTAGCACAATTCAAATCTTCATTCCAATAATAGTCATGTACTCTTTCCCGGATAAAATCAGCTGCTTCCAGGGAACCCACCTCCTAATATTTCCAAAAATGTCCGCTGCCCTCTGGCAATGATTACAATTCACAGATATCTGTCAGGTTGCAGGTCTTAAACCCTGCCGCTTATTATTCTGTGATTTACGCAAGAATCTTAATTAAATTCAGCCTCTTTCAGCGAGGTTTAAAAATAATTTTGGCAGCCTGTTTTTGATAATCACGGGTAATATTATGTCCGGGATTTTATCTGGTAAAATATTACAAGCAATGATGAACGTCGTCCTGCTCAATAGCATATTGTAAATTAGTAATACTTTTAAACCGAGGTGAATCAACTGATGGAATTTCCTAATTGCAATCTGTATGAAGGCGGCGAACTCCCTCCATGTAGTGCTTTTTTAAATAATGCCAACCCGATTATTAAAGACGGTAAGGTTATTTTCCGGAATGAAAATAGATTATTTTATTTTATCAACACAACTTCAGCTAATTCTTCTGCTGAAAACGGCGCTGATTCCGCTGCCGGTGCTGCTTCTTTAATAACCAATCTTCAGATCAGCTTACCTACGTATATTGTAGGATTATTTATAAATCAAGTCCAGCTTAATGAAATTCCTTATGACAAGGATTGTACCATTCACTCGGACCAAACCGTCAATACTTTTATCCATGAGTCATTACAAAATCCACCGGAACTCAAGGTAGATTTTCTGCCTGCTTTATCCCTGGTAATTTCCAATGGAAATGCCATTCTTACACCTTTTACTTATACGTTAAATATTTCGCCGCTGAATTACTTTATCCTATTTTTTATCAACAGATTAGAAGGAAATCCCGGCTTGGTTTTTGTCAATAATTCTTTTGCCACCGAGGATTTACTAAACTTTTTACTGGCAGAACTTAATTTTCAGTTTCCCTGTCCGGAATAGCCGGCTGAGGCACGGGGGCAGATTCCTGCCCCCGTGTCTGCCTTTAGAGCAATTCTATCTCCCCCAAGCTCCCCTCTTAATCGATCCGGGGACCGGCCTTTTCTTTATTGTTTCATAATAGTCTGCATGTTCCCGGTCTTTTTGCGCTTCCGGCAGCTAAGCAGTAAATTTGTTATGCTTCAGTTATTATAACATGGTTAACAAAGGTACTTTAACAAAATTACCGCAAATTTTGCCGGAAATCAAAAACAAATAACCTGCGGTGTTCCCTCACCCCTACCCGTTAACGATCTCTCCGCCGTTGGGATGGAGTACCTGTCCCGTCATATATGATCCGTCGTCAGAGGCCAGAAAGACATAACATGGAGCGATTTCTTCCGGCTGTCCGGGCCGCTGCATGGGTGTCGCGGAGCCAAAAACAGCTACCTGTTCCGCCGAAAAACTGGCAGGAATCAACGGGGTCCAGATCGGTCCCGGAGCAACGGCATTAACCCGGATCCCCTTTGCGGCTAAGGAAAGGGCTAACGACCTGGTAAAAGCGACTACGGCCCCTTTGGTGGCAGAGTAGTCGATTAATAAAGGGTTGCCTTTATAGGCCGTGACAGAAGCCGTATTAATAATCGCGCTGCCTTGATGTAAATGTGGTAAGGCTGCTTTCGTCAAATAAAAGCAGGCAAAAATATTGGTTTTAAAGGTCCTTTCCATTTGCTGGGCGGTAATATCCGCAAAATTCTTCTGAACATGCTGCTCGGCAGCATTGTTCACGACAATGTCCAATTTCCCCAATTGTGTTACGGTCTCCTCCACAGCCTCTTTGCAGAACTCTTCAGCGCCGACATCACCGGAGATTAAAAGACACCTGCGGCCTTCCTCTTCCACCTGTTTTTTGGTTTCCAGGGCATCCTGACTTTCGTTTAAAAAGATAACGGCAACATCGGCACCTTCTTTGGCAAAATAAATCGCGACAGCTTTGCCAATACCGCTGTCCCCGCCGGTGATTAAAGCAGCTTTATTGTGCAGTTTGCCGCTGCCCAGATAGTCAGGGTCTTCCGACCGGGGCCGGGGATTCATTAAAGTTTCCAGTCCCGGCTGGCGCTCCTGATGCTGGGGCGGTTGAATTACTTTCTCTTTAGGTTTAGCCGGCATAATAACCTAACTCCTTTAATAAAGATGTTTATACGATATATGTTTTAACCTTATCGCCGTATTTATACAG
The DNA here is from genome assembly GCA_049366715.1 of Peptococcaceae bacterium. GTDB lineage: Bacteria > Bacillota > Peptococcia > Peptococcales > BICA1-8 > JBMNCQ01. The sequence goes on along the minus strand of JBMNCQ010000007.1, from coordinate 49,340 downwards.
TAAAAAAGCAATTATCCTCCTTACGAATAAAAATCCACTCTTCCCCGGGACAGTTGCATATTTTATTCTATAAACTACAGCCGCCGTCATTCATTTTAACCCTAAGCAAAAAGGTTTAGGGACTATACCCTAAACCTTTTTGCTTTCCCGTTATTTTTATTCTGCCGTCAGCTCTTCAGCACTTTTTTTGCTTCTTTTTTTCCTTTTCGCACCTATTTCGTCGAGGATATAATAGGTCACCGGAATTAAGACCAGTGTAATCAAGGTTGAGAAGCTTAAACCTGCCACTACGGCAGTCGCCATGGGGGCCGATACTTCTGCTCCCTCACCAATCCCTAAGGCCTGAGGTATTAAGGCCAGCACCGTGGTTAAAGTTGTCATTAAGATTGGTCTTAACCGGGTAGGCCCGGCCTCTAAAATAGCCTCTAATTTTTCCAGGCCCCTCTTTCGTAAGGTATTGATATAATCTACTAATACGATGGCATTATTTACGACGATACCTGCCAGCATAATTATCCCGATAAAGGTCGGTACACTCAGGGTTCTGCCGGTAATCAGCAGCCCTCCCACAATTCCGATTAAGGTCGGTGGCAAACTAAACATGATGATGAAAGGGTACAGTAAAGATTCAAACTGAGCGGCCAGAATCATATACACCAAAATTACCGCCAGTATCAACGCCAAACCCAGACTCTGGAAAGATTCAAGCATATCCTGATTAGAACCGCCTACTTCTACTTCATAACCGACCGGCATGTTGATCGCAGCAATTTCCCCGGTAATATCCTGCATAACGCTGTTTAAATCCCGGCCGCTGAGATCACCGGTTATCGTTACTTCCCGGGACTGGTCTGTCCTGGTAATCGTACTGGGGCCTGTCTCATACCGGATTTCCGCTATTTCTTCCAGGGGAATATTAGCGCCCTGCATGGTAGGGACCATAATCCGTTTTAAGTCCTCGATATTCTGCCTGTTTGCTTCCTTTAAGATCACCTTGATATCAATCTCCTCACCACCGGTACGGTATCTGGAGGCCGTCGCACCTTGGATTCCCATCCTTAAGCTCTGAGCGGCCTGGTACGTTGAAATGCCGTATTCAGCCGCTTTCTGCCTGTCCAGAGCAATCGCGATTTCCGGACTCCCTTCCTCCAGACTGGTCGTTACTTCCCTGGTACCCGGAACCTCTTTTACCTTAGCCGCTATCTGATCTGCCAAATTCTGCAGGACATCCAGATCATAGCCTTTGATGGACAATGAGACGGCTGCCTGGGAACTTCCCATGCTCATGCTTTCTGCACTTAGGGAAATGTCGGCACCGGGAATAACAGCGGTTTTTTCCCGTATCTCGTCAAGAATCTCCTGAATACCCCGGGTCCGCCGGCTTACAGGAACTAATTCTACGGAAATATTTCCTTGATGGGTGCTTTTACCCCCTCCCAGAGAAAATCCGCCGCCGGAGCCCACGGAAGTAAATACTGTTTCGACCTCCGGAATTTCACTGACGATCGCCTCTACCCGGGACAATACTTTTTCCGTTCTTTCCAGGACACTGTTGTTAGGCAGATTAACACTAATGGAAAACTGACCGCTGTCTTGTTCCGGTATAAACTCCATCCCTATGCGGGGGATAAGAGCAATACTAATTATTAAAGCAATTAGTGTTGCAAAAATAACCGTTTTACGTTTTTTTAAGGCCCAGCCCAGTAAAGCCCGGTATTTTTCATCAAGGGCATCTAAAAGCTTCAGCCATAGCTTACTTATTCTTTTCAGCGGACTGCCGTTGCCGTTCTTTTCAACCTTGAGATATTTGGAACTGAGCATGGGGATTAATGTTAAAGCTACCAGCAGGGAAGCAATCAGGGAGAAAGATACCGTTAAAGCCATCGGTTTAAAAATTTGTGATGCGATACCTTCTACAAAGATAATAGGGAGAAACACCGCTACCGTTGTTAAAGTTGAAGCAACAATAGCCGACGCTACTTCCGCCGCTCCCTGTTTGGCGGCTTCAATCCGGCTGTATCCCTGCTGCCGGTAACGATAGATATTCTCTAAAATAACAATGGCATTATCCACCATCATCCCGATCCCTAAGGCCAATCCTCCCAGAGAAATCAAGTTAAGGGTTAGTCCTCCAAAGTACATCAAAATAAAGGTTGTAATGACAGAGATGGGAATAGCTGTACCTATGATCATGGTACTGCGCATATTTCTCAGGAATAAAAACAGGATAACCACCGCCAGGACTGCACCAATAAGACCGTTTTGCACGACTCTGCTAATAGCCTGTCTGATAAATTCTGCCTGGTCGGAAGCCACCTTGATGCTGACCTTTTCCGGAAGCTCTTTTTCAAGTTCCCGGACAGTCTCCTGAACACGATCGGAAACATCTACCGTGTTGGCATCACTCTGCTTCTGGATGCTGACAGCTATACTGGGGGTACCGTTGATCAGGGTAAAACTATCCACTTCTCGATAGGTATCCCTGATCTCGCTTAAATCCTTTAAGGGCATATTCTCGCCTGTTTTCAGGGTGACCATAATATCTTCCAGATCCTGAATACTGGTGAATTCACCCTTAATCCTGAGCAGATAATCTTTTTCTCCTTCTTCAAGATAACCGCCGGAAATATTATGGTTTTCCGAGCTAATGGCAGTAGTGATATCATTTAGCGTCAAATCATAAGCCTGCAGTTTATAGGGGTCCATTTCCACCTGGATTTCCCTGGTCTTACCGCCGCTTATCTGGACCGAGGCCACCCCCGGTATTCTCTCTAAACGGGGCTGGATCTTATCCTCAACTATTTTTTTCAGCTGGTCCAGGTCCTGCTCCCCGGTAACACCCAGGTCTACCACAGGGGTAGCATTGATGTCTATTTTCATGATCATGGGTTCGCTTACTTCATCGGGCAGATAAGACTTGATCTGGTTAACTTTATCCCGTAAATCAATAAGAGTCTGGTCCATATTGGTGCCCCATTTAAACTGGGTAATGACCAGCGAGGTTCCCTGGGAGCTTCTGGAACTGATGCTGTCAATCCCCGTTAGCGTACTCAACTGCCCTTCGATAGGCTTGGTTATGATCTGCTCTATTTCCTCCGGTCCTACTCCCTCATAGTTAATTACAGTAACAGCAACAGGCAGGTTTAGCTCGGGAAATAAATCTACCGCTAATCTCGTTAATGAAACTCCGCCTAATAAAAGCACAACCAGAACGATCATTAAAATAGCAACAGGTCTTTTTACTGCCAGGTCCGAGAGCCTCATTGGTCTTCACCTCTATTAACGACGGTAATTAAGTCCTGGTCCACTAAATCTTCATTACCGGTCACGACAATCTGCTCTCCTGCCTGAAGACCCTTAATGATCTCAATTTCCCGGCCATTGTTTAACCCTGTCTCCACTTCTTTTAAGACGGCTTTTTCACCTTCTACTACAAATACTTTACTTTCTCCGTCTTTAATATCTACCGCTTTCCTGGGAACCGTAACAACATCTTTATGGATATCGGTGGTCACCTCAACCTTGGCATACATCCCACCTTTAATGGCATTTTCCGGATTATCTATCGCGACCTTAACGGCATAAGATTTAGATCTTTCATCCATAACCGGACTGATAAAGCTTATTTTACCCTCATATATCCCGGCATCTGCCGAAGGAATGGAAACATTAACTTCCTGTCCTAAGGTAATTTTGTTGATTTGCAATTCATTCACACTGGTATTGAGTTCCAGCGTATTGATATCTACAATTGTACAAAGAGAAGTTTGCGCTGATGCCAGCATCCCTTCTTCGACTGCTAAAACAGTAACTGTTCCATTCACCGGCGCATGGATAATCGTATTATTAAAAGCAAGCCGGGCAGAATCCAGAGCATTACGGGCCTGATTCAAAGCAGATTCGACCTGTTCAAAATTTACCTGGGGAATAGCCCCGGATTCAACCAACACTTTATTTCTCTCGTAATTTTTAAGGGCGTCATCATAAGCTTTCTGAGCCTGATCAAGCTGAATAGATACCGTACTTTGGTCAAGGGTAGCAATGACCTGACCTTTTGTTACTTTATCCCCTTCCTTGACATTGATGGCAATGATCTTTTCCCCGCCGGCTATTTTCGGCAGGACATTGACCACACTGCCGGGATTGGTTACTCCGCTAAGAACTAAGTACTTTGTGAAGTCACCTTTTGTAACTTCCATCGTTTCCACCGGTATTTTATTTACTGTGATTTCTTCCTCCCCCTGGTCGGTCTGCCCACATCCGGACAGAGCAAGAATGGAGACCAATAACAGGATCATAATTGAAAATATTCGCGACTTTTTCAATGGGTAACCCCTTTCTGCATAATAATAAACTGTTATCTGAAAAAGTTCCTCGTTCATAGCTCCGGGTTATTTTTTACTCCGGGGCAGCATCTCGTCTTCCCTGCACTTCCCTAATTTACCGTTATTTTTTCAGCATTACTTTAAGCATGCCGATTAAGGATTCTAGTTGTTCCTCATTGACATTTGCAAAACGCTGCAGTAACATATCATATCTTTTCTTTTGGACCCGCCGCAGTAATTCTTGACCTTTTTTTGTCGGCTTAAGCCAAACAATACGTCTGTCTTTTTCACTTCTGACCCTGTCAACCCAGTCATTTGCATTCAGCCTGTCCACTAAATGTGTGACAGCAGCCGGAGAGAAACAAAGTATTTGCGCGATATCCGCCGCCTTGCAGTTTGCTGTTTCTTTAATCGTACTAAGCAGGATAAATTGGGTCGGAGTAATGTCTGCCGGCAGCAACTCATAAAAATCATCTTTGTTTTCCTTAATAAAAGCCTGGAATAACCGGTCCACTTCAAGAACCTTTTTCCGCTTATCCTTCATAGGCCCCTCCTTATTAATAATCTTAATAATAAACATAGTTAATTATTTTGTCAATGAACTATTAACATGTTAAATATTGCTAATGTCCCGGCCCTTCCTGCCAACTGCCAGGCCGGCCCTATGAAGAGAAATTTTTTCAGCACCCAATAAAAAAAGCGCCTATGGCGCCCTAATAAAAAAGAGATGCCTAAATGCATCTCTAATTATCTATACCCAGAGTCTTTTTAATGTCTAAAAGCAGCAGCAGCCGTTCTTTATATTTGCCTACGCCTTCAATATATTTACTATCTACAGCTTCTGTAAAGTCAGGGTCTTCAATATCCTCTTCTTTAATCCGGATAACTTCCGTTACATTATCTACTGTGATTCCCACAATTATTTCTTCTTTATTTAAAATGATAATCCGCGCTTGGTCCGTAACCTGCTCTTCCGTATTGCCGAATCTCTGGTGTAAATTGATTACCGGAACGACAACTCCCCGTAAGTTTATGACACCTTTGATAAACTCCGCCGTCCGGGGCACCCTGGTTACAGTCGTCGGCCTGATAATTTCCCTGACGTCTTGAATACTTACCGCATATTCCTCTTCCCCAAGCCTAAAAGCGACAATTTGTCTTTCATCCATTATAAATCCCCCTTAGAATAAGGTTGCAACATCTAGAATAAGAGACACGGTACCGTCTCCTAAAATAGCTGCACCGGCTATTCCTGGAATTCCATTTAAAAATTTACCTAATGAGCTAATCACAATCTCTTGCTGGCCAATTAGTTCATTAACAATCAAGCCCACCATTTTATCATTCTTCTTAACAACAACAACATATAATTCATCGTGATTGTCCTCGATGCCGGCAACATTCAATACTTTGCCCAGTCTTACTAAAGGAAGAACATTATTTCTTAAAACCATGACCTCTTGATTTTGCACTTTCTTGATTTCAGATAAAGTGATACTGGTCGTTTCATTAATATTTGCCAGTGGTATTGCATAGATTTCTGAGCCTAATTTTACCATGAGAGCCTGAATAATCGCTAATGTCAAGGGCAGCTTAATCGTGAATTTGGTGCCCTGTCCCCCCTTGCTTTCAACAGCAACATGGCCTTTTAAAGATTGGATTTTAGATTTCACTACATCAAGGCCCACACCACGTCCGGAAATATCGGTAATTTCCTTGGCCGTACTGAATCCGGCACTAAAGATAATATTGGCTATACTATTTTCGTCCATCTGCTCTAATTGACTTTCGGCGAATAAGCCTTTTTCCAGGGCCTTTCTCTTCACTTCAGCGATATTTATGCCTTGCCCGTCATCTTCTACCAGGATAACAATAGAATTGCCTTCCTGTTTGGCAGTTAATCTCAAAGTACCTTGCGGCGGTTTGCCATTCGTTTTTCTTACGGCCGGACTCTCGACCCCATGATCAATAGAATTACGAATTAAATGAACCAGCGGATCGGCGATTTCATCGATCACTGTCCGGTCCAGTTCTGTTTCTTTCCCCTCCATGATTAAATTAATGTCTTTACCAAGTTCTTTCGTCAAATCCCTAACCATCCGGGGGAACCTGTTAAATACCTGTTCAATGGGAACCATCCTGACATCCATCACAACAGCCTGTAAATCTGCCGAAATCCGGTCGATCTGCTCGGCAGTTTCATTTAATGCCGAAAGGTCATTTGTTCTAAAAATCTGCTCAAGTCTGGTTTTGTTTATGACCAGTTCGCCGACCAGGTTCATCAATCTGTCCAGTTTGCCAATATCCACTCGCACTGTCTGACTGATTTTATGATTAACTCCATTCTTTTTATCCTGGGAAACTTGAGCCTGCTCAGTTTTGCCGGCAGCTTTCTCCTCCCGGAGAAAATCCTGAGCCTCATGCCGTACTTCTCCTAATGCTTCCATCCCCAATATTTCGATTTCACTAATCTGATTGATGATCTTTTCAACATCTTGCCGGCTTTTATCCGTGATGAGAATAATGGTAAAGTTATGATCAAACTTTTCGTCTTCAATATCCTGAACAGGAGGTACAGACTTAATAATTTCCCCAATTTTTTCCAAATTATTGAAAATCATAAAGGCCCGTACAGATTTCATCACACAATCAGGAGTTATGCCGATCTTTATTTGATAGCTGTTTAAATTTTTATCAGTTGCAGTATGTATGACATTCCGGTCAAAATCATTTAATTCGATTTTGTTCTCCCCGGTCCGGACTTGTTGATCAGTTCTCGCTGATTCATAATTTTCTAAACGGTTGACCAAATCCGTAATCGTGTAATCTTCCGAATTGTTTGCTGCAACATTCTCCACCATTACTTCCAGCGCATCGACGCACTCGAAAAGAACCTCCCCGATGTTTGCGGTGAAACTCAACTTATCTTCCCGCAATTTATCCAGTAAATTCTCCATTTTATGTGTCAGTTCCGCAATTTTATCATATCCCATGGTAGCAGACATGCCTTTTAAGGTGTGTGCCGCCCGGAATATCTCATTTATTGCATCTTTGTCCTCAGAGTTCTGTTCTAGTTTCAGCAGTTCTTCATTTAAAATCTGTAAATGTTCCCTGGATTCTTCTAAGAATAAATTTAAATACTCATTTACACTCATCCTTAACCCCTCCAAACTTCGGAAATCTTAAGAAGCCAATGCTTTTGATACCGCCTCAAGTACCCTTTCCGGTTTAAATGGTTTCACGATAAAATCCTTAGCACCTGCTTGAATTGCATCAATGACCATGGCCTGCTGCCCCATCGCACTGCACATTAAAATCCTGGCAGCCGGATCGATTTGTTTAATGGCCTTGACAGCAGCAATACCATCAAGCTCAGGCATTGTAATGTCCATTGTTACGATATCCGGTCGCAATTCCTGGAACTTTTCGATAGCCTTATGCCCGTTTTCCGCTTCACCGACAACTTCAAAACCATTTTTGTTGAGAATATCCTTAATCATCATTCTCATAAATCCTGCATCATCTACAACTAATACTTTAGACACTAATTTAATCCTCCTTTATGCTGCTTTCCTCTCTGTTGAAATATTTACCGTTATTTTTATTTCGTTGCCAACATTAATTGGAATGCAAATCACCTGTTCTTTTTGTGATACGGTGATATTATGTCCTTCGAGGACCGTAGGACTGGTAATATTTACCGACATCCCCTGTGATGCGAAATGGGTAGCAGACGTTCCTAATATCATATTACATAATTCGCTTACGGCACTTTTAGAAAGCTCGTTAAACTCTACAGGCATACCGCCCATCATCTGGGATGCAATATTTATACAACTCTCCTTACCAATATTAATTAAGACTTTACCGTTCATTTCACCTGTAACACCAATAATAACTAATAGTTCTTCAGCATTAGAATAGGGGGTGGTTTTAATAAAAGGTTTTTCAAAAACCGGTGCCACCCCTAAAACTTGATTGACAATATCGCTTGTAGCCAGTAAAAAAGGGTTAATATATTTGACATCCATCTTTTTCTCTCCTTGTTGAAATAATATTTGGCTATACCGGAGGCAGCCTGGCAGTCATAGCGGAAACCGTAGACCCATGGCTTTGCGCCCTATCCTTTCAGATAGTTTGCCCTTGAAAGTGCGATTAACGTTTGCAGGCATATTACAGCATTTTGAAAAAAACCACCACTAACTGAAATAGTGCTGGTTTTCTATACATATTACAATCCTCCCATTAAATCAATTTGCTTATTATTATAAAACATTACAGCAAATTTTTCCATCTTTTTTCGACATATTATATTGAAAATATGTAAATTTTTTATTATTACTGTCATTTCCTGGACTTAGAAAGTCATCTGCCTTTTATTTCACTTTAAAAGCTTGTACTTTAGCCTGTAAAGTCTTCGCCATATTTTCCAACTGGGCCATAGTTGCGCTGATCTCCTCCATGGCAGCTGCCTGGGCTTGAATACCCGCGGAAATCTCCTGGGAATTGGCTGCTGTTTCATCGGTAACAGTTGAGATATCCAGAACGGATGCCGTCATTTCCTGGCTTAATGCCGACTGCTGCTGAGCCGCTGCCGCCATTTCCTGGATCTGAGTATTAACCCTGTTGATCGCCTTTACGATCCCGGAGATTTCTCCTTTGACTTCCTGCACCTGGGAGACTGTTTTCGTGATTAAATCTCCTGTTTTATTACTGGTGGCAACAGCAGTATTGGTCTTCTGCTGAATATTTTTAATTAAATCGTGGATTTCCTGAGCAGATTTAGCCGATTCCTCGGCCAGTTTTCTCACCTCATCGGCCACCACGGCAAATCCGCGGCCGTGTTCGCCGGCCCGGGCCGATTCAATCGCTGCATTTAGGGCTAATAAATTCGTCTGATCGGCAATATTGGTAATGATAGTGACAAAATTTGAAATATTCTCCGTTTCGGCAGCCAATTGCTGAACGACATTGCTTATTTCCCTGCGCCCGGCGTCCAAAAGATTTACAGTTTCTTCAACTTTATTCATAACCTCTAAAGTATTCTGAGCTTGTTGGTTAACTTTATTACTGTCTTCAGAGGCATTCTGGGAAGAGTCGGCAACATGTTCGGCAGATTTGGCTACTTCTTCCGCCCCGGTATTGGTTTCTTTCAAGATTCCGGCGTTATTTTGGGCACCTTGAGCAACTTTATCGATACCGACAGTTATCTCGGTCATACTGGCGGTTGTTTCTTCCAGGGCTTTATTGACATGCCCCGTAGAAAGAGAGAGTTGTTCGGTTGTACTATTGATCTCCCGTACCAATAACCCGTTGGCTTCGATCATTTTGTTAAAACTTCTTGCCAAAATCCCTACCTCATCTTCACCGGCTATCTGTGACCGGATCGTTAAATCTCCGCCGCTTGCTAACTCCATATTGGTTTTCAGGACGTTAATCGGTCTAATTATGAACCTGTTGGCATAGCTGATTACGATAATCATCGTAATCAGAATTAAAAGGGCCAGGGCCAGTAGAATAATTTGTTTCTTTTGCGCCACAATTTCCTCAACGTCATTAACATATATTCCCGTTCCTACTATCCACTGCCAGGGCTCGAAGGAAGCCACATAAGACAGTTTGGGCTCTTCACGTTCGGCATCATCATAATACTGCCAGGAGTAGTTTAAATAGCCTGCCCCCTCTTCCTGAACAATCCGGACAAATTCCGTAAAGATCTGCAGACCGTCGGGATCCGTAATATTGGAAGCATCCTGACCTTCCAGCTCAGGCTGAAAAGGATGCATTACGATTCGCGGCTGCAAGTCATTTATCCATAAATAATCCGCTTCCTGATCACCGAATCTGATTGACCTGATGGCTTCAGCCGCACGTCTCTGCGCCTCTGCTCCGGTGACTTGTCCACTGCTTTCGAGAGAATAATAGTAGTTGATTAGTGATAAAGCGGAAGAAACAATATCCTGTGTCTGGCTCCTTTTCTCGGAATAGATATTTTCTTTGATGGAGGGTAAGATATAGGCCAAGGTAAGTGCGGTAAATAAAAAAATGGGAATTACCGTAAGAGCAATAAGCTTGATTTTAATACTTTTTAGAAACATTTCAGTCCACCCCTTAAGTTGTTTTCTAACTCTTACCTTCTTTACTTCTCTTTCAAACATCCCCGCACTTTTTTAAAAACAGCTTCCCATCACTTTTCCTAATACGTATTATCTCCGGCCTTAACGCCCCGTACTATTTTTGAATTCAGCAAAAAAAGCTCCCCGTCAGGCAAAAGGGAGCCTTACAATACGCTTCGCCCCTCCGGAATGTCAAGGGGATTATAAAAACCTATCCGGGCAAAAATCAGACTTTTTTTAGATTATCCCTGTTCAGTTTAAATAAAGGGACAGCCTGTTCCTGATATTCCCGGCAGTTATAAAGTTCTTGCCAATATTTATCTGTGGCCGGATTATCCTTGTACCGTTTTTTTATCGCATCACCATTTTTTAGGCAATACTGGAATTTCACATCGACATTCCGGGTCTCTCCTGCAGCTTGGCCAGAATTATCTTTAGCCAGTTCAGCCTCCATTTGCAACAACTTTTTGATATTTTCCGGCTCATAGAAAACAACAGTATGATAACCGGCCTGCCGGGAGCTTTCTACGGTAAGAATTACATACTCAATATCGTCTAAGCTCATTTCTGATGTCCCACAAGCAGTAAAGGCCGGTATTAAGACCAGTATTAGCGCTAAGTTTAGTACTTTTGGCATAAACAAAACCCCATTTTTATCGAGTGATACACGACCGTAAAAGCAGCCTCCGGCGAATAGCCCCTGCATGGTAACATTACCTAGGTATCTTTTCCCCGTTCCGGCTTAAGAATACATCACAGCCCTCAGCCGCCCTCAAGGGGAAGTACGGAAATCTTTTATCTCTATCTAAGCATCCCTGAACAATAACCGCTAGTCCCGCAAGAATAAGCCGGCAGCAGCCTTTAGGCCAGGGAGACACATAACCTGGTTCCCCGGCCGCCTTTTTCGGCAGGTTCAACCAGCAGGCTGCGGGCCATTCTGGCCCTTAACTCCGGAACATGGCTGATTATACCGATGGTCATCTTCTCCGTATGCAATCTCTCTAAAGAATTCATTACCGTCTCCAGCAAATAACTGTCTAAAGTCCCGAAGCCCTCGTCCAAAAAGAAAAATTCCAGGGGAAATTGACCCCGCAGCTGGATTTGGCTGGATAAAGCCAGGGCTAAAGACAAAGAAGTTAAAAAGGTTTCGCCCCCGGACAAAGTAGCTACCGGCCGGCGCAGGCCGCCGTTGGCATCATCCCGGATAATAAAGCCTCCCTCCGAATCCAGCTCCAGTGCATACCTGTAGTTTGTCAGCTCTCCCAAACGCCGTGAAGCATCTAAAGCAACGTGAAGCAATTGTTCTTCAGCCATAAATTCCACAAAAGTATTGCCTTTAAAAAGCTTTTCCAAAAGAAAGAGCCGGTCTATTTCTTGTCGAATTACTTGCCGCTGCCTTTCTAATTCATTCCAGCGTTCATGATTCTCTTTTCTTATTTTCAATTGATAGGTAAAATTATGAACTTTTTGAACCTGAAGAGCCAGTACTTCTTCTAAGTGTATTTTATTTTTCATAAATTCCTGCCATTCTTCCGGAGAAATACTCCGGCCCGCCAGCTTATCCTGCAGAACAGCAAGATTTTTCCTGGCGAAGGCTACAGCCTGTCCATATTCATCAATTTCTTTGCGCCATAAATTTATCTCGTCCCCGGCAGCCAGATAAGACTCCGCCTCTCCTAAAGAATAAAAATTAAGGTCAGCCAGCCTTTGGGACAATTCTTCTTCCGAGCCCTTTATCCTTTCCGCGACCTGTTTTAATTCCTGCTGCGAACTGTAAAGCAAAGTTTTATTTTCTTCCCAGGCTTGTCTTTGCTGCTCCTTATCGTTTAGAGACTTTTCCCACTTAACAGTGATTAACTGCAGTTCGGCTTCTGCCGTTCTTTTTGCTTCTTGGACCCGTCTGCCCTTCGTAATTTTGTTTAATTTATCGGTAAGTTCCTGAATTATGCTGCTGCAATTCTGTCCTTCCAGTTTAATCGTCTCCAGGATTTGCTGTAATTTCAGTGCTTCATCATTTTTAGCCTGCAATTCATCAGATACTTGCTCGGAATGGTCAATTATTTTTTTCTCTTCTCTTCTGAGATTCTCTAAAGCCTGTTTAGCTGCCCGGAGATCTTCATACTTCTTAAGAATAGCTTCCCCCTGCTGTCCTCGGGCTAAGCGCTTAAATTTATCCTCTTTTTCTTTTTGCTCCCGGACCAGTGTTTCCTCTCTGCTGTATAATAAAGTTAAATCCTCTTTAATGGATTCTGCTTTAGCTTCTGCTTGTTTTAATAAGATGTTTTGCTCAATGTAGCTGCTCTTTACTTTTTCAATCTCGGCGCCCAGTTTTTCTTTTGTTTTTAAAAACTCTTCTAATTCCTGCTGCCGATTTTTAAAAAACTCTAAAGCCTCCTGCTGCTTTGCTTCCATCTCTGTAATGGCTAAGGTCCTCCAGGGACCAGGCAAAGCCGGCAAACATCTTTCCCTCTGTGCCTGCAAAGCTTCCCTTTCCTCTTGACAGCTTCTAAGAGCTTCCTGGAAATTACTGATTTGCATACTTAATTGTGAGCATTCCTGACAGACATTTTGGAGATTTGCTTCCAGCTTAGCGAATGTCTCCTGTCCCGCAGCCAATTGGTGCCGTAAAATATTAACCTCTTCCCGCTCTGCCTTTAAAACAGCAAGATTGGGATGTTCCAGGGAACCGCAGACAGGACAAGGCTTATGATCTGCTAATTGTTCCCGGAGAATTTGTGCATAATTGCTTAACTCTTTTTCTTTAATATTTCTTTCTAATGCTGTCAGTTCCTTAAAAATCTTCTCCTTCTCATAACGCAATTGATCATGCAGGGCATTTTTCTCCTGCAGTTTTGCTTCTAAAAGAGCCCTTTTCGTGTTCAACCCCGCAATCTCTTGTTGTTTGGCCGTATCCAGATCATAATAGTGTTTCAAAGTAATCAGCTCTTTTTCCCAGTTCGCCAGCTGTTCCCGGTAGGTATTCAGCTGCAGTTGGTCCATTTCCGGCTGAGTAAGAGAGTTTAACTTATCCTCCAGCCGTGCTAGTTGTTTATTGATTCCTGCTGCCTGCTCAAAATAATTCCTGATCTGATAACCGGTCTGGGTAAAATTCTTCTCCTTAGCCCTCTTCTCTTCAGCAAACTCGGCAAATCTTACCCTGATTTCCTGCAATTGCAGCCAGGCTTCTTTCTGCCGTAAGACTTCCTCTTCCTCACTTACCAGGGCATTTTTTACTTCCATATCCCGGGCCACTTTCTGCTGCCTTTCCTTAAATTGACCCCTTTGCTCTTTTAAATGGCTGATATTATTTACCAGGGTTTTATAAACGCTATGCCGGCTTTGATATTCATTCAACAGCTTTTCCCGCTGCTTTTCCAGTTCATCTTTTCTTTCTTCTATGCTTAATGCTTCTTCCAGCTTGATCATTTCCTGTTTGCGTTTCTCGCCTTCATCATTAAGCTGATCCTGGGCCAGGAAAAGCATTTTTTCCGCCTCATCATAAGCCAGTTTCGCGGCAGCAGCCTCTTTTTCCAGCAGGGTCAATTTTTTCAAAATCCGGTCACGCTGGTTTAATTCCTTATTCCTAATTTCCATAAAGGGTTTAAGGCGTTCAGCCTTAAGAGCCTTGTCCAAGCGTGCTTTTTTAGCCGTAAATTCATCATCTTTACCGGTAAGCTTTTCCAGCTCCCCGGCTGTTTTTTGATGTTCTGTCTGCAAATCTAAGATTTGTTTATATTCCGCCCTGGCCTTCTCAGCTGCTTCGCCCTGCTTAGCCAAATCCTCCCGCACAAGTTCGGCCTCATTTAAAATCTTCTCTTGACTTTGCAGGGTTTCCAGGGATGCGTCACCCAACTCCTTTTGTCTGCTCTCTAAGGTGTTTTCTTTTAGCCTGGTTTCCAACAGCCTGTCCCTGATGCGCTGAGTCAGCTTTTCCCCGTATTTTTCCAGAGCAAAAATCCTCTGCAGCATTTTGCGTCTTTCCGCGCCCTGCAAAGTCAAAAATTCCTGAAATTTGCCTTGGGGCAGGACAACAGCCCGGGTAAAATCCTCTACGGTTAAACCTAAAATATTCCGGACCTGTTCATCCATTTCCCGTTTCTTTTCCGCAATTACCTGCAAACCGTCAGGGCCGTCTTCGGCTAAACGGCAGCTATTCTGAGTAACACTGCCGTCATTACCTTTCTTATATGTTCTTTCCGCTATAAATTTTCTGGTGCCGATTTGAAAAGCAAAATATACGTAAGCTTTAGCCTCATTTTGATTGATAATGCCCTGGGTGCCGCCTTTAGCCCGCTCAACCTTACCGTATAAGGCCAGGGTAACGGCATCAAGAACGGTAGATTTGCCGCTTCCTGTCGGACCAAAAATCCCAAAGACACCTGATTCCCCCAGCTGGGTAAAATCAACTTCCTGGCGCTCTCTAAAACTATTCAGTCCTGCTATTTTTAAGTAGATCGGCCTCATGAAGCTTCAACCTCTTTCTCCTCCGCTAACAAATCCAGAAATAACCTGATAAGCTCGCCATTAGGCTCAGACTGGAAATTTTGCTGATAAAAGTCACGGAATAATTGTTCTACAGGCAGATTCATCCTATTCTCCGCCTTAAAACCGGCCGGCATTTGCTTATTAAACACCGGTCTGATATTGATGATGCCGGGGCGGAGGTCCTTTAATTGTTTAACCTGACTGATGTTTAACGGTTCATCTATATATACCGTTAAATCAATCCAGGCAGTGAGATCCCGCTTTTCCTCACACCATTTAATCACCTGCTGAAAGCCCTCCCGGGCTTCCCAGCGTACTAAGGGGCTGCCGCTGCTCAAGGGGATTTCCCGGACCTGCGGGGTTTTTCCCGGCAGGCAGTCGACTAAATAGATCACCTTGGACTGTCCCGCCTCAGAGAAACTATAACTTAACGGTGAGCCGGAGTAGCGGGCATGATCAGCTCCCCCCACCCGCTGGGGCCGGTGCAGATGGCCTAAGGCAATATACTGGGCATGGTTAAGGGGAAGCATTGATGTATCAACAGTAGGAGATCCGCCTAACTGGATCGGGCGTTCCGATTCACTTTCTTTGCCTCCCCTTACAAAAAGGTGACTCATGCACAAATTCACGGTATCCCGGCGATAATGCCGGGTAAGCTTCCGAAAGATCGCACCGATTCTTTCCGAATAATTCTCTTGCATGATTTCTTCCGCTAAGGTCTCAGCCAGTATTTCCTGCAATCTTTGCTCCGACGGATACGGCAGGGTTATGACCACCGCACTATGGTCGCAGCCGGGTACTGCTAATTCCAGCCACCCCTGACCCGCTTCCAGCCGGCGGACCCTCCCTCCGCTCCCGGTGCCTATGGCAGCCTGGTCTTTAGGTAAACCCACCAGCGTTATTCCCAATTGTTCGGCCAGAGGATCAGCAGCTTTTATGCGCTCAGGATTATCATGATTTCCGGCAATCGCGATAATACCTCTTCTTCCCCCTGCCGCCAGTTCATAGAGACTTTGATAAAAAAGCTGCTCCGCCCGGGCAGGAGGATTGGGGGTATCAAAGATATCCCCTGAAATCAATACCAAATCAACCTTTTCCTTTTCAGCAATATCGCACATCTCCAGGAGAAATGCTTCCTGTTCGGCGCTTCTGTCCCTGCCCTCCAAAGTTCTCCCCAGATGCCAGTCTGAAGTATGTAAAATACGCATGGCTTAGCACCTCCGCTACTTTCTTAATTTTACCGCTCCCGGGATAACTCCCACTTCTCACTTCCTAATTCTCAATTCTCAATTCTCAATTCTCAATTCTCAATTCTCAATTCTCAATTATAATTTTACCGCCTGTCCCAGACGGAAAAGATATAAATACCGCTCTTTAACCTTCTCTTTCATAATGGTTTCCACGGCCCGGGCGTATAAATTTATCTGACCCTGATAGTTCCTGACAAATTCAGGTATGCCCGGAAGCCGGATATCATCACTTTTATAATCAAGCAAGACCCAGCCGTCCTTTTCATACCATAAGCAGTCTATCACACCCTGAATTAAAACCTTTTCTCTGCAATCTGCCAAATCTTCATACACTTCACAGGCATCCAGAGTAAGACTGAAGGGGATTTCCCTTTTTATCTTCCGAGCCGCACGCAGCCTTTTTCCCAGTGGACTGCTCAGAAGACTAAGGATAAGGTTTACATCGATGATTTCTTTTTGCTCGCGGCTTAATATTTCGGCTTTCTCCAGCTCTGTAAGAAACTCCCCCAAATACTCTTTACTGATTTCCCGCCGCAGATCAAGATGCTGCATAACGGTATGAAGAGCCGAACCTCTCTCCGCAGGGGATAATCCTTTATCTTTCTGTAAAAAAAGCGGCCTTTTGCTAAAACCGAGATAAGGTTTTTCCCTGTCCTCATTTTTCGCTGCCGGTTGGCGAAACTTATGTTTTATTTCGGTAACGGTTACTTTAGCACTTTTCGCCGTAATATCTTGATAGGGATAAATCCAATCCAGCCTGGCTTTGATCTTTTCGTGATAATAAGGGTTGACTTGAATAGGCCGCAGGTCTTTAATATATTCCAGCATTTCTCTGGTAGCCGCTACTTCGGCATCACGCTCCACCAGAAGCTCTTCCTGGTAAATTTTAACCTGCCAGCTCGACTTATCCTTTAATTCAGGGCAGGTATCGTTAAGTCCCGCTCCGGCTTTAAGGCCGCTACCGTCCCGGTGCCTGATCAAAGCAGGTCCCAGCCAGTCTAAATAGCAATTGCCCTGGGCTAAGAAACTATCGGGAATTTTCCAATCAGTGCCGGTAAGAAGCTGGTCCCAATTCGCAATTTTCCGCTGCAAATTTCTTAACGAACCGACTAAAACCAGCTTTTCCCTGGCCCTTGTCAGGGCGACATACAAAATCCGCATTTCTTCAGCCAGGGTTTCAAATTTTATTTTATTATCAATAGCAAGTTTGGCAATAGTAGGATATTTGAGACGTTTTTCAGGATCAATATAAACCGGTCCCAACCCTAAGTCCTTATGGAGAGTTATATCCTGCCTGGTATCCAGCATATTAAAATCTTTACCTAAGCCGGCCACAAAAACGACCGGGAACTCCAATCCTTTACTTTTGTGGATGCTCATAATACGGACTACGTCTGCATTTTCATTTAAAGCCTTGGCTGCTTCCAGATCGCTTTTATTTTCCGCCAGCCGCTCCAAATACCGCAAAAACATAAATAAACCCCGGAAACTGGTCTCTTCATACTGCCGGGCCCGGTCATGCAAGGCCCGGAGGTTGGCTTGTCTCTGACTTCCCCCCGGCATTGCCCCGGCATAATCAAAATAACCGGTCTCCCGGTAAAGAGTCCAAATAAGCCGGGGCAAATCATCCTGCCGGGCCAGAGTCCGCCATTTTCTCAGCCTGGTAATAAACTCTCTGAGTTTTTCACCTAATTCAGACTCATCCTTTTCAGCGGCAATCAGCACCGCATCATAAAAATCCCCCAGGGGGCAGTTTATTCTGATCTTTGCCAGTTCCCCGGCACTTAATCCCAGCAGGGGAGATCTTAAAACACCGGCTAAAGGAATGTCCTGACGGGGATTATCGATTACCTTCAACAAGGCCAGCATTACTTGAATTTCCGTTGCTTTAAAATAACTGCTGCCCAACTCGGCATAAACAGGAATACCCAAGACCCGGAACTGTTCGATTATCCTTTCGGCCGATCCTTTCGGGGAACGTAATAAGATTACGATATCAGAATAGCGGATGGGGCGGTAATCATTCTTTTCCTTGTCGAAAACTACATACTGCTCCTTTACCAGCTGCCGCAATCTTGTCCCCATAATTATCGCTTCCCGTTCCAGCGGAGTCCATTCTTCTTCTATTTCTTCCGGGAAATTCTTCTCCAGCACATGTAATTCTACCGGTCCTTGGACCCCCATCTCTTCGGTACATGGCGGATACATGGCACCGCATACCAGCCGGGCTTCATCATTATAATCTATTTCACCCAAATCCGCCCCCATAATTTGTTTAAAGATAAAATTGACTCCGTCTACGACCTCTTGACGGCAGCGGAAATTTTGGGACAAATCAATCCGCTTATTTGTACTGTTCCCATTCGTAGTAAAAGTACGGTATTTTTCCTGGAAAAGCTCCGGTTTAGCCAAGCGGAACCTGTAAATACTTTGCTTAACATCCCCCACCATAAAACGGTTGTTATCCCGGGAAACCAGTTTTAGTATCGTCTCCTGAACATCGTTAATGTCCTGGTATTCATCAACCATGACTTCCCCATACTTTTCCTTAAGCTTCCGGCTTAAATCAGACGGTACTATTTTTCCCGGGCCCGCTTCTCCGGCCAGGAGAAGTTTTAAAGCCAGATGTTCCAGGTCGCTGAAATCTATCATGTTCCGCTGTATTTTAGCTTTGCTGTATAAAGCACTAAATTCTCTTACCAGTTGGGAAAGTATCCGCAGGTTAGGTATAACGGCAGCTAAATCAGCCCGTAATTCCCGGGGCTCTCTCTGAAAATATTTATTCGCGAGGTTTTTAATGCTATCTTTGGCCTTATCCCGGTAATATTTAACCCTTTCCTGAATTTCAGGATCAACTTCAGCTTTTTTAACCCGGGGAAGCTTGCTGAAGACGATCTCCGGGATTCTCCGGTAAACCTCTGCCCAGGAAATCCCGGCCCCGCCTATTCCGTCAGCTACCATCCTTAGCTCTTCAGCTAAATTCTCCCGGTAGGCAAGAGGTCCCCCCGGTGACCCGGCCAGCCGGTAAGCCTGCTTGAGCATTTCCCCGGCAGTCTCTAATTCCATCCGCACATAGGGCAAAAGCCCCTGAAACCAATCCAGGTCCGTAAAACCGGCAATCACCTGTTCCAGCCAATGATCGGGCCAGGGATTACTCCGGGAAAACAGGTAAAGCTTGATAATCAGTTCCTGAATCAGCTTATCATCCTGCTGCCCGCCATAAGCATCAATCAGCCTGCTGAAATCATCGCCGTCCTGACAGCGGATATAATAATTTTCCAAGAGCTCCTCCAGAACATCTAAACGGAGCAGTTCCGCTTCTGTCTCATCTGCAATCCGGAAATGAGGGTCAATACCCAGAAGATAAAAGTTTTCTTTAATCACTTCCAGACAAAAGGCGTGCAGGGTCATGACGGAAGCCTTATTCAGCAAAATACCCTGCCGGTATAAATGGCGGGAAAGAGGGTTGTTTTTCTGAGCTTTGTTTATCGCTAAGCCTATTCTTTCCTTCATTTCCAGAGCCGCAGCGTTGGTAAAGGTAACAACCAGCAATTTATCAATATCAACAGGGTTTTCTTCATCACTGATCAGAGAGATAATTCTCTCCACTAAAACAGCTGTTTTCCCTGAGCCCGCTCCGGCGGCTACCAGCAAATTACAATTTCTTGTGAAGATAGCCTGCTCCTGTTCCTTTGTCCAGGTCGTCATAAAAACACCCTCTTTGCATTCGTAGAATAGTGACTGGTAGTAGTAAAGTTTATAGTTCATTGTTTATAGTTCATTGTTTATCGGCCGCAGTTATTCCGGAGTACAGAATTCAGAATTCAGAGTTCAGAGAACAGATACCAGAGACCAGAGTTCAGAGAACAATTGATTAGCTATCTGTTCCAGGCACTGTACCGTAGGTGCTCCACTGTCTAAAATTCTCCATTCTCAATTCTCAATTCTCAATTCTTCATTCTCCCCCTGCCCGGTTAATAATTTCCAGACTTCTTCATTTTCCAGGGGTTTGATCGTCCGGTAGTCATTGCCTTCTACCTGCCGGTCAAATTGACAGACGGCCTGAAAGGAACAGTAGCTGCAGGCCTTGAAGTCTTTAAGCTGATAAGGGGAAATGCCCACCTCCCCTTGCAGAATAGACTGACCTGCTTTTTTAATCAGGTTTCTAATATGCTCCCGGAGCAGGTCCAGTTGTTCTAAAGTAGCTACTTTGGAATTTTTATGAAAGGTACCTTCTTTGGTCAAGGCGGCAGGTATAATCGGAGACCAGCCTTCCCGGGTCGCACCGTCGGTCAGCCGGAAGACCTCCGCATCCGCCAGTAAAAGTCCCTGCATCTTCAATTCTTTAAGAATCCCGGCTTCGATCTCTTCATCAGACAGGGGGCCCGTGCTGTTAATGAAAGGGTCTTTCAGATAGAAATATAGTACCCCTCCCGGCTGGATATTGGTGGAGTTAACCAGTTTTTCCCCATAGGTAAGGATTATATCCAGATAGGTTAAAAGCTGCAGCTTTAAACCATAGAAAACTTCCAGCAAACTTAAGCCTGCATTCCCCGATTTATAATCGATCACCCGCAGTACATACTGTTCACCCTTCAATACGGCATCAACCCGATCAATTCTGCCGACAAGCTCCATTTCTGTCCCGTCTTCTAAAGTTAATTTCAGGGCGGGCAGCCGGCCCTGAGGGCCAAAAGCCACCTCCAGGCCGACGGGTTTGAATTTACCGCGCCGGGCATGTTCCATTAAGATCAGGGCAGCCCGTTGTACTGTTTTTTTGAACTTCTTGGAAAGATATCTATACCTGGCAGAGCTTAAAAGAATCTCCCCCTGCACTTGAGGGATTAAATCCTCCGTAACTTCATTACTTATGGTTAAAACCTGCTTTTTATTAACTTGCTCCCAGTCCAAATTCTTTGCGGCCATTTTAGTAGCCAGTTGTTCCAGAGCAGCATGAAAAAACCGGCCTAAATCAGGCTGGGTCAGTTTAAAAATCTGCCTTTCCCGGAGGCTTAAACCATATGTACTAAAATAAGCAAAAGGGCAGGCCTGGAACTTCTCCAGCCTGGAAACACTGACTCTTAAAGGATTGCCCAGGAGCTTTCTGGCCAATCCGGGGTCAATAGGCTGGACCTGATTCCCATGGAACAGCCCCTCGATAACTCTCTGCAAACCTTGTCGGCCTTTACTGTCATGTAACAGCCAATGGTACGCATCCCACCAGATCGGCTCTACGGGCTGTCCCTCTTTAGCCTGCCGCAGCTTCGTGCCCAGATAGGCAAGGGTCTTTTGATAATGGCTGATAAACTCCAAATCTTCAGCCTTTATCCCGGACGGCTCTATGCCGATATATGTTTCCTTGATCTGCGGGAATAATTCTTTGATGCGCCTGATTACCCCCGAAGGCTTTAACCCTCTCCCCTCGCTGTCTGCTAAAGGATAACTGAGTACCAGGTATTTTCCGGCGCGGGTCAGGGCCGTATAAACGATAAATTCTTCATCAAATAGTTTCTCCTTAGCTCCCGGTGCCAGTTCCAAACCGCTATCCTTTAATAACTCCCTTTCCTGATCGTTAAACAGCCCTTCACTGACCGGTCTGGCAGGTAAAATCCCGTCTCCGACACCCAGAAGAAAAACTGCCTTAAGATTGGGGTTCCGGGTTCTCTCCAAAGAACCGACCAGAGTATGGTCCAGTCCCGGCGGGATTATCCCCAGCCTTAAGCCGGCAAATCCCGCATCTATTACTTTCTGCAGACTTCCTGACTCCAGGGGATTTGCACCAAGGGTTTCGACGATCTGATCTAAAATATCCAGCACATCATCCCAAATCTGATTATGTTCCTGAGCAGTTTCTAATCTCCCTTCGGCATTTGCAGAATCCGACCAGCTCTCCAGTTTTTGAGCCACTGCTAAATCCGCCAGCAGTTCAAAGATCGTCCGGGCCGCCTCGGAAACTGTACCGGATTGCTTTAATTTATCCTGAAATGCTTGCAGTTCTTTAATTGCTTTAAACCTAATCTCATTAATTTCTTCCAAACTCACGGCCGCATTTTTTAAAGTATCCTGATCAGTGTCCCGTTCCTGCTGTCCTCCGTATTGCCAGGGCTTATCAGCATACCAGGCCTGCCCCCTGATTCCATGGGCCAGCACATAATTTTCCAGGATATCGATTTCACTGCGGGAAATATTGGTTAAATCGGTCTTCAAATACCTGAATACGGCCGGATAACACCAATCATCGTTGACCACCTCTAAAGCGGAACGAATCAGCTCCACCAGAGGATGGTGCAGGACTGTTCTTTTCCTGTCTATAAAGAAAGGAATTTCATAATCGGCGAACACTGTTTCAATGAATAGATCATAATTTGCGAAATCCCTTAATAAAACTGCAATATCCTTATATCTATAGCCTTCTTCCCGGCATAATCGTCTGATTTCCCGGGCAATTCCTTCTACCTCGGCCCGGTGGTTTTGCGCGCTTATCAGCTTTAAGTCATCTGCCGCCCCCCGGAAAGGCCCGGCATTAACCGCAAAAAAGGATTTTTCCAGATAAGCGAGAGCTTCCGAAGCTCTGAATCTAGGAGGTATTTCCTGCTTCAGTACTTGAGGTCTTTCAATTGAAACACCCAGTTTGACGGCAATTTCCGATAATTTGGTAAAAGTTTTATTGGTAAGATTAAAAATTTCCTGGTTTTCCTGGAGGGTTAAGGTGATATTTACTCTTGGGGCCGTACTTAAAAGTGCTGCGATCACAGTAAGTTCCTGAGGTGTAAATCCCGTAAAACCGTCCAGCCAGATTTCCGCATTGCGGACAGTTGAAGCAGCAGGGACCTTTTGGGCTAACAGAGACAAATAATCGTCGGGATCTATAAAGCTGCCTTCCAAATACTCCTCCAGATCTTGATAGATCAAGCTTAAATCTTTTAATTTAGAGAACAACAGGGAGTCTTCCTCCGGCTTATCTTCCAGCAAGGCCCGAATATCCGCAACTTTAATTTCATAAAGCTTAAATTCCGTAAGGGATGCGGCCAGACTGTCGATAAAGCCCGGTCGTTCACTGGCACCGGAAAACACTTTTAATTCCCCGCTGCGGTTTTCAATGAATTGGCGGATCAACATATGTTTGCCTAATTCACCGATATGTACTTTACTGCTTCCCCCAACCTCTTGAAGAATACGCCAGGCTAATCTGTGAAAACTATATACCTGAGCCCGCATACTGCCCCGTAAAAGAGGGGTAGCAGCAAGTTCAAGTTCATTTTGGAAGGTAGCCTGCTCCGGTACTAAGAGAATAAGATTACGACCCTCCTGTGAGGCTAAAAGCTGTTCCCGGATTTCATTAAGACAGCATGTAGTTTTCCCGCTGCCTGCCCGGCCGATAATAAAACGTAAGGTCAATTTTTTCACCTCGGCGTAGTTAAGTTTATAGTTTATGGTTTATCGTTTATCGTAGTTCTCAGATATCAGTTCTCAGTTCTCAGTTCTCAGATAAGTGTCAGGGGACGGTTCTTTGACACAGTCCCGCCTTTTCCCTTTAGTTCGTGACGAGTGACCGGTAAAGTCAGATCATGGATCATAGTTCATCGTTTATCGTTTATAGTTTATAGTTTATAGAGCATAGTTTATCGTAGTTTTCAGTTTCAGATGCTATTACACTGCGGCCACTCTACCTTTACCTATTAATATATTTCTCCGTCAAGAACATATGTTCCTGCACTGAAAGAATATTTTTGTGTATACTAGTAGTGTAACACAGAAAGTGTACAAAAGCTTATTTTCCCGGCGGCGGCTGGCGGCCGCCGGTTGAACAAACACAAAGGCTTACCAGGAAATAATCTACAAAGATATGGGGTAATATTATGTCATCTTATGATGCTCAGGTAAAAAGAGAATTGGCCAGGTGGGAGAAAAAGCTGCTGGCGGGGACAGGATTCGTGGAGAAACTTTCCCGGAACATCCAGCAAAAAATCGATTCATATATTCCCGCCAAAGTACACAATACGATCTGCAAGGCTCTGGAACTGGGAATAAAATCAATTTTAGGCGGTATAAATCTAATCCCTGTTAATACCGCCAAACTTCAGCAGACTTCGCAAAAAAACCTGGCGGAGTTAGACCGGGAAGTAGATATAATCGCAAAGCGCTATAAGAAACTGGCGGCAGTTACCGGCGCAGGGACAGGCTGGGGCGGAATCTTAAGCCTGGCCGTTGACTATCCTGCTCTTATCTCCCTGGAACTTAAAATGCTCCAGGAAATCGCTCAGGCCTTTGGTTATGACATCCGGGATAAAAAAGAAAGGCTGTATATTCTCAAAGTATTTCTCTTAGCATTTTCTGCCGATGAGAGCAGGAAAAAAACCTATTTGGAATTGATCAGCCAGGATTGCCGGGATCTGGACTGGCAGGAGTTATACTGGGAATACAAAGAAAGGGTGGAATTTAAGAAAATGCTCCAAATCCTCCCCGGATTCGGGGCAGTAATCGGAGCATGGGCCAATTACGGTTTAATTGACGACCTGGCCGGGACAGCCAGGAATTGTTACCGTTTAAGATATTTTAAACATCATCCCTAACATCAACGGGTAAATCAGGGGTCAGAGCAGCTTCCGTCGCAAGCTGGTCACAGCGTTCATTTTCCGGTGTCCCGCTGTGTCCCCTTACCCAGCAAAAATTGACCTGGTGGATTTCCAGCATTTTCAAAAGCCGTTGCCACAGATCGATATTCTTGGCTTTGATTCCTTTTTTAGGGTCTCTCAGCCAGTTGTTCTTTTGCCATTTGCCCACCCAATTTTCTTTAATGGCCTTCACCAAGTACTGGGAATCGGAATAAAGAGTTACCCGGCAAGGTTTATTTAGCGCTTCTAAGCCAATAATAGCAGCCATCATTTCCATCCGGTTATTGGTGGTATTTTGAAAACCGCCGGCTAGTTCCTTGCGATGGGTTTGATTGTGCTGATCGGTATACAATAAGACTATCCCATATCCCCCCGGCCCGTCGGGGTTTCCTTTACAGGCACCGTCCGTATACATGATAATATTCTGCATTAAACTTCCTCCACCTCCTCTGATCCGTCTGCATGATCTGACAGCAGTGCTCCCTTCTTAATTTGCTGCAACCTTAAAACGGGCAACATCAGGAGAAGACAGGTGTTCCCAGGCTCCCTCCACACCTGTGTATTGTGCCCCTACTTCAAGATGAAGCATGGCAATGCCGCAATCCAGTCTCTTGGATATCCCATGGGTATCCTGGGAACCGGCAACACTAACCTTAACAGCATCCTTTTCAACTGTAAAAGTCCAGGGCTGTCTATTGACAGCGGAAGGTGCAAGTCTGGCCAAGGCTAAAGCAGTTTGTATCCAAAGGGGCCACTGCTCTTGCTCCAGACCTGTTGTCATACTAAGCAGCTCCTTTCTGTTACCGCTTTGGGCTAAGCCCGAAAAAACTTTTTCCCGGAGGGAGTAGTCTTGGGGAGCATAACCCAGCGGAGTTACGGCAAATACTTTTTCCCTTTCCTGCAACGCTATTTGGGAAGCAGCAACTTCCGGTTTGAAAAATCCTCCTACCCAGCAGGTAGCCAAACCTAAAGAGGTAGCTTCCAAAATCACAGCTTCACCCATATAACCGATTTGTTCCTGAACATAAGGGTTGTCCGCCTGGCCAATAAACGCCAGATATGCCGGGGCATTTCTTATCTTGCCGTAAGAACCGATAACTCCCTTAAATACTTGCTCGGGCTCTTCCATAACGACTTGGGTCCTGACATCCTGAAAACGCCTATTATTTTCCGTTATAAAGTCACAGATATTATCCAAATGCTCCCCGCTCAACGACTTGTTAGAAAACTGCCGTCTGGAACGCCTCTTGTAAATTGCCTGATACCATCTTTCTGCAGGTATTTGCATGATTTTCCCCTCTCGGTGGTTCACTACTCATTAATCCATATTTTAACATACAACCCACTTTTATTGCTACCATTAAAGAATGGAATCTCCCTTCCCGGGAATCTCACCCGTCATCCACCGGCGCACTAAGCAATAAAGGCAGGGGAACTCCCTGCCTTTATCATCTGATCATTTACATCCTACGGCCGCAAAATAACCTTGATTGCAGCATCGTCTTGATCAACTAAGGCAAAAGCCTCCTGCAGCCGGTCAAGCTTAAATTCATTGGTAATTAGTGACTTTACATCGATTAGTCCCTGAACAACGGGTCTTAAAGAATCCAGCGTCCAAACATATCTCTCATACTTGGTATGATGCACCAGACAAGTATTTACAAATTCCAGACCGTCATCATGCCAGCGGCTGATGTTAAGATTTACAGGGGTCGTAACCCAGCTATACCACACAAACTTCCCATTATGCTTAATCATTTCCGTTGCCTGATTAATAGATTTCTCGCTTCCTGCCGCTTCAATAACAACATCGGCACCCTTACCCTTAGTCAGCTCTTTTACGGCTTCAACAGGATCCGCCTTAGCAGCATTTATGACCAGATCCGCCCCTAATTTTTGCGCCAGAGCCAGCTTGCCATCCAGGACATCAACAACAACTACATTCCGTGCACCTTTCTTTTTCACAACTTGGGCAATGATTTGCCCCGCAAATCCGCCGCCCATAACGACTACCGTATCTCCTAACTGCACACCGGAATTCAAGCCGGAATACATTGCACAGCCAAGAGGCTCGCCCAAGGCGGCTATATCCATGTCCAGACCTTCCGGAACCGGCTGTACTTCCCAGACATTAGCCTTAAAATATTGGGCAAGATTATTGTTCCACCCGAAGGCCATGACTTTATCTCCGACTTTATATTCCCGGACCTTGGCCCCGACTTCAACAACGGTTCCCCCACTTTCATGCCCCAGATAAAAGGGAAATTTAGGTTCTTGACGAAATTCCGCAGTCTGAGGAGGCATAAAGCCCCGGTAAAAACTTTTATCTGAACCGCAAATACCCATGAGGTGATTTTCTACGATTACTTCATCTTCTCCGCAAACCAAATCCTTTTCAATCAGCTGAATATCATATGGTCCTTTTAACAATGCCGCTCGTGTTTTGATGCTCACTCGTTTGTCCTCCTTATTGATCTTTAACATAATATCTCTTGCTTGGCCTTCCTACCGTACCATAAACCAATTCTACCTTTATTTTGTCCTGCTCTACCAGATATTCCAAATATCTCCAGACGGTGATCTTGGACATGGATAATTGCGCAGAAATCTCCTCACAGGATAAAGGTTGATTCTGCTTCAGCAAAAAGACAAGGATCTGGTCAAGTGTCAAAGCATGAACACCTTTCGGAAGCTCTTCCTGCTGGCGGACCGGTTCATTCTCGATAGAGACATTAAGCTGTTTATCCAAATCACTCTGCTTGATATCCTTCTCTTTGTTCAGTAAAAAACGCAACTTTAAATAATTCTTGAGGGATTTTTCTAATCTATCTAAATCAAAAGGCTTAATGATGTAGTCTATTGCTCCGTACCGCATAGTTTGAGCGATCGTTTTACTGTCTTTGGCTGCGGTAACCAGTATTACATCAGTTGGTATATCAAGCTTGCGGATTTTTTGCAGGAGATTCAGCCCGCTGCCGTTTGCTAAAAAAATATCTAACAGAACCAGGTCGGGGAGCAGTTCTTGGATTTTTTTTATTGCTTCTTCTTCCGTAGTAGAAATATCAATTACTTCAAAAGGCTGAACTTTTTCCGTTAACTTTTTATTAATGCTGGCTACCATTGGATCATCTTCAACAATTAATACCCGTACAGAATTCAAGATTTTCCCCCCTTTGAATTTTTCAAATATTTTAAAATATATATATATTTTAGCAAATAAATAAAACAAAACAGAAATTAAAAAATAAAATAAAAGAGAAATCTATGAAATAAAAGATATTTTCTTCAAAATAAAGGAAGCTATCGTGAAAAATATTTATATTTATTCGTTCTTTAGTTTCTCCCTGAATGCATTTAAATATTATAATCCTTTTATATAAGATGTAAAGAGAAACCTATCCCGCCGTAACTATAGACGTCCGCCGCCCCTAAAAATCAAGATAAAAAAACTGATTCTAAAGAGAACCAGTTTTTTTATTAATATAACCTAACTTGGTGAGTATTGTCTCATAAATTTGCAGTTCATCCTCTAAATAATCCTTAAACTCCCGGGGACCTAAAAACTCCGACCGCAGATTCCAGTATCTCAGCCGCTCCGTCTCCTTATAACCCGGATCATCATAGGCCTCTTCAAAGGCCTCTTTTAATATTTTGACCCGGTCCTGGGGAGTACCGGCTTTTAAAAATAATCCTCTCCAGATACCCAGCGTAACATCCCAACCCTTGTCCAGGGAAATGGGCAAGCCGGGAAAATCTTCGACCTTCTTATCGGAAAAAGCCAAAATAGGAACGATTTGTTCTTCTTTAATATAGTTTATCGTCGGCCCAAACTCTTCAACAATTAAATCAATATCACCCTGTAAAAGGGCATTATGCATTTCTCCTGCATCTTCAAAAGGTACATAATCAAAGTCAATTCCTGCCGCTTCTTCAAAGAGCGTAACGACCACTTCATCAAAGCCGGGACCCTCCCGCCCGTGATACATCGGCGATCCGCTGCCGCCGATTTTTAATTGACCGGGATGTTCCTGGGCATATTCTACAACCTGGTCAATATCCGTAAAAGAACCGTTTTTACTCACCTGAATCGCATGGGTATCATGCTGGATACGGGCCAAAGGTATAAACTGGTCTAATTTATAAGGTGTTATGTCCAGTACGTTATTAATGGTATAAGTAGTAGTCAAGGCCCAGATTGTATACCCGTCGGCAGGCTGATTTACCAGATAATCCCCCGGTAAGGTAGCTGATACACCGGGCATATTTTTTACAACTATGGGTATATCAAACTTATCGGCTACCGGCTTGGTAATGGCCCGGGCAAATATATCCGACCCTCCGCCCTGCCCCCAGCCGACAACTACCTGGATAGGCTTGGCAGGAAAAATATCTTCTGCGTTTGAGGGCTGTTCCGGTTTCTGTACAAAACAACCACCTATATTTAATACCACCGAAACGATCACAGCCAAAGAAAAATATATCCAATAACTATGCTTCAAGCTAACCCCCCCCTCTGGCTAATCAAACATTATCTGTCCGGTTCAATATTATAAAACAAAGCCTATCTAGTTCAATATCTAGTTCAATATTATAACATTATTATTCTCAGGAAAAATATGAAATCCTATTTTTTATTGTTAATTATACATTCTTTCATTTATTTCAGCGAATTGGCATTGTTTCATTAGCTAAATTTATAGTATTGTATTTATATAATCTTTACTTAGGAGTGAATATGCCTTGTTTTGGAAAACGATCCCCCTGAGGACAAGAGCTTTTTTAGCAGTTTTCTGCAGCGGACTAATCACACTGGTTATTGCCCTGTCTATATTTCTGGCCTCTTTACAGAATAATATTGAAGACGAAATAAAAAGTCAGGCCCTTAACATAACTGCCCTTACTGCTGCCCGTATAGACGTGAGACATGCTTATTCCGCTCCCGAACCCGCCGTAGAATTAAAAAGAATATCGGAACAGGTAATGCGGATCACCAATTGTGCCTCCGTTGTCTTTATGGATATGGACAGTATGCGTTTTACCCATCCCTCCGAAGAACTGGTGGGTAAAAAATTTGACGGAGGGGATGAAGGCCCGGCCTTAAAAGGCGCATCTTATACTTCAAAGGCTACCGGAGCTACCGGCCCGTCAATAAGAGCCTTTGCCCCTATTTACGACTTTGACGAACGCCAGGTGGGTGTTGTTTCGGCCGGGTTTTCCCAACCGGAGATATCACAATACATGGCCAAAATATATCAGATATTTTATAACGTTATTCCCATCAGTATTGCCCTAGTAATCCTTTTATCCTATATCCTCGCCAATAACATCAAAAATATCATGTTTGGCATGGAGCCCCAGGAAATTGCCACCTTGCTGAAAGAAAGGGAAACCATGCTGCAGTCTGTTAAAGAAGGGATTATCGCGATCGACAGCAATAATAAAATTACCGTAATCAATCAAGCTGCCAAAAACTTATTTACTCCCGATACGGAGTTTCTGGGCCGGGACATTGTAGAAGTTATCCCTACTTCCCGTCTGCCTGAAACGATGAAAACGGGCCAGGCTGAATACGATGATTTACAAGTCCTTAATAACAACACGATTATTACAAACCGCATTCCTTTAAAAATCGGCCAGAAAGTAGTCGGTGCCATTGCCACATTCCGCCCCCTCACTGAAGTAAACAAACTAGCTGAAGAGCTAACAGGCGTAAAAAGAATTGTATCTTCCTTAAGAGCCAGGACCCATGAATTCCAAAATAAGCTCCACGTAATTTCCGGCTTGATCCAGTTAGGCTCTTATGACGAGGCGATACAATACATTACCAGGATTTCCAGCAAAGAACAAAGCTTTATTGCTTTTTTATCGGAACACATCAACAATATCCCGATTTCGGCCTTGTTAGTTGGCAAGGCCAGTGAAGCCGAAGAAAAACAAATCGATTTTGTCATCGATCAAAACAGTACTTTTTATTATTTACCGGAGCATTTCGATGAGAACGCACTGATTGTCATCATCGGAAATCTTATTGAAAATGCCTTTGAAGAAGTCGCAGAATTGGATTCGGCAAGACGAAAGGTTGAAATCAGCCTGCATCAGGATGAAAAAAATATTCTGGTCCAGATTAAAGACTGGGGACGGGGGATCGACCCTAAAAACCGCGATAAGATTTTTTCCGAAGGCTTCTCTACGAAAGGAACAACCGGCCGGGGCCTGGGATTGATGAATGTAAAAAAACGGGTTGAAGCTTTGCAAGGTAGGATTGAGCTGCTTTCCAATGATAATGGAACAGTATTTAATGTTTATTTACCACTATAATTCGGTAGCCCTTTAAATTCTATTTAATACAATATTTCAGGAACAGGAAGAGGTGAAATACATGTCAACAACTGTCATTATCCTTATCGTTGGACTTTTAGCCGGGACATTAAGTTCCCTGCTGGGGATCGGAGGCGGTATAATCTTAGTTCCGGGAATGGTCTTTGTCCTGGGGATGGAGATGAGTAAGGCCATAGGCACTTCGCTGGCCATCATTATTCCTACGGCCGTAATGGGCGTTTACCGCCATAATTTAAACGGTAATATCGACTGGAAGGTCTGTCTTTTAATTGCGGTGGGATCTGTCACAGGGGCCTATATCGGTGCCTGGCTGAGCGAATACCTTTCTGCAGATGTTTTGCGAAAAATATTTGTAATATTTATGCTGGTTACGGCTTTTAGAATGTGGAGGGGCTAAGGTTTTCCTTAGTTCCTTCTTTTATTAAATTCAAATATTCGTTATTAAAGTATGGAATATAATAGTTTACCGCGAAGCTGTCCTGTTCTTTTTCACATACTAATAATTCCAGATTATTTAAGTTAAGCTCCAGGGGTAAATTGCTTTCATCCAACTCAAAATTCTCCTTAGCAATGGCAAGATCCTGAAATAAGCGGGCAAACTGCTCATCCTCTAATTCCATAGTTAAATTAAATCTTTGTTCGTCCAGCCTGACTAATAAAGAAATATGCTGGGAGTGGGAAGTTCTTTTGCCGGAAATCGCCACATCTTTTTTATACCTGCTGCCGATTTCCAAGGCCTTATAGGTTTTAAAGGAAACGGAAATCTCCCCCAGCCTGTTATTATTTCTTCTTTTGACCGTTGCTTCTTCTAAAGTCAGATAAAAAGTTGATTTGCGGACTAGAGAAGAGATGAAAATCCGTATTCTCTTGCCAAACAGCCTCAGCTCTTCACTGGCCAGCTCTGCGATTGCTATTGCCTGGGCATAATCATTTGCAATATCATCCAGGATATAAAAATTAAATTCATGGTAAGGAGCTTTATCTAAACTTACATATTCTTTTTTGATGTTATTTAAGATTTGTACGGCTTCGTTAACCTTATCGTCAATTTCAGAACTGTTTTTTTCCTCTGTAAGCTTTAAACTACGGGCTCTTCCCTTTAATTCATTTTCAATATTATTAAGGGTGACTATTTTAAAATCTATGCCGTCTTTAAAGTCGGCAAAAAGCTGCCATTTTTCTTTTTTATCTTTAATCCTTTCCAGAACGTCTTCCATGACCTGTTTAATATTGGTACCGCAGATCTCCAATTCAGAATTTTTAGGAGGAGCAGTCATTACTGTTTCGATATTAATCATGTTCTCCCTAATTTCCTCGATCTCATTATTTAAGACATTAAGCGGATTAGCCTGGTTAAATGCCACAGCTTCGCTATACAGCTTAACCAGTGAGGCATGGGCTCTTTTCAGCTCAAACAATAAGATATATTTATTGATATAAATCACAATCTGAACGCCGGCAACAATGAAAAATATGATTAAAAGCAATAATTTGATCATATAGTAATCTGACTAAAAGCCAGGCTATCCCCCATTTAAGTTATTTTTAAACCTCAAAATGGAAATTTCCATTCAACTACATAATTCGTCAGATTTTTCTAGAACCCTGCAAAAACAGAGGATTTATTATAATACCTTGCAGCCGGCGGTACCGGCTCAGTCAGATAATATTAGGCGGTATACCCTGCTTAATATCCCGGCGGTAGACAAGATTAACAAAAAAATAAAACAAATATAACAGCGGCCTGCGGCAAATATTTTTATTGAATAGTGTTCTTTTTATAATAGAGCCTATGCTAAAGACATTTTTATATAAATTCCAGTAAGCAGCGGTTAAATCCGCTGCAGACATCCCGGCAGGAATATGAACTGCTTCCGTACCATTATAAGAATAAATATTATGGTTCCAGATTTTTCCCTGTTCCTGCCATTGGTGATATAAATCCGTTCCCGGAATGGGAGTGAGGATATAAAACCGCGGAACAACAATTTTATTATCTTCGATAAATTTAGCAGTAGCCCTGATACTTTCCAGAGAATCGGTATCAGTTCCAACCATCATTTCCGTACTTACCTCTATCCCTGCTTTTTGGATTTTTCTAATCAATTCCGGATATTCGGAAGCTTTAGACCAGCCTTTATTTAATTCATTCAGGCTCCCCTGATTAATGCTTTCAATCCCAAAACTTAAAGCAAGGCAGCCGCTCTCTTTGACAGCCTTGAGAAGTCTTTCCTGTTTCGCAATGGTAATGGAGCACTGACTTAACCACCGGATATTCAGGGACTGCAAGGCCCGGCAAAGATCAATCATATATTCCTGATCCCCGGCAATATTATCATCAAGCAAAAGAATCTTCTGATAACCCAGAGATTTAATATATTCGATATCCCTGACAACCTCAGAAATTTCCCGGCGCAGGTATTTCCCCCGGTATAAACAGTACACGGAACAAAAAGAGCAGCTATTGGGACACCCCCGGCCGGCCTGAACCGGTAAGAAATCACCGATTCTTTTCTTAATGATTAAATCATATCTGGGCACAGGCAAATCCCGCAAAGATACTAATTCCTTTTGATAATAGTCCTGGAGACGACCGGCTTCCCAGTCCTTTAGAACCTCCTCCCAGACACCTTCCCCATCGCCAATGATTACACTGTCACAATATTTTTTAGCTTCCTCAGGCATTAAGCTCACCATATACCCGCCTAAAACAACCGTCTTCCCCCTTCGTTTGAACTCTTTGGCAATATCTATCGTTCTGACTACGGCATGACCCATACTGCTGATGCCGACCAGCTGGGCGTCGGTATCAAATGGTATCTCTTCGATAGTTTCCAGGACTATTTCTACTTCCCATTCTTCGGGAGTAAGAGCCGCCAGCAACGGCAGCGCCAAACCCACAAAATACAATCTCTTTCTTTTCAACAGATTTTTATTGCTGTCATAAGGTGTTGGCTGGATTAAAAGTAATTTTTTTCCCATATCCGCTATCCTTTCATCATGAGCTGAAAATATTTTACGGCAAATTTACCTGAGCCCAGGGCAATGCGCACAAGGGTTTTAAAACCGAATTTTTTTATCATGTAAGCTATATTATTCAAACACAGATTTACATAAAGATTACTTTTCAGAACTTCCCAATAATACCTGCGCAAGCTCATTTGCGCAGGATAAATGCTTACCACGGAAAAGCTCCACCGGTCATAATCCTCTTTGTCAAAAAGCAGGCGTCCGGAATATTTACGATATAAGGGTGTCCCGGGGAAAGGAGTCAAAGGAACCAGGGAAGAGATCTCCGGAGCCAGTCTCCCAATAAACTTTCTTAATTTTTTAAAATCGCCCCGGTTCCAATCAGGATGTAAAATAAATGAGGCCCAGCAGTCTATCCCCAGCTCCCGCAGAATCCGGCCGGCAGCATAATTATCCTCGATTCCCGCTTTCTTGCCGTATTGCTGCAATTCCTGTTCATGAAATGATTCATACCCGACTAAAACCGCTTGCAGCCCGTTTTTCCGGAACAATTTCAGAAGAGCAGCGTTCTTGATAATACTCCCGGCACTTCCGTAGCAAATAAAATTCTTGCGAAGATTATTTGCTTCCAGCAAGCGGCAGAATTCCTTTAGCCGCTCCCCGTTATGAAGAAAATCATTGTCAATGATCATAATATTGGGCTCGGCGATGTCCTTAATCTGTTCCAGAACAGAATCCAGCGGTTCATCCACCTCTGCGCCGCCTTCTAAACGCCAGCGCAGACAGAAGCTGCAGTGGGCGCCGCAGCCCCGGGAGGTCTGCAGCAAAGCGCAGGGCCGGTAGCCAAAATAGCTGTACTTTTCCCGGTATTCAGCCGTGGATTTCCGGTCGGGGATCAGGTAAGCGTTTCTGCCGGGCCGGCCCGTACCTTGAAAACCGTTAACCCTGCTGAGAACACCGTCGATAAATCCCGGCTCCTTTTTTTCGATAACAGCCAGCAATTGGTGAAGATTCTCAAGGGTGGTATATTGCAAAATATGGTCGATTTCCGCACAGCAAAAGTCCCGGGCTGCCAGAAAGGTCTGGGTTCCCCCTACCATAGTAACGATACGGTCGTCGAAACTCTTCACCAATCCTGCCGTATCCTTAACGGCAGGAACATCGATACATAGCGAAGTAATTCCGACCACCTGAGGCTTATATTCCCGGCAAAGCTTAACGATATCCTCGTTACAGGCCATTAAGTCGACTATTTTTACTTCATGGCTTTCTTTCAGAATCATATAAATACATTCTAGCCCTAAGGGCTCGGAAAACATAAATTCTCCCAGGGTTATGGCCTGTTTCCGTCTCCGGGGCCGGATCAGCAGAATACGCATTTTTTTCTCCCTCTGTCCATATTTTCACTGAATACCCGAATTATTCTTTCACCTTTTCCCTGCTTTAAGCATCTTAACAACATACTGCCGGGCAATTCTGCTTACACCCAGCGCCAGCTTCAAATTAGGCAGCAATCCATATTTAAGGTTTTTCCCTAAACTGCGGGGATTTAAAGTTAAGCGGCAATATAACTTCAGAATATGATAATAATACCCGGCGCCGGAGATCCGGGACGGCTGTACTACCAGGTTCGCCAGATCCCATTGTTCATAGAGGGACCGGGGAACGATCAGCCTGTCCTGATATTCTTCGAAAAGAGGAGTCCCCGGTAAAGGGGTAAAAGGCTGCAGATTTATATAGCTTAATTTATTTTTCTTTAACCAGTGGTATAAATGATTAAAGTCTTTTTCATCCCAGTCTACTCCGAGAATAAGGGTCGCGTAACAATCAACCCGGTGTCTTCTCAATACTTCTACAGCCTGTTCATTAACGGCAATACTGCTTTTTTTATTGTATTTTACCAATTCTGCTTCCTTTGCCGTCTCAAGGCCTACGATTACCGCTCTCAGGCCTACTTCCTTAAAGATTTTGATAACATCCTCATTTTGCGCGATAAAATCCGCCCGCCCGTAAACAAGAAATTGCTTTTGCAGCCGGTTTTCTTGGAGCAGACGGCAAAAATACCTCACCCTTTCCGGTGAAAAGAGGAAATTATCATCTACTATATAGATTTCCCGCTCCTGAATCGTTTTGATTTCCTCGATCACATCTGCTATTTCCCGTTCATAATATTGATCCGCCGTAATCTGGCGGCAAAAGCAAAATTCACAGGAATACGGACAGCCGTATGATGTTTTAAGAAGGGCACAAGGGTTATGAAATACATAATAATATTTATTCCGGTACTTTGCTGTTATTTTTCTGTCCGGATACAGGCGGGGTACCTCCGCCGTCTTGCTGCCGACACAGACCGGCCCGTCATGACCGGCAATCCGGCCGGCGGCAATCCCGTCCAATAATTCAGGAAATGCTGCCAAGCCGCCGCCCGTTACGATAAAATCGATATCCCGGTGGTAAAAATCCTCCGGTACCACTTCAGCGTGAACCCCGCCGACGATTACCTTTATTTCAGGATTACATTTTTTTATCGTTGCGGCGTATTCCCTGATTACGTTAATATGGCTGATATAACCGGTAATACCGACCACCTCAGGCCGGTAGCCCGCAATAAAATGCTCCAGCGGTTTTTTCTCCAAAATCATATCGATGATCTCTACTTGATGCTTACTTTTAATGGCCGCTGCCAGATATTCCAGTTCAAGGGGCTCGCAAATCATGATGCTCTGCAGGCCTATGGTATCAGCATGGGGCTTAGGCCGTATTAATTGTACCTTCATCTGCTCTCTCCTTTTTCATGATACTCAAAGTTATGCTGGGAACGAAAGAAAAGCCAGCCAGCCTTTTTTGCCGGCAAACAACCATCCCGGCCTCTGCGGCTAGTTTTATGACCTGTTCGTCAGCAGGGTAATCCCCCGGTGATGTGGTAAGCTTGACCAGGGAGAGAATTAACCTATCATACCATGTATTAGCGGCAGCCTGGACCAGATACAATACCCCGCGGGGCTTTAAGACCATCCGGAATTCCTGCAGGGTCTCTTTCTTATCCGGATAATAAGGGAAGGAATGACAACAGGTAATGAGATCATATTGTTCCCCGAGGGGTTTAAGATTTTGCGCATCACCTACGCTGAAAACACTGTTCGGGATAGCCTTGCCGCAAGCCTGCCTGATCATCTCCGGTGCTTTGTCCAATCCCCGGCAGGTAATCTGCCTGCCCGGGAATTCTTTTTGGATATCCTGAATAAGCTGTCCTGTGCCGCAGCCAATATCCAAGAGCCGTATCTTCTGCCCGCCCTCTTTTTTTATCCTGCACTTTATCTCATTTAAAATCAACTGCCTGGTCGGCTCCAGGGAATATTTCTGCACCCATAAGCTGTCATATTTCCCGGCCCAGAAATCCCATATTTTTTCAGAAGGCATCTGCCATCCCCCTTAAAACAACATATTCCAAATTAAATTGCCCAGAGATTTCATTAAAGGCTTAAAATTTTTGATCAGTCTGGGCGGCCATAAATAAGTTTTGAGATATAAAAGATAAAATTCCCGGTAAAATCTTACGATGCTCAGTTTCCCGGGCTTGATGGTGAGGTGAAGGAAATCTGCTTTTTCGTAATGATCTTCAGGTATAATCCGCTTAGCTTGATATGCAGAATATCCGGGTACGCCTTTGAGGGGGGTAAAGATGGAAAACATGCAGAGATCCAGATTCATGCGGAAAATTTGCCGGACGAGATTTTTAAATT
Source organism: Peptococcaceae bacterium (assembly GCA_049366715.1). Lineage (GTDB taxonomy): Bacteria > Bacillota > Peptococcia > Peptococcales > BICA1-8 > JBMNCQ01. The sequence goes on along the minus strand of JBMNCQ010000007.1, from coordinate 11,497 downwards.
CCTGCTTTCCATAATTTTCATCAATAATAAACAAACCCGTACAGGATATGCCCGCTTCCTTTAAATAATCTACTGCCTGTAAGTTAACTTCGGTGGTAGACTGTTTATTAAATCCTGCCAGCACTTGATCATCTAAAGCCTCCAGGCCTACGATTATTTCCCTGATGCCGGCTTTTTTCAGCCCGGGCAGAAGCTCCCGATATTTGCAGATCAGGTCCGCCCGGCCGTAAATACTGAAATTTTTTACGATCCCCGCTTCCTCTATCAAGGCGCAAAACCGGCGAACTCTCTCTCCATCGGTGAGAAAATCATCATCAATAATAAAAATTTTCTTTTCCGGCAGAGTTTTTATCTCCTGAATTACTTTTTCTAAGCTCCGGACCGAATATCTGCCCCCGTTTAGCTGGGCGCAGTAACAAAAATTGCAGTTGTAAGCACACCCCCAGGCAGTTTTAACCAAGGCACATCTCTCTTTCCCAAAATAGCGGAAATACCTGCCGTTTTCTTTTAAATGCCGGCGATCGGGCAAAGGCAGCAGCTCCGGATCAAAACTCCCGGCACTATTCCTGTGCCAATGCCCGTTGCGCCGGTAGCAGATATTTAGAACTTTCGTAAGATCCCCTGCGCCGTTTATGCTCCGCAAGATATTCCGGAAAGTCTGCACAGGATCGGCATAAACAATTACGTCGATATTGCCGTCATAAAAATCTTCCCAGTTTAGTTCGGCGTGAATGCCGCCTACGACGACAACGGCCCGGGGAACATGTCTTTTTACTTCTTGAGCATAAGCTTTAATCCCTTCCACATGAATGGTATAGCCCGTCAGACAAACCACGGCAGGCCGGTAAGATTCTAAAGTTTCCCCAAAAGTTCTTTTGGCAATCATTCCGTCATAAATCGCATACGTAAACCCCAGCCCGTTAACTGCAGCAGCCAGGTATTCTAATTCTAAAGGTTCAAAACAAACCGTTTTCAGGCGGGCGAAAATATTCTCCGGTTTTATTCTTACAAGAAGTACCTTCATCCTTATCTCCTTTACGAAAAACATGATAATCATAAGCCGGTACCTGATAACTGAGCAATTTTAGCAAGGGCTGGGCCAGACTATTGATCACCGGATTGGAATGATGGATAAACATATATTTACCGCACAGCTGCCCCCCTAATTTGAGCTTTGTCTCTTCGGCAGTCTGTCCCAGTTCAATAACTTTAAATTTATTATCTATTCCATAACGGATGATCTCCAGCAGCAAATTCAGGTAAATATCATAGTGCTGATTAAGACTGTGATTAAAACCACCAAATAAAAAAATCAGTTCAGGATCATTTCTCACCAGTTGTACGAAACCCAGCTTTTGACCTGTAACGGCAGCTTCAATGATGACCGAAGGCAAGGGCAGCCCTTTGAAAAAATTCCAGCTCAGTTTCTCTAATTTATAAGAAGAATTGGCATATACTTCTTCATAATATTGATATAAAGAATCGTCCAGACTCCCGGGGTTTTTAAGCTTAAACTGCAAATCCCCTCTTCTCTGCAGGGCCTTGTTTATTCGATACCTGTAATGACTTCTCAGCCCTTGCAGATATTGCCGGAAACTTGCCCATTCTACTGCCAGTTTACAACTGGGCAGAGTCTGCCCCGGCCGTAAAGGAAGCCGCTGCTCACTATTTAAGATCAGTTTAGCACCTCTTTTCCTGTGAAAATGAGCAATCAGCTCCTGCTCCCAGCCTGCTGCAACACAATAACCCTGTTTGGCAACAGAGCAGGGGATTCCTAAGATCCTCACAGGTATTTTAAAACCCGGAAACGAATAGGTAAAAACATCCAGTTTTAACCGGTAGTCCACATAGATCCCTTTTAAACTTTCACCTGCATAGCAAAGATTATAAGACTGCCGGCAGGGATTCTCCCTTTCCAGATGAACTAAAAATGCTCTGCTTAGTAAAATATTGCTTCCCGCCAGAACATCCCATTCCGGCGGGATATGTACAGCTTCTGTAAGTACCTGCCATTTCATAGGCTTACCTCATAAGCTTGATATCTTTTGTACTCCCGGCAGCCCAGCTCCTGAAAATGACTTCCCAAACCCCGGGACTGCAGATTACCGGCTTCCACCCAGCCTGCTTCACAATACTTATATTTGTCCTTTACCAAACCATATAAATAAGCAAAGAAGCCCAGAACAAGTCCTGTCCCCCGATAGCGGGGGTGAACGGCCAGTTCGGCGATTTTAAAGGTATCCGGCCTGATCCCCAGTTGATATTTAAGCAAGGTAGTCAGACCCATTCCCCGGCCCCGGGGGACAAGCTGATTAAAATCCGGATACCACAGCATAAGTCCCGCAGGCCGGCCGTCTTTTTCGGCTATAATCAGGTTCTCCCCTTTAATAAACCAGCGGAAGGGATAGAATAGCTCATAGTCCTCCTGAACCGTTCGCTCCGCCCACCAGAGATGGTCATGAAAGCAGAGGTTATTCAGATATGTATAAATCTCCAGCTCTTTCGTTAAGTGACGTAAATCGGCTTTACGAAAAGTAAAGCCGTTTTTCTTGATCCTTTTCAGCAGCTTCTCATCCCTGGTAAGATTAAACTTTTCCATTTCCACCCAAAAGGTGCTGAAATTCACTTCCCGCAGCCCTTGAAAATATCCGGCATAATAGGGAGGATTATAAGGAAATCCGAAGGCCGGAACCCTATCAAAATGAGACGCCAGGAAGCCTACACCGTAATTCAAATGACCGTTTAAGCCGATGATCATTTTAGTAAGCCGATGGGCGTAAGCCAGTTCTTTGCCTTTTTGCAGCATTAAATCTACCGCATCCTGCCGTCCGGGTCCTGCTTCAAAAAAAGCGACCAGCAAAGTATTGTTTTGTTTGTAATCTATAATAAAGGCGGCCCGTAAAACAATTGCGCCCTGTTTTTCGATCACAAAGGGGAAAAATTTTGCATGTTTTAAATAAGATATTTTATGATCTAAAAACAGCTTTGTTATTTCCGACAGCGAATCCCGGTAATAAGGATTATCCTGATAAATAGCCTGCTGAAAGTCTAAATATTTCTTTTTGTCCTGAGGTGAATGAATATACCTAAAATTCATGCTAAGCTCCCTTTATTCCAATTTAGTGTAATTTTACACCAAATCATTTTCTTCTGCAATCGCCAATTTTAACTTAAACTTTACTTTATTTTTAATATTCGACAATTATTTACCAATAAAATATAAACAGTTATATATTTCGTAAAAGGGGCGATTAGGAATGTTGGAAAACTCGAAAATTTTAATATGTGACGACTCACTTTTAGTCAGGAAAAAATTAAGAGCAACATTACGGAAAACAGTTTCCGGGCAAATTATTGAAGCAAGTAATGGCGCAGAAGCCGTTGTCATGTATAAAGCCACTAAACCTTCTTTAGTATTTATGGATATCGTCATGCCTAACTTAAACGGAATCGAAGCAGTAAAATTAATAAAAGAGTTTGATGATCAGGCGCAAATTATTATGCTCTCCTCATCAGGCACGAAAAATCATTTAAAACAAGCCATTGAAGCCGGGGCGGTTAACTTTTTACAAAAACCCCTGAATGAAGAACGGCTGCAAACTTTACTGAAAAAATACGGCGGTGAAAGCGGGGGAAATCATGTTTAGTCAGTATTTCGGCAACTATTTGCTTAATAAGGGTCTCATTACCCCGGAACAGCTTAAGGAAGGGTTGAGTTTAGAGAAATCCCTTAAAGTTAAATTAGGAATCCTCGCCATGAGTTACGGATTTATGACCGGTGGGCAAGTTGCCCATGTCCATTCCCAGCAAGCAAAGCTTGATAAAAAATTCGGGGAAATTGCCGTTCAGTTGGGTTATTTAACCGACCGGCAACTGGAAGAATTATTAGCTTCGCAAAAATACGGCCACTTATTATTAGGACAGGCCCTTGTAGATACCGGCTGTTTGTCGTTGCCTGATTTACAAATGGCTTTAGAAGAGTACAAGAAAAACTACAGCCTGGGAGATGAAGAATTATTATCCCTGCAAAGAGGTGAGGTCGAGCAATTCGTCACTACTTTTTTAAAAATAGAGCATACCGTCTATAAAAATTACATTACTCTGTTGATTAAAAACATCATTAGATTTATTGATTCCTCCCCCCAGGTGGATTCTTATTCCGTACAAGAGTGCTATCATGCCCGCTGGCTCACTTTTCAGAAAATAAAAGGTGAAATAAATCTTTATACCGCACTGGCGGCGGATACAGAAGTTTTTCTCCAAATGGCCGGGAAATTTGCCGGAGAAAATTTTAATGAACTCACCGAACTTGCCAGGGCTTCCCTAGGTGAATTCTTAAATTTGCATAACGGGATTTTTTTGGTTAATATGTCCGATCAAGGTCTGGAACTGGAAATGAAACCGCAAATGTTTTGCGGCGATCACAAAATAACCGGGTTGGAAAAAGGTTATATCGTGCCGATCCGCCTTTCCTTCGGTAAGCTGGATCTGATTTTAATCATGGATTAAGGAGAACTGCCTGTCCGGCCGTTACTTAGAATTTTTCTTGTAAATAAATTTATTAGATACTTTATATTTGGATAAACTATGAATAAAAAATCAGGTTAAGGGGGATTTTATTTGGATCGGTATGAGAGGGCTAAAATGGCTGGCGCTGTCTCCGTACTTGTAGACGTCGAAATGGACCCAATTCGAAAGACCCAGCTTTTAAACCTAATGAGTTCGCTCCAAACAGATGCAAAATTAAGTCGTGAAGAAGAGGCATTAATCGCTGAAATCGGGGTATTTACCGTTCCCTATGTATAAAATGTAAAAGGTCTCCCCCGGGAGACCTTTTACATTCTTGCTTTATTTATTTTTAAATTCCGGACAGCAAGCTGTTGAGCAGCTGGTTTCTTCCTGCTTAGCCATACAAAAGTCTTTGCGTTGTAAGTAATATTTACATGAACAGCAGGTACATTTTTTCATCTCAATACCCCCCTTTTCATGAATTTTTTTTACTTTTCTTGATTTTATTATATTAGCAATATTCTGAAATGTAAAATTATGACACTTTATGTATTTTATAAACATCCTTGTAATATAGATTATTAATTGCAATTTTATTATAAATATAACGTCAGATAATTAACCTGACCGTTTCCCCTAAATATAACCGGGTAAAATATCGTTTTAGACTTTCTAATTTTCTATTTATAGTATACTATTTCATTATGGAACTATTTCATATATTTATTATTTAATATTTTAGGAGGTAATAATATGAGCACTGTTTGGTTTACTTCTCTAGAACAGGATAACTCTTCGTCCGTTATCGCAGCAAAGGTTGTGAAACTTTATGAAGCTGCTGATTTCAAAAAGATTTTCGGCAGTAATGAATATACTGCGCTAAAGATCCATTTCGGAGAAAAAAATAATACAGGACATATTAAACCTGACTGGATTAAACCTTTAATTGCAGAAATTAAAAAAACCGACTGCAAGCCTTTTCTGACTGATACCAACACTTTGTACCGGGGGCAACGGTTTAATTCTGTTGATCACTTGATGCAGGCTTATTCTCACGGATTCAGTACCGATAATCTGGGCGTACCGATCATTATTGCCGACGGGCTTCTCTCCAAAAATTATTCGGAAGTGCACGTCAAAGGAAAATATTTTGATTATGTTAAAATCGCGAATGATATCGTACACAGTAATTCTTTAGTCGTTTTAAGCCATATGACAGGCCATATTCTTACCGGGCTGGGATCAGCGATTAAAAACCTGGCTATGGGCTGTGCACCCCGCAGCGGTAAACAAGTACAACATGCAGATATTAAACCGGAAGTCAATGCGGAAAAATGTCAGGCCTGCGGTCTTTGCGTAAAATGGTGTCCCCGGGAAGCCATCGACCTTTACGACGGTGTCGCCAGAATAGATCCAGAAAAATGTTACGGCTGCGCCGAATGTATTGCTACTTGCAGATACCAGGCGATTAGCCATGCACTGATTAATGCCGGTGCCCCCCTGCAGGAAAAAATGGCGGAATTTGCCTGGGGAGCGGTTAAAGATAAAAAAGATAAAGTTTGCTATTTTAACTTCCTGACCCACATCTCCAAAGAATGCGACTGCATGAGTAAAGCCCAGGACAAAATTATTGCAGACATAGGGATTCTTGCTTCTTATGACCCCGTTGCCCTGGACCAGGCATCTATCGATCTCCTCAATGAAAAGGCAGGTAAAAATATTTTAAATGATTTATGGCCCGAAAACGACTATAACGTCCAGATTAACCACGCTGTTAAAATGGGCCTGGGCTGTAAAGAATATAAACTGGAACAGCTCTAAACAATAGACCTGTCCCCTCAATACCGGCGGTGATAATCAATAGCCTAACGCCTAAGGAATTAGATTAATTCCTTAGGCGCTAGGCTATTTTAAAAATATTGTCAGCAGCAAGAACATGAAAAGACCTAAAACCGCAGCGGTAATAAAAACCCCGTTAATTCCCCCTAAAGTAAAAACAAAGCCCATCACTAAGGGACCTAGAGTTTGTCCCAATCTCAGAACCATCCCGTTTATGGACATAAAAGCTGCCCGGTACTCCATAGGAGCAATTGTCACCAGCAATGACTGGTTAGAGGGGAAATTGATCCCCTGGGCTATCCCGAAAATGACTGCCGGTACCAACAATACCAAAAGATCCGGTACAAAAGGAACAAGAAATAACGCCACTGTAAAAAGAAAAAAGGCGGCCTTTAACAGCCTCTTCTCGGAGAAAAGCCTTATTAAATTCCCCAATTGAAAGGAAGTAACCGCGGTGGCTAAAGATAAAGCGGCCATAATAGATCCGATAACTACTTCCGGATTGACCTGTTCTCCCGGGCCCAGAAATTCTACGATTATAAACGGAAAATAAGTGAGGATCGCTCCGTAAAAAAGTATAAATGTTATTACTCCGGCAGTGAACAATACAAATACCCTGCGGTCATTCATACTCTTTAAAGCATTACCCAGATATGCTAAGAGATTTTGCGTGTTTTTCGGTTCCGGGGCATTAAGCTTGTAAAGAACCAGCAAACCGATCGGGATTGCCAAGATGGGCAGCAAAAAGGGATAATTCCAACCAAAAACAGCAATGAACCCGCCTAAAGCAGGATAACTCGCTGTCCCGATACTGAGAACACTGGCATTATAGCCCATCGCTTCAGTCCTTTGCCTGCCGCTGTAAATATCACCGATAAGAGTGGCATTTAACGAACCTAAAGAAGCAGCTCCTATTCCCTGGAAAAACCGGAGTAAAAGCAATATTTCAAATTTTGGTGCAAAAGCACAGGCAGTTCCGGCAATACCAAAAAGCATTAAAGAAGGAACCAGGATGCGCTTTCTGCCAAACCGGTCTGCCAGCACTCCCATTACAGGAGTTAAAAATACTCCCGGAAGGGTAAAAAAAGTGATTAATAAACCTATTTCTTCATGGATATTAAACTCTTGGGATATCTTGACAAAGGCCGGTGAAATACTGGATACTCCTAGAACAGCCATTAAAGTTACAGCAAAAATAATTCGTAAATTCACATCATGATATACTTTCTTTTCATTTAATTGCGCATTTGCTTCCATAGCCAACCTCCTAATGCTTCATTATAACATTCCCTCCATTATCTGCCAACTAATGACAATAATTGTTTAAGAAAAACAAAAACCGACACTCTTTGGCAAGAATATCGGTTTTTCATTACGCTTTTTATAAATTTCTTCTTTAGTCATTTGTCATTTGGGGGCACATTTGGGGGTCAGGCTTGAATTATTCCTTTATTATCAGCTTTTCTAAAAATTTTCCCGGTTCTAAGCAGCAAACTCCAGCCTGGCCCGGAATATTCCCGATCCTTTCTTAAAACCTCAGCCCAAATTCCCCGACTTTTTCATTCTTGAAAGAGCTGCCTGTCTTCATGTAACCCCTCCAAAATAATTCTGCTGCTATTTTTATCAATCTCTTTCAGATATCTGTTAAAAGAATAACTCAGCACTCATTTATTTTGATATCGTGTCCTTAATTGCTTTTACTATTTCCTCCCGTGAATAGGGTGATTCGGCTATGTTGGTTTCCGCAGCACCAAGAATTTTCTTTAGATCATGGAATTGTATGTATTTCTTGAATTTATCCTCCCTTGCTATCCCTAAAGCTTGTGCAAGGAGACTGACATAGTTTATTATTTCATAATTATAGCTATCTTCCACCCCGCTGAATAATTTATGGCAGGCATGACAGACATCGATAAGGATCTCCGCATTTGTCTCTCCGGCTTCTTTTAATCTGTCGTCTCGCATATACTCCGTTATTTCCTGCGCATAATTCAAGGCCCCTAGTCCGCAGCATACGGCAGTTTCAGCATGTCTTTCCATTTCAACCATTCTTACTCCGGGCATACTCTGCAAAATAGCCCGCGTCCCGCTGAGATCAAGCTTTGTAAAGGCTGATTTACATGCCTCATGGAGCGTTAGCGTTTTATTGATCGGTTTTTTTATTTCCAGCTTACCAATGTTTTCTGCTATAAATTGCGGATAAGCTACAACTTTAAAAGGTAAATCAAATATTTTGGCGATGGTCGTGTCAAATCTGCATAAACACGTCGGACACCAGACAATTACAGATTCCGGCTCATATGCTTTTAGCTCCCTTACCAGTCTCTCCATCGCTCTTTGAGCTTGTTCAACATCGCCGTTAAATAAATGCTCACTTCCGCAGCAAAAGTCAAGCCCGGGTAAAAAGGCGAAATCTTCCGTAATTAAAGCTAAGATATCTATTGCGCTTAATATTTTATCCGGCTGCTCGTATACATTACATCCCGGAAAAAAGACATGCTTTGTCTGCTTTTTCTCTGTCTTGTCTGTTATTCTTCGATAGTCTTCCGGAGGTATCTGGATTGATGCCAGAATTCTCTGCGGTGATTTTTTATCAGCAGGATCATTGTATTTTATGATTTTACTGCCTTTTCTCCGATAGTCCCATTTTATTATTTCATTTACATGTAAAGGAATAATACCTTGAGGGCAGCCGTTATTTACGCATTTGAAGCATTGCAGACAGGAAAAACTTCTTTCATATACTACAGGGTCTTCGATACCTTCTTTAAGAAAAGCCAGCACTTTATCTTGCGCTTCCCCGGGCAGGCAGTCTTGGCTAATGTGCCCCTTTAGAGAACAACGCTGGTAACAAAGGCCGCATTTGCTGCATTCACTGAGAGCTTCTTTTCTTACTTCCTCAAAATAGTCATCTAAACTTGATACAGTCATATTATAATCACCCTCTTATGGTTATCTCGGTTAATATCATTTTATCATAACAAAATCGTAGCCCTCCGGAAATACATGGGAACCATCCTACTTGGTCCGCTCCGCCCAATCATAACAACACTCCTTTTTTCTTAATCCTTAACTCATTCTCACCATGCCTGAATAAGTTCAAACAGCTATACTGTACTTATTATGCGGCGCTGCCAAAATCCCGCGTTAGTGGGGACGCCGAACCCTTTATTCCACAACTATTCTAAAGTATCTGGTGAACATTCGTCCCACAAAAATATGTTTGACACCGTTCTTCGCTAAGACCAGACCCGCCCCTGATTGTTCCACAAACGTCCAGCCTGCTTTTGCTTTTTGCTTTAAAAATGGTTCAAATCCGTCTTTATTTCTCATGATGTATTTATCCGGCTCCGTTGATATTTTAGCTATTGCTTCTCGACAAATTACAAGTTTGGTAATTGCTATGGCCATCTTAAGCGGATTTCCTTCTTGCAAGATAACCTCTTTTGCGTTTATCATCCCAAGAACCAGGAGTAAAATTAACAGAAAAATGATCAGGTTTATTTTATTTTTCATTTATCCTGCCCCCGCATTAATTTAGCTATGACCCGTCTTCTATTCTGTTCGATAACATAACGATTTCCATTCTCTAAAGCTAAATTTATTAGATCTGCCCTGCCCTTCCGGCCGGAAGACTCACCCGGACCTGGTTCCGCCCGGCCAAAACCTTGTTACCATAATGGATTTACTTACATCATTATTTCATAAATACTGAGGATAATAACCTGTCTTAAAACTTTCCCGGAATAAATGAATTCCAATACCAAGGAGATTGAAATAGATGCCGGTTTACTTTCTGCATCTACTAAAATTAATGTTGTTTATCACCGCACTTGTCATACTTGTTCATAGTGTATTCAAGAGTACTCGTCAATTTAGGGATGAGCCTCCTTTCTTGCTAAGATTGGCTAATTTCACATTATGGTATTCTTGCGCGCGGCCTGGGGTTATCTGAAATTAAGCACATACATCGAGGGAAAAGACAGGAATATCCATAAAGAAGTATATGTTACGAACTGTCCTGATAAAGCCTGAAGAACAAATAATACCAATTTCACCTTAAAATAACTTGTGTATGTTAAGTTATTTAGGCGAATCATAAATATGAGGTGATTTCTAATGTTTAAAATTAAAGACCGTATTTTATTAGGATCTATCTGTGGGTTTATACCTTCAGCTATCTCAAGTATAATTATAAACAAAACGACCAATAAACTTGGGTTAAACGATATTACTTATATTCCAATGGCAGCAAATTTATTTTTACCTAAGAAAAAAATCAATAGCCGGCAAGGTAATTTACTTGGTTTTATCGTTAATTGCATTAATGGAGCCCTTAGCAGTATATCCTTAACCTATTTTTTATCTGCAACAGGTAAAGACTATAAGATTTTTAAAGGTATAGGGTCAGGAGCATTCTTCTGGATCATCATCGACGGACTTTTCGGAAGTCAGCTGCTTAAGGTTAAGAGCAGCAAATCATCCGCACCAACTATCCGTTTACTGGAGCATATTTCTACCGGAATATTAAGCGCAGTTTTAATAACAAAACTGGGAGACGAGAGCCTTTTTCCACCCAAAGCATCAAAGCCGTTAAAAAGGATTCCGCTAATACACACCGGCATTAGCCAAGCCGGTAATCCTCCGGAAAACGGGACCAATTAAAAATCCCGGTTATACAAAGGAATCATCCCCTGGCTGCTGACCTTTTCTGAATCTGCAAAGCATTCCATCCTGGCAGAGCTAAGGAAATCCCGTGTTGCCCGAAATCAGATGGCCCGTTACCCAGAAAGCTATGAGCGGCAGCTCTAAATATGATTAAGGTCGCCTTTGTATTCGGAGTCATGTATTCGGGGTCTGGTTGCAATTATTCCCTTATAAAAATACAAAGTTTATTCCCAGCTATAAATTTTTCCGCTATAGTATAATATAAAAGGGGCTGTCGCAATAACAGCTCTATAGAAAAAAACAAAAGGCGGCGACTGGGAGATGCCAGAAGCCGTCTTTTGCCGTAAAATATACTTGAATGAGAAATACTTTACAGCCAGATTATACGTTATCCGGGAATGTATATCAACTGGTAATCCCCATGGATTGTGTTTATTCTGTGATAATGTCACCTTGTTATTATTCCGGTAAAATGTCACTA
>JBMNCQ010000006.1:0-62788 GCA_049366715.1 Peptococcaceae bacterium | reverse complement strand
TATTTATTTTATTCTACCTGATATTATTGAGCAAAACAAGAACCGTCCCTATCTTTCCAAGGAGTCTCCCTATTATAAGATTTCTACATACCCTTCCGTTCCATGCACACGAATTCTTTGTCCATCTTTGATTAGTTTGGTAGCATTTTCTACTCCGACAACTGCCGGTAAGCCATATTCCCGTGCGATAACTGCTCCGTGGGTCATCAGTCCGCCAACTTCGGTGACCAGGCCTTTTATGGATACAAATAATGGTGTCCAGCTGGGGTCAGTAAAGGCAGTGACTAATATATCCCCATCTTTTAAATTTGCGTCTGCCATGTTTAAGATGACGCGTGCCCTTCCCTCTATAACTCCTGAAGAAACAGGCAGACCTGCCATAGCGCTCACCGGAATATTTTCTCGTTTGTACTCACCGGAGAGTTTTTCACCTTCGGAGGTGATCACACGTGGAGGAGTTAGTTTTTTAAATAATTTGTATTCATCTTTTCGCTTACAGATAATATGAGAATCCAGTTTATTTGTGGCTATGACTTCGCGAAGCTCTTCAAAAGTGAGGTAATATATATCTTCTTTTTCATGAATAACACTTGTCTGTACGAGTCGCTCGGCTTCTTTCAGTAAAGCCTGCTTATAAACAAAATAGCGGCTAACCATGCCGTATTTGGGATATTCACGATAGCCGATGAAATTTCGGATTAGGTCGATCATTCGCTTTGTTTCTTGGGCTTTTTCTTCGCCCTCCGGTAATTGCTGCAACCGATCTAATAACTCCTGTTCTTTTCTCAAAGCTTCCTGTCGTCCTTGCTCAAATTTCCGTTTGCCTGCATTAGGCTCAAAGCTTTTGATATTATTGAGAATCATGGGGATAAGTGCCGTTGGCTTTTCACTCCAGCGAGGTTTAGTAATATCGATTTCTCCACTGCATCGCATTCCGTATTTGTCAAGATAAGACAGGATTGCATCTCGGGTTTCCTGTCCGCCATCAAACTTAACCAGTTCATCTAAAAAGTTATCCTCTTTTACATGCTGCAAATAATCAATTACTTCCGGATAAGGACGAATCACATCTGCCACATCCATTAACGCCAGACCCATTTCCGAAGTAATATTATTCGGTACAGATTGAGAAAGTATGTCTGCTGCGTTCTTTTCACCCAACCACTCGCTCATTTTTTCATTGATCCAAAATGAAGCATTTATGGCAGCTGTAAATACAGCTGAACTTTCTGGGTCAAATAAGATTCTCTTTAACTCCTGGATATCTTCTAGTATAAAATCAATCAAATTCGTTCCTGATTTCCCTTGAATGGTTTGTTTCAACTCTTCGATGGAGGTTTGACTTTTTCTAATCAAATCAGACACAATTGACGGATTGTTTTTGATTTGTGCTTGAGGATCTGCAGGCGGCTTAACTTTATCGCTATGACCGGAACTCTGCTCTTTCGTATCATTTGGTAAACATTTGATAAAATCCCGCTCTATGATGGTCAGAATTGCGTCTTCTGTGAGCGGTTCGAGTTGTCTCACGTTATTTAATAACATTTTTCTGCCGTCTGGTGAAGCCAGCATTGGCGCCACATCAACAAACAACCTTCCACCAGCTCTAAACCGGCGGCCATAAGATATTAACTCCATTAAAGACATCCCCAATGGTTTCAAGGGGTCGGTCATCATTTGTTGATGGCCAACAGATAAATAGACATGGTTTTCTTTATCATTCGCTTCAGGGATGGGGTATAAAGTTGTAATTGGCCGGCTTTGAACAATGTAAAATGTATCATCAGCCAAACACCATTCGATGTCCTGGGGGCAACCGAAATGTTCTTCAACCTTTCTACCCATGCCCTCGAGCTGTAAAATCTGTTCATCCGTCAGCGCTTGCCTCTTCTGCTGCTCAGGCGGGGTTTCCTGTTCTTGCGTACCACCATCTTTTAAGGCATAAACAGCCAGCTTCTTGGCGGATACCTTCTTATCGATCACCTTGCCGCTGCGCACTTTATAGATATCAGCATTCACCAGGCCGGAAACCAAAGCCTCACCAAGTCCGAAGCCGGCGTCAATGGATAACACCTTTCGATTGCCCGAGACAGGATCGGCAGTAAACAGAATTCCTGACACCTCAGGAAAGACCATCTCCTGAACAACCACAGCTAAATGGACTTTACGGTAGTCGAAGCCGTTTTGCAGACGGTAAGTTACGGCTCTCTCGGTAAACAGCGATGCCCAGCACTTGCTGATATGATTAAGAATTGCTTCCTTCCCGATTATGTTCAAATACGTATCCTGCTGGCCTGCAAAGGAAGCCGTCGGTAAATCCTCTGCTGTCGCGCTGGACCGCACCGCATAAGCGTTTTTTTCACCCAGCCTTGTGAGGGAGCGGGTGATTTCTTCATGAATATCTTCAGGGATGGCGATTCCTTCGATGACCCTGCGGATCTTCCCGCTAAGTTCAGCGATTTTATCCCGGTTTTCTACCTCGAGCAGGGATAACTGATCAAATAATTTGTTAATCGAAGGTGTTTCTCCAATGATTCTTTTAAAGGCCTCAGTAGTAATACAAAAGCCTTCAGGTACGGATATCCCTTCAATCCTGGAAAGTTCCCCCAGGTTAGCGCCTTTACCCCCAGCAACCATGAGTTTTGTTCTGCCAATATCCTTAAACCTGAGTACATAGGAACTCATATGCTTACCTCCTTTGGCCATTTCTTCTTTGATAGTTTTGCCCTCCAAGCAAATCGCCTAAACACGCTATTGTATTATACCCGCAGCAAGGGGGAACAAATAGTCTGCATTTGCATTTTTTTATATGTTATAATTAAAGTGGAAAAGGTTTGAATTAGTAAACCTTGACGATTAGCCCAATGTTAAGGACATCCGTTATTCAGTAGAAGAAAACAGTTATTAATAATCTAAATAGTTCAAACCATTTGAGGGAGGGTGGAGAGACCCCTTCCTTTTTTATATTATTGATGAATCAATCAGTAATGGGAAAAGCAAAAGGTACCGTCTCTTTTGCTTTATTTTACCAATCCCCATGTAGGCTTAATGTCTCCACATACCTTGAGAATATAAAAAAATACCGCTTTAACCTGGTGGGGCTTGGGGGGCATCTTTCTGATAAAGCTTTATTCAAAGTTAATTGTCTATCAGATTACGTTATTTTTTAAAAAATCCAAAAGAATTTTATTAAAAGCTGTGGGGTTATCCATTTGTGCAGTATGACCTGCCTTAGGTATTATCTCATAGCGGCAATTTGGTTCCCGGGCGGCCCAAGACGGTGACTGACGAGGAAAAACCCGGCCATTGGCTCGGTCAGAGTCTCCATGTGTTAATAAAAACGGTACGGGAATCACATAGTCGGAATCAAATCCGGCATCAAGCCACAGAGCAGCGATACCTGCCATGGTAATAGCGGTAAAATCTTCCTTTGTAATGTGTTTCATGGCCTGGGCGCCATAGATTTTCACCGAATTCAAAAGGGCCAAATCGGCGAGAGTCCGTTTTCGGAATATTTCAAGGGACATATGGCTCAGCATTCCCGGCATAATGCGATACATCAGGCGATTGAACGATGTAGATTTCTTAGCTATATTTGTACAGCCAATTATTATCAGGGCATTAACACGCTTCGGATAACGGTGAACGAATTCCTGTACAACATATCCGCCGAATGAATGACCCGCCAGGGTAACCTTTACCGCACCCAGGTCATCTATAATTGCTAACAGGTCATCTGCCAGAATGCCGACTGTTATCTCCGGTCCAATCGGGGCCGAACAGCCATGTCCGCGCAGATCCCACGTTACAACCCGGTAACCAGCCGTAGCAAGCGGTAAAACCTGAGCATCGAAAGAATGATGGTCAAGTGTTGCCCCGTGAGAAAATACGATAATCGGGCCGTTCTCCGGGCCGGTAATCCAATAGTGCAGGTTTGAGCCTAACCTCGATAAAATTCGATTCTCAGTCATTTTTCAATACCTCCTAAGTGCGGATAAATATTTACGGGTGCTTTCAGTCCCAACGTCCGGCTTATCAGAGCCTGAACAGAGCAGACATACCTTTTGTGCTTCTCTGCATCGCTCAAATACTCACCATATGATGCGCTTTGCATAACGCTGCGAATAACCCGTGTGAGCACATCTGCCGTTTCTTCAGGAAATTCAACATCAAAAATGTCTTCGTTCACCCCTTGGGGGATAATTTATGCAAGCGGCATCACCAGCTTGCGTGATACCGTAACATAGTAAATATATTGTGAAACATCCGTTTGTATCAACGCCCCGGCAGCTTTGCATATTCTTCCTTGTTGCTTTGTTTGGAACCTAGTGATAAAACCTTCCCTTAGAAATGCCGCCGGCCCGAAGTATATCGTCCAAACTTGTTTGCCGGTCTGGCCAATTACAACCCCTCCTTCCGACAATAAAGCACATGTTAATTAATAAGCCGACGTCGGTATAATTATGGTTTTTATACTATTCGTTGTCAACATCCCTTGGTGATATCATTTTTCCAGTAATAAATTCCATACAAAGGAATCCTCTCCTCGCACATGGAAGTAAGTGAAGTGCTTTTGGCAAACTAAAAGGCCGCTTAGTATATTCCGCGAACTACCAAGCAGCCTTTCTTTAAATTTACGCATGCGTTATTTCTCATTTAAGTTTAGCTTTCCTATTTTCCATATGCTGTCAATTGTGTTCATTAAATAAGGAAAACCAGGATATGATCCTCATAATCCCAATAAAAGATAGCGGAGGACCGGTATTCTGCTGATGATTTCATAGAAAAGTAACGGCGCGGCAAAAACAAACGGCAGTAAAATCAGATAAACCGCCGCCATGGGCAGCTCGGCATAAGTGATAATCAAATACGCCGCCGTGACCAGCAGGGGATAATGGAACACATACAGCGCAAAACTGCGTTTTTGCAGATACCTGGTTAAAGAATTGCTGAAATTAAGCCACCTCTGCGCACATCCCAGAACAGCGAGAATCATTATCCAAAGATACAGGTTCGTGAGCGGATGCTGCAGGCAGGCGTCGGATACATAGTTCTGACCGAAGAAATACCAGACTTCAACGATCCCTAAAGCCCCGGCAACGATCAGGAACGGCACAGCGTACTGCTTTATTTTCGCCAAAATTTTGTCATGGGAAAATACATAGTAACCGAGCAGGAACATCAGCCCATAGATTCCGTTGCGGAAGACAACGACAACAGGCATATTGAACAAAAATGAGGAACCCCACACCGGCAGGGCAAGCGAAATGATAAGCGGCAGACCGGCTTTCCCCGCCAGTGTCCAAAGCCTGTCCCGGCGGTCAATCCTGCAAATCAGCAGCAGAATCAGGGAAAGCACGAACAGCTCCAGTAGAAACCACAGCGGTCCTATATTCAGGGTATACACCAGATATTTTACAAAACCCGGAACCGCCTGCCCGCCGAACATATCCACATAATGCGCCGTAACCCACCCGTTGAGCCAGCCGAGCAGAAACACACCGCCGAAATACGGGACAATCAGTTTGCGCACCCGTTCCCGTGCGAATTGCCCGGGGCTGCGTGTCTGCAGGGAATACCTGGCGCTGATGCCGGCAACCACAAACAGCAGGCACATGAACCAGGGATAAAGAAAATAACAGATACTGTCCTGCGCCGGGATTCCCTGGATGGGAATATTGCTGACTACCCCCGCACTGTTAAAAATATAAACCACATGATAAATGAGTACAAGTACGATTGTCGCGGAAGGGATATGATCAATATAGTTTTTCCTGGGCAGAGCGGTATGGCCTGACATTATTCTTCCTCCTTATCGCCGTTTGCCAAAGGCCTGGTGGGGAGAGGTGTCGCTGCCCCCAAGGCGGCCCCTGCCCTTTGGGAACTTACGAAACCTGTATAGTTAAATAATCTTCAAAAACGATAATTTTTAATCATGGTAAATTTTTTTGTAAGCATCGGGGACCGTTCTTTTTGCTTATAGAAACAAAAAGATCCCGCTAGCCCGGATACACTAACGGATCTTAATGCTTTGTTTTGTGATGGCAATATAGGCTGCTTTATCCATTTTTTTCGGGACGCGCGAAAAACGAGAATCACTCACATAGTATTCGCGTTGGCTTTCCTTGACTTGATGCTCTTTATCATAACATTCAGAATAAGCAGCGCACCGACGACAAAGAACATCGTGGTGATGGGCTTTGTAAAGCAAAGTAAGAAATTGCCCTGGAACAGCTCCAGCGTCTGACGGAGTGAAAACTCCAGGTCTCCGCCCAGCACTAGCGCGATAATACAGGGTGCTGGTGGAATATCCAGCTTCTTGAAGAACACGCCGATAAACGTGAAAAGCAACATAATCAGAATATCTGATACCAGATTCTGGTTGCTGAACGTGCCGATAAAACAGAGCGTCGCTACAATAACCGGCATCGTCTTTTCTGAAATCCGAAGCAACCACAGAAACAGCGGGATGAAAGCCGTATTAATCAGCAGCAGAGCCACATTGCCGAGGTACATACTTGCGATTAGGCCCCACACCAGGTCCGGATGTTCGCGGAATAGGAGCGGTCCCGGAGTAATACCCACCAGCACGAAAGCGCCGAGCAGAACAGCGGTGGTGGCGGATCCGGGAATGCCCAGTGCCAGCAGAGGCACATAAGAACCCATGGCTGAGCCGTTGTTCGTGGCTTCCGCAGCGGCAACTCCGCGGATATTGCCCTTTCCGAAAGTCTCAGGATCTTTGGCCAGACGCTTTTCCATGCCATAGCTCAAGAACGTCGCGATGGTAGCACCGGCGCCCGGCAGCGAGCCGACGGAGAAACCGATGGGACTGCTCCGCAGCCAGGTAGGAATACAGTGAATTAGTTGTTTAATGCTGGGAAACACTTCTTTAAGCTTAAATTTCTTAATCTGTTCTTTTGTAATGGTGACCCGCTCGCCTTCCAAGAGGGAAATAACCACCTCGGACAGGCCGAAAAGACCGATGACGGCTGGTAGAAAATCGATACCCGCCATCAGGTTGACTGAGCCGAAGGTCAGCCGGGGGCTACCGGAGATTACATCCAGGCCAACAACAGACATCAACAAGCCGAAGATCAGACTGATAGAGGAAGCAACGAAGCTCTTTCCGCCTATTGTGACGACGGCGATAAAAGTAAACAGATAAATAGATAAATATTCCGAAGGGCCAAAGGCTAGCGCGATATTGGCGAGGGGCTGCCCCAAAAGGCTCAGCAGAACAACGCCGATCGTACCACCCACAAAGGAGGAGATGGCCGCGACACCCATGGCGACACCGGCTTTTCCTTTTTTTGCTAGGGGATGGCCGTCAAACGTCGTCACAATGGAGGCATTCTCACCTGGGATGTTTAGGTTAATGGATGTGATCATGCCTCCGAACATAGCGCCACTGAAAATGCCGGCCAGCAGCACCAGGGAGCTAAGCGGGTCGCGGCCGTAAACTACAGGCAGGAGCACAGCGAGACAGGCAGCGGGGCCAAAGCCGGGCAGAACACCGACCATCGTGCCGATTACAGCACCGAAAAGACAAAGCAACAGAATCTGGGGATCCATGCACTGCTTGAATCCCATCGCAAGCATCGATAATGCACTCATGTTTCTTTCCTCCTTCTGCTTAATAGATAAAGGCTTTCATAAACGCCTCGGTTAGGATGCCTGTCTCAAAGGGAATCTGCAGTACCAGGACGAAGAGCGTATACAGCGCTGCGACCCAAACCACGCTAAACAATACCGCCTTTTTCCACCTCATCCTTTTGAGCATCAGCTGTGCCGCTATGCAGAAAATGGCCATGGATGCCACGGTGCCGAACAGGTAAAACAGCAGAAGCATCACAAGGTTAAGAACATAAAAAATGATGCCCTCTATAACGGGAGGCTGCATGAGAGCCTTCCAATCAATCTTTTCGCTATTGTCCTTTTGAATGAAGAAAATCGCTGCCAGGATTAGTAGCAATATGGAATAAATCAACGGCATCATACCGGGGCCCAGAGAGGTTCCGCGTACCATTCTCAACGAAAAAGAGCCAGTAATTCCCGCCAGACTAATAGCGGCCATAATTATGCTGAAGCTTTTTCGAATCGTCAAACAAATCCACTCCTTTTGTACATTGAATAAGATAATCGCTCCGACGGAACGATATCTTGAGTGATCGGAGAACGATCGCCTATTTGCCGGCGGTCAGAGCATCTTTGTTTTCACGTAGGAAGTTCATAACGCTGACGGCCTCGTCCATACAATCATCGGGAGTCAGATACATGGGCTGCAAGCTGAGGGTCTCACAGGTTTTCTTGTAGCTGTCGCTTTCCACAGCGGCTTTCAGAGCAGAAACCAGAATGTCAAGTACGGCGGGGTCGGTGTCGGCGGGGAGCCAAATTGCGCGCTTTGCCATCTGGAAGGTCATGGCAATACCCTGTTCGTCATAGGTGGGCACATCGGGAAGTTTCTCGGAACGTTTTTCACCGCCGATGCCGATGCACTTCAGATCGCCGCTCTCTATGTAGGGAAGGGCTTCGGAGAGAGCAGACCCGCAAACCTGAACGTGTCCGCCCATGATGCCAGCGATAACGTCGTTGCCGCTGGAGTAGCTGACAACGTTCAGATCGCAGTTGCCGGCAGCTTCAATGTCATAACCGGTCATGGTGTCCATGCTCATAGCACCGGTGGCGCCGTAGGTCACTTCACCGGGATGGTCCACCGCATAGTCAATCAGATCCTGCAAGGTGTTAAACTCGCTTTGGGAGCTGACCAGAACCATGAACGGATCGGTCGCGGTGCAGCCTACAAAATAATAATCCTGACTGGGGTCGATCTCCAGGTCGCCCAGCACCGCGTTTGCGCAGATGGAGGCAATATTAGCTATGCCCATGTAGTAACCGGTCTCGTCGACCTGCTTTGCAACATAGGTGCAGCCCACAGCGCCGGAACCACCTTCTTTGTTTTCAACAACGACGGTCTGTTTAAGTGCTTCCTGCAGAGCGGGCTGTATAGCGCGGCCGTTGATATCCACGCTGCTGCCCGCACCGTAAGGAACCATCAGAGTTACAGTGCGGCTTGGATAGTCAGTGTTGGTTGTATTTTCTCCGGATTGCTCGCCGCGGTTACATGCGGCGAATGTCAATGACATCAGAACAATAAGGACTAATGCAAGAATACGGCTGTACTTCTTCATATTTTTACCTTCCTTCCATTTTTTATTGTGGGTTTGTCAGTGCATTTTGCTCAAAGCCTGTATCGGTCCGGATATACGGAGACGGAAATCAGCGGTAATCCCATCTGCGGCTGCGTGGTCTCGGTGTCACTTCGCCGCCGGAAATAAACGGATACTTCTCGATTGCCTTCATATCGAGCTCAACGCCAAGTCCGGGAGCATCGGGCAAAATAGCAAAGCCATCCTTTACCTCAATATGGGTGGCAACGATCTCGTCGCGCGGAGGATTGAATTTGGCCGCATCCCATTCAAGATAGCACATGACGTGATCTGGTAGCGACGCCGTGTAGTGCATGTTAGCGACCATATTGAGACCTGCGGTGGAGTGTGGCGCGATTAGTATGCCTAAAGCGCTTGCCATGGTGGCGATCTTCATGCCCTCGGAAAACCCGCCGCACTTGCCGGCGTCGGGGGTAACTACATCCACGCCGCCCTGTTCGATTAGGTTGCGGAATTGAAAACGTGTGAAGAGATTTCCGCCGGAGCCGATTGCAGTGTGGCTGAGCTTGCGCAGGCGGCCAATATCATTATGATGGTTATGGAGCGTAAAATCAAAGGGGCTTTCGAACCAGAAGATGTTGTACGCCTCATACCCTTTGGCCAGCTGAACAGCCTCAACAAAGGAGTAAGCGGAGTTTGCGTCCACCATGATGTCAATGTCGGGATCTACGCCTTCGCGGACGACCCGGGCCGCTTCCAGGTCTTTCTGAACGCCCATGCCACCACGCAGCTTGATGGCTTTAAAGCCCTGCTCAATATACATCTGCGCTTCCTCCAGCAGCAGCTCAGGTGCCTTCCAGCCAAAGCAGTGGCAGCCGATATAGGCAGGCACCTTGTTTTTGGCGGTAGCGCCGAGTAGCTGATAAACAGGCTTGCCAGCCGCCTTGCCCCGGATATCCCACAGGGCTTGGTCAACTCCGGACATAGCGAGAACCGCCACGTTGCCAAGCTGCAGGGTGGAAAAGAACATTTCATGCCAGAGGTCCTCGATAAAAGAAGGATCCTGGCCGATCAACAGCGGACGATAATAGTCTCTGAGGGTAGTGATGACGGGTTCAGGCGCAAAACCGTGATAGGATTCGCCGATACCGGTGATTCCTTCGTCGGTTTCGATGAAAACGAGAATCTCATCACGCTTAACACCGTCGCCGAGGCCAAGCTTCCAACTGTGCGTAGCTGGATAAGGACAGGAAATTGGAACAATTTTGACATCAGTAATTTTCATGTGACACTCACCTTTCAATTGTTTTTTCACATATGCTGCGTACTTTGTTTGGGAGAAAATCAGCAAAATCAAAGCTAATGTTTGTGAATTTTTGTTGACTTTTTTATAATTAAATGTTATTTTTTCTTAAACAATGAGTCAATTGTTGTTTTTTTGTAATTTCCACAAGCGAAAGGTTGTGATGTCCTTGTACACCCGTTCCCTGCTGTACTTTGAAGAAGTGGTCAAGGAAATGAGCTTTACCAAGGCCGCCAACAATCTCTACCTGTCCCAGCAAAGCCTGAGCCAACACATAAAACGTCTGGAGGGTCACTACGGCGTCCAGTTGTTCGAGCGCAAGCCCTCTTTAAGTCTCACCTATGCGGGCGAACTCCTGCTGGATCACGCCCGGCAGTCATTCCAGGAAGAGGAACGTCTTCTGGCCGAGTTCAGCCATATCCGTTCCCAACAGAAAGGTAAAATCCGTTTCGGGATTACACCCACCCGCGCCCCCATCTTCATTCCCCGAATCATTCCCCGTTTCAATAAGCTTTACCCACTGGTGGACCTATCCCTGAAAGAGGCACATACCTTCGTACTGGGGCAAGAACTGCTGGAGGGCAAAATTGATGTGATGATCGGCATCGAAGAAACTTCCTTAACATCCAACCGCATGATTACAACTGTTCCCCTGATGGATGAAAACCAGATGTATTTTCTCGCGCCCCCAAATCTGCTGGTCCAGTATAAGTTCCTGGAAGAACGCCTGCAAAGTGCTCTTACTAAAGGAATTGGGCTTGTCGAAATCTTATCAATTCCAGTTATTCTCAAGCCGAGCCATTCCCATATCCATTTCCAGATCGCGCAGGCTTATCTACAGTTCAATCAGAAGCCCAACATCTTTGTTGAATCCAGCAACGTACTTCCCCTGCTGCAGCTGTGCGGAGCCGGTTATGCGGGCGTTTTCATGTCTCGGAGCATACTGCAGCACGCCACCACTCAATATACCAGTTTCCTCAGCAATGTCCTGCGGCTTCCCATCCTGAACTTTTCCATCAACTGCTCCATCGTTTTGATGTATCTCCGTGGTAAACCCATTTCTAGCTATTTTACCAGTCTCATCGATATCGTGAAGGATGTTTTTAAAGACTATGCTGCAGAATGTGAGAAAGCGATGCCTTGGAATACTCTTACACAGAATGATCATCAGACGTGACGGCGCCGTTTTTCAAATGTCCCCGCCGGACAGAGGCGGGGACCAGTCGTGAAACACAGTAAATCGTGTGAAAATCCTGAAATTAATATCAAGTTGTTTTCTTGGGGACGGTTCTTGAAGGGGTCAATCGGAAGTTTTGCCCGTAAAAAGGCGCAACTAACGGATGTTAATAGCTAGTTGCGCTTTAATTATGGTTTCAGATAGGACTTATATGCATTTGTGTCTTCGAAAATATCTTTTCTCTCATTCCTCGAACTATTATATGGTAAGTACTAAACTCTTCTTTTATCTCGCATTTCTAAACTGCCCTCACTCCTCGGGTAACATGGCACCAAGCTATTTGCTGTATTCTACCTGATATTACCGAGCAAAATAAGAACCGTCCCTTACTTTCTTTTCCTCGAACTATTATATGGTAAGTACTAAACTCTTCTTTTATCTCGTATTTCTAAACTGCCCTCACTCCTCGGGTAACATGGCACCAAGCTATTTGCTGTATTCTACCTGATATTACCAAGCAAAACAAGAACCGTCCCTTACTTTCCACCATAAATCCTTATTGGCAAGTCCAAGCAGGCATTGTTTCCCCCCTTCAAATGTACAAAAATGATGCCCCACAGAAGCTGGTACCACCTGGTCAGAAGACAAATATTAAAATACCGACGCTTTTTTACAGACCTGAAAATTCAGCTTCTCTGGTTCCTCATTATATCTGCAGACATCTGCAGACATTTTACAGCCTTTCAGCACTTTTATTCGACAATAATTTATCCAAATATATGGACTTAAACTGTTTACTGGCCATAATCTGCTTTAAAGGCGGTAATTTAAGAATAACTCCCAATACTGCCGCCATCGCGCGATGATTGGCAAATGCCCGGTTATCAAATATGAGATTTTGGAGGGTTCCTTTTTCGATTGCCTGCAGTACAAATCTATGGGTACTATTCACCGGCGTAATGACTTGGACCTCTCTTCGCACTAATTCAATGGCATTTTGCGGACAGCTTCGCACACATACACCACAACCAAGGCATACCTCATTATCTACTTGAGCTACCGCCTTACCCTCTTTGTTGTCTGACCTGGAAATTGCTAATACCGGACATGTCTTTTCACATTTACCGCATCCTACACATTCTTTCGAAATCTTAGGTATATAATTTGTAGTAGCCACCGGCTGCATGGGGCTAAATTTTCTTGCGGCTTGCAAGGCTTCACAACAGCAGCCGCAACAATTGCAAATAAATGCCGGGGCTTCACGAACATTTTCGCCAATCTGCACCAAATTAGCTGCATAAGAACGTTCTAATACAGCCATGGCCTCTTTCTTATCAATTAACCTCGCATGCTGCCCATTTTCCGCAAGAGAACGGGCAACGTTTCCAAAGGTGAGGCAGACATCCAAAGGAGCATTTATTTCACATGGGTGGCCTGCATGTAACATCTTATGTCTACAATAACAAGTTCCCAGGCCTATATGAGTTGCTTCCGCAATAATATGGCTTGCCCTTTCATAATCCAAAATATGAATTGTGTTATCATTAGTCAAAATTGGCTCCTGCACATAAACCCGTCCCAGATATGTCTCTGTTGCGAAAAATAAATCCTTAACAAAATCTTCTTCTACATTCATATATTGATAATACAATTCACTTAAATATTTCTGATCAATGTCACCTCTTGTACGCATCAAGGCAAATTCAATAAACCCTGCCATCGGTGGTGGCATTACAAATTGACGTACCCCTTTATAAAAGGAATCCACAAGTAACGCCTTCTCACAAAGATGTTCTAAAAAAGCTTCTGCTTTCCCTTCACTGGTATTCCAGATTTTTGCTGCTTTTTGGGCAGTAAAGGGACGAACCGGCAAGAGCGCGACCCATTTGGCTTCAGTTTCTGTATATAGAACTTGCAAAATATTATATAGGCTGTCCGAGGGCGGAGCCCCTTGTGTAAACCAATTGATTCTTTCTTCTAAATTCTTATAGGCATCTTTACTGGTAATATGTCCCATGGATTCACCTTCCTAATATTAAGTTCAAATTGCATCCAAACCTACCAGACAATGAAGGATAAAGCATTATCTCCTATTAAACGTCCCATATTGCTTTATAAAATTCGCCTAGACCAATCTCTATTTTACGTCTAAAACTACAAAAGATAAAACATCCCTCTTGCTTATCAAGCCCTTGAATCACAAAGGTTTCCAAGAAGCACGTTCAACCCTTACTATACTCTCAATATGCCTTGTCCCGATGATTTGGCTTTTATTTTGTCCGTTTGTTTCACTATGGTTCATCTTATCCTTATGCCCGGCGGTAAACTATAGCCTGGGGCCCTGATAACAGCTCAAGGCCGGTCGGAGTCGAATCGTACGCTTGCAACTGCTCCACAAAATCGCCAAAAGGATAGTAGTAATTAGCAATGTGCTGGACCATCATTGTTTCATCTTTAATAAAACCATCGACACTGGTAAGTACTAAACCCGCACTGTCCGGAAACTTCATACGCCTCCTCCTTTTCCCTCTTATTACTTTTCAAAAGCAAACATACGAGCTTCTGGATCATACAGGTAACGGTCAAGACGGAGATATTATAATTGGCGGCGGCCGCTTTTTCTACTGTTTCCAGTATATCATTCCAGGGGAAATCGCACACCCCCAGAGATTCAAGGATTTCTAATAACTCCGAATTATTACGACGTTTAGCCAGGTCAAGCGTATATTTATCTTCACGGAGTCAGAAAAACAATTATGAAAATCATGATTCGGCATTTATTTAATAACACTCCTTTTTCACTTAAGAATATTTTCACTTAAGAATATTTTTCACTCTTGATCATTCTCAATGCTGTCAACCATCTATCAAAATCTGACTGAAAAAGCCTGTCCTGAATAAATTTTAAAAATTCTGCCGGGGGAAAGTAAGGGACGGTTCTTGTTTTGCTCGGTAATATCAGGTAGAATACAGCAAATAGCTTGGTGCCATGTTACCCGAGGAGTGAGGGCAGTTTAGAAATGCGAGATAAAAGAAGAGTTTAGTACTTACCATATAATAGTTCGAGGAATGAGAGAAAAGATATTTTCGAAGACACAAATACATGTAAGTCCTATCTGAAATTATAATTAAAGCGCAACTAGCTATTAACATCCGTTAGTTGTGCCTTTTTACGGGCAAAACTTCCGATTGACCCCTTCACCCCCGTACTTTCATTATGCGTTTGAAAGTATCACTAATATAATATCCTTATTAAAAAAATCGCCCGAGGGAGATTTTTTTATACAGTGAGAACGATTCTTTTGTCTACTTTAGGAATTACATTAAGATACTAATCAGGCCTATTTTTAATAATTGCACCTTTATCGGCAGATTCAGCTAGTCTACTATAATTATAAAGGTACCCTTCCGTAACCCTAGGTAAAGGTGAAAACCACCAAAGAAAAACTAAATACCAATATTTCCTGGAAGAATATTGAGAAAAAATTTGTTTTAAATATCATAGGCATCAATTCGTACTGAAAAGAAAGTAGTGAACTTGCATTTTTCATCTTCTATTAACTTCCGCTCCTTATTTATGGGTATTATGTTCCCCTACCCCATGTGCCCAATTTTTCAGTAGTTTATCTCTGGCTTTTACTACATGCTCACTAGCCATTTGTTTTGCTTTAGGAATATCCTTTTCTTTTAAAGAATAAAGTAACTGTTGATGCTCTAAAATAACTTCCTCTCGTCTTTTTTGAGATTTTAAAGTTTCTATATCTAGACGAATTTTCATATCGGCAATATTCTCCATTATTTGAATTAACTTTTTATTCCCAGTTAGCCCTGCTAAAAAAAGATGAAAGTCATCAAAGTTTTCAATTGATACCTTTTTTGATTTTTGAATAATTATATGCTGCTCGCCTAAAAATTTCTCAATCTTCAGTATATCGTTTGTATCCGCTTTTTTAATTAACAACTCCATAATTAGTGGATCAAGGGCGGTTCGTATTTGAAAAATTTCCTCAATATCATTTTCTAATATATCCATAACAAATGTCCCTAGCCATGGCTCGGTCTTTACCCATCCGTCATTTTCTAGTTTTTTTAAAGCTTCCCGGATAGGCGTTCGGCTAATCCCTAATCTTTCAGCAAGTTCCCTCTCATTAAGTTGCGTACCCGGCTGAAAATCCTGATTAATTATCGATGCCTTTATGGCCTTATAGGCCTTGTCCTTATATGTTTCTACTTTTTCTAATTTTTCCATGACTATCTCTCCTTTTACCAGTCTGATTGTTAAGGTATACAGATGCCATTAATGTTTAATTATACCATAAAAAAAAAGGTTTTAGAGACAACTAGAAAAATAAATGATTTTCCCTATTTTACCTGACTTTTACAGTTTTAAAATGGTAAAAAGCCCATAGTCTTTGAAACTATTGGCTTTTTGTGTTTGGTTCTTATATAATTTTGTTATGCTACAGGGATATATTCTTCAAAAGTTTGTTGAATATATGAAGCTTTTCTCAGATAGCCTGATTTAACTCGCGTAGTGATAAAAATTGCTGATTGCATATAGCTGCCAATATCCATGTTGATATAATACCAACCGAGCTTTCAACCGTGGGTTTATCTTTTGGTGATTTTACTCTGGCTGGGATTACAGCTGGGTATTTTTCTGTGAACTAAATAAATTACTATGGAAAATGAAAATATTAGACCAATTATTAACAAATTAATACCCCCTAACGTTTAAAGATAATTTACAAAAAAAATCAAGGCCACCACATAAAAATGACGGAAGCCTTTTGAAATCTCCATACTAGGAAAATATGGTATGAAGAAATTATAGGTTTTATTCTGACTTAACGCTAAATTTCCTTTGCATAGATAAATCTCTGTAGTTCTTTACTGATTAATGAATATAAATTAAGGATTACCATATTTACACCTAAATCAAAATACTTTTTGGGGATTTCACCTTCACGAATTACTGCGCCAATAGTTATATTCTTTGCTAAACATGCCTGCACTACTTTTTCAAACATCTCATTTACCTCTGGATGATTATATTCACCTGAACACCCTAATGATTGAGCCAGATCTGTAGTGCCAATAAGCACACCATCAAGCCCTTCCACAGACAAAATATCGTTTATATTTTCAACTGCCTGCTTTGATTCTATTATCCCAAACACTACTGTTTCATTATTAGCCTCCTTTGTATAATCTTTTAGAGTAGCTTTCATTCCAAAGTCAGCTGCACTAGTGGTGGGACATAGTCCCCGGTTACCCTGAGGGTAATATTTAACTGCATTGACTACGTTCTTCACCTCTTCACCACTTTCAACACCCGGTACTATAACCCCCATTGCCCCTATATCCATATAATGCAAAATAGTTTGAGGGGACTTATCAAATATCCTTATTAACGGGATAGTGTTTCTAGCTTCTGCAGTACGAATAAGCACTTCACAATCGCGGATTGAAAATGATGTATGCTCTGTATCAATAAAGACAAAATCAAAACCAGCCAATGCAGTCATCTCTATAAATGCAGGGAGTGCTCCTTGAATGATACAACCGGTTATTTTTTCTCTATTTAGCACTTTAGCCTTTAGAGGATTTCGATACATAAAAACACCTCCTAATATATTATCTTGTACCAGTTTTAAAAATTGCTTTATTTGTAGGCCTCGCCTTATTGAAACTAAACTAACAGAGAAATAATTTAAATAATTAAAGCCAACTTTTCTTTAAAAATATTTGACAATAGATAGATTATCTTTTTCCAAACAAGAATACTCTCTAAATGGGGATTTCGACCATTTAGTACATTTATCCTACGATCAATAATCTTATCATCACAAATGTTTAGATCTATTAACGAAATAATATAAATAATATAGTAATTTTATCTAAGAGCAATAGTAAAATATTCACCACAATATATCTACATATCTACATTTAATTTCATAACATCATCCCTTAATTAATGAAATTTATAATATTAAACAGCTTTGTTTTTCTTAATAAAAAAAGGAATTTTTATTGGCACTATAGCTGTTACAACTGACAATAAGGATATTATTAACAAGACTACGGTAATGGGTCTTTCAAAGAATATCATCAGACTGCCACCTGATATTGCTAAGCCACGTCGGAAAGAGGTTTCCATCAAAAATCCTAAAACTACACCTAATACCATAGGAGCAATAGGTATATTCGCCTTTTT
Organism: Peptococcaceae bacterium; assembly: GCA_049366715.1. GTDB lineage: Bacteria > Bacillota > Peptococcia > Peptococcales > BICA1-8 > JBMNCQ01. The sequence goes on along the minus strand of JBMNCQ010000006.1, from coordinate 44,924 downwards.
CATTCCGTACCCCATTAATCCAGAAATGAGCATAATAAATACTGACATAGTGGAGTAATTAACCGAAAAGGTACCCATCATAGCTAGAACAATTATCATCGCCAAAAGCAGGTTACGAGGAATATTTACCATACTTGACCAAAAACGCACCCCTAAAAATCCAATAACTATTAAAAGGACATTAGAAACTAATAGACCACCAAAGATAGAATTAACTACTTCAGACTGCTGTGTAAAAAGAAGCGGACCAGGACGGACACCATGCAAAATAAAGGCCGTTAAAATCAAAGCAGTTGTACCAGAACCTGGTATTCCTAAAGCTAAAAGTGGAACCAATGCGCCAGGTGCAGCACCATTATTACCAGATTCACAGGCAGCTACTCCTTCAGGATATCCAGTACCAAATAGTTCCGGATGTTTTGAAATACGTTTACCTTCGTTGTAAGCAATAAAATTAGCAATAGTTGCTCCGGCGCCTGGCATTACACCAATTAGTGTACCGATAGTACCGGAATATATGATTGTTCTAAGATATGATATTATTTCCTTTGCTTTAGGTATCATCTCCCGTATTTTGGGTTTGTGGGACATATACTTAGCGTTAAAATTTCCCTCTTCAGCTTGAATTAAGACTTCGGAAATTGCAAATGCTCCTATCAGAACCGGCATAAATTCTATGCCATCTGAAAGTGATTCAAACCCAAATGTAAATCTAGGAACGGACCAAAATGGGTCAGCACCTACCGAGGCAATTGTCAAGCCAATTAAAGTAGCAAAAACACCTTTCCCAATATTTTTGGCTGCTAGACGAGCAACAATAGATAAACCAAATACGGACAAAGCAAAATACTCAGGAGGACCAAAGCTAAGTGCAACTTTAGCTAAAGGTATAACCATAGTAATTAATAAGATAGTTCCTACTATACCGCCGATACCGGAAGCAATAGTAGCTACTCCTAAAGCTTTTGCTCCATCACCGTTTTGCTGCATTATATGCCCTTCAAGTAAAGTAGCCGCGGAAGCAGTAGTCCCCGGTACTCCAACTAAGATAGCGGGAATACATCCAGCATATACTGCCCCACAATAAAGTGCTGTCAAAAAAATAATTGCGACCCCTATATCCATTTGATAAGTAAAAGGAAGCATTATAGCAACTCCTGTAGCCGCATTAAGACCGGGCAGTGCTCCTACAATCATGCCCATAGTTAAACCAACACAGATATATAAAATAGTTTTTAATGTAAAAATTGAAGCTAAACCAATGAAAAGATCATTCATTATTAGCACCCCTTAATTTATAAATAGTCCTCTATTAATTGGTACCTGTAAAAGATAAAAAAACAATACATAAAGTACTACTGCCATACCACCCGCTTGCATAACCCTCTTCCAATTTCCATCCAGCCAAAAGGCTACCAGTAAGCAAAAAGTTATGGTTGGAATCAAATAACCGATTAGGGCTGCCCCTAACCAGTATAAAACGATGAAGAGATATAATACTAAGATTCGCAGCGTCTTATTAGGAACCCTTAAAACCACAGGTTCTTCTAATGGATTTTGGTCTTTTGTTGACACTGCTTCTGTTTCAGCTGATTGCTTTTTAGCATTTATCTTTAACGATGCAACGATTATTATTATACCGGCTAGAACCATCATGAGGCCTAAGAAAGACGGATACAAAGTCGGGCCAAAAGCATCTGTTCTGAAACTATCCTTGACTCCATCATCGAAACTTTGGGCTCTAAACCAAATAAAAAATCCTAGCACCATAGCCACACAACCAACTATAAAATCACTAGTTATCTTACGATTTTTCACTACATTCACCTCCCGAAGTCTAATACCAACTTTTTTTAAAACAAGGGCCTGATATGACACAGGACCCTTGTTTATTAATCTAGTAATCAAAATACATATTACATACCAAAAAACTTTCTGCTAGGACCATCATCCTCAATGACAATTTTCCAAAAATCTTCTGGTCTCATACGCATATCTTCTTGAGCATTATTTTTAAGGAAAGTCTCCCACTCGGGATACTCTAAGGCTTTGTTAAATGCTTCATAAAGAACCTCGATTACTTCTTTCGGTGTACCTTTTGGAGCAACAATACCGCGCCAGTTATCCTGTGAGCCAATATTATAACCTAATTCGGTAGTGCCGGGAACGTCGGGGAATAGGGCAGAACGTTCGCCTACATTTGCCAGATATTTTAATTGACCTGCCTCAAGAAAAGTAATTGTTTCTGGCGGTCCACAAGTAATAATATCAACATGACCACCAACAGCAGCTGTTGTTTGTTCTCCTCCTCCTTCAAACTGAACATACTTAAATTGAGCACCCGTCAATTCTTGTAACTGGTCACAAACCATTTTATCGGAATGACCTCCGCCACCCCAGGTAATGGTGTTCGGATTCTCCTTCGCTTCATCTAATAATTCCTCTAAGGAATCCCAACGGGCATTACCTTGTGTTATGATCATGAATCCCTCTTTAGTAAGACCAATTACAGGTTCGAATGCTTCGTAATTAAGGTCTATTCTATCTTGGGCATAAGGGGATAGAATTAAATTTCGGGTTACAAAAAGTAAATTATAGCCATCGGGCTTGGCCTTAGCTACATAGTTAATAGCATTTATGTGTCCAGCTCCAGGACGGTTTTCAACCAGCATATTTTGAGGCAACAGTTTATTTTGATTGATAATTCCTGCTAGGGCACGTCCGACAACATCGCCACCACCACCAGGACTAGACCAAGTTGTAATTGTAACAGTTCTTTCCGGGAAGTTGATTTCTGGTGCTTCAGTATTTTCTTCCGCCGGACTTGTAGGCGGAGCGGGTTGTTGATTTCCACAACCAACCAAGCTAATAACCAATAATAAGATTAAAGCTAACAAAATTTTAGAATTTAATCTCTTCACCTATAAAAACTCCCTTCTAATATATATTTTGAAAAAATCGCAAAAATTTGCCCAATCCTCCTTTCTTACCTTCTTTTAATAATATATGACTTATTTAGTAGCCAATTCTTGTAGTAGTTGAGCACCGCGCACATGATTGAAAAGACCACAAGGACAAAGTTTTCCTAACTCCATTGCTGCTTCTTCTGCTGTTTTCGTACCACTACGAACTTTCTTTAGAAGTTCTTGGACAATTTCCGGTGAAATTATATGATGTCCGCACATGGTAGTAATAGCCAAGATATCCTCAGGGGCCAAAAGTTCTTTTTTGCCCCATACCCCTGTTGAAAAGTTGATTGTATGTGGTACTAAATTTGCTTCTTTACACGCATCTATTACTTCATCAAGAAGTCCACTCATAACTAGTGATATACCAAGATCCTTTTCTTTAAGAGTTTTAAGAAAATTTGTTATATTTTCCTTAGAACTAAAAACCCCACGCAGATGTGTTTTATTATTAAGATTTGTTTTGATACTTTCAATATCGCGATTGAGGACACCGCCACCATCTTGATTACGATCAGCCCAGTTAATACATCCAGCATCTACAGCGGCTTTGATAACCTCTAACGCTTTTTCAGCAATATCTTTGTCGTTTAATCCCTTAGCCGGATCCCATAAAAAAACAAAGTCATTTCGTAAAGAAGCAACTGTTCCTTGTCTATGTAAGCTATGCGTCATCTTAATCTCCTCCTATCTCAATTTTTGAAATATATCAACGGATTGCTCCGTCAATCGCATTATTTTCTTAAAACCCATATTTTACATGACTTTCGCCGGTACTATCCAAAACTCACCCTATCATAACTCACTGGGTCCATGCCCTTACATTCCTTCGTTCTGTTTATGGATAAAAGCGGAGATAGCTTTTAAGCTTTAATACTGGGTCATGCCCTAATGGAGGAGTTCTCCTTATCTCCGCTTTATCGGCGTGTTTCATGTTTCTTGCTTTGCTACGCCATAGGTACTTGCCTTATCGGATGTCAAGGGCGGCGCAGCCGTTTATTACCCTTGACATCCAGTACGTAACCAAAACCCTTGTTATGGGCTGCTTAAGTCCCATTTAGGCTTAAGCAGCTTGACTGCCAATTTGGTTCTTTCTATATTCCCCAAGCACTAATTCTGCCTTGTATTCTGTCTGCTTTTTTACCAGATTGTATATTACTGTTATTATTTTTTTGGAAATAACAACAAGTGCTTGCTTCTTCTTAAGCGGATTGGTTTCGCGCGTTTTCAGGTATTGGTAAAGTTCTTTCATTTCTTTGTTTACCGCAACCATCGTCATGGCCATCCGGTATAAAATACTCCTCAAGTTTTTTCTTCCGCGCTTGGAGATTGCTGTTGTGCTTTTACTCTTGCCGGAGCTGTCTTCAACGAGGTTGTACCCGGCCATTTTGCTTATCTGACGCGGATGGTCAAATCTCAGCGGATCGCCTCCCCTAAAAAACTTGCTGCGGTGACTACGCCTATGCCGGGGATTCCAAGTATTATTCCGCTGATCCCTGTCTCTGCCAGGGCCTGTTCTATTGTGCTTTCTACTTGTTCGAGCTGCTTTGTTATTAATTCCAGTTCCTCTATCATTAACTCTAATTTCAATTTTGACGACGCTGTTCCATAACTCACGCCTATGGACTTTTGGGCTGTTTCTACAAGCTGCTGCGCCTTTTTCCTACCTACTGTCTTTTTGACTGCTTTTTTTATCTCGGCAAGTACTCCCTCAACTCCTAATTCTAGTATCAGCGAAGGGAATGGACAGGTCTTTAGTATCTGCAAGGACGCTTTTCCGTTTAAGTAATTCTTGAATACAATTTTTATTTCAGGAAAGTATTCATCCATTACTGCTGTTATCGTATTTTTTAAGGCGTTATGCCGCTTCTTCAGGCTGAGTCTGGCGTTTGTCAATACTCTTAGTTCTGCGAATATATCCTGGGGCATATATACTTCGTAATACCTGCCGTCACGTATGAGTTTTGCTATGGTTAGCGCATCTTTCTTATCACTCTTGGTCTGGCTGTTGTCGTCCAGCTCTTTGGCTTTTTTGGTGTGGTAGGGATTAACCATGACTACTTTTACTTCATGCATCAACAGATAGTTGGCCAGCGGTTTCCAGTAGTGCCCTGTGGGTTCCATTCCTACGATTACATTGTCAAGTCTTTTATTCTTGCAAATTGTTTCGATGCTTGCTAAGATAGTTTCGAAGCCGCTTTTATCGTTTCGGAATTTTAGGGCTTTTCCCAATTCTATACCGCGATAATCTATGAACCGGGCCCACTGTGTTTCTTTTGCGATATCTACTCCCACTATCAGTGTTTTTGGTGTTATTGCTTCTAATTTTTGATTGTTACGGTTCTTCATCTGCTTACATCCCCCTGATTTTCTATGATTTTTGTGCGTTTGTCAGGCACACATAAATCATAGCAGGGGGTTGTTTATTCCTCAATGATCATTTTCATTCATTACAGGAATGCTTTAATCTGTACTTAAGGGCCTGCCTAAACCCACATTAACTTTTCCACGGTATGGTCTGTCAACACCAACTCTATCTAAAACCTCTAACCATTGGGGCCAATGAACTTCACCATTATCATCAGTTCTTAATACCAGACCTAAAGAGAATACTGTATCTATTTCATTTTCTACTTTTTTTAATGCTTTTAAAGCATTTTCCATATTCTCTACATCACAGTTTCCTTCTATAATTATTGATAAAAGAAACTCGTCTAAAAATTCAGACTTTATTTCTCCTGTTTTTAAATTCATTATAGCTCCCAAAGGATTTTTTTCTGAGTCCTCCAGTGCTAAGCCTGCACCTACCACAGTTTTTGCTACCTTTTCGACATCACGTAGATATACTCCCACACCTGGGCGCCCCATATCAATGGCAAAGCCAACTCTTCCTCTTTTAAATCGACCTGTTACATCATTGGTTTTTGCTTCTTCGGTTCCTCTTCCTTTTAACCCTGTACCTGTAGCGGCATTAGGATCACTCATATAGTGTCTAAAAATGTCCCTGAAATTTTCCTGTGGACCAGGCTTGATTGCCTCTTGCGGGCAAACTTTATTTCCAATACAACCCCAACAATCAGTACATCTACTAGCATTGACAACTACCAAATTATTCTCCTCATCAAGGTTTAAAGCTTTGACTGTACAATAGGGTATACAAATGCCACACCCTGTGCATAGATCCTTATCAATAATTATCAAAATTTTCAACCTCCTTAGTTATTTGACATGATACCTTAAAGATTAGAATTTAACTCTTTTAAGTCTTACATACTCTAACAAAAAGTCAGGTAATGGTTCCAATTTAAAGCTAATTGGCTTTGCTTTAAGGTCTGAATTTTCCTTTTATTAAAATTTATTTTGAGGATATCACCACCGATCTTCAGTATCTTGTAAGTAGTCTATTAATACCTACATACATTTACGGAAAGAAATATGAACAAATGACTTTGCTATAACAGCCTGCAAGCCTGCTCTTCACCATTTATTTCACCGCCTTTACTGATAATATCAAATTGATTTAATTTCAAAATTGCGGTAACAACTTCCCGTAGACTAAATCTAATATGGATAAGTTACACTTAACTGGACAATAAAAATAAGGTCATGTAAATTAGTAATTAGTAAAGGAGACATTTTACATGGCTAAAAGACAAAGAAGAACCTATACCGATGAATTCAAAGAACAAATGGTAAAGCTCTACGAAAGCGGTAAACCTAGAAAACAAATTATTGATGAATACGATTTAACCCAACAGCTTTTAATACATGGATTAAAAGAAGCAAGACTACTGGCAAAAGACAACCGAACTGAAGAGGAAAATAAGCTAATAAAACTTAGAAAAGAAAACCAAAATTAAAGATGGAAAATGATATTTTAAAGCAAGAGGTGCTGATCTTAGGAGGAAAGTAAATGTGATTAAAAGCAATGCCCACAAATACTCTGTATCAGCAATGTGCCTCGTCCTACAAGTCCCAAGAAGCACTTATTATTATGAGTCTTAAACCAAAGAAACAAAAGATGAAATAACTCCTAGAGTTATTGATATATTTAAAGCTAGTTAGAAATAATTATGGCGCCCGAAAAATAAAGATAGAACTCAAAAAAATAGGCTATATAATCTCAAGAAGAAAAATGGGCAAAATAATGGAAGAAAATGGCTAGTATCAAACTACAGAGTAGCGCAGTATAAGCCCCATGTAGCTAAATGTAATGAAGGAAAAATCGCAAACGAACTAAACAGAGAGTTTAATACCAAAAAACCATACGCAGTAGTAGTAAGTGATTTAACCTATGTTAGATTTGGTAGTAAATGGAACTATGTATGTTTATTAGTTGACCTCTTTAACCGAGAAATAATAGGCTATAGTGCTGGCGCTAATAAAGACGCTAATCTTGTTTATAAAGCCTTTGCAGGCGTAAGGACCAGACTTGATGACATGACATGACATTACTTTATTTCATACGGACAGAGGCAATGAATTTAAAAATAAAATCATAGATGAAGTATTAAGAACATTTAAAATCAAACGGACTTTAAGTATGAAGGGCTGCCCCTATGACAATGCTGTAGCAGAAGCAACCTTCAAAATATTTAAAACTGAGTTTATGAAAAACTACCATTTTGATAGCTTAGATCACCTGGAGATAATGCTAGCGGATTATGTTAATTGGTTTAATAATATTAGGACTCATTCAACCCCGGGTTATTTGATCCTAAAGAGTATAAATTACATAACCTTAAAAAAGTTGTCTAATTTAGTGTTGACAGTCCAATACTTTATTTTTGGATACTTGCTAGATACTTATAAACATTTCTCCCACAGTACTTTCAGTACTTGAGCAATACTCCGGCACTAATACATACCGGGGATATTATTATACTAACAACTGTCTCTTCCATAGCATGCACGAACACACTTTCAAGTAAATCCTTCATTATTAATCATCAATACAGAAACAGAAGCTATCTTCGTAAAGTGACTTTTTTTCATCAATAAAATCCTGGAATCATCACAATCGACAATATCTCCGGCATGAATTAACACAAACGCAGTGCCCCATCAAAGTCTGGCTGTGATCAAGCATAACATTGAGCTATAACTAAGAAATTAGTATTTTGCCTAGCAATACGGCAGTTTTTATCTTCCAATATATTCTTATAACCGTTCTAATTTTAAACTGTAAATAAATGCACAACTTTTTTCCGTCCTCTGATTTTCAATATAAATTGTATCTACTCTCAAAGCTCAAATTTCTTACTGTACGTATTAACTATCCACTATAAACTGGCTTCAGTTTCAGAAACTATATGTACAAAGAATTTATTTAGTATTTTATTTTGCTTAACTCTATCATTAAAGGTTATAACACACTCATATGAGGTTCCTAGAAGAGCTGCAAACACACCATTTCTAGCAATAGGAAATCACAGAATAGCCACTTTTCCTCAACCAATGTTGCTATAGATGCATCATAAAACACGAGCACAATTTAACATCTTCATCAATGTACAAAAATTAACTCAATTCTGTTTATTCTGAATTTCTTTTCGCACTTCCACACCACCATCCTCTGAGAAACATTCTGGGAATATAAAAAAGATGGGATCTTCGCCTTATCTTTGTATGTTCCTGTTTGTTTTGTTTTTGATTTTCGTGTTTTAATAAACGTGGTATACCGTATACCTTTAAATAAAGTATATCATACTGTATTAAAAAAAACACTGGTCTTTGTAAATATTTTTTAATTTGGTGCCTTACTATCATATATTTTACAAATGTATAATTTTTCAATATCGGCTGCTATGGTAACTCGGGTCTTTGACAGTCACATAATGTAAAAATCGCCGGAAGCCTTGATATAAGCTTATTTTTTGTCAAAATCCACACTACAATATTGCGTGATATGACGTGATGTCATAATATAAGGAGTTGGGAGGGTTTCTATTATGCATTTGAAAGTATCGCGTTCAAAAAATTCAGCCTCTCTTTATGTTACTAAAACTGTTTATGTAGATAAAAAAGAACGTACCATCACTGTTGAAAAGCTTGGGACAGAAGAGGAACTTCGCGAAAAGCTTAATGGGCAAGATCCGTATGTATGGGCGAAAAGTTATATTGAAGAACTAAATAAAAAAGAAAAGGAAAGGAAAGGAAAGGAAGAAAACCGACAGTTCATTATCAAACTTAGACAGTCTAAACTCATTAACAAAGGAGAGCAGCAATCCTATAATGGAGGATATCTCTTTCTCCGGCAGTTGTATCATGATTTAAAGCTACATAAGATTTGCAGTAATATTTCTGACAGGTATAAGTTTTCCTTCAATTTTGATTCTATTCTTTCAAGACTGATTTATGGAAGAATTCTCTTCCCTTCCTCGAAGCTAAACACCCACCAGCTATCCAAAACGCTTATAGAACAACCCGATTTTGAAATACAACACATTTACCGCGCCCTTGAGGTAAGTGCCAGGGAATCGGATTTTATACAAGCAGAGCTTTACAAAAACAGGCTCGCTGTTTCAAAACGCAACGACAAGATTCTTTACTACGACTGTACCAACTACTATTTCGAAATTGAACAGGAGGAGGGGGACAAACAGTATGGGCCTTCTAAGGAAAACAGGCCTAACCCGATTGTGGAAATGGGGTTGTTTATGGATGGGGAGGGAATCCCTCTTGCCTTTAGTATCCACAGCGGCAATATCAATGAGCAGCTAACACTACAACCATTGGAACAAAAAATACTTGCTGACTTCTCACTGGCTAAATTTGTCGTATGTACTGATGCCGGATTATCTTTTACAGCCAACCGTAAATTTAACAACAAGGGTGAACAGGCATTTATAACCACCCAGTCCATCAAAAAACTGAAAAAACATCTAAAAACTTGGGTTCTGGCAACGGACGGCTGGTCTCTGGATGGCGTACAAGGAAAGTTTGATATTGCCAAGATAGAGGAAACAGAAGAATTGAAAGAAAAGTACAAGGACTGTATTTTCTACAAAAAACGCTGGCTAAAAGAAGATGGCCTGGAGCAAAAGCTGATTGTTACTTATTCTTTAAAGTATAAAGAGTATCAGAGATATATCCGCAGCAGACAAATAGAACGTGCTTCAAAGCTGATTGAATCAAGACCTTCCTCACTAAAAAAGCATCATCAGAATGATTCTAAACGCTTTATTACCAAGATAAATGTTACGAACGACGGCGAAATTGCAGAAAAGGAAGTTTACAACATTAATGAGGATATCATTTTTAATGAAGAAGCTTATGATGGTTTTCACGCAGTCTGTGCCAATCTTGAAGATGATGCTCCTTCCATCACAAAGATAAATCACAGCCGCTGGAAAATGGAAGAATGCTTTCGACTGTTGAAAACGGATTTTAGAGCAAGACCTGTATATCTTAGCAGAGATGATAGAATCAAAGCTCACTTTACCACCTGCTTTTTAGCACTGACTCTCTACAGATATTTAGAAAAAAGATTAAAAGAAAAATTCACATGCACTGAAATTATTAGTCAGCTCCGGGGCATGAACTTTTATTCCGCTCCCGGTGAAGGATACATTCCTACTTACACCAGAACAGATTTTACTGATGTACTTCATGAAGCATTTGGTTTCCGCACGGATTATCAGATAATAACTACAAAACAGATGAAAAAATTTTTAAAGGATACAAAAAATAAAAAAAGTACACCATTAAAGAAGTCTGGAATGCCCTGTTTATACGGGTTCCCAGACTTTTTCTTTCTAACAACTGTCCAAAATAGAACTATAAAACATATAGGAATGATTATCAACATATTCATACACTCCATTCTTAACACTCTTAAACAGTATCTAATATATATTTATGCGTATTTTGCAATAAGTAAAGCTTCAAGACCTTAATACCGGTCTTAAAATTGCTTCACATAGCGTAATATTGACATGTCTACACACTCCATGTCCAATACAACCGAAACATCAATTTTATTTCTCAATTTCTTATTTCTGAAATCCCGGCCATCTGTTGTGAAAGTAGTAAATCTCGCAAAGTGTTGAAAACTCAGGATTTCTACGTATCTTTCCTTTGCATTCCTATTACGCGCTTCAAATTCCGGACCAATGTAGCCGGGTTGCAGGATACATGTATTACCGCTCAGGCTTAACCTCCGCTATAGTCTCAGGGTCTACTACTATTACCTCGGCCCGTCATACCTGCCAGATATCCTTCTTATTACCGTCCCTGGCCCGTATACAATATCCCAGTCCCCTGATGTCACTTTTAAAACCAAAATGAGCGCCTTGATAATCATCAGGCGCTCTGTACTACACACAAGTGTAACTATATTAACTGTGATTTTAAATACTCGTTATTCAAGGAACATTTCAGCCTTTTGATTTCTTGTCCCTGATCTAAGACCAAAACAGCAGGCACATTTTCGATCTTATATTTTTCAGCCTGATTTTTCCTGGTGGCAATATCAACTTTAACAACCTTGTAACGTTCATCCAATTCTCGATTTATTTCTTCTAATAAAGCGCTGAATTCCAAGCTCTTATTATCTAAGGCATCAAAGAAAAGCAGGAGTACTTTCTTATCACTTTTCAAAACATGAATATTAAAGGAATTTAGTTCTTCAATATACCTTTCGGCTGCAACCGCAGCTACTGCTCCATCTCCCGCAGCCGTTACAACTTGTCTTAAGTATTTAGCCCTATTGTCTCCTACGGCATAAACCCCTGCCAGATTCGTTTCCATTAAGTCATTGACCGGAATATAACCTCTTTTATCCATCTCAACTCCGCTTTCTTGAAGAAAATGGGTTGAAGGAACCATCCCTACAAAGAAGAAGACACCCTGACAGATAAGTTCGCTGGATTGACCTGTTTTTAAGTTCTTGATTTTAACTCCTTTCACATTATCTTTTCCCAAAACCTCTTCAATCGTTGAGTTCCAGATAAACTCCATCTTGTCGTTTTGAAATGCTTTTTCTGCACTGACTTTATTGCAATCCATAATCCCTTCATCGTGCAGAACAATGACAGTAACTTTACGGGCAAATTTGGTTATATACATTCCTTCTTCAATGGCCTGGTCACCACTGCCCACCACAACGACATCTTCGCCTGCAAAAAATTCGGCATCACAGGTAGCGCAATAAGCTACCCCGTTTCCTCTAAGTCTTTTTTCACCGGGAATATTTAATAACCTTGGCTCACAGCCGCATGCCGTTACAACCGCTTTACCAGAGAATTCTTTGCCTTTTTTGGTTCTAATAATTTTTTCCTCTTGTGAAAAATCCACATCCTTAACTTCGTCTTTTATAAATTGAACCCCAAAGGTTTCAGCATGTGTTTTAAACATTTTCATCAGTTCCGGACCGCTCATTTGTATCAAACCCGGGTAGTTGACAATTTCGCGAGTAGTATTTACTTGTCCGCCTAAAGTGCCTTTATTAATAACTAGCGTTTTAAGCCTGGCTCTTCCTCCATAGATTGCCGTTGTGAGTCCTGCAGGGCCCCCACCTATAATAATTAAATCGTAGTTGTTCATTATGTCTACCATTATTCTCAACAACCTCTTTTTAAAATTTTTTACGATTCAAGAACTTCCGTAATCTTATCACTTACTTCATCATCATCCACGGCGCCCGCTAGTTTTCCCTGATATTCTCCATTTTTGAAGAAAAGAATCTGCGGAACCCCTTTGAGCGAAAATCTTTGGAATAAAGACTTTTGTTCTTCCACATCAACATAATAAAAACCGAATTTACCCGCGTATTTAGGTTCCATTTCTTCCAAAATTGGCACAACGCCTTCACAAACATGACATGTTTTTCTTGAAAAAATAACCAGGCAGGGTTCCCCATGATCGTAAATAACTTCTTCAAAACCAATTGAATTTAATGGCTGTAAGGACATATCTTTCAACCTCCTATTGCTTTTTATTTAGACAAAGAGTGCTTAAGGAGCTGGCCCGTGGATTATGAAGGGAAGTGACGATATAGCCTTCTTCCTGGTACAATAATCTTAGAAAAATTCATGTATAAAGTCCCCCGTCAACCCGAATAACTTCACCATTAATATAACTTGATTCGTCGGAGGCCAAGAATACTGCAACATTAGCGATTTCTTCCTGCTTTCCAAGCCTTCCCAGGGGAACCGAACTTTCGATTTGCTGTCTGATATTCTCCGGCATGTTTTTTACCATATCCGTAGCAATAAAACCGGGCGCTATGGCATTTGACCTGATCCCTTTCCGACCCAGCTCTTTGGCCCAGGTCTTCATCATGGAAATAACGGCTCCTTTTGTTGCAGAATAATTGGTCTGTCCGATATTTCCATATAATCCCACTACTGAAGAAATATTGATGATATTGCCCGAACCTTGATTACGCATGATGTTTCCAATAATGCTCGAGCAATTGAACACGCCGTTTAAATTGATTTCGATGACTTCTTTCCATTGTTCAAGAGTCATCTTATGAAACATGGCATCCCGGAGAATACCGGCATTGTTGACTAACACATCTATCTTGCCAAAAGCTTCGATAGCTTTCAGCGCAAGATTTTGTGCTTGCCGGGCATCAGAAATGTCGGCCAGGACACCGATCACTTCCCCCCCTAAATCTCTGATCATAGCAACTGTTTCATCCATAGCAGCCTGATTGACGTCGTTCACGACAATCTTGGCTTCTTCCTTAGCCATGGCTATGGCCATAGCTCGGCCAAGTCCGCGCCCGGAGCCGGTAATTATAACCGTTTTATTGGTTAGTCGCATGTTTCTCTCTCCCAGTCTTTAGATTTTTGTTTTAGAGTTGTAGCTTTTTTCCTTTTGCATCGTACCGGTTAAAAGCCATTCTCTCTGCCTTTGTATCAACCATATTTCGTCTAATTATTCCAAATTATCTTTAAATGAATTATACTATAGTTAATCTGAAGTGATAATTAACGATTAAGAATGATTGATAAGCTATAGCTATCAATTAAACGAGGTGATTAGATGGAAATACGGCAGCTTCGCTATTTTGAATCTATCGTTAAGTATGGAACCATGAGAGAAGCAGCAACCAAGCTTTTTATAAGTGAACCTTCAATAAGTCAGCAAATTAATGAATTGCAAAAAGAAATTGAGGTACCATTATTTGAGAAGCAGGGAAGAAAAATCGCCTTAACTTCGGAAGGTAAACAACTTCTGCCATTAGCCAAAGCGGTCCTTGAAGCAGTTACAAAGCTTGAAGCCGGTATTTCTGAAATACATAATCCCGGATCCGGACTGATAAAACTTGGAATAATTCCTATTACAAGTCTTGATTTGGTTCCGAGAAAGCTAATGGAATTCGTGAACATTTATCCCGGTATTAGTGTTGAACTTATTGAAGACGGAACATCGGAAATTATTGAACAGCTTCTTAGCGATACCATGGATGCTGCTTTAATTGCCGCGAATAGCAGAATAAAAGCACTAATGGAATTGTCAGGTATTCAATATAAAGTGTTATCAAATGCAAGATCTGTTGCCATTGCATCATATTATCATCCTTTAGCAAAATATGATAAAATTTTTCTCGACCAACTATCGGATGAGAGAATAATTTTGCGTCGTCAAGGGATTTATCGTGAAGAAATTTATAAATTATTTGGAGATTCCGTAAAGAGATGTAGAATTTATTCCACCGACACCTATGAAACCGCGATTAAATTAGTAGATTTAAATCTCGGAATTACAATAATGCCTGAAGCTTTCATTAGTGCGTATGGGTTAAATGAAAGCCCTAAAATAAAAATACTTTTATTGGATAATTTTCAAATTCCATTGGATATATGCTTTATTTATAAAAAGAGAAACTATTACCCCTCTTATCTTACAAATTTCATACGGCTATTTACGGATATCAATGATTAATGTTGGACCTTGCCGGCCAATCATAAATAGTTGGGCCGGAGGCCAAAGGCAACGTGATTCATGGATGCTCCTCCCGGCCAAGCGGGCCGTCGATTAACCTTACCCGGAGATAGAAAAAAATACTTTTCCGTTGCTCCAGCGTATTTAATAGCATCGGGAACAACGGAAAAGTTAAGTTGTTAAATGGTTACCCTAAATTTGCTTACTTTATTTCCTGTAAAACTTGCTTGCTCATCTCATTCCACTTTTCTATTGCTTCCTGCGCAGGATAGCCTAGATCCTCATGAGCCTTCGCCCAGGTACCCCAAACAGGTTCAAATATCTTAGTCATTTCTGACTGTGGCAACTCATAGAAGATTATGCCATATTCTGATTCCAGTTCTTTTTTGGATTTGTCGGTAGTTTCATCAAAGAACTTCCCTTGATACGCAGCAGTTTCTTCGCCCGCTTTCAACAATACATCTTTTGCCCAATCAGGTAAACTTTCCCATTTTCTTTCACTTATGGATATAGTGATTGCAAAACTGCTCATACCGACACCATAAGAGGAATATTTCAAAACCTCATACGTTCTGTTGGATATCAGGCTAGGTATAGGAAAAACTCCTCCATCAACTACACCTCTCGCGATTGCCTCGTATTGCTCTGCTGCTACCGTTTGAATTGGTGTGGCCCCTAATGCAAGGATAGCCACATCTTGAGGACCTCCTCCTGATCTTAATTTTAAGCCCTTTAGATCATCAACGGATTCAATAGCACCAAACTTTTCAGTAGTAGCTATTTCGTAGGGGGTGTTCGTTCCTGCAGCAAGGGGAATAATGCCATTCCTTTCAAAGTCCGTTTTGAAAAATATTGAATCACGATCAGTAACTAACCTATGAAGAACTAAGGTACCATGTTCACCTGAAGTAATAGCTCCGGGAAGTGCGGAAACATTACTTAACGGCATAGCACCTGAAAGATATGTAGGACAAACCGCAGCAATATCAGCTATCCCACTGTTAATCATTTCTATTGCATCTTGAGCAGGGCCAAGAACACTTCCCGGATGATATTCGAATTTTATTTTCCCCTCGCTGAGCTCTTCAACTCTTTTCATGAAGTATAAATTGCCGGAAGCTTCAACAAAATGATTTTCAGGCCAAAAACTCGCTAAGGTCAGGGAAATATCTTCTCTAGCTTGCTCACCTTTGTCATCTTTACTCGCGTCGCCTGTTTTTTCCGGTGTACCACATCCAGCCGCTACAGTAACCATAATCACCAACAGAACAATGCAAATACCCATCTTACTTTTCTGTTTAAACATTTTTAAACTCCCCTTTCATTTAACTATTTTTTATGGCATTGCTTCTATAAAAGAATGCCCAGAACTACCCAGCTTGCTAACTTTTATTCAAGTTCATATTTTTACGGGAACATCATAACAATCCTACTCTTACATCGTGCTAAGCAAAAATAGTGGTAATTGCGGAAATATTACCAACAAAGCGATTACAATAATATCGGCCACAAGAAAAGGCCATATCCCGGCAAAAACTGTCTCAGCTTTATGACCGGAAGCCCCGGCAACAACGAAAACATTCGTTCCAACGGGTGGGGTAATTAAGCCAATTTCTGCGGTTTTTACGGCAATAATCCCAAACCATATTGGATCATAGCCCAATGATACAATAGCGGGAACCAATAACGGCATTGTAATAAATAGTACCGCTATCTGGCTCATAATCGTTCCAAGAACAGTTAACAGTAACATGAAAATAATAAGAACTATAATAGGCGGAACATTTAAAGACACCACAAACAAAGTAAAAGCTTTCGTTATGCCGGTAGACACAAAGGCATACCCCAATATGAGAGCACCAACAATGACTAAAATAATCATTGCGGTAGGTTTAAGAGCATCCATAAGTGATTCAAACAATGTTTTACCAAACTGCCTTAAATTCTTCATATCTAATGCTACTAATATCATCATTGCTAATGCACCAATAGCCCCGGCTTCAGACGGTGTTGCAACGCCGGCAAAGATAACCCCTAAAATTACAGTGATAAGTAATAATGCAGGCCATATTTTGAAAAATGACTCAAACCTTTCCCTCCAGCCATACTTAACTTCCACAACAGGAGCTTCATCGGGCCTTACTTTAGCCCACACAATAATGATGCCACAGTAAACCACAATCGTTAAAAGTCCCGGAATAATGCCCGCTATCAATAACTTGCCTATAGATTGCTCAGTTATAATGGCATAGACCACTAACGCAATGCTGGGCGGTATCATGATAGCAAAAGTACCTGCACAAGCTACTACACCAAGACTCAGCCGGGAACTGTACCCCATCTTTTCCATTTCCGGAACCGCTGTTGCCCCCAGCATTCCCGCGGCCCCTACGCTAGATCCGGACATCGCCCCTATCAAGCCACTAGCTATGGTAGTAGCAATTGCTAAGCCACCCGGCAGATGGCCGAACCATTTTTTTCCAAACGTGAATAATTCTGAAATAATACCGCTTCGGTTTCCAAGTGCCGCCATCAACAGAAACATGGGAATAACGGTGAATGCATAGTTTGATGATGTTCTAAAGGGCGTAGTAGCTAATAATCCCATCGCACCATCCGGCCTCCCTACCAGCGCCATTCCGAAAATTCCAACACAAGTAAGTGTAATAGCCACGGGAGTGCCTATCGCTAATAAGGCAAACAGTAATACCATCATAAAGAAAATATCCATGCTGCTCCATACCTCCTCATATAACATAACGATCAATTTTGCTCTAAAAACTCTCCTCATGCAAACTATTGTTTGATATCATGTGACTGCTTTTATGTGGTCATAATAATACGTAAACCGGTGAATACAAAGGATGCAATAAGTTAATCACGTATAAGAATGTCTTTTCATAAAGGACGATTGCCACTCATCATGTCATATTAATATCGTCTTTACGCACTCTGTTATAAATTAAAAATAATAATTCAAACCCACTTCGAATAAACAGGGTAAGGAATCCTATAACAACGACTAAATATCCTATATAAAGGGGAAAATTATACACGCCCACATATATCTCATTTTTGTTAAAAGATATAAGAAAACGATTTCCAGTTTGCATAAATAACAAGAAAGAAACAACAGAAACTAAGAGTGAAGAGATTATCGACATAATATACTGGTTTTTTTTACTCACCCGGTCAACTAAAATGTCAATAGCAATATGGGCTTTTTCCCGATAAGTATAGCTTAGTCCTAAATATACTATAATTGGGAAAGCATAAAAGATGTTGATTTCATAAGTCCCCGGAATAGGCCTGTTAAATAAATATCGGCCTAATGCGTCAAAGGACATCGAAACCACCATAAAAAGATAGGCAGCACTCGCAATATACGCTAAACAGTTTTCAATACGCTTCAAGAGCAAATTTAGCCTTTTTATTGTTCTCACCCTTCCTCAGCTTTAAAATAAAGTTATTCTCATGGAGCCAAACGTCAGGCTGCGTAAATAGTAACTGAAACATTCGTCCGGATAGCCCCCGTTTTCAAAATAAAATAGATTATTGATTATATAGTGGGAAAAGCCGGTATCTTTATGCAAATACCGGGTTTTCTCTTTCCCTTAACCTTCTTCTTACTTCTTTCGTTCCAAGTATTTTAATTATCCGCCTAAGATTGTATGAATTTGACTACCAAAAGCTTCTGCCGGATTCATCTCCCGCGTGCAGAATCAGGAGATGAATCTGGCAACTGCCTAAATTTCTTCCGTAAGGATTTGATGCACAGGAGAGCCCTCAGACTGAGCCGGTAAACGAACGCCGCCCAGAAAAGCCATAGTAGGCGCAAGATCTACCTGGCGAATAACGCGTTCAGTTTTATAACCTTGTTTAACCCCTGACCCGGCTGCAACGAAAATAGGTGAAAGAGATGTATCCGCATATCCGTTTTGGGTTGACAAAGAGTCCGCGTGAATAACATTGAAAGACTCTTCTTTGAAATAGATGATATCGCCACACTCCGGTCCGCTGAGACCAAGTATTGCGGCATCCTTATTGCGCATGGCCAGTGCCACAGCTCGTTTACCTGTCTTGGGATCACGGTACTGATATAAATCAGAAATAATTTGTGTTTCCAAATCGTATTTGTCTTTAGGATCAACAATTCCGTGCTCATCGCGTCCAATTAAGTTGAGATAAATATAATTACCACGGCTGGCCACCGCTTTGGTATTCGCCCAATCAAATTCGCGTGTCCGATTGCCGTCTGCATCCGTAAGCATTTTGACATAACCCAGTTCTTCCATTACCGGTGTAGTGATTCCACCTGCTTCACCCAATTCCACACCAAGGTTTTCCTGACTACTCAGGCCATGATCCGAAGTGATGATTATGGTCCAGCCTTCATCTAAATAAGGTAGGAATCTTCCCAGATAGTCATCTGTTTGAATATACATTCTCTCGATAAATCCCTGGTAAGCTTTTTCATTATTATTCCACTCCTCCTGGTGCTTAGCAAAATGCCAGAACAGATGACCGCCATTATCAACATTATGCAAATGAGAAAAAATGACATCATACTTATTATTCTTCATAAAATAGGTCAGACAATCTGCCTGCCACTGACAATAGTGGTCCCAGGTTGGAATAAAGACTTTGTCTATAAGTGTTTCGTTAGCGCCATTCACTACCGGTCTGGTCGGAACATACCCGATATTATCGATAACTTCTTTGTACAAACTCTTGGGGTGAAATAAATCATCCCGGCTCACATCTAATGCCAGGCCTATCAGCATCGTGACTTCAGAACCGTCAGGCTTGATCGATAAGACATGGTAGTTTCTATTACATAAAATATTTTCCCCTTGATCATTCTTGATGGTATCAGCCACGTCATAAACCGATTTTTCTCCTTCAATGATCGCAATAGGCTCTGCGTCTTTCTTGGATTTATAAACTTGAACCGTAGCATAAACACCTTGTTCGTTTTGTAAAAGCAACGCCGGGCGGCGTTCCAGGCCTTTTCCCAAGAAAATCGTAAATTCCTTAGCCCCGGCAGGTGCTTTAGCCCACCCTACAGCTTCTTTAACCGGTGATTTTACTGTATCGGCAATCATTTTGGCTAATACATTGATTTCGTTTTCTTCTTCACAAGTAATAATATTTTTTATAATTTTTGAACCGCTTGTTATGGCTGCTCTTAAATAACTAACCTCCCCGTCATCTTCAATTAGGTTTTCCACATCTTCAATAATACAACCGGCGCCAGGCGTAATCGTGGCAGTATTGGGTAAGAATTGTACCTCTTCAAACTTTTCGGAAGCAACGACTACTTTTGAAATATCTACTCTGGCAATTCCAGTATTAATGGTCTGGGGCTGAGTACCTTCAACAACATGAAGATTGGGGCTGTCTGAAGTAGCAGGCCATGAACTGCCCGGCCAATGCCATACTAATGTTCTTCTGTCAGCCTCTTCAGCAAAAATATTCCACAACGGTTCAGCTTTGGAACGTCTGGAGTCCAAATTATAGACCAAACTATCCAACTGACCGTGATTATGCCCAAAGAAGCATGTAATGCCGTGGGTCCCCGGATAGGCACCGGTAGATAATGTTGTCCATAGCGACGGGGTAACGGTAGGCATCGCCCCCAATAAAACCAGATCTTCCCGGCAAGAACCTTTGTCTATGAACTTTTGTAAATTGGGCATTTTGCCTTGATCCAAGAATTTTTTGGCCAGCCTCGGCTCAAAACCATCGACTCCTATAACAGCAATTTTCTCTGTTAAAGCTTTCCTTTTCATTTTCATAATCATCCTTCCGCCAAAATATTTTAAAGCCTTATTTTACACAACATCCCATATCGGGCCTGAAGCAAGTAGAAATGCTCGATGCAAATTTTCTCCTGACCCCGGGAACCATTACTAATGCTCCCGGAAACAGTTGAACTTCTGCCAATGTTGTGTTAATCAGTTAATCATGTTTTTCTGGGCGCCCAGGCACAAAATGCTATGCCGCTTCAATTTCTTCCAATTTTCCCCTTTTATTTCAATCCCTATTGTTTTCGACAATAGGCAGAGCAGCCGGAAACATCCCGCATTTTTACCATTAGGAATCTGCACATCGTGTAAGAGATTACATTCACTAAAATTCGTCTAATTATTCCAAATTGTCTTTAAATGAATTATACTATAGTTAACCTGAGGTGATAATTAACGATTAAGAATGATTGATAAGCTATAGCTATCAATTAAACGAGATGAAGATGCCATGGGGATGACAAGAGGGCGGGAGGTTACCGTCACACTAAGCCCTTTGAATTATTCCCCTGCTGATTCCTCCGGATGATAAGCCAGCCCTATCTTTCTTTTAAATCTTTCATATATGAATTCCTTTTATTTATGTCAACTTTTATAGGTCAATTCCATTATCAAGTTTACAATGTTTCTTGATTTTTCTGATATCTGCATCTGTCCTATATTTTGAAAGCTTCAACTGGCTGAGGGGAAGTTACTGTCCCCGGTTTATGTCAATAATCCCATCCCTTTGTCACCTTTTCTGCATTTGATCAACTCCTCGTAAAACAAAAAAAATCTTCAGTTCAAAGAGAACCAAAGAACACTTTCAGAAAAAATTGCGCTATATTTTTAAAAGTTTTTCTTGTATGACTCACCTTCCTTTTCCTATAATAATTATAAATTGGAATTTTTTATCTTTTTATGGAGGTGAATATACTATGTGGTCGGAAGCAAAAATACAAAGTCAAAAAGAATACTTTGCTGCGCAAAGAAAACAGCCTACGGGCAATTTTACCGAATATGTGGTACGAACTTATTACTGTATTTATAAAGGCTGTTCAAAGCATCAAAGTAATTCCTGCCCAGCCAAAGAAGTAAGCAATTATCGGATTAAAAATGTAATTTATGAAGGTTTTTATCATAACCAACCCGATCATGACTATCAAAATGTCATCGGGAATTGCAAAAAACATCTAATTGAAATGAAGTACATACATTTAATGCAACATGGCAACGATGATTATATTTTTATTGACAAGCCGTTGGACTTCCTCCTTCCTGGAGAACATGAAGCATATTTAAAGAAATTTTGTATTGAGGACCGGATTCTTCCGGAGTTTCAAGTATCTTATGATATTCAATACAACGCAATAACCAATCATGACGAAGGGATGGCGTTGCTCAATCACATGTTTGACCCCGAGCATTATAACGATCCTTTTGAAAAAATGCATCCATCTGCCGCTACTCCATCCGAGAATTTCTCATGTGAACTGTGTGACGGACACTATGTAGTGCGGTACGGAACTCATGGTGCTTTCTTTGGCTGCAGCAATTTTCCCAGATGCCGGAGCACGAAAACCATTGAAGCGGAAACATATTCCTGGTTTATGAAGCAGGGAATTCGTATTTATGAGGTCGAACAGCCCTGCTGGAAATGCGGGAAACCGATAAAACTTCGCAGCTATTTTCCCCATCTTGATCTTATGCTGGATCAGCCCGAACTGGCTCAAAGACTGGATTTGAGCATTATTCGGCTTAGTATTATTGAAACTCTGGATAAGTATCTTTCCTCTAAATACCCAGAAATATATTCAAGGTTCAGTAAAAAATTTAATGGTGTGTACATAGCAAATAACTGCCCGTATTGCCACAGCCTACAAGGTAGTACTATGTCACTCGAATCTGCGCGTGGCTATTTAACTGAGCTGATAAAGAAACATCAGTCAATCTCTAAACATATCGCAGAAAAGATTGCAATAACGGAAACCTCTTTACCCAAAAATGAATGGAAATCTGTCATTACTGAGGTTTTAAAACGTCATTGAATATATTTTAAGACATTTACAGTATACTCTAAGCACAAATTATTAATCTCATCACTTTGAAGTGGAAATAAAGGCGTTTGCCCCCTCATCGGTGTTGTAAAAGGCAATTTTTAAATCCACAATATTAAGATTTTTCTTAAGATCGTCTATCTGCCTCAAAATATCCCTGCGATGCACCTTCATGATTTCTTTTCGCTGTTCCACTGTCTCGGGACCCTGCATACACAAATCAATATACTGTTTGATTTTCTTAATCGGCATTCCTGTATTCTTTAGGCAACAGATCAGCTTCACAAGGTCGAGGCCAGTTTCTGAAAATTCTCTATTTCCGCTTTTATTTCGTGAAATAAAAGGCAAGAGCCCCTCCTTATCATAAAATCGGATGGTGTACGGCGATAGATTACAGATTTTTGCTACGTCATTGATAGAATACATCTGAAAAAACTCCTTTAAAAAAATTATCTTGACTTCGATATAAGTCTAAGTGATACCATCATTATAGGCCACAGATGGCCGATTTTCAAGCGGCTAATAAAAAGATGGAGGAATTATTATGCAGGATAAAATCGCCCTGGTGACAGGCGGCAGCCGCGGACTTGGTAAGAGTTCCGCCCTTGCACTGGCTCATAAAGATGTGGACGTAATTGTAACCTATAACAGCCGGAAGGAAAGAGCGGATACTGTCGTTAAAGAGATAGAAGAAAACGGCAGAAAAGCCATCGCACTGCAATTAGATGTAAGTAATGTATCGTCACATGATGAGTTCTTGTCTTTGCTTTCAGATACATTAAAGGAAAAATGGAACCGTAATACGTTTGATTTCCTCATCAACAATGCGGGTTTTGCTCATTATGCACCATTTGGCGAAACTACCGAGGAGCAGTTTGACAGCATGATGAATGTACATTTCAAAGGAGTCTACTTTTTGTCCCAAAAACTTGTCCCACACCTTGCCGACAATGGCAGAATTATTAATTTTTCTTCAGGATTGGCACGTTTTACAACACAGGGTTGGAGCGCCTATGCGTCGATGAAAGGTGCGATTGAAGTCATGACACGCTATATGGCCAAAGAACTTGGTCCCAGAAGGATTCGTGTTAATACGGTAGCCCCTGGAATAATTGACACAGACTTTCACCATGGTACATTCGATACTCCTGAAATTAAAGCAAAAGTCGGTACACAAACGGCGCTAGGCAAAATTGGAGAGCCGGATGATATCGGTGGCATTGTCGCATTTCTTTGTACTGATGAAGCGGGATGGATTACCGGCCAGAGGATCGAAGCTTCTGGCGGAATGTTCCTGTAATTTTAAGATTATGGTATCGGCAGTAATGGCTAAAATGAACCCCGGCTTATTGACAAGAGTATAATAAAGAACGTAGGGAAATGAAATTTTCATTCCCCTCATCAGATTCCGCAAAGGTACTGAACCGTTTTTTTATTTAATTGAGCTACAACCCCCTTCGGCTGCGTATTCATGTAATTTTTGTACTACAATTAAACAATAAGTTATAATGAACATGAGATAGGAAATACGCAACTTAGTAAACTAGGAGGAAAATGTATGTCTGTAAAGCTCAAGCAAGCAATTATCTTAATTGTTGCCCTATTTTTATGCGGTAATCTGATAGCTTTTATGGGATTCTTCAAAGGCCGGGATATAGCATCCAGCTTATCCCGGCCGGCAGGAGCAACCGTATGGTCGACTTCAAACGAGATGATTTTAGGCAGTACATATCTGCCGGTTATGATAGGCACATCCTTGATCGTATTATCGATAACATTTACTACAGTATTATTTGTAAAATGGCTTAAAGAAGATTTGTAAAATACCGGTACTTTTATATATGAATTTCTTTTATTTATATCAAGCTTTTGTCACTCCCCCGGAAAAAGACCACAGGCTTTTCAAAACCCCTTAATTTTATCACTTGCTAATCTCCGTGCAGATTCATGGCCACTTGCAGTCTATTTTCAGCTACATCATAGGCAAAAATATGCTCTACTTCCAGCGAGTTTAGGTAACTGCCGCATATCCTTCCCATTACTGTTTCTGGTTTGTGTCAATATCCCCGCTCCTTGTTACTCGGCATTATCCGGCCGGATGCCCGGCCGGATTTTCTTTACAATGGCTCATGGTTGCATGGTGCACTCCTCCGGTAGTGATGATCAAAACGGTATAATAAAATTCATTCTTTCACAGCAGCTCTACATATCCTTCCGCCCCATTTACTCGAATCTGCTGTCCGTCTTTAATGAATTTAGTCGCATTTTCCACTCCGACAACTCCCGGAAGGGCATATTCCCTTGCAACAACTGCGCCATGGGTCGTAAAACCGCCTACCTCGGTAACTAACCCCTTTATTGTCGCAAAAAGTGGAGTCCAGCTTGGATCGGTAAACCGGGTAACCAGGATATCTCCTGCCTCCAATTTTGCTTCTTCTACAGATAAAACGATTCGCGCCCGTCCTTCTACAACACCGGATGACACCGGAATGCCTAGGAGGGCATTTGCAGAAAAGTTTTCTGTTGAGAAATCCGAAGACGGAACAAAACCTTCGGAGGTAATCACCCGCGGGGGGGTGAGCTTTTCAAAATGAGCATAAGCTTCTTTTCGCCTTTCGATCATGGAGTAATCCGCCTGACCCGTTTCAACTGCTCTGTACAGCTCGTCAAAGTAGAGATAAAAAACATCGTCGGAGGTATGCAGGACTCCTTTTTCCACCAATCTGTCCGCTTCTTTTAATAAGGTTTTTTTGTAAATTTGATAACGACGGACAATGCAGTACTTAGGATACTCGCGGTATCCCATAAAATTACGAAGCAAAAGAATGTCTTTTTGCATCTTTTTGGCTTTTCTTTTCCCTTTAGGCAGTTGCACCAAACGGCGCAGGATTTCTTCTTCTTTTTCCCTCGCCGCCATTTTCCCGTTTGTGAATCTGGTTTTGTGTTCACCGGGCTTTAGAATCCGAACATTGCTTAACAACATAGGCAACAGTTGTGTGGGCTTTTCCTCGAAACGGGGTTTGGTAATATCAATCTCACCGGGACAGCGCATTCCGTATTTCACAAGGAAATTCTTGAATGCTTTTTCGACTTCTTCCCCCCCGGGAAGAGTCCGCATTTTTTCAAAAAAATCTTTATCGGCAGAGGTTTCAGACAGATATTTTAATATTTGGGGATAATCCCGGATTGTGTCGGCCAAATCACATAACGCGAGCCCCATTTCCGTGGTGACATTGTGTTCCAACGATTTGGAGAACAAATCTGCCGCATTTTTCTCCCCAAGCCAATTTTCAATATTTTTATTTATCGAATCATTCACCAGGATGGCCGCAATGATCGCACCTAACATTTTGGGGTGATACGCCATTGCCAGCAATGAATCCCTATCATACTTTATGAAATCCAAGGCCGCTTTTCCGGAAAGCTTTGTCAGTTGCCGCTCAATTCTGTTTAACTCCGATTCAAAAATTCCCCTTAGTTCATCGATCACCGCCGAATCATTTTTCCACATGATTTTGATTGCTTCTATAATAGAAGCGGGAGTAAAAACCCCTCCTTTAACGTTTCTTCTGCCTTTCGGCAAGGATGTCATAAACTCTTTCTGATTCAATAGCTGTTTAATTGCGCCCTGGATCAGCAAATCCTGTTTGCCTGTCGCCATAACCAATCGCTTGCGCCCCACTGCGGAAGACAAATCATGCGTGATATCGGCGTAAAGCCTGCCCCCGGCTCTTGTCAATTCAATGTCCGAGATCATTTGGAAAAATGACATACCAAGAGGGCGTATTGCATCCGTCATCATCTGAGTGTGGCCAATAGACATATATACCCTGGGCTTGCGGGCATCCGCAGATTCCGGAATAGGAAACAAAGTTGTGATGGCCCGGCTTTGGACGATATAAAACTCATCTTGGTAAAAGCACCATTCAATATCCTGAGGACATCCGAAATAGGATTCTATTTTTCGCCCGATACGGGCCAACTGTAAAATCCGCTCATCGGATAATACCTGCTTATTCTGCCTGCTTGCATCAACCTGCTTTTCCTGTGTGCCTCCGTTTTCTACGGGACGAATCTCCAAGTCCTGTATACCGATCTTCTTCGAGACGATTTTCTCGTCTTGTATTTTATAAATATCCGGATTTGTAAGGCCGGATACCATTGCTTCTCCCAGCCCAAACCCTGCGTCGATAGAAAGAGTCCGCCGATCAGAAGTCACCGGATCGGCGGTGAATAAAATTCCGGAAGCCGCAGAAAAAATCATTTTTTGGACAACGACAGAAAGGGAAACCTTACGGTGTGCAAATCCATTCTGGACTCGATATATCACCGCACGTTCTGTAAAAAGAGAGGCCCAGCACTTTATTACATACCGCAGAATTTTTTTCCCTCCCTTTATATTCAAATAAGTGTCCTGCTGTCCGGCAAAGGAAGCATTAGGCAGATCTTCCGCTGTTGCGCTGGAACGTATCGCAAAAGATGCCTGCTCATCATAATTGAATAGTTCTTCCATAATTGCAGATTCAATGTCTTCAGACAGTTGAATGTTTTCGATCTCGGCCCGTATTTTTCCGCTGATTCCTGAAATTTGTTCCAGATCAATTGCTTTGAGCTTTTCCAAACTTTCCAGCAACATCTCAATTTTGGTATTATTATTCAGAGATTTTTGAAAGGCCTCGGTGGTGATGCAAAATCCCTCCGGCACCCGGATTTCAGGGATTTTTGACAACATCCCTAAATTTAACCCCTTACCTCCGACTTTCATTAAGTCTGTCTTATCTATTTGAGAAAATCTGATCACATACGTACACATTTTACATCCCTCCACACAAAGTTTTGAAATGCATATTTATATATTTCATAATATACTTCCCGCAGACGGTTGTCAATATGTTTTGAAATACAACTTGTTATATTTCAAAACAATGGTATAATGATAAGGGGTGCTATCTTATGAATGGTTATGAGAAAAGAACGAAAATAAAGAAAGATTCTATTCTTCAAATTGCTACTAAGCTTTTTATCGAACGCGGCATAACGGATGTCAGCATCAGGGAGATTTCTTCAAAAGCAGGTGTCTCACAGGTGTCGATTTATAATTATTTTGGAGATAAAAACAATCTGGCGAGAGAAGCGTTTATTTCCTATATCGGACAGGTAGGGGAAGAATATGATGAGCTATTGGATAGAAACATCCCCTTTGCTGAGAAGGTAGAACAAATCATGACTAAAAAATATAACGCTATTATAGGATTAAGTCATTCTAATTTCGGTCAACAAGCTTTGGAAGATAAAGTATTACAGCAGGTTTATGAAGAAGCGGCTTTAGTACAGATAAAATCTATCTACAAAAAATTTATACAAGTTGGAAAAAAAGCCGGAGCAATTGATTCATCTCTTTCGGATGAGGTTCTCCTTACGTTTCTTCTTGCATCCTCATCCATCATGCGGCGGCCTGATTATCATAAAAAAAGCATAGAGGATAAAAAAGACCTTTTAAAATTATTCCTGTACGGCCTGTTAGGGAAATATCATTGATATTATTGGTAATTTATGGTGGTTTGGCAAGGAGGGCAGCTGTGGCCGCCCTAAATCCTGCCATTTTTGGGGCCAAGTTGGTCCGAAACCGGGGCCTTTCGCTTCTTTCTTTGTTGCGTCATGCCGCTACACCAGATATTTTATAAAACCCGGAACCGCCTGCCCGCCGAACATATCCACATAATACGCCGTAACCCACCTGTTGAGCCAGTCGAGCAGAAACACACCGCCGAAATACGGGACAATCAGTTTGCGCACCCGTTCCCGTGCGAATTGCCCGGGGCTGCGTGTCTGCAGGGAATACCTGGCGCTGATGCCGGCAACCACAAACAGCAGGCACATGAACCAGGGATAAAGAAAATAACAGATACTGTCCTGCGCCGGGATTCCCTGGATGGGAATATTGCTGACTACCCCCGCACTGTTAAAAATATAAACCACATGATAAATGAGTACAAGTACGATTGTCGCGGAAGGGATATGATCAATATAGTTTTTCCTGGGCAGAGCGGTATGGCCTGACATTATTCTTCCTCCTTATCGCCGTTTGCCAAAGGCCTGGTGGGGAGAGGTATCGCAATTGCTGCCTTACCCTTGTCAATTCGAAAAGTGTCCGCCATTTTCTTGATCTGCTCTATGTCAAAGTCCTCACCGAGATAATGTTTCTGTATTTATTTAGCTCCTTATAAATTTTAATAAGTAAATTCAAATTATCTTGCCGTAGCAAAATAGTTTTTTGCCTCCTGCAGCTTGCCGCGGATGTCTACATCGAAGGGGCAGTTCTTTTCACAGACACCGCATCCGGTGCAGTCATCCGCATGTTTACTTAGCTTTCTGTAATGATCTTTTGCAAGTTCGTCGCCCGCTTTTGATAAATCCGTATATTTATTTATTGAACCGATATCAATCCCTACAGGACATGGCTGGCAGTGATTGCAGTAAATACAGGTGCCCCGTATATCCCGGTGCGGTAAACCGCCGATAAAGGAATAGTCCCGGTCCGCCTTGGAGGCTGAGTAATACTCCAACGTTTTCTTTAGATCGGACAGGGAGCGTACGCCCGGAAGACAGGAGAGAACAGCAGGACGGTCCAGCGCATACTGGATACACTGAGAAATCGTCATGGCATGACGGAACGGAGAAGTTTTGGCATCCAGCAACTGACCGCCGCCATAAGGCTTCATGACTGTGATTCCTATGCCGCGTTTCTCACACTCCCGGTAAAGCTCCGGGCGTTCATGGGACAACGCCAGCTTACCACGATAAGGTTCGAAATCATAGGCGGCGTTGAGACTGAACATAAAAACATCGATTTCACCTGTTTCAATAAAGCGCCTGCAGATTTCGGCAGAATGGGAGGAAAAGCCGAGATAGCGGATGACTCCGTCCCGTTTGAGTCTCCGGGCATAGTCAAAGATACCGTTGGAGAGGATCTTCTCAAAATCTCGGTCCTTGTCGACATAATGGATCATGCCGATGTCCGCATAGCCCGTACCGTACTTTTTGAGCTCCTGTTCAAATCCTTTCTGGAGTTTTGAAAGGACCCGTGTCCTCGAATATCTTCCCGTGGGGTAGACAGCCCCCAAATGAATCTGCATGAGCATCCTGTCCCGCCGGCCTTTCAGCGCCTGCGCAATAGGCTCCGCTGCGCTATTGTCATACATGACGGTATCAATCAGGTTAATGCCCTGATCCATGCCAAAGCTTATCATGTTTTTGATTTCCTGCGGCATGGTTTGGTATAAGCATCCGGCACCAATGCCGATGGTGCTAACTTTTCCGCCGCCATGGGGCAAGTCTCTGTAGTCCATAATCCTCACTCACTTTCCCGTAGATTTCTTGTTACTGAAAAGGCCGGTTAAGTCATTTCTTAAACCGGTCCGCCAGAAACATGTAAATTCTTTTTATGGAAGTTTCCTGTTGGCATTGTTGTTTTCATTTAAAAATACCTTACTAAGGACCTGAAATCCTGATAAAATCCGCCGCTTGCCCAGGTTCCCACGAAAACGGTACGTGCAGCAGGAAAAAGATAACGAATGTTTTTAACACCCGGTTTGCAGCACAATGAAAGCAGTAACACTTTTAGACCGCGTAACGCCTTCCGGGCTCACTATCGCACAGCACACAACCACAGCGATGATGAGCCGGAACCATATTTTTTCAGCACGCCGGAACCAAGGCACCGCTTGCAAGTCTAAAATTAGACGCTCCACCCCTGACCGCCCCAGCCAGCCCCGACGTAACAAGTACCCACCGAACGGCGGACCAAGCAATTGGACAATGGAGCAAACACCAGCAATGCGATCATAGCAGATCAGCACTTATCAGACCCATAATCTGTCATAGATATTATATAAAGAAATAAGGAACAAATACAGGACCCGCAGCGAGTTAGTATTGTAAGCCCTTTTATCATTATAAGCAATGAAGATTACAGACATCTTTAAATTTTTATTCTAATCCACAAGTTCAATTGTTGCTGAAAAATCGCCCTCCATTTTCTCAAGTTCTTCGATGCCGGAATCAATATGCCCTAAAGGAATCAGACCGTTTGAATAGCGAAAGTCCTTATAAAAGATTGCGAGATTCCCCCAGGGAGCATATATTGTAACATCACCGGCGGAGGGTTCATAGCCTTCCGGAGCGCCCTTAGCCGATAAGCTCCTGGGAGGATCGCCGATCTTTTCAGTACCGCCATAATCGCTGAGGGTAAAGGTTAAGGGCAGCAGGGATAGGAAGTCCCGAGCCGTTTCATTGTCCAGCATGGTGGCTGTAAGTACTGTTTCTCCAAAGGTTATCTGTAATTTTACAGTACCTGGCGGCTCAGTAGTGCTATCTGTTTCAACGGGTATGCTCTCCTTGGGTGTGCCTTCAGGCGGTGCAGAAGGAGAAATTGCTGGAGTCTGTCCGCCGCTGGTTGGATTATTTCCGCCGCACGCGGCCAAAGCAAGAGCCATGAAAGCCGCCACCAGTCCTACTGCCAATAATTTTTTTATAAAAACCACCTCCCATTTTATTATTCTGCGAATTCAAGCTCACGCAGCCAGTCCAGCACATCATCCTGTGCACCGGCAGATCTCGAATCACGGACGGTAAAACCGCCCAAAACGGTACTTTCGGGAAGCATTTTTCTTAACGTCCGCATGCTGTCCGAAAAGCCACTGCCTCCACTGGTACTGAAAGGAACCATTGTTTTTCCTGAAAAATTGTATTCTTCTAAGAAGCTGTAAATAGCCATAGGCATATCATACCACCAATTCGGAAACCCTAAAAAGATCGTGTCGTAATCATCCATATTTTCTACATGAGAACTAAGCCCGGGGTGATGATTCCGCTCCTGTTCTTCCGCTGCGAAATCAACTGCCTCATCGTAATCCGCGGGATATTTATCCGTCGTTGTAATAAGGAACATATCTCCACCGACAATACTTTGAATCATTTCGGCAATTAATTGTGTGTTTCCTCGCAAAGTCCCCTCCACCCTGTGCAGGCTGGCTGAAGTGACCGCATCCACATTTTCATCAAAATCGGTATTCCCTACACGGGTAAAATACGCAATCAAAATCTTTTCTTCGTCCTCATGCAGAGCAGTACCTCCCTGCTCTGCATGATTTGCCGAATTGCTTTGTGCCGTAGTTCTTTGTGGATTGGAAGACGCAGCCGTATTAGGCCCCCGTTCCGGATCATCTGCTGCACTGCTTTCTGTTCCAATTTCCGAGCCGGCAGCCCCGGCTTCCGGTGCACCGGTAGATGCGGAAGTATCTGAAGAAGGGATAGGTGTATTAGGTACCTGCTCCGACCAGTCCGGATCAGCGCCCGATTCTGTGGTACCACTACAGGCAGTCAGCATAAATATCATTAAAATAGTGAATGTGGAAGATAAAAAGTATTTCAGAACGTTTTCTCCTCCCTTAAAAGAGTGACTTTCTGTAAGACATTTATTTCATTTTGAGATTTTCATTCTCATAAAACACTGTCTATCAGCAAGCCTGTTATCAAGGCAAACAGGATGATAAATAACAGATAAAGAACAAACCGCCGGATACCCAGGACGATCTTGACCGCCCCGAGATTTGTGATTTTCGTCGCAGGTCCCGTGATCATAAACGCTGCGGCCGAACCCATGCTCATACCGGACTGCAGCCATTCCATCAGCAAGGGGATAGTTCCTCCGCCGCACACATATAGGGGCACGCCGATTGTCGCCGCCAGCAAAACACCGAACCCCCGCTGCCTTCCGAATAAACCCGCAAATGCATCGGCGGGCACATAGCGCTGGAACAACGCCGCAAGGATAATGCCGGTCAGAAAATAGCTGCCTGTCGCTCTGACGTTTCTCCAGATGTTTTTCAGCAGGCGCAACAGTATGCTAGGATCAGTATTCCGGCTTACCGGCTCGCAAAACCCGGCAAAATTAAAGAAGCCTTGGTTCCGGTAAAAACAGCGTATGCAAAGCCCTGCCGTGATCCCGCAAATCAAGCAGGATACAAAGCGTATGATCAGCGCGGTCCTGCCCAGTGCGGCGCTGTAAATCAGCAGCTGCGGATTGAGCAGAATCGAACTCATCATAAACGCAGCGAGCAAATCATCCCGCATGCCCTTTTGGGAGAACGAAGCGGCGATGGGGATAGTCCCATACATACAAAGGGGCGAGGCGGCCCCGAGCAGGCTCGCCGGGATTATCCCCACTACCCCAAGCTTTTTGTTTTGCAGGACGGCAAACAGCCTGTGAATCTTCTCCTTGCCGAATACGGAAACCACAGAGCCGAGAACAATGCCCAGTGCCCAATAAGGGGCTATTTGCTCCAACAGAACGGTAAAGTAATACCAGAGATAAATGAATTCGCGTCTGAGTATATCAATCATCAAGAGTCATCACGGTTTCCAAATCATAAGTACGGCTGCCAAGACCGATCTCCTCGGCATATTCCAACGTATGAATGCCGTTTCGGGATTCCATTCGCTCTATCAGTGACTGCCCGTCGGGGGCTGCGTAAACAAGATCCACACAGGCCTGGTCCAGGGCAACCGGGTCCAGGGATGCCAGAATGCCAATGTCATGCATATCCGGTTCCGCAGGGTTGGAGACACAATCGCAGTCAACGGACAGCTTGTTCAGCACGCTGATATACAAAATCCTGTCCCCTATGTCGTCCGCAACAGCTTTTGCGGCTTCCGCCATAGACTCTAGGAAATCGTTCTGCGGTGTACTCATGCTGAAACCGCTGGTTTCTTTTCCAGCGCTGTGAATCAGACTTTTACCGGAAGATGAGGCGATACCAATGGACATATTCTTAATGGCTCCGCCGAAGCCGCCCATGGCATGGCCTTTAAAGTGGGAAAGAACGACAAAGAAATCATAATTCTTATAATTACCGCCCACCAGACTTTCTTTCAGGTGCCTCCCATTTGTAACAGGAAGGCTGATGCTGCCGTCGGCGTCCATGATATCCACATCGGCAATTGCGGTGAAGCCGTGATCTACGGCAACTTGCCTGTGCATGGCTGTGCCGGCGCGCGAGCCGCCGTAAGCCGTGTTGCATTCCACGATAGTACCATCCAGAGACTGAACAAGGTCTTTAATGAGCTCGGGGGAAAGGAAGTTGGTGCCGCCGGGCTCGCCCGTGTGGAGCTTTACGGCTACGTCCCCGGCGGACTGACGGTCCAGGACTTCGTAAACAGCCTTTAATCCCGCCGGGCTGATATCGGTGGTCATATACACCTTCGGCACATCACCTGTTGCCGGAAGCTCCCCAGATTCCGTTTGCGTTTCAGAAGTTCCAGGAGTATTCCCCGTCTGCGCCGGTTCATTTTCCGGGATACTATTCTCCGAATTATTGATAGAATTTGATTCACACCCTGCCATCAGAAGCAGGAACATGATGACGGCTGATAAAATTGTCCTGCCTGTTTTCATGCTTAATAATCTCCTTTCTGTTCGTCCCAGGTATTTCAGAGGCTGATTTATTGTTCTTCTACTTCATTTTTGACTAAACCACGCCGATAGCACATGTGCTTAGCGCAAATAGCAGAATGGTCACCAGAAACGATACATTAATTTTTTCCAGGGTATTCCTCCTTATATCCGTACTGATCTAACGTCCTTGATTTCCAGTCGGCACGGATCACTCCTCCGGCAGCTCATCCGATTCCATTTTCGCGATCCGTATCATGCCTGACATGTTTTCGATATGCTCACCGCCTGATACGGCGTTTCCCAGCTCATACAGACCGCTTGCGGAACCGAAACTGCCGTAAAACATTACCACATCACCCCACGGCGCGTAGTACGCAAGGGTTCCAAGCCGGGCATCTGCCAAAGGGGTTTTAGTTGCCGCGAGCTTTTTCGGTGGATAAAAGATTTTTTCATTTGTGCTGTAATTTTCAACAGCAATCGTTAAAGGCAGTTGTGCATACAGCTCTTTGGCAGCTTGACTGTCATTCAACTCAAAAACCGTTATATTGCCGTTTGCCTGAATACTTATTTGCATTTTTATTTCCTCCTCCGCTTGGTTTGACTCATCTTTTTCAATCCGCACGCTGCCCGACATATCGGCAATCCCATCTATTCCTGTGCGGCATACACCTAAACGGTGCATCTCATCACCTGCATAGAAATCTTCATAGAGCAGGAACACGTCACCCCATGGCTTATAGTAGCTGAGTTCGCCCTTTTTACCGTCGTGATAAGCCTCCTGCTCCGTAACGTTCAGTTTTTGGGGTGGATAGAACATCCACTGCGCATCCCGGAAATTGGTTAACTCCAGCTCCAGCGGTAATTGTTCATACAGTTCCTTGGCAGCAACTGTGTCATAGAGCTGGAACGTTGCCGTATGGCCCTGCGAAGTGATTTTCACGCTTATATCCGCTAAAGCCGGACCATGCTCCGGTTCCGTAGTTGGTGAGAATTCTGTTGCAATAGATTCTCCCGCTGAATTCGATTCAGAAGGTTCTTCTTCTGTGATGTTTTCCATAAAGCGCATGAACATGAGGGCGGCCTGAGCGCGGGTGACAGAGCCTAATGGCCTTAATCTGCTGCCGCTGCCTTGTATGATCTGCCTGCCCACCGCCCAGTGCATAGCGGTTTCTGCAAAAGCACTGATTTGCAATGCATCGGTATAGCTGGCAAACGCTGCAACTGCAGAAGTCTCATAGTTCTTTACATCAGCATAACGGTACAGAATGGTGGCGAACTGCTCACGGGTAAGAGGGGCGTACGGCTCAAATCTGCCGTCTATACCGGCGACAATCTGATTCGCCGCCGCCCATGCTACAGCGGTGGTATAATAGCTGCTGTCGGATACATCGGAAAAGCCGCCGTTACCGGATACCGGCGGAGTACCCTCGATGCGGTGGAGTACCGTAACCATCATCGCACGGGTCATGGGGGTTTCCGGCTCAAAATTACCTCCGCCTGTACCGGCCATCAGGTTATGCCCGGTCACATAGTCCACAGCCGTGCGATACCAAGCTCCATCTGATACATCATCGTAATCTGCCGCAAAAGCTGTGGGAGCAAAGCCGAACAGCATGACAATGGTCAGCAGCAGACCGAATAAACGGACTGTTTGTTTTCGTTTCATATAATCGCCTCCTTTTGCGTTATTCTTCTAACAGTTCAACAGTAACTTCCACATCCCCGGTTTCCTCAAAAATTTCAACGCCGGAATCAATACGTCCGATCTTCTGCATATTGAAGCGCTCATCATTCTGAGCATACATGATGACAAAGCTGTGGCCGGGCGGCCAGTAAATAATTTCGCCCACCTCATAGCCGGTGGTCTGTGCCTCGTCGGCGGGCAGCTCGTCGGGAAAACGATAGCACATTTCCCGGCTATACAAGTCCAGCATGGGGAGCGTCAAGGGGAGCCTTTCAAGCAGAGCCTGTGTGGTCGCGTTATCCTCCAGAGTGGCAATCAGCTCCTGATCGCCAACAGTAATCTTTATCTTTATATCCATCTTTTCTTCTCCATCTTCCTGGGCCTGTGTGTCAGGCGTGGCAGTTTCTTCGCTTTTGGCCGGCGGCGTAGTGGTATCCGGCGGCGCGGGAGAATTACTTTCGCTGTTTCCGCTGAAAGAAGCAGACGGTTCAGGCTTACTTTCAGAACCGTCCTTTGAGCAGGCGGACAGAGAAAACGCCAGTGCCAGAACAAGTAAGACAGGGAAAAGCTTCCTCATTTTTGTGTTCATCGTGATCTTAACCTCCTTATTAAATACATGTGATTATTTCATCAAAGGACTGATTCTTATTTCCCGTACAAACCGAGTTTCGTCAGCCATTCTGATATATCGTCCGACATATCTTTCTGACCAGCCCGGAGAGTCAGTCCTTCCATAATGGTGGAATCGGGGCAAAGTCTTTCAAGATCATTGATACTTCCTGATACTCCGGCACCTAGCGTCGTGCAGAAGGGGACGATAGTCTTGCCGGAAAAATCATATTCCTCTAGGAAAGTCCGGATCGCCATGGGTGCGGTGTACCACCAGATCGGATACCCTAGAAAAACAACATCGTAGGATGCTATATCCTCAATATGTGTAGAAAGGGCCGGCCGGGCATCTGCTTTCAGTTCACGTTCTGCGATGACCGAGCACTCCTGATGATCCACCGGATAAGTGTCAGCCGTTACAATTTCAAAGATGTCTCCGTCAACGATATTGTGAATTTCATAGGCGGCGTTTTGCGTGTTTCCCACATAAGCCGTAGCCGAGGAAATAGCGTCTGCACCTTCGCCGACAACTCTGGCCTGTGAAAAATAGGCAATCAATATTTTCTTCTCCGCTTCTACGGACTGTGATAATCCCGAGACTTCACGGAAAGTTTTCGGAGGCTGTGGGTTATCAAAGGCTTCCTCTTGTAAAATGCCTCCGCTGCCACTTGGTGTAGGCGCAGCAGAATCATTGTTCCCGGCGCAGGCAGTAAGAAAAGAGACCATTACCAGTAGCACACCCGGCAATATAAATTTTTTCAGCACATCTCATCCCTTTCTCTGTTTTATTCCTCACCTTTCGATTGCCATAAATTACTCTGCGGGTTTCTTTTTCTCAGCAATTTGGCCGTATAATAAGCAATACAGGCGAACAGGCCCATAATGGCGATGTAATCGGCAAAGAAGAAAACGACCGGTTCTTCAAAATCGAAAAAGGCGTACTCGACAAGTAGAAGCACCTTCTCCCACATCTGCCGGGTAATAAAAGCATATATTCCATAAACGGAAAGCAGGACGGCAGCCGGCCGGGCTGCAAGTCCCGGATAAGAAGAATTTATTCCTAATTTTTTCATCAGCCTTTTGACCGTGCTAACCACCATGCCCCAGTGAAATCCCAGGTGCATGGATATAAGCACAAATCCCCATGATGTGGAGAGCATATGCAGTCTCCGGCCAAGCCTGCCGGAACTGAGATGCATAAAATCAAACACCTCGCGGGAAAGCATCATTCCGCTGGCGAGCAGGCCCGCCATAGCAGCCGTAAGCAGCAGATTGACTGCCGTATGCAGGGTACGCACTGCTGTGTACCTGCCTTTAAAAAGTGACTTGTACCAGTTCCAGTTAAGAACATGGTGCAGAATAAAGAGGACGAACAACGTGGCACCCATCCACTCATGGATCTTATTGTCTGTAAAGTGGTACGCCATTTGCATCAGAATCATGGCAGTCATAACGATATCGACAAGCACTTTTAGCATCGCTTTCGGTTTCATTCTTACCTCCTTTCGTAAGAGACGTTTAATATTTTATACCAAGCCTGGCAAGCCACTCGTTGATTTCCGGCTGAGCGGAATCAACAGCGGGGCGGTACGAGCCGAAAGCTTCCAGAACCGTGCAGTCGTCGGGAAGCACCGCGGTAAAATCCCTGACGCTTCCGGCTAAGCCCCCGGTACCATGGGCACAGAAGGGAACGATGGTTTTGCCTGACAGGTCGTTTTCTTCGATAAATGTTAAAACCGCCATAGGGCAGGAGTACCACCAGTTGGGATACCCCAGGAACACTACATTATAATCGTCTATATTTTTTACCCTGCCGGTCAGCGCCGGGCGTGCGTCTGCATCATGCTCCTCAATGGCCTGATCGAGACATTCATCATAATCGCTGGAGTAGGGCTCCGCCGTAATGATAGAAAACAGATCGCCGCCGGTGGCTTCCTGAATCCATCCTGCCAGCTTTGCCGTGTTACCCGGGGGCAGTACGCTGGCAGAGGTGATTGCGTCTACATCCACCTCATCAGGGTTTTCGACTACGGTGTTTTCCGCCCATGTGAAATAGGCAATCAGGACATTACTGCCTCCGGAAGCCAGATCCGTTTCACTTTTCGGACCGATTCCTTCAGGCTCCTGCTCACCGGAAGGTTTGGCAACTTCCGAAGGGGCAAACGCATTTGAACTCTGTTCCGGACGGTCCGCTTCAGTGCCGGGTGCTTCAGTAGTGCCGCAGGCCGTCACTGCAAAGACCATCAAAACAGCTAGTGTGAACAATAAAAATTTATTCATTGCATTTCCTCCCTTGGCATCTGCCGGTTCATTTACTATTTCCCAAAGTGAGAGTATTATGAATATTTGACTCATTCTTCTACCTATGATACAATCATCTTAAACTTGAGAGTGAACTCTAAGTCAAGACCTTTGGAGGAATTATCATGTATTACACTGTGAGTGAAACGGCAAAAAAATTAAATATCTCTCCACATACTCTTCGCTTTTACTCTAAGGAGGGGCTTTTACCTTTTGTCGACCGTAGCGAAAGCGGGATCCGTATGTTCAAGACTGAGGATTTTGAATGGCTGTTTATTATAGATTGTCTGAAAAAGACCGGAATGCCTATAAAACAGATCAAGCAGTTTATCGACTGGTGCCTGGAAGGCGATTCAACTATTGACCAGCGGCTGGGAATGTTTGCGGAGCGGCAAGAAACCGTTGAAAAACAGATTGCAGAGTTAAAAGAGGCCCTTGATGTCATAAAGTACAAACGTTGGCTTTATGAAGTCTCAAAATCGGCAGGCACAACTTCTGTCCTCGACACGCTGAAGCTGGAAGATTATCCTGAGGACATTCGGATTATCAAAGAGAGAATAAACGAACTTCATGGGGTAAGTAATCTTAAAGATCATATCAATAAAAAAACCTGACGATTGTTATGTCGGGTTTTTTTATTGCCGGTATGAGCATTGTTATGAGAACCTTATTTAAGATTTAAATTTCTTTATTGCTGTCTCGTCTGTCACTGGCCTTCTGGTACTTTTGAATTTATTGATTGGATGCTGTTCATCCATATAACCTATGGCGATTAAGTAAAAATTACTTTTTATTATGGGAGCATTGTAAAATAACTTGACTTAGCGTCGGCACTAAGAAATAGAATTTACGATCTGCAAAATAAACAATGAACTTACAATAAAAAGGAAGGGGACAAAGACGATGTTTCGTTTATGCCATTAATACCCTGGAGACTCGGAAAATTAACTGAGATACTCAGTTGCAATCTTTGAGACAGTCAATGCCCTTTCTATAATAGGCTCTTTACTTTTTCCAATTGCAATTGCAGATACAGGCATAAATCCATCCGGTATCTTTAGTTCTTTATAATAATCTGCTTTGGCTGCCAAACCTGCCGATACACTAAATACATATACACTGCCTAGCCCTAAGTCAGTAGCAGCCAACGCCATATTTTCTACAATGCACGCAGCATTACAATAGGCAACCGCATTCTGCGGGTCTTCCGTTATTTTGGCAGAAACCAATATAATTGTCGGGGCACCGTAAGTTGGAACTATTTCGACGTTTCCAAAGCACTCTGAAACCAAGCGATTAATTTTTGCTATAGCATCTTTGTTTTGAACGACAGTGAGTTTTACTTCGTCATATTTACCAAATCCTACTGGCGCCGCATTTGCCGCTTCCAGAATTGTCCGTAATTCTTTTTCCGTGATTTGTTCTCCCGTATATGCTCTACAAGACTGCCTGGTTGCGATCGTTTTCATTGTTTCCATAGAATTTTACTCCTTTCCGATATGAAATCATTGAAGTATTTACTTTTCTTCAACTTTGGTATAGATTTTAATTAATCATTAATAAAAAAACAAGTACGCAAAAATTGTTTAGTAAGTAATAAGCATATAAGCATAGGAGTGAAGCTGCTTTATGAAGAAATGTCCTGTTGAATATGCCTTAACATTATTAACCGGGAAATGGAAACTTCAAATAATTTGGACGATTATTCAAGCAAAAACCATAAGATTTAACGAATTGCAAAGACGATTAAATGGTATTTCCAGTTTAATGCTATCTAAAAATTTACAGGAGTTAGAGCGGGATAAAATAGTAATCCGTCACCAATATAATGAAGTACCGCCCCACGTGGAATACAGCCTTTCAGAATTAGGCAGCGCTTTAGAGTCTGCTTTATCGGAATTAGGGGAATGGGGAGCAAGCGCATACAATTCTATCAATGAAATCAATTAAAAAGTAAAATGAGCTGCCGGCAAAACTTCATTTTACAACAGCCCCTCTAGGAATTTAAGAGAACGTCTTCACTTTGAACCGATGGAGCTAGTATCTAAATTTTTACGCATAATAAAATCCCTTTGTTCTTCTTCTCCCAGAAAAAAAGCATGTGTTCCAACAGCATAAAAGCCCTTCTTTTCATAAAACCGAATGGCGCTTTCATTCTTTTCCCATACGCCAAGCCAAATATATGACCTTTTTTGCATATTTGCTATATTAACCGCTTTTCCATTAGGATCCCGCCAAATCCTTTGCATTTTCTTTTCCACTCAGCTTTGATTTTTAGAACTCTTTTTCTAAATTTTTTTTAATTATGCAGACTGGTTCTGCGAAGTGGGCGGTGTTCCCTTGAAGCCGGAAAAAAAAGGCAGGAGGTTATCGCTCCTGCCGTTAATACCTCTGCAGTTGTTCTCAATATGAAAGAAAAAGACGCTAATTTCCAACTCCTCAGCTAAGTTCCCGTTATGCTCGTAAATCTCTTAGTATCAGGTTTATATCAGCTCCACCGTAACATCTCCGCGTCTTTTTTCATAAAACACCATACGCCACTCCACATCGTTCACCGGCTCAAAGTGCAGTGAGGAGCAGGCTGTATGGAGCTTGCCTTGGCCGCTGCCGCCGGGAATGATGACAGCCGGACCATCTGCCCCCCCAATGATGCCGATGCAAACGCTGTTGGATGCCTGCGGCTCATTAAGACCGGTGCATTTCTGCCGAGGCTGGTCGGAGCGGACGCAATCCGTGATGGTGAATGCACCATCAGGCAGATCCGGCGAAAGCGTATAGCTCATCATAATATAGTGCGCCGGATACTCTTGATTTTGGCTGTGAAAATGCTCACGGGACATTTCCCGGCACTCATATTCCTGCACGGCCAGCGTATGCCGTGCGCCGGTAGTTGGGTACGTAAACTCGATGCGCTCACCGGGCGCTGATATATGGAAGTGCGGTCCCGACATGGCGACAGGCTCCGACATCAATGTGACGCCGAGCGTTGTGATCTGCGGTTTGCGTTTCTCCATCCAGGGAAAAGCAGCGCGCCAGATTGCCCAGCCATAAGCAGGATTAAGGCCATAATGCCGGATCACGCTCTGGGCCTCAAGGCCGTTGCCCCCTGTGACGCAGGGGTTCCATGACACGCCGCAGCCATGAGAGCCTGAAAGGACAATGCCGTTCAGCACGATTTTCGGATTCATATTGATGACCAGCGGATTTTCTGTTTCGATCTGCAACTGCTGTTCATCGGTAAAGTCCGTTCCATCGTTCTCAAGTGAGAGATTCCATTTATCCATAAAGGAACGGATGCGCTCAGCCGGGACCTGTACGCAAAAGTCCACGATCAAGCCTTTACTGCAGGTGTAAATCGCCGGGATCTGCCAGACTTCATCGTCCCAGACAAACTGCTTACCGAGAGAAATTTCCTTGCCGGCTCTTTCACGTCCCTGGTACCCCCAAAAGCTGCCAGCAAAGTAAACCTTCCATTCGGGTATCTTCGGCTCGACATGGACCTTCTCATAGTAATCTTCCGTATATTTGATGCAACTGTAATCAAACCCAGCCTGCAACTCTTTGATATAAGCAAAGGGCTGCTCCATAGGCGCGAGCAACAGCTGCTCCCGAATGACATCCAGCACAGCCTGCTGTTCAGCGGTGAGAGTTTTGTCCTGCCGGAAGGTGTCAAACTGCGCCTGATCCAAACAATATACCTGTTCCAGTTCCGCAGCATCGCCGCAAACCAGCAGAAGCCGCAAGAAGTCCCTAAAATTCCTTGCCACCGGATGCACACAGTTTCCCGGTGTGTTCATCGGGCTGACGGCAAACACCAGCTCACCAAAGCCGCACACGAAGCAATAGTGGATACCATCCACGCCGGCCCAGCCGATCACTTCCGACCCTTTAGGCGTGCATAAGTAATTGCTTTCGCTCTCGCCGTGCCCCAAGCCAACGCGGGAGCCGTCAATATTCAGTTGCAAATATCTTTCATAAGTAGTTGCCATCATGACCTCGCAATTCCATGTATTCCCTAACTAGTCGGGACGGATGACAAGGGGACAGGGTTCCCGTCACGCTAAACCCTTAAATTATTCCCTGCCGATTCCTGTCCATCTCTCCGTCTGTCTAATTCA
Source organism: Peptococcaceae bacterium (assembly GCA_049366715.1). Classification (GTDB taxonomy): domain Bacteria; phylum Bacillota; class Peptococcia; order Peptococcales; family BICA1-8; genus JBMNCQ01. The sequence goes on along the minus strand of JBMNCQ010000006.1, from coordinate 2,050 downwards.
TAAGCCCTATCCTTTCCTCAAGTACTTATATACATGAATTCCTTTATGTCAAGCTTTTATAGGTCTATTCATTATCAATTTTACAGTGTTCCCTGATTATTTTTCCGGCATCTGCATCGTTAGCTGGCGTTTTCCGTTATATCCATACATTCATCATCGTTCTCTATATTTATATCGTCAATTAAGCTCCTCTTTGATTCTTAATCAAGTAAACTTTGTTGTATGTTTTCTTTGCCGATGATTACCGCATCTTACAAAATAAAATACCCCGCATTGTCTTATCGTCTTTTAGCGGAAACGGGCCGTATTTCACTTGATAATTTCTCAATCTCACCGTGCAGTTCATCCAAGATTTGAGAGGCTTTTTCTGCGTTTCCATCAGCAAGAAGCTTATATATATTCATTACTCTTACTTCCATATCGACCGGTTTGATTTCAAAACCATCCACCCATTTTAGTGCTCCTTTTTCATTCATTAAATAGCGGTTATTTAAGGCATACAGTACTTCAACCCAGGAGCAAACCGCCCTAAACACCGAACCCATAGCATAGTTGATATCACCTTTAAGTGCTGCCTTACGTCCGCAAGCAAGAGAAAACCATGCCTCCCATAAAAATTTCCTTATTACAGTTTCTCTCATTTGAGATGAATATTCACCTTTTGAGTAAAGCAGGGTTTTCAGACTGTTAAGAGGCTCAGATTCATCCTGCCAAAGGGGCTTACAGTAATGAGTTTCGGCAGCATATATCGTATTTACAAAACCGAAGGGATGACCTGACTGGAAATCGATTGTTATCTTTCCTGCAATGCAGTCCTGTAAAACTGCTTCAACTCTTTTTATATCGCGGAGAAGAATATCAACGGGTATAGCATTGAAGGTAATCCACGCACCCCCGTTAATCCACGGCCCCCATTGACCCGGGGGATTCAGCAAATTATCTTTATGCCCGTCATCCAATTCCTTCAAACATCGGGCAAGCGCCGGTATATCTAATATATCGGCATCATAATAAACTCCAATGTCATAATCAGACTGCTTATCCGCTTCACCCCTGCTTTGAGAACCGCCGAGAGCAATAGCCTTAATACCCTGCACTTTCGCTACGGATTCGGTTATTTTATCCATCAGCATAGCTAATACCTCCTTTAATACTTCTGTATCGTATGTTTTGTTAGTGAATAATACGAATTACATTCTTTCTAAGATCCAGCCGGTTTTGATTCATATGCCGGATACCCCATCACAACCGGGCCATGTATTATTTTATTAACTGATCTAAACCGGCTTCCGATGTTCCCTTTTCAAGATTATCAAATATCTTTTCTTCGTCTCAGTTCCACCATTGGAGCTTTAGCAAGAACTCAACTTTTTCATCACTGAATCGTTTCTTAGTAAATTTAGCCGGGTTACCACCATATATTGTATAAGGCTCAATATTTTTGTTACAGTTGCGTTAGCAGCAATAATAGCAATTCACCTATTATCGGCTTATCTCCCAGAAATTCATAATGCTGCTCTATGTTATCATAAAATTTCTCCGGAGAATTTTTATGATCGCCGTAATAAGTATCTTCTCCGCTAACAGTAATTCTTCCAATTTTATTATCAGTAAGCTCTGTAAACCATATTGCGCCGTCAGTACCTATAGTAATTCACAACGGTCCTGATTTCTTCATTGGAAGAGTAATTCATTTACCGTCATATTCATACGGTTATCACCTTTTCATATTTAAAATAAAAAACCTTCCCCAACTACAAAGTTTCGGAAAGGCTATAAGTATCATTATGATAGAATTAGAGCAAAAACAACTATTTTTAATGAAAACAGTCCGTGCTACTCAACATAAGTTAATATGATACAAATATGATCTTATCCAAAATTTATAGTAGTTTAAACCAGCCAAAATAACATATCCAGCAATAAAGATATGTGCGAACTTAACTATACTACTGTAAATCCTAAAATTGAATAAGATGATATGATCATTTCAACTAATCACCTTGTATAATGCAAATATAGGGTTTGATTATACATTTTCCTTTCTGAT
>JBMNCQ010000005.1:0-18209 GCA_049366715.1 Peptococcaceae bacterium | reverse complement strand
GCGGCGACAAAATCTATTCTACCATCTTTGCCTCTCTTCTGTCAACATCCTTTTTTTGGCTGCTTAAGCAAAGATTTTTTTAGCGCCGCTAGGCTTAGCTAACCGCGCTCCTTGCCGTCCTCATCAGAGGCACTTTTATAATATACTACATTATTCGCGCTTTGGCAACAAGAAAATTATTCTTTTTTCCGGTTAATTGAAAAGTTCTAATTGAAAAGGTGTCATTCGGATTATTCCTGCTATAAGATAATTCCGCTTAGGCTAGTATTTACTTTTAGTTGATGAAGTACTCAATTTCACTCTGGAAAATAATTTCGCAATATAAAAAGACGGATGAAATCCGCCTTTTTATAATAACCTCTAGGCAAAACTCCTGTTTGCAATCTTTGTATGTAGGTCTACTTCTTTACCTTTACCTTTACTGCTCTGCCCGTATCTACTTACTCTTCTTTTACGTCCACGACCCAATTAGCCACCCAGGCTAATCTTCCGTCTGCTAATTTTACCCTGTACCATTCGCCCTGCTCGTCTAGGATAATCATCTTAGAACCTTTATCTGCCTTGGCTACTATATCATAGTTGGTACCCGGACCGGAACGGACATTTACATAATTATTAGACTGTTGAACATAAGCAACTTTCTGGGTAGTTTGCGGTTGAGTGTCTGTCTGCTCCTGGCTTGGCCCGGAATTTTGGCCGTTTGAGGATTGCCCGCCGTTATTTTGTACAGGTTGTTGCGACTGCACCGGAGCTTTTGCACCTACCTTATCCTCCAAAAAAGCAACTTGCTGCCGTAAAGTATCTGCTTCCGCCTGTAACTGAACAACCTGCTGCTGCAATTGGGATACCTGATTGCTCAGGGTACTTTCTACAAAAGCTTTCGTAACAAGAGGGTCTTCTTTGGAACCGGGTGAAGGCCCTCCTGCCAAAACTGAATTCCCGATCAAAATACCTGCAATTAAAGCAATCATTAATATTGGAATAAATACTTTCACCCTATACATTTAGCCACATCCCTTTATATACTCTTTACAGCAATATATTCTTTTTTTCTACAAGAAATCCTGCCGCACATGTAAAAATCCGGCTTTCACCGGATTTTAAAGCAGAATTATTCAGTTAAAAGAATTTAAGTTTCATATAGACATTTTCTACTGTTCCGTTCTGTTCCGTTCTTTCCCTGTTTTACGATTCGCCTATTTCACTAAACTTATTTACCAACCGTTTGTTGATTAACCCCTTTGGAGATCGGTTTGCCAATAATACCGATTTTTTGAGCACCCCAGAGAACCAGAGTAGAAACCACAGCCAGAATTAACATTCCCTGGGCTGTTGTCAAATAGGTCAAAAGAACACCAATTCCTGCTAAAAATATATTAATCGTATAGATAAGCAGTACTGTCTGTTTATGGGTAAAGCCTTTATTTAATAAACAATGATGCAGGTGCTCTTTATCTGCTTTAAAAATAGGCCGGGCATTATGATATCTCCGGATTATAGCAAATAAAGTATCAAAAATCGGAATCCCTAAAATCAATATAGGCACAAATACCGAAATAATTGTCACACTTTTGACAAAGCCCAATATTGACAAAGCACTTAAATTAAACCCCAGGAACATGGAACCGCTGTCACCCATAAAAATCTGAGCAGGGTAAAAATTATATTTAAGAAAACCTGCTGTCGAAGCAGCCAGCATTAAAGCCAGGGCCACAGTTAAAAAATCCCCTTGCGTATAACCAACAATAGCCAGAGTTACGGCTGCGATAGTCGCAATCCCTGCAGCCAAACCGTCCAGCCCGTCAATTAGATTTACCGCATTCGTTACGCCAACTATCCAGAGGATAGTAACGGGAATATTTAGGTATTCAAGAGGAATTATACTACCCTTGACAAAAGGATTGGTAATGTACTCCACATCTATGTTAAATGCAACTAGTATGCAGGCCGCCACGATCTGACCGGCTAATTTGATCTTGGGCGTGATCTCCTTAATATCATCTACCACACCTAAGGCAGCAATAATCGTACTGCCTAACACCAGCCCTATTATTTGCTCACTCATTGGCTGGGTCAAGAGTACCATACTGATAAATCCCAGATATATAGCCAATCCGCCTAATCTCGGCATCGGTTTGCAGTGCACCTTTCTCTGGCAGGGATTGTCCACCGCACCAACCTTGAAGGCCAAATTTTTAATTAACGGTACTAATTTAAAGGTAATTAAAAAACTACCGATCATATACAAAATATAATGCATATACAGCCTCCGTCACGATTTTAAGTCATACCCTGATCAATAGAGGGTACATCTACTTTATTGTACAACGTATTTATGTAGTGTCAATGGCTATTTATTGTCATTTTCCGCGATGGCAAACATTAGCTCACCATCTACCGCTAACTCTTCACCCACAAATGCTTTTGCTTGACATTTACCTATTTTACCCCGTAATTTTGTGACTTCTATTTCCAACCTCAATTGGTCGCCCGGTATTACCTGTCTTCTGATTCTTACATGATCAATACCGGCAAATAATAACAGCTTTCCTTGATATTCTTCCAGTGACAAAACACCAACCGCACCGGTCTGGGCTAAGGCTTCTATAATCAATACACCAGGCATTACCGGGTAACCGGGAAAATGCCCGTTAAAATATTCTTCGTTGGCAGTTACATTTTTAAGTCCGACAACCCGCTTGCCGGGCTCTAATTCCAAAATTTGGTCTACCAGCAGGAAAGGATAGCGGTGGGGAAGTATTGCTTTAATTTGATTGATATCCAGCATAATCTTTAACTCCTTACATAGTATAATCTTATGGGACATTTAATTTGTCAGCATTTTAATTGAAAGTAAATCTTGTTGATTAGATTTATATACAATAGTTACTTTTGGTTGGGTAACTCTGCCAGCAAATTTTGTTGGTAAGGCTTATTTATTCTCGTTTAGCTTTTGGACTAATTGTTTTAAATAACCTTTTAACATCCTATCTATTTCATTACACCTATTATTGTACTCTCTCCATATTTCAACCTCTAGATAACCCAAATCCTTACAAAGTAAAAAGAAAAATCTAGCTTCACTTAACGAACCTTTCGCAATATAAAGAAACTAAATAAATTCCTTAATATGCTGCCTATTACAACCTTCAGCTATATTTGCTGGAATTGATACCAAAGCTCTCTTTAATTGATTCTCTATACCATACTTTTCATCGGCAGGGAAATTAATTTTACCCTTATAAAAATCTAGAACAAGCACATAGGATTTTTGCCATATTTTTAAATCCTCAAATTTATTGGTCATACTAGCTCCCTTATCTACCGACAAATAAGATAACTTTTAGATAGGACCTGAAAAAAAAATTAACTTTTCAGCTAGACTAACAAATTATGAATCAAAAAGTGTTTATGCTAACCAAAAAATATAGCACACTATTTATTACTTAAATACAATATCTCCCTCACCATTTTAGCCGGCAGCACCGCGCTCTCCTGCAGTTCCACCATTTTAGCCCGTATATTTGCAATGAAACCATCTCTATTTTCCCAGGTATTTTGTACCAAGTCAAGGATTTTTTGGGATTCTAAGGAATCTATTTCAAGCACTTCCCCTGCAGCGATAGTTTTCATAAAATTATTGACTTTCGGATCGTAAGATATTGCTGTCAGAGGCTTCTCCAATACCGCCGCCATTATTAAAGAGTGCAGACGCATGCCTAAAACCATATCGACCGCTTTATAAATACTCAGAGCTTCTAACGGCGAATAGTTTTCCTTCAAAAGAAAAGCCTTTTCTTTCATATCCTTCATTACTTCCCGGCCGGCTGTAATGTCTTCCGGGAAATGCATAGGTATAAACACAACCTGCCAGCCTTTTTGTCCCAGCTTATCACAGGCATCGGCAATAGCCTTGATATTTTGGGGATCCGTATTCCAGGCCCTGACGGAGACACCCAGAATTTTCCCCTCATTTATTACGACGCTGGCCCGCTGTAAAAGTTCCCGGCCTTTTTCCAGGCTTATATCATGGGGGTCAATGCCCAGTACCGGATCGGCAGAAACACTTATATTCTGTTTCACACCCATAGACAGCAGATCTTCTTTAGAACTTTCGTCACGAACCGTAATTCCCTGTGTACGATTCAGTAACAAGGCGGTTAGCTTTCTGTTCCTGCCTGTTTTAATGGGACCAATCCCCTGGGAATAAACGAAGACCGGTTTTCTTAATATTCTAGCGATAAAAATCACAGCCAAATAATAGAGGATGCCGTTTTTGCTGGTCACATCCTGGAGCAAGCTGCCCCCGCCGCTGATCAGTAAATCGCTTTTGCGAACCGCAGTATATATCTCTCCTGATTTCCAGCGGTTAACCGCATTAACAGCATACATTTTCGCAGTTTGTTCGGGGCTGTTGGATAATACTGTTACTTGAATATTTTCATCAATCTTCTTTAAAGAGTTTATTATCGAAAAAAGAACCGCTTCGTCCCCTGCATTATTGAACCCGTAATAACCACTCAAAAGGACCTTTTTCATACCGATACCCCTTTACTTTTGGGTTAGATTTAAGTTCTCTCTATCGTTACTCTTACTTAATAATTTCAGCACCCAATTTATTGACCATATCAATCCTATCCCAATTACAATTCCCACCCACATCCCGTGGAATGAGCGGATTAATGAAATTACTATAGGTGTATGAATGTGTGCGTAGGTATTTACCAGTGATACTTGTCCGATTATTGCCGGGAAAATCAGGAACCAGTTTTTATTGTTTAACCCGTAATAAAGGATTAATAACGTAAAGGGGTGCCCGATCAGGAATTCTTTGGTCCGGGGCCGCACTCCCATAATATCCTTTAAAGCGGACCGCAGCTGTTCTTCAATTCCTGAGACCAGTACCGTTCCTTCATTGCCGGTTCTGATCACATAGATCGCTAACGCTGCTAAAGCCACAACGGCCAGGATAGCATATTTATATGTGACAGCCTGTTCCAAGAGCCTCTTTACTGTTTGGACCGGATGATCATTTAAGATTAGCAGCAACAACGGAATAATGATTAAAGGTAAAAGATGCGCAGCCTTGACACCAATAAATTGGTCGAGTTTCAACATAAATAATTTATCGGCTAGGAGTCCCACCATTAATACCGCACCGGTAAAACTGATCAAAGACATTTTAATTAAGGCAGCTGTGCTTTCCGCGATACTCCTGGGCTTTTTATCGACTATGGTCTGAAAAGCCAACGTGGGGAATACCATTACACTGGCTAAGGACATCAATTTACGGGCCAGAATAGGCTCTCGCAACAGTAAACCGCCCCAAATCATTAAACCAAAGGCTATACACAAAACGACCGTCCGCTTCCAGCCTCTCTGCAAAGGAATCAAGGCCGCACCTGCTATTACGCCCAGTCCGATCAGGCCGATTAATATCCTGGAATAAATCGGTGATTTAAACTGTGGAGCCTGTCCGATTACAAAACCTTCTTCTTCCAGAGCAGTTCTGAGGTCCTCAAGATATTCCAGATTCTTAGTTAAAGCTGCGGCCGGCTGATCCATATCAAAAAATCTCACAAATAGTGAACGGATGTTCCTTTCGCTGACCGCTAACCGGAACCTTTCAACAGCACTTCCGGGGTTATAATTAATCATGTCATTGGCAGCTATAGAATGCACCCGGACAGTCTCCTTGTTCATTAAGGCAGCAAATTGATTAATTCCCTTTTGATTAAAAAATTCCACTATACCTATGGGGGCATATGGTTGACCGGCAGCCTTTAATTCTTCCTGAAGAATACTCATTTTATCAGGATAGCCGGGAACCTGTTTATCATTAAAAAGAATGATACTTAAAGCAGGCAATTTTTTGATTTCCCCGGCTACAAATTCCAGAGATTCCGGGGTTGGCGCGGGCCAGTCCCTGACCTGGGGAATAATATTTAATCCTGCCTTACTGATAATTTCAAGAGTTTCTTGATCAAAACCTATCCCGACGGCTTTCAAATCCTCATAGATCAATTCTTTTTCCGTATCGGAGTTGGGCATATTCACGGGGACTTTTACTGCCGGGATACCGCCGTCAATCACTTCCGCGCCGGATAACTTTTTCTCTAAGTGCTCAATAATCTGCGGGGCATGATATTCATCCAAAATAGCAATGATGACATCAGCATCAGAGAAAGGGGGCAATTCGGCTAATTTGTCGTAATACGGCGCCAGCTTGATCTCATCTCCCTGGAAAAACTGCACCTTTCCGGAACGGGCCAAATCACCCAGACTAAGTTCTTTTACCAGGATCCCCGTAACGCCTTTTTCTTTAAACCGGGTCAATAGCTCGGAAAGGGTATAATTATTCGCATTAGCCAGGGACTCTGCCTCCGTTAAATTGAGCATAATCTCTACCCGGTCATACCCTTTCTCAATAACGACCCTCTGTCCGGCCAGATACAGGGAACAAATTACAGCCAGTCCGATTAAAATATATGAAATTGTTACTATGTATTTTTTCGAAAATATGTTCAACCTCTATTCCTCCATCACTTTTAACGCTCAACCTCTTATTGCTAAACTTAGTAGACTGAATTACAATTCCCGATAAACTAAAGGCTATTTTCCCTTATCAAAAAACCATATGGTGCATTTCGCGGCATATTCACAAAGCAATAATAAGCTTACCTATTTATTGTATCAATGAACCGCTAACCTAACAAGATGTATAGTATTACCTCATTGTTAATATTATTTCCAATTACGTACAACCCTAAAAAAATTCGGAAACTTTTGCTCTTTAGCTTGAGGCTGTGCCTACAAAAAAGAAACTGCCCCGTCTGCAGCCGGCAAGGACAGTCAAAAACCATACCAACCAGCGGAGCAATCTCCTCTCTGTTCTCTGTTCTCTGTTCTCTGTTCTCTGTTCTCTGTTCTCTGCCGCATTATAGCCGAATTCTGCGGTAATGCATCAACTACAAACTATCAACTATCAACTTTAAACCTTAAACTATAAACTTCAAACCTATCCTCTGTCTTTTTTAATGCCTTTCAGGAGAAGGTCTACAACCTTACGCGCCACTCCATCAGGGGTAATCTCCATATCAAATAACAGCATGGTACGGCAAAGGCCGTCGAAACTGCTGAAAAAGTATATTGTAGAAAATTGGACATCAATATCATCTCTAAAGATACCTTGTCTAACCCCTTCGGCAAATATCGACTGCAGCTCTTCAACTTTGACCTTGTATCTCTCGATCATGACTTTTTTAAAGTTCGGATCTACATTCACATCCGCATGGGAAGTTGACTCACTTAGCATTTTACCGGCCAGATTCTTAAAACGGTTCATAAATATGACATGGTTCTTAACAATACCGTACAATACAACTACCGGGTCTTTACTCTGAGTGATCCCTGACTCCAGATCACTGAAATACTCTTCGATATACCACTTGTACATTTCCTGAAACACATGGGATTTGCTCTTAAAATATTCATAGATGGTACCCTTGCCTATCCCGGCCTTCTCGGCGATTTCATCAACCTTGGCAGCATAAAAGCCCTTGGAACTGAACACTTCAAAAGCCGCCTCCAGTATAATCTGTCTCTTCGGTTTTTCAGACATTGGACATACCTTCTTCGGAACCAGTTTCGCCTGTTACGGTCCTAGTGAATTTAGAAGTGATTTTACGGCCCCAATCATCCATTATGTAGTACATAACAGGAATCAAAACCAAAGTAACTAAAGTTGAGAAAATGAGCCCGGCCACAACCGACGTAGCCATCGGCGCCATAGTCTCCGCACCCTCGCCTATTCCCAGAGCCGACGGGGCCAGAGCCAATACCGTTGTCAGGGTAGTCATCAGGATCGGCCGCAGACGGGTAGGACCGGCTTTTAAGATGGCTTCTTCTTTATCCATACCGCGCTTTCTCAGCGTATTAATATAATCAACCAGCACAATTGCATTGTTTACAACAATTCCGGCCAGCATGATGACCCCGATAAATGCCGGCACGCTGAAACTTCTGCCGGAAATCAAGAGCCCCGCTACGATGCCGACCAAAGTAGGCGGTATACTAAACATGATAATTAAAGGATAAAGTAAGGCTTCAAATTGAGCCGCCAGGATCATATAGACAATGATTATGGCTAAAACCAGCGCCTGAGCCAGACTTATAAAGGACTCCATCATGTCCTCATTGGCCCCGCCGAATTCTACTTCATAACCCACCGGCAAGGCTATATCTTTGACATCTTGTTGAATTTCCGCAGTTACACTCCGCAAATCACGGTCTAAGATATCTCCCGAAACTGCAACCTGACGGGATTGATCAACCCTGCTGATTGTTGTCGGCCCGGTTTCGTAGCTTACTTCCGCCACTTCCTCCAAAGGAACATTGAAGCCCATTTGGGAAGGGATCATCAGCCGTTGTACATCGTCCAGTGATTTTCGGTAGGCCTCCGGCATGATGATCTTGATATCAATCTCATCTCCGCCGGAACGGTATTTGGAGGCAGTTGCCCCCTGCAGACCCGTACGTAGCGTCTGAGATACCTGAGCCGAAGAAATTCCATATTTAGCGGCTTTCTCCCTGTCCAGTCGAACAGACAATTCCGGGGCAACGTCCTCCAGACTCGTGGTCACTTCCCTCGTACCGGGAACACTCCGGACCACTTGAGCGAACTCCTCGGCGAGTTCCTCCAAAACACTCAGGTCATCTCCTTTAATGGTAATATTAATAGGTGACGAGGAACCGCCCATCCCCTGCTCGCCAGAAATGCTTATTTCCGCACCGGCTATATCTTTGGTCTTGACACGGACATCTTCCATTACTTCAAAAACACTGCGTTCTCTTTCCTTGAGGGTTACCAGATTACCATAAATACTGGCCGAATTAGACTCTGAGCCACCCATAGGACCTCCCTGGCCTCCGCCAATTGCCACAAAAACCGAATCTACTTCCGGAATCCCCAGAATAATTTCTTCTACCTTTTCCGTTACGGCCGTTGTTTCTTCCAGAACAGTACTATTGGGGAGGCTGATACTGACCTGAAAGCTCCCGCCATCCTGCTGGGGCATGAATTCCATGCCCACAGTGGGAATCAAAGCCACACTGACGATAAGCAAAGCCAGGGCACTAAAAATAACTGTCTTACGATGCTTCAAGGCCCAGGTGAGCATAATCTGGTACTTGTCATCAATAGTATTAAGCACCTTCCCCCAGCCCTTGCTCATCCGCTGAAAAATATTTTTCGGTTTGCCATGGCCGTTCCCATTATTTTCAACAATCAGCAGCTTGGAGGAAAGCATGGGAATCAAGCTGAGTGCTACCATGAGGGAAGCAAATAAAGAAAAAGATACCGTTAAGGCCAGCGGCCTGAAGATCTGGGCAGCAATTCCTTCCACATACACGATAGGCAAAAATACGGCAACAGTTGTCAGGGTTGAAGCAACTACCGCAGTTCCCACTTCCGAGGCGCCAAACTTGGCAGCCTCCAGCCGGCCCATGCCCTCCTGGCGGTGCCGGTAGATATTTTCCAGGATAACAATAGCACTGTCCACCATCATCCCGATCCCTAGAGCCAGACCCCCTAAGGACATCATGTTTAAGGTGAGTCCGGCAAAGTAGACCAGGATAAAGGTAGTTATAATGGAAATCGGGATAGCGGTACCGATTATTAAAGTACTTCTCAAACTGCGTAAAAATAAAAACAGGATAATCACGGCCAGCACCGCACCAATATAACCGTTATAGATAACTCTATTGATAGCATCCCGGATAAATTGAGCCTGGTCAAAGGCCGATCTGATCACGATATTACCGGGAAGGTCTTTTTCCATTTCTGCAAAGGCTTTGTTTACCGCATCGGATACTTCAACGGTATTGGCATCACTTTGCTTTTGAATACTGATCCCTATTGTCGGCTTCCCGTTAAGAAGGGTATAAGAACTAAGGTCTTCATAGGTATCATTAATGTCGGCCAGGTATTTCAATTGAATAGACGTCCCGTTTTGTAAAGGAATCAAAGTGTCTTCCAGCTCCTGGAGACTGGTGTATTCACCCTTTACCCTCAACAGGTAGTCTTTATTGCCCTGTTCCACATAACCCCCGGAGCTGTTATTATTTTCAACCTGGATAACCTGGGTAATATTACTGATACTTAAGCCATAAGCCTGGAGCTTATAAGGGTCGACTTCCACATGGATTTCCCTTGTGCGGCCGCCCATAATATTAAGAGAAGCCACCCCGTCTATCCTTTCCACCCGGGGCTGGATTTTATCCTCGACAATCTTCTTTAAATCATTAAGATCCCGCTCCCCGGAAACACCTACCATCATGATCGGCATGGAATTCAAATCTAATTTCATGATCATGGGCTGACTGATATCATCGGGCAGATAAGATTTAATGAAGTCTACCTTTTCCCGCATCTTCATGGTAGCATCGTCCATATCCGTACCCCACTTAAACTGGGCAATGACAACGCTGTTCCCGGAAGAGCTCTGGGAACTCACTGTTTCAATGCCGCTTAAAGTACTCATTTGCTCTTCCAGCGGCCTGCTAACAAGCTTCTCAATCTCTTCCGGTCCGACTCCTTCATAAGATACGGAAACTAATGCCACCGGCAGGTTGAGTTCCGGAAATAAATCAATTGCAAGTCTGCTCAGAGAAACGGCACCCAGAAGCAGGATAACCAGGATAACCATTAAAATCCCGATCGGTCTCTCAACAGAAAGGTTGGCCAGCTTCATTAATTTTCACCTCTTTTAACTACTGTAACAAGATCTCCGTCTACCAGATCTTCCTGCCCCCTGGTAACTATGCTTTCTCCTTTACTCAAACCACTGAGGATTTCCGTTACTGTTCCGTTATTCAAGCCAATCTCCACGCTTTTGGCGACGGCGGTCTCACCTTCAACAACATATACCCGGCTTGCCCCGTCCCTGGTAATTACAGCTTCTGTGGGTACAAGAACGACATCGGGATGAACATCCGTGACAATTTCAACTTCCGCATACATCCCGGCTTTGATGACATTATCACGATTCTCCACAGTGATCACAACAGGATAAGCTTTAATACTTTCGTTCATAACAGGACTAATGCTTTCTATTTTACCGTCAAAAAGGCTGTGATCGGCGGAAGGAATGAATACGCCCAGCTCATCGCCCTCCATAATCTTATTGACCTGCATCTCATTAACACTGGTATCGATTTCCAGGCTGTCAATATTCGTAATCACCGCCAGAGGTGTTTGAGCCGAGGCTAAAGCACCCTGCTCCGTATGTACTTCCGTAATTACTCCCGAAATAGAAGCTTTAATGATGGTATTGTTATAGGCCAGCTGCTGGGCATCCAGACTATTCTGGGCCTGCTTAAGGGCGAGCTCTTTTTGTTCGAAAATTACATTGGAAATTGCGCCGCTGTCAAAAAGAACTTTATTCCGTTCATAATCGGCTAAAACATTATCATAATTAATTTGAGCATTCTTTAATGAGATGGCCGTGCTGCTCTGGTCAACAACTGCAATAGTCTGACCTTCCGTTACTTTATCACCGACTTTGATGTTCAGGGAAACAATTTTTTCCGCGCTCATCAGCTGGGGATAAACGGTAACGGTAGCCTCAGGCTTAGTTATGCCGCTCAAGACAATATGCTTTCTAAATATATCCTGCCGCACATCCTGCACTTCCACAGGAATTTTTGTGACTGTCTCCTCTTCCTCTACTTTTCCTGCGCTGCCGCATCCGATAGCTGCAATTGCGATTATTAAGACTACACCGAAAATTAATAATTTTTTTCCTAACTTCACGATAATCTGCTCCTTTATTTATACTCATTGTCCGACCAGTCGGTCGGCATATAGTAGTATTCTATATTCTTCCATAACTCCTGTCAATAAAAAAGAGGTAAATTTATGTAAAATTTACCTCTTTTTTTATTACTTTTTTCCTCCGCATTCATTACTTAGCTACCTAACAATTCCTCCTTAAACTCACTTGCACACCACATTGTAATACCATTTACAAACTCTGTTGCCGGCAGCATTATTATACCTTTATCATATATTTACTTCCGCCCCCGGAAATATTTATACACATTAGCGGCCAGCACGGTAACTTCCGCAGCCTGGGGCTGTTTATCCCGCTCAGCAAAATAGGGCCGCAGTTTTTCAGTCAGGACGCCTTTTTCTGCTAATATTTCCTGCGCCTCTGCATATGAATCTGTCCGGTACCCTAGTCCCCAAGCGATGCCTTTAAGAATTTCCTCATTAGTGGGCGGGTCGGAGACCTCGATATATTCTTCCGACTGCCGGCCGGCCTTTTCCAGGGTTTTATTAATGAGGTTTTGAAAGCGCCATTTGCCCAGCGGCTCTTCTAACCGGTAATCATTGTTGTACCCGCCGTCCAAAAGCCCCAGTCCTCTGATTACCCGCACACCGTCATAGGCCCAGTGCTCGGTATTCGGTTCCTTGATTGCAAAAGATTTTAGGTAGGCACCCTGGGCAATGAGCTTCTCCTGCACTGCCTCAATAGCTTCCCGGGATTTCGTCATGTCCCTGAAAGACAGTTCATTATTGATCGAATAAGCCGCCGCCACCCCGGCTGCTTCACCCTCACACATTCCCAGGGGTATTACCCGGGCACTTCCGGCAGCTAATGATTTATAGGACGCACTTCTGCCTACCACCAGTAAATTCTCCACTTCCAGGGGAACCAGGCTTCTAAAGGGTACGGCATACCTGTCAGGATTGCCGATAACCGTGCCCCAGCGCTGGGTTGCGGTAGGCTGGACATCCACCGGATAGCTGCCGACAGCGATCTTATCCCACTGGTCCCGGTTTTCTAAAACATCATCGATGGTTAACTGGTACTCACCAATGATATGCCTGCTTTCTCTCACATATAACTGCTCCGCGGTCCCCACCAGCCGGGCCTCTTCAAAGCCTACGAAATTCTCCCTGACATAAGGCAGGATATGCTGTAATTCCTCCCTGCCCCGGGCAATTCCCGCCGCTTTGCTTTCCGGATCTAAAACATCCACACCAAAAATAATCAAGGCATTGATCAGCACATCACCGTTATCCTGCCGGGCGATATTAAAGCCCCTTAAACGCATCAAAGGGTCCTGAGGCTCATAGCTGAAACCCTCATCGGTATAACCCCAGGCCGACTTGCTGTCGGCTCCGGTACCGTCATTACCGTCATTTTTCAGATACTTCACAACCTTATTCCAGTCCACATTACTCAGCTCAAAAACCAGCGTTACACCCATCTGCCGGTCCTTTTCCCCAATATCCTCCCCGGCAAAAGTATAAGGCACACCGCCGGCAGCGGCTAAATCAGCATCTGCCGTAGCATCAACCAGCCTTTGACCGTAGTACTCTTTGACCTGCCCTGCTTCCTCCACCCTAACACCGGTTAAGGTCCCGCCGTCTTTAATGGGCTCCAGAAATTTTGTATTCAGCTTTAACACGACCGATCTCTGTTTGTCCACCATATCCTTAAAAACTGCCTTAGCTTCCTCAACATCAAAGGCAGTACCCCCGACCCGGTCATGAAATTCCTTAAAAATTCCCTGGGTCAGTAAGGTGCCGTCCCGGCCGTGGTTCATATCAATGAAATTGAGCTTGCCTAAAGTCATTAGACCACCTAAAGCCTCATCATCTTCAATAAGAAGAACCGTCAGCCCGTTCCTGGAGGCCGATACGGCAGCGGCAACCCCCTCCGGCTCCCCGCCTACTACGATAAGATCAAACCGGTTATCCGCAGGAGGCGGAGGCCCGGGATTAACTTCTTTCTTAGGTGCACAGCCAAGTAAAGCCACTGTCACTACAATACTTATAACCAGCATACTCAGTTTTTTCCTATCCAAATCGCTACCCCCGTTATATTAATTGAGAATTGAGAATTAAAACCTATTAATATTTCAATTTAGTATATAAATAAGACGTAAAAAAAGTCAACAAAGTTCCTATAGAAACTGCTGACTTTACTGCTCATTCATACTTATCATTTTTCCGTTCTTTTTTTATAGGGAATAGAGGAAATTTTTGTTTGGCGTAGAATAATATATAGCTAAGCATTTTGGATGGAGTGATATTTTTGCTGAAAAAAATTCTGATTTTTATCGTTTTGATATCATTATCCTTTACTTTAGTTGGCTGTGAGGAACAGGAAACTAATGAAGATTTGATTTCCGCTACCATTACTAGAATTGAAACGAATACACAAAAGGCTATCGAGGAAAAGAACAGTCAATTAGCCAGGGATACCTGGAGTGAAATTACTGAATATAGTATAAAAGCTGAAAAATTAGCTGACGAGAATCTCCGGGACTCTTTGGGCAAGCTGGCCAGTACATATGTGAAGCTGGTAAAATACTGTGAAGACGGTGATCCGGAAATTCTGGCCGAATTTGAAGCCGAATTTCAAAAAGCAGCGGAAGAATTAAAAGAGCTGATTTTAGAAGCAGAAAAAGACGAATTATAGCATTTTACTAAAAAAACTGCCGGGTTTGCCTGCAAAATAAGCGGCTTACCCCGGCAGTTTTTTTTAGTATACCGGCATAATGGGCAGCGTTCATAAGGAAGCAGCTACAAAATACGAGATAGCCAGTCAACACACGGAAAGCATCTAAAAGAGATTTATTCCAAAACTACTGATTTTAAAAATGTAAAAATCTCTTGACATTTATTTGATTCAAGTAGTATTCTTAAAATGTAAAATACTTTTGACATTGTGGGGGTTTATTCATGAGAAAAATGGATGAGATGGAAGCAAAGATAAATCAGCAAGGAATTAAATGGAGTTGGGCCTTTATGGTGTTCTCCCTCGTTATATGGGGTGGATATAACTATGTTAAAAGCCAGGAAACGTCGCTTCCTTTAATCCTGTTCGGACTACAGTTCCTGGTTTACTTTTTTGTCACGAGCCTTGAGAAGATAAAGGTTGACGATAACAGTGGCAAAAAACAAATTCTCATTTTTTTAGGGGTAATATTTTTACTCATTATATTCGGCGCAATCCTGTATTTTACCATTGGTCGTTGAGAATTATGAAGAATAGTATCAGAAAACTACGTAAAGAAAAAAATTATCGGCAGGAGGATTTAGCTGCGGCGTTAGGTGTCACACGCCAAACAATAAATGCCATTGAAAATAACAAATATGATCCCACTCTGCTCTTGGCTTTTAAGCTGGCAAACATACTGGGAACAACAGTGGACGGGCTTTTTGAGCCCGACCCAGCAACACTAAAATGAAATCTGCCCTAGAAGGATAGGGTCATACTGGAACATCTTCTACTGTCCTGCATTCTTTCGCCAATTCTTTGGCTAATTCGAATTTAAGGTTTTGCATATATGGTCAACTCCTTTATTGGTAGTTATTCCATTTACACAAAACCTTAGACATTCCCGCCGGGTTTGCCTGCAAAATAAGCGGCTTACCCCGGCAGTTTTATTATGATACCGGCAAATTCCCGCATATCAGACAGGCCTCACAAGACCGTTGAATGTTTAAAATAATTGCATCCTGCTTCGTATAGTTTTGCAAATTTTCACTGTTATTGTCATACTCCTCAAAGATTCTCGCCATACATCTTTCAATGATCCGGGACTTATTGATAATAATATCCTTATCCATACACGCGCCCCCTTTTCTGAATCCCTTTCATTATTTCCGTTCTTTCCTCATTTAAACGGGCATATTTTTTATAAACCGTCATCTCAAAAAGGGCCCTTCTCTTTTCATCAGCAGAATAAATTACCTTTCCTTTACTAACTACCTGGTTTTGTAATACAGTTGATGCTCGATTTAAATCCACTAAATCTACATCCCGGCCTAAAAAAGATGCCAGCTCCTGCGCATAGATAAACAAATCATAATGATTAAAAATCCTCTCACTCAAAAAGGCAATATCAATATCACTGTCCCTATTCATTTCAGCCCTGGCATAAGAGCCAAAGACATAAACAACATCCGGAGATACCTTTTCTTTTAAATAATTTGTTATCATATTGATTGCTTTTTCCATTTTAAAACCCCGCTACCAATTTATACCTTCAATATAACATAAACCAAAGCCAAGGCAATTAAACTGCCCTGGCCGGTAAATACTTATGATTGAAGTAACATACTATTTTTCAGCAAATAATAATTTTCCAGATTAATTCCATTCTTCATGGCGTCTAATTCTTTCTCAATTAAATAATAATCATAAGCCGCAGCTACTTTTTTATTTATTGACTGTAAATAATTAATCTCACTGCTGATTAACTCCGTTGCAGAAATCATTCCTAATTCATATTTCTGCTGATCCCAACTGTAAGTTTTTTCGGCATTCCGGCAATTAATGATTTCTTCCTGATACGTTGTTCCTGCCTGTTCATAAGCGGCTAATTTATTATGCAGCTCATTTTCTAAGGAAATTTGTTCACTTTCCAAATTACTTTTTTTCATTTCAATTGTGTTCCGGTTCATCATAGCGCTATTGCTGCCATTCGTCTCATCCAAATCCTTCTCTAAATCCTCCAGTTCCCTGTTAAGTGTATAAAGTTTATAAGAATGATTAAGTATTTCTTTTTTCAGTGCCGCATATTGGGGAACAGCATTAATTACCTCCGGGACATTGTATTTTACCGGTGTTAGAGGAGACTCCAGCTCCCGGCCGATTAAATCATTGATATTACCTAAAAAGACCTGATAGGTAGCTTGTAAATTTTCTAACTGTTTGGCATTATCGCCGGCCTCAAACCGCCTTCGCGTGACATCATTTTCTAAGGATATCCCCAAATCTGCCTTTACTTTTTCAATATCCCGTAATTTAATTTTTAACTCCTGGATTTTCTCCAAAACATTTATGGAGTCTTTTATTTTTAAAGATTCAAACATCATCAAGGCAGCAATTTCCTTGGTTTCCTCTTCATAATCTTTTTGCGCCTTCTCCAAATCTTCCTGGGAATATTCCAATTCTCTTTCCTGATCTTTCAAGCTGCCCTTATTTCCCGACAAAGACCCTAAAGAGCTGTTCATGTCGCCGGATGTTTTGCCACTGACCGCTAATAAGGCTTGATACTCCATCCACTCCTTGCTTTCTTCTTCCGTGAGTGTTTGACCGCTTTCCTGTTTTTCAAGTAAGTCTTGATACCTCTCATCTTCTGTAATATCATTTAAATCTCGGACTTTTAAGTAAAGACTCGTATAGTTAGCCTCTATTCTTTTAATGGAATCTTTGACAATACTCATATTGTTATCTATGATGCTTTCCGTTAAATGCAGATTGGTCTTTGTCCTGCTGTTTTGGATGGCCAGGTCCTGTACCTCTTCCAGTGTAAGTATTTCCTTTGCATTTCCCTGAGCAAAAATTGTATTAGACAGAAAAAATACTAGGAAAATTACCGTACATGCTAGTTTATTTATTTTTTTCATAATTGCCTCCTCTATTTTACATTTTTCTACATTAATCTTAGCATATAAAGGAAAAATAAGAAATATTTAAGAATGCCTGTTACTATATCTCCCTATTATTTAGGCAAATAGAATTATTCAATATAATATCTTGAAATTCCGGTGAAATCCTGTTAAAATCGAGCAAATCAACCCGGAAAGAAAGCTCGGAGCTTTGAAATTCATCCCGAATATTTGCTAAGAGCAACAGATCCAGCTTAGCAGGCCCTTTTATTGCTATATCCAAATCAGAACTTTCGTGAACATTGCCCTGATACCGGGAACCAAATACGAAAACTTCAAATGTCGGAACATGTTTATTAAGAATAGTTCGGACAATATCCAATTCTCTTTCACTAAGTTTAATCATTGCGGGCCTCTAGTGCTTTAAGCAGGTATTTAGCATCTGCCAAAAATTCTTGCGCAACAGAATAAATTTCTGCTGCTATGTCCCGGTTGTATATATGTGACGTTATATTACGGAGTTCATGGTAGCGGACCCATCCGGAAAAATCAGTTATCAGTTTTTGCTCCAGGGCATTCCGAAACAGTTCCTTACGGGTTGCCCCGTCAAGTAGGCCCGGCATAAGATTTAATTCCAGCCACCTTTTCATAAACTTCCAACAGAGTTCATAAGTAAACTCAAAATTTTGAATTACACCGGCCTGAATAACCTCTTTCTCATCTAGAGCCAGATCATCACCTGCTGTTCTCTGTTCTCTGTTCTCTGTTCTCTGTTCTCTGTTCTCTGTTCTCTGTT
>JBMNCQ010000004.1:0-330335 GCA_049366715.1 Peptococcaceae bacterium | reverse complement strand
AGAACAGAGAACAGAGAACAGAGAACAGAGAACAGAGAACAGAGAACAGAGAACAATGTATATTCTGTCCTCCCTAGTCTGATACTAAAAATATCACAGACGAGGGAGGCATTTTTATGCGGTTTAGAACTTTAGGTGTGATCATATTAATATGCTTATCTCTTTTTGTTGCTGCCTGTACAGGTCCCCAAAAAAAGCCTCAAGGAAAGGATAGTCAGGAAGAAATAAAGCAGAAAGAGCCTGTTATAAGCCTCTATATTGCTGAAACAGGGGAAAAGAAGGATATTGCCTTAGAAGAATATCTGCCGGGAGTGTTAGCGGCGGAGATGGATGTTGATTGGCCCCTGGAAGCTTTGGCAGCGCAGGCTATTCTGGCCAGAACCTTTACTCTGGAAAAGATAGAGGAGGGCGGTGTAGAAAAGAGGGGAACAGACGCCTCAACTGCTGTCGAAGAATTTCAGGCCTATAATTCCGAAAAAATAAATGCGCAGGTAAAAAAAGCCGTGGAAATGACAAGGGGAGAAGTAGTTAAGTATAACGGGCAGCTCATTAAAGCTTGGTTTCATGCTGACGGCGGAGGTAAAACTGCCGCATCGGCTAAGGAAGGGCTGGGATATACCCAAGAACCTACGCCATATATCAAAAGTGTAGATGATCCGGGATTTGCCGTCACAACAGAGGAAAATAAACAGTGGCGGGCTACTTTTCCCTTAGCAGATGTAAAAAGGGCTGTTACTAATGTTACGGGTGCTGCTCCCGCAGATATTTCCACCGTGAAAATTTCTGAAAAAGGTCCCTCCGGCCGGGCTACTGAAATAACTTTCGGAGATACTGCGGTAAGTGCCCCTGCTTTAAGGCTGGCCTTAGGGAGTGATAAAATGAGATCGGCCTTATTAACCGGGATAAGTATCCAGGGAGACAGCCTTGTAATGGAGGGCAAAGGATACGGTCACGGTGTAGGGATGAGTCAATGGGGAGCCAGGGCACTGGCAGAGAAAGGCAAAAAAGCAGAGGACATTGTCAAATATTTTTTTAAGGGTGTAAATATCACCCAAATTTATAAATAAGTATAAACCGGCACAGCCGGTTTTTTTGTTTTACTTGTACTTAAAATCTCTTCCAACGCATATAAGTTAGCAAGGGAACTATTTTTTGGAGGTATCAAAGAAATGGAGGAAAGAAGAGAGAACTCTGTGACTTTAGCAAATAGAGAAAAGCTTCAAATAACAGGGGTAGCTAATGTAGAATCTTATGATGAAGTGGAAATAGTTGTGCAAACTTTACTGGGGATTTTAGTGATCAAAGGTGAGGGTCTGCACATTACAAATCTTAATTTAGAAGCCGGTAAGCTGGCGGTAGACGGTTATATCATCAGAATGGAATATCCTGAGGATAAAGGTGCTAAGTTGCGGGATAAGAGTAAAGGTATTATCTCTAAATTGTTGAGGTAGCCGTACATGGGATCCATTACAGGTCAAATATTTTCCTTTATGGTAATGTTATGTATCGGTGTTTTAGCCGGTATTCTTTTTGATGTTTACCGGGTTTTAAGAAGTCTGTGGAAACCCAGAAAAATAGGGACGTTCATTGGAGACATTATTTTCTGGATCTTGATGACGATCCTGGTCTTTACCTTGCTGCTTATTGGTAACTGGGGAGAAATCCGCATTTATGTATTCTTGGGAACGGCAGCCGGCTGTTATGGTTATATTAAATTTGTCAGTAAAAAGGCCCAAAAAATCATGAAAAGAATATTTTTTTATATTGGAAAAATACTTTCATTGATCTGGCGGATAATCACCTGGCCTTTTCAAGTAATCATCAAAATACTTATTATCCCCCTGGGTTTGGCCGGTACGGCATTTATGGGATGTATTAATCTCGGCAGAAGGGTTACCGGAAAAGTACGAACCCGGGTGGGGGGAATTGCCAAAGCCTTATTCAAGAAACAACCCATAGACAAAGAGTAAAGTTGTTGACGTAAATGGTATTTATTGCTATAATATTACTGCAATTCTGTGAAGTAAGTATATGGTAGTAAGTAGGTCCAGTGAGGTTTAGCATGCTGTTTTTAAGTAGACTAAATACAAGCTGGAATCACTTGTTAAATGGGTTGGTACTGAAACATATACCGAAAAACATGTTGTAGAACTGGGACTTCTTTGGGTTCGCACCGGACCTAAAGTAGGCTACATGAAAACATGTGGTTTAGGGTGAGTCGAGAGGCGAAACCCAAGTACTCTAACTCTATCTGCGGATAGAGTTAGAGTTTTTTATTATATAATACAGCCTCCTGGCGGAGGAGAATTTAGGGGGGAGAAGAGAGCTTTTTTAAGTTGTTTTTAAAGCGTATTTTACTACATAGTAAGGAGGACTAATTAAGTGAAAAAGCTGAAAAACAGTCTTTATATTGTAATGTTGATTTTTTTGTTAGCAGCAGCATTAGTTTTTGCCGGGTGTGGACAAAAGACAGAAGATTCCCTGGTCAGGGTGAAAAATGCGGGGGAAATCAGTTTTGCCATGAGCGGCGGTTACCCACCGTTTAATTTTTATAATGATAAAAATGAGTTGGTAGGTTTTGATGTTGATGTATCAACAGAAGTGGCGAAAAGATTAGGCGTGGAATTTAAACCTGTAACTACGGAATGGAGCGGTATTATAGAAGGGTTAAGGTCTGGGGCCTACGACGGCATTTTGGGCAGCATGGCCGTAACTGAAGACCGGAAAAAAGTCGTAGATTTCAGTGTCCCTTATTATTATTCCGGTGCGCAGTTAGTTGTGAAAAAGGGCAGCAATTTTAGTGATCCGGAAGATTTGCAGGGTAAAACAATCGGAGTTGTTACCGGGACAACCTTTGAAAAGGATGCTCAGGAATTAGGCGCAGGGGAAATAAAGCTCTACAAAGATGATAATCTGACTTTAATGGAGTTGAACAGCGGGGTTGTTGATGCAGTCATCACCGATAGAGTTGTGGGGGTAAACGCAATAAATGCAGAAAAATTCGACATAGAACTGCTGGGAAATCCTTTACGCAGTGAAGATATAGCTGTTGCCATTAGGCAGGATGATGCTGCCTTAAAGGAAGAAGTCAATCAGATTTTACAAGAAATGCATGAGGATGGTACCCTAACCGACTTAAGTAATAAATGGCTGAAAGCTGATATTACGAAAAAATAGTTTTCCGGGCACGGCAGCTAATGCTGCTGTGCTTTAAATGTTATGCGGGGATTGAAAATTTGCTAAGAGATGGTTTATTCATTAAATCAATTATGCTGTTTTAGATGTCTTATAAGGAGTGAAGGAGATGAGTTATGATTTTTCCGCGTTAATAAAATTCTTTCCTTTTTTTTTGCCGGCGGCCTTAAAAACAATTGAGATTACCGTTGCCGGGATATTATTAGGCGTAATTTTAGGGTTACTCACTGCATTTATGAGAATTTCCGAAAACCCGTTCTTTAATACACCTGCTAAAATATATATTTATTTAATTCGCGGAACCCCTTTGTTATTGCAACTGTTATTCATTTATTTCGGGCTAAGAGGTTTATTTGGTTTAGAAGCCTTCACCTCTGCTTTTCTCGGCCTGGGAATTCATAACGGGGCTTATATTGCCGAAATATTCAGGGGTGCTATCCAGTCAATTGCGGTAGGTCAGATGGAAGCCGCCCGTTCTTTAGGAATGACTTACTATAAAGCTATGGTCAGGATTATTCTGCCCCAGGCATTTAAACGGGCAGTTCCTCCCCTGGGGAATCAATTTATCATTGCGCTGAAAGATTCGTCCCTGGCCAGCGCCATTACGATGAATGAGTTGTTGCTCAAAGCACAGCAGCTGGCTTCCGCAAATTTTTTGATGATGGAAATGTTAACCATTGCGGCAGTATTCTATCTGGTTTATACGAGTATTTTTACCTGGCTCTTTAACGTAATAGAAGCAAAATTGGCTGTAAGCGGAAGTCGTTAAAGGAGGTTTCGGCATGATAAAAATAAATAGCTTAGAAAAGTGGTTTGGTAATTTGCACGTTTTGAAAGGCATTGACTTAGAAGTCAGGCCGCGGGAAGTTGTTGTAATAATAGGCGCCAGCGGATCAGGGAAGAGTACGCTACTAAGGTGTATAAATTTTTTGGAAAGATTTCAAAAGGGGTCTGTGGAAATAGACGGGGAGATCATCAATGGCAGTGACGAAAAAATTATTAACCGGATCAGAACCCATGTCGGGATGGTTTTTCAGCATTTCAATCTTTTTCCTCATATGACCGTGCTGCAAAACGTCATCGAAGGACCAACCCAGGTAAAGGGTGTGGCCAAGGGTGAGGCTGTAAAGCTGGGACAGTATTATCTGGAAAAAGTAGGCTTGTCTGATAAGGAAGGGACATACCCTAGTATGCTTTCCGGCGGACAGAAGCAAAGAGTGGCCATTGCCAGGGCCTTAGCTATGGAGCCTTCGGTAATCCTTTTTGATGAGCCGACTTCAGCCCTGGATCCTGAATTGGTCGGAGAGGTTCTGGCCGTGATGAAAGATCTGGCTAAAGAGGGGATGACGATGGTTGTTGTTACCCATGAGATGGGTTTTGCCCGGGAAGTAGCCGACCGAGTTATTTATATGGACGATGGTCTGATTGTCGAAGAAGGCTGTCCGACTAAAATATTTGATGAGCCTAAGAAGAAGAGGACACAGGAGTTTCTTTCCCAAATCTGGTAGGGTGCCGGATATTGAAAAGCATTCCTGGCTGCGTTCTTAAAGGGGTTAAGATTCCGAACGTATTTTAATACGCCTGCGGTCTTAGCCCTTCTAGCGTCTGGCTGTCCTCATAAATATGTCAAAATTACCGTCTATGCATATTTATGTGGATATCTTCATATAGATAATCGTGGAAGTTTATTACAAAAGCAGGAATTTAGGCCTGAAGGTAGAACTAAATATACGAGTTATGTACAATATTTGTCCACAATTTGTGGATAAGGCTGGGGATAATTTTCCAATATATGGTGGAATGTTGTTGTGAAAATAGAACTAAGAGGCATGGAAAAACTTAGTTTCCGGGAAAGACAGGTTGTGGCCTTAAAGGAGACAGGCCATACCAATGATGCAATCGCTAAAAAATTAGGCATAAGTACTAGTTCTGTAGCGACTCTACTTAGCCGTGCCAGAGGCAAAGGGTATGAAGTAGTTATTGTCATTCCCGGTACGGTGTTAGGAATTATGGAGGATGATGAATAATGGCATATTCTCAAAAAAATAATTACCGCCATTCATATATTGACCAAAAGCCTAAGCCCCGAAAAATTCGGAAAAAATTTAGTACTAGAAAAATGAGCCGGTTTATTTTATGGGGACTGATTATCTATATGTGTTTTTCTTTATCACAAGGCTTCTATCAGGGTTATAAGCTGAAGCAGGAAATCAATACTCTCGAGAAGCAGCTAAGCATAGTCAAAACAGAGAATACCGAGCTCCTTGATGAGTTTGAATATATTCAAACACCTGAAGCTATCGAAAAAATTGCCCGAGAAAAGCTAGGATTGATCAAGCCGGGAGAAATCGTAATTATGAAAGCCAGAGAGGCCCAGCCATAAAACTTTCTTGACATTTTCAAGCAAGGCTGGATATAATAAATTATCTGAGAATCAAAGGGAGGATTTAATTTTAGTATGTCCATATCAAAAGGGCAAATAGTTGAAGGTGTAGTTACAGGCATTACTAAGTTTGGGGCTTTCATAGAGCTGCCGGGAGGAGTTACAGGTTTAGTTCATATTTCCGAGGTTGCGGATAATTATGTGAAAGATGTTAGTGATTATCTAAAGGAACAGGATAAGGTCAGGGTCAAAATAATAAATATTGATAACAATGGTAAAATCGGTTTATCAATTCGCCAAGCAAAGCCTAAACCTGATATATCCTTTGAAGAAAAACTTTCTAAGTTCTTAAAGGATAGTGATGAGAGAATTGCTTCATTAAACAAAAATATTAACTCCAAAAGAAAAAGTGGAAGCAAATATTAAGATATAGGCACCCTAAAAAGGGTGCTTTTTTGGATTGAACCGCACGCAACAAAAGTAGGCAGATCTGGTTAGGAAGGTAGAGGTAAAGATTATCTTCCGGGTGAAGATATAATGGTCAGGTAGAGGTTAGTGGTTATGGTTTCTACAGTGTGATAGTACCTGGAACAGATGCCAATAGACCGTACTCTGTTTTCTGTACCTCCAAATAACCGAGAACCGGTATCTAAGGACTGGGAATGATAAACTATGCTCTATAAACTATGTGGAACTATATCAGGACCCGGCAATTTTGCCTTGGGGCAAAAGGAGGGAATATTTCCATGCGGCTTGCTGCAGTTGATATTGGCACGAATAGTACCAGAGTGCTGATTGCAGATTATTTTCAAGGTGAGATTACCCCTGTTTGGCGGGATTTGGAAATGACCCGGATCGGAGAGGGTGTCGGTACATCAGGGGTAATTAACCGTCCGGCTCTAGCGCGAACTTTAAATTGTGTAGCACGATTTTTGGCCAATTGCAGCTTATATGAGGCAACAAAGGTAAAAATAGCGGCAACCAGTGCTGTAAGGGATGCAAAAAATAAATGTGAAGTGGCAGAAGCAATAATGAAGAGAACAGGGTATGCGTTAGAAATTTTATCCGGTGAGCAAGAAGCCGAGCTAAGCTATCTGGGTGCAATTAGCGATTACCTAAAAGGAGATACGGCGGATTATGCCGTTCTGGATATTGGGGGCGGGAGCACGGAGCTCATCTATTTTGACGGGCAAAAAATTCAATATAAAAGTGTAAATCTCGGGGCGGTACGAATCAAAGAAGACTTAGGATTAAAAGTAAAAACCGGGGAAATGCTGGAGGATTTATTCGGTAAGACCCTGCCGCAGCAGCTAAAACTGGTTGGTGTAGGCGGAACAATTACAACTTTAGCCGCCATAAAACTGGAGCTGGAAAAATATGATCCTGAGATTATTCATGGGCAAACATTAAATAAAGAGCAGATAGCCGGGGTATATCATGTAATAGATAAAATGGAGATTGCCGAACGGCGAAAAATAAAAGGGCTGCAGCCGGGGCGGGCAGATATTATATCTTATGGAGTATATATCCTTCTGAAGGTAATGGATAAATTAAATATTACGGAACTTACCGTTAGTGAAAAAGATATTCTTTATGGTATGATAATAAGGCTTAAAAATGGGCAATGCTAATCTTAAATATTTTGAGGAGGCATATTAAACATGGCTAAGCCGGATAATGTGGAAAAAAGCTATAAGTGCAGTCAATGTGGTATGATGTTTACTGATAGAGATGCAAGCAGGGAGTGCCCTTTTTGTCATCACTATTGTAAACAGGGTGAATGTGAAGTGGTTAATACTTCCAACGAGGGCTTCTGAAGAGCCGGTACAATACCGCAATTGAAAAATAAACCCGTTGTAAAGCGGGTTTATTTTATTTAAGAACCGAAAACAACGATAAACCAAAGGGTTCTCAGTTCTCAAAAACAGCTGAAAACCGGGATCTGAGAACTGAGAACAATAAACTATGCACTATGAACGATAAACTTTACTACTACCAGTCACTAATCACCAATTACCAACAATTAACCGGCACATTTCCGGCTAACTAAGCATACAATATTGTGCGTTTAAATTTGTAATTGTTTTAAGAGGGAGTGTGGGGCATGTATAATCCTTATTTTCCCCGGTATGGGGAGTGTGTCTGGAATAATATAGAAGGATTAATTGGAGATGACATATCATTTATTGTTTGCAGGACAATGCTTAAATTGCCCGCTGATAAACCTGATATCGGGCGGCTTAATTGTGAGCAAAAAAGAAATATCATCGAAGGAGTGAACCATAATACCTACCCGAAGGAAATAATCGGACAGCTGATGGTGGATATTAAATATGAAGCTGTAAATTTAGATGATCGTTACAGGGATATATTTAGAAAGGCTCAGGACGGCAAGGAAGCAAAGATAGAAGTAGGTCTGGGTATTAATATTCCCTATCAGGGTATTTTAAGAACCAAAAGACAGGGCAGCGTAATTCCTCAGCTTAAATATCTAAATATCAAACAAGTTGGTTTAAGAAATATTTTTGTTGAAGGAGTAATTGCTTTAGCAGGTACGGGAAATTCACCGGATACTGCCAGGAATCAAAGATCAGAAGGATTTTTGAATGACAGTTCTTTAAAACTGAGAGAAAATATACCGGATATTCGGGAACCGCTGGCAGCTCAAATTAAATTTAATATTACGCAACATAAAATTAAAGATGGGATTTTAACCATTAAAGGCTTGAAGGACATATATTTAATGTTTATTGCTGATAAAAAAACCGGGGAAAACATTATAATCGTACAGGAAACGATTCCGTTTAGTGAAGAGATCTATTTAATGGAAGAACCCCTTAAGATTGCTCATGTTGATATCGTTTCCACAAATACCATAATAAATGTATTGAATAAGCGGGAGGTTAGAATTGAGGGCGACTTTCTGCTCAGTATGTTTCAAGGTCAGGATATTATTAGTACGGAGCTTCTGCCGGATACCGTCCAGGAAAAAGAAGAACAGGACCGGATAAATATTGAAATAAAATCCGAAGAATTAAATACGGAAAAAATCCCCGAAAAAATCCCCGTTGATCATCAAGAACCGGAGTTAATGACCAGAACAATAATTGATCTTGAGCATAAATCGGAAGGGACGGGAATTATCAGGGAGTCTAAAATGACCAAACTAACTAAATATATGAAAAAAAGTTAAAAATATTTCGAGAAATTTCTCCGGATTTTCGACATTTTCTTATTGTTAAAAACCAGCTGCTTCAAGCAGCTGGTTTTTGACGGATTAGTTATACTTTTAAAATTGGTGCCGAACAGTCTTAGGATTTATTAGCATAAAAAAATATTAATTAAATTTTTCTTAAAGGTACGGAACCACATTTTTACTAAGCTGATTTTATTAAGTGCCGGTAAATATTGCTGGCAAATGAATATTTTACAAAGTACTGTAGGAATATGTGGTAAATTTTGGATATCAAGGCTACATTTTATGACAAATATTACCAGATAAATAACCTATAATAAAGTCCAACACTATTTTTACCAGAAAAGAAGGTGTTATGATGTTGGGCAAAATTGTAACTAAGCAGCATAAAGCAAGTTGGACGTTAATTAATTGGTTGCGCTGGGATAGCATACTCTTTGGTTTATTAGGTTGTATTCTGTCACAATCAGTGATATTGGGGGAAATAAGGCCGTTTGGCCCGGCCATAGTAGGTGCGATGTCCGTCTGGGATAAACAGAAACGCTGGTGGGTTTTGGCAGGCAGCATAATAGGTTTTTTACTTACGGAAGCACCGGCAATAAATTGGGCTAATATCATCATAATATTATTGATTTTCGGTACATTATTCAAACAATTTTTGGTTAACCGCCAGCAATGGCTGACTGTTCCCGCACTTGTAACCGCAATCGTATTTATAACCAAAGGCGTATTTATTCTCTTCGGGCAGGGGCCAATATACGGCTGGGTTACCAACAGCTTTGAGAGCATATTTGCCGGATTGATCACTTTAGTGACTCTGACCTCCTTAGGTGCTTGGGAAAAGCAAAATCGCAGTTTAGAGTTAGCTTTAGAAGATAAAATAAGTTGTTTTATCATTGCCCTGGGTATTCTTCTTGGTTTGGGAGATTTTACGATATTTAATGTCAGTGTACAGAGCTTTTTGTCCCGGGCAGCCGTTTTATTTGCCGCTTTTTTAGCCGGGCCCGGCGGCGGTGCGGCGATAGGTACTATGGTAGGCTTAGTGCCTAGCATGACCGGCAATATCAGTACCGCCAGTATTGGCTTCTATGCTTTAGCGGGTTTGTTAGGCGGAATTTTTCAAGGTTTGGGCAGAATCGGGATCTTAATGGGTTTCACATTAGGAAATTTAATGCTTTCTCTGTATTTTTCCGCTCAGGATCAAGTCATAATGACTTTAGTAGAGACAAGCCTGGCCGGAATATTGTTTGTTTTGTTTCCTGCCCGGTATCTGGAGAAAGAAGAACCGGGTGAAATAGAAAATTCAACGACAAATACCGATCATACAAGAAGACTGGAAAGGATGTCCAAGGTCTTTAATGAGTTGAGTAAGGCATTCCGGCCCTTTGTAAAAGATGCAAGTTCCGCTCCGGGACAAGATACGAACCCTTTAACGATAATTTTGAATCAGGTTGCCGGGCAGGTCTGTGATAAATGCGCCCTGTGCTCTGTTTGCTGGGATAAAGAATTTTATAAAACTTACCGGTCGGTGGTGGAAGTATGCTCCAAGTCAGAGTTTCAGGGAAAAATTAGCGAGCAAAGCTTTTCTCCGGAACTGCAAAGAAGATGTATGCGTTTACGGGAGCTCAGTATAGCTTTGACTTATCAGCTAAAGCTTTATAAACAGGAAATGAAATACCACGAAAAGCTCTTAAACTCACAACAACTGGTAGCGAAGCAATTAGTAGGGGTAGGAGAATTAGTGAAAAAATTCGCCCAGGAATTTAATCAGAAAGAGACCAGTGATGAAGAATTGGCAGAGCACATTAAAGGCTACCTTCTTGATGATAATATTAAGGTGCAAAATGTAAAAGTGATTGATACCTGTGGGGGGGATAAAGAAATCGTTGTAGTACAGAAAGCCTGCCCGCAGCAGAATTGGTGCACCCAGTTTATTGCCCCCAAAATATCCCAGGCCCTGGACCGCACGTATACCGTTAAAGAGGCCAGGTGCCCTACGGCAGGCAACAAAAGCTGCTCTTATCATCTGAATCCCAGTAAAACTTATTCTGTCACTACAGGAGCTGCCATCGCTATTAAAGAGGGAAGTGATGTTTCAGGTGATAACTGGGCTTGTGTTGGTTTGCCGAACAGGAAGTTTGTCATGATTTTAAGTGACGGAATGGGGGCCGGTGAAAAAGCCGCCCGGGAAAGTGCCACGGCAATAAGCTTGCTGGAACAGCTTTTGGGGGCGGGCTTAAGCATTAAAATGGCCGTTGATACCGTAAATTCAGTATTGTTTTTACGCTCCTCGGAAGAAATATTTACAACCATTGACCTGACACTTATTAATGAGGTATCGGCAACCGCCGAGTTTATCAAAATTGGGGCAGCGCCGTCTTTTATTAAAAGGAGAACACAAGTCCAGGCCGTTAAAGCAAAGTCACT
This sequence comes from Peptococcaceae bacterium, assembly GCA_049366715.1. Classification (GTDB taxonomy): domain Bacteria; phylum Bacillota; class Peptococcia; order Peptococcales; family BICA1-8; genus JBMNCQ01. The sequence goes on along the minus strand of JBMNCQ010000004.1, from coordinate 319,134 downwards.
TCCTGTGGGCATGTTTAATCATGTCGAAACAGAAAAAATTGAATACCCTGTCCAGGTGGGAGATTTAATCATAAACATGAGCGATGGTGTCTTTGAAATTCTGGACGGCAGCATTGAAGACTGGCATGAACTCATTCAGGCTCTTCCTCAGGATGACCCGCAAATAATTGCAAATTATATTATTGAGCTGGCCCGGCAGACACTGCAAGGTAATATTAAAGATGATCTTACTGTTTTAGTAGCCCGTATCGATTATCGTTCGGAATAATTGGGAAAATTAAGAAGGAGATTAAAAAAGCCTACAGAATTAATTCTGTAGGCTTATTATTATTAAGGGGAGAGGTCTGGCAGCTACAACAGCGACAGTAACTACAGTAGCGATAGACTACAGTGGCTGCTGTTCTACAGTATGATAGCACCGGGAAGGGAAAGTCAATAAATTGTGCGCTGTTCTTAAAAACAACCGGGAACCGGTATCTGAGAACTGAGAATGATAAACGATTAAACGATGAACTATGCTCTATAAACTTTACTACTACCAGTCACCAGTCACTAAAAACTATAAACGAATCTATCGCTAGGGGTGTTTCCTGTGTCTTCATTTATTGAACGGGTTAAGGACACGATCAAAAAGAATAACATGTTACAGGAAAATGATGTTGTAATTATTGGGGTTTCCGGGGGGCCGGATTCCAGTGCTCTCTTACATATTCTTAACTCGCTGAAGGATGAATACGGTTTGCGCCTTTTTATTGTTCATGTGAACCATATGTTCAGAGGAGATGAGGCCCGGGAAGAAGCTGAATTTGTTGCGCAAACTGCGCAGAAACTGGGATTAGAATATAGAATTTTTACAGTGGATGTACCTGAAGTGATTAAAGAGCAGGGATTATCTCCTCAGGAAGCCGGTCACCAAGTCCGGAGAAGAATATTCAATGATCTCCGCAAGGAAATCAAGGGCAATAAGCTGGCTTTAGGGCATCATGCCGATGACCGGGGGGAAACGGTGCTGCTCCATTTAATTCAAGGAACCGGGTTAGACGGGTTAGCAAGTATGCCGCCTGTAGGAGGCTGGATCATAAGACCCCTGGCTCAGGTGACTAAAGCAGAGATAGTCGGTTTTTGTCAGGAAGAGAATTTAAAGTTTGCTCTGGATCCCAGTAATAGAAAGCCGATCTATTTGCGTAATAAAATTCGGCTGGAGCTTTTGCCTTACTTAAAAAAAGAATTTAATCCGCAAATTGTGGAGGGTTTGCTTAAACTGGAAGAAATCGTTTGGGGGGAAAATAATTATCTGGAGCAGCAAGCCGACGCAGGATTTAATGATGTTCTAACTATTGCGGAAAAGGGTAAACTTAAAATAGATCTAAATATCTTAAGAAAATATCATCTGGCTTTAAAAAGGCGGATGATCCGGAAAGCCTATGGGATGTTAAGACCTGAAGAACAGAACCTCGGCTTTATCCATGTAGAAAATCTGCTGGGGATAATTGGGACGGAGCAGGGGCATAAGGAACTTCATTTGCCCCATAATATCGTGGCTGTTAAAAATTATTGCAATCTGGAGCTGCTTGATTTAGACAGGCATACCTTAACTAAAGATACAACGATTCATATTTTATGGCAAATACCCGGTAGTATTTTTCTGGCTGATTTAGGTATAATTTTAAAAGGTTATTATGCAGATAATATACCGGAGGGCCTGAATGACTTTCAGAGAGCTGTCCTTGACAGATATAAAATCCCGTCGTCACTGCTTGTCCGGCAACGGAAACCGGGGGATAGGATTCAACCTTTTGGAATGCAAGGCACGAAAAAAGTGAAAGATTTATTTATTGATCTAAAAGTGGACAGACGCAGAAGAGACTTACTTCCTGTAGTTTGCATGGGCGAGGAAATAATCTGGATCCCGGGCATTACCATCAATGAAAGATTCCGGGCTAATCCCCGAACAAAAGGCTGTTTAGTTTTGGAAATGGTAAAAAGTGAATATGTTTGAAAAAAGCTGCGTATTATGGTAAAGTATATTGGTATTTAATTTTAATATAGGATATATCTACCTTAAGAATGAAATGTTATTAAATTTGAATGGCATTGAGAGGAGGTAAATTGTTGAACCGGATTTTTAGAAACTTAGCCATTTATTTATTGATAGTACTGATCGCAGTATCTGTGTTACGATGGACCAATGCACCTCAACAGGAGGAGAGTCCATTTGAGAACTTTTCCGAATTTATTGCCGCAGTGGAAAAAGGAAAGGTTAAAAATGTACAAATTATTACGGAAGAAAACTATCAGATAATTAGCGGTGTGACTACGGAAGGCAAAAATTTCTCCCTGGAAGCGCCCAAAAATTATCCTCAGATAATTGATAAATTACTGGCTCAAAATGTGTCGGTAGATCAGGAACCTACTCCTCAGCCCCCCTGGTGGACGGGAGTACTTTCCACCTTATTGCCGGTACTTCTGCTAATTGCAGTATTTTTCTTTATGATGCAGCAGACTCAAGGCGGCGGGAGCCGTGTCATGCAGTTCGGTAAAAGCAGGGCCCGGCTGCATAATGATGAAAAGACGAGAGTCACTTTTGCTGATGTTGCTGGTGCGGATGAAGTAAAAGAGGAACTGGAAGAGGTTGTGGAATTCCTAAAATATCCGAAGAAATTCACGGAGCTGGGTGCCAAAATTCCTAAAGGCGTTCTTTTATTCGGACCTCCCGGTACGGGCAAAACCTTACTGGCCCGGGCTGTTGCCGGGGAAGCGGGCGTACCTTTCTTCAGCATTAGCGGTTCGGATTTTGTGGAAATGTTTGTTGGTGTAGGTGCGTCAAGGGTCAGGGATTTATTCGAGCAAGCTAAGAAAAATGCACCCTGTATTGTATTTGTGGATGAAATTGATGCAGTCGGCCGCCAAAGAGGTGCGGGATTAGGCGGAGGACATGATGAAAGGGAGCAAACCTTAAATCAGCTTCTGGTGGAAATGGATGGATTTAATATCAATGAGGGCATTATCATTATAGCCGCGACAAACCGCCCTGATATTTTAGACCCGGCTTTACTGCGTCCGGGACGTTTCGATAGACAAATTACCGTTGATAGACCTGATGTCAGAGGAAGAGAAGAAATACTTAAAGTCCATGTACGCGGAAAGCCTTTATCTGAAAATGTAGATTTAGCTGTTTTGGCTAGAGGGACGCCTGGTTTTACCGGGGCCGACCTGGCCAACCTGGTTAACGAAGCAGCTCTTTTAGCCGCCAGGAGAAGTAAAAAAACAATATCCATGACCGAGATGGAACAATCAATTGAAAGGGTCATTGCCGGTCCGGAGAAAAAGTCACGGGTGATCAGTGAATTTGAGAAGAAGATTGTTTCTTATCATGAAGCAGGGCATGCCTTGGTTGCCGAGCTCCTGCCCCATTGTGACCCTCTGCATAAAGTTTCCATTATTCCCAGGGGCAGAGCAGGTGGCTATACCTTACTCCTTCCCAGGGAAGACCGAAATTATATGACCCGTTCCCAGCTTCTGGATCAGATTACCATGATGCTGGGCGGCAGGGTTGCCGAGCAGATCATTCTAAATGAAATAAGTACCGGCGCGCAAAACGATTTGGAGCGGGCTACGGGGACTGTACGAAAAATGATCACCGAATGGGGGATGTCCGACGAGTTAGGCCCGATCACTTTTGGAAACAAGCAAGAACAGGTGTTTTTAGGCAGGGATATAGCCCGGGACCGTAATTACAGTGAAGCTGTGGCTTTTGCAATAGATAAAGAAGTGAAAAGGATCATGGAGGAAGCATACGGCAGGGCGGAAAAACTTCTGACGGAGAACATTGATAAACTGCATCTGATTGCCCAGACTCTGATGGAGAAAGAGGTAATTGAAGCCGAAGAATTTGCAGAATTAATGGAGAAAGTTACCCATTCCCCCAAAAGGCATGATGAGGAAAGAACGGTACAAAATCCAATTAAAGCCGAGGAGGAGATCGTAAGTCCTCCTGAGGATGCCGATCCGGAGGATCCGACCATTAGAATAACCTTTAGGAGAGATTACTAATGGAACAAACCTTTGTCATGATTAAACCTGATGGAGTACAAAGGGGTTTAATTGGAGAAATTATCGCAAGGTTTGAGAGAAAAGGACTTAAAATTGTTGGCTTGAAAATGATCAATATTACGGAAGAACTGGCCAGGCTTCATTATGTCGAGCATCAGGATAAATCTTTTTATCCGGGCCTGATTAAGTTTATAACCAGTGGTCCCGTAGTAGTATTGGTTATAGCAGGGAAAAACGCCGTGCAAGAGGTTAGAAAGCTTAATGGTTCCACAAATCCTTTGGAAGCGCTATGCGGGACGATTCGGGGAGATTTTGCGCAAAGTACGGGGAAAAACGTGGTTCATGGTGCAGACAGCATTGCAAATGCCCGCAGGGAAATAAATTTGTATTTTGAAGCTGAAGAGTTGCTGGACTATGTATACCTTCCCGAGGCATGGTTGTTTGAATAAAGAATGAAGGCCCAAACTCGAAGAGTTGCGGGCCTTTTCTTGAATGACTGCAGATCATAGCCCGGCTTAAGTTGAACTTGTTAATGTTCAGAGAACGCCGGAATTTTTTATATCGCGGTAAGCAGTTAAAATATCAGCTATTAATGCAGGGATTTCGTTTCGTTTTCTAATTACCTTAGGATATAATAAAAATATTAAAAGGAAATATTTAGATCATGACGAAATATTTTTAGGTAACGATGGACGATGATTTTTCTGAGCGAAAATATTAATACGTTGAAAAGTAACAAGTAACGAAATAGGAGGTTAATAAAAATGAGTAACTCTCTCGTTGCAAGCCATTCCCAAGGAAAACATGAACCTGATAAAATTTTTGGGGTAAATGCAGCTGCTCATGAAAAGGCCCAAAAGGTGGGTAAAGAAAATATTGTTAATGCTACGATCGGTGCTTTTTTGGCGCCTAACGGCGATTTAGTCACTTTACCAACTGTAGAAAAGACCATCCAAGGACTTGATTTTAAAAATACCGCCAACTATGCTCCGATAGCCGGTTTACCCGATTTCATAGAGGCTGCTGTTGATGTTGCTTTTGCTGAATATAAACCGGATGCTTTTATTTCCGGAGTAGCTACACCGGGTGGTTCCGGTGCAATCCATCATGCAATTTGGAATTATACGGAGTCCGGGGATACCTATTTAACTGCTGATTGGTTCTGGGGTCCATATCGTACTATGGCTAGGGAAATGGGCCGTAAATTAGATACTTTTGTTACTTTTGATGATCAGGGCAGCTTTAATGTTCAGGCTTGTTTGTCGAAAGTAAGTGAGTTAGCCAAGGTGCAAAAAAACGTCTTATTAATCATAAATTCTCCTGCCCATAACCCTACTGGTTTTAGTCTTACTTACGGTGAATGGGAAGAGGTTATTAACGGTCTTAAAGAATTAGCGGCAAAAGGACAAAATAATATCATCCTTTTTGTAGATGTTGCTTATTTAGATTTCGCTCCTCCCGGCAGCAGGAAGTTTTTTAAGTTATTTACGCAGCTGCCCGCTAATTTGTTGGTTATTGCTGCCTTTAGCATGTCTAAAGGTTATACGATGTATGGTTATCGCACGGGTTGTATGCTGGGGATCAGCTCTGATCGGGATGTGATTGAAGAATTTTTCAATGTGAACCAATATTCAAATAGAGGGACATGGTCTAATGGCACCCGGGCAGGTATGCTGTGCCTGGTAGAATTATGGAAGAATCCGGATTTGATGGCCCAGCTTAAAAAGGAAAGGGAAGAGTATCGTCTGAGTTTGGAGGACAGAGCGAAAACTTTTCTGGAGGAAGCTAAATCTGTCGGTTTGGAAGTATGCCCCTATCATTCCGGGTTCTTTATTACGGTACCTTCGACGAAGCCGGATGAAATTGGCCTGGAACTGCAAAAAGATAATATTTTCCTGGTTCCCCTGGCCCGGGGTTTAAGAATAGCTGTTTGTGCCATTCCTTCCGAGAAGATCGTAGGTATGGCGACAAAAATTAAGGAAGCAAAGGATAAATTAGGAGGATAACTATGGAATTTAATCTATCTATAGGTCTGGAAGGCGAAGCGCAGGAGCTTGTATCCCAAGAGAATACTGCCAAAAAATATGGCAGTGGCGGCCTTGATGTTTATGCAACTCCGGCTATGGTAGGTTTAATGGAGAATGCCTGTCTGCAATCCGTAGATCCCAAATTACCAGAAGGTTTTGCTACGGTAGGGATCAATTTGGATATCAAACATCTGGCGGCGACACCCATAGGTCTGAATGTCCGGGCCACAGCCGTTTTAAAGGAAATTGATAACAAGAAGCTAACTTTTCATGTGGAAGCTCATGACGAGAAAGATATGATTGGCGAAGGCAGTCACACCAGATATATCATTCAGACTGATAAATTCTTGCAGAGGGCCCGGGAAAAAAGTAAATAGTCAGAATGTCATGGCGAGCTTGTCGTATCATTTTATGCGGCACTCGCCCTTTGTCGTCTATCTGCAGGCGTATGCATACCTTACTGGTGGTAGACGGAGGATTAGCTGATAACTAGTCGCCGGTAACGAATCATTATTTATTATGGAGGTCATATTATGCAGTTTAATATGTTTTATTGCGGCGGACAGTTATGGAATGCCCGCCCCTGGTTAGACCTTACGAAATCCGACGCAGGCGGCAGTGTCATAATGGAGCAGAAGGCTAATATCCTGCCTATCTATGTTGAGAATATTTATTGTGGTGCCGCTAACATCTTAAAGCAGGAGATGCTTTCTCTCGGGGGTGAAGTAGCTGTCCATAAGTATGCTGTCAATTGCAAGGAGCAGTACGGGGATGTTTTAATACTCGGTACCTATAAAGAGTACAAGCTTTTATTCAGGAAACTTGCCGCACAGCATTGGAAACTTAAGGAGCTCGGCCAGGAGCTGAAAATGACAATTAATAATATTTTAGCGATATCTAAGGACTGCCCGCAGCTGATGGCGCAAGATGCTCTGACCTCTGTAAGCATAAAATTCACACCTACCGGTAACTTAATTCATGATCTGCGGGAAATACGGCTTACAGACAGCAGGGAAGATAAAACGATCATCCAAATCAATGGCGGCGGCTTAAATGATCTCGTACTCCTTCAACAATATATTTATGCCTTGCAAAGTAAGGGCTGCCATGTTTTCCTGGCGGGGACAAAGCCTGCGGAGGAACTGGTCGTTAATTTTCTGCGGCCTAATTATTTTTGCTGAGATAAATATGTCTTGCGGAAAATACCAAACAATGATAGAATTACTTTCGGTTAATAGGAGTTTTAAGCCCTGTATAACCAATATTGATATTTTAATATATTGCATACCGCTTGGATCCAAGGGGACCGGGACGGAAGAAGCGCTGCTGTTTAATAGATTTTTTAGGCCTTCCGGGTTTTAGCCCCGGAAGGCTTTTTTTATACCGAAGGATTTTATTTTCGGTTTTGGTCGGTTTTATAAAAATGATTGCTGAAGGCAGGGGATGCTGATTTTAAAAAGGAAACGCCTGGAAGACCAAGGCATGGTTAACCATGAAAACTAAATAGGTTGACAATAAAATTATCCCTTAGTATAATCAGAGTAGTTAAAAAATAATTAGTGAAAATAGTGAAACAGTGACAACAGTGCGGTAGTACCAGAAAGACTGGGCCCGGTTCTCAGTTCTCAGTTCTCAGTTCTCAGTTCTCGGTTCTCAGTAAACCATAAACCATAAACCATAAACTTAACTATACCAGTCACTAATCACTAGTCACTAATAAGAGGTGTAGATCATGAAATTATCTGTAAGGGACATGGTTTTAGTTGCTTTTTTTGCTGCTCTGATGACTATAGGCGCTTATATCTCGAAAATTTGGCCGCCTGATATTGTGCCTTTTAGTCTGTTACCGCTCTTTAGTATTTTGGCCGGAATCCTAATCGGCCCCCGTTTAGGTGCCTTAAGTATGGTTGTGTACATTTTAGTCGGTCTGATCGGGATACCGGTTTTTGCTTCCGCACCTTATGGCGGACTGACATATATCTTCAAACCTACTTTCGGCTTTCTGATTGGTTTTTCTGTGGGCGCATATGTGGCAGGTATGCTTATTCACAAAAAACAGAATCCGGGGTGGTTTAACTTTCTAACGGCGGTGCTGATCAGTACGATCGTCATGTATATTGTAGGTTTGCCCTGGATGTATGTGATGTACAATTTTTATGTGGGCAGTGCCCTGACTTTTATCCAGATTGTAACAATGATGAGTTTATATATCGTCTTAGATTTAGTAAAGGCAGTTATTGCGGCTGTTCTGGGCAAGACATTGTATGAACGGGTGGGTAAACAGATAAGCAGGCCGCAGTATAATTTTAAGTAATGTTAGCGAGAGTTGGGGATAATACTAAAACCCGGCTCTTTTTTTATTACCGGCTGAAAATAAGGATTAGGACGGCTTTGCAAGGCATTGACCATGACAAAACAGGCTATTATAATTTTCGGAGAAGGCCGGAGTAAGAAAAAAGCAGAACGGAGTGGATGAAAGTGGAAAACATTAATGTGAGAATGGGTACCAGAAAGATGGTGATTGCGGGGATGCTGGGTGCGGTCACAATTGTTCTTGGTGCGACGGGATTAGGGTTTATTCCCGTCCCTACGCCTGTCGGCAAAGCAACGATTATGCATATTCCGGTTATTTTGGCGGCTATCTTAGAAGGCCCTGTTGTCGGAGCTTTTACAGGATTTATTTTTGGTTTTTATAGTTTTCTGAGTCCTACCGGGGCGGTTCCGGCAGACCCTTTGGTAAGAATACTACCCAGAGTTTTAATCGGGATTACTTCTTATTATGCCTATTGGGTTTTTAAGCAGAACACAAACCTGGCCTCAATCATCGCGGCAGTAGCAGGGACTTTAACCAATACCGTAGGGTTTCTGGGACTTGCTGTTTTAGTTGGCTATATACCTATTCAAGTGGCCTATATGATTGTGATCAGCCATACGGTTTTTGAGGTGATTCTGGCAGGCATCATAACGGTTATTCTTGTTCGGGTAATACAAAAATATAGAGACAATTAAAAGGCAGGTGTATTTCTTTGCTCTTGGCATTTGATATTGGAAATACCAATATGGTAATAGGAGTTTTCAAGGATAAACAGCTACTGACATACTGGCGAATAGCAACAGACCGGCAGAAAACAGCAGATGAATATGCCGTCCTTGTCCACAATCTGTTTCATTATCACAATATTAAGCCGGATGAGGTTACAGATATTATTTATTCATCGGTAGTTCCGCCCATAATTAGTGCATTAGAAGAAATGGCCGAAAAATATTTTAATGTTAAGCCCTTAATTGTGGGGCCGGGGGTTAAAACAGGCGTACCTATTCTTTATGAAAATCCGCGGGAAGTAGGAGCGGATAGAATCGTAAATGCGGTGGCCGGTTTTAAAAAGTACGGCGGTCCTTTAATTATTGTTGATTTTGGTACAGCGACAACTTTTTGCTGTATTTCAGAAAAAGGCGAATATTTAGGCGGTGCCATCACCCCGGGTATCAATATTGCGACGGAAGCACTGTTCCAGAAAACGGCTAAACTTCCTAAGGTAGAACTAGTCGCACCGAAAAAGGTTATAGCCAAGAACACCATAAATGCTATGCAGGCAGGGATTATTTTTGGTTATTGCGGATTGGTCGACGGCATTGTCCGGAGAATGAAACAGGAGCTGGGTGAGGAGAATATTAAAGTGATTGCCACGGGAGGAATTGCAGACCTGATTGCTAAAGATACGGCAACAATCGATGTGGTTGATAAGCTGCTGACTTTGGACGGCCTATTATTTATATACGAAAAGAATAAATAAGGGAAGTGAGGGTTCTCTTCCGGGACAATTATCCCCTTATTTATCTAAACCAGCAACGAACTAAAGGAGCTTACTGATGCGGATAGGAAATATTCAAATCGCCAATCCGGTGGTATGTGCACCTATGGCCGGAGTGACGGATAAAGCCTTTCGAATGGTTGTGAAGGAGCAGGGCTGTGGTTTGGTCTATACGGAAATGGTAAGTGCTAAAGCGCTTACTTATAAGAATGAACGGACATTTGCTTTAATCGATCTTAAGGATGAAAAACCGCCGCTAAGTGTCCAGCTCTTTGGTTCTGAGCCAAGGATCATGGCGGAAGGTGCTAAGATTGTGGAAGACTATGGTGCGGATATCATTGATATTAATATGGGATGTCCGGTACCTAAAGTAGTCAGAAATAGTGAGGGTTCTGCTCTAATGCTTGAGCCCGGTCTTGCGGGGCAGATCGTCAGAGCCGTTGTAAATCGTGTGAAAATACCGGTGACTGTAAAAATTCGCAAGGGCTGGGATGACACGAATATCAATGCCGTTGCCTTTGCCCGGGAGATGGAAGAAAGCGGGGCGGCAGCCGTAGCGGTACATGGCAGAACCCGTTCTCAATATTACTCCGGTCAGGCCGACTGGAGTATAATCAAAGCAGTAAAAGAGGCTGTTCAGGTGCCGGTTATAGGCAACGGTGACATCTTTTGGCCGGAAGATGGTTTGAGAATGTTTACGGCAACGGGTTGTGACGGGATAATGATCGGCCGGGGAGCTCTGGGGAATCCCTGGATTTTTGGGCGATTAGCGCAATTATTATCAGGCAACGACTTACCTGAGCCTTCAATAGCGGAGAGAATTTCAACAGCTGTGAGACATGTGGAATTAGCGGTAAAATATAAAGATGAGGCAGTAGCTGTAAAAGAGCTGCGTAAACATATGGCCTGGTACTTTAAAGGCCTGCCCCATGCAGCGCGGATGAGGGATCATGTAAATAAGCTCTCTACCCTGGAAGAAGTGAAAGAGATGTTGTATGGCTACCTGGAGAGAAGTGAAATATAAAGATAGGAAAATGGGACATAAGCTAAGGGACATGCTCTGAAGGCATGTCCCTTAGCTTATGTCCCATTATGGATGTTTAATGAGTATCTGCCTGGGTTTGCGCCTTAAAATATCGTATTGTCTGCTCAATTTTGAACATAGATATGGAAAAATTAAAAATATTAAACAAAAATATGAAAAAATTAATTTTTCACAAATGAAATTTACTTTAAATGTATAAATTACATATTGTTGGCAATAATACTAACAAATCCAAAATATAGGAGGTATTTTTATTCGTATGGAAATTCAAACCTTATTAGAAAAGACCAGAGTAATGCACCAATTATTGCAGAAGGCAGCAAGTAATGCTTTGGATTTTGAAAGTATTGCCAATGAACTCAGGGATATAATTGGGTGCAATGTCTACATAATAGGAAGAAAAGGTAGATTATTGGGTCAATCTGAAATTGAAGTAGAGAGTTTATTTGGTCCCGAAGATTTGGAAGGAAAGCAGTTTTCCGAAGAATGTACGCAATGGATTTTCGGTTATACGCAGACAGAAATTAATCTCAAAAGGGATGACTACAATGTAATTCTGGCTCCTGTCTTAAGCAGCGGCGAGAGATTAGGGACATTGGTTTATACCAGAAAAGGACAGCCTTTTAGTCCGGCGGAAGTTATTCTTACAGAGTACGGGTCTTCAGTAGCCGGTATGCAGATTATGCGTATTGTTAATCAGAAAATCGAGAATGAAGCCCGTAAGAAAACCGTAGTGCAGCTGGCTTTAGAAGTTTTATCCTACTCTGAATTAGAGGCTGTAAAATACATTTTCAATGAAATAGAAGGCAGTGAAGGTTTTCTGGTAGCAAGTAAACTGGCTGAACAGTATAAATTAACCCGTTCAGTGATCGTTAATGCGCTACGGAAACTAGAAAGCGCCGGTGTTATTGATGCCCGTTCACTAGGGATGAAAGGCACGTATATTAAAGTACTAAATGACTATCTGTACGAAGAACTGGCTCAGATCTAAAACGGAGCAGTAAAGCTTCATCTGACGTTATTTCCCCAAAGGGTCAAAATTCTCAGCGTATTAACCGATACGTCTCAAGTTTTGACCCTTTGGGGCGTTTAGCATTTACTTGCCCGGACAAAGGGCTAACGCAAGCTGCAAGTTTACCGCTATCTGATCCCGGCAGCAAAAGTGGCGCTGTAAACAGCTTTGGCCCCTGCTTTACGGAGGGTTTTGGCACATTCCCGAATCGTTGTACCGCTGGTGATTACATCGTCTACCAGCAGGACCGTACGGCTCCGGACCTTTGCGACATCAGGAACACTGAAGGCATTGGTGAGGTTTCTTTGCCGCTGGCTTTTGGTTAGGCCGGTTTGGTGGGGAGTGTCCATTATTCTATACAAAACTTTATCGTCGTAGGCAAGCTCTAATTTACGGGCCGCTTCTTTAGCCATTAGGGCGGCTTGATTAAAGCCTCTTTCTTTTAAACGGTTATGGTGGAGGGGCACCGGGATAATTAAATCTATGGCACTTACTGGCAGTTCCTCGGTCATTAATTCTACGAAAACAGGTGTTAACCAGCCTTGCTTTTTGAACTTCAACAGGTGGAGTGCGTGCCGATACTGCTTTTCGTAGGGGACGGCCGTAAAATTTTTTTTGAGATATCCGGGCCACTCTCTACAGTTATCGCAAACTCTGCCGGGTTTGCCAAAGGTCCCGCATCTGGTGCATTGTGTCAATCTTTCTTTATAATCCTGCAAAATGGTTCTGCAACTTGAACAAATCATAAGTTTCTCCTGCTTGGCAGAACAGAAGGGACAGATTCTAGGAGTAGGGAATATGAATTCCCAAATAAAGGATAAAATACTCATATCCAGGCCACCTCTTTAACAGAGTAAAAGCGTGAAAAGTAGAATAATAAAAAAAGTGACGGCGTGAAAGCGCAGTAAATATGCTTTGCGATGATAATTATACTTTACCAGATAACCGGCAGGAGTGGAATTATTTTTGCCGGTACCGGACGGCTTTAATGATTCATGTTTAGGAAGGTGTCAAATTGGTTAATTTATTTATAGAGATTAGAGTTTTGGGGAGGTATTATTATGGGTCATATGACTTTAAAAGAGATCCATGAAAGATTAATGCTGTATAAAATGGTCAGGCAGGTTGTTGCGCAGGGTAATAATGACAGGCTCTCCCAGTCTAAGGAATCTCCCTGGTTGTGTAATGTTTATGAGGGAAATAAAGATAATCTTTTACATTAAAATATTTTTTTGCAGGAAATAATAAGAATTGGTCGAAGATAGTGAAAATAGGAGGGAGATTAATATGGATTTAAGAAACTGCCCCCAGTGCGGCAGGGTATTTGTATATTTACATAGCAATCTTTGTCCGGCCTGTAAGAAAAATGAGGAAGAAGAATTTGTTAAAGTAAAGAATCATTTAAAGAAGAATCCTCATATCAGTATCTTTGAATTGTCTGAAGCTACAGAAGTTGATGAAAGTAAAATTGTTAAGTGGGTCCGTGAGGGCAGGCTTGAAGGTGAAAATCACACGGGACTTACTGTTTCTTGTGAAAGATGCGGGAAAATGATGCCAAAGGGCAGATACTGTCAGCAATGCTCTAATGAATTAGCCAAAGGATTTTCCGGTCCCCTCAGCAGTAAGGAGAGAAAGGAAGAACTGGTCAATAAACCGAAAGTAAAATTTCACATAAAAGAGTGAAAGACCCTAAAGATTTTTTAACACCTACCGATATATATGGTAGGTGTTATTTTGTTTAGTTTTGAAAGGGTGGTCGGCAGTGAAAATTAATCATATGCACGGAGTGTTAAAAGCCTATGACCAGAAAAAGGTAGCGGGAAAAAACAAGGTAAACAGCGTCGAGGCCAAAAAGGATGAAATGCAGGTCTCCAATGAAGCGCAGGTTTTAAGTAAAATCTTTAATACTGCTAAAAATGCTCCTGAAATCCGTGCAGAGAAAGTTAACGAGCTAAAAAATGCCATTAAACAGGGAAACTATCATGTTTCAGCGGGGGATGTAGCCGAAAAAATGGTAAATGGTATGCTTTTTGATAAAAAAGGCTGAGAAAAGTTATGGATTGGAAATATGCTTTGTTTTTCGGCGGGTGAGTGAAGGAGTAGACATTTGCCGGCCCCGTAATAAAATATTTAGGATGGTGTGCTATGAAAGCATTAGTTAATATTTTAAAGGAACAACTGATTGAATATAAAACTTTGCTGGACATAGCGGAAAAGAAGCAGCAGGTTTTAATCGGAAATGATATTAAAGAACTGGACCGCTTAAATAAAGAAGAACATACAATCATTATTCACATCACTAAACTGGAAAATCAAAGACTGGAGATTGTGAATAGATTGTCTGAGGTCTGGGGAGTTGAGACTGAGTTTATCGCGCTGAAAGAAATTGCCGGCAAAGCTCAGGAACCCTATAAAAGTGAACTGAATATTATTTTTACCGAACTTAATGAGATCGTTGAGCGGCTTAATAAAATTAATCACGAAAACTCCAGCCTGATAGAACAGGCTTTGCAGATCGTACATTTTACCATAGATACGCTTACCAGAGCGGAACGGGAAGTGGTATACCCCCAGAAAGAGGGTAAAAATTTGCAGCAGAGCAGCAGGATTTTTGATTCAAAAGCTTAAAAAATGAAAACGTCAACCTGAGAGTGAGGCGAGGAAAATGCGAACTACATTTTTTGGTTTGAATATAGGGGCTAAAGGGCTGGCTGCCCAGCAGCAAGCTTTGGAGACAACAGGCCATAATATTGCCAATGCCAATACGGAAGGCTTTAGCCGTCAAGAGGTAGTAATGACCTCTTCCTATCCTTTGAAAACCGTAAACGGTTTTATTGGTACTGGGGTAGAAATTAATGATGTGCGCCGGATGAGGGATAACTACCTGGACCTGCAGTTTCGGACAGAAAACCGTTCCCTGGGTTACTGGGAGTTTAAGAGTAATGTGCTGGAAAAAGTAGAAGTCGTGATCAACGAACCTTCCGAATCAGGATTAAGTTCAACGATGGATTTATTCTGGAGTGCCTGGGAGGACTTAAGCCGTAAACCGGAGAGTTCCGCCGTTAGAACTACCGTAATTGAGACAGGACAAGCGGTGGTAGAAACCTTTAATCATATGAACAGGCAGTTGGAAGAACTTCGTGTGGATATTGACGAATCTGTCAATGTAAATATCCGTGAATTAAATTCCCTGGCTACGCAGATCAGGGATTTGAACTATCAAATTGTTAAAGGAGAAGCAGAAGGCCCCAAGGCTAATGATTTGCGGGATAAAAGAGATCTGCTGTTAGACGAGATGTCACAGCTTGTAGATCTTGAGGTGGTCGAAAACCAATTCGGGTCGATCTCCGTATCTATCGGTGGACGGGCTATTGTCTCCGGAAATAAAACTTATACAATAGAGGGCAGGTCTAATGCCGAAGGCTTTACGGATGTCGTCTGGTCCGATGGCACTCAGGTAAAGCTGCGCAACGGCGAGTTAAGAGGGATGCTTGATTCCCGGGATGAAGTAGTTGTCCAGTTTATAGATAAGCTGGACAAGATGGCCTGTAGTTTTGCAGAAAAAATAAACCAGCAGCACAGTCAGGGTTTTCATATAGTGGAAGATAGTCTGATGCCTACGTTACAAAACTATCAGGGTTATTCCCATGGTCAAAGGCTGGATTTTACCGGTCCGGTCGTTATCGACGGCAGCAATAATACGCTGAATTTCAGCGTAGACGGCGGTCCGGCTGCTTCTATCACTTTAACAAACGGTTCGTATAATAATAATGATGAGCTCGTTCAAGAAATCAATACCCAGCTGGCGGCCGGTAATCATAATGTCACTGCTTATAATGTTGACGGCGCAATCAGGCTGATCAGTAATACGGTAGCGGACGAAACCAAGCTGGAGGTAAGCAGTGTCGCAATAAACTATGGTGCGGCCGGGTCTTTAGAGGAGGCAGCTGCTAATATTCTCGGATTCTTTGCGGATGACGGAGTGGAACCCCAGCCTGAGTTCCAGGGAAAGGCTGCTTCTTTTTTTATGGTGACAGACGAGACCTCCGGTTTTTCAGCGGGGAATATCGCAATTAATTTTGATGTTTTGGAGACGGTAAACTTAATTGCCGCTGCGACAAGTGCTCCTTATGGAGGTATCGAGGATATCGTCGGGGATGGCGGTAATTCTTTGAATATTGCCCAGTTAAAATATGATAACACTATGATTGAAGGGACTACTCTGGATGATTATTACCGCTCAGAAACCGCAAAGCTGGGGGTTACAGCCCGGGAAGCAGACCGGATGGTTGAAAATCAGGGGCTGGTCGTCAGTCAGTTGGAGAGTAAGAGACAGATGGTCATGGGCGTTTCCTTAGATGAAGAAATGACGAATATGATCCGTTTTCAGCATGCCTATAATTCAGCCGCCAGATATGTAACGGCTGTAGATGAAATGCTGGATACCCTGATTAACAGGCTGGGATTAGTGGGAAGATAATAATAAAGAATACCTGCTAAGCTGACAGCAGGAATAAAAGTAGGGTGTTATGTTCTTATTAAACAGATGGAGGAGGACTGCAAAAGCATGAGAATTACGCAAAGTGTTTTAATCAGCAACTTTCTGCGCAATTATAATAACAATCTGGGCAGAATGGATGAGTTAAACATACAGCTGGCCACAGGTTCTAAGATTAACAAACCTTCCGATGACCCTGCCGGAATCGTGACATCATTGCGTTTGCGCACCAAGCTGCGCCAAAATGAACAGTTTCAAAAAAATGTCGGGGACGCCATATCCTGGGTAGAAAGAGCCGATAGTGCTTTGAATACGTATGATGAGGTAATCCACAGAGTCCGGGAACTGGTTGTCAAAGCTTCCAACGGCAGCAATGACGAATCTTCGTTAAAAGCCATTTCTGATGAGATCAAACAGCTCAAGGAAGAAATAGCCGATGTAGCCAATACCTCTTTAGATGACCGTTATATATTCGGTGGGACCCACACTATGCAGCAGGTATATAATGCCGCCAGCGGGGAATGGGAGGGGAATACCGAGCCGATTAATTATGAAACCGGAGAAAATATTTTAATGCAGGTCAACTTAGACGGCAGTGTTTTTGGCATTGATTTTAGCGGGGATACCCCTGATACTTCTAACAGCATCTTTGCGACAATAGATAAAATTGTTACTGATTTAGAAAACGGTAACTATGATGAATTGGGGAGTACGGATCTGGCCTTACTGGATGACCATATGAATAATGTCTTAAGTTACCGCTCGGAAGTGGGTGCTAAATATAATCGTCTGGAATTGATTAACAACAGGCTGGCCGACATGGAAACCAGTTATCAAAAAGTGTTAAGTACGAATGAAGATGTTGATATGGCCCAATTAATTATTGAATTGACAAATCAGGAAAATGTTTACCGGGCTTCTCTGGCCGCAGGCGCCAAGATCATTCAACCCTCTTTAGCCGATTTTCTAAGTTAACGGGTACGTTTGCGGCGGGTATAAATATAAAGGAGTGAGCTTATGCTCCAAATTAGGACCACACCGGCTTTGCTCGGGATAAATACGATCTGGGGCAGACAGCGCATTGAACAACCCAGAGGGGAATTACATATTGAGCAGCCTAGGGCAGAGCTGAAGATTGACCGGGAACTGCCTAAAGTGTTGATTGATCAATACCGGTGTTTTGCTGAGGCAGGGCTCAAACGTCCGCTGGATCTAATGAAGGAAATACGCCAGCGAAATTACAATAAGTTTTTACGGAATATTGCCGAGATGAATCAGGAAGGGGATATGCTGGCCCAGATAGAAAAGGGGGGGAACCCCATCGCTGTGCTCGGAGCTAAGCGTGCTTTCCCGGCCCGTGATTTTAACATAGGCTTTATTCCCCAAAGCCGGCCTGAGTTTGAGGTTACCGGACATCTTGAAATAGAGTGGCAGCTGAATAAACCGCAAATAAGCTATGAAGTACGCAAGCCGGTGATTGACTACCTGCCCGGCAGGGTTGAGATATTCCTGCGTCAGTGGCCTGATATCGATTTTAATTATATTAATGAGCAGGGATAAAGCCTGAAAAAGTAAAAAAAGCAAGTGGGCAAGTGATAGAGGTATTCTGCAGGTGCCGCAGCAGCTATAGGTAGCGGTGAAGATACATACTATCTTATATTGGGGGAGAATATTCGTGCTGTTTAAAACGAAGCACTTTGGTGAAGTAGAAATTGATGAAAGCAGGATAATTCATTTTCCGCAGGGCATTATGGCCTTTGAGGAGATGAAAAAATTCTTTATTATAGAAAATGAAAACAAGGATGTGCCTTTTGCCTGGCTCCAGTCGGTAGAAGACGGGGAACTGGCTTTTGTGATTATTAACCCTTTTTTATTCAGACCGGATTATGAATTGGACATTCCGGAGGCTGTCGTAGAGGAATTAAAAATAGCGGAAACTGAAGATGTTGCCATATTTGCTATCGTCGTAGTACCGGAAGATTTAAAAAAAACTACCGCCAATTTACTGGCTCCCCTCGTAATTAATACGAAGAATCTCCTGGGTAAGCAGATCATACTGAATGATAAAAGATATACCACCAAACACTACCTCCTTGAGGAATTAAAACAATCTAAAGGGGCAGTTAAAGATGCTTGTGCTAAGTAGAGGAAAAAATGAAAGCATAATCATAGCCGATCATATAAAAATAACGGTGGTAGAGGTCCGCCCCGACGGTACGGTAAAACTGGGTATTGATGCCCCGGCGGATATTGAAATACACCGGGAAGAAGTATATAAAGCGATTCAGGAGGAAAATAAACTGGCCGCCCTGGCCTTTAAAGATCTGCATATCCTGGCTGATGTATTTAAAAATAACGGGCAGGAATAACATTAAACTGCAGAACAGATAAAACGATGGAACTAATTATTTTTCTACAAAATAAATTATTTCCGGGAGCAGATTTTACTGACAAGTTTCTTCTCTTTTGCTAAAATTGGAAATAGAGGGAAGGGGCTGGCAGATATGACGGATAGAGAACTGTTGGAGCTATTGGTTGCGAAAATATCTAATATCGAAGCAAACCAAAACGGCATGG
Organism: Peptococcaceae bacterium; assembly: GCA_049366715.1. Taxonomy (GTDB): domain Bacteria; phylum Bacillota; class Peptococcia; order Peptococcales; family BICA1-8; genus JBMNCQ01. The sequence continues at coordinate 300,110 of JBMNCQ010000004.1, read as the reverse complement.
TTGCTAAGCTGTCTGATATTGAACAAAAAATGTCCCAAGTAGAACAAAGACTATTCAGTGTAGAACAAAAGGTGACCGGCGTGGAAGAAAGGTTGTCTGCGGTAGAGGAGAGGTTATCTGCAGGAGAGGAAAAAGTAATCCGGATAGAAGGGAAACAAAATACCATTATTGAACAGACGGCCTTTTTGGCTGAATATAGAACGGATAATGCGGAAAAAGTTGCGGACTTGGAACGCAGGGTACGGCAAAACACCACTGATCTTGCTATTTTGAAAAAAGTCGCTGCCAAATAGATAAGAAATACTGAAAAAGACGAAATAGGAAAAAATTTAGCAAAAAAAGCTAAATTTTTTTTTGTTTCGCCCGATTATATTATTAAGTAAACTTTCATCGCTTTACTAATTTTTAGATAGCGGCCGGATCTAAGAATTAGTAAATGGTGAGTTTTAAGAAATACGCCCAGGGACGGGCAATAAATTTCAAGGAGGAGATTTTTAATGCGTATTAATCACAACATTGCTGCTTTAAACACTCATCGTCAGTTAACAATGGGAACAAGTGCCGCTTCAAAATCCATGGAGAAATTGTCTTCCGGTCTGCGGATCAACCGTGCCGGTGATGACGCTGCCGGTTTGGCTATTTCCGAAAAGATGCGGGGTCAGATCAGAGGTTTGGATCAGGCTTCCCGGAACTCCCAAGACGGTATTTCCATGATCCAGACTGCAGAAGGTGCTTTAAATGAAACCCATTCTATCCTGCAAAGAATGCGGGAACTGGCTGTACAGGCTTCCACAGATACCAACACTGCAGGAGACAGGGTTAATATCCAGGATGAGATGGACCAGTTAACGGAAGAACTTACCAGAATTGCTAACACTACCGAATTCAACACCATGAAGCTTTTAGACGGCTCTAAAGGTGGGGCAGTAACAGGTGACGTGGCAAATGTTCAAACAAATAGTTCGTTAGGAACTATAGCAAGTGATGCAGTATTATTAACAAATTTAAAAGATAATGCAGGTGCTAGTTTAGGCATTGAAGATGGAGATACTGTTTCGATTTCTTATGTCAAGAATGGAAGTACGGAGACAGTTACCGTAGCTGTAACTGCCGGTACTGCTTTATCTGCTTTAACTGATGGTAACATTACTACAACTGTTTCTGGTGCTGACAACTCGTTAATATTTACAGCAGCTACATCGGGATATGCCGGGGCTATTAATGGTCTTACTATAACCGTTGAAAGTTCTGATGGGGAAGTTAAAACAGCAGCCACTAACGCTCTTTCCGCTTTTGAAGAAACTACAGCTGCTCAAGATTCGCGTTTAGATGGAACAGCTAAGCTGCAGATCGGAGCTAATGAAGGACAGAGTATTGATTTATCCATTGAAAATATGTCCGCAGCTGCTCTGGGCGTCAAGGGCTTGAAGGTCGGTACCCAGCTGCAGGCCAGCGTGGCGATCAATGCCATTGATGCCGCAACGGTCAAGGTTTCTGCGGAAAGATCCAAACTGGGTTCCGTACAGAACAGGCTGGAGCACACCATCAATAACCTGGATACGGCTTCCGAGAACCTGCAGGCAGCTGAATCCAGAGTCAGAGATGTAGATATGGCCAAGGAAATGATGGAATACACCAAAAACAACATCTTAACGCAGGCTTCTCAGGCCATGCTGGCTCAAGCCAACCAGACTCCCCAGGGAGTACTTCAATTATTACAATAAAATAGCAGACCGGCTGAAAACAGCATTTGTTTCAACACTAGGGGGTCAGGGGATTTTTCCCCCTGGCCTTTTTCAGTGTTGAATTGGTAGTGTATAAATTACGGGTGATTTATATAGTACCAATTTAACACCTGGGGAGGATATGGCATGAACTATGAAAAAAAGGTCAGTATTTGTATGATGGTGAAAAATGAAGAAAAAAATTTAGCCCGTTGTTTAGAAAGCTTAAAGCCCCTCCTTGCTACAGGGCTGGGGGAATTGATTATCATCGATACGGGGTCGGAGGATGCTACCGGGGAAATTGCCCGGCAGTATACCCCCCAAGTTTATGAACATCCCTGGACCAATAATTTTTCCGAAATGCGCAACATCTCCATTTCTTATGCCCGGGGGGAATGGATCTGGATCATTGACGGCGACGAAGAAATAGAAAACCCCGCGGAGCTGGTGGCTTTGTTTCAAAGGGATTTATCCCCATACAATACCCTGATTATTACGATGAAAAATTATATGAAAACACCGGTGCCCGGGCAGGAGACTCCCCATAACATCAGCATTTTAAAAAGAGGTTTCCGCAATACCCCGGATTTTCAATTCAGAGGGGCGGTCCATAACCAACCCCTGGCCCAGGAGCCATCTTTAGTAAGTAATGTCATCCTGGGTCATTATGGCTATATGTGGGAGAACCGGGAGTTCGCCCTCAAGAAGTTTGAGCGGACGAAAGGTATCTTAGAAAAGGAATTAAAGAAGGATCCGGAAAACATTTATTATCAATTTCAATTAGGTGTTTCCTGGTCAAACGTGGATAAGTATAAGGCTTTGGTGGAAATGAGAAAAGCTTATGAATTAATCAGAAAGCTTTCTGCTAAGAAAAGAGTCGAATTTCTCTATGTCCACTGTATCTACGCTAGAATAGCCCATCAGAATAAGAAGTATTTGGAAACTATTGAGATCTGCAAAGAAGGTTTGGAGTATTCTAAGGATTTTATTGATTTATGGTACTTAGCGGGGGTATCCTTGGCGGCTGTTAATGATTCCGAAAACGCTTTGGAGTATCTGCAGGGGTTTCTAAAAGTAAAGAAGTATTTTCACACGACCAGAATATCTAAAGATCCCAGCCTAACCTTTTATCATTTAGATGCCCATTCGGAAAATACAGCCTATTATCAGATTGCTTTGATTAAGTGCCGGCGGCAGCAATACGAGGAAGCTATGGCGTATATCGAGGATATGGAGCCTTCCGATCTTAAATCACAGCTAATCCTGAAAATCAGTATGGATAATGGTGATTATGATCTTCTCAGGAATTATCTGGCCGAAATATACGACAATGAGAAAATTAAAGCTGTTTTCCTGAAAGCTATGGAAAAATATAATCTGCGGGACACAAATAAGACAGCCTTACATCAAAAAATCGTTGCATTTTATGATGCCTTGGCCGGGGATGCCGAACCCTATTATTTATTAAATAAAGTACGGCTGAATCTGACAGGGGAGATCCCTCCGCCGGAATCTTTCCTGGACAAATTGCTGAGTTTACCGTATACTGACCTGCCCGATTTTTATGGTGATATTATTTTTTATTTTCTCAAAGAAAAGGTGGCTTTAAGTCAATTTACCAGGACAGGTGCGGTGGAAAACCTCAACCGTTTTCTTAAGTATGCCCGGGGAAAATATGTGGATTTTGATGAAATAATACTGGCATATTTAAATTTGCACCAACCGGAAGGGCAGGTTGCAAAACTCAGATACTGGATTGTTTTAGCCCGGCATGTTTTGCTGGCGGAAAAATTAACTACCGCTGAATATCTGGATTTATTTGCACGATACATAGATAATGGTGCCTGTTATCTACGAAGTATCTATCATGCCGATACTTTAGCCGAAGAGATGATTTATGATCTGAAAAATGATGAGCAGCGGTTTTTCTTGTATTTAGCCAGAGCCGGGGAAGTAAAGGACAATGATCCTAAGCTATATATCCGGTATTTGCGCAAGGCACTGGATACATACCCCATGAAAAAGGGCATAGAAGAACTTTTAGCAGGAATCAAAAGCAAGGTAAGGACAGAAAATAATGAAATGGACCAATTACAAAAACAGTTTAAAAATAATATTAAAGTGCTTATTGAAAACGGGGATTTCTCAGAAGCAGAAATCTTGATCGGGCAGTATGAACAAATCATTGCCGAGGACGTGGAGATACTACTGTTTAAATCTCAGATCAGTTTATTAAAGGTAGAAATGGGAAATAACGAGCTATTAAATTAGAAAAAAGAACGAGGCTTAAATATTATGGGCAGAATTTATCTTTGGATGTGATATGAAATGCAGACAGAAGCTATTACTAAACAGTTTAAGGAAAATATTAAGCAGTTAGTGAAAAAAGGACAGCTAAAGTCAGCTAAAGCATTGCTGGTAGAATATCAAAGAATGGTACCAAAAGATATCGAAATTTATTCTATTATGGGTGTCATTTTGCTGATAGAGGGAAATGTAGATGAGGCAGAATCTACTATTCATACTGGACTCGTTAAAGAAAAAAATGACATAGATTTATTATATAATTTAGCATACATTTATGAAATAAGAGGTGAATATTTAAAAGCATTAGAAACTTATGAGAACATGGTTTTTCATATGGAAGATACCACTGAAAGAATAGAAATGATTAAAGTATTAAATGAATTAGAAGATAAACATAGAGACGAAATACAAAGACAATGGGAGAAAAGAGAGGATAATATTAAAGAAATAACCTTTAATGGTAAAAAAAGAAATCTTCATCTAATGTATGATAGTCAATATTGCGATAGGTTCATATATTTTGTTAATAAATATTTTCCTAATGATCAGCATTTATTTATAATTATTGTCAATGGAAAACAGAAGTTGAAATTAATGAATATTACCAATGTAGAAAATGTGAAGGTTTTGAATCTACAGTATGATTTTAAGAAATTAATGCATTATATAGATAATTGTTCAAGGATTTTCATTCATTACTTATTTGATTATTTTTGTAGTTTGATGTGCAGATTTGATATCAAGAAACCTATTTATTGGCCTCTCTGGGGAGGAGACGTTTATAATTATATTGATTTTGAACTATTTAAACCTATAACTAAAGATATCATGCAACAAATTGGTCTAGATGTAAGGAAAAGAATTAATAAAAATGATATTAATTACATCTATAGAAAGGTTACTATTAGAAAAATAAAAAAAATCTTAAGGATTGATGACGGCGATTATGAAAAAGTAAGAGATAATTTTATAACTAAAGCAGAGCGCTTGGATTTAATATATTTTGCACCTACTTTTTATAATAGCAAAATGATCGAAGTTAATTTCATTAAAAAACTTAAAAGTAAATATGAGCACATCATTTTATTGGGTAATTCTGCTAATCCAACTAATAATCATTTTGATATATTGTATAAACTGAAAAAAGTAAATTCAAAAAATTTCTGCATAATTGCACCATTATCATATGGCGGACCTGAATGGTATATAAAAGTACTAATTAATGAAGGAACTAAGATATTTGGGGAAAGGTTCATACCATTAACGAAATATTATTCTGCAGAAGAGTATAGTTACATCCTAGATAATGTTAGCGTATGCTTATTCGCTCATAATCGTCAGCAGGGATTAGGCAATATTTGGACTGCTATCATGTTGAGGAAAAAAGTGTATCTTGATAACAAAAAATACACTTTTTTTAAAAAAAATGGAATTAAAGTTTATAGCATTAATGATATTAATAAGGAAAATATCGAGGAAATTACAAGGATAAGTGATGATTTACTAAGTAGTAATAAAAAAAGGCTAGCGAAATTAATGGATATTGAGATAATAAAGAAATATCTGCATGATATTTTTGATAATTAAAAAGGGGAGAAAAGCATGATTAATGTAACGAAAACTTATTTACCCCCTATAGAAAAATATAAAGAATATATAGATAAGATTTATGCAGCGGGCTGGATTACTAATAACGGTCAATATACTAAAATGTTAGAAAAAAGCCTCGCAGGGTGGTTAAAGGTGAAATATATAGTTTTGGTAAATAATGGAACAATGGCTTTGCAAATAGCTTATAAACTATTGGAAATTAAGGGAGAAGTTATTACTACACCTTTTAGTTTTGTAGCTACTACGAGCAGTATGGTATGGGAAGGGCTGAAGCCTGTTTTTGTGGATATTGATCCAAAAACATTGTGTATTAATTACAGTAAAATAGAAGAAAAAATTTCAGATAAAACTTCTGCTATAGTGCCTGTACATGTCTTTGGAAATGGATGTGAAGTTGAAGAAATTGACAGGATAGCTAAAGAATATAACTTGAAAGTTATTTATGATGCAGCCCATGCATTTGGAATAAATTACCGAGAGCAAAGCATTTTAAACTATGGAGATATTTCAGTGTTAAGTTTTCATGCAACAAAATTATTCCATACAATAGAGGGTGGAGCATTAATTTTTAATGACAAAAAATTATACGATAAAGCGAAACGGATGATTAATTTCGGAATTACAGGTCCTGAAACTCTTGAGGAATTAGGGATAAATGCTAAAATGAATGAATTTCAAGCGGCAATGGGTTTGTGTGTACTGGATGATTTGAATTATATCATAGAGAAAAGAAAAAAGATTTTTGAGTTTTATGTAGAGTCATTTAAGAATAATAAATTAATTAAATTGCAAGAGTATAATAAGAATTGTAACTATAACTATAGTTATTTTCCTATTATTTTCGAAAATGAACAAGTGCTAAAAAGGGTTAAAAGTAAGCTTGAGGAAAATGAGATATATCCCAGAAGATATTTTTATCCTTCATTAGATACTTTGAATTATGTAGAAAGTAATTTTATGCAGATTTCTAATGATATTTCCAAGAAAATTTTATGTTTACCGATTAGTGATGAGTTAAAACATGAAACCTTATCTAAGATCACCAAAATAATTATGAATAATTTAGATGGCAGGTGAATATTTTGAGTAATTCATATTATTCTGAAGAAGAATTAAAACAAATTGGATTTAAAAAAATAGGTGATAACATAAAAATAAGTAGAAAGACTAGTATTTATTCACCTGAAAGTATTGAAATGGGAAGTAATATTAGGATTGACGATTTTTGTATTTTATCAGGAAGTATAAAATTAGGTTCATATATACATATTGCTTCACATGTAGCTTTATATGGAAGATTAATAATAGAGATGTCAGATTATACAAGCATATCTGGACGGACGCTAGTATATAGCACAACTGATGATTATAGTGGTGAATTTATGACAAATCCTACTATACCTAGTTTATATAGAAATGTAATTGGAGGAAAAGTTTTGTTTAAAAAACATGTAATTATTGGAGCGGGCTGTATAGTATTACCTAATGTTGTAGTTAATGAGGGGGCAGCGATAGGTGCAATGAGTTTAGTGAATAAAGATATAGAGGCCTGGTCAATAAGCGCGGGAATACCATGTAAAAAAATAAAGAATAGAAAAAGAAATATTTTAGAATTAGAAAAAGCGTTGCAAGAAAACAACCAGTAGCTTTTTGACTTAATTATAAGGGGAAGAGTATGAAAATATATATTTAAACAAAAGTACAAATACAATTAGATGTTGGGGATGGCAGTATGAAAATATATCTTATCACAGGCGGGGCTGGTTTTATCGGCTCTAATTTTATACAGTATCTATTTAAAAAATATAATAATACTATTTCTATAATCAATTTAGATGCATTAACTTATGCAGGAAATCTAGAAAATTTAAAAGGTGTAGCGGAGCGTAACAACTATCGATTTATTAAAGGTGACATTTGTGATGGTGACGTGGTAGAAAAGATTTTCCAAGAATATGATATAGATTATGTGATTAATTTTGCAGCAGAATCCCATGTGGATAGAAGCATTGAAGATCCATCTGTATTTGTTAAAACTAATGTGCTAGGAGTCCAAGTGTTGTTGGATATATCAAAAAAATATTGGATTCGGGGGGGGGATTTTAAAGCAGGTAAAAAGTTTTTACAGGTTTCGACTGATGAAGTATATGGTTCTTTAGAGGATGCAGGATATTTTATAGAGAGTACTCCATTAGATCCTCATAGCCCCTATTCTGCTAGTAAATCAGGGGGGGATTTGCTGGTAAAGGCCTATTATGATACCTATAAGTTGCCCGTTGTGATTACCAGATGTTCTAACAATTATGGTCCCTATCAGTTTCCAGAAAAATTAATTCCTCTTGTAATTAATAGTTGTTTAGCCGGAAAACCCATACCGTTATATGGAGATGGGAAAAATATAAGAGATTGGCTGTACGTAGAAGATCATTGTACTGCATTAGATATTGTCTTGCAAAAAGGGAGAGAAGGACAAGTCTATAATATAGGTGGAAATCATGAACGGCAAAATATTGAGGTAATAAAGTTTATCATACAATGCCTGCAAAAATTACTTGTCCCAGAAGACCAACGAAAAAGCAGGCTGAATGAGGACCTGATTACCTATGTGAAAGATCGAAAGGGTCATGATAGAAGATATGCTATAGATGGAAGTAAAATTAAGGAAGAATTGGGCTGGTATCCTGGGATAACTTATGAAAAGGGTATGGAAAAAACCATTCAGTGGTATTTAGAGAATGAAATTTGGCTCGAAAAAATTTTAAATGGTGAATACATAAAATATTATAAAGAAATGTATGGTACATAGTAGATAGGGGGTTGTGTAATGAAGGGTATTATATTGGCAGGAGGGAGTGGGACCAGACTTTATCCCTGTACAAAATCCCTTAGCAAGCAATTGCTTCCTGTATATGATAAACCGATGATTTACTACCCTTTATCTGTGTTGATGCTGGCCGGTATACGGGATATTTTGATTATTTCTACCAGTAAAGACCTGCCTATATATGAGGAATTATTAGGAGATGGATCTCAAATAGGACTTTCTTTTCGATATTTTGTTCAAAAGGAGCCAAAAGGAATTGCCCAGGCATTTGTTATTGCGGAGGATTTTATTGAAGAAGATAGCGTTTGTTTAATTCTAGGGGATAATGTATTTTATGGGCAGGGCTTTTCTCCGATTCTACAGAAAAATAAATCTATAAAAGAAGGTGCTTGTATTTTTGCCTACTATGTAAATAATCCCAGAGAATATGGAATTGTGGAAATAGGAGAAGACAAAGTGGTAAAATCCTTGGAGGAAAAACCTCAAAATCCAAAGTCCAATTTTGCTGTACCAGGATTGTATTTTTATGACAATAAAGTAGTTAGAATTGCCAAAAATTTAAAGCCTTCCTTAAGGGGAGAATTGGAAATTACAGATGTGAACAAAGTGTATCTAGACGAGGGAGAATTAAAAGTACAAATTCTGGGCAGGGGATTCGCTTGGCTAGACACAGGGACACATGAATCCCTGTTAGAAGCTGGTAATTTTGTTCAGGCGGTACAAAAGAGACAAGGACTCTATATAGCCTGCATAGAGGAAATCGCTTATCGTAACGGATATATTACAAAAGAACAGCTACACGTATTAGCAAGGTCGTTACTGAAAACAGATTATGGGCAATATTTAATGGGAATATAGTTATTTTTTCTTGCAAAATTAATTCGGTAAAGAGAGGCTTTATAAGTATGATGCATAATCTAATTGAGAAAATTCAAAGAAAAGAAGCAATAATAGGAATCATCGGAATGGGTTACGTAGGACTGCCTCTTTTGCTGGCTTTTGCCGAAGCAGGTTATCAGGTACTGGGATTTGACCGGGACAGGACTAAGGTTGAGAAAATTTTAAAGAACAAAGAGAGCTACATCAGGCATATTGACAGTGAGAAAATTAAAAAGGGTGTGGAAGAAGGAAAATTAGAGGCTACAACTGATTTGGCGAGAGTCAGGGAGGTAGATGTTATGATACTTTGCCTGCCCACTCCCCTTAACCGGTATCGGGAACCGGACTTATCTTTTGTTACCGGCACGATGGATCAAATTCTTCCCTACTTAAAAAAAGGCCAGGTTTTAAGTTTGGAGAGCACCACTTACCCGGGGACTACGGAAGAAGAGATCGAAACCCGGCTGGAACGTAAGGGATTTACCCTGGGAGAAGATTTTTTCCTGCTCTATTCACCGGAAAGGGAGGATCCGGGCAATCCTGATTTTACCACCCGTACTATTCCTAAAGTTGTCGGGGGGGCCACAGCTAACTGCCTGCAAGTCGGGACAGCTTTATATCAGGAGATAATCGGCAAAGTAATTTCTGTTAGTTCCACCAAAGCCGCAGAGCTGACCAAATTACTGGAGAATATTTACCGGGCGGTAAATATCGGCTTGGTAAATGAGATGAAGATGGTTGCGGATAGGATGGGGATTGATATCTGGGAAGTAATCAATGCCGCCGCAACCAAACCTTTCGGATTTACTCCTTTTTATCCCGGTCCGGGCTGGGGGGGGCATTGTATACCCATTGACCCTTTTTATCTTACCTGGAAGGCCCGGGAGTATGGAATCAATACCAGGTTTATAGAACTGGCGGGAGAAGTCAATATCCTGATGCCCCAGTGGGTAATTCATAAAGTGATGGAAGGGTTAAATGAAAGGGAAAAATCTTTAAAAAATGCTAAAGTGCTGGTCTTAGGACTGGCCTATAAAAAGAACATAGACGATACCCGGGAATCACCTTCTGTAAAATTAATGGAGCTCTTGCGGGAAAAGGGCGCAATTATTTACTATTCCGATCCCTTTGTGCCCAAATTCCCCAAAATGCGGGAACACTATTTTGAACTTGAATCTATGGAAATTACCGAAGAAAATCTGGAAGAAATGGACTGTATCCTGATCAGTACTAACCACGATGATTTTGATTACGATTATATTTTAAAACACAGTAAGTTGATTATCGATACCCGCGGGGTATATACACAGGAAAACAGTAATGTAATAAAAGCCTGAGGGCATATCTTTTCAACAGAAAGGAGCTGATATAGTTGGATATAGCTGCTTTGTCAATGGGTTTGAACCAAATGAAAATAGCCCAGGAAGCCGGTATTTCCGTTATGAAAATGGCTATGGATACGGCTAAAGGGCAAGCCGGGGATTTAACCAGGATGCTGGAAGCAAATACGCAGATCATGGAGAGGAGCGTTAATCCCCAGCTTGGTACGCTGATTGATGTTAAACTGTAGAAATTAATTCTACAGTTTTTTTCTTAATGCTAAATTTCCCGGCGTTTTTACCGATATAAATTATAAATAAAATAAACAGAGCGGGGGATTTTTATGCGTGTAGAAAGGATTAATGAGACTGCTGCAGTAAAGAACATCCGTCCCATTAATAATAATGACAGGCCGGTTTGGGAAAATCCGGAAAAAGTACCGGATAGTGATTATCAGACCTCAAGCTGGGAGCCGAAATTTACTGCCGGGGAAATGATCGAAGCAATTGAAGAGGCCAACGATAAAATCGAAATACACAATAAACGCTTAGAGTTTTCTATTCATGAAAAAACCAAAGAAATTATGGTGAAGATCATTGATCAAGAAACGAAAGAAGTAATCAAAGAAATTCCACCGGAGAAGATACTGGACATCGTGGCGGGGCTAATGGAATTAGCCGGTCTTCTCGTGGATGAAAGGGCATAAGGGGTGAAATAAGATGAGTATAAGAATAGGCGGTCTGGCTTCAGGGATCGATACCGACCAGATTATCAGTGATTTAATGAAGGCCCAGCGTACTAAGGTAGATAAACTGAAACAGGATAAAATCATTGTTGAATGGAGACAGGAAATATACAATGCTCTTAATAAAGATCTGGCTAACTTTATTTTGGATACGAAAAAGGAGTTTGGTTTAACATCGACGAGCTCCAGCGGTTCCCTGCTCAACAAGTCTGTCAGCAGCCTGGAATGGGTGAAAAAGGCTGCTTCCTCCGATACCGGCATAGCCGATATCATTTCTACCAGGGCCGATGCCGTGACCGGCAGTTATAGTGTCAGTGTAAGTCAGATCGCCAAGAATTTCTCCGCCGCCAGTCAAGGTGACCTGGGGAATTTGGACACTTTAAAAGAGCAGTTCGGTTTAAATGATACCGACGTGATTAAATTTACCATTGAGAGCAAGGATGGCGTCAGTCAGACTTTTGAATACAGTGGTGATGATTTAAATAATAAAACGATTCTGGATATGGCCAATGATATAAATTCTTACCGGGACAGCGACGGCAATGATTTAGGTGTAAAAGCCGTCTATGATACCAGTATAAACAGGTTGTTCTTCCAGACCACCGAGACCGGGGAAGCGAACGGCTTTACCATAACCCAGGAAGCGGAGGCAACCGTGGAATTTTTTACGGGAACGAATGACAAACTGCAGCTTAATCTGACCAGCGGAGCGGTAAATCAAGGGCAGGATGCGATCTTAAGTTTTAACGGTGCCGATAATATTAGAATGGCTTCTAACCAATGTACGATCAACAATATCAATCTGGATCTGAAAGCTGAAGGGGACTTTACCGTTACTGTTTCCACTGATGTTGATGCAGTTTATGAAAAGATTTCGGCCTTTGTGGAAAAATATAATGAAATCGTCAGTAAGCTGAATGATACCCTGAATGAAAAACGCTACCGGGATTATACTCCCCTGACGGAAGAACAAAAAGAGTCCATGAGTGAGAAAGAAATAGAACTGTGGGAAGAAAAAGCGAAAAGTGGTCTGATCAAAGGAGACGGTGTTTTACAAAGCACTTATCACAGTATGCGCAGCGGTATGTACGATAATGTAGCAGGAGTAAGCGGTGCTTTCGATCAATTAACACAAATAGGCATTTCTACCCAAAATTATTTCAGCGGGTCCAAGGGGGGCCAGCTGGAAATAGATGAAACTAATCTTAAAAAGGCGATACAAGAAGATGTTGACGGTGTTTTAGAGTTGTTATTTAAAGAGCCCGGCGCCGGGCTGGATGTTGCCGACGATAAGTTAAGCAACAACGAAATTCAGCAAAAAAGAAGCGAAAGTGGTTTGATCCGCAGGCTTTATGATAATATCACAGTAGGGATGAAGGAGATCATTAACAAAGCCGGTACCGGTGATAATCCGGAACTATACAGAAATGTAAATTCCAGCATTTTGATCGATTTTGTAACGGAGCATGGCAGCATAAGTATGCTGGATAAAAGCATCTCGGACTATGAGGACCGGATTGATGATATGAATGATTACCTGACTACTGTAGAAAACCGCTATTGGCAGCAGTTCACGGCTATGGAAAAGGCTATCCAGGACATGAACTCCCAAAGTACGTGGCTGACCCAGATGTTTAGCAGCGGGCAGTAGAACCGGTCTGACCGGTTTTACCGTTATAATGATATTTAATATACGAATAAAGGTTGTGTGATGGATATGGAAAACAGGGTAAGGGAATTGCAAAACAGGAAAAAGGAATATTTACAAAATATCTATGAACTAACCTTAGCGCAAAAAAAGTCTTTAGAGGATCATGATACGGATAAATTACAAAAGGTTATTCATGAAAAGGAAATGGTTATTCATAAAATAAATTCCATAAATTCAGAGCTAAATTCGGTTAAAGAGGACAATAACGAAGAATACCGCAGGATTCTAAAGTTAATCATGGACCTGGACCGGGAAAACAGGCAGAAGGCCGATCAGGTTTTGCTGGCTCTAAAGGAGAAGCTGGGTAAAGTGCGCCGGGGCAAGAGAGCTTACAAAGCTTATAATCCCTATCCGGCTCAAGCGGCTTTTATCAATAAAGCGCGCTAATAATCCGCATGATCACTTGGAAACAACTTGTCCGGGGAAAGGTAATCTGTTAAGGTAGTCTTAAGGGGCGGATTAAGTAAGGTAGCAACCGCCGGCAACTAATCTAAAGGAGTGATTTCTGTGGCTTTAGCCCAAAATCCTTATGCACAATATAAACAGCAGTCAATCGCTACTGCCGGTCCGGAAAAACTGCTTATTATGCTGTTTGACGGGGCCATCCGTTTCCTGGGGCAGGCGAAAAGTGCCCTGGAAGCGAAAGATATTGAGAAAACAAATTACTATTTAATCAGATGCCAGAATATTGTATATGAATTAATGGGTTCATTGAATATGGAATATGAAATATCCCAGTCATTGTTTCAAATGTATGAGTATATAAATTATAATTTACAACAGGCTAATATGCAAAAGGACGTTAAATTCCTGGCCGAACCGGAGCAGTATTTACGGGAATTCAGGGAAACCTGGGTCCAGGCCGCCAGGCTTGTTAAGACTCCTTCTCCGGGCACCGCCGGTGGTGATTGAAAGGGTGAATAAAGGTAAATTATTAACTCCTGTACTGCAATCAATGGCCGAAGGTTACCGGAAACAGCTGAGTAAATACCGGGCCATGTTAAAATTAGCCGAAATGCAGAAGAAATGTACTGAAGCTGAAAATCTGGAACGGCTGGAAGAAGTAATCTCTGCCCGGCAGAAGCTGATTAGTGAGCTGGAAGAGATGAACGGTCAGCTGAGACCTTTGCGGGAGGATATTATGAAAACCCTCGGCATAGAGGTATTTTCCAGTTCTGCTCTTCTCGAGGTCCTTCCGGTAAAAGCTGCGGAAAACTTAACGGAGGTCCTGGGGGAATTAGGGGAGATCTTGTATGCCATTAAAGAAATGGACATCCTTAACGAAAACTTGTTGAAGGCCAAGCTTACTAATGTAAATAAAGATATCAAGACGATTCAAGATAAAAATATGGCGAAAAAAGCTTATAAAAAAAAGATTAGCGGAAAGCCTGAAAATAAATTTGATAAAAGCAAATAGCTGTTCGGCGTTGCAAGACGTCGAATTTTGTTTTTCCCTTGAGGTTTTGCACGGATCGTTAGATATTTATGTAGTTATTTCGACAAGAATAATAACGCTAATTTAAAGATATTAACATTAATTTAACAAATCACCAATCAATCCACAGGGATAAAGCCCTGTTTTTAAAGTTATCCTCAGACTTATCCACATTATCCACAAGATTTCTTTCCACAATGGAAATATGTGTAAGAAATATTTCGACAAATATTTATAGCGAAATTTAGAGAAACTTCATTTATAAAATAGCTTTTCATTACAACAATGGATATTAGCAAAGTTTTTTGAGGGCCTCAGGAGGGAATAATATGCAAAATTATTGTGAATTACTAAGGATGTAAACAGGGATATTTTATCAGATGATACCAGGTTGGAGAGTTTTTCATAAGCGTTTTCCTGATCATTAAAAATATTTTAGCAGGGTATTGATTAAATATTCTTAAGTATGTATAATTATTGACAGTTAGATTAATTGGAATTAGAGGGGGAGGACCAATTGATGAAAAAATATTTAAAAACAGCACTGGTAGTTCTACTGGTATTAAGCTTGCTGGCTGTGGCAGGATGTGCTAAGCAGGAAGAGCCCAATGCAGAGACGCCTAAGGAAGCGCCGCAGGAGGAAGCTGTATATAGAGTTGGAACTGAGCCAACTTTTCCGCCTTTTGAGATGACAGATGAGAAAACAGGAGATATTATCGGCTTCGATATAGATTTAATTAAAGCGATTGCCGAAGACCAGGGGATTAAACTGGAAATTATGAATCTTGGTTTCGACGGCTTGATACCTGCCGTTCAAACAGGCAACATTGATATTATTGCTTCCGGCATGTCCATCAGGCCTGACCGGGAAGAAGAAGTGGACTTTAGTGAGCCCTATATTGATGCGGGACTGGCTATTGCCGTAGCCGGCGATAATGAGGATATTAACGGCCAAGATGATTTGCAGGGGAAAACGGTGGCAGTTCAAATCGGAACAACGGGTGCCGCTAAAGCAGAAGAGTTAAAGAACGAAGGGATCATTAAAGAGATCAAGACCTTTAATACAGTTGATATTGTAATGATGGAGCTTATGAGTGGCGGGGTAGAGGCGGTAATAAACGATAAGCCTGTTACCGAAGCTTACATGGCAAAACAGTCCGGGAAAATTAAGATTGTCGGCGAAGTGTTGGAAAGTGACTCTTACGGATTTGCCGTTAAAGAAGGTAACCAGGAATTGTTAGAGAAAATTAATAAAGGCTTGCAAAATGTTAAAGACAACGGCAAATATCAAGAGTTACAGAAAAAATATTTCTAGTCAAATGTCAGCACAAAATGCGTAACACACTGTGTGTTACGCATTTACTTTATTCCCTTGCCAAAATGCCTGTGTCTTACTTTAGAGGATCCGCTGCCTGTGGCAAACGGATGGTCTTTTTTCTTATGTGGAGGTGATGTTGTGGAAATTTTGCAATCATATCTGAATCATATCATAAGAGTATTGCCTCAATTATTAAATGGCGCTGTTTTAACAATTGAAATTACTTCCCTTTCTGTATTTTTTGGAATAATTATCGGATTATTTATGGGATTAGGGAAATTATCGAAGAATATCATATTTAGAGTTCCCAGCGCTGTTTATGTGGATTTTATCAGGGGTACGCCGTTATTTGTACAGATTCTCTTATTTTATTATGGAATACCATATTTGATATCAGGGATTACCCAGACATCTTTTCGTATTGAGCCCATGGTTGCTGCAGTAGTGGTTTGCAGCATTAACAGCGGTGCCTACGTGGCGGAAATTTTCCGGGCCGGAATCCAGTCCATAGAAAGAGGTCAGATGGAAGCGGCCCGTTCTTTAGGCATGACCCATTTTCAAGCGATGAGATATATTATTCTGCCCCAGGCCTTTAGAAGGATAATACCACCGTTAGGGAATGAGTTCATCGTGCTCTTAAAGGATACTTCCCTTTTAGCTGTAATTGGTGTCGAGGAGTTAACCCGCAAGGGTCAGTTGTATGTCGCCGTAACTTTTGCTTCGTTTCCTACGTATATAGGCGTAGCTTTAGTCTATTTAGTGATGACTTTAACTATTTCCAGACTGGTAACCTGGACAGAATGGAGGTTGGGTGTAAGTGATCGTCGTGGATAAACTAATTAAAAATTTCGGCAGCTTACAGGTACTAAAAGGTATCTCTGAGCGGGTCAAGCCGCAGGAGGTTGTATGTGTTATCGGCCCCTCCGGGTCAGGTAAGAGCACCTTTTTACGCTGTATAAATTTACTGGAAGAACCGACTTCCGGTGAAATTACGATAGATGGGGACAATATAACTGACCCCGGGAATGACATTAATAAAATACGGGAAGATGTAGGGATGGTCTTTCAACGCTTTAATTTATTTCCCCATATGACTGTCCTGCAGAATATTTCTTTAGCACCAATCAAGGTACGGGGATTAGATCCCCGGGAGGCGGAAGAAAGAGCCCATAGCTTGTTGGCTAAAGTCGGCTTAACGGATAAAGCGGAAGTTTATCCGGATGCCTTATCAGGGGGGCAGCAGCAAAGGGTCGCCATTGCCCGAGCTTTAGCCATGCGCCCCAAGGTGATGCTTTTCGATGAGCCTACTTCGGCCTTAGATCCGGAGATGGTGGGGGAGGTTCTGGCCGTTATGAAGGATCTTGCCCGGGAAGGAATGACCATGGTTGTCGTGACCCATGAAATGGGCTTTGCCCGGGAAGTGGGGGACCGGGTGCTGTTTATAGATGAAGGAATAATTGTGGAACAAGGTACGCCGGCGGAGATCTTTACCAATGCGCAAAATGAGCGGACCAAAGCCTTTCTCAGTAAAATTCTCTAAAAATAGTAGTAGACTCTTACTTTAATATATCGTATATTAAATATATTAGAACCAGCAGGCAACGGAGCCGACTAAAAGAATGGCAGGGCATTCTTTTAGTCGGCTTTTTTATCCCAATAACTAAAGTGGGTGCTGAAAAGATGCGGGACAAATGTTATGTGGAAAGAATGATCAGCCGGGAAAGTATTGAGATATATTTTCAGCCGGTGGTCACAGGAATAACCCAGTCCGTGATTGGTGTGGAGGGATTATGCAGGGGAGTCGATCTAGCAACAGGGGAAATAATCATGCCCAATATTCTATTTCAGGATGCCGCTCAAAATGGCTTGACCATCGAATTGGACCGCCTCTGCCGCCGCAAATGTCTGGAAAAATATCGAGAAATACAGGTGAGCCATAGCCAACTTTTGTTATTTTTAAATATAGATACTTCTATCATAGACTACGGAGTCGTTGGCTCAAATGTTCTCTTCAAAAGTGTCCTGGATTTGCAGCTTGACCCGGGAAAGATCGTGATAGAGATTAATGAAGCCAAGGTAAATAACACATGTGCGTTAAAACAATTTATTAGAACTTATAAAGATTATGGATTTTCCATCGCTTTAGATGATGTAGGGGCAGGTTTTTCCAATTTGGACCGGATACCTTTAGTCGAGCCCGATATTATAAAAATTGACAGGTGGTTAATCACGAATATTGATGAGGAATTTGTCAAAAGGGAAGTTTTCCGGGCGGTAGTAAATTTATCAAGGCAGATCGGCTCTTTAGTGGTGGCCGAAGGAATTGAAACAGAAGAAGAGGCCGTCGTTTGTTTGGACTTAGGTGCAGATATGCTGCAGGGTTTTTTCTTTGCCAGGCCTTTAAAATCCTTAACTGCGGTAGATGCTGTAATATATGGCGGCAAGTTAAAAATATTTACGGAAAAATATAAAAATTACATGACCCAGAAATATCACCAGGCAGCTGCGGCAAGAAAACAATATTGGGAAATAATCAAAATAGCGGTACGGCTCCTGAAAAAAGTTACCAGTAGTGAATACCAAAAAGTTTTGGAATCTGTCCAGGAAAGATTTAATTTTATCGAGTGTTTGTATATTTTAAATCGGGAAGGTATGCAATTAACCGATACAATCTGCAATTACACTAAGTATAAGCCTATTTTTAATCCGGCCAAGAAAGGCGATGATTTATCTTTAAAAAAATATTATTACATGTTCAGAAACAGTGATGCCAAAATTTACATATCAGAACCGTATATCTCTTTCGCTACCGGTAATAAATGCATTACGGTGGTCTCCTGGTTTAAGGATAAAAATCTCAATAGCGCGATTTTATGCATAGATATCAACCCGGGGAATAATTAAAACCCCAGAGCTTTGCTCTGGGGTGGATTTGCCTTGCTTAAAGCTCAAATGCTATATATTAAAGCTTTTCAACGTTGGCAGCCTGAGGTCCTCTTGCACCTTCAACAACTTCAAAACTAACTGCTTGACCTTCATCTAAAGTTTTGAAGCCTTCAGTTTGGATAGCGGAGAAATGTACAAATACATCTTTTCCGTCTTCTCCTTCAATAAAACCATAACCCTTCTCCGCATTAAACCATTTTACTTTTCCTTGCATGTAAAAAATCCTTCCTTTCATAAGTAAACTGCAAGCATAATTTATTTTGCTTACTGCAGTTATTATATACTTTTTTACTGTTTTTCGCAACTTTTATGTGAATTTAAGTGAAAATAAAGAAAATAATTAAAACACCTTTAGCCCTGTTGCCAGGTAAAATCCGGGCCGCAAAGCCCAGATTTCAACCTAATTCAGGTTCTATCAGACCGTAATTACCGTCTTTACGTCTATACACAACATTCACTTCTTCGGTATCGGCATTAAGAAAGACGAAGAAATTGTGTCCTAACAAATCCATTTGCAATATAGCTTCTTCTTCAGGCATGGGTTTGACCGCAAAGCGCTTGGTCCGTACGATAGCAGGCTCAAAATCTTCTTCAGCAAGGCTGTTTCCGTTAGGAACCAGATCCAGTACGGAAAGGTTTTTGATTTTACGATTGATTTTGGTTTTATATTTACGAACCTGCCGTTCTAATTTCTCGACAACATTATCAATAGACGCATACATATCTGTTGTTTCTTCTTCTCCCCGTAATATATAACCATCTAAAGGGATCGTAACTTCAACTCTATGTAATTCCTTTTCTAAGATCAGGCTCACTGAGGCTTCTCTTAATTCCCCCTCGAAATATTTTTGAATTTTACCAACCTTCTTCTCGACGTACTCTTTTAGCGCTGGTGTTACCTCCATATTTTTTCCTTTAACGATTATTTTCATCTAACCAGCTCCCTTCTAGGTACTTTGTTATAATTATTCCATAGAAGTTTATTTTATCCTTCTAAACGAATAATTTCCATAATTTACAGCTTGTCTTAACGAAGATAAAATGATTTATACAGGGAACATTTTAAATGTTTATTACTATATTTTTACCCAAAATTAATAAAGAGTAAACAAGAAAATTAGAAAAGTATTTTCTAATTAATATCATAAATTTATCGTTCATAGATGCAGGCAGGAACCGGCCATAATGTTTAAGGAGGGCCGGGTAACAAGAGGATTGTTTCACATCCCGGTAAATTAACATTTTTCCCTCCCTGATAAAGATTGGCCAAATTATTCGCTTTTAGATAGCAAATTGTGATAAAATATCATTTAGGATATTTTTAAGTAGATGTTAGTTTAGCCCTTGTTATTACTCAATCGGGAGAAGAAAAATTTTTTTAAGATGATTAGGTATTGGAGTGATTTTTGATGGTTTTGGAGTTTTTAAAGAACTTGCTTGATGATAATGCAAAAGAGGTTAAGCGTTTACAAAAAACACTGGATATGATAAATGGTCTGGAAGAAAAAATGGCGGATCTCACAGATGAACAGCTGCGTGGGAAGACCGAGGATTTTAAAGACAGGCATCAAAATGGTACAAGTTTGGATGAACTCCTGCCCGAAGCCTTTGCGGTGGTGAGGGAAGCTTCGCAAAGAGTTCTGAAAATGCGCCATTTTGACGTCCAGCTGATGGGTGGGATCGTCCTTCATCAGGGCCGGATAGCCGAAATGAAAACCGGTGAAGGGAAGACGCTGGTCGCTACCCTTCCTGCTTATTTGAACGCACTGGCAGGTAAAGGTGTTCATGTGATTACCGTTAACGATTATCTGGCCAAAAGGGACAGCGAATGGATGGGACAGCTCTATAGATTTCTAGGGCTCGAAGTAGGACTGATTGTTCACGGCCTTGATTATGACGAGAGGAAAAAAGCTTATGAGGCAGATATCACCTATGGTACCAATAATGAGTTCGGTTTTGATTACTTAAGGGATAATATGGTCATGTATAAAGAAAACATGGTACAAAGGAATCTGCATTATACGATCATTGATGAAGTGGATAGTATTTTAATTGATGAGGCGCGGACTCCGCTGATCATTTCCGGGTCTGCCGATAAACCTACCGAGCTTTATAAGACGGTAGCTAAAGTGATTCCCCGTTTAAAAAAAGATGATGATTATACGATTGATGAGAAACAAAACCTGGTAACTCCGACCGAAGAAGGGATAACCCGGATTGAGAAAATGCTGGCAATTGATAACTTAGCCGATGAAAAGAACCTGGAAATCAGCCATCATGTCAATCAAGCTTTAAAAGCCCATACTTTAATGAAAAGAGACCGGGATTATGTCGTTAAAGACGGGGAAGTCATCATCGTTGATGAATTCACCGGGCGTTTAATGTTCGGACGTCGTTACAGTGAAGGTCTGCACCAGGCTATTGAAGCCAAGGAAGGTGTGAAAATTGCCAGGGAATCCCAGACTTTAGCGACCATTACCTTCCAAAATTATTTCCGGATGTATGATAAGTTAAGCGGGATGACAGGTACCGCTAAAACTGAAGAAGAAGAGTTTATGAAAATCTACGGGATGGATGTAGTGGTTATTCCCACCAATAAGCCTATGGTCAGGGAGGACAAACCGGATGTTGTCTACCGTACGGAACCAGGTAAATTTAATGCTGTTGTGGAAGAGATTGTTGCCAGGCACCAAATGGGTCAGCCTGTCCTGGTAGGAACGGTTTCTATAGAAAAATCAGAGCTTTTAAGTGAGCTTTTAAAGAAAAAAGGTATTTCTCATCAGGTCCTCAATGCGAAATATCATGAGCAGGAAGCAGAAATAGTTGCCCAAGCCGGACAAAAGGAAATGGTGACGATTGCTACCAATATGGCAGGCCGGGGTACGGATATTGTGTTGGGAGCCGGAGTGCAAGAGCTGGGTGGTTTATGTATCATTGGAACAGAACGTCATGAAGCCCGGCGTATTGACAACCAGTTAAGGGGCAGAAGCGGCCGGCAGGGTGATCCGGGTGTTACCCAGTTTTATATTTCCCTTGAAGATGATCTCATGCGTTTATTCGGTGCCGAAAATATTATGGGTATCATGGATAAGCTGGGGATGGATGATAGTATCCCCATTGAAAACAAAATTATTTCCAGAGGTATTGAAAATGCCCAGAAACGGGTAGAGGCCCGTAATTTCGATATCCGTAAAAATGTACTGGAATATGATGATATCATGAACCAGCAGCGGGAAGTAATATATGTCCAGCGTCGTAAAGTGTTAATGGGGGAAAATATTAAGGAAAATATCCTTGATATGATAGAGAAGGTTGTAGAAAGAACGATCAACAGCTTTGCCGGTGAAATTCCTTATCCGGAAGAATGGGATCTCCAGGGCTTGTTGAATGCTGCCGAACAAACCTTTCTGCCCAACCATGATCTGCAAACCGGAAAGCTGGCCGCTATGGAAGGCGAAGAGGTCCGGGAATTCCTAAAGGAAGAAGCCTTTAAAGCTTATGAACAAAGGGAAATTGAGGTTGGTGCGGAAAACCAGCGGGAAATTGAAAGATTGGTTTTGTTAAAAGCGGTAGACGCCAAATGGATGGATCATTTAGATGCCATGGATCAATTACGCCAAGGTATCTATTTACGGGCTTATGGTCAAAGGGATCCTTTGACAGAATATAAATTTGAAGCATATGATATGTTTACGCAGATGATTGAAGAAATACAACAGGAAACCGTACGTTATATCTACCGGGTCAGAATGGTTGAAAGGCCGGAAGAAAGAACTGATGTAGTTGAAAATAAATATTCCGAAGAGCAGACGAAAACCCCGGTTAAATCGAACAAAATTGGCCGTAACGAACCTTGTCCCTGCGGCAGCGGCAAAAAATACAAAAAATGCTGCGGCCAGGATGCCTGATACATTTTGGGGTAGCAAAAAAATGTCAGGTAAAGGTAGATTTGCGGGTAAAGCTTAGTTGGTCGGGTAGATTAAGATTACGGGAATAGTAAAAAGAGAGTGGGAGAGAAATATAAAGGAACCGTTAATGAAGAAAGCGAATAACAGAGTACAGATTTTAACGTACGGAGTACAAAAATACTGCGAACCGAATAGGAGTTGAAAACAGTGGATTTTGAAATGAAACGGGATATTGAAATGGCGGCCAAGAAAATTGCGGATTTGAGGGATTCTCTTTGACATTGCCGGCCGCAAGGACAAATTAGCAGAATTAGAAGAAGAAACAGGTGCTGCCGGCTTCTGGGATCATCCGGAAGAAGCCCAGCAAATGATGCAGAAAATGAATAAGTTAAAAGATAAAGTTGAAGAATTTGCGAGTCTGGAAGCTAAGCTGGAAGATATCGAGGTTCTATACGAGCTGAGCAGGGAAGATGAATCTTTAACCACTGAAACCGTTGCAGAGCTGAAAATTTTAGCAAAGCATTTGGAGAAGCTGGAACTAGAGACCCTGCTTAGCGGAAAATATGATAAAAACAGCGCTATTCTTACCCTGCATCCGGGCGCCGGGGGGACCGAATCTCAGGATTGGACGGAAATGTTATTCCGTATGTATACCCGCTGGGCGGAAAGTCAAGGGTATCATGTAGAGATCCTTGATATGCTTACCGGGGAAGAAGCAGGTCTGAAGAGTGTTACCGTAGCCATTGAGGGGGAGAATGCCTTTGGCTATCTTAAGGCCGAGAAAGGTGTCCACCGCTTAGTAAGGATTTCTCCCTTTGATGCTTCCGGGCGGAGACATACTTCCTTTGCTGCGGCTGAAGTTATGCCGGAGGTAAATGATGAGACAACATTGGAAATCGATCCCAAGGATTTGAAAATTGATACTTACCGGTCCGGAGGGGCAGGAGGACAGCATGTTAATAAAACCGATTCGGCAGTGAGGATTACCCATCTTCCTACCGGTGTGGTAGTGCAATGTCAAAATGAAAGGTCGCAAATCAGCAATAGAGCTACGGCTATGAAAATTCTCCAATCCAAGCTGTTGGAACTGCAGATCAAGGAAAAAGAAAAACAACTGGCTCAGATTAAAGGGGAACAGCAGGAGATTGGCTGGGGCAGCCAAATCAGGTCATATGTATTTCATCCCTATAGTATGGTCAAGGATCATCGGACAGGAGTTGAAAAGGGCAATGTTCATGCCGTCATGGACGGTGATATTAACGACTTTATTCAAGGGTACTTAAAACAACAAGCAACTCAAAATTGAGTTGCTTGTTGTTGTCTCTAAAACTGTTAATATTCTATTGTTGCCGTAACCGGCGCATTACACAGTTCCATATGGAATCTGCTCACCCTTTTAACGTAACCCTTAGGCAGGGACAATGCTTCCCGTAATTTACGGTCCACGTATGTCTCTCCTGCATTATAAGCAACCAAAACCCGTTCCATATTACCTTGATAGCGATTTAAAAGCCTTTGTAAAATAAAAGTGCCGATATGTATATTTGTCTCAATATCAAATAATTGATCTCGATTCTGCGGCGGATCTATGCCCATTAACTTTGTCCAGTAAGGGGCATATTTTTGTCTGATCTGCATTAAGCCGGTATCATCCAGCGTACCTTTACAAAAGGGGTGGAATTCACTTTCGGCGGCTATTACCGAAATGATTAAATTTTTGGGGACATCATATTTCATACTATATTTTTCAATGGTCGCTGCAATCAGATTAACCTTTTCTATTTCTAAATCAGGGTTCAATTTGTTTACTAATGCCAGAAAATCTTCGTCAGATAATAGTTTTGGTGGTTGCATTTTTGGTGTTGGTTCGTCTTTGGGTAGATGCCGGCTGTCGTCAGCAATGTCTGTGGAGGAGCAGCCGATAGATGTTGCCGCTAAAAGGAGTGAAACCCCTAAAGCCAACGCCTTGCGCCCTCGTTTACCCATTCTCATAAATACCTCCTAATTTCAAACTTGTTTTAATGTTCCACACATTATTACTATTCAGTATAGTAATAACCATATTCCACCAAAAATATGCACTCAATAATATCCCGTAGAAATATTTTTGACAAATGTTTAATAAGTCTAAATAGGGGAATAAAAAAGGATGAGGTGTAATGAGGTGAAAATAATGCGGAAAATTCTTTTAGTTTCTATCTTAAGCACCTTGGTTATGGCAGGAATCATATTTTTACAAGGGAATAACTATCTTGAAAAAGAGATTGAGCGCGCTCTTTATAGCGGTTATCCGGGGACGGAAAAGGTCGAGGCGGAAATAGACATTGCGTGGTTGAAGGACGGGTTCCGGGGTAATATTAAGGAATTACGGCTGAGTATTACCAATTGGGCCTATAATGATTTGGAGATTAATCGTTTTCGGGGAGAATTTATCAATACCAAAATAAATCTGCCCCATTTATTAAGAAAAAAAACTATTGTCGTAGAGAAGATTGCAAAGGGTAATGTATGGCTGGAAATGGATCAGCAAAACTTAAATAAAATGGCAGCGAAAAAGTACGCAGGAATTGAAATCAATTTGCAGGATAATAAAATTACTATTGCGCACAAAATAACCTTTTGGGGCAGAGACTTGGCGACGACAATCTGGGGGACGCTGGTTCCCGGCCAGGGCCCCGGTATTATCTTTAAACCCGGCGGACTTATCCTGGGCGGCTTAAAACCTGCGGAGGGAATGCAGGAAAAAATATTAAAAAATTTTAATTTACAGTTCCAATTGGAAAAAATACCCTTCACTTTTCAGGTGACAACTGTTAAGATAATGCAGAATAAAATATTAATCGAAGGTAAAGTGTAAACTATAGAATAGCCGGAGAGTGAAAAGTGAAATATAGTAGTCTTTAATGTCCTGTGGAGAAGCTCAAGGACTATGGAAAATATTCGTGTGAATAACGGCAATAAATGCTGACATCGTGTTACCGAATTTAGCTAAACGAATTAATAGATACCCCAAATGGGCACGATTACGGAGTATAAGGCGCAGGGTATAATGAATAACTAAAAACGATAATCTATGAACCAGTAACTAAGAACTTTCAACGAGCAACAAGTCACCAGTCACTAATTAAATTTGGAGGTCTGATTTTATGGATGAGAAAAGCTTGGCATTACTTAAAGAGAAAGCTAAAGTGATCAGGCAGCATATTGTAAAAATGACAGGAGCAGCAGGGTCGGGCCATCCGGGAGGGTCACTGTCTGCTGCAGATATTATTACATATCTGTATTTTAAAGAGTTAAAGGTAGATCCCCGGAATCCTCACTGGCCGGAAAGAGACCGCTTTGTATTATCAAAGGGCCATGCAGCGCCGGTTTTATACGCTGCCTTGGCTGAAAAGGGTTTTTTCCCCCGGACAGATTTATTGTCCTTAAGAAAAATTAATTCTTCTTTACAAGGTCACCCTGATATGAAAAAGGTGAAAGGAGTGGAAATGTCCACGGGCTCCCTGGGGACGGGCTTTTCTACTTCCATAGGTATGGCTTTGGCAGCTAAATTAGATCAAACTGCCAACCGGATTTATGTAATGCTGGGTGACGGGGAAATCCAGGAAGGTCAAATCTGGGAGGCAGCCATGTCGGCTGCTCATTATAAGTTAGATAACCTTACGGGCATACTGGATTATAATGGACTGCAGATAGACGGGCCTATTTCTCAGGTTATGTCTCCTGAGCCCCTGGCCGATAAATGGCGGGCATTTGGCTGGGAAGTACTGGAGATCGACGGACACAGCTTTGCCCAAATAGAGGAGGCCCTAAATACGGCTAAGACGATTAAAGGCAGACCCACTATGATCATCGCCAAAACAATAAAAGGCAAAGGCGTTTCTTTTATGGAAAATCAAGCGGGCTGGCACGGTTCCGCCCCAAATGCCCAACAGGTTGAGCAAGCACTAAAAGAATTGGGATAAGCGTGTTTGTTAAAGTTCTTTTTATGGATATTGTTTTCGGCCGGTAATTTTCTTGAGTAATTTTTTTGCCGGGATTTTAATATTTGTGAACATTAGTGGTTAGTTTTACTGACAAATAAACTTAGTGATATAGAATAACTGACACATAATTATTACGAGATCCCATGTCTGACCAATAATCTAAACTTATTCGTGTAAACTGACCAATACCGCATGCAAAAGAAAGGTGGTTTTACATATGGAAAGTATTGCAACTAGAGATGCTTATGGTAAAGCTTTAGTTGAATTAGGAAAGATCAATAAGGACGTAGTAGTACTTGACGCCGATTTATCCAAGTCGACGAAAACCGAGAATTTCGCTAAGGAATTCCCGGAGCGGTTTTTTAATATTGGGATAGCGGAGCAAAATCTAATAGGCTGTGCAGCAGGGTTTGCTGCCTCGGGAAAAATACCCTTTGCCAGTTCCTTTGCGGTTTTTGCAACGGGAAGAGCATATGACCAAATCAGAAATTCGATTGGTTATACGCACTTAAATGTAAAAATTGCTGCTTCCCATGCAGGGCTTACCGTGGGAGAAGACGGGGGTTCTCACCAGATGCTGGAAGATATTGCCTTAATGAGAGCTGTTCCCGGAATGACTGTTCTCGTTCCTGCCGATGGAGAAGAAACAAAACAAGCTGTTTTTAAAGCCGCCCAATATAACGGTCCTGTTTATATAAGATTAGGCAGACCTAAAGTACCGGGTATCTTTGCTGAAAACTATCAATTTGAAATCGGGAAAGCTGTAGTTGTCAGGGAGGGCGGCGATGTAGCTTTAATGGCAGCGGGAATCATGGTAGGTGAAGCCTTAAAAGCTGCTCAGGAGCTCCAAGCGCAAGGAATCAGCGCAAGTGTTGTGAATATCAGCACCATTAAGCCCATTGATGAGGCCGCCATTACGAAAGAAGCCCGGAAAACGGGAGCAGTTGTGACCTGCGAAGAGCATAACATGTTCGGGGGTCTGGGCAGTGCTGTGGCAGAGGTGCTGGTGGAAAACTGTCCGGTGCCCATGGAGAGGATCGCAGTCAAAGATACTTTCGGCGAATCAGGTAAGCCCCAGGAACTTTTGGAAAAGTACGGGCTTACTGCCCCGGAAATAATTAAAGCCGTACGCAAGGTTATGGACAGAAAGTAATCATTGCAAACTTCAGTCGGTGTTGCAATAAACCCGAAACCGGAAGATCATGCTTCTCCGGTTTCGGGTTTTGTTATAGAGCTAGACGGTCCGGAGATGACTTATTTTCTGCCGGCATGAATTAATTGGCAATAGCGAATTGATAGGCCAAGGGCAGGAAAATAAGGGTTGTTGTCGAAAACTGTTAAGAGAGATAAAGCTGAGGATGGAACTTTTAAAGTTTTTTTCCGTCACTAATTAAGAATAACTCTCAAATATACTACTAGGGGAACTAGTAATTCAATAGAGGTGGACAAACATTGATACAGTTTTTTAACGTGACCAAGAAATATGATAACGGTACATTAGCTCTGGACAGCATAAGTATTGGTATTGATAAAGGCGAATTTGTTTTTTTAGTTGGGCCAAGTGGTGCCGGCAAGTCTACATTTACCCGTTTATTAATCAGAGAAAGCCTGCCTACTAACGGGCAGATTATGATAGATGGCAGAAGTATCGTAAGAATGAGGGCGAAAGAAATTCCTCAGTTAAGAAGGAGAATAGGATTTATTTTTCAAGATTTCAGATTATTACAGGACCGCACGGTTTTTGAAAATGTTGCTTTTGCTTTAGAATCTATGGGAACACCGGTAAGTGAGGTGCGGAGAAAGGTTCCTCTTGTCCTGGAGATGGTAGGGATCAGTGATAAGTATAATTGTTTTACAGAGGAATTATCCGGCGGAGAACAGCAGCGGGTAGCTATTGCCCGGGCTATTATCAATAACCCCAGTATTTTGATTGCGGATGAACCGACAGGTAATCTGGACCCTGATACATCTTTGGAAATCATGAAAATTATTAACAACATTAATAAACGGGGGACAACGGTTATTATGGCTACCCATGATAGTGATATTGTCGATAGAATGAGGAAAAGAGTGGTCGTTTTAAGAAAAGGGGCCATAGTCAGGGATGAAGCCAGAGGGGGGTATGATTATGCCGTTCGGTAGTTATATCCGCTATACTTCCCGGGACGCTTTGCGGTCCATCGGGCGCCACAAAGGGATGGCTTTTGCATCTGTTATAACCATAGCTATTTCCCTTTTTATTTTAGGCGGTACGCTATTGCTGGTATTAAACACTCAGAATTTAGCGGCCGCCATGGAATCCCAAGTTGAGATAAATGTTTTTATGCACTTGGATACAGAACGTCAAAATGCCCAGGCTCTGCAAAATAAGTTTGCCAAGATTCCCGGATTTTCTTCGGCAGAATTTGTTACAAAAGAGGAAGCTTTGACTATGATGCAGGATCGGTTTGGAAAAGACAGCGATCTTACAGGTGCTTTAGGTGGCAATAATCCTTTGCCCGATTCTTATCGAATCAAAGCCGTGAGTTCTGCTAAGGTGCAAGCTTTAGCGGAAGAAATCAAACAGTTCCCCGAAGTGGAAAGCGTCCGTTATGGTAAAGAAATTGTGGATAAACTAATGTCTTTTACAACATGGATTAGAAATGTTGGCTTTGCAGTAATTGCCGGGATGCTGATCGCAGGCCTCTTCCTGATAACAACGACAATTAGATTAACCGTCTTTGCCCGGAAAAAAGAAATAACAATTATGAAATATGTCGGTGCTACCAATTGGTTTATCCGCTTTCCTTTTTTTCTGGAGGGTATGCTGATTGGTTTATTGGGAGCAACATGTGCCGGACTGGTCATATATTTTGGCTATGATGCCGTAGTTAACTATATCATAATGTCGGTGCCTTTTTTGCCGGTGGTATCGGACCACCAGATATTGCTTCATATTTTGCTGCTGCTAATCGGCGGCGGGACTGTTATAGGTGCTCTGGGCAGTGTTATAGCAGTGCGGAAATATCTGAAGGTATAAAAAGACAGCAAACTGGGTTATCTTTTGCGTTGTAAAAGCCTGCAATCGAGCAGGTTTTCTTTTGCTTATTTATGGTATAATTTACTAAGTGTTTCAGAAGGGGAAATTTTGTGTGATGAGTGAATAAATTTCCCTAAATCTTAAGTATATTTCATCTCTCCTAAAATAATATAAATATATAGGTTTTTATCGTTATGTACATAATAATTACTAGTGGCAAAGTTGGATAGTCACTAGTCACTAATTTATAGGTGGTGGCCTGCTTGAATAACGGAAAAAGGATTTTTAAAGGTTTTTTGATTCTGCTAATTTTAATCAGTTTTACGGTAACGGCAGCAGTTGGGATTTTTTTAATTACAAATAGGGATAATATCGGGCAATTCGTACGCGTTGCTACCTTGGTAAAATCACAGTTTCTCTGGCCCGTTGATGACAGCAAGCTTATCGAAGGCGCTATTGGAGGAATGGTAAATTCCTTGGGTGATGAGTATTCCGTTTATATGAATGCTGAGAAATTTCAAGAGCTGCAGTCCCATATTCAGGGGGCTTTTGGAGGAATCGGCATTTATGTTGGCGTGCGGGATGGGGACATAACAGTTATTGCTCCGATAAAAGGGACACCAGGGGCTAAGGCCGGGATAAAATCCGGTGATATAATTGCCGGAATAAACGGCAGATCCACTGAAGATATGGATATTGATGAGGCTGTCGGTATTATGAAGGGCGAGCCCGGGACGGAAGTAAATGTCAGTATCCAAAGGGCTGAAGAAGATAAGCTTTTAGAATTTACGATTGTCAGAGAAATAATCAATGTTCCCACTGTTGAGGGGGAAATATTAAAGGATAACCCGGATATTGCTTATCTGAGAATTTTAATGTTTGCCAGTAATACCGATGAAGCCCTTACGGAAGAATTAAAGAAGCTTCAGGATCAGGGCTTTAAAGCAATAATTATTGATTTAAGGGATAATCCCGGTGGGGATTTACATACTGTTGTAGATATCGCCCGGCATTTCATTCCGAAAGGACCGATTGTCCACATTGTAAATAATAAAGACCAGACTGAATCTTTAGAGGCTTCCGGCGATAATATTAAAGTACCCATCGCGGCTTTAATCAATGGCGGTAGTGCAAGTGCATCGGAAATTCTGGCCGGGGCGATTAAGGATACCGGAGCAGGCACCCTTATTGGGACGAAGACTTTCGGTAAAGGAATTGTCCAGTCTATATTTTTCTTAGATGAAGGAGCGGGGTTAAAGCTTACCACGGCCAAATATCTCACTCCCAATAAAAATGATATTCACCATAAAGGCATTGAACCTGATATTGAGGTTGAATTACCGGAATATGTCCCGGGCCAGCGGGAGATACCGCCGGATACCCAGCTGTTAAAGGCCATAGATGTCCTGGAAGGGAAGATCCGGTAAGCTGTTCTCAGTTGTCTGTATTCAGTTCTCAGTTCTCAGTTCTCGGTTCTCAGTTCTCAAACCCATAACCCATGAACTATAAACTATGAACCATAAACTATGAACCATAATCTATGCTCTATGCTCCATGATCTCAACTATACTAGTCACTAACCACTAGTCACTAGTCACTAATCACTAACCACCGGTCACTAAATTCGAGAGGAGTATTTCACGATTGGTTTTTATTAAGCTCATTCCTTTAATTATCTATAATTTAATAAGCCTTTTCAGTCAGCCGATATTTTGGCTGGTGATGTTAATCATCTGGTTTCAGTTCAGACGAATGGCTAAAATGAAGAGTGAGTTTTTTAATGTGCCTGAAGAAAGTGTAGTACGTCCTACGATCATTGCTACCATTTATGGTATTATAGGCGGTTTAGTGGGAAGCTTTATTTTAGTTCTGGTTGGAATTTCCATATTAGAAGTGGGCATTCAGTATTTATGGATCCTGGCTATTGCCATGATGCTGGTCAATCAAAGATTTATGTGTTTTGCCTATGCAGGAGGGGTCGTTTCCCTTTCCAAATATTTTTTAGGATATCCGGAAGTAAGTATTCCCCAGGTTATGGGTTTAGTGGCCATCCTGCACTTGGTTGAAGCGGTCTTAATTCTTTTAAGCGGCCATTTGGGTGCGGTTCCTGTTTATGTTAAAGGGAAGCATGATAAATTAATCGGCGGGTTCAATCTGCAGAAATTCTGGCCGCTTCCCATTGTAGCCATGGTAGCTATTGTTCCCGATGTGGAGATTGTCGGCGGAGTTTTAAAAATGCCGGATTGGTGGCCTCTTATTAAGGCGGAATTTTTAAATGAAAATAATAATATTATTTATCAGATGATACCTGTAATTGCCGGTCTGGGTTATGGGGACATCGCCCTAACAGCCCTGCCGAAAGAGAAAACAAGCCGCTCTGCATCGTATTTAGCAGTTTACAGCTTAATATTACTGGGATTGGCGATCATTGCGGCAAACTATCCCGCTATGGGAATTTTCGCAGCGCTTTTTGCCCCTTGCGGACATGAATTTGTGATTTTTTTAGGGAGAAGGCATGAATTTTCAGGGGAACCTTTGTTTACCAACCCGCCCAGGGGCGTGATGGTTCTTGACTTATTAGAATCGTCCCCTTTAAAATCCGGCGGCCTGCGGACAGGTGACATTATTCTGGCTGTTAACGGTGTCAGAGCCGATAGCAGTTATGACCTGGATTACGCCCTGCAGCATGCAGGTGATGCCTTTGAAATTGAGTTTTTAGCAGGCAGGAAAAAAGTTTTAAAGAGAAGGTTAATTAAAAGACCCACTGTCGGAAAACCTCTGGGGTTAATACTTGTCCCTGATGGATATGGTTATTCCTATTTAGATTTTGAGCAAAGGGGAGAAAGCATTTTTAAAAAGATTTTCGGCAAAATATTTAAGTAGCAATTAAAAATATCCATAATAAAAAGAGCATTTCTTAAAATGATATCCCTTTATATATGCTGTATTTTAATTAAGAAAGTTCCGGTATGGACAGCTGCAATCCTCAAGACCGTGGTCGTGATTTATACACCAGGGACTTG
This sequence comes from Peptococcaceae bacterium, assembly GCA_049366715.1. Lineage (GTDB taxonomy): Bacteria > Bacillota > Peptococcia > Peptococcales > BICA1-8 > JBMNCQ01. The sequence continues at coordinate 267,354 of JBMNCQ010000004.1, read as the reverse complement.
GGGATTTATTTTAGGAATTTCCATTTCCTGACTAATTCATATGCACTTTTTAGTGAAAATCATAATAGGATATAAGGCACAGCAAACTAAAGGGGTGAATATTTTGGCTGTAAACATGGGGACAGTAACAGAATATTTTCTTTCTATCCATTCCGGTAAAGGGTATCATTCATTCTTAGATGATACTTTGCGGATATTAAAGAAAAATGTAATACTAAGAGGGGGGACGAATCAGCTAAGGTCCAGAATTATCAGAAATACTGGACTTAACTTATTAGAAAGGGGTTATGACATAGAGTTTATTCACGGTACTGTTAACCCTAACAATTTAGAAGGAGTGATCATACCCCAATTGAGTTTGTCCGTAGCCTGTGGTGAAAACCTTTCTAATATAAAGGATTATGAGATTGTGAATTTAGATGGATATAGAGATGAAAATAAATATCTGATTTATAAATCAAAGGTAAAGGACCTGGAAGAACAGATAAATGTAAATACTGAACTAGCCCGGGAAGAGTTAGCAAAACTTAAAGAAATATACTTTGTTTCTTTTGGAAAGGAAACTGCATTAGAGGACAGACAGGTATTGTATATCACGGAAAAGATCCTTAAAACCTTATTTTCCAAAGAAAAGGGCGTAATATATCATAGAATTGCCCAATGTATCACGAAATTCGGAGTTATTAATTACTATTCTGATTTGCTTGGAAATATCTCCAACAAAGTTTACTTAAACGAGATCAGTCCCAGTAACGCTACGGGGATTTTAAAGATAATTGCCCGGGAAGCGGTAATAAAAGGCCTTAAGGTTGCTATTTATTTTAACTGTTTAGATCCGGAGGTAATTGAGCTGTTAATTTTACCGGAGATGGCGATGGCTATCGGCAGTAAAAATATTACCGGTGATTTTAAGAAATTGATTAGTTATCCCCATAAACAGGAAGAAAAGAAATATTTATTTATCGAAGAGCTGGCTACAGAGAGAGCAGCCTGGTATTTTAAAGAAGCAGATAACTTAAATAATCAGCTCTGTCTATTATGTCAGGAAACGATAGATTATGAAGGAATTAAAATGCTGGAAAAGCAAATACTTGCCGAAATACTAAAAGATTAGTAAAGCGCACTAACTTTTTGTTATTTGAGTTAAATATTCTCGAGCTGTTATACCGACTGGTCCCAGCGGTCAGCAGCTATTTTAATATGCAGTTGGTTTAAGATTATAAATGCTCTGTTTTGCGGAACCGTTACGAAAGTGTAATAGGAAGAATTACCCTGAAACAGCCGGATTAGTCGTCAGTAATTTATAAAGTACTGCTGCATAGTAGTCAAATTTTCCTTGAATGATAGGATTTAAGACCTCCCTGTTGGTTAAAGCAGTACTTTCGATCCCAAATAAGTAAGAACGATCTGCCAGCTTCAGCATATCCAGCATTTCCCGCCAGGTTATATCATGAAGGGAATAAGGACGGGGCTGCCGGGGAATCTTACCGGCAGGAAGTAAATATATGTCCCCGATCTTACCTATGCTCTCCACTGCATCGATAACGATTATCCGGTCATACTTGATAAAGCCGCGGTTAATTCGTGTACTGTCAACACCTATATAGAGAGTGTCTATCCCGGGAGGCAAGGGATAGCTTCTTAATTTATTCAAAACATGAAATCCCAGGGAGTCATCTCCCAGAAGGTCATTTCCTGTTCCCATGACTAAAGTAGACATCAAGAATCACCTGACTTTAAATTAATAGTTTAAGATTATCGATAAAGGCTGGAGGTAAAGATATCCCTGTGCCGGCCTCAAGGTGAGTTTCAGGGTTGGGGCAAAAGGAATGCGGAAATCTGCCTTTACCGTCTGGCGTAGCCGGTGAAGATGCTTTGCAGCTTGGCCGGGTTTTCCGTAATAGCCAGATATACATGGATAGGAATGGTAGAAATAAAAAGCCAGGATGGGAAGTAATGGATCAGTCTTATTTTGTTTAAACCTCCTGCTAATTTAATAAAATAGCCGAATGTTTCGGGAAAAAACATCATAAGACCTGTTCCGATCTGATTGAGAATTAATAGTAACCATAATGTATAGGTTATCTTCTGGCCGGGAGTATACTTTCCATAATAGCCGGGACTTTCTTTCAGAAAAAGAATATATTTAAAGAAGCCTCTGAGAAATTTAATATCTTTGGGGGCGAAGATGAGATCATGGTAATGGCCGGTGATGATACTATAATAAATATAAACCATCGTATTAGCGATTAAGAGAAAATTTCCGATACTCTTGATATTTTTTACAGTTCCCAAGGGGATAGGAAATAATCCCGGATGATGAATATATAAGCCGCAGGATATCAGGGTCAGCAGGATGAATACCTGATTCCAATGAAGCAGCCGGACAGCCAGCGGATGAAGTTCAACCAGCTTGTAGTGGCTAGGGGGCCGGGTCGAGGGGGAAGAAGGTTTATCACACACGAAATTACCTCCAATCTGTAAGTGTGTCAAGGGACGGTTTGTCAAACCATAAAGCCGGTTTTGCCGGATTTAGTCTTGGAGCTTATACTTTTGCCAGGTTTTATCTCCTTGGACGGCATGAACTGCACAAGAAAAACAAGGGTCGAAAGAGCGGATAACCCTGCCTACTTCGATTAAGCTTTCCGTATCCTCCACAGGAGTGTCAATCAGAGCCTCTTCTACCGGACCTCTCCTGTTTTTACTATCCCGCGCGGCAAAATTCCAGGAACTAGGAGTTATTACCTGATAATGAGAGGTCCGGCCGTCTTTAATTTTGATCCAGTGCCCCAGCGGGCCTCTCATGGAATCAGTTAAGCCTGCTCCCCGGGCGGTAAACTGCGGTTCATATTTAATAAATGTCGGCTGCTGCAGGTTTAGTTTTTCTATCCAGGTATGCATCAGTTCCGTTAATTCTTTGAGTTCCAGAGCCCGGGCAATGTTTCTGTCGTTTACCGAGACGCCCCTCTGGTACTTCCCATTCAGCCATAAACGGGCAATAGGTCCGCCTTCAACAGGTTCGCTATGATAAAGAGGTGTTTTAATCCAGGAATAAGCCTGGGGTTTATTCCTGTCAGGAATTGTTGTTTCCTCAAAAGGATGTTTTGCTAATTCGGCCTGGCTATACCAGGAAGATATAACTTCTTCGGTAATGCGGGAGTCATTGATCGCAGCAATTTCTTTACTAAAGTTCTTAATAATCCCTCCTTTAAAATAACTGCCTGCGCTATCCTCTCTGGTAAAGGCGCCGAAAGATATCAAGTTGCCGTAGCCTTTCCCTATTTCAAAATATTCGGGATAGTGTTCAATGATCGTGTAAACATCAGGTATATAGTGATCGTTAATAAAATTTTCCATTTCTTGAAGAAGGGACATAAACATAGTGATTTTATCTGTCGTAGGTTTTTCTGTTACGCCGCCGGGAATTATGGTTTGCTGGTGAGGTGCTTTAGCTCCCCAGATCGCTACCATTTGATGGGCCTTAGCACTTAATTCCGTTGCTTTCCAGAAATTCTCATAAATTTTTTTTTCTTTGGCGGGGGGGATGCGGTAATCCCCCTTTAATAAGGGGCGGAAAGGCGGAGTATCAGGGCCCCTGGCATAATCAGGCATAGCAAGAACATAAAACTGGCGCAAATGATTCTGGATAAAGTCAGAGCTGAAAATCAGATTGCGGATTATGGCCCCGTTGGGAGACGGCTTGATACCGTAAGCATCTTCTAAGGCTAATGTACTGGCATAAGCATGGGCTGTGGAGCAAATTCCGCAGATCCTTTGGGAATAAATCGGTGTATCTCTGGGATCGCGATTTTGCAGCATTAATTCAAAACCACGGAACAAAGTCCCGCTAATCCAGGCATCGGTGACCCGGCCGTTATTAACCTCTACATCAACTTGCATTGGTTCATGGATTCTTGTTAAAGGGAAAATCCTTTTTTTCACCATTTATTTGTCATTCCTTTTTCCCCAAAATTTAAACTTTTTCATTAAAGGCGTCCGGGGACGTTTGAGCTTAATTATATCTTTAGCTATTTCTTGCTGGGAGCTTATTACTTTATCCAGCTTATCTAAGAATACTTCTTGAGAAAACTCTGCATGCTGCTCATGTAAGCCTTCTTCGATACTGTTAACCAGTATTTCCTGAGCAGAGACTTGCTCACCGGGATTGGGTTCCGGCAGCTTAGTACCTTTTAGCAGATGTTTACCCGTTCTTCCGGTGATAACCGATCCCAGGGCGTGGGTGGAAATGCCCAGTAATGCCGCTCCTCCCAATGCTGCCCCGACTTTTTCAATTCTGACTTTCCCCCCGGGCAGATAGATGTCAGGCAGATGCTGAAAATAGGGCATCATTCCATCAGGAAAGTGCGGGCTGGCACATCCTATACAGGGGATGCCTGCTTTGACCGGCCAGTTCACATGGTTATTCCATTGCCTGGTGGGACAGTCTGCATAGGTAACAGGCCCCTTACAGCCGATTTTATAGAAGCAGCCTTCTTCGCCGGGATAATCGGCAAATTTACCGTTGTTATAATCAGAACGGCGGCTGCAAAGGTCATGAATTGTTTTACCAAAGAACATAGTCGGACAGTTATAATTATTGAGTTCCGGCTCACCATACATAATCAGGTGGGCAAGGGTTCCCACCATCCACTCATCATGGGCGGGGCAGCCGGGAACATTAATTACTTTTCTGGTTAAGACATCTTTTACCCCTACGGCGCCGGCAGGATTAGGATAGGCTGCTCCCGGACCGCCGAAAGCGGCACATGCCCCTACGGCTACTACATATTTGGCTTTAGGGGCAATTTCTTTTAAAAGGGAGATACCGGTGATTAATTTACCTTTCCTGTCTAAAACATGGTTATACCTGCCGTCATCTTTGGTTAGCACGGAACCTTCCACTACCAGAATGAATTGCCCCTCGTTTTCCCGCACCGTTCTGTCAATTACTTCTACTGCCATGGCTCCCTGACTCTGCATGAATAACCAGTGATAACGGAGCTCGATCATTTCCAGGAAAAGTCTTTTTAAATTAGGGTCAAGAGTATTATCCAAGGAGATTGATTCCCCCGTACATGAGCCTAATTCCAGCCAGATTACAGGAGGACGGGGGATTTCTCCCTGGGCCAATGCCGTTAAAATATTGGGACGGAGCAAGCTTGCCAGACCTATTCCGGCCGTAGACTGCATGCATAATTTTAAAAATTTTCTCCTGCTGAGCACCGCTTATCCCTCCTGTTTTAAAGAGAATATTTTCGTAAATAATATCCGCTGAAAAAGCTGCTTAGCGCAATAAAAACCCAGCTTCCGCCCAATAAAGTAAAATAAAAACCTATGCCGGATCCGTAAGCCTGTAGAATTGTCCCCAGGGTAAAGAGCAGCCCCCCTGCCGGCATGATTATTGCCAGAAAAAGGGTTAATTTTTGGTTAAAGGGAATTTGGGGTAAGAGATAAGCAAGGAGAATCGCCAGCATACCATAAATAAAAAAATGGAAATTAGCCGCTGTGAGCTTATACAGAGTATGATTTATTTTTTCGAACTGATAGATATAACTGAGTGCTTGGCTTTCCTGGCCCTTGTTAAGATACTCCAAGGCTTGCTGGAGGCCGGCTAGTCTGGCATTAAAATAGGATCTTTCCAAAAAGAGCAGATCGATAAAGCCAAAGATTACACCGAAAATAATTAGTACCAGTCCGCCAAGGGTAAGAATACGTTGAGCAGCCATAATCGTTCCTCCGCAGGATTTTGTTCTAGTTAGTATAGTATCCAATAATTACATGGAATATTTATTTGAATATTACATTAGGAAAAAGAAAGTTTGTAATAAGTATGATATAATCTCATGTTAGATAGATTTATCGGAGTAAAAGGAATCAGATACTTTTGGTACCGGTGCTCTGTAAAAAGAGTGGTGTGTAAAATCCTGTTCCCAATGTTGAAGTTCCGGGCATTGAGCACCGGCCGGTAACCGGAGGTTATCGTTATAAATTGCTACCGGCTAACGAATAGCTAGTCACTAGTAACGAATCAGGTGGTGTTAAAATCATGTCGGATAAGTTTAAACTGGTTTCAGACTATCAGCCTAAAGGCGGTCAGCCTCAGGCAATTGCTGAACTTGCTGACGGATTATATTGCGGAATACCCAAACAAACTTTATTAGGGGTAACAGGTTCCGGAAAAACTTTCACCATGGCTAATGTGATTGCGGAGGTTAACCGACCTACCCTGGTGATCGCCCATAATAAGACATTGGCAGCACAGCTCTGCAGTGAGTTTAAAGAATTTTTTCCTGAAAATGCCGTAGAATATTTTGTGAGTTATTATGATTACTACCAACCGGAGGCATATATCGCCCATACAGATACATATATAGAAAAAGATGCCCAAATTAATGAAGAGATAGAAAAGTTAAGACACTCGGCCACCTCTGCCCTTTTTGAGAGAAGAGACGTAATTATTGTTGCCAGTGTATCCTGTATCTATGGCTTAGGTTCTCCTGAAGACTATAAAAATCAAACACTTTCTTTAAGGGTGGGACAGGTCTATGACCGGGATAAAATCCTCCGTAAGCTTGTTGATATTCAATACGAAAGAAATGATGTAAATTTTGTGCGGGGGACTTTCCGAGTCAGAGGTGATGTCGTAGAGGTACTTCCTGCGTCTTTATCGGAAAAGGCCATTCGGATCGAAATGTTTGGTGATGAAATCGAGCGGATCATGGAGATAGACATCTTAACGGGTGAAATATTAGGGCAGAGAAAGCATATCAGCATATTTCCCGCTACGCACTATATTACAGATCCTGAACATCTGGATACCGCTTTAAGGAAAATCGAAGAGGAACTGGAGCAAAGGCTCAGTGAGCTAAGAAGTAAGGACAAGCTTTTAGAGGCTCAGCGCCTGGAACAAAGAACAAAATATGATTTAGAAATGATACGGGAAGTGGGTTTTTGTACGGGGATAGAGAATTATTCCCGGCATTTGACGGGGAGGAAGCCCGGCGATGCTCCCTATACCCTGCTGGATTTTTTCCCGGAGGATTTTTTGATTATGATTGACGAATCCCACGTAACAATCCCGCAAATCGGGGGAATGTACGAAGGGGACAAATCGCGGAAAACCAGTTTAGTGGAGCACGGTTTTAGACTGCCGTCGGCCTTGGATAACCGGCCTCTGCAGTTCCATGAGTTTGAAGAAAAGGTGGGGCAGGTCATTTTCGTCTCTGCCACTCCGGGATCCTATGAAATACAACACAGCAAACGGACTGTGGAACAGATCATCAGGCCTACGGGTCTTGTCGATCCGGAGATTGAGGTCAGGCCGGTTAAGGGTCAGATTGACGACCTGTTAAATGAAATCCGGATTAGAGTAGAGAGAGATGAACGGGTATTGATTACCACCCTGACGAAAAAGATGGCGGAAGATCTGACTGATTTCTTTAAAGAAACCGGGCTGAGGGTACGTTATCTGCACTCGGAAATTAAAACCATTGAACGAATGGAAATTCTCCGGGATTTACGGCTGGGGGTATTTGATATCCTTGTCGGGATAAATCTCTTAAGGGAAGGTCTGGACCTCCCGGAAGTATCCTTAGTTGCCATCCTTGATGCCGATAAGGAAGGGTTTTTGCGATCGGACCGTTCATTAATCCAGACCATCGGCCGGGCAGCCAGAAATGTTAACGGTAAAGTAATCATGTATGGAGATGTAGTGACAGGATCCATGCAGCGGGCTATTGACGAAACAAACCGGCGTCGTCAAAGGCAGATGGAATTTAATGAAGAACATCATATTACACCTCAGACGATCAAGAAATCCGTGCGGTCTGTCATAGAAGCAACGGCGGTGGCGGAAAAGGGTCCGGAATATCAGCTTACTCAGGATAAAGTTGAGCGGATGCCGAAAAACGAATTGAAGAAGTTAATCAAAGATCTGGAAAAAGATATGCAGGAGGCTGCCAAGGCTTTAGAGTTTGAAAAAGCAGCCATGATCAGGGACTTGATTATAGAGTTGAAAGGGAAACTGTAGGCTCATGGGTGAGCTGCTTAGGCAGCATGATTAGTCGGGTGAGCGTCTAAGTAATCCTTTATGTCAGAAGTTACTAGAGGGTAATTTTATTGGTCAGCAGTTTTTATGGGCTATTCTATTGTGTTAGTTTAAATCTTACAAACATAATAATTTACACATAATTTTGTTCTTGCCAAGAATATATGCTTAAATATATTTTGACCGATAAGATCACTTTGAAGCATATACTAACAAATTGAACTATCCTAAATTAATACCGATACAAAATATTTACTTAAGAGATACACCAACCAACAAGATTGCTTCTAAGCATATATACTGACAAACAAATTTACTTTCAAATAAAAAAGCTGACCCCGCAAGTTACCTATGCGTATCACTGACAAATAAGCTTTTAGGCCTGTGAGTCTGAAACTGACCTGGAATGTTACCCACTAGAAAAATTGGAGGAAAAGAGATGGCGAAAGATAAAATTGTGGTTAAAGGTGCCAGGGTGCACAATTTGAAAAATATAGATATTGAAATACCCAGGGATAAATTTGTGGTCATTACCGGGTTAAGTGGTTCCGGCAAGTCCTCCCTGGCTTTTGATACGATTTATGCTGAAGGGCAGCGTAGATATGTGGAATCCTTATCGGCCTATGCCCGTCAGTTTTTAGGCCAGATGGATAAACCTGATGTGGATTATATCGGAGGCCTTTCTCCGGCGATTTCCATTGACCAGAAGACCACCAGCAGGAATCCCCGTTCAACAGTAGGAACGGTAACGGAAATTTATGATTATCTGCGGTTGCTTTTTGCCCGAATCGGCGTGCCTCATTGTCCTAAATGCGGGAAAAAAATTGCCCAGCAAACCGTGCAGCAAATTGTTGACCAATTAATGGGGCTGGCGGAAAGAACAAAGCTGCAAATTCTTGCGCCTGTGGTCAGGGGGAGAAAAGGGGAACATCAGAAAGTTTTAGAGGAGCTTAAAAAAAGTGGTTATGTAAGAGTAATGGTAAACGGTGAGCTCCGGGAAGTAGCGGAAGAAATTAAACTGGATAAAAATAAGAAACATAATATCGAAGTTGTGATCGATAGAATTATCATTAAGGAAGGTATTGAAAACAGGCTTGCCGATTCATTGGAAGCAGCTTTAAATTTGGCTGCCGGAGTCGTGTTTATCGATGTAATTGACGGAGAAAAGCTTGTCTTCAGCCAGAATTTTGCCTGTGTAGATTGCGGAATCAGCTTTGCAGAGATTACCCCCAGGATGTTTTCCTTTAACAGTCCGTTCGGGGCCTGCCCGGAATGTGACGGTTTAGGTTCAAAAATGGAGATCGATGCGGATCTGGTAATTCCTGATTCCAGCCTTTCCCTTGCTGCGGGGGCGATCCTTCCCTGGAGTAAAAGTACCCAGAGTTATTACGGACAGCTTTTGGAATCATTGGCTAAACATTATGGATTCAGCATCAACACGCCTGTTGCCAAACTGAAAGCGGAACATCTTGACAGGATACTCTATGGCTCAGGCCAGGAAAAAATCCGGTTTAAATATACGAATATGTATAATGAGGCCCGGGTTTATGATACTGTTTTTGAAGGCGTAATTCCCAATCTCCAAAGAAGGTATTTGGAAACCCAATCTGATTATTCCAGATCGGATATTGAGCAATATATGACGAATAAACCTTGTCCGGTGTGCAGGGGAGCCCGTTTGAAGCCGGAAGTGCTGGCGATAAAAATTGCCGGTAAGAATATTAATGAAGTTACAAATGTGTCTATCCTGGAAATGAAAGGGTTTTTTGACCATTTAGAGCTCTCGGAAAGGGAAATGCTTATTGCCCGTCAGGTCTTGAAGGAAATAAAAGAAAGATTAAATTTCTTAGTAAATGTGGGGTTGGATTACCTTACTTTATCCCGGGCAGCCGGTACCTTATCCGGGGGGGAAGCACAACGGATCAGGCTGGCTACGCAAATAGGTTCCGGACTGGTCGGTGTGCTGTATATTTTAGATGAACCCAGTATCGGCCTGCACCAGCGTGACAATGCCCGGTTAATCAAGACCTTAGAACATTTGCGGGATCTGGGAAATACCTTAATCGTAGTTGAGCATGATGAAGATACGATGCTGACGGCGGATCATATCATTGATATTGGTCCCGGGGCCGGAGTTCAGGGAGGGTATGTCGTTGCCCAGGGTACGGCCGAAGAAATAAAGCAGGTTGAGGATTCTATAACCGGACAGTATTTAGCCGGTATTAAGAAAATCCCTGTACCGAAGGTAAGACGTCAGCCTAATGGCAAATGGATCAGGGTCAGGAATGCCACTGAAAATAATTTAAAAAATATTGATGCAGACGTTCCCTTAGGTGTATTTACCTGTGTTACCGGAGTATCCGGTTCAGGGAAAAGTACGCTGGTAAATGAGATAATTTATAAGGCATTGGTGTCAAGGCTTTACAGCAATTCTAAGGCTAGACCGGGGCAGCATAAGGGAATCGAAGGCATCGAGCATCTGGATAAGATCATAGATATCGATCAATCCCCTATCGGCCGCACACCGCGCTCAAATCCTGCTACGTATACTTCGGTTTTTGATGATATCAGGCAGGTCTTTTCGCAAACACCCGATTCCAGGATGCGGGGGTATAAGCCGGGCCGCTTCAGCTTTAATGTTAAGGGCGGGAGATGTGAAGCATGCCGGGGTGACGGTATTATAAAAATCGAGATGCATTTCCTGCCGGACGTCTATGTGCCTTGTGAGGTCTGTAAAGGTAAGCGTTATAACCGGGAAACTTTAGATATCAGATATAAAGGAAAAAACATCTCCCAGGTGCTGGATATGACCGTTAACCAAGGGGCTGATTTTTTTCAAAATATCCCCAAGATCTACCGGAAGCTTAAAACCCTGCAAGATGTGGGACTGGGGTATATTAGACTGGGACAGCCGGCCACAACACTTTCCGGAGGGGAGGCCCAAAGGATAAAACTGGCTGCTGAACTCTCCCGGCGCAGCAACGGCAAGACCCTCTATATTCTCGATGAGCCGACGACAGGACTGCATATTGCCGATATTCATAAACTGCTCGGTGTTTTAGGCAGACTGGTAGATGCCGGTGATTCAGTACTGGTAATCGAACATAATCTAGACGTGATTAAGTCTGCCGACTATGTGATCGATCTGGGGCCCGAAGGGGGTAACAAAGGCGGTCGGGTGATTGCCACGGGAACTCCTGAGGAAATCGTTGCAGTAGAAGCATCATATACCGGGCAGTTTCTGCGGAAAGTCCTGCTTTGAAGCAGAAGTATGGGGCCATGGCTTCCGGGCGGACAGTTTGCGTAGCCTAACCCTTAAGCCAAAGGTGGTGAAAAAATGTCCCTTCAGGATAAACTGCAGGCTTTGCCTAATAAACCGGGTGTATATTTGATGAAAGATGCCGGGGAGGAAATTATTTATGTAGGGAAAGCGATATCTCTAAAAAACAGGGTGAAATCGTATTTTCAAAGCAAAAAGTATGATTCAGCCAAAACCAGGGCTTTGGTGAAAAATATTGCTGATCTTGATTATATCCTTACCGATAATGAACTAGAGGCGCTGATTTTAGAATGCAACCTAATTAAAGAATACCGTCCGAAATATAATATTAACTTAAAGGATGATAAAACGTATCCTTATATAAAAATAACCAATGAAGATTTTCCCCGGGTCTATGTCACGCGGAAAATCAATAAGGACGGTTCAAAATATTATGGACCATATACGAGTGCGACTATTCTGCGGGAAACCTTGGAATTGTTAAAAAGGATTTTTCCTTTCCGAAGCTGTAAACAGACGGTATTTACCAATGACAGACCTTGTTTAAATAACCATATTAACAGATGTGCCGCGCCCTGTGTAGGTAAGATAACGAAAGAACAGTATCATGACATAATTAAACAGGTGATTTTATTTTTAGAAGGCAAACAGGAAGATTTGCTGGTTACGTTAGAAAAAGAGATGGAAAAGGCGGCTTTAAACCTGGAGTTTGAATGGGCAGCTCAAATTAGGGATCAGATTCAAGGAATCAGGCAGGTCATTGAAAAACAAAAGATCGTTTCCAATGAAGCAGCGGATCAGGATGTGATAGCAATGGCCCGAGGTTTTGATGAAGCCTGTGTTCAGATATTTTTTATTCGTAAAGGGAAATTAATAGGCAGGGAAAACTTCTTTCTCAAAGGAACAGATGATTTGGAAAGAAGTGAGGTCCTGGAGGCCTTTATCAAGCAATACTACCTGGAGCAGGATTTCATACCCCGTGAAATTCTTGTTGAGGCCGATCTTTCTGAAGGAAAGGTTATTGAAGAATGGTTGTCTGTAAAAAGGGGGGGGAGGGTATACCTTAAGGTCCCTAAGCGGGGCGAAAGGAAAGAACTAATCGAACTGGTCGGGAAAAATGCTTTAGAGGCCGTTGAAAAAGTTGAACTGGAAAAACAGCAGAAAAAAGCCATGACGGAAGGGGCTGTCATGGAACTGCAAGCTGAACTTAAACTTTTAAAACCTCCTTTGAGAATTGAATGCTATGATATTTCCAATACCCAAGGGACGGAAAGTGTGGCTTCTATGGTTGTTTTTGAAGGAGGCCGTTCAAAAAAGGATCAATACCGCCGTTTCAAAATAAAAACAGTCGAGGGTCCTAATGATTTTGCCAGTATGTATGAGGTAATTACCAGGAGATTTAGAAATGCCCGGGAAGAGAAAATTGAACCCGGGAAGACAAGTAAATTCTCCGTTTTACCGGACCTGGTCATAATTGACGGAGGAAAAGGCCAGCTGCAAGCTGCCCGGCAGGCCATGCAGGAACAAGGCTTCTCTTATATTCCTACTTATGGTTTGGCGAAAAAGGAAGAGTGGCTTTTTACGGAAAATCAGCCGGAACCCATTATTTTACCCCGTTCATCACTTTCTTTATATCTATTACAGCGGATCAGGGATGAAGCCCACAGGTTTGCAATTACTTATCATCGTAGTCTCCGGGGTAAAAGAAATCTGGCTTCTATTCTTGATGACATTCCGGGAATCGGGGAGAAGCGGAAGATTAATTTACTGAAACATTTCGGGTCTTTTAAAAAGATCCAGGAGGCGAGCGTCGACGAGTTGCTGCAAGTAGAGGGCGTAAATAGAAAAGTTGCCGAGGCGGTTCATGATTATCTGCACTCTCACCAGGATTTGCTGCTGCGGACGAGACACAATAAGGAGTAACCGGCATAATATATAGCAAGAGCAATGGAGAATTGAGAATGAATAATAAAAGTAATTGAGAGCTGAAAACTGTAACTTTAGTCATCAGTAACGAATGAATAAGGAGGGGTATGTAATGAAGGGCTGGGTTGTTCGCTGGATTTTGAATGGTGCGGCATTAATTTTCACTTCTTTTATCATCGGAGGAATAGCAGTACATGGGATACTGGCGGCTTTATTTGCTGCGCTGGTCCTAGGTATCGTTAACGCTATTATTAGACCGGTCATTATATTCCTGACCCTACCAATTAACCTGCTTACTTTAGGATTATTTACCCTAATTATTAATGGATTTATGCTCAAGATAACCGGTACTGTCGTAAACGGCTTTGATGTCCACGGTTTTTGGGCCGCTACAATCGGAGCAATAATTCTCTCTTTAATAAGCTCGATATTAAATGCACTGGTAACGGACTAAAAAGACCGACTTTAGCAGAAGGTAGAGGTAAAGGTAAGGTAGCTACAGTGTAAAACTGTTCTTAGTTCTATCCACTATAAACGATGCTCTATAAACTTTACTACTCACTAACTAACCAACCAACCAACTGAGAACCGGTATCTAAGAACTGAGAACTCTATCTATGAACGATAAACGATGCTCTATAAACTTTACTACTCACTAACTAACTAACTGAGAACCGGTATCTGAGAACTGAGAACTCTATCTATGAACGATAAACGATGCTCTATAAACTTTACCATACTACTAGTGACTAGTCACTAGTCACTAGTCACTAGTCACCAGTCACTAATCACTAATCACTAACCAAACCAGCGCAGCTGGTTTACGGACAAGCTCAGAGGAGGATTTTATGGAATACAAGCTTATTGCAATAGATTTAGATGATACTTTATTAAGAAATGATCTGATTATCTCCACGAGGGCGAAAAATGCCATCCGGGAGAGTATTGCCCAAGGGACGCTGGTGACTTTTGCCACGGGAAGAATGTACCGGTCGGCCTTGCCCTATGCTCTGGACCTAAAATTAGACCTGCCCCTGATCACTTATCAAGGGGCGCTGGTGAGATATGCCGACGGGCGGACCGTCTATCATCGGCCGTTACCCTTGGAAACTGCCCGGGAAGTAATAAATTTTGCTAAACCGGCAGGTTTGCATATTAATGCCTATCTGAATGATGAACTGTATATGGAAAAGGCTACGGAATGGGGTACTAATTATTCGGCTATTGTCAAGGTTCCCGTAAATTATATCCACTTGCCTGCCGGTTTACATAGCGATCCTACCAAGATCCTGATTATCGGGGAAAGTAATCGTTTGGACCAGCTCTCCCCAAGTTTGCAGGAGCATTTTGGGGAGACCATCAATATTACGAAATCAAAGGATCATTTTTTAGAGATATCCCATCCCGTGGCAACTAAGGGTAATGCTTTAAAGGAGTTAGCCTTATCATTAGATATTCCGCGGGAGCAGGTAATTGCTATCGGTGATAATATGAATGATTTAGATATGATAAAATTTGCCGGTTGTGGTGTAGCTATGGGCAATGCGGTGGAGCCTTTAAAACAAGCGGCCGATATTGTCACCAGGACAAATGATGATGACGGTGTTGCAGAAATTATCGAAAAGCTCGTCCTGTATGGGGAATAATTAAGATATTGTTATATTTAAGGAGCCTTTATGTAATTTTTTTGCAAATAATATTGAAACTTCCAGATAAAAGCAGGAAATCTAAAAAAATAGTCGAAACTTGGTATAAAATTATACTTTTATTGGAGGTTTTGTAAATGACAGATACCTCTATTTCAGAAATGAAGAAGGAAATGGAACGGATAAGAGGAAGGCTTTATGGTTATGTAAAAGATGATGTAAACTTGTTATTGGATAAAGAAACTTATAGATTGAGTGTACAATTAGACGAATTAATCGTGCGATTAATGAAAAAAGAACGGAATAGGACAATCTAAACCCAGCTTAGTTGGGTTTGGATTTTGCGATTTGTCTCTCTCCATAAGGCATATAAAAGCATAATTATGCACATTTTAGGAGTAATAGCATCTGGAAAATCTGGGGGAATAATATGGAATTTTATGTTGATCTTCATACTCATACTATAGCCAGCGGCCATGCTTACAGCACGATTCATGAGAACTTTGTCCAGGCTAAAGAAAAGGGATTAAAAATGCTGGCCATAACCGACCACGGACCGCAAATGCCGGGTGGACCTCATCTATTTCATTTCGGCAATTTAAGGGTATTGCCGAAAGAATATTTAGGAATAGAGGTATTAAGGGGTGTGGAGGCTAATATTATTAATTTTGACGGAAATCTGGACGTACCTGATAAAATCTTAAAAAGATTGGATATTGTTCTGGCAGGTTTCCACGCGGGGTGTTATTCCGGCGGAAATGTCGAACAAAATACCCAGGCTCTTATCAATGCCATGCAGCATCCCTATGTAGATGTTATTGTGCACCCCGGCAATCCTGAATACATGATTAATCCTGAGCAACTGGTTGCTGCGTCAAAGAAATTAGGTGTAGCCTTAGAAATAAATAATAGTTCCCTTACCACGAGCAGAAAAGGCAGTCTGGAAAACTGCCGGACAATAGCCGGACTTGCTGCAGAGGCAGGTTCCATAATTTCTTTAGGTAGTGATGCCCACTGGGCACCATTAGTCGGCGAGTTTTCCAAGGCAGTAAAGCTGATTACAGAAGCGGGATTAAAAAAAGAGCAGATCTTAAATTGCGACCCGGAACGGGTTAAAGAATATTTACGCCGGAAAAAAAGGCCGTCACCCATCCAAATCCAATCTCCTAAAATCTAGTTGTTGAGTTTAATTGATTAATACGATCGGTACGGACTTAAAAAAACTGACTTGGTCAGTTTTTTTTGTGCATATTTGCAGAAAATATAAAAAGAGGTACGATAAGCATGACTGAACAACAGATTACAGAGTACAGGGCACAGAGTACAGGGCACAGATACAGATTACAGGGCACAGGGCACAGATACAGATTACAGGGCACAGGGCACAGGGCACAGAGTACAGGGCACAGAGTACAGATTACAGGGGCACAGGGCACAGATTACAGGGCACAGAGTACAGATTACAGGGGCACAGGGCACAGATTACAGGGCACAGAGTACAGATTACAGGGCACAGGGCACAGATTACAGGGCACAGGGCACAAAAAATAACTGAGAACCGAGAACGATAATCAAATTTTTAAGGAGAGTTACGGATGCATTTTTTCGGTGATTATCATCTGCATACTAACTATAGTGATGGCAGAGCTACGGTTGAGGATATGGTTGAGGCAGCTCATTTGAAGGGACTTCTCGAGGTCGGTATAGCTGACCATGGACCTGGTAACATCGGCACGGGCGTTAAAGACAGCAATACTTATCTGCAGATTAAAGAAGATTTAAAGAGACTCCATGAAGAATATCCCGACATCAAAAAAAAGGTTGGTGCGGAAGCTGATATTGTAAGTTTAGACGGTAAAATAGATGTCGGAAAGGAGATCATTAAAGAACTGGATTATTTGCTGGTGGGTCTGCATCCTTATGTTTATCCCGCTGATTTAAGTACGGCCTGGAATTATGTAATCGGGAATCAGCTTGTTAAAATCAATAAAGGACTAAAGGAAAAAGTAAAGAATATAAATACTAAAACTTTGCTGGATGCCCTGGGAAGATATGATGTCCTTGCGATAACTCATCCGGGGCTCAAGATGGAAATTGATTTTTCAGAGCTGGCTAAATCCTGTGCGAAAAGGAATACGGCCCTGGAGATAAATACCGGTCATACATTTCCCGGTATTAAGGAGGTATTGGCAGTAGCTAATTCCGGAGTGAATTTTATTGTCAATAGCGATGCCCATTATCCTGAAACGGTAGGAGAGTTTGAGTATGGAGCATATGTGTTAAAGAAGGCCGGTATACCTGTAGATCAAGTCTTGAATGCAACCTGAAGATTCCGGGTCGGATGTACTTCCGGGCGAATGTATTGCGTCAGATCTGCTGTAGGGTGAACGTATTGCGTCTGATGCCCAGGCTAGACTTGTGAGGATAGTCAGACGCCGAAGCCAGACCCGTGAGCGAATATGTTATCATAAAAAAGCTGTTCCGGCAGTAAACGGAGGAAGAGATATGAGTGAAGTAAGTGTTTTGATTATTACCGGTTTGTCCGGTGCGGGTAAAACCCAGGCAGTCCGCAGTTTAGAGGATTTGGGTTATTTTTGTGTAGATAATCTGCCGCCTTTATTGATCCCTAAATTTGCTGAGCTCTGTACCCAGTCCAAAGGTAAGGTGAACAAGGTTGCCCTGGTAATTGATATCAGGGGAGGACAATTTTTTGATGATCTTTTTGCTGCCCTGGAAGATTTAAAAACGATGGGTATAAATTATGAGATTTTATTTTTAGAAGCATCCAATGAAATCTTAATAAACAGGTTTAAAGAAACCCGCAGGAGACATCCCTTAAATCCCGACGGCGGGATTATCGAAGGGATCAATCTGGAGCGGGAAAGGCTTCAGGAACTACGGGGAAGGGCGAATAAAATAATCGATACCACAGAGTTAAAACCCGGCCAATTAAAGGAAGAAATTCAAAGCTTATGGGGAAACAGCGGAAAAAATCAACTTTTATCCATTACCGTGATGTCCTTTGGGTATAAATATGGGATACCTCTTGATACAGATCTTCTGATAGACGTAAGATTTCTGCCTAACCCCTATTATATTCCCGAGCTTAAAGAATTGACGGGTAGTGATCAAGAAGTCCGGGATTATGTTTTTAAATCCCCGATAAGTAACACATTCATCAACAAGTACTATGATTTACTCAGTTTTCTCATTCCCAACTATATTTCCGAGGGTAAAACCCACTTGGCAATTGCAATAGGCTGTACGGGCGGAAGGCACAGGTCTGTTGCCCTGGCTGATTTTTTGGCGCAGCTCCTCCAGAAGGACGAATACCAGGTAACGGTTAAACACCGTGATATAGACAGGCAAGGAGTACATACCTGATGGAATTTTTAAAATGGCTTTATCCGGGGCTGGGAATAAAGAGATGGCTGGCGTTAGGTATAATCGGTTTTACTTTAGTGAGTGTTGGGATGGCAATTATCAGTGATACACCTATTTTAGGGCTTATTGAATTATATACCAAAGGTCTGGTAATAGACATGCTGGGCGGCAGTATCGTATTTGGCGGTTTAGTTGTATTAAGCATCGGCAGTTTAATATTGATCATCAGTTTCAAAAAAGTAGTGCGGGCTTTTATTAAAGCGGTTTTCCCAGAGTATGCAAGGAGTCAGGTCCGGCCTATTCATCAAGAAAGGTTACTGAAAAGAGGTCCCAGGATTGTTGTAATAGGCGGAGGAACAGGACTTTCTGTTTTACTGAGAGGCTTAAAGGAATTTACCAGCAATATTACAGCGATCGTATCGGTGGCGGATGACGGCGGCAGTTCCGGAAGATTGAGGGATCAATTGGGAATCCTTCCTCCCGGCGATGTGAGAAACTGTTTAATTGCTTTAGCAGATAAAGAAGCTTTAATGGAAAAAGTATTGAATTACCGGTTTAAGCATGGGGATGAACTGGCCGGTCATAATTTAGGAAATCTTTTTCTTGCGGCAATGTCTGATATGTACGGGAATTTTGAAGAAGCCGTCAGGCAGATGAGCAGGGTTCTGGCAATCCGGGGGAAAGTAATTCCTTCAACCCTCCAGAATGTTGTTTTAAATGCCCGGCTGGCCGACGGTACCGTGATTAACGGGGAAAGTAATATTTCGGCAGCAGCCCAGCCGATAAAAGAGATCTTTATCCGGCCTGAATTCATTGAACCCCTTGATGAGGCTCTGGAAGCAATTAATGAGGCAGATGCGGTTATCTTAGGACCGGGCAGTTTATTCACCAGTGTAATTCCTAATCTTTTAATATCAGGAATACCTGAAGCCGTTACCGGCAGCAAAGCTGTTAAAATTTATGTCTGTAATGTGATGACCCAACCCGGGGAAACTTTAACATATACCGCTGGAGATCATTTGGAGGCAATTTACAGGCACATTCAGGAGCTGGCTATCGATTACATTTTAGTAAACGACCAACGGATTTCAGATCATGACTTATTGGAAAAATACATTTCAGATGGTGCCGAACAGGTAGTAATAGATAGCGATAAGCTTAATAAATTAGGGGTAAAAGTATTAGCAAAACCTTTATTGGACGAAACAAAGCTGGTCAGACATAATTCCCGGGCTTTAGGCGCAGCCGTAATCGAAGTAATTTTAACCAGGAAAAAATATCGGTCCGGGATTAATTTAATTGATAAATTGATCCTGTTGGAAAAAACCAAAAGCTAGGCAGGTGACAAAATGTCATTTTCGGAAATCACCAAGAACGAATTAGCCAGGGTTATTCCTAAAAGCAGGTGCTGCCAGATGGCAGAACTAGCAGGTCTGGTCAGGATGGACGGTACAATCTTGATCAGTACCAATAATCAGATCGGTCTTGAATTGACCACGGAAAACGCTGCAGTTGCCAGAAAGGTATTGAAATTAGCCAAGCTGGTCTTTAGTGTGGAAACAGAAATCAGGGTGCAAAGGAAAAACAGGCTTAAAAAAAATAATATCTATTTAGTTAAAATTCCGCCTCAGAATAAAGTACAGGAGATATTAACAACATTAGGAATAACATCGGAAGGATTTCTTATTAATCCGGAAGTAAGCACCGTAGTGACCAAGAAAAAGTGTTGCCGGCGCAGTTATCTGAGAGGGGTATTTCTGGGCGCAGGCTATGTGAACGACCCGGAGAATACTTATCATTTAGAGATCATTGCGACCTCTTTGGAATATTCCCGGTCATTAGTCAACCTGATTAAAAAGTTTGATTTAGAGCCCAAGATAAGTACCCGGAAAAATTGGTATATTGTTTATTTAAAGGAAAGCGAACAGATCGTAACTTTTTTAAATATTATTGAGGCCCACACGGCATTGCTTAATTTTGAAAGTGTACGGATTCAAAAAGATATGCGTAATAAAGTTAACAGACTGGTAAATTGCGAGACGGCTAATTTAAATAAGACGATAGATGCCGCCTTTAAGCAAAAAGAAAATATTGAGCTTATTGCCGGTACCGTAGGCCTGGATAAACTGCCGATCGGGCTGCGGCAGGTGGCTGAATTGCGCTTAGAACATCCTGACATCAGCTTAAAGGAGTTAGGAGAAATGATAGAGCCGAAATTAGGCAAATCAGGGATTAATCACCGGATGCGGAAATTGGAGAAAATCGCGGAAAATATTAAGCATAAAAAGTAATAAAAAATTAATTTTTTTCAAAAGGACTTTTTCTTTTATTGTAGAAAATATTTAACATTTGAGTTATAGAGGAGGTGTCATTAAATGGCTCACAAAATTACTAATGAATGTTTAGCTTGTGGTGCATGTATGGATGAATGTCCGGTTGGTGCTATAAGTGAAGGTGATATCTATGTAATAGATGCAGATGTCTGCACAGACTGTGGTACTTGTGCAGAGGCTTGTCCAACAGGAGCAATTGTGGAAGAATAAAGTAAAAGAGCCGTGTTTCTAACGAGAAGCACGGCTTTTTTATTTGGTGATCCTTTTAACAGAAAACTCCCTTCAGCAGCGTAAATCACGGGATCGTAAGCCCTCAATTTATTTCAGCATCTCAGACAAAGATAATATTGCTGGTGCATAAAGTCCTCCCATCTTTTGTTCCCCCTCGTTTCACCATTCACCGTCTATTCATACCTTCTTAAGTTAAATTTACAAAATTCATCCAACATTTGTCATAATATTCAGACTTGTCTTTGGTACTTAGGACTAATATTAAGTGAATAGTATAAAATAACAGCAGGAATTAACGAAAAAATAACGAATTTTTAAAATTAAAGTGGTAATTGAGTTTAGGGGGGAAGAGTTATGAAATTAAGTTATCAGTTGAATTTAGCCCAGTCCCAAAAATTAATAATGACTCCCGAACTGAGGCAGGCCATCAATTTACTGCAGTTTTCCACTTTGGAATTAAACAACTATTTACAAGAGCAGTTACTAGAGAATCCGCTATTAGAAGTTCTAGACGAAGAAGGTCAGAATAATAATGAAAATACAGAAGATTTGGAGAAGTTTGATATTGAATGGCAGGAATATTTCCAGGATGGCAGTGACCTTGGTTATCAGGGTGAGAAAAAGGAACCGTTACCTTTCGAACAGTTTATTAATCAAACCTCACCAAGCCTGCAGGATTTTTTAGAAGACCAGATCCGTTTTTTAAAACTTTCTGACGCAGACCTTGCGTTAGCTCAATTTATAATTGGAAATCTTGACCAAAAGGGCTATTTTACCTTACCGGTAATTGAGACTGCCGAAGATTTGGAGATGGACCTGGAAAAATTTCTGGAAGTCCTCAGTTTGATTCAAACCTTAGAACCTGATGGGATAGGTGCGCGAAATCTTGAGGAGTGCTTATTGATTCAGTTGCGCAAGCAGCAAAAACTCACTCCGTTATTAGAGGAACTAATTAAGCGGTATTTGAAAGAGATCGGACAGGGTAAATTAGTAAAAATAGCGAACAATCTTGAACTGCCCATTGAAGAACTGCAAAGACATGTAGATGTTTTAAAAAATCTCAATCCTAAACCGGGAGCAGGATTTGGTTCTAATCAGGATACCCGGTTTATTGTTCCTGACCTGTTAATTGAAAAAATTGACTCAGAATACATTATCTTAGTTAATGATAGCTTTACTCCCCGGCTGATCGTAAGTGAAGTTTATAAAGAAATCATTAATAATAAGGGTGCTGACGAAATTACCCGTACGTTTATTGAACGTAAACTTCACGGTGCCCTCTGGTTAATAAAGAGTATTGAGCAAAGAAGAATCACCCTTTATCGGATTGCGAATACCCTGGTTGATTTACAGAGGGAATTTCTTGATAAAGGAACCAATTATCTGGCTCCCCTTACATTAAGGGATGTGGCAGAAAAGCTCGAGGTTCACGAATCAACCGTAAGCAGGGCCATAGCAAATAAGTATGTGCAGACACCCCGGGGCATGTATCCTTTAAAATATTTTTTCTCCAGTGGCGTTAATAATAAATCAGGAAAAAAAGTTTCATCTCAGGTGATAAAAGGGGTTATTGAGGAGATCATTGCTCAGGAAAATTCCAAAGAGCCTTTGTCGGACCAGATGTTGTGTAATATTTTACAGCAAAAGGGACTGAAAATCGCCAGGCGTACGGTAAGTAAATATAGAGAAGAGCTGGGTATTTTAGCGGCTGCTCAGAGAAAAAGATATTAAGCTTCCTGAAAAGGGAGCTTTTTTATTGTAGCGCAGGACCGTTAACTTCCAGGCATAATTGTCCGTGAATTTCCTTTAGCTGCTGCTAATTTTTATTAATTTTTTGAAAAAGAAGGGAATAATAAATATATATATAATAGTTTAAATAAGATTATTTTTAGGAGTGGGGATGGATGATTTTGAACAAGGCGAAAGTACAAATAGGTTTTATCGGAACCGGCGTAATGGGAAAAAGTATGGCTAAAAATCTCTTAGCAGCGGGATATCAAGTAAATGTTTATAATCGGACCAAAAGTAAAGCGGAAGAGCTGGCCGAGTTTGGGGCCGGGGTCAAAGATACGGTTGCGGAGGTAGCCGGAAATTCGGATGTTATCATCACGATTGTAGGATATCCTCAGGATGTAGCGGAAGTCTATCTGGGCGAAAACGGCATCCTGAATAATACTTCTCAAGGGAGTTATGTAATAGATATGACGACTTCCTCGCCTGTTTTGGCCCGGAAGATTTATCAAGAGGCTTTGACGAGGGGGATCTTTGCCCTTGATGCACCTGTATCCGGAGGAGATGTCGGGGCCAGAGACGGCAGGCTTTCTATTATGGTAGGAGGGGAAAAAGCAGCCTTTAAGACCGTTGAACCCTTATTTGCAGTAATGGGCAAAAATATTAAACTACAAGGAGGGGCCGGTGCCGGTCAGTATACCAAGATGTGCAATCAGATTGCCATTGCCTCAAATATGTTAGGGGTTAGTGAAGCCATAGCATATGCAATAAAAGCCGGACTAGATCCCAATACGGTTTTAGAAAGCATCGAATCAGGAGCTGCGGGCAGCTGGTCATTAAGTAATTTAGCACCCCGGATGATTCAGGGGGATTTTGCGCCGGGTTTTTATGTTAAACATTTCATTAAAGATATGAAGATAGCGTTAGACTCGGCTAAGGAATTAGGCTTAGAGACTCCGGGCCTTGAATTAGCTCTTTCCCTATATGAAAGATTGGCTTCCCGGGGTGAAGGGGATCGTGGTACGCAAGCTCTCTTCAAGCTTTATAACAATTAAACCGGCTTGTAGGAATTTACCCTTAATATAAATAAAAGATATTTAATGCGTTGGTCGAGAAGGCAGCTTTTCTTACCAACGCATTTTAAGTTAAAAATCAACATAAATTTGAAAAAAAAGGAGGAATGAGATGAAAAGCCGGAAAATTAATAATAGTGACTGTTAATGAGCGGTGTAAAATGTTCTTAAAATTGCTGGAAAGGGCAGAGCGGTTTTTCTACCAGTTCCGGAGGAACTATCAGGACCGGGAAGTGCTGACATGTAGGGAGCAAGGAGATTACGCCATGAGAAAAAGTTTTCTATATTTAATATTGACCTATGGACTGTTTTTGGGATGGCTCTTATCTTTTTTGTATAACGGACCGGCCCTCAATATCATATTCAGCAGCACGAAAGTAAATTCGGGATATCTGGCCATAACTTATATCTTAACACCGTCAATCGTTCTTTTGGGGATAGGTTTTTGTGATCTAAAGGAAACGTATAAAGCTGCTTTTATGAAATATGGCATAATTGCCTGCTTTTTGGGTACGGTTCTTTCTCTTCTGATTAAAGATTTTAATCTTGCCGGTCCTGCCTATATTCTGGCAGGAATTATGGGTATTTTTAGTGTGGTCTTTATAACAGGATGGGGCTGTTATTTTGTTGATTTATTAAACATTAAGATTATGTACAAATGCATGGCTTATGTAATTTGCCTGGGGTATATATTGTTTCATATAAATAAAGTGTTAAAATATCAAGGTTTACATAATATGATAATTCTTTCTCTGTTTATATATCTTATGGGTGCTTACTGCTGCACAGCAAAGCTAACGGCCGGAGCCAAGGGGAAAAGAGAGGACTATAATATCGATTTACCGCTGGATTTGCTGGTGATGATGTGTTTTTTAATGTTTTTGCTAAATGTAGGGGGAGGCATCGTTCAAACATTAATAGGCCCTGTGGCGGAAAAAAGTTTTGGGAATATACACATTTTTGATATCAGTATGTATATTCTTATCGGCGCGGCAATTTACAAATTGCCGGGAAGGCTGCCGACGGAGATAACCCTCACGATGGGTACGGTGATGATAGCCTGTGGCTATCTGTTATTAATTCTTTTTACTAAAAGCCCTCTTCCGGCTTATGGTCTGACAGTTACCGGCTATGCCGTCTTAGATATTTTTCTTTGGACATTGGTGGGGGAAATGGGCTATATTTTCGGTAAACCGATTAAGATATTTGCTTTTATTATGGCAGCTAATTTAATGGCGGTTTTTGTCGGCAATCTTTTAGGGGTGTTTTTAACCGATACCAAAGAACATATGTATGTAGCTCTAGCTGCTACGGCCATAAGTGCTATTCTTGCTTTTACATTTTTACCCTTTATTAATCAGATGCTGCAAAAGGGAATCGCTCAAATGAATGATGTTAAAAAAATCAGAGAAGCTGTGAAAGGTGTAATTACAGAAGACAAAGCTGTTAAATTACTCACTGAAAAGGAGCTGGAGATTTATAAGTTTATGAAGCTGGGTCTGAAAAATAAAGAAATAGCCGCAGAGTCAGGTATTAGCGATAATACTTTAAAAGGTCATGCCCGGAAAATTTATCATAAACTTGGTGTGAGTAATAAAAAAGAGCTCATGAATAGTCTGGACAGGGAGGAAAGATCTTGATAAAAGCATATAGCAGTATTTGCAAAGAATATCCTTTTATTATACTGACTCTGGGATTTGCCTATGGTGCTACCATAGTTTTTACTTTTTTTGGTCCTGTTTTAGCGATAGCAGCAGGAGATGCCGCTCCCTTTCTTAGCATTATAGCCGTAGTTTTCCACGTCCTGGGCTTCTTTTTAAAACCAACCAGGCTGGAGCAACAGCCGCAATTTTTTTGCGTTTCTTTATTGTTGCTGCTGCCCTTGGTCTTGTTATTTCACATTATTCCTTACTATTTACAGGTAATCACTGCCATGCTCTATGCATATATGATCGGAAGAATCGGCTGTTTTTGGACTTATATATCTAACCGGGTAATTGTCAACTATTTACGGGGAAAAATTATCTCCGCAGCTCTGTTTATCGCTTTTGCAATTCTTTTTTTTGTTAATCTGAGTTCACCTCTCTTAACTAAACAAGTGGCCTTAATATTACCGGTTGTTCTGAGTAGTATCGCTGTTTATGCTTATCTTAAATTAGTTACAAAATATAAAAATACTGTCGTAATTAATAAAGAGATAATGAAAAGTGAGATATCTCCTTATTTTATCTTTGTCTTTCTTAGCGTGGTTTATATAGCAGGAGGTTTTTCCTACGGGGGAATTTATCCTTCTTTTGCGCCATATGAGTATATCGACAGGTATTACAATGTGTTTTTTTTCCTGATAGCCATTATTTCGGCAGGGATTATTCTTGATAAATATGGAAGAAAGATAGCCTTTATGCTGGGCGTCGGGTTTTTAGGGATTTCCTTTACTTTTTTCATTATGCCGTCATCGGTGCTGACCTATTTAATTACCCAGACATTTTTGCAATCCGGGTGGGCTTTTGTAAATGCTTTCGGGTGGAGTTTTTCCTGGGATATCGCAGAGCGGTCAAGACAAGATTCTCTCTTCCCCAGAGGAATTGCCGCCATGCTCTTAGGTGCGTCAATAGGCGCTTTAATAGCGCAAGTATTCGAAAATTCAGGCTGGGGGTATCCCTCCGTCTACGGTTTAGTTACTTTTATCCCATTATTTACGGCCTTAATTCTTTTAGTCTTTTTCCCGGAAACTTTAAAGATCAATGACAAAAGGGAATTTAAATTTGCTCAATTACAGCAATGTGCAGAATTAAAGGCACTGACTCCCCGGGAATTGGAAGTGTGTTATCATCTACTCCAAAAGTTTAGTAACAAAAGCATCAGCACGGAGTTATTCATTAGTGAAAATACTGTCAAAACACACATCCGCCGAATTTATGGTAAATTAAATGTAGCTTCAAGGGAAGAATTAAAAACTTATATCGATGAGCTGCTCTGAAATTCAGATGATAACCCGGTGTTAAACTAAATGAGAAGATACCACCCCTAGGTGATCACCCCTAAAAATCATACCTTTTTTAGCTGAAAGGGTGATTTTTTTTTTGTGTTTTTTCGATAGATTGAAAATAGATTAGGAGAGAAAGGAAGGTGTTGATAATTGTCATGTTCTATGCAACCCTTTTTTTGCTGGGTGTAATAATCATGTCCGGTGCAGGGTACATAATTCATTACTACGTCAAGAATAAGGATAGTCCAAAGAGGGATGATGAAAGAGAATGGCAAAAAAGAAAATAATAGTTCTGATTTTTCTTTATTTGCGCACTTCTGGGAATAGCAGGTGTAATTTTCGCTGCTAATTTCGAAGTTACTGGTTAAAACGCTAAAAAAGATTGGGAGGTCACAGCAAATGATTAAGCGTGGGAAAACAATGATTTTACTCACTATGATATTTATATTTGTCTTGACAGGTGCAGCTTACGGAGAAGGAGATATTTATCCGGCACCGGAGGATGATTTGAATTTTATGCAGGAAAAACGTTTTAACAACGATAATATCCAATATTCATACTACGATCTTTATATTGACGGCACTTTGCCGGGTAAACTGGGTAAAACCATGGAATCCAAGGCTAAAGTACCGGTCTATATTTTGAATATAGAAAAAGAAGGGATGGTTTCTGTCGAGGTAACTCCCCTCAATAAGATGTTTTATGCCAAGGCGGAGATTAATGTTTATTACGTTTCTTCTGTAACGGGGGAAAAAAGGGTGTTTTCTCCTGAGGTGAAAACCTCCCTGCAAGTGGGACCGGGCCAGGACCAAAGGACCTTCTACGCCTATCCGGGAACATATTATATTACTGTATCCGGCTCTCAATATTCCCAGGCTGCCTTGGTTACTAATGATCTAACCTATTTAGATTTTACTATCCGGGCAGTCCGGGAAACTTATCGGAATGATCCCAATGGAAGGGATATCGTTTCAGACAGCAATCCCTTTATGGTGGATATCGCAGAGCCTGTCTGCTTTTTCGGTAATGTAGGTATGCAGTACAGATGGGGCGGGGATAGATGGTATAAGGACACCAATGACGTTTATCGTTTTACCGCCCCTCAAACAGGGCAGGTAAAAATAAGCACGGCCAACATTGATTCACCGGTCTTGAGATTATTTACTAAAAAAATCGTTATGACCAGGGATGTTAATAATAAGAGCAACTGGCAGAAGGCTCTTGCTGATGATTGGCGGGATAATGCTCATTTAACGGGAAATGTCCGTGATGAAGGAAATATGTCCCTCTGGAATATTAAACTTAATCCTGGTGAGACGGATCATGGTATATTCGCGGTGGAAGCCGGCAAGAAATATAAGATTAATGCCGGAAATGATTTTCCCACAGCATATAAATTCGAGCTATCCTATGTCGGTGCCGGCAGTCAGCCACAGCCGCTGCTCCTGGTCCGGGATGGTGAAACAGCTACTGTCTTTGGTTCAGTCACGGATGAACAAGGTAATCCCGTCTATGGTTTGGAAGTGAAATTCGGCGCTGTTACCCGGACCTCTGATACGGCCGGTTTTCAAAATCTAAAAGTTCCTGCCAACAGGGAAATAAATATTGAAATAAAAGCACCAGGATATAAAACCGGCAGATGGACGCAGAAATTTACGGCGAAAGAACATTTAGTGTCCTATGTCCTGGAAAAGGAGGCTTCTTCAGTTCTTTCTCCGGACCAGCTGGCAGTTAATCATTATAAAATGCAGCAGGGCAAAGAATACAAGGGTCCTCTGGCTATGTCCCAACGGGGTTTGGTCATGACAGGAGATGTCCATACGAATGGAAGAGTGCTAAATGGTTACCGGGATGGTAACAGAATTGAGACTGTCGATGCTTTTAATATAAAAAATAAGACCATCTATGGCGCGTTTACTGTCTTTGGAACAAGTTATGGTGCTTATACCGGCCTAGCAGTAGATAATGTAACCGGCGGAGGCTATGTCAGCACTCACCATAGCTGGGCGGGCAGTAAAGTAGTGGCCGACGGCACCAAAGTTTATAAAACCCTCTCATTTACAGATAATACTTGGGCAATGACGGCGGCAACGGGAAATTATTATGGAAGGTCCGGCAGTATCCTGCTGGAGGAAAAATCGGGTAAACTATCTGAGGCTGCTCAAGAAGCGATTAATAGCCCCCGGAAGATTATCTTTGTCTTTGGTGATAACTACGGTGGTGCCAATAACTATCTGGTTGTTAACGATTTATTTATGGAAGATAATCATTAGGAATAATCAAAAGCGATATAAAGAGGCAGCGCAAAAACTGTTAAGTATTTGCGCTGCTTCTTTTTTGCAGAGATTAGGTATAATCACTGAGTTTATCTACTTGAAGGGCAGATATCCTGAAATATTAATTACGGAAATGCCTGAAAAAATGGAGAACATCTTGAAAAATCCATTTATTGGAGGTATAATATAGAAAAAGCGGGACAAAAATGACCATAGTGGGACAAAAATGGAGGTACTGATGGCAGAACAAGCATTTTTTTTGGGGAAATTAGCACCGGAACTAATAGAAGTAGTGCAAAGGCGTTATAATATTCTGCGTACCATTGGGTATATGCAGCCTATCGGGCGCAGGGTATTGGCAGAAAAGCTTAATGTACCTGAAAGAACTGTGCGCAATGATGTTGAGGTCTTACGGGAACAAGAACTGATAAATGCAGAATCAAAAGGAATGAGTATCTCTCCTTTAGGAGAGAAGCTGTTGGAACAGTTAAGTATACTTGTCCATGGCCTGTGCGGATTGGACAGTCTGGAAAAGGCTTTAAGTAAAAAGTTAGGTGTGCGGAGAGTGATTATCGTTCCGGGAGATATTGATGCGGAGCCTTTAGCTAAAAAAGAACTGGGCCGGGTTTCGGCCTATTACTTTAATGAAATCATCAAAAATGCCGGTACGATTGCGGTAGCCGGAGGAACAACCCTGGCTGAATTAGCTAAACATATTATACCCCAGAACAGAAGTAATCTCCAAATCCTTCCCGCCCGGGGCGGATTAGGAGAGCAGGTTGAAATTCAGGCCAACACGATAACGGCCAAAATTGCTGAGAGTTTAGGAGCCGGCTATAAGCTGCTCCATGTTCCTGATTATATGAGTAGATCTTCTGCCGAGCAACTGGTAAACGACCCTTATATTGCTCCTATTATCCAGCTGATCCGGGAGACCGACGTATTGATACACGGGATTGGTGATGCTCTGGAAATGGCCAGAAGAAGGGGGGTAAGCTGGGAAGAAATTGAATTATTAAAGAAAAACGGTGCTAAAGGTGAAGCATTTGGCTACTATTTTGATGCGGACGGCTTAATTATATATTCTACCCCCAGTATAGGTTTGAAATTGGATGACCTGGGTAAAATAGATACAGTTGTAGCGATTGCCGGTGGTCAAAGTAAAGCAGGTGCTATTGAATCGGTAACGAAAGCAGGACACATTCACTGGCTGATAATCGATGAAGGCGCTGCCTGGCAGATCGCTAAAAATTTGCGGATAGAACATCAAATATTGGGGTAAGCCAATGGAAAAGGTAAAGGTAAGCTTTTGGGGCAGTCTGATGGGTCAGGCCAAGATTAAGACGGTGCGTATTTTAGATAATTCTGCTTTGCTTGATTAAAGGTACCATGGCAAATCATGAAGGTGCATAATCTGATGCGACCTAGTTGTCTGAAGTTTCAAGCTAACGAAGTAAAATACTTTTTAAAAATACGATAAATCATGAACTGGTAACTAGCAACTTTACTGGTCACTAGTCATCAGTCACTAAAATAAGGAGGTTTTATCTATGAGTGTTAAGATTGGAATCAACGGTTTTGGAAGAATCGGCAGGAACGTATTCAGAGCTGCAGCCCGGCAAGGGGAATTTGATATTGTCGCCGTTAATGATTTAACAGATGCCAAAACTCTGGCTCATCTCTTAAAATATGATTCGGTGCATGGTACATATCCTGGTCCGGTAGAAGCCCGGGAGAATTCCATAATTGTGGACGGTAAAGAAATTAAAGTATTTGCAGAAAAGGATCCGGCAGCATTACCCTGGGGTGAACTGGGCGTTCAAATCGTTATTGAATCGACAGGACGTTTTACAAACGGTAAGGATGCTAAGAAGCATTTAGAGGCAGGGGCGGATAAAGTAGTAATTTCCGCTCCGGCTAAAGAGGAAGATATTACAATTGTCATGGGTGTTAATGAAGAGAAGTATGATTCCCAAAAGCACCATATCGTATCGAATGCTTCCTGTACCACCAACTGTTTAGCACCTGTAGCTAAAGTATTGAATGATAAGTTTGGAATCAAACGGGGTTTAATGACTACGGTTCATTCGTATACCAATGATCAACGGATATTGGATCTGCCCCATAAGGACTTAAGGCGGGCCAGGGCAGCGGCTATGTCCATTATCCCCACCACCACCGGTGCCGCTAAGGCAGTTGCCCTAGTGCTTCCCGAATTAAAGGGTAAGCTGAATGGTTTTGCCATGCGTGTTCCAACCCCCAATGTGTCCGTGGTGGATTTGGTAGCCGAGTTAAATAAAACAACAACTGTGGAAGAAGTAAACCAGGCTCTGCAGGAAGCAAGTACAGGGGAAATGGCAGGTATCCTGGGCTACTCGGAAGAACCTCTAGTATCTAAAGACTATAATGGTGATTCCAGGTCTTCGATTGTGGATGCCTTGTCCACCATGTTAATCGAAGGAGATTTAGTCAAAGTGATTTCCTGGTATGATAATGAATGGGGGTATTCCTGCCGGGTAGTAGATCTTGCCAAATATATCGCCAAAAGCTTATCGTAAATAAAGACAGCCATCGGTAAAGCCGATGGCTTCTGGATGTAAATAGATAATATATTTTTTACAGGGAAAAATAGTTGCGCAATAATCGATAGTTAATTGTCGCCGGTTGTTAAATAATGCTATAGTATTAGAAGGAGCTAACTATAATTTGAACCTTTTGGTATGGGAGGTTAAGGAATGAATAAAAAGACGATTAGAGATGTAGAATTACAAAATAAGCGGGTCCTTGTCAGGGTGGATTTTAATGTTCCCCGGGATAAGGAAGGGAATATCACTGACGATACCAGAATTAAAGCGGCTTTACCTACGATAAAATATCTTGTGGAAAAAGGGGCCAAGGTAATACTGGTTTCTCATCTGGGGAGGCCGAAAGGGGAAGCCGACGATAAGTACCGCTTAAATCATGTTGCTGCGAGGTTAGCGGAACTTCTGGACAAAAAGGTAAGAAAAACCGATACCACCGTAGGGCCGGACGCGGAAGATGCTGTAGCAAAAATGCAGCCCGGAGACGTAGTTCTTTTGGAAAACGTCAGATTTAATCCGGGGGAAACGAAAAATGACCCGGATTTTGCCGGTAAGCTTGCTTCCCTGGCGGAAATCTATGTAAATGATGCTTTTGGTGCCGCCCACAGGGCTCATGCCTCTACGGAAGGAGTTGCAAAATACCTTCCTGCCGTGGCCGGATTCTTAATGGAGAAAGAATTATCTGCCCTGGGCGGGGCTCTTAATAATCCTGTTAAACCCTTTGTGGCCGTTATAGGCGGTGCTAAGGTTTCCGACAAAATCGGAGTGATCGAGAATCTTTTACATAAAGTGGATGCGTTAATTATTGGCGGCGGTATGGCCAATACTTTTTTAAAAGCACAAGGTTATGATCTGGGCAGGTCTCTGCTGGAAGAAGATAAACTTGATTTAGCAGGGAATTTGCTGAAAGAGGCTGAAGCCAGAGGGGTAGAATTCCTCTTACCGGTTGATTTGGTAGCTGCCGACTCCATTGAAAATCCGGGAGATGTCATTACTGTTGACGTTGCCGGGTTTCCCCCGGATAAAATGGCCTTGGACATAGGTCCTAAGACTGCCGGGATGTATCAAAGATTCCTGCAGACCGGCCGCACGGTAGTTTGGAACGGACCGATGGGAGTATTTGAAGCAGAGGCTTTTGCAGCAGGGACAAATAAGGTAGCGCAGGCAATAGCCGGGTCCGGGGCCAATTCCATAGTGGGCGGGGGAGATTCGGTAGCTGCCCTGGAAAAGGCGGGTCTTGCTGATAAAATTAGTCACATCTCCACAGGAGGGGGAGCGTCTTTAGAATTCCTCGAAGGAAAAGAACTTCCGGGAGTGAGCGCTTTAAATGATAAATAGGAGGTAAGAAAATTGAGGAAGCCAATCATAGCTGCCAACTGGAAAATGCATAAAACCATTAAGGAAGCGCAAGAGTTTGTTGTACAGTTGGAGCCATTAGTTGCCGGCAATTCTGAAGTAGATATCGTATTGTGTGTTCCTTTTACGGCTTTAGCGGCCGTATCCCAACTTATTGGAAATAGCAAAATCAAATTAGGGGCTCAAAATTTTTATCCTGAGGAAAAAGGGGCTTTTACCGGTGAAATTTCACCAGGAATGCTTTTGGAGCTAAAAACAGATTATGTGATAATCGGTCATTCTGAGCGGCGGGAAATCTTCGGTGAAACCGATGAATTTATTAAAGCTAAAATTAAGAAAGCATTAAAAGCCGGTTTGACACCGATTCTTTGTATCGGAGAGACCCTTGAAGAAAGAGAGGGCGGTTTCACAGAGGCCAAATGCCGTAAACAGGTCGAAGCAGCCTTACAGGGAATCGATAAAGCAGAAGGGTCCAAGATCGTCATTGCTTATGAACCTATTTGGGCGATCGGTACAGGGAGAACCGCCTCCAGTGAGGACGCCGAACAGACGATAGCTTTTATCAGAAATCTGCTGACCGATATCTTTGACGGGGAAACTGCAAATCAGATCAGGATTCAATATGGCGGAAGCGTCAAGCCGGCCAACATCGGTGAATTAATGGCCAAAACAAATATTGACGGTGCATTAGTAGGCGGGGCTGGTCTGGAAGCAGAATCCTTTGCCCAAATAGTCAATTTTAAGGAGTAGTTGTTGATGGCGAAACCAACAGTATTAGTAATATTAGACGGATGGGGACAGGCAGACCGGAATAATGGCAACGCAGTTGCCCTGGCCAGTAAGCCTAATTATGATTATTTGCTGAAAAACTATGCCCATTCCCTGCTGGAAGCTTCCGGCGAAATGGTAGGACTGCCGGAGGGACAGATGGGCAATTCGGAAGTCGGCCACTTAAATATCGGCTCAGGCCGGGTGGTATACCAGGAATTGACCAGAATAAACAAAGCCGTACGGGAAAGTACGATAAAAACGAATCCTGTCCTTGCCGAAGCTATGGAATATACCGTGAAGAATAATAAAGCTTTACATTTAATGGGACTTCTCTCCGACGGAGGAGTACATAGCCATATTGAGCATTTAATGTCCTTATTGGATATGGCCAAAGAAAAAGGGCTCCCGGAAGTATATATTCATGCTTTCCTGGACGGCAGAGACGTACCGCCGGATAATGCCCAGGAATATCTGGCAGTGCTGGAAAAGAAGCTTCAAGAAATACAATTGGGTAAAATAGCTTCCGTAATGGGCCGCTATTATGCTATGGACCGGGATAAACGCTGGGAAAGAACTGCTTTAGCATATAAAGCTATTGTTGACGGGGAAGGATTAAAGGCAACGATGGCCCAGATGGCGGTGCAGCAGTCCTATGATAAGAGGGTTACTGATGAATTTGTAGAGCCCACGGTAATTATTAACAAAGCAGGGACTCCCGTAGGAACGGTGAATCCTGAAGATACCGTGATATTTTTCAATTTTAGAGCAGACCGGGCCCGCCAATTGACCAGGGCCTTTGTGGACCAAGGATTTTCAGATTTTCGCAGAGAAAAAGGCTATTTAAATACCCACTATGTATCTATGACGCAATATGAAAGAGATCTCCGGGCAAGGGTTGCTTATCCCCCGCAGAATTTGGACAGTACTTTAGGGGAAGTAATCAGTAACGCCGGTCTGAAGCAGCTGCGGATCGCAGAAACTGAGAAGTATGCTCATGTCACGTTTTTCTTTAACGGCGGGATAGAAGAAGCATACGAGGGTGAAGAAAGAATTCTTATTCCTTCACCTAAAGTAGCAACATATAATCTTCAGCCGGAGATGAGTGCTTATCAGCTTACGGAAGAGGTAACGAAAAGAATTTTAACGAAAGAGTATGGATTTATTCTAATCAACTATGCAAACCCTGATATGGTTGGGCACACAGGATTTGTTGATGCGGCAGTTAAAGCTGTCGAGGTAGTTGATGACTGTATCGGCAGTGTATTTAACGCGGTTAGAGAAGTGGGGGGCACTTTAATCATCACTGCAGATCATGGTAATGCCGAGTGTATGACCGATCATGATAATAAACCGTTAACATCTCATTCTTGTAATCCTGTGCCGTTCATTTTAGCTGATGATAAACTGAAATCCGTTAAGCTGAAAAAGGGTTCCCTGCAGGATATTGCCCCGACTTTACTGGAACTTTTAGAACTGGCAAAACCGGAAGAAATGACGGGCGCCAGTTTAATCACAAGAGAATGAGAGAGTGTGACGGTATGAAACTGTTCTTAGCTCTCTAAACAATAAACGATGCTCTATAAACTTTACTAATCACTAACCAACTGAGAACTGGGAACCATATCTATAAACTATAAACTATGCTCTATAAACTTTACTACTACCAGTCACCAGTCACCAGTCACCAGTGACTAGTCACTAATCACTAATAAAGGAGGTTATATTTTAAATGAGTATTATAGCGGATGTATATGCGAGAGAAATTCTTGATTCGAGAGGAAATCCGACGGTAGAAGTTGATGTTTACCTTGAAGACGGCAGTTTTGGCCGGGCGGCAGTACCGTCAGGTGCTTCCACAGGAGCTTTTGAGGCTGTAGAACTTAGGGATGAAGCTCCTGGAAGGTTTATGGGTAAAGGTGTCCTAAATGCCGTAGATAATGTTAATACCGTAATAGCACCGGCTTTAATCGGCTTAGATGCCTATGACCAAATAGGTGTGGATAGATTAATGATGGATATGGATGGTACGTCTAATAAGTCCAAATTAGGGGCTAATGCCATTTTAGGTATATCCCTGGCTGTTGCTAAAGCGGCTGCGGATAGCTTAGGAATGCCGTTATACAGGTATATAGGGGGGACTAATGTCAAAACATTGCCTGTGCCCATGATGAATATTCTTAACGGGGGCAAACATGCCGATAATAATGTAGATATTCAAGAATTCATGGTAATGCCCCTTGGTGCCAATTCTTTTGCCGAAGCTTTGCGGATGGGCACCGAGATTTTCCATAACCTGAAAAAAGTGCTTAAAAGCAGAGGCTATAATACGTCAGTGGGGGATGAAGGCGGGTTTGCACCTAATTTAGCTTCCAATGAAGAAGCTTTGGATGTAATTGTCGAGGCTATTCATAAAGCGGGTTATAAGCCCGGGGAAGATGTATATCTGGCTCTGGATGTTGCCGCAACGGAGCTATATAAAGATAATGCTTATAATTTTGAAGGACAGGGTCTGACAAGAAGCAGCGAAGAGATGGTAGATTTCTACGCAGGACTTGTTGAGAAATACCCGATTATCTCCATTGAAGACGGACTGGCGGAAGAAGATTGGAGAGGCTGGAAGCTGCTAACGGATAAACTAGGTAAAAAAATTCAATTGGTTGGCGATGACCTATTCGTAACAAACACGGAAAGATTAGAGCGGGGCATTCATTCCGGGACGGCGAATAGTATTCTAATTAAAGTAAATCAGATCGGAACCCTTACGGAGACCTTAGATGCGATAGAAATGGCTAAACAGGCAGGCTATACCTCGATTATCTCCCACCGCTCCGGAGAGACAGAAGACGTGACAATTGCCGATATTGCCGTAGCAACAAATGCCGGTCAAATCAAAACAGGAGCCCCTTCACGAACCGACAGAGTCGCTAAATATAACCAACTGCTGCGGATAGAAGAAGAACTTGACGAAACAGCAGTTTACAAAGGCCTGAAAAATTTATATAATCTTAAAGGATAATTTATAAGGTTTAGGATATTATTATCCTAAACCTTTTTTTCGGGTAGTTCGGGACTAGAGTTGATTAACAGCATTTTGTAAAAGCCCCGGAGGCTGGTGGTTAAGTCCGGCAGGGTTAAGCAAAACGGAGGAGCATGTCACCGGCATACTGTTCAAAACCCAGCCTAATCAGTATTTTAACCCGCGCAAAACTCTTGATACACCAGGCAGGGTTTCCTTCTTGTTATTCAAGTTATGATTTGCTAAAATACTAGTTATGGACTAATAATATATAAAATCATTTGGTCGTTTAGTGACGAACAAAGCGGTGCATAAACTAAGTTTACCAGTCACTACCCGTCAACCATCGGGAGAGCTTCGGCAGCTCCAGTGTTGATGCACCAGGAACAGAAGACTGCTATAAACTATGTTCTATGATCTATAAACTTACCAGTCACCAGTCACTAGTCACCAGTCACTAATTGTGTGGGGAGGTGTAAGGCTTGAAAATATTTTTTACCATTCTGCAGGTTATAGCTTCTGTGGGCTTAATTGCCACTGTACTATTACAATCGGGTAAAAGTGCCGGGATGTCGGGTGCTATTGCCGGTGGTGCCGAAACAATATTTGGTAAGAAAAAAGGGATGGATGGCTTCTTGAGCAAGTTGTCTACTATTTTTGCTATTGGCTTTATGGTTTTAACATTACTCATTTCTTTGGTATAATATGGTAAAAATATTGGGGAGATTTGAAAAGGGTTGAAGGAGGATGAATTAAATAATGAACGACCAGTTTACGTTATGGGCACCTGTTGCAGGTATTTTAGCCTTATTATTTGCTTTTTATTTAGCTGCTAAAGTCAATAAGGTTGAGCCGGGCAATAAAACGATGCAGGAAATTGCTGCAGCAA
The DNA here is from genome assembly GCA_049366715.1 of Peptococcaceae bacterium. GTDB lineage: Bacteria > Bacillota > Peptococcia > Peptococcales > BICA1-8 > JBMNCQ01. The sequence goes on along the minus strand of JBMNCQ010000004.1, from coordinate 229,823 downwards.
TTCATGAAGGTGCAATGGCCTTTCTGTTTAGGGAATATAGAACGCTGATTATATTTGTAGTAATTCTTGCGGGTATTATTTTCGCTGCAGGTGCGATGACACAAGGACAGGACAGCTTGCAGCCGCAAACTGCCATCGCTTTTATTATTGGTGCTGCCTGCTCCACATTAGCCGGGTACATTGGTATGAATATCGCTACAAAGGCCAATGTTCGTACTGCAAATGCCGCTCAGGAAAGTGCTAATAAAGCTCTGGGGGTTGCATTTTCCGGTGGAGCGGTTATGGGTATGTCCGTTGTCGGACTAGGACTTTTAGGATTAGGTATCGTAACATTTTTATTTGATAATCCCAATACGATTAACGGCTTTGCGTTAGGAGCCAGTTCGATTGCTTTATTCGGCCGTGTAGGCGGCGGTATTTATACGAAAGCGGCCGATGTAGGTGCTGATTTGGTTGGTAAGGTAGAAGCGGGAATTCCTGAAGATGATCCCCGTAACCCGGCTGTTATTGCCGATAACGTAGGTGATAATGTCGGTGACGTAGCCGGGATGGGTGCCGACTTATTTGAATCATATGTTGGTTCCATTATTGCCGGGATGGCCCTGGCAGTTGCGTTAAATTTAGGACAGGGCGGTATTTTATTACCGATGATGATTGCAGCAGCCGGTATTGTGGCTTCCATAATCGGTACTTTCTTTGTTAAAACAGGTGACGATGCCAATGCCTCCAAAGCGTTAAATATGGGTGAAATTGTTGCAATGGTATTAGCGCTTATTGCTACCTATTTCTTAACCACCAGCATGCTTCCTGCTGAAGGAGATGTCACCGGTAGGGGTGTATTTGTTGCTACGATTGCCGGTTTATTGGCAGGATTTATTATTGGTAAAATTACTGAATATTATACTTCCGGTGATTATGGTCCTGTAAAGGGTATCGCTAAGGCTTCGCAAACGGGGGCAGCTACTAATATTATTGCTGGTCTGGGTGTAGGTATGATGTCTACTACCTTACCGATTATCGTAATTGTGATAGCAATTTTAATTTCTTTCAAATTCGCCGGGCTTTATGGTATTGCTCTGGCCGCTGTAGGTATGCTGTCAACTACCGGTATGGTTGTAGCTGTTGATGCTTACGGTCCTATTGCCGACAATGCCGGCGGCATTGCGGAAATGTCTCATTTAGATCCCAAGGTCCGTAAAATCACAGATGGTTTGGATGCGGTAGGTAACACCACCGCAGCTATCGGTAAGGGTTTTGCCATTGGTTCCGCTGCTCTAACAGCCTTAGCTTTATTTAGTGCTTACACTAAAGCTGCCGGGATTGAGAGTATAGATATTTTAAATCCCTCGGTGATCGCCGGGCTGTTTATCGGCGGAATGCTTCCTTATCTGTTCTCTGCTTTAACTATGAATGCTGTTGGCCGTGCGGCCAGTGATATGATTGAAGAGGTAAGAAGACAGTTTAGAGAAATCCCCGGGATCATGGAAGGCAAAGCTAAGCCTGAGTACGCAAAATGTGTAAGTATTAGTACGGCTGCGGCTTTAAGAGAAATGGTTATTCCCGGGCTGTTAGCTGTTGTAGTGCCTATTGCCGTCGGTTTATTACCCGGCTTAGGTAAACAGGCTCTGGGTGGATTACTGGCCGGCGCTTTAGTTTCCGGATTTTTACTGGCAATTATGATGGCTAATGCCGGTGGTTCCTGGGATAATGCTAAGAAATATATTGAAGGCGGTGAATACGGCGGTAAGGGTTCTGATGCTCATGCAGCTGCAGTTACCGGTGATACCGTTGGCGATCCCTTTAAAGATACATCAGGTCCGTCAATCAATATCCTGATTAAGCTGATGACCATAGTTTCTCTGGTATTTGCACCGCTATTTATGTAAAATAAAATAATTAATATTTTCCCAAAGAGTACCTGAACAGGTACTCTTTTTTAGCATTATTACAGGCTTAAGCAGTGGTCAAAACCGCTGAAATTCAGGGGTCTGACTGCTGGTTCCCGTACAGAAAAAAAGTAAGATTTTCATAATAATTTTTTTAAAAAAGCAGGATAAAGGGCCGGGGATGAATAATTATATAGATAACTGGTACGTACGTACTGACGATTTTAATAAGGGGTGATAAAATTGGTCTCAATTTTAATGCCGGGCCGCTTGGAAACAGGTGCAGGAAGTCTTAACAATTTGGGTAAACTGGTTGGAGCTGCCGGCGGGAGTAAAGTGCTGGTTATTATGGATTCCTTTTTAGCCCAGGAATCCCAGGGAGTTGGTAAACGAGTAAAAGATATTTTGGCAGCAGATAAAATACTGGTAGAGTTCTTTACCGGCTTTACCGGTGAACCGACCACGGATGATGTGGAACAGGGAGTCGGCATTGCCAGGGAATTCGGGGCAGACTGTATCGTAGCCGTAGGGGGGGGAAGCTCCCTTGACATTGCTAAAGGTGTTGCCGTATTCAGTAAAAATGCCGGCTTAGAATGGCAGGAGATCGTGGGGCGGAATTACCTTGACTGTCTACCGATTATCGCTGTTCCGACTACTGCCGGTACCGGCTCTGAAGCCACCAAAATTATGGTTATTATAAATTCGCGGCTGAATTCCAAAATGAATCCCGGGCATCCTGATTTAGTACCTAAGGTAGCTGTGCTCGATCCGGATTTAACGGTGACGCTGCCCCGGAAATTTACGGCATTTACGGGAATGGATGCTCTTAACCATGCTATTGAGGCTTATGTCTCCATAAGAGCCAATCAGATAACAGATTTTTATGCTCTGGAGGCGATTAGAATTTGTGGTGGGGCTTTACCTAAGGCCTATTCAAATGGCGCAGATCTTGAGGCCCGGCAGCAGATGCTTTTAGGAAGTTATTATGCGGGAATTGCCTTTTCCAATGCATCCACCAATCTGGCTCATGCGGGCGGCCGTGCTTTAGGGGCGAAATTTCATATCCCCCATGGTTTGAGTGTTTCGCTGCTGCTGCCCTTTGTAATGGATTTCGGACTTCAAGCGGCTCAAGACAGATATGCCAAAGTTGCCGTAGCTTTAGGGGCAGACCGTACTTTAGCGGAAGCAGAATTAGCAAAAGAAGCAGTTAAGATCATTGAAGAGTACAATACCAGATTTTTAATTTGGGAGGCCGCTAAAGATTACATAAAAAATCCGGCAGAATTCATAGCTGCCGTTCCCTATTTGGTCGAAGATACGATGCTTGGTGTTAAGCTGAATCCGACAGGAAATAACGGCATAGTGACCAACCGCAAAATACCGGCAGAAAATGACGTGGCAGATATGTTTAAATTGCTGGCAGAGAAGCTTAGCCAGGTTTGAAAAAATGACCGGGGTTACACATTTAAGTGAACCCCGGCTTTTTTATGCTAAGCTTTTCCCAGGCTGTTAGCAGCCAGTTCTTTTAAATCGTTCATTTTTTCTTCAGCTAATTTAAGGTCGGACAGCGGGTAAGTTCTGCCTATGTACTCATATTTAGGCTGGCCTAAACGGTGATAAGGCAATAGTTCATAAGTGACCTGGGGCTTATCTTTAATAAAAGCAATAATTTCTTTAATATCCTCCTCATTATCATTAAAAGTAGGGATTACCGGTGTCCGCACTAATTTAGGCAAATCCGGGTAATTCTCGCAGAGTTTTAAAAAATTCTCCAAGATTAATTTATTGGATACACCGGTATATTTTTTATGCTTGTCGGGGTCTAAGCATTTAATATCAAAAATAATCAGATTTAAGTATTGACAGGCAGCATTAAGATCAGACCAGTCATAGTAACCGCATGTTTCCATTGCAGTATTCATACGGCGCCGCTTGGCTTCTTTCAGAAGATTGACGGCGAATTCCGGCTGGGCCAGCGGCTCACCGCCGCTTAAGCTGATCCCTCCCCCGGACCGGGAATAGAAAATGCTGTCCTTTTCAACTTCTTTTAATACTTGTTCTATGGACATATAATTTCCATAGGTATTTAAAGCTTTGGAAGGGCAGGCATCCACACAGAGGAGGCAGTTGCTGCATAAGTCTCTGTCTATGGAGATTTTGTTATCCTGACCATTGGTTATTGCCCCATAAGTGCAAATTTCAATACATCTGATACATTTATTCGTACCTAAACATTTATTGCTGTTGTAGGCCAGCTCCGGCTGAGGATTTTGGGATTCAGGATTGCTGCACCAGCTACACCTTAAGGGGCAGCCTTTGAGAAAGACCAGGGTCCTAATACCCGGACCGTCATGCACAGAAAATTGTTGAATATTAAAAATATTACCGTAGTGATCTTTAGTGTAGTTTAAATTTAAGACCAAGGTATCGCCTCCAATATGAAGATATAGCTAGGTCCTGCTAAAAAAGTAAAGCAGGACCTAACACATGGTGTATAAGGGGGTGTTTAGAGATTGCTGTGTTCTGTTCTTTCAATGATATCGTTTTGTAAATCCGGAGATAAGTCACAGAAATATGCGCTATATCCGGCGACTCTAACCAGTAAGTTGCGATAGCTGTCGGGATCTTTTTGGGCCTTTAAGAGAGTTTCTTTATTAATCACATTAAATTGTAAATGCCACAGTCTTAAGTCACAGGCCGTTCTAATAAAGGAAACCAGATTTCTGAGGCCTTCTTCACCGACCAGGGTTGAAGGGCTTAGTTTGATATTTAACAACCTGGCGGCACGTTCCCGGTAGTTATAGTTTTTCGTATTAAAGTTTGATAACAAAACTGCAGTCGGACCGTTTACATCGGCACCGTGGGAAGCAGATGAGCCGTCAGCCAGCGGAGTCCAGGACTTCCTGCCGTTAGGAGTAGCGCTTACCACTTTCCCGAAGGGGACATGGGAGGTAAAAGGTACATACCTTATATCCAGGTGTACGCCTAATTCCTGAGAATATTTCTTGGTGAATTCAAGGGCTGCTCGATCAATGTCCTGGCCGATGGTGTCCGCATATTCATCATTATTGCCGTATTTCGGTGCATTTTTAAGCATTTCCTTGATATCTTCTTTACCTTCAAAGTTGCATTCTAAGGCATCCAGTAATTCTTCCATAGTTAATTTCTTTTCTTCAAATACTAACTTTTTGATGGCTGCCAGAGAGTCAATGACCGTTCCATATCCGATATATTCAAAGTATCCGAAGTTTATACCGCCTTCGATGACAGGCTGGTGTAGATCTATACAATTTTTCATACAGAGGTCATGAAGGGCTGAACCCAGAGGAAAGGCGAAATGCTGAGCCCTTAAACGGATCACATTGTGCTGCTGGATGAAAGCATGTTTAATAAAGTTTGTTTGATGGGCCAGATAAGCCTGCCATAATTCATCCCATGTTTGAAACTTTTTGGGATCACCGGTGGCAATGCTTAATTGCTCATCACCGTATATTTTCATTTTCCCATTGTAAAGAGCCATTTCTAAAGCAGCGGCGAAGTTGATATAAGCACAGCCGCTTGTATAAGTATCCCGGTTGGGCATCCTGTGTTCCGCACAACCGGACACGGCATAATCAAAGGCTTCTGCAAAATTTGCTCCTTTAGATAAGGCCAGAGGAATGACTTCCTCATCATTAATGATTTTGGGAAAACCGGAACCTTCTTTGATGGTTTCGGCAACTTCATAAAGGTACCGTTCCGGTGAACGGGCATGAATTCTCGCAGCAAGATCAGGATAATTTAAGGGAAATTCCCGTTTAGATCTTAAGAATAAGTAGGTTAATTCATTTGTGGCATCTTTGCCGTCGGGCGTCTGCCCGCCGACGGTAACGGCTTCCCAGTGGGCATAGCCTTCGTTGATCGCTCCTCCGGCGGGGGAGATATACAAGTCTATAAACTGAGCCATTGCTACCCACATGCATTCCAAGAGTTCCAGGGCATCTTCTTCCGTGATGCGTCCTTCGGTAAGATCTTTAATATAAAAGGGATAAAAATACTGATCCATACGGCCGTTAGAAATGATCGTACCGGTCTTCTGTTCAAGACGGGAAAACATTTGGGTAAACCATTGGGACTGTACGGCTTCATAGAAGTTACGGGCCGGATTTTCCGGTACCCAGGCACATATTTCGGCTATTTTCTGCAATTCTGCTTTTCTTTGGGGGTCGGTTTCCTTTCCGGCCATTTCAACTGCCAGCTGAGCATGCCTTTGGGCCCAAATGGTTATTGCCTCACATTCGATGATCACAGCTTCCAGATAAGGACGTTTTTCCATATTGTCGACAGGGCTGAAGGGATCTAAAGCGTCTAGCTGCTTCCGGGCTCCTTCTTTAATCCCTTTAAAGCCTATTTTAAGAACTTTTTCGAAATCATGGACCCATTGCAGGGAAGAACGGAAAGAAGAAGTTTCGTTAACGATATATCTGGATAACAGCAGGTTTTCAGGGTCATACGTTAATTTCAAGGTGTCTGCAGGTAAGGCTTTGGCCAGTGCTTCGTGGTATGTTTTGCCTTTCCAATAGGGAGCGATGTCTTCCACAACGATTCTGGCATCTTCGGCGGAGACATTAAAAGGAGATTCGACCCTTTGCGGCAATTCCTGGATAGCGATATCCAGGAAATCCCCGTCCAATTCAGGATAAAGGATACCATATCTGCCGGGGCAGCCGGCTCTCCCCACCAGGAGATTGTTTTTATCAATGTAGACGGAGATATTTTCTGCGACATGCTTCATGGCTTTGGCCCATCTTAATACCAGGGGCTGGCCTTCCGTTTGTTTCATTGATTCCGTAAAATATTTCGCCCTTTCGATATCAATAATCGGACGGCGTTGTGTCTGTACTTCTTTCAAAATCTTAAAAGCTCTTTCCCGGCCATAAAGTTTTTCAATACCTTTTAATTCTTCTTCAATTCTTATTTCTTGGGGTGATAAAACACAGCAACTTGTCATTTTTATATTCCTCCTAAATATTAAAGTTGGATAGCTGTCTGACTAAAGAATAATGATCGATTGGGACCTAAAAAACCACCTCCGGAACATGGTGTAAGAGCGTATTCGCTAACAGAGACTATATTTGAGTCAAATTATCTGCCGGCTTTAATTACATTAATGATGGTAACCACAGAGAAATTATCGGAAGATAAGTAACTAATAAAAGAATAATGAGCATGATTATTAACAAAGGTAAAATTTTTGCAGATATTTCTTCAATTCTTAATTTTGAAATTCCAGAGGCGACAAATAAATTGACCCCTACCGGCGGGGTAATAAAACCGATTGCTAAATTAACAACCATTATTACACCAAAATGGATCGGATCCACACCGAGTTTCATCATCATTGGCAGGAGAATAGGAGTTAAAATCACAATAGCTGCCAAACATTCTAAGATTGTACCGACGAAGAGCAGGAAGATATTGATTAACATTAACACGATGATTTTGTTGGTACTGATGCTCAAGACGAAAGCTGCTACAGCTTCGGCAACCCGTTCGATGGTAATCAGACGGCCGAAAATTGTGGCCATTGCGATTAAAATAATGATTATGGATTGCGTTACCCCGGATTCAACCAGGCAGTTGTAAACATCTTTAAACTTGAGATCACGGTATACCCATAAACCTATAATTAGTCCATAAGCAACGGAGATGGCAGATGCTTCCGTAGGGGTCATAATACCACCATAAATGCCGCCTAGGATGATCACCGGAACCATTAAAGCAAGCTTAGCGTCCCAGGTTGCTTTGGCCACACTCTTCAGATCAATTTTATTTTTATCGCCGCTCCAACCGTTTTTCTTAGAGATAATAAAGGCTACGGAGCATAAGGCGATGCCGATTAATAATCCGGGAACAACACCGGCGATAAAGAGTTTGCCGATTGATTGTTCACCAACGACCCCATAAATTACAAAGGGGTTACTGGGGGGAATAATTACACCGATTGATCCTGCCGCAGCTACACATGCCGCTGCGAAGGCGGGGTGATAGCCCTGCCTGATCATGGCGGGAATCATCATAGTACCTACGGCAGCGACTGTTGCAGGTCCGGAGCCGCTAATTGCCGCGAAAAACATGCAGGTAACAATTGTTACCAGGGCCAGACCGCCGGGGAAAAAACCAACCAGTTCGTTTGCTAAATGCAGCAGTCTTTTTAATAATCCGCCTGCGCCCATGATAACGCCGGCGGCCACAAAGAAGGGGATAGCCATAATCGGGAAGTTATCAATGCCTGTAAAAGCAGACTGGGCAAAATAGGATAAAGGTATGGCGTTGGTAGCAATCGTTGTGATTAATGTTGCTGCCCCCAGAGCAAAAGCAATAGACATGCCGCTGAGAATCAATAAGCCGAAATAAAGAAATAGTATTACGGCTGCTTTGGCCCCGCTTAAAAAGTAGGCCGGCAGCAGCAAAGCCAAAGCTATTGCTAAGGAAATCAGGATTTGCCTGGCATCCATTTCTTTGATGTCTTGAATCATAACTTGAACTGTTCTAAAGGTCATTAAGGCTATTCCAAAAGGAACGGCAAAATAAGGTATATACATAGGGAGAAAAAGCGCCGGTGTAACCTGGCCCCGAATCAACTGGTTATAACAGTTCTCCAGACCACCTTTGATCAGGATGTAAAACAACCCATAGGAAAGTAAGATAGTAGCTAACTCTAAAGCTTTGCTTATTTTCGGGGGTAACAAACGGGTAACCGCGTCAACACTAATGTTTGCACGCTGCTTTATTGCTAAGGCAGCACCTATATAGGAAATATAAATAAATGCATAGCGGGCCACTTCCTCTGTCCAGGTAGTTATATTGGCAATTTCTACAAAGGATAGCATGTATCTGTTAATTACCTGCAGGTTTATGAGTATTGTGAAAATTAAAAAACCAGCCACAATAGCATATTCTTCAAATTTATTATTTAATTTTGTGAAAAATGACTGCTTTACCGGTGTTTCATTTATGTCCAATACTGTATCGACGTTTGTTGTCATAAAGGCGACCTCCTATTAAGGGATAAGACCAGAGCAATATTCTATCCTATATGCTAAGGTGTAGTGCCCGAACCGGGCACTACACTGCAACTTTTATTTAATTTCCAAATATATCTTCTTTTGTTTTACCGATAGTTTCTAAAATTAAATCGACATATTCCGGTTCAGCTTTTCCGGGAGCTAAAAACTCATCCCACACAGGTTTAACTGTTTTCTTCCATTCCTGCATTTCTGCGGCGGTTGGTTCATAAATCTTAATGCCGAAATCAAGAAACTGTTTTTCCGCCTCTGCTTCTCTTTCATTTGCCCTGTTGCGCTGCCATGCTACGGCCTCTTTGCCTGCTTCCATCAGCAACGTCTGGTCCGCAGGGTCTAAGCTGTCGAACAAATCCTTGTTCATAACCAGAATATCGGCGCTGTAGTTATAATTAATTTCAGTTGCATATTTTAATACTTCCTGGTGCTTTGTATCCCATAATAAAGAATAGGAGTTTCCTTCGCCTTGTACCGTGCCTTGCTGCAATGCCGTATAAACTTCACCCCAGGCTATGGGAGTCGGGTTAGCTCCGAAAGCCTTATAGTCGGCAATTTCTACAGGTGAGTTGGTGGTTCTTACTTTCAAGCCGTCTAAATCTGCAGGGAGCTTCACCTCTTTGACATTGTTTACAACTTGACGGAAGCCGTAATCAGGAAAGAAAATTACCTTAAAACCGGCTTTTTCCATTTCTTTAGCAGCTAAAGTACCCGGTTCGCCGTCAATAGCTTTATAAACTTCATCTTTATTTTCGAATATGTAAGGAAGATCCCAAGCGGTAAAGAGATTCGTAAAGCTGGACATATTAGGTGTAGAAGAACCGGCAAATTCCAAGGTGCCGTTTTGTGCCGATTCAATACATTCCCGGTCGCTGCCTAAAACTGCATCATTGAATACATCAATTGTGATTCTGCCGTCTGATTTTTCTGCTACGATTTCGGCAAATTTATTATAACCCTGGGAAACCGGATGCTGACTGGCCTTAGATTGGGCCAGGCGCCACTTATATTCTTGCTTGGCAGGCTCCTGAGGTTGCTCGGCGGTATTACCGTCATCTTGGGGAGCAGGCTCTTCTTTTTTACCGCTGCAGCCAACAGCTAAACCTAAAATAAGTACTAAAACTAAAAAATAAAGCATAAATTTTTTCACACCAATAGCCTCCTTTTTTTAAAAACCATATTCTCTCTTAGCCCTCCGAAAAAACTGTTCATAAATCATGAAAACCTGTAATAAGAAAAATTCCCCCCCTAATTCATAAAAATTTTTTATTGGTTGTACATACCTTTTCTTTTGCAAAATAAATGCCAATCAAAAAACATTAATGTTATGCATCAATTTTTTTTATGCAAAAAATACTTGTTGCATTTCGGCATCATAAGCAATTCCGAAAAACGGAGAGGGATAAAGAAAGATATGGAAACATTAAGAACGTTGCAGAATTACAACCTATAGTGCTGTTCTGCAACGTTCTTAATGTTTCATGAATAAAAATGTGAAATTATTAACTTGAATTAAAAAGAAAAAATTTTTTTATTGTCTAGGGTGTCTTTTTGAGCTTCCTAAAGATTGTTGATCTGTCCACCTGTAAGTGCCTGGCGGCGGCTGAAACAGAGCCGAATTCATTGAGAGCCTGTTCCAGGATATCCCTTTCGATTTCGGCCATAATATCACTTAGCTTTTTTCCTCTGGTAATCGCAGATAATAACAAGGAACTATCATTCAAGCAATTTTCATCCTGGAGCATATTAGACGGCAGATCACAGACATTAATCACATCTTTGTCTTTGGTTACTAAAAGACTCTGGATTAAATTTTCCATTTCTCTGATGTTCCCGGGCCAATTATATCTGGTAAAGGCATTTTGGGCCTCAGGGGCCATTACCATTGCTTTTTTATACTTAGAATTAAACTTTTCGAAGAAAAAATCCGCTAAAGGCAGGATATCTTCTTTTCTTTCCCGTAAAGGGGGAATATCAAGAACGGCAACACGCAGCCTGTAGTATAAATCACTTCTGAATTTTCCGGTTTTTACTTCCTGGAGAAGATCACGGTTAGTGGCAGCGATAATCCGGACATCTACTTTTTTTACTTTTGTTGACCCTACGCCCATGATCTCCTGGTCTTGTAAGACCCGTAAAAGTTTACCCTGCATGGAAAGGGGCAGCTCACCTATTTCATCTAAAAATAAAGTTCCCTTTTCGGCCAGTTCGAAAAAACCCGGTTTCCCTTTGGCATTGGCACCGGAAAAAGCACCGGGTGCATAACCGAAAAGTTCAGATTCTATTAAATTTTCCGGGATGGAAGTACAGTCAACCTTTAAGAATGGTTCGTTAATGCGGGGGCTGTCTTTATGAATGATTCTGGCAATCACGTCTTTTCCTACTCCCGTTTCTCCCAGGAGCAGTACAGTCGCATCAGTTTTAGAGACCTTTTGGATGATCTCTAATAAATTTAACATTTTAGGACTTTCAGCAATTATTGAACAGGTTTTGTTCTTTTCGTAGTAGGAAAATTTATGGTGATATTTCTCAATTAGATCTTGTTGAGATGCAATTTGCTCCTGTAATTGGGAGAGTATGGTGATATCTCTGGCAAAGGTCACAACTAAGGCCACTTTGCCCTGGTCATCAAAGACAGGATTGCCGTTTAAAACGATTTTTCTGCCTTGCTTATTGACCTGCACACATGTTTGACATTTCCCGCTTTTGACGATGCCCGGGTTCAGGGCGATGTCAAATACTCCTTCCTTTATTAAATCCTGCACTAATTTTCCGCTTAATTCTTCTTCTTTTAAGCCGGACTGCCGTTCATACATTTTGTTTACTTTTAATGTTTTGCCTTTAGAGTCGGTTATGTAGATGCCATCACTGAAAACATCCAGAATGTTCTCGAAATATTTGGGGATTTCATTGAGCCATCTTTTATCCATTACCATTCCATCGCCCCTTTTTATGATAATGATAATTTAAATTTATAGAATGAAATAATTTTACATAATATCCATGCGGCTGTCAATATGGAGAGTTGCAGTGTTGCAACTTATGATGCGGTTTTGCACATGATTAATCTGAAGCGAGCTGCGGGGCTTGTTTACTTAAGAGGAGCTTGGGTGTATGGTTGCATTTTTACAACATTCCTTAAAAATGGGAGCAATTTAACAGATCGCAGTAAGCACGAAACGGTTGGTATAGTTTTTGCATTAGTAAAAATTATACTATTCATTCTGAAAATTTATATTCAGGAAATAGCGGAAGCCGGAACAAAGATTTTTGAACCGGACTTCTCAAGATAAAAATCAAAAGGAGGATAATGATGAAAGTTATTGATTTTAGGTTTAGGCCCAATACTGCCGAAACCCTCTCCGGAATCGCCAATAGTAAAATGTTTAAAGGTCTTTGCGCTTCCATTGACTTCAACAAGATGAAGCCCCAGACCGTAGCAGAAGTTGTCGACGAATTGGATAAACACAATGTTGAAGTTGCTGTTGTGACAGGCAGGGACTGTGAAACGACCTATTCAGCTAAATCGAATAATCCCAGTGTTGTTGAGTTTGTCAAGATGTTTCCCCGCAAATTTATCGGTTTTGCAGGCATGGATCCCCATAAAGGCATGCGGGCCATTGAAGAGTTAAAAGATTTAGTGCAGGACAAAGGCCTGAAGGGTGCGGCAATTGATCCCTATCTGGCGCAGATTTATGTTAACGATGCCAAATACTACCCGATCTATGCCAAGTGCTGTGAATTGAATATCCCCCTAGTGATTACCACAGGCCCGGCAACACTGGTGCCTAATGCCGTAATCGACCATGTTGCCCCCAGATATATTGATTTCGTCGCCCGGGATTTCCCGGAGCTGAAAATTGTTATCAGTCATGGCGGGTATCCCTGGGTTAATGAGATGATTATTGTGGCTCAGCGTAATGAAAATGTCTATTTGGAATTATCGGAATATGAATTTTTTCCGCAATCGGAGGCATATATTCAGGCCATCAATACGATCATCAGTGACAAGGTTCTTTTTGCCAGTGCTCATCCCTTTGTAGACTTTCGGGATGCCCTCGAAAATTATCGGAAATTACCTTTAAAAGACGAGGTCCGGGATAAAATTATGTACAGAAATGCCGCCGGGCTTTTAGGGCTGGAAGTCACTCCCGCTGTCAAGACAGGTACTCAGGACATTGAAAAACTGATCATTGAGAGTGTCATTAAAGAGCTGGCCAAAAAAGGTTTGGTCGCAGGATAAAAAGGACGGAAAAGTTCTGTGTGAATTCGGGGGAATTTATAAAGTGGTGAGGGTGAGAAAATGAAGATTGGAAGAGTAATTGACAATATTTGGGCTACCCGTAAGGATGAATCGTTAGTCGGAGTAAAAATGATGATCGTGCAGCTTTTAGACCGGAAAAATGAAGCAGACTGTCGCATTATCATAGCTGCAGATATTATTGGCGCCGGGATCGGAGAAAAAGTAATCGTAACCGAGGGCAGTTCAGCCCGGCGGATGGGAAATTTAGACGATTCACCCATAGATGCCATGATCGTAGGCATTATTGATGAAGAAGGAAAACAACGCTGAAGAGGTGGCAAATATGAAGGAAGAAATACTTGCTAAGATCAGAGAGGCGGGTGTAGTAGGAGCCGGAGGTGCAGGCTTTCCTACCCATGTTAAAGTTTCCTCGGCAGCCCAAAGGATTATTGTTAACGGAGCCGAATGTGAGCCTCTCTTGAGGGTTGACCAGCAGCTTTTGGCACTCATGACGGAAAGAGTGATCAAGGGGCTGGAGATTGTAATGGAACTGGCCGGTGCCGCCGAAGGGATCATAGCCTTAAAAGGCAAATACCGGGATGCCGTCCGGAGCCTGGAAAAAGCTGTCCAAGGCAAACCGTTCAGAATTCATATCCTAGGTGACTTTTATCCTGCCGGTGATGAACATGTTATTGTCCGGGAGGTAACGGGCGAGGTAGTTCCCCAAGGGGGAATACCGCTCAAAGTAGATTGTATTGTAACGAATGTCGAAACTTTGGTCAATATTGCTGAGGCGGTCCGGGGCAACCCCGTCACTGAAAAATATCTCACCATAGCAGGGGAGGTACCTGAGCCGGTGACCCTCAAATTACCTATTGGAACCACGATGGCTGAGGCTTTCCGGATTGCAGGGCTGACTAATTTTGGCGAGATGATGGTCATAGAAGGCGGCCCCATGATGGGGAAAATTGTCCGGGATCTGGACCAGCCGATTACCAAAACAACAAAGGGCTTAATCATATTACCTCCGGAGCATCCTTTGATCGTTAAAAGAGAAATGCCCCTGGAATTAATATTAAGACAAGCAAAGGCAGCCTGCATCCAGTGCAGGTATTGTACCGATCTCTGTCCCCGTTTTCTGCTGGGACATCACCTGGAACCCCATAAAATTATGCGGGCGGTGAAGCATCTGGACGGACAGGAAGAACCGGTAAAAATGGCTTTAGCCTGTTCGGAATGCGGAGTTTGTGAGCAATATGCCTGCATTATGGGACTCTCGCCCCGCAGGGTAAATGCTGTGCTTAAGCAAGAACTTCTCAAAAACGGGATCAGGCCGGAGGGACCGCCGCTAAATCAAGAGGTCCATCTTTTACAGGGGGACAGACAGATTCCTGTCAAGAGGCTGATTTCCCGGCTGGGTTTGACAAAATATGATAAACCGGCACCATTAGCTGCCGCCGGCTATACAATAGGGCATGTGCGGATAAAACTGCACCAGCATGTCGGCGCACCTTGCAGGCCGCTGGTAAGTATCGGGCAAAAAGTCAGCAAAGGTGAGATGATCGCGGAAATTCCGGAAAAGTCTCTGGGGGCTAATATTCATGCCAGCATTTCCGGAATCATTACCGAGGTATCCGACAGTATTGCCATCACATCAGGGGAAGGAAGTGAAATGCTGTGATACAGGCCATCGGCTTAGTTGAATTTTCAAGTATTGCGAAAGGGATTGAAGGGGCAGACGGGATGCTTAAGTCTGCCCAGGTAGAGCTGCTGGACGCAAAGCCTATTTGCCCCGGTAAATATATTGTCTTAATCTGCGGGGATGTAGCTGCGGTGCAAAATGCTGTTGATACCGGAAAAATGATCGGTGCTGATGCGGTAATAGATGAATTTCTGCTGCCCAACATTCACCCCCATGTCATAAAAGCGATTTCTTTGGCAACTGCCATAACAGAAATAAGGGCGGTAGGTATTATCGAAACATTTTCCGTCGCTTCCCTGATCGTAGCTGCGGATACTGCGGCTAAGGCCGGCGATGTTGAGCTCATTGAAATACGCATCGGAATGGGGATCGGAGGTAAATCCTTTGTTACGCTTTCAGGAGATGTTTCATCCGTTGATTCCTCTGTGGCGGCGGGGGCAGCGACCGCGTCGGAAAGAGGCATGCTGGTTAATAAAGTCGTAATACCTTCACCCCATCATAATTTAAAGAGCAGGCTATTGTAAGAACGCAGCACTTTAAGTATTTAAAGGAGGTGAATATCTAATTGAAAAAATTGATTACCGCTGCCGATATCAGAAACTATGCGGAACAAAAACAAGCTACGGTATATGTTGGAGCCCAATGCATTATTACCCCGGCGGCACGGGATGCCGCCAATGATTATCAGATACGGTTAATCACAACAGAAGAACCGGTCCGGACCGCAGGAGAAGAACGATTTCCCCGGGAGCAAATCGAAAATTTAGTCAGGGGTATTGACACTTCAAATCTTTCGGCGGCAGTGAGTCCTCAGCTGATAGAACATATAGTGGGCGAAGTAATGCAGACCCTTGCCAAATGCAAGCAGCCCGGAGAATTGGTCAAAGAAGCCGATCCGTGCGGCCTCAGGCTCATCAGGGGCAATAGTGTACATTTAGAAAACTTTAATACCGGTAATCCCCGGGATCAGGTGAAAATAAAAGAATTGCTGAATTTAAAAGAAAGCCCCAATCTGAGCACCGGATTTATGGAATTGGAAAATACGGTCTTTGACTGGAGCCTTAAAGGGGATGAAATATGTTATATCATGGAAGGTGCGCTGGAGTGTACGGTTAACGGCAATAGGTATACCGGTCAGGCAGGGGATGTATTATATCTGCCGGAAAATTCCCAGGTAAGATATTCGGCCCGGGAGAAGACGAGATATTTTTATGTGACTTACCCCGCAGGATCTAAAAAATAAGTAATCAATAATCTTAATTAAGGGAGGATTTAGCATGAATAATGCATTAGGGATGATTGAAAC
The DNA here is from genome assembly GCA_049366715.1 of Peptococcaceae bacterium. GTDB lineage: Bacteria > Bacillota > Peptococcia > Peptococcales > BICA1-8 > JBMNCQ01. Next base: position 213,625 of record JBMNCQ010000004.1, on the reverse strand, counting down.
AAAGGGTTTGGTTGGTGCAATAGAAGCAGCAGATGCCATGGTTAAGGCAGCCAATGTTAATTTAGTCGGAAAAGTACTGGTAGGCGGCGGGCTGGTAACCGTAATGGTAAGAGGAGATGTGGGAGCGGTCAAGGCAGCTACGGATGCCGGTGCGGCCGCAGCCGAGCGGGTGGGCGAGTTAGTCTCTACCCATGTAATTCCCAGGCCCCATTCAGAAATTGAGATGATTTTACCCGCCGGGGAAAGTAAATAATTAGATCTTAAAATTCATACCACAAGGAGGAATTAAACATGCAAGAGGCATTAGGAATGGTTGAAACCAAAGGTTTAGTCGGTGCGGTAGAGGCAGCGGATGCCATGGTCAAAGCAGCAAATGTAACATTAGTCGGCAAAGAACTTGTCGGGGGAGGGCTGGTAACAGTAATGGTCAGGGGAGATGTAGGAGCCGTTAAGGCAGCTACGGATGCCGGTGCGGCCGCAGCTCAGCGGGTAGGCGAATTGATTTCCGTTCATGTCATTCCACGTCCCCATTCTGAAGTAGAAATGATTCTTCCCGCTAACAAATAAGAGATCGTATTCTTAGGGGTTGAGAAGATGCTACAGCAGGCTTTAGGGATGATAGAGACCAAAGGTCTTATTGCTGCAATTGCAGCGGCAGATGCTTTGCTGAAAGCCGCTCAGGTTAATTTAATCGATAAAGAGCACACGGGAGCCGGATTAGTCACCGTATTGTTTCGGGGTGATGTGGCGTCCGTAAAAGCAGCTCTGGATGCCGGAGCTTATGCTGCGGAGCACACGGGGGAGCTTATTTCCGTACATCTTATTCCCGGCCCGGACAGTGAATTGGCAAAAATTCTTCCCGGTCCTCAAGCTGCCGGGAGCAGGACTCCGCCCTTGACGGAGGAGAAACTGCAGAATCTTCTTGTAACCGAGCTGCGTAAAGTAGCCCGGAATACACCCGGGATAGCCATTAAGGGGCGGGAAATCTCCTTAGCCAATAAAGAGCTGCTGATTCAAGAAATATTAAAGGCGAATAAGTCGCTATCGTCCTGAAACTTCAGAAAGGAATGATATTAAGTGGTGGCATTAGATTATGATTTAAGTTCGATTCAGGAAGCCAGAGATCTGGCACGGAAAGCGAAAGAAGCTTATGACAAATATGCAAAATATGGCGCAGAGGATATCGACAGAATCTTAAATTCCATCGTAAAAGCAGTCTTGGATAATGCCGAGTGGCTGGCCCGCATGGCTGTGGATGAAACAGGCTACGGTGTAGTAGAGCATAAGATTGTGAAAAATACCTTTGCAGCCGGTGATGTTTATAACTATATTAAAAATATCAAAACCACCGGGATCATCAAAGAAGATCAGGAATTAAAAGTATTGGAAGTAGCGGTACCGATGGGTGTCATTATGGGTATTATTCCTACGACTAACCCTACTTCCACCATAATTCATAATGCCCTGGTCGCTTTGAAGTCCGGTAATACCATCGTTTTTTCACCTCATCCCCATGCGGTGAAATGCAGTAATGCGGCGGCACAGTTAATTCATGATGCTGCGGTAAAGGCCGGAGCACCGGAAAATATTGTCGGCTGTATATCTAAAACTTCAATGGAAGCTACGGAAGAACTGATGAAGCATAAAGATGTTTCCGTAATTGTTGCTACCGGAGGCTCGGCCATGGTCAGAGCTGCGTATAGTGTCGGTAAACCTGCCTTTGGAGTAGGTCCGGGCAATGTGCCGGTATTCATTGAAAGAAGCGCTAACGTTAAGAATGCAGTACGGGATATTATTGCCAGCAAGACATTTGACAATGGCATGATCTGTGCTTCCGAGCAGGCCATTATCGCCGATGAACCAATCAAAGACATGGTGATTGCCGAATTAAAAAGTCAGGGTGCTTATATCTTGAATACCGATGAGGCTGAAAAAATCGCCAGGATAGTCATGACCCCGAAAGGGGGAATGAATGCCAAATTTGTCGGACAGCTGCCTCATGTCCTGGCCCAGGCTGCAGGTATTGTGATTCCCGACGGAACCAAGCTGTTGATTGCACCATTAGATGGTTACGGGCCGGGATATCCGCTGTCTTATGAAAAATTAACCACGGTTTTGGGTTTCTATACGGTTAAGGATTGGGAGGAAGCGTGCCATTTAAGTATTGAGCTTTTGAACCTGGGCGGAGTAGGTCATAGTTTCTCTATCCATTCGCAAAACGATCAGATAATCCGGGAATTCATCCAAAAACCTGTATTCCGTATTCTTGTTAATACCCCTTCCGCCGTAGGAGCTATCGGATATACGACGGGACTGACACCCTCTTTAACCCTTGGCTGTGGAACATGGGGCGGGAGCAGTATTTCAGATAATTTAGGCCCCCAGCATTTAATTAATATTAAGAAAGTGGCCTACGGTCTTAAAGAATTAAACCCCGGCAGTACGCAAAGTACATGCCCGCCCTGCGGTGAATTAAATACTGCGGACATTGCCGGTGTAGTCAGGCAGGTTCTGAAGCAGTTGCAACTGCAATAGTTTAAAAAGCGGGTGGTATTTTGGATACGAATGATTTAGTCAGAGTTGTTACCGAAGCCGTTGTAAAGGGACTGGAGGAAAGGAAAATTACCGCTCCGGTGTCCCCCCTCCAGACACAAGGCAGTAAGGAGGAGCTTATTCCGCTAGGGATATCAAATCGTCATGTCCACCTTGCCAAAGCTGATTTGTTTAAATTGTTTGGTGAGGGTACTGAGCTGACAAAGTTTAAGGATTTGTCCCAACCCGGACAATTTGCCTGTAGCGAAAGGCTAACTCTGGTCGGCCCAAAAGGAGTACTGGAAAATGTCAGGATTCTGGGTCCGCTGCGGTCCCGGACGCAAATAGAATTATCCGTTTCCGATTGTATTAAGTTAGGAATTAATGCTCCGGTGCGGGATTCAGGAGATCTAAAGGGCTCCGCAGGACTAACCCTGGTAGGACCCAAGGGTGCCCTGACTCTTGCCGAGGGTGCCATTATAGCAGCCAGACATATTCATATGCATAGTCATGATGCCCGAAGATTTGCTGTAAAAGACGGTGACCGTGTAAATGTTAAAGTTTCCGGGGCCAGGGGTTTGATATTTAATAAAGTTTTGGTACGGGTTAGCGATCATTACCAATTGGAAATGCATATTGATTTTGATGAGGCCAATGCGGCCCGGGTCGGCGGAAGGGACCTGGCAGAAATTGTTAAACTATAGCTTGAAATATAAGACCCGCCTAAGCCGTAACTTCCGGCTTAGGCGGGTCTTGGACAAAGTAAAGCTTGATATTTTTTAAGAAGCCGGCCGAAAATAAAGTGTTACTGCAGATATTTCCGAAAAGAAAGGAAGGGGGCCATTGATGCAAGGACAAATTTTTAAATCCCTCTCAAACCGGCAGGCTGAGGTATTGGTGCAAGGTGCACTGGTTAAAGCCCGGCAGCTGGGCATTAATATTTCCGTTGCTGTTGTTTGTTCCGGCGGTCATTTGCTGCACTTTCAGAGGATGGATAAGGCGAAAATATTTAGTATCGATTTGGCGGTGAAAAAAGCTTATACTGCTGCGATTACCCAGGTAGATACCCATAAGTGGGAAGAGTGGGCAAAAAGCCGGGACCTGTTTGGAATAGAGAGTGACTCCAGGCTGATTCTTTTTGCAGGGGGACTGAAAGTAACGGAGGATAACGATGTGATCGGAGGAATCGGGGTTAGCGGGGGAACGCCTGAACAGGACCGGAGCTGCTGCCAGGCAGGAATTACAGCACTTTATCCTTAAATTTTACGAATCTCTGGGGCAGGCCCTGGGGTGTGCCGCCGCAAGGAACGAAGCAGTCGCGATTTTACGCTTTTGTTGATCAAATTCGGCAAAACGGCGCAAGCCGGAGATTGCTTCGTCGCGCCTCCTCGCAATGACAGGCTCCGGTGCTGCCATTGGGATTGCCTCGTGCGCCGTATCCTGTGCCCTGTTTTCTGTACTCTGTACTCTGTACTCTGTACTCTGTACTCTGTACTCTGTACTCTGTACTCTGAACTATGCTCTATAAACTTCACCAGCCGTTAATCATCAATTCAGCCCAGTCTTCTTGTTAAATTAATCCGAAAAGCGTACATGTCCGCCCGGAAAACATTCTTTTCATATTCTATGGGATTATCATTAGAATCTGAGATAAATCTTTCCGTAGTTAAAACACAAATGGGGTCAGCTAGATTTAAGGCAGCGGCTTCGTCCGGAGAAGGCATGGTACAGGTAATGATTTCTTGAGCCTTCCAGAGATTGATCCCTAATGATTTTTCCAAAATATCGTATAAAGCCGCATCATTAAGATCATGCTCGGCCAGAGTCTCACCAATTTTTATCGGGTAATATTGCTTTTCAATAGCTATGGGAATGTCATCTGCATAGCGCATTCTTTCGATTAGGTAGAACTCATTTAATCCCAGTGTTGTTGCAGCATCCTCGGGGGTATTGGTGATGCCGTGTTTAACTAGCTTTATACCGGGTTTCATGCCCATTTCTTTCACGATATCATTAAAACTGGTTAAATTACCCAGCCATTCCTCAACAGGTCTAAAGGAGATAAATGTACCGCGGCCATGAATTTTTTCAAGTACTCCTTCGTTAACTAAAGCCAAGACGGCTTGGCGCACCGTAGAACGGCTGACGGAAAAACGCTCCATTAATTCCCGCTCACTGGGTATTTTATCTGTATAAAAGCCATTGAGGATTTCTTCTTTTAAAATAACTTTAAGCTGTTCATGTAGTGGAATGGGGCTTTTAATATCAAGAATCAAAAAAAACACTCCTTTAACATTATCCGCATGATAATAATGTCGGTACCAGTTACTATTATATTTATAGTGTAACAGCAAAAGCAATAGTTAAATTTAATTTGTGGCAGCCTTAATTCATTGGAAAAAATGAATTAAGGTTTTTTAATGTTGCAGTCTTTAGAAAGGAAATGTTTATCACATATGGTTATGCCCGATCTATAAATTTTAATAGTTTTCAAAGAAAGCATAAAATTACCACAAATTAACCATAGAAATTGCAAGTAAAATTAAAAATTTATATTAAGGTTATGAATTTTATTTATGCTAGAATTTAGGCAAATGAACGCATGAAAAAGAAAGGGAATTTTATCACTCTTGCATATAGGAGGGCTCAATGATGACCAACCATACTTTACAGGAACCGGCTGAATACATTAAAAGGGACCAGGTTGTAAAAGTAGTGCAGGATTTGGTTAAATTTTCCAGTGTCAATCCTCCCGGCCGGGAAAAAGCTGTCGCTGAGTATCTGAAAGGTTATCTGACTGTAAGGAATATTACAACAAAAACAGTAGCTATTTCACAAGACCGCTATAATGTTGTCGCCCGGTTAAAAGGAAAAGGCGAAGCACCGCCGGTCGTTTTTACGGGGCATATGGATGTAGTACCGGTTAGTAAGGAGGAAAGAAAAAGGTGGCTTACCGAACCTTTTAGCGGCGAAATCATGGACGGTTGTATTTACGGGCGTGGTGCAGCCGATATGAAAGGCGGTTTAGGGGCTGCTATGGTTGCGATGGTAACCTTAGCCAATAGTGGGATCACCCCCCCGGGAGATATTATTCTGGCTGCGACTGTTGATGAGGAAGATTTAATGCGGGGAGCGAAAGCATTAGTAAATTCCGATGTAATTTCAGATGCTCGGAAAATAGTGGTATGTGAACCTACTAATCTGGAATTAGTTACCTGCAGCCGCGGGCGAACCTGGGCAGAAATAACCGTAAAAGGTCAAACTGCCCATGCATCGCAACAAGGGGCAGGGATTAATGCCATTGAACGGGCTGTTATGCTGATGGATAAAATCAAGAATCATCAAATCCCCCATGAGAAACATAATCTTTTAGGGAATTCCTTCTGGCAGATTACTTTAATTGGTGGCGGAATAGAACCGGCAATTATACCTGATAGCTGCACCATTACAGTAGATGCCCGCTTAGTTCCGGGACAGCTGCCGGATGATATCTGGGGGGAAATGAAAAAGCTGATTAGAGAGCTGGAAAAAGAGACGCCCGGCTTTTCTGCGGATATTGAAATAATAGAGGGACGGGAACCCTGGGAAACATCTGAGGACGATCTTTTAATTCATGCTTTAGCCAGGGCTTGTGAATGTGTAGGAGTGCCGGTAAGGAAAGGCGGATTTTTAGCGACCAGTGATGGAACCATTTTGCGGAGATTAGGAATGGAAGCAGTCATTATTGGTCCGGGTGATCTATCTGCAGTACATATGGAAAATGAAAGAGTTTCGATTAAGCAGCTGATTCAGTCCGCACAGATTTACTTTCTGACAATGTTAAATGGTAAGTATTAAGATTAGAGGAGGGTATTTATGGGCTGGTATTTGAGCTATTTTGCAATCTATTTCATAACGTTATTTACGATTGGTATCTATTATTATTTTAAAGTTACGACGTCGACTGAATATAATATAGCCGGTTGGAATATGGGTTTTTGGCCGATTGTTGGTACGATAATCAGTACATGGTGCGGCGCGTCGGTGTTTATCGGCTGGGTAGGCATGGGGTTTACAGTAGGGCTCTCAGGCTTTTTCAAATTTGCCTTCCCGGGAGTTATTTTTTGCTTAGTATTAATATACTTTTTTGCTAAACCGCTAAGAAGACAAAAACTTTATACTCTGGCGGATTTATTTGCCGAACGTTACGGGAAAGAGGCCGGAATTATTCCTTCAATTTTGTCGGCATTTATTTATGCAATACCTACCACAGCAAACCAAATGATCGGAATGTCAACGATATTTTTGATGTGTTTCAGCATTCCCCTGGGAAAAGGTGTCATTTTAGCGGGCCTCTTAATGTTAGGCTTTACAATTCTCGGTGGTCTTCCCGCAACAATTATTACTGATGCATTGCAAAGTTGTTTAGTAATTTTAGGCATATTTGTTTTACTCGTTGCCAGCATCATTTATGGCGGGGGTATTACAAATATTTTAGCAAACACTCCGGCAGATTATTTAACGCCGCTAGGATCGGAAGGGTTACAGGCGGTACTCTTATATGCCCTGTCTGTAGGACCTTTTTACCTGGTTTGGCAGTCGACCTGGCAGCGCATATTTGCCGCTAAAGATGAAAGAACGGCTAAAAATGCCGGTTTAACAGGATTCGGTATTGTTGCCCTGATCAGCATAATCCCTTATACCATCGGGGTTATTGCCCGCCAGTATGTACCGCTTAACTTGCAGGCGGATTTAGTATTTTCATATGTAACAGCTGAGATTTTACCTCCGGTGATTGGTGGGATCGTTTTTGTCGGGCTCTTGGCTGCTTTAATGACAGGTGCTACTTCCTTTATACTTCAGGGTAGTTCTAACTTAACTATGGATTTTTATAAAAGATTGCTAAATCCAAAGTCCGATGAAAAAAGTATGATGTTTGTGTCCCGTTTAGCGGTTGTGATAATTGTAATTTTAGCAGGAGCCATCTCTCTACAAGGTACTGATATTATTTCTCTTTATCAATGGGCTCTTAGATTGTCGGCAACTGTGCTGGTGCTCCCTTTTCTGGCTACGATGTTTTGTAAATGGCCTACGCAAAAAGGTATTATCTGGAGTATGGTGCTGACCTTTATCGCAACTATTTCCTGGCCATATCTGGAGATCGGTGTTGATCATACTTTATTTGGATTTTTCGTATCTTTGGTGAGTTTAACGGCAATCTCTAAGCTTACCCGGCATAATGTTTCAGAGCAAGTAAGGGCAGTTTATTATGAAGATTTAGAATCTTCAAAAAGGGAAAGCTTTAGCGGAGATTCTTCCGGTACACAGGATAATTTGAACTTATAGGGATTAGACTCACTAAGCATAGTATCTATAAAAGGAGCGGCCCAGCCGGCGTAGAATCCCGGGATATTTTAAAACAAGAGAGCTTTAGTCTGGATATATTTAAAAATTCTTATATTTAAGGAGGAAAATTATGGATGCAAAACAGGAATTTGTCCGTGTGAAAAATTTTATCGATGGTGAGTGGCAAGAGGAAGTTAATGTTGCGTACAAACCTCTCTATAATCCATCAACAGGGGATGTAATCGGTGAGGTACCCATGTCGTCGCCGGAGGCATCAGAAAAAGCAATTGAAACAGCCTATGCCGCTTATCCGGCCTGGAGAGCGCTTCCCCTTACGAAACGGATGGAATATCTTTTTAATATTCGCCGGGCAATGATCGAACAAATGGAACAGCTTGCTGTTTCTATTGCTGTGGATCAGGCTAAGCAAATCGGTGAGGCCCGGGGTGAGGTCCAGCGGGTAATTCAAATTATGGAAACAGCCTGTAGTATTCCGACTTTAATCCAGGGTGAAACCTTAGAAGGGATCAGCGCCAATATTAACGGCAGAGTGATCAAGCAGCCCTTGGGGGTTTTTGGGGGAGTAGCACCTTTTAACTTTCCGGCCCTTGTCTATGGCTGGTTTATACCCTTTGCTATCGGAGTAGGCAACACCTTTATCTTCAAACCTTCCACCCAGTCGCCGCTTTTTATGCAGCATATGGGCGAAATATTTAAATCTGTCGGTTTACCTAAGGGTGTTGTTAATATTATCCACGGCAGCCGTCAGATACCTGAATCATGGTATTCCAACAGGAAAGTTTCCGGTGTCTGCCTCGTGGGCTCGACTCCGACAGCTAAGGCCATCGCGAAAGGTTGTGCCGATACTGCCAAACGTTCTATGCTCCTGGGAGGTGCTAAGAATTACTTAGTCGCTATGGAGGATGCCGATCCGGACATCTTTATCGAGAATTTTATTAATTCATGTTACGGTTCCGCCGGTCAGCGTTGTCTTGCAGGCTCTGTTGTCGCACTGGTCCCGGAAGTTTACGACAGCTTTGTAGAGAAAATGGTGGAAGCTTCCAAGACTGTTAAAGTAGGGAATGCTATGGATCCCGATGTTTATATGGGACCTGTTATCTCGGCGGAAGCTAAGGCCAAAATCGAAGAGTATATTGAGCTGGGCGTATCTCAGGGAGCCAAATTAATTCTCGACGGACGTAACCCTAAAGTTGCCGATCCCCGGGGTTACTATGTCGGTCCGACCATATTAACAGAAGTAACTCCCTGCATGCGGATAGCGCAAGAAGAAATTTTTGGTCCTGTTGTGGCTGTTGTACGCATCCGTGACCTGGATGACGTGCTGGAGCTGATCCGTAACCAGGAATTTGGTAATGGTGCCTGCATATTTACGCAAAACCAGTATTATGCGGAAAAATTTATTTCTGAAGCTGACGTAGGCATGGTCGGCGTAAACGTGGGCGTCTGTGCCCCGCACCCCTACCTGCCTTTCGGCGGCATCAAAGATTCTTTACTGGGTACCAATAAAGTACAAGGGAAAGACGGTATTGATTTCTTTACCCAGAACAAGATTGCAACCCTTCGTTATTCCCCGCCCACCGGAACCGGTGCCAAAAGAGCCGAGGGCACCCCGGATGAGGGCTGCCGGAAAGACCCGGCTGTCCGCAGCTGTGTGGCTAATTAACCGGGGAGCATAGCCAAAAGACGGGAAGCGGTAAATACCATTGTTCTATAAATTTTAATTATTTTCAAAGAAAATATAAATTTATGTGAAATCAGCCATAGAAATTGCAAATAAAATTAAAGCTTTATGTTAAGGTTACGAACTCTGTTTATGTTAAACTTTAGGCGAATGAATACGCGGAAAAGGAATGAATAATCTATTAAAAGTACTGGAGGAGTTAACTTGATAATAGGTGTACCGAAAGAAATCAAAAACAATGAAAATAGGGTTGCCATCACTCCGGCAGGGGTGCAAAGTTTTGTAAAGAGCGGTCATAAGGTAGTGCTGGAAGAATCAGCAGGAATCGGAAGCGGCATAACCGATGCGGTATACCTTGCTGCCGGGGCCCGATTGCTGCCGGATGCGGTTTCCGTCTTTCAAGAAGCAGATCTGATCATGAAAGTAAAAGAGCCGCTGCCGGAAGAATTTCCGTTATTTAAAGAGAAGCAGATACTATTTACATATCTGCATTTAGCACCGGAACTTGCATTGACGAGAATGCTGATGGATAAAAAAATAGTATCCATCGCTTACGAAACTGTTCAACCTGCCGATAATAGTTTGCCTCTTTTAACACCGATGAGTGAAGTAGCCGGGCGTATGTCCATTCAAGTAGGGGTACAGTTTTTAGAGAAACCCAAAGGCGGCAAGGGAGTTCTTTTAGGGGGTGTCCCCGGTGTCCCCGCTGCCAAGGTTGTTATTGTAGGCGGTGGAATCGTGGGAACAAATGCCGCTAAAATGGCTATTGGTTTGGGAGCGGATGTAACCATAATTGAGAAAAGTATCGATAGAATGAGATATCTGGACGACATCTTCGGAAGTAAAATAAAAACCCTGATGTCTAATAGCTTTAATATTGCCCAGGCAGTTCAGGCGGCAGATTTACTGGTAGGTGCGGTATTAATTCCCGGAGCCCGGGCACCTCGTCTGGTGACGGAGGATATGGTTAAAGCAATGCAGCCGGGTTCGGTTATTGTCGATGTAGCTATTGATCAGGGCGGCTCCGTTGAGACCATTGACAGGGTAACAACGCATAGCGAACCTACTTATGAAAAATTCGGTGTTATCCATTATTCCGTGGCTAACATGCCCGGAGCGGTTGCCCGTACTTCGGCCTTTGCTTTAACAAATGCAACACTTCCCTATGCCCTTGATATTGCCAATAAAGGCTGGCGGAGGGCCATTGAGGAAGATCAGGCTTTAGCCAGGGGTGTCAATGTCATTAACGGTAAAATTACCTACAAAGCAGTTGCTGAAGCGCATAATCTACCATATGTACCCCTCGGAGAAGCTTTGTAAAAGGCGACTGATTATCTAAAAAACAAAAATTAAGGAGGTAAACCAATGGTTCTTAATATTAAGAGCGATTATCTGGAAGAATTTTTTAATTACGATCCCGCAGAAATGATCTCGCAGGATAAAGAAAATTTGTGGCATCATTTAATGCAGCATAAAGTATTTGAAAATGTGGACCCGATGATTGTTGTAGAGGGTAATGGCTTACGGGTTAAGGATATTAAAGGCAGAGAATATTTAGATGCCGTTTCCGGCGGGGTTTGGTGTGTTAACGTAGGCTATGGAAGGGAAAGCATGGCTGAGGCTGTCTACCGGCAGTTAAAGATAATGCCTTATTATGCAGGTACGGCCGGGAATATCCCTGCAATCAAGTATGCGCAAAAATTAAGGGAATTTTTACCCAGGCTCCAAAAAGTTTACTATTCTAACAGCGGCTCCGAGGCCAATGAAAAAGCCTTCAAAATGGTACGCCAGTCCTTTAGATTAAAATATCCGGACAAGGAAAAAATTAAAATTTTGTACCGCAATAAAGACTACCATGGTACAACTCTCGCAGCATTAAGCGCCACAGGCCAGGAAGAAAGAAGAGCCGACTTTGGTCCGTTTGTCCCGGGATTTATTGAATTTCCCCATGCCTGCTGTTACCGGTGTCATTTTGGCCAAACCTATCCGCAATGTGACATTGCTTGTGCCCGGGCAGTGGAAGAAATAATCTTAAAAGAGGGCCCCGATACCGTTGGGGCAGTGTTTGTAGAACCCATTACGGCCGGTGGCGGTATAATCCCGCCGGTAAAGGAGTATTATCCCATCCTGCAGGAAATTTGTAAAAAGTATGATGCCCTCTTAATTATGGATGAGGTTGTCTGCGGTTTTGGCAGAACAGGTAAAATGTTTGGCCATGAGCATTATGATGTCGACCCGGATATCGTCACAATGGCTAAAGGGACAGCAAGTTCCTATATGCCCCTGTCGGTAACAATGGCTAAAGAAGAAGTGTTCAATGCTTTTTATAATGATCCTGCCGATAAATTGGCATACTTCAGGGATATCAGTACTTACGGCGGCTGCGCCGGTGGTTTTGCCGCCGGTTTGGAGAACATTAGGATCATTGAGGATGAAAAACTTTGTGAAAACAGTGCTAAAATGGGGCAATACCTGTTAGACAATTTGCGGGAATTTAAACAATTCTCCATTGTAGGGGATGTCAGAGGGGTAGGTCTGTTTGCCGGTATCGAGCTCGTTGAAAATAAAGAAACAAAAGTCCCTGTAAGTGAAGCATTTATTGGTCAGATTATCGGGGACATCACTGCCCAGGGTGTTTTAGTCGGGAGAACAAACCGGAGTTTTACTAATCAAAACAATATCATTAACCTGGCGCCGGCTCTTATTGTCACAAAGGATGAGATTGACGAGATCATTACAGCAATAAAAAATTCCCTGGAGAAGTTTAGTAACTAAAATGATTTTTAAGAAATAGTCTCCTCTTTATTGAAAGATGCTTAGCGAAAAGCTAAGCATCGCCCTCCGAAACAGGCCGGGCATGATCAGAAAACCGGCATGCCCGTGAGAAAAAGAGAGTTAAACCACCCACCCTGCTAAAAAGGAACAGAGCAAGAGGAAAACGTAAAATAAGATGTGTTTTCCAACGGCTTCTTTCCTGGCACTGGGTGGTTTAGCTGCTATAAGCCCTCCGGAAAGGAGCACTTTAATGGAAACTGCTGCAAGTTAAATTTTCCCGGGCTAATGCAGGATAATTTACGGACATAACCTTTTAGAGAAGGGTAAAATTGTAACAATAAGATGGGCTTAAAGCCCTTTAATTAAGATGAAAGCTGTTACAAAATACGCTGAGCGAAGTTGAGACGATTAATCGCTTATTGCCCCTCTATGGTAAGAGATGGAGGGGTTTTTGTATTGTAGTGCCGGCAGTAGAGAAAAGTAACATTTTTTTTGGAAATAAACTTAGTATTTGTTACAATGATTCTGGATATTATTTTTTACTTAATTTTTACCGTATGAGGCCTTAGTATAGAATATTGTTTAGAAGGTGATATAATGATGGGGAGCTTTGATGGTAAAATCGGCAAAGCCATTAATCTGATTGATATTAATGAGCTGATTAGGGTAACCCGGAAGCTGGTGCAAATACCCAGCATTAACCCTCCGGGCAACGAGAGTAAGGTGGGCCGGTATGTAAAGAATTATATGGAGGATAAGGGGATTAAGACGTCGGTTCAGGAGGTTTTTCCGGGGAGATATAATGTTGTAGCCCGGCTGCCGGGCCAAGGTAAGGCCAGGCCGATTCTCTTTTCCAGTCATATGGATGTCGTACCTGTCAGTTCTTATGAAGCAAAACGCTGGGAGGCGGAACCATTTTCCGGGGCCATCAGTGACGGTTATTTATATGGCAGGGGGGCCACGGACGCCAAAGGAGGATTAGCTGCGGCAATGGTGGCCATGGCAACCCTTTCTTCTCACAAAATACAGCCGAAAGGAGATATTATTCTGGCGGCTACCGTTGATGAGGAGAATTTAATGTCCGGGGCGAAAAGGCTGCTCGGCACACCGCTGATTGCCGGGGTGGAACGGGTAATTTGCTGTGAACCGACCAACCTGGAGATACAGATATGCAGCAAAGGCAGGATGTGGGCCGAGGTTACCGTTTTTGGACAAACAGGCCATGCTTCGGTAAAAGGTGCAGGGATCAATGCTATTCACAGAGCCTTAAAACTAATGACGAAGATGGAAACCCATTCCTTTTCCCAGCAAAAGCACCCTAGTCTGGGGGATTCCTTTTGGCAGACAACAATGATTCAAGGTGGTGATGCCAAAGGGATTATTCCCGATAGCTGCACACTAAATGTCGATGTCAGGTTAATACCCGGTCAGACGCCTGATGATATCTGGCAGGAAATGCACAGCATTTTTGCGGAAATAAAAAAGGAAATACCGGACTTCCATGCAGAAATACGTGAGCTGGAAAGACGGGAACCCTGGGAAATAAGTCAAGATGATAAATTAGTCGGTATTCTTGTTCAATCCTGTTTGGCGGCAGGTATTACCCCTGTTTATTCGGGCTATGTGGCTACAGCGGAATGTACAATATACCGCAGAGCCGGCATTGACGGGGTAATAATCGGGCCGGGAAATCTTCAGGAGAGTGCCTACAAAGAAAATGAGAAGGTAGCAATTGCCGAACTGTTTAAGGCTTCTCAGGTGTATCTTGCCGCTATGTTAAATTGGCTGTAATTTTGAGAATATTCTTTTTAAAGCAGAAGAGGTGTTAGTATGAACGAACGCCCGGAACTCCTTAACTATCTGGAAAATGATAAGATGCTGCAGATTATTGAAAGCTTCAATAAAGCGACCGGGATCACCATAGATATTAATGATAATTTAGGGTTTCCTTTAGTGGAACATAATTACTTTACCGGATTTTGCAAGGATATCCGCTCAACGGAAAAAGGGCTGAAACGCTGTATCGAATCTAATGCGGCCATCGGATTTCATTCTGCTAATAAAGGTCAAATCGCTGTTTCCCCTTGTCATACGGGAGCTTTACTCATGGCCATGCCGATAATAATCGACGGTCTGTTTTTAGGTTCGATTACGTGTTGTCAGATACACTTACAGGCACCGGATGAAAAAGCCGTGGCAAAAATGCTGAGGGTAACCAAGGATTTGGGGCTTGATTCCCGGCGGCTTGTGGAAACCTTTCAAGGTATTAATGTCATCAGTCCGGAAAAGTGTTCTGCCATATCCAATCTTATCCAGCTCATTGTTAATTATATTGCGGAATTAAATTTCCGCACGAAAAAGCAAGCAGGGCAATTCAGGGAAAAAATGGATAATATTATCGAGGCCAAAAATAAAACTGAGTTGGAAAACAGTGTCCGTTTTGCGGAGTTGAAGAATCTGCAGGACCAAATACAGCCGCATTTTTTATTTAATACATTAAATACATTATCTGTTTTAATCTTATTAAACAAGAATAAGGAAGCTCTTGATGTGGTTTATTCAATTTCCGAAATATTAAGATACAATCTGGACAGATCGGAAGGTCTTGTTACTTTGCAGGAAGAGATCCGCAATGTGGAAAATTATTTGCATATTAAAAAATTAAGGTTTGGAGAAAAAGTTAACTATAAATTCGATATCGAAGAAAATTTACTGAGTACGGAGCTGCCTTATCTAATTTTACAGCCGCTGGTGGAAAACGCTTGTATCCATGGAATTGAGCCCCAGGAAAATAAAGGATATATTTTCATTCGTGCCCAATCCTTAGCGGACCGGATTGAGATTACCGTCGAAGATAATGGGAAGGGATTTCCGCCAAAACTACTGGAAAATTTCCCCCGGTATGTGGAGGAGACGCTGCAAAAACAGAGCATCGGCTTGCTTAATGTCCATAGACGCTTAAAGCTCTGTTTCGGACCGGATTATGGAATTAAACTCTCCAGAGACGGCGCAAAGACGCAAGTAAAATTGATACTGCCGCCGGGCAGAGACGGGTAGGCGGGCTATTTTTTAACCTTGGTATATAGCCTGCGGTATGCAGAGGGAGTAATGCCGCAGCTTTTCTTAAATAAATAAGTTATATAACTATTGTTGCTCAGGCCCACGAAAGCGGCAATATCATCAATGGATTTGTCGGTATCGACAAGCAGTATCTTAGCTTCATCTATCCTAATATTGGTTATGTAATCGTTAATGCCTAAACCTGTGGTTTTTTTAAATAGGCTGCTGATATAGGAAGGGTTATAATGAACAATCTGAGCCAATTCGTCAAGGGTAATTTTATTTTTGAAGTTATTGGCAATGTAATTTTTAATTTGGCCGATTAAAAAATTCTCATCTAATTGTGCTGCTGTAGGTAAGTCATGGTGTTGGGCAGCGGTTAACTTAGCAGCTTTTCTTTCTTCCGTAAATTGTATCGCTTTTCTGATGCTTGCATATAATTCGGCAGGTCTGACAGGTTTTAATAAATAATCAGCCGGTCTGACCTTAATTGCTTCTTTGGCATAAGAAAAATAGCTGTAAGCGGTGATAAATATTATTTCAACGGCACTATTATGCTGTTTGATAATCTCCGCTGTTTGCAAGCCGTCTAATTCAGGCATTTTAATATCCATTAAAATAATAACGGGATTTGCTTTAAGAAACATTGCGATTGCTTCCCGGCCGCTGGCTGCTTCACCTACTATTTTTATGCGCAGGGAAGGGTCTTTTTCAATGTGGTGCTTGAGGACCATTCTTTCTAGATATTCATCATCTACGATTAACAGGTCTAACATATATGTTCCTCCTCCATGGCCGGAAGAATTAGTGAAACCCGTGTGATGCCCGGTAATGCAGAAAGTCTTACGCCAAAATCAATTCCGAAGCAAAGCTGTAGCCGGGCATGTACATTAGTTAAGCCCCTGCAATCGTCATTTTCTGCGGACTCTAGATGGGGAAAGTCTTCGGTTAACCTTTCAGGTAAGCCGACTCCGTTATCTTCTACTGTTATTTCTAAATGGTTTGGTGCTGTCTTCGTGGAGATGTGAATATAACCTTTATCTTTTTTCGGCTCTAAGCCGTGAATGAAGGCATTTTCAATAAGGGGCTGCAGGCTTAAATAAGGAAGTTTGATATTTAACAGACCGGGATGAATGTTAAAACTATAGCTGATTTTATCATCATATCTGGCCCTTTTAATCTTCAGATAGTTTTCGGCATTTTTTAATTCCTCTTGTAATGTCACAAGATCACCTGCCCGGTCAAGATTATATCTCAGGATTTCAGAAAAAGAGTACACCACATCAAGGGCGCTGTCATTCTTATCTAAAGTTAATAAGCTGGTTAGGGTATTAAGGGTATTAAAAAGAAAATGGGGTTGGAGCTGGGATTGCAGGTTCTTTAATCTGGCCAGGCGGAGTCGTGTTTCCAGCTCTGTTCTTGCTTTCGCTTCAATAATGGTGCTCAGCTTCTCCTGAAATTGTCCTTCCTGCTTTTTGGCCCGGCAGACCAGCTCCGCTATATAGTTAATAACAAGCTGCATGAGATTAGAAACTGCCAGACATTTTTCGTAACTAATCACATGAATATGATTAAATAGGTTAGTCAGGCGTTCCTCTCCTAAGCCCCAGGGAGCCGTAACTTTTAATAATTTCTCCAGCATTCCGGTGGAAGGAGGCTGGAGATGAAGCTGGCAACAAGTAATAGAGCCTAAATAAGCTTTTTCAACGATAATCGGTAAAGCCATCAGACCTACTCCGGCATGACAGGTTGAGATTGCTAACTGGCCGTTGTTCGCTGACTGGTATCCAATAGTCGCATTTGATTCAATACACTGGCGCAGACCTTGCCGGCAATTTCTGATTGTGTGACAAAAACCGGTAAAATAGTTGTGCTCAACCAGGGGGAAACCTAGTTTATCATTGATATTAATTGCTATACCTGTTGCATTATTAAAGCTTTCGATAATCTTCAGCATTTTATCCTGTTCCAGATAGTGAAGCAGATCAATATCGTGATAAGGCATTACCTCATCTCCATATCAAGAAAGTATTATTTAAACAATTTTTCTTAGACAGGCCGGTTATTATCAGTATACCACATGGTAAATGTTTACACACCTGGTGGTTTCGCATACAATTTTAATTGATAAAGAGGGGCTGCCGGCAACGAATCCTTAATCCATTGTGCAGCTGCCCCTTGTCACTTTTAAGCAGAGATAACGTTTTTGGTACTGTTTAACAACTGGGACTGTCTTTTCTCGCACCGGTTACTGCCCGGATATCTAAAACAAGTTTTTTTGTTGCCACCAGCAGTACGCAGAAAGCGCCGAAAGGTATGAGCGCCTTTAGATGGTAAAGGGGTATGGGAACAGCGGTTGGTGTTACCTGCCGGGTAGCAAATGATGCCTGGGCTGCCTGGATACCTTTAATGATTAAAACCGATAGATATAAGAATGTTAAGGTATAGGTAGCAATATCACAAAGAGCTTTCGTACGCTGAGAAAAGTTAGCATAAAAAACATCTAGTTTAACAAAAGCATCATTTTTGAGGGCGTAAGCCCCGGATACACAAGCCAATAAAACCATAGCATACTGAATCGTTGTTCCAATCCATAGTGAGGGTTTGTTGAACAGGTATCTCATGATGACATCATATAATCCGAAGGACATACAATAAATGACAAGTACCCAGCCCAATCTTCCTAACAATTCACTTAAAGAATCGATCATTTGTCCAATCTTGCTCCAGAACTTCATTTTGTCTATACACCCCCTCCTGACGGCTTATTTTAATTTACCTTTATCCTTGAGAAATTGTATCCACAGTTCAACGCCTTTGGCAGTTTCTGCTGACTTTTCAGCTACCTTCGGCCATACTTCTTCTACAGACTTAACACGCATTCTCTCTATTTCTTCATCAGATAAAGTGATGATTTCACCGCCGCTTTGCACGAGGATGTCCAAGGCTTCTTCTACACCGTCGGCATGCAGCTGGCTGGTTTCAAAATAACTTGATTGGAAGATTTCATCGATGCGGTCCCTTTGCCAATCGGTAAGGGCGTTCCACTTAGCCAGGTTGATATAGATTTCCTGATGCTGAGCAGGGCACCAGCCGGGCATAATTGCATATTTTATTACTTCAGGGAACTTCATATCATCTATGCCCCCGGTATCCCAGAAGGCGCCGTCAATAGTCCCCAGCCTTATTGACATGTATATTTCCGAACCTGGTAAGGAAACCGGTGCCCCGCCCATTGCTTCGAAGAAGAGAGCTTGCGGACCGCCGGCTCTCATTTTATGCCCGGCAAAGTCCTCCAGTTTATGTACCGGGAATTTCGTGAAAGCAGCATTAGGCCCCTGGTTAGTCCAGCCGGCCCAGTGGAGATTACGGTCATGGGCTGCCGCTTGAACAATCTCACCTATTTTATATTTAGGATCACCCCACATAGCTTCCCAGGCTTCTTCATGGTTATCGGCACCCATTGCCATTCCAAAAGCCAGCATCCCCTCAGGCATTTCACCGCCATAGACAGTTGCCCAACCGGCATAGACATCTATCATACCGGCGGCAGTGGCACCGAATGCTTCATCCCCGCTGGTTATGGAGCCTGCAGGAAGCAGTTCGATCTTTACCGTACCTTGGGTGGCTTCTTCCACAGCCTTAATCCACGGCACAACACCCAGGCCCCAGCCAGCATCTGAAGAATCAAAGCAGGGCTGCATGACCCATTTTGTCACCTCTGCCGGGGGACCATAAGCTTCTTGCGCCTGCTCTGATCCGGCATTGGGCTGTTCTTGGACTTTAGGTTTTTCCGAGCAGCCTGCCAAAAATATGCTAATAGTTAACAGCAAGACAAGCATGAATATAGAATATTTTTTCATTAAAAAGATACCTCCTTTTTTTCTTTAGATTACCAAGGCATGATTAAACATAATGTTATCTATTCCTGAAATCACCTCCTGAATATTTCATTACATCATGACGTCATAACCACTTCAACGAAAAAAATAATCGTGGCGGACGTGAAATATCTTGTGCCGTGTTTTACTTGAAAACCGTATTGGGCAGCCACATAGCGATCTGCGGGAATAATATAATTAAAAGCAAACCAATTACTTGGAGGACAATGAACGGCAAGACAGAGCGATAAACAGCACCCATATTTACATCCTTGGGCAGAATGCTCTTGATCCAGAAAAGAACAAAGCCAAAGGGTGGGGAAAGATAAGCAATCTGGATATTCACGACAAATAAGACGCCGAACCACAGCTTATCAAAACCCAGTTCAGTGATAATCGGAATAAATAAAGGTGTGCAGAGCATGATTATTGCCCAGTCATCCATCATCATCCCCAGCACCATGATAATAAACATCATCATAACCAGTACTCCCCACCTGCCGCCGGGCATGGCCAGAGCAGTTGAGGTTATTACTTCTTGACAGCCTAAGGCGCTGAAAACATTAGTAAATAAGTTAGCACCGATCAGAATCCATAATCCCATTGCTGTAAGCTTAACGGTGGATTCCAGGGAATCTTTGAGCACCTGCTTGGTGAGCCTACGGTAGACGAGGTTGATAATTAAGGCTCCCCCGGCACCGAAGGCAGCAGCTTCCTGAGGTGTTGCGATCCCTAACCAGATTACGCCCAGGACCAGGAAAATCAGGACAATAAACGGCCAAATGCTGATAACCGCAGTGATTTTTTCCCTTGGGGAAAACATTTCGTCCGGAGGTGTCGGAGGTCCCATATGGGGCTGCAGTTTACATCTTATACCGATATAAAGTACATAAAAGGAGGCCAGCATTACCCCCGGCAGGACTCCGCCCAAAAATAGAGCTCCGATTGATTCTTTGGCCAATAGTCCATAGAAAATAAAAGGAACACTGGGGGGGATGAGGGCCCCTAATGCCCCGCCTGCCCCGATTGCGCCTATGGCTATTCCGTTATGGTATTTATACTTCATCATAGAAGGGTAAGCAATCTGTCCCATGGTAACCGTCGCCGGAGGAGTTATTCCGGTAATTGCGGCAAAAAGGGTACAGATTACAACTGTGCCCATCGCTAAACCTCCCGCGACATGGCCGATTAGTTTATACGCCGCGTCATAAGCGGCATCGGCAATGCCGGAATAGCGGATGAGATTGCCCATAAAAAGAAACAAGGGAATGGTCACTAAAACATATTGCCAGGGAGTATAAAAGAAAGCACTGGGTGCAGCCAGCAAAGTATGGGGACTCATTAAAAGCGCAAAAAGAATGGCAGTGCCCCCCAAACCAAGAGCAACAGGCAGACCCAAAAATAAGGAAATAAAAAGACAAGCAAACATTAATAAGGTGATAAGTTCAACACTCAATCTATCAATCTCCTCTCTAATCTAATGACGCCGAGCCGGGTGGAAAAGTAAATCCATGATTCATCCAAAGTCTTCTGAATTTTTAAAAATTTAGGAAAATAAGAGCAAATAGACTTAGTTTTCCAATGAATTTAGTGATAAATCACCTCCAGCAGGAAGTATTTAAGTCGTCCAAGGATAATTGGAACGGTGATAAATAAAATTTATGCTTATGATTTTATTTCGCTATATAATTGTACCATGCCTAAGATAATGGTTTTAATAAAATCATTAAAAATGATTTACATAATTTTTAAAAAAAGTTAGTTTTGATATTAATATTTTTGGAAATTAGCAAAATTTCTAGATCAGGGGAGCCGGCAGGTAATAATTCTTGACATCTTTAACCGGCGGTAACTATAATTCCTTAGTAATATCAGCAGGGCAGCTATTCCCTGCGAGTCCCTTCTTTAAAGATAATTTAAGCGAATTAGCATTAAGACCGTCATCATCTCCTTTAAAAAATAAAAATGACACTATTTCACAAAGCATTTCTGCTTGCGATAAATTAGCGTCACTGCTATCAATTATATACTTGTTGTTTAAAATAAAAATTTACATTCGTGAAAATATAGCATGCTATTAAAACCAGGTACAATATCAGTGGTTATTTCTGCATGAATGGTCTTTAAAGCCAATTTCATTATCCGTTTATAATTTTGAATTATAAACGGATGATTTTCTAAAGTCAATGATCAAATTGAAATAATAATGTATTCAATTGTAAAATCACCGCACCAATAGTAAACCTTCTAAAACATAGCTAAGAATATTTTAATCCGGGTTCCCTGCGGAATTGGTTCAATGGAATATTTCGGTAAATCTTTGCTGGATATTAAGCTAAATACCCCGGATAAAAAAATCTCTAGGAAGGGTAAGATCATGATGATAAAGGATCAGACAGTGGTTTCCGTATCCCTGGTTACGGCAGTGTGCCTTTTAGGCAACTCTATGTTGTATGTTACCTTACCTTTATATTGGCAGGAAGCAGGATTAAATTCATTATGGGAAGTAAGCATAATTTTATCTGTTAACCGTGTAGTCAGGTTGCCTCTCAATGCTTTTGTCGGCTGGCTGTATAGTAAAATAAAAATCCGGCCGGCACTGGTTGCTGCCGTAGCACTGGCTGCAGCAGCTACTTGGGGTTATGGAATATTTAGTGGTTTTAAGATGTGGTTAATCCTTAGGACCCTGTGGGGAATTTCCTGGTCACTGCTAAAATTGGGAGGTTTTTTAGCGGTAATTTCCGAAGCAGGCGAGGATGATAGAGGGCGGTTGATGGGAAAATATAACGGTTTGCACAGGCTGGGGGATTTTTTTGGTCTGCTGGCCGGAGGGGTTCTAACGGGAATATTAGGTTTTAAAACTACTTTAGTTTTGTTTGGATTTTTTATCTTCTTAGTACTTCCTGTTGTATTCTTCCTTGTTCCTAATTATCGGGTATTTGATACGAAAAATATTAAGGCGGAAAGCGGCTTGAATTTATCCTTTGCAGTTATCAGAGTGATGGCAGGCGGCCTGATCATTGCGCTGCTTTTTGAAGGGATTGTGGCGTCAACCCTTAGCTTATTCGTTGCCCGTCATTATCAAGAAAGTATTTTTATTGCGGGGTTTTGTATCACCGCTGCGGCTTTATCCGGATTTTTGCTGGGAATCCGCTGGTTATGGGAACCTTTTTTGGCATCTTTAATCGGCGGCTGGTCAGACCGGCAGGAAAACAGGGAGGTCCTTTTTTTACCGTTCCTGGCTTTGGGGGCCATAGGATTTTTCATAACGGCTCTTGATTTTCCCCTGCCGTTACCGGTATGGATAGGAGTCGTATTGTTACTGATGGTTACAGCAACTGCTTTAGTAACCTTAAGTGATTCTTTGGCATCCGATATAGCAAAACAAAAGTTTTCCGTCAGAATTATAGCCATTTATACGATTGTACTGGATATTGGCGCTGCTCTGGGGCCATTTATGGCTTATCAGCTGATCACACTGCAAACCGGCTTATTTTACCCGTATCTGCTGGGGGGAATCCTTCTTTTGACAGTTCTAGTGCTCTGGATTGTACCTCCGGCTTTTCGTAAACAGACATTATTTAAATAATAAAGGTTATTAGCAATTTTTCTAGAATAGAAAAAATATGACAATGAAAAGGCAAGTGATGAATGATGGAAAACAGGCGCAGGCATAGAGAGCCTTTCGATTTTCCGGGTAATGAGACAGGGTGTTTATTGATTCATGGCTTTACCGGCTCCCCTGGTGAAATGAGGCCGTTAGGCGAACATTTAGCTTCAGCTGGGTATACGGTGAAAGGCATCAGGCTGCCGGGCCATGGAACAAGTGTCGCAGATCTGGCTTTAACGAAATGGCCGGACTGGTACGCAGAGGCTGCCAAGGGCTTGCGGCAATTAAAAGAGCAGTGCCGGGATATTTTTGTCATCGGTTTATCCATGGGCGGTGATTTAGCTCTGCATCTTGCGGCCTGTGAGCATTTTACAGGGGTGGCGGCTATCTGTGCACCTATTTTCCTGGCTAAGCGGAAAGCCTATTTGACACCTGTTTTACAATATTTTGTCCGCTATTCTCAGAAGAAAAATTACGGCAGTAAGAATTATGACTCTTTCTGGTATGAGCAATACCCGCTATGCTGTACAGCCAGTCTGGTAAAAATGCTGCCTGTCATTAAAGGAGAACTGAAAGCTGTTAAACATCCTGCGTTAATCATACAGTCTACTCTGGATAAGACGGTGGAACCCCGCAGTGCCCAATATATCTATGATCACCTTGGCAGTAAGGACAAAAAACTGCACTGGCTTAAAAACTCCGGGCATATTGCTACTTTGGATATTGAAAGGGATCAGGTATTTTCTTGGGTAGAAGATTTCATCAAGGAAAATGTAAAGGGGGATTAACAATGGAATTTTATTATGATCACATGTGTTTTGCTTGTGGCGAGAAAAACCCCAAAGGCCTGCAGTTGAAATTTACGGCAGAGGAGAATAAGGTAAAGACCAGCTTTGTTCCTCAGCCGGAACATGAAGGTTATCCCGGTATGCTGCACGGAGGGCTGATTTCGACAATTCTTGATGAGGTAATGGCCCGCAGTGTAAATACCCTGGGTTTAATTGGTGTTACCGCCCGTTTGGAAGTAAGATTCAGAGAACCGGTGCCTATCGGTGAAAAAATTGTTTTTGAAGCAAGGATAACCAATGCCCGTAAAACTATCGTTGATTTAGAAGCTGAAGTGTATTTACCCAGCGGTAAAATGGCGGCAGAAGCCCTGGCCAGGTTTATGGTCGTCGGGAAAATGGAGGAAGGCAAAAAGTGTCATGAAGAATGATTTGCGTGGAAAACAGCACCACAGCTATTGAAAACAACTACTGAGGGGTGGACAAAACATGGAAAGGCAGGAAGCCTTAGAGCTGATCAAGAAAAATGTCAAGAATAAAAATCTTTTAAAGCATATGTTGTCCTGTGAAGCAGTTATGGCCGCACTGGCTAAGCATTTTGGAGAGAATGAGGAGAAGTGGGCTCTGGCTGGTCTTCTTCATGATATAGATTATGATTATACCAAGAATGAGCCCCATAGGCACAGCCTCCTGGGCAGTGAAATGCTGGCCGAAGCCGGTTTGCACCAGGACATTGTCTATGCCGTCAAATCCCATAACGGTATTCACGGCTTGGAGCGCAAGGGTAAAATGGATATGGCCTTGTTCTGTACGGACCCCTTGACGGGTTTAATCGTTGCCGGGGCCTTGATCAAACCGGAAAAAAGCCTGGCTACCATTGATGTCGGTTTTTTGCTGAACCGTTTTGAAGAAAAAGGTTTTGCCAGAGGTGCCAGCCGGGTGCAGATTGCAGCCTGCCGTGAACTGGATTTAAGTTTGGAAGAGTTCTTTAGAATCGGTTTACAGGCTATGCAGGGTATTCATAAAGAATTAGGTTTATAGATAGGGAATTTACGGGTAGACTAATATTAAATTGGTCTATCCATTTTCATATGCAGAGTGATTAATGACTGGTTACCGGTGACTGGTCAGGGATAAGTGTGGAGGATCCGGAGGTATGCCGGTAATGATGATATTTACGGACAAGTACCCATCAATAAACGTTTTGACGTTAACAATGGAGGTTAACTATGGAAGAGAGAATTCAGCAAATTTTGGAATTTATGGCCACTAAGGCCTACAGACCATTGACCCGGGAAGAATTAATCGATCATTTTAGGATTACAGAGGGGGCGGAACTGGAACAATTTGGAGAAGTCCTGGATGAGATGGAGCAGAAGGGACAGGTAATTTTAACAAGAAAGCAGCGTTACGGTCTGCCCCGGCAGATGAATCTGGTGGTAGGCCGGATTCAGCGCCATAATAAAGGATTCGCATTCTTGATACCCGATGATGTCAGTCACAGGGATGTTTTTCTCAAAGGTGATGATTTAAATGGTGCTATGCATAATGACAGGGTCGTAGTCCGCCTGCATAAGCATCTGGATGCCAAAAAGAAGCAGGAAGGAGAAGTCATCAGGATCCTGACCCGGGCTAATCACCGGGTGGTAGGAACCATTGAAAGCAGTAAAGCTTTTGGTTTTGTCATTCCGGATGATTCCCGGATCGGGATGGATTTTTTTGTGAGCAAAGAGGATTTTAATGGTGCTACAGACGGGGATAAGGTAGTTATTGAAGTAACCAAGTGGCCTGAAAAAAGAAGGAGCCCTGAAGGGATAGTGGCAGAGGTGATCGGGCGCAAAGGAAATCCCGGGGTGGATATCGTTTCCATCGTTAGAAAATATCAGCTTCCCGAAGAATTTCCGGCTAAAGTTCTGGAGGCTTCCGAAAGGGTGCCCCTCAAGATATCTGCGGAAGAAGTAAGTGGCCGCAGGGACCTGCGCAATTTACCTATGGTAACCATCGACGGGGAGGATGCTAAAGATCTGGACGATGCCGTTTCCCTGGAAATCCTGGCTGGCGGCAACTATCGTTTAGGCGTTCATATTGCCGATGTGGGGCACTATGTTCAGGAAGATTCCGTCCTGGACCAAGAAGCCTTAGCCCGGGCGACCAGTGTATATTTGGTAGACAGGGTTATCCCTATGCTTCCCCAGCGTTTATCCAATGGCATCTGCAGTTTAAATGCCGGTGAAGACCGCCTGGCTATGACCTGTTTCATGGATATTAATGATAACGGTGAAGTAGTAGAGCATGATATTTGTGAATCAATCATCCATGTTAATCACAGGATGACCTATAAAAATGTGACCAAAATCCTGGAGGACGG
Source organism: Peptococcaceae bacterium (assembly GCA_049366715.1). GTDB lineage: Bacteria > Bacillota > Peptococcia > Peptococcales > BICA1-8 > JBMNCQ01. Next base: position 187,587 of record JBMNCQ010000004.1, on the reverse strand, counting down.
GGACGGAAAACTGACAGCCCGATATCAGGAATTTGTGGATACTTTTAAAAATATGCAGAAATTATGCCTGAAGCTGAGGCAGAAAAGACTTCAGCGGGGGGCCATTGATTTTGATTTCCCGGAAAGTAAGGTTCTGCTGGATGAAAAAGGCAAGCCGGTGGAAATTTTCCGGCGGGAACGAACCCTGGCCGATCAAATCATTGAAGAATTTATGATCTGTGCCAATGAAACCGTTGCCGAACACTATTACTGGCTGGATGTGCCCTTTTTGTACAGAGTTCATGAAGAGCCCGATTATGAGGATATAGAGGAATTAAACAATTTCTTAGGCATTTTCGGTTTATATATTAAAGGTCTCGGGGATAAAGTACATCCCAAAGCATACCAGAAGGTCGTGGAAAAAGTGGAAGGCCGTCCGGAGGAAAAAGCCATAACTACCGTTATGCTCCGCTCTATGAAACATGCCCGTTATGCTGTTGAAGCTTTGGGGCATTTCGGCCTTGCTTCCAAATATTATTCCCATTTTACTTCCCCTATCAGGCGGTACCCTGATTTAGCCATTCACAGGGCAATCAAAGAAATGATCCGTAAAGGGAATAAATTGGACAAAAAGCGTCTGGAGCACCTGCACTTAAAAATGAGTGAGTATGCGGAACAGTCTTCTTTACAGGAAAGACGGGCCGAAGAAGCAGAAAGGGAGAGTGTAGATTTAAAAATCGTCGAATACATGAAGCAGTTTGAAGGGGAAATATTTAAAGGTGTAATAAGCAGTGTTACCTCCTTCGGTTTTTTTGTGGAATTGGAAAATTCCGCGGAGGGACTGGTCCATGTCTCGACAATGACCGATGACTTTTATCAGTTTATCGAAAAGAATTTCAGCCTCCTTGGTGAAAATACTAAAAAACAGTACCAGTTGGGACAAAAGGTAACCATCCAGATCACAAAAGTAAATATAGACGACAGGCAGATTGATATGGAACTGGTGGAAGAGGAACCGCATAATTGAGAATGGAAAAGGGAGATTTGAGAATTACCTGTAATGGCCACAGACTAAAGGCTGCTTGACATATATATAATTTCTGGTATAATTGATATACGACACAAAAAACATTGCTATACCTGTTGATTCTGTGTTAAAATGTTACCCTGACTGTTTTTGGACCAGGGTTTTATTTTGCCTCTTTTGTATCTTGCTGAGTGGTGTGGTGGTTAGTTTGGAAAATGTAAAGGTAATAACGGAAAACAGAAAAGCGCGGCATGATTATCACATCATAGAAACCTTTGAGGCCGGGATGGAGCTCAGGGGCACGGAGGTAAAGTCTTTACGCCAGGGTAAGGCCAACCTCAAAGACAGCTATGCCCAGGTGGAAGACGGAGAGTTATATCTCTTTAGTATGCATATCAGTCCTTACGAGCAGGGGAACAGGTTTAATGCAGACCCTGTCCGCAAGCGGAAATTGTTGATGCACAAAAAAGAAATCATGCGTCTCTTAGGTAAAACAAAAGAAAAAGGTTTGACACTGGTTCCCCTTAAAGTATACTTTACCAGGGGCAAAGTCAAAGTAGAACTGGCCTTGGCCCAGGGTAAGAAGCTTTATGACAAGCGGGAGGCAGCAGCAGAAAAATCCGCCAAACGGGATATGGAAAAGGCCATGAAAGAAAGAATGAGATAAAGGGTTGGGGCTCTCTCTCTGCTAACCTCTAAACGAATTCCTGTTTAAAGGGGTCCTAATAATGGCCGGGATATAAAATTAGAGTTTAGGGTCAGGTAGATGCTATAATGTTATTGTCACGGGTTTCTCTAACCTCTGATATCTGGCTTCCAACTTCTATTATGGGGGTGTACTGGTTTCGACGGGGGATTGCGGTGGCTTGAGAAGCGAGTCGAGGTCGCACTAGCTCGCTAAACGGTGCAAAAAAAAGTAAACGCTAACGAAAATTACGCTTTAGCTGCTTAATTGCAGCCTAACCTCCTACTCTCCTTCGCCTGCGTGGAGGGATAGGGGGCCACAGAGCAGGCTACCCTTTTGTAAGTGCTGTGTAGCATCAGGGGACATTAACATAGCTGGCTGATGGAAATCCTGTTTGTGGGAGTTCCGGAGGCGAGATTCTAAAACACAGACTACACTCGTAGAAGCTCAGGTGGCTGGTTCTTCGGACAGGGGTTCGACTCCCCTCACCTCCACCAAAAAATTACAAACACTTAGCAAAGTGAAGAATTTTGTTAAGTGTTTTTGATTGATCAATCAATATATGGCGACATAGCCAAGTGGCAAGGCAAAGGACCGCAAGTCCTTGATCCCCTAGTTCAAATCTGGGTGTCGCCTCCAATGAAAGAAGCCTGAGTTTACTTATGAAAAGTGAACTCAGGCTTCTTTTTTTTGGCAAATTCCAATATCGTGAGAAAGCACGGGGACGGTTCTCTTGCTTCCAAGAATTAGGAATGTTTTTGTAGAATTAAAAATAATTTGAGGTGATCCAATATACCTTGTAATCCAGGGAAACCGCACCACAGAAATATACCGCATAACCGATAAGAAGTACTAACGGGCAGGAGTGGAAATATGGGGTGGTGTTTAAGGGGTAATCATATTGATTTTTTTAAAAGAAGGAAAAGAAGAATTTTCTATTCCAATGAAGCGGATAGAGGTAAGCTTTGTCTGGTATTATAGTGAGATGCATGGTCATGGTTCTTTTGCTTCAGTGAGGTTAAGCTTTCACACGGCCTGCTTCATAATAAAATATGGCAACATAACCGAGTGGCAAGGCAAAGGACCGCAAGTCCTTGATTCCTGGTTCAAATCCGGGTGCCGCCTCCAATGTAAAGGAGCCTGAGTTTACTTATGAAAAGTGAACTTGGGCTTTTTGTTTTTTCAGGTGGCGGCCTGTGGAAATTTTTGGAGAGGAAAAGAAAGAATTATAAGGAATCTTAACTATTATGTAATAATTTGGCGATAGAGATGAATAGATACAATTTAACTATAGTACTAAATAAAGCATGCTGAGTTGGGACTTAGGGGATATAGTAATAAAATTATAAAAATTTTTTCAAGGTACTTAAAAATATTTTAGAGTATATCAATACAAGTTTATATTATGTAACAAAACAAGATATAAAACGCTTAAAATATCATGGGAATATCATAGTTATCTGCAATTTTACCTAAATAGGAATTTTAGAGAGTTTTAGAGGATTTTGTAGAAAAATCTAGAATTCTTGAAATTTGGGGGTGCTGCGATATGGAACTAATTCATTCTATAGAGATAATGTATTTTCGATCTATTTATAACCTAACAATTAAGGATATTAAGTCTCTCATTGTTTTAGCCGGAATAAATGATGCTGGAAAATCTAATATTTTAAAGGCATTGAATTTATTTTTTAATAATGAAACTGAATTTGAAACACCAATAGACTTTTACAAAGATTTTTCGGTTAAACGACTAAATCAAGTGAGGCGGAGATCTATTAAAGGTAAGCAATTTATATCCATTAAAGTTATTTTTTCAAGAGGCAATAGGTGTGAGAACACTTTACCAGAGAAGTTCGCAGTAACAAAGAAATGGCATCGAGATTCTAAAACACCAGACGTAACTGATGATTTAAAGGCACGCTTAAATCGAATGGGGAAATATACGGAGAGAGATTTAGTTTTAGCAAAAACTTCTTTGACTCGATTTTTAAATTCTCTCAAATATATTTATATTCCAGCAATTAAGGACCAAGATGTATTTACAAAAGTTCTAAGTAATTTGCAAGATGCTATTTTTGACGATAATTCGTTCCAGCAGTCTGGTCTTCCAGAACAGCTGGCAAGTTTTAATGAGTCAATTGTAGGGTTAGTTACTGAACTAAATGCCGACTTTCAAAATGCAACGGGAATAACTAGTTCGGTTAGTTTACCTACAAATTTTCGGGATATTTATAAGGCATTTTTTATACATACAAATTATGGAAAAGATGGCCAATTTATAATTCCCCTTGAGCAAAGAGGAGATGGAATAAGAGTAAGATACATACCTAGTATCCTTCATTACATAACTAAACTTTCAAAAAATAAATATATTTGGGGGTTTGAAGAACCTGAAAATTCATTAGAGTTTAGACTCTGCAGCAAAATGGCTAGTAATTTTCTTGACATTTATTCTAAGGAAGCTCAAATATTTGTGACCAGCCATTCCCCTGCATTTTTTTCTTTACAAAGTGAAGAAGTTCTCATAAAAAGAATTGCTCAAGATGAGTATGAAACTAAAGAGATGCCTTATTCAAATAATGAAGATTTCATTGATGAGTTAGGATTTACCGATCTTCAAAAAGAAGTAAATGAAATCTTAATAAAACGGATACAAGAAATGGAGGCAACGAATGAAAAGGTAAAGTTCTTGGAACAAGTGATTGAAGAAACTACTAGACCAATTGTAATAACAGAGGGCAAAACAGATAAAAAAATATTAGAAACTGCATGGAATAAGTTATACCAAGATACAGCTTTACCGTTTAAAATTGAAAGTTGCGATGTTATGCCGGCTAACCATCCAAATGGTGGTTCTGCTGGATATGATATATTAGCAAAAAGTTTAGAAGTTGTTCGGCCATCCAATGTAAATATAGTTATTGGCATTTTTGATAATGATAAAGCTGGTTATGAGAAAGGTTTTTGTAAGCTGAGCAAAAACTTTATAGAACAAAATCCAAATGTAAAAATACATAAAAATAATAAGTCAATAGCGGTTGTTTTACCCACACCTCCGGGTAAAGAACAGTTTGCAAATTCTTTAAACCTTCCTATTGAATTTTATTTTAATGAAAGTGGATTAGACAAGGAAGTTAATGGAATAAAGATAGGTTTAACTCCACAGAAAGTTAGGATGGTTACGGAGAGTGGTATCGTTGTTGGAGAGCAAGATGCGACTGAACTACATCTGATGAAAGTTGAAAGAAATACAAAAACATATTTTGCTGAGACTATTGTACCTACATTAGAATCTGAAGAATTTGCAAATTTTAGATACCTATTTGAATTATTAATAGGTATTTGTGAATCTTATTCCTCTCAAAGTGAAGCTGCTATAGAATAAAAATATAATATTTTATAATAGGCTCACTTTGGTGGGCTTTGTTTTTAGTAGAATAGCAGATAGCAAAATATTGCAGGCGGGATATAATGGAAAAGAAAACGCGGGGCCGGTTCTTCTGCTTCCGAGGATTGGGATGTTTTAATAGAATTAAAAATAGCTTGAGGTGATCCAATATACCTTGTATTCCAGGGAAACAGTACCACAGAAATATGCCACATGACGATAAGAGGTACTAATTGGCAGGAGTGGAAATATATGGGTGGTGTCTAAGGGGTAATCATATTGATTTTTTTAAAAGAAGGAAAAGAAGAATTTTCTATTCCAATGAAGCGGATAGAGGTAAGCTTTGTCTGGTATTATAGTGAGATGCATGGTCATGGTTCTTTTGCTTCAGTGAGGTTAAGCTTTCACACGGCCTGCTTCATAATAAAATATGGCAACATAACCGAGTGGCAAGGCAAAGGACCGCAAGTCCTTGATCCCCTAGTTCAAATCTGGGTGTCGCCTCCAATGAAAGAAGCCTGAGTTTACTTATGAAAAGTGAACTCAGGCTTCTTTTTTTTGGCAAATTCCAATATCGTGAGAAAGCACGGGGACGGTTCTCTTGCTTCCAAGAATTAGGAATGTTTTTGTAGAATTAAAAATAATTTGAGGTGATCCAATATACCTTGTAATCAATACCTCAGAAAAATATTAAGAAAAAAGCCTCAAAAAGAGTTGTGTTGCATTGTTTGTGTTGTCTGATCGATAAGCAAGGCTTCTGGTAATGACAAAATTATCGTTCTCTATTTCTAGAATGGCGCAATTCGTCAGATGCCTTTTCATGTTAGTAGTCAATATTGCGATTCCGACTCCAGATTGGACTGCCAATAGCATCATTTCATAATTGGATACAAGAATAGGATTTGCGATATTAACACCATTTGACTTGAATAATAATTTGATATATTCAAAATAACCTCGATAAAAATCATCATCAACGTTAACAAAAACCTCTTTCGCTAAATCCTTGGCTTGAATGCTCTTTCGATTGGAAAGAGCATGTTTTGAGCTGGTCATCATGATCAGGGGTTCAGTATATAGGTCAACAAATTTCAACAATTCAACGTTTTTGAAATCGATATGCATCGTTGCGCAGACATCTATGTTTCTATCTAAAAGCTCCTTTAGTAATTCATTAGGCGTTGCGGCGACAAAGTTAAGAATAATATCTGGATATTTATGCTTAAATAGTTCTATTTTTTCTAAGAAAAACTCTTTTTGATAGTATAGCAGACCTAGGCCCAGCTGTCTCTTGTGCGTAATATCAAGCTGTTTAATTGCTTTAACTGCATCATCATATTGTGCAACCATTCCAATGGCTTTCTCAAGAAATACTTTGCCGGACGTTGTTAACCTGACATTGCGCTTTGTACGGCGGACTAGGCAAGTACCAACCTCCTCCTCAAGACAAATAAGATGCCTACTTAGTGTTGGTTGGGTCATATGAAGCATTTCTGCCGTTTTAGAAAAATTAAGAATTTTTGATAAAATTATAAACTCACGAATGTAGTCTAAATCTATACCCATATGCATACTCCCTTCCCAAACGTATTAAAGCACTTTGGCGTGAAATATTGATAAGTATTAATAATGACTACAATATTAATGGATACTTTCTTTTTATTATACTTTATTTTGAGTGTTTTGGTAAATTTGCATGATACGGTTTTTAAATAATTGTTATTCTATAGTCGCATTTCAATATTTTTCCTGATCATGATACACTTTGATTAGGATCCAAAATGAAAGTGAAGAAAAGCTTTTCTAAAACTGTGACAGTTTTTCTATATGGAATTATTGTCTTAGTACATTATTGTTGTCTACGAAGATTAATTTTCGAAAGGAGAACATTTATGAATACCCAAGATATGAATAAATATCGTGTGACACCTCCTGGTTATTTTACAATACGGTGGGGTCAGCCTGAGTACACCGATTGGATGGATGAGAGTATGTCATGGAAGGAGAATTGCTACATTGGTGATTGGTCCTTCCTTTGGGAACGATGGTTTAGAGGGCCTGATGTGGAGAAATTGTTCTCTGATTTTTCTACGACTAGTTTTAAAAAGTTTGATATAGGTCAGTCTAAACACTGTATTCATTGCAATGTTGATGGCAAGGTGATACATGAGGGGATTCTCTCCCGTATGGGTGAACAGGAATATTTATTATTTGGACGTGGATGCTTCTGGATGAATTATAATCTGGAAAAGGGTAATTACAATGTAGTATCTGAGCCTGATGATTGGTTTAATTTGCAAGTATCTGGACCTAATGCAATAGCGTTGCTGGAAAAATCCTGTGGTGATAACTTGCGTGATGTCAAGTATATGCACCAGAAAAAAATCGAAATACGAGGTAAGTGGATGTACGCGTTGCGGCAGGGTATGGCGGGAGAGCCCGGATTCGAGCTGGTCGGTCCAAGTGAGTGGAAAGAAGAGGTAATTCAGGCTATTCTAGAGGATGGGGATGAATTTGGTATTCGTAGACTTGGCGGAAGAACAGTATTTATCAACCATCTGGAAGCATGTTTTCCCACCATTATTACTGACTATATCCCGGCAATGTTCAGTAGTGATTTATCCGATTATCTCACTGCCTTCAAAACATCAATGCCCGCCTCTATGACCACACTGAATCTTTACGGTAGTTTTGAGGGCAGTGATATTAGTGATTACTATCGTAGTCCGATTGAGCTTGGATGGAGCAAGGTAGTTAAGTTTGATCATAATTTCCTTGGGCGTGAAGCTCTTGAAAAGGAAATGGCAGATCCTAAAAGAATTATTCGCACTCTAGTTTGGAATTCTCAGGACGTCATAGATGTGTATGCTTCTCTATTTCAAAAGGGTGACCACTATGATTACATTGAGTTCCCCAGATTTCAAAGAGGTGGTATGTATGTCGATAAGGTCGTAAAAGACGGAAAATTGGTCGGAACCACTTCATCGTATGGGTATAGCTATTATTTTCGTGAGATGCTCTGTCTGGCTGTTCTTGACGTTGATCAGGCTGAAATCGGCAATGAGGTAAAAATCATATGGGGCGCTCCCGGGCATCCCCAAAAGGAAATCAGGGCTATAGTGGCTCAGGCACCATACAAGAAGGATGGATCGAAGGGGGATTTACACCTGGTTAGATAATAATTGGTACAGTTATTACGCAGCCCTTTAAGCAAAAACAATCGGGATAAATAACTTCTATACTTAAGAAGAAATTTATACGTCATTTGTTTGGAATTGTCTTTGGGGTCGCTTTGCTATACAACGTAAAGTATGCATAGCGAGGCGACTTGTTCTTTTTTACTATCTTAGTGTGCGAAAAAGTAGTAGTTTGGAGGATTAAATTATGGGTAAAACTATCCAAAGGATTGGATTTTTGCTTTTTGTAGCCATTAGCTTAGTAATCGCGATTCCTCAATTGTTTCAGCCTGAACTTGATGCAAAGGGCCATCTTGTATTGATGACACTTATTATTACTATCGGGCTTTGGATTTTTAAACCGTTAAACCTATCCTTTTCGGTAAGCAGCGCAATTTACATGGCCGTTCTCTTAGCCATAGGTGTACCGGCAAGCAATGTGTTTTCAGGCTTTGCGGGGACTGCTGTTTGGTCGTTGATTCCTGCCCTGTTTTATGGTTTTGTGCTTGCAAAAACAGGACTTGGTAAACGCATTGCTTATTTCGGAATGAAGTATGTAAACATTAGTTACCCTGGGCTTTTATTGATGTGGATGATAATCGGAATCGTACTTTCAATGCTGACTCCGTCCATTACTGTAAGGGCGGTGATCGTGACCCCTATAGCATTAAACTGTGCTAATATCTGCAAGCTTGCTGAAAATTCAAAAGAACGGTCACTTATTATGATAACTGCTTGGGCGATGGCTGTTATTCCAGGTATCGGCTGGCTAAGTGGCTCACTGGCGGGTCCCATTATGTCCGGATTTTATGCGTCTGTTCCTGAATTAGGAGCAATTGACTTTGCATCTTGGGCAAGAGTTTCTCTCCTACCGGTGACTGTTATCACCATTCTGACCGTAATTGCCGGTTATATTGTTCTTAAACCCTCTGAAAAGCTGAATATTTCAAAAGACACCTTCATTGAGGAATACCAAAGGCTTGGCGCAATGAGTACTCAGGAAAAGGTAAGCAGCATAGTTTTGGTGTTTTCATTTGTGCTATTTGCGACGAACTCCTATCACAAAATTCCAGATGCAGCTGTTTGTTTAGCCGGTTTGTTTGTATTGTCTGCTGCCCAGATAATCAACAGCAAAGAGATCAGTTCAGGAATCAGTTGGGATCTTGTGTTATTTATTGGCACGACTATGGGATTTGGCTCAGTATTCGCCTCAACTGGCGTCTCAAAATGGATGTCCTCAATACTGGTAGATGCGCTTGCTCCCATTGCCGGTAGTCCATGGATTTTTATTCCGGTTGTACTACTGATTCTATTTCTGGTTCGGTTCGTGGATATAGCTGTATTCGTTCCAACCATGGCCATAGTTTCATCAATTGCACCTAGCGTATTTGACAGGTATGGAATAGATCCTCTTGTTTGGGTGCCTTTACTGTGCATCGCTATGAACGCATTTTTCCTAAGTTATCAAAATATGTTTGCCCTTGTCGCTGAGGCAAATATGGGAGGTAAAGGATGGACATCCAAACACCTGTTTAGATTTGGCACCGCCTATTTTATTGTAAGTATGCTGTCAATGCTTATTGTAATACCATATTGGATTTCTATTGGTTTGTTTTAGCTTATCGTTTGATAATTTCAACTAAAAGAGTTAGAAGAAACCGGCAAAAATGAAATATCTATGGTAGATTCTGATGCCGGACTTAGGAGCAATAGTAATAACAATGTAGATGTCAGCTATAATGTTCAAGCCGCCGGGGATGCCGCAAATAAATTAATAGCAGACTTTAAGGTTACCCAGAAGCCAAATGATTTTGGTGAAGTAGATAATACGGCTCTTGGGGCCCAAAAACTCATGGGTGGAAAAGAATTTGAGGTTCTTGCAGATAAAGGTTACTATAAAGCGGAAGATTTAAAGAAATGCGTAGATAAGGGAATAATGTCTCAAGGGTCGTTAATATCTTAGGGCAAGTCCATGATCCCTGGTTCAAATCCGGGTGCCGCCCTCAATGTAAAGGAGCCTGAGTTTACTTATGAAAAGTGAACTTGGGCTTTTTGTTTTTTCAGGTGACGGCCTTTATGCTATAGTATAATATGAATTGATGATGTATGAACGGAAAGAAATGAGGAAACATGATGCCGGCAAAAGGATTAGCGCAAAAGATAAAAACAGGCAAAGCTGAATGGAAGCTTGAGCAAAACCTACCTGCAGTTCTTGTGGAATGGTATGGGCGAAATGCCCGGCCCCTTCCCTGGCGGGAGGATTGTACTCCCTATCATGTTTGGATCTCTGAAATTATGCTGCAGCAAACCAGAGTTGAGGTTGTTAAAGATTATTATAAGCGTTTTCTGAAGGAGGTTCCCACTGTCGAGGCTCTGGCCAAAATTTCTGAGGAAAGACTGCTCAAGCTTTGGGAAGGGCTTGGTTACTACAGCCGGGCCCGCAACCTGCAAAAAGCGGCGGAAATGATTTTGACTGAGTATGACGGACGATTTCCCGATACATATGAACAGCTTTTAAAATTGCCGGGTGTGGGTCCGTATACGGCGGGGGCCGTTGCATCCATTTGCTTTCAGGAGCCGGTTCCTGCCGTAGACGGAAATGTCCTGCGGATTATCGCCAGAATTGCGGGAATTTCTGATCCTGTGGATGCTCCGGCAACGAAAAAGGGGATTACGGATTCGCTGGCCAGGATCTATCCAAAGGAGCAAAGGGGTGACTTTACCCAGAGCTTGATGGAGCTTGGGGCTACGGTTTGCCTTCCCCGCGGGATGCCAAAGTGCCGGATTTGCCCCGTGGCCGGTTTTTGTACTGCCTTGCAGAGCAATTCCGTTTTACTCTTTCCGGTAAAGCAAGGGAAAAGGAGCAGGAAAATACAAAAAATCACCGTGCTGGTTCTCGGCTGCCGGGGAGCCCTTGCCATCCGCCGCAGGGGAAAGGAGGGGCTTTTGGCCGGCCTGTGGGAATTTCCTAATATAGATAAAGAATTGGATGAGCAGCAGGCCTTGGAGCTTGCCGCCCAATGGGAAACCACACCTGTGGCCGTGAAGAAAACAACGCGGCGTACCCATGTTTTTACCCATATTAAATGGGAAATGACATGCTATTACATAGACTGTGGTGCGCAGCCGGTTCGTTTTACCTGGGTGGATTATCCTGTTCTTGCTCAAGAATATGCCCTTCCGACGGCATTTAAAATGTTTTTAGATGAATAAAACTGTCGTTTAAAAAGCATTAGCAGGTATTAACAGGGTCTGGCTTAAAAAATTAAAAAACTAACAAAAATATCCCCCAGAATGATTAATATGCGGAGTGCTGGAAATTAAAAATAATTTCTGTTGCGCGGAAATTCCGGACAAAGAGCAGGATAAGGATAAACCTGAAGCGGAACCGGGAGTTATTGAATTTTTGAAGTCTCAACTCCAGTATTCCCTTGTAACGCAGGGTGTTTACTGCGTATCCCGTTTTCATTATTACTATTTGTGCCGCTAGCAGTAGGCGGCGGAATGGAAGGTTCATATGAAACTTGGAATAATAGGACCATCAGAAAATGAAATTGCACCTTTTATCAAATGTATATTACAAGTTAACAGGGTATCTATTGCAATGCTGAATTTTTATGAAGGTAAATATAATAACATCAATATCGTTGCTTTGTATAGTGGAATATGTAAGGTTAATGCAGCAATTGCAACTCAAATATTGATCGATAAATTTGCTGTTTCTCATATTATTGTTGTTGGAGTTGCCGGAGGTATAGAAAAGAGTCTGAAAATTGGTGATACTGTAGTAGGAACTGAAATCGCATATCATGATGTAGAAGATAGGATATTAACAGAACATCATCCTTGGATGGAAAATAATTATTTCAAATGTGATAATTTATTACTTGAACATTGCGAGAATGTATTAAAGAAGAATAATATTAAACAAGCAGTCTACTTTGGAAAAATTGTTACTGGTGAAGGGTTTATAACTCAAAATGGGCGTAAAGAAATTATATCAAAATATAATCCTTTATGTGTTGATATGGAAACTGCAAGCATAGCACATGTTTGTTATGCAAATAAAATTCCATTTTTAGCAATTAGGTCAATATCTGATACAGAGGAAAAATGTGGAATAAAGGCATTTAAAGAGAATTGTGTAGATGCTTCTAATAATTCAATAAAAATATTAAAAATATTTCTGGATGGTTTAAGTTAAGACATCCGATGTAGAAGCACAGGGACGGTTCTCGTGCTTCCAGAATTGAACGTTAATAGACTTAAAAACGTCCGAAGTTAATGAATGATATCCTGAATATTTTGTTGATTTTAAAGTACTTATGACACTATACCAAAAAAGAGTTAAATACCGGATCTTTTGAGGAGAGAATACTCCGCCTGTAAACTTCAATAAATAAAACTGCTTATTTTACCGAAAAAATGACTATGGGTTTGCTGGGTTTATTCAAAGCTTCTTAGGATTTGGGATTTTAATTAAATGTTTTTAAGAGTTCGCGTTAACCGATATTTCCCTTTTTTCATATATTTTTTTGCGATAAAGGAACTGACGATTCCCATGATAAAAAAGTTCATCATGGCCAGCAGCATGGTTTGAGGTTCGTTTTTGATATTTGGCGTTATATGGGCTATCGGAGCCAAAATACCGAAAGTGGCCATCTTCCACATCAATGCAACTCCTATTCCTTTCAGGAAATAGTAATCTTTGCCAAATATTTTTAAAGTAATTGCCACTAATACCCCGACCGTGCTACCCAGAAGAAATGTATTAACTGTACCGAGAATATATCCTGAGATAGTGTAAATATAATCAGGGTTAAGATAAATACTGGCTGTACCAGCTATTGAGGATGTATAATTAATCTCAAATATAGCGGCAATAGCCCAATCTGCCACTAAAAAAATAGCAGTAGAAATAAATCCCCCAATGGTACCAATTGTAATCGTATCATGCACCGTTATCACCCTGATCGTTTTTTTTAATATTAGTAATTCCTTAAAAAGGAATAAGTATTCAGTTAAGGTGCCGAAAAAAATAGTATTTTTAATAATCATGAGGGGTGATGCAAGGAAATCGGGGAAAAAGTGCCAGTAAAGCATAGGGACGGTTCGAGACTGCTGAAAAATTACCTTTTCTAAAAAATAAGCCCGGTGAAATGTGGCATTCAGACCCTGAAAATCAAAAAATCTGACTTTTTCACTGGTCTCGGACGGTTCTCATGCTTCCAGGATCGAAAGTGTTATAATAGAATTCGGAATAACTTGAGATGATTAATATATGTCTTGTGATAAAGCCGCTTTCTAAGCTAGCGCGAAAAAAATATTATCAAGGGTTAAGGGAATACAGGGAATGATACCGAGACAGTAGGAGGAATTTAATATGTTTTTTATTTTGGGAGCGATTGTTTTTCTGTTGGTTTTAGTATTCGTTTTTTCAGCAACAAGAAAAAGTGTACAGAAGAGGGAAGAGGCGGAATTTCAACGTAAACTAGCAGAGAAGAAACGAACGGAACAAAAAAGAATAGCAAATCTCAAAGGTGAATTGGGAGAATATAAAATTAATTTTCAATTTGAAAGATTGCCGGGTGATTACAAGCATCTTGCGGATGTGATGATAAGAAGTACAAAAGGGCTTACTCAAATAGATCATATTGTAGTATCGCCTTATGGAATTTTTGTCGTCGAAACGAAAAATTATGCAGGCTGGATTTTTGGCAATCAGGATAATAAATATTGGACCCAAACTTTTCATAATAAAAAAGCTAAATTCTATAATCCTATTTGGCAGAATAACGGACATATAAAGGCATTAAGAGAGCTATTAAAAGACTACAAGGATTTAAAATTTCATTCCATTATCGCCTTTACGAGACGTTGTGAATTAAGACAAATTAAGTCTGATATAACTGTAATTTATGATACCGAGATTTCAAATGTTATTTTAAGAAGGAACAAAGAGATTTTTTTAAGCAATTCGGATGTTCTTAATATTTATAACCTTTTAAAAGATGCAAATATTACTGACGAAAGAGTCAGAGAGGAGCATATTCAACAAATCAATAGAACGATTAAAAATAATTAAACTATCACAAATAAAAATGCTTTTCGGGTAGCGGGAATAAGGAGGAACTATATGGAAAAATTATATATATTAGGGACAGGACATGCGATGGTTACGAAATGTTATAATACATGCTTTACAATATTTAACGGCGATGAACATTTTTTAGTAGATGCAGGCGGAGGAAATACTATTCTTGCAAACTTGCAAAAGTTGGATATATCCATAGAAAAAATTAAGCATATATTTATATCCCATAAGCATATTGATCATCTTTTAGGCTGTATATGGATAATAAGAGCATTTGCAAGCAGAATCATGAAGAATAAAAATAGTGCCGCGGAGCTCAATATATATGCTTGCCAGGATGTAATTAAGATAATAAATGCAATTGTTGAGAACACCTTGGATAAGAAACAAACAGCAACTTTAAAAGATTGTGTAACTTATTACAAAATTGAAGATAATTGTAATCATCATATTTTAAATTGGTATGTGGAGTTTTTTGATATACATAGTAAAAAAGAAAAACAATTTGGATTTAGAATCAATCTTAGAAATAATAAAAAACTTACATTTCTGGGCGATGAGCCATATTATGAGGAGTCATATGAGTATGCAAATAATTCAGATTATTTGCTCCATGAAGCTTTTTGTTTGTTTTCACAACGGGAAATTTTCCAACCATATGAAAAACATCATGCAACAGTAAAAGAAGCATGTGAAAATGCAAGGAAGTTAAATGCTAAAAATTTAATTTTATATCATACGGAAGATGATAATATCCTGGAAAGGAAAAAATTATATCGACAAGAAGGGAAAAACTTTTATAGTGGTAAAATAATGGTGCCAAATGATTTAGAAATAATTGAATTGGTGTAGATCCGGTGATGTATTGGGTGATGGGCGGGGATAGCTAGGAGTGTGTGAAAAGTAAATCCCATCTCAATCAGGTAACCATTTATGGCGAGAAAGTGTATAGTTTATTTTATCATTCACACAAATGGTTACGAAATGTTACAACGTTTAAATGGACTAATTTCTAAATGTCTCTATCTGCCTGCTTTTTAATTATATAACAAAGGAAGATTTTTTGTTGTCTAGACTACAAAAAATCTTCCTTTATTATTGCTAAAATTATATTGTCAGAAGTAAATGGCAATTTATAATCTATGCACAAGGTCATAGTCAAATGAAAGAAAGGGAGGTTTTTATAATATATGAGGAAAATGATAATACAGTCGATTTAATTGAATTGATGATTGTATCTATTGGATTAAGAAAAAGGCATAAATTGTCTGAAAAAATTGTTTGTATCATCGGAGGTATAGGGCCTGAAGCGGCAATAGGCTTTATGTAGAATAATAAATAAAACTTCGGCCAAGGGTTGGTTAGGAACACTTCCATTTGTTAATAAAGAATAATCCGCGAATTCCACAGATAGGATAAAGGCTGTTTGGCATAATGGACAAAGTCCTAGGATTGTTTTGGTCCAGATAGCTGTGTGATTGGAAAGAGGGAGGTAGAAATATTGGCCATGCCTATAATACTGCCCATTATTATTACGGTGAAAAGAGGTGATTATTCAAGAGCCAGGCCTTTAACAAAGACATTATTAGTTATGTGCTGGATATGAAAGAGAGGCAGTGGTTCTGGGCCGTACAGAGCTGCAATGGTCTTTTCGGCTAAGGAGGAATATGAGTTAAATCTCTATGGCTCTCCGGAAATATTGGCAGAGGTCATTATTAAACAAGCGGGATGAATTACATACTTAACAAAATTACACTTTATGGAGGTTAATGAACATGAATTTAGCACAATTTCCCCGCAGACGCTACACTGAAGGCAAAACTCCCCTTGAAAGGCTTTCCAGGCTGACTGAGTATTTGGATGGTCCCGATATATATATGAAGAGGGATGATCTATTAGGACTGACTTTAGGGGGAAATAAAACTAGAAAATTAGAATTTCTGGTAGCAGATGCCCTTTTAAAAGGGGCGGATACTTTGATTACTTGCGGCGCTGTTCAGTCTAACCATTGCCGCTTGACTCTGGCTGCTGCCGTAAAAGAAGGTTTAAAATGCCGCCTGGTACTGGAAGAACGGATACCGGACAGTTATAGGCCCCAGGGAAGCGGTAATAATTTCTTATACCATTTGTTGGGCGTGGAAAAAATAAAAGTAGTTGCCGGCGGCTCCGACATGATGATGGAAATGGGACTAGTTGCCAAAGAAGTGAAGGCAGAAGGCAGAGTACCTTATATTATTCCCGGCGGCGGGTCCAATGAAATAGGGGCTACCGGGTATGTAGCATGCGCCCAGGAAATTTTAGAGCAAACCTTTGATTTGGGATTGAATTTAAATTACGTAGTTACTACCAGTGGCAGTACCGGTACTCATGCAGGTCTTGTTACAGGGCTTTATGGCTGCAATAGTAATATTCCGGTAATCGGGATAAATATCAGCCGCGAGAAAAGTATCCAGGAAGAACTGGTTTATAAATTGGTTGAAAAGACTGCGGCTTTTGTTGGTATTAATGATATTGTCCCAAAAGAATCGGTTGTGTGTTTTGACGAATATGTTGGTGAAGGATATTCGGTTCCCACTGAAGGCATGGTTCAAGCTGTTAAACTATTGGCTCAAACTGAAGGTATTCTTATGGATCCGGTTTATTCCGGTAAAGCGATGGCCGGGCTCATTGATTTAATCCAGAAAGGGTATTTCAAAAAGGGAGAAAATATCTTATTTGTACATACAGGAGGTTCGCCGGCCTTATATGCTTATATGTCTACCTTCTGGGAAAGCTTGTAATATTTAGCAGCTTAAGAATAGGATTAATGTGATAATGATTAATCCTAGTACCTTGTTAACACTAAACGATAATAAGGTTCATTTCTATAGTATACTATCCTTAAGAGCAGAGCTCTGTATATCATGACGCAGTTCAAATATTATGTTCGTCTTGCGAAGGAAGAATGAACCATTTTATTAGCATGGTTTCTAAAGGTGTTATTTCTGCCAGAACAATTATGAAAGCAAATGTATTATTAGCTGCCGTACCTTTTGATAAAGATTTACTTGTCATTTGTTATGCTGACTAGACAATATTTGGGTGGATAAATTTCTCCTATCAGTAAGTCAGAGCTTGAGTTATAGGAGTGGAAATCTACCTGAAATACTAATTAGAAGGGTGTAGACGGGCAGTTTATAACTGATACTGCGCGAATAAAATCACATAGATTCTATTTATGAGTTAAAAGTTGAGATTCTATGAGAGGAAGAATTGACTGACTTGTATAAAAATTAAGTTATTTTTATGCAAAATTAGTGGTTAGTTTTATATAGAAACAAAGAGATTCTTATGGGAGTGAATTCGAATGGGTAAGCTGATTTTGAAAACGGAAGAAGATTTCGAAAACTTAGTTACCGGTGCGACTTTTTTTGGTACAGGCGGTGGAGGGGCACAAGAAGAAGGTTTAAGATTGCTGAAACGCGAGGCCGCTGCTGGAAACGTTATTGAGTGTGTTTCTCCTGAATCGATACTTGATGATGAATGGACAATTTGTTTGAGTTTTATGGGGAACAGAGCTCCCCTTACCAATGAACAAAAATTAAAAATGGATAAACTTAATTTAAAGAATTGGCGGTATGAAAATAACTTAGTTGCAGCAGCGAATCTACTGGCAGATTATTCCAATATAAAGATTGGTGCGGTAGTTGCACCTGAATTAGGAGGTGCTAATACTCCAGGACCTTTGGCCGCAGGAGTTAATCTGGGGGTAAAGGTTATAGACGGCGATTATGCAGGGAGGGCAGTACCAGAAATAGCCCAGGTCACACCTTGTTTATTTGGCAAACCAATCACTCCGTTTGCTTCAGTAGATAAATGGGGTAATAAAGCAGTTGTATATGAAACGATAAATAGTGGTCTAGGGGAAAGGATAGGAAAGATGCTTGCTATGGCTGCCTTTGGTAACACTGGTTTAGCAATGTTTCTTATAAAAGCTAAAGAAATGAAAGAGTTAATAATAGCTGGTACTATGACGGAAAGCTATGAACTAGGGAAAATAATAAGCGGCTCAGATGAGTCCAATAAAGATGTACTTGAATCTATTTTGGATTATACAAAAGGATGGATTCTATTTAAGGGTGAAGTTAAAGAAAAACAATGGGCAGTTGAAGATGGGTATTATGTAGGCTATCATCTTTTTGAAGGAGTTAATGATTTTGAAGGACACGGATATAGGGTATGGTTTAAAAATGAAAATCACGTTTCTTGGTATGATGGAAAAGAAGATGTAGCCAGTCCCGATCTTATTTGCCAAGTTGAGACTAGCACTGGTATGCCCATTACTAATCATGATTTGAAAAAAGGTCAAAAAGTAACTTTGATAGGTTTAAAAGCACGTTCAGTGCATCGAAAAAGAAATATAGTAAATTTTTTCAATCCTAGATATTTCGGCTTTGATATTGACTATGTTCCTATAGAAGAACGTATAATACAAAATAAGAGACAGGCTAAAATATGAGCACAACTAGACTGATCGATCTTTTCCTGTCCTTGGTTAAATATCCAAGCCCGTCCGGGCTGGAAGGTGGAATCGGTAATTTATTACACGCAAAGTTATGTGAGCTTGGTTTTGAAGTAGCTGTGGATGATGCTGATAAAAAAATTAATGGTGAAATGGGAAATATAATAGCTAGAAAAAAAAGTCATATATCAATGAAACCGATATTACTATGTGCGCATATGGATACTGTAAAACCGATTAGTAAAACAGACCCAATCATTAAGGATGGAATAATTAAGAGCTGTGGAGATGGAGTAATCGGAGCTGACGACAAGGCTGGGATTGCTGCTATTCTCGAAGGAGTTCAACGAATCATAGAATCGTCTCAGGAGCATATTCCAATAGAAATATTATTTACTGTCTGTGAAGAAGGTGGTTTAAAAGGCTCCTATGCCTTTGATGTCAAAGGACTCCGTTCTTGTATGGGTTTTGTATTTGATAGCAGAGGATCTGTAGGAAATATAATTATTCAGGCTCCGGCGAAGAAATCCCTTGAATTTACCTTCAAAGGGAGAGCAGCTCATGCTGGTGCAGAACCTGAAAAAGGCATAAATGCAATTGTTGCGGCCTCAAAAGCAATTGTTGACATGGAGCTGGGTAGAATAAGTGATATTACTACCGCAAATATAGGGATTATTCAGGGTGGTGTAGCAAAAAATATCGTTCCGGAAACAGTAAAAATAACAGGAGAAGTACGTAGTCTTTTGGATGGTGATTTAAATGAGCAGGTTGCGAGAATGGTAAAGGTAGCCCAAAAGGCCGCTGAAGATGTAGGAGCAACATTAGAGAAAAATGTTATTGATGACTTCCCAAACTTAAAACTAAACAAATCTGACCATGTAGTACAAGTTGCAACTGAAGCAATTATGAAATTGGGTATAAAAGTGGAATATTGTAAAAGTGGTGGAGGTAGTGATGCCGCCATATTAACGAAAAAGGGTATACCAAGTGTAAATCTTGCTGTTGGATATGAACACCCTCATACAAATCAAGAAGAAATAGCAATAGAACAACTTGAAAAAGCATCAGAGCTGGTTGTAAAGTTATTAACGACTTTTGAAAAAAGTTATAGCTAAGCTAAAAGACTAAAAAATGAGGATTTTATCAAAGGAAGAGTAGTTCAACTGCTCTTCCTTTGATAAAATGTCTAAGCATTTTTTGTAAAATTTAATGAGTATAGTATTAGGGGAGAAATAGGTGCTTATTTTGATCTAGAGTGGACAGAACATTCTAAATAATTCTGAAGTTACCTCCTGTTTAGAATAATCCAGCGATATGATTACCTGTACATATGAATTTTAAACTCCATCGGCAAAGGAGGACTTAATGGTGTCGTCGAATAATAGTATCAAAGGCGCTTTTGAAAGGGCAAATATTACCCCGCCGTGGATCAGCTTCACTTTTGACTTAAGTGAAATTATCCTGAGATATCCCCCTAAATTGTTTCCTAGAAAGACTATGTTATACAACTGTAATGAATATGCTCCTTTTGTCTATGTCATTTCGTCGGGTCGGGTGGAAAATTATTCCCTGGATTCCGACGGACACAAAAAAGTGACAATGATCTGTGAACGGGGTACTTTTCTCGGTGATATTTCGGCCATTGACGGACGCCCGAATTACACGGGTGCACTTTTAATCACGGATTCAATGCTAAGCTGTATCCCCAAACAAGATTTTATCCCATTAATATTATCGATAAAAAACCTTTCCATCCTGGTACTTCAGATGATGGCACAAAAGATTCGCTTGCTTAATTCGCAGATTGAGCTTTCCTGGTTTAAAGATAGTGAATCAAAAATTTCTTATGTTTTACTTTCGGCATGCCATGAATATGAGCTGGTGCGGGATGAATGTTATCTTGTGCCAATGCAGCTTACTCATGATGATATTGCTAATATCACAGGGCTTAACCGCGTTACGGTATCTAGGGTTTTAAGCGAATTTACAAAAGAAGGGATTATCATTAAAATCCCTGGGAAACTATACTGGATGAATATCAAAAGACTGCAGGAAAAAATAAAATTTTTATACTCCTAACGCGAATTTATTTCATAAGAGTCCTGATATATATGTCTTATAATAATATGACCATAAACTATATTTATGGCAATAAGTATCTGCCCACAACATCTGCGCAGATTTTTCTCGGCAGCAATACCGGAATTCCAGTTTCTTGCTTTATGTTGTCTGCCATGATTTTGGAAAACCCCATACAGTCGAGAAGGATTTTATCTGAACCCGATTTTTTTAATCGGTTGGCCGTGGATAAGACTTCTGTGAAATCCTTGTATGGTGAAGCGCATCCGGCCAGAATGTTTTTAATCCCTGTTTGTTTCCACTTGTCTACTGCCGTTTGAACTTGATCTTTTTCCGGTACAATTATTCCGATCGTTGATTCTCTGGATTCTATCTTTAATCTTTCCTTCATGATTTCAAACGGAGTTAAAATAACTGCTTTGCTGGATGAGATATGAAAGTTATCTGTGCAGACAATGAACACAACTTCAATTCCGGTATCAACAAGTTCTTGTACTTTGCATTGAACAATCTTATGGATCTCCATGGTGCTTAAGTTGACGGATGTCCCGTCATTTAGCATAGTTACAAGCTTATTTTCTTCTTTCTTAGGGCGAAGAGCTAAAATCTGATTTGTGGATAATCCGTCAAGTGCTCCCTTTTGTACTATGTCTATCCCAGGGGGGAGCAAGGATAAAAACTCATCCGTGAAATCAAGCCTCGGAGCCTGACCTAAAACGACAATTCCTAAGGTTTTCATGTACATGCCTCTCTCATCATTAATATATTATTTTATCCTAAGCTTATTCTTGTTTGCATAGCTACAACCCAAATGTGTCCTGCAGTTTTCATTTGGAAATGAGCATTCTATGAGGCTTTCTGCGAGTCCGCTGGAGCCTTTCCTTTTCACTCCGCAAACCGCTTTTAGAATGTTCTGGAGCTGGTTTTCTGTTCCGCGCACAGCAAATGTTGTAGCCCCTTGTGCGCCCTGAATGCCGCCGCGTCCGATGATGTAAACGTCACAGCCGGGCTCTATAATATGAAGGGCCTCGATCTCAGTTACAACTTTCCCAAAAACCGGAAATAGACCGCAGGACATTCCCATAGAATAAACATTTCTCTTCCGTCCGGAAATTCTTAGTACGTCGCTGACCTTTCCGGGTATCAGCTTTTCAAGTCCTGCTAAAATAAACACATGGAAGCCTTCCGTTGTTAGTGTGTTGATTGATTTCCCCATATTCCCGCCCAGTACGCTTCCTGCCATCATTGCGGCGTTCCCTTCTGTATCTATAATATTTGCTCCTGTGATCAGCACATCGTCGGACTTTAGTTGCAGCAGCTCATCAATTAAGCGTGCATCTATGTTTTCGGCGTGATCACCTTCAACTAAAACGTTATGTGGGTAGTCGGAAAATGCTTTCATGCTCTTCGTTCCGTTGGGGGTTACCCTTCCTGAAATCTTAAGTGGGCTGCCGGTTAAGATTTCCGCAACGCATGATACGGTTGTTCCGCCTTTTAGAATAATTTTTCCTTCTTTTAGTGCCCGTTTAACGATATCGATCTCCATAGTGGCCTTTGCAATCAACCATTTTCCTTCGTCAACCGTCAGGGTAAATTGGATCTGATCTGACATTTCATCATCCTCTCATTTTTCAAGAGACTTACTCCCCGAAGTGCTTTAGATCCTTCGGGGAGCAGTCCGAAAAGGATATTATGTATGGTCTTTTATTTGCCCTGCGTCTGCAAATGATGGAGCGGGCCGTATTTTTTCATCAGTATATCCCATTCGTCTTCTTTGTAGAAAGAACATTTCCCACGGCCATAATCTTTCGCTACTTCAATACAGAAAGTTGCGGTAAGAGCAATATCAATCTCGTGGGATGATCCGGTCGAACAGCCGATTGGGATAGAATGTGCTACAATCGGGACTCCGACGAGAGGAACATTGGTCACACAGCTCGGCTGCAGGATGCTGTTAATGTGCGAAACGCCATTTCCATATGGGGTGATATCCTGTGTCGTAACAGCGAAAATGCTGCCAATCTCCCCGGTTACTCTGTACATAATATCGATCAGGTCATCGCTCGGGCGAAGTATCCAGCCTTCTTTGATGGTTGGAGTAATTGTAAAGCCGCGATGATTATAGATGCGGTTTCCCTTTGTCGTATCAACGGACAGGATAGCATCCATCTGCGGGTCGATTTCCGTTTCGTTCATTACAGTCATATCAACAGGAGAACCCATCATGGGATAATTAATCGGTGCATTAGGGCAGATATGTGTTGCAATGATCGTGTCGCCTTCCAGCACGTCACCGCGTGTCAGCATGTCCCCAAATTTAAGAGCTGCTGCAAGTACCGCCGCCGCGCCGTCTCCGTCAGATACAAAACCGATCTGGGTCGGACGGGCGCCAAGCCCCCCAAGGCGCCCAACGATACCGAGGGTTGGTGCTTTGCCTCCGCTGAGCTTCCCGTTTGTTCCAGGGATGACTGCCTTAATGAAATCAGTGCTCCCGGTTTTCCCTTCGACGGTTTTTGTTTTCACATTTTTAAGCCCGCGAGAGAGTAAAAGTTCTTTTATCTCTTCGCCATTTGCTGTTGAGCTGTCTAATAAATCTAGCACTTCAACTGTCTGCTTGAGTAACATAGTAGCATTTCCTCCTATTCGTTCAAAAATTACATTTAATTTCAATATGCTTATCTTAGTGTTTTAAAAATTACATTTTCTTTTAAATTAAATAAAAGGCCTCATTGCTGCAATGACTCCGCCGGCTGCCATGACTGGGTCTATGACTATTAGCCCTGTTTGTTTTTTGATCTCTTTATAAATTCCCAGAGTGGAAAATCCTGCGCAGGCAAGTGCAATTACATCGCAGCCTGATTCAGCAAGTTCTTTAGCTGAGGAGATGCATTTTTCTGCGCCGCCCGGCACTAAAATATCCAGTACCGAACTGACTCCTGCAGGCTTGATAATTTTAACAAAACGCTCCCCGATAATTTCCTGCATAACCTTTGGTACACCGGCGGTAATGCCTAGCACACCAATGTGCTGACCCAAACTTACCGCCATAGAAGCGCAGCAGGATCCTGCACCGATCACTGGGATCTTAAGTACCGTGCGGCATTCTCTAACTCCTGGGTCCGCGGCACAGCTTATATAGACAAGGTCATATCCCTCCTGCTCAAAATCCTTTGCGAGTTTTAAAATTTTTGGTATAGCGATTTGCTCGGTTTTATCATCGTAAATGCCTTCCGGTTGGTCTAAAATGCATCTTGACGTAATTTCAATACCTGCATAGTTTTTAAGGATGACTTCTTCTTGTGACTTAAGGGCTTTATCGCTGGTAACCGTAAGTACTCTGACTAATCCTACTTTCACCATTTACTTAAGTCTCCCTTCCGGTATCACCTGATTATAATTTCTTCTTTATATTCCCAATTGTTCCATTAAAGAAACTGAAGAGTGCAGATCCTGCAATCAAGCCCGCACCGAAAACAATTACCTGGTCCATGGCTTTGCTGCCCCACTTCTTTTCAATAATGAAGCGGATGATGATTGTTGCAAGACCGAAAATGCCGGCTTTGGGATTTGTAATCAGCAGACCGGTGGAAAGCAAAATACCGAGTTGTTTTTCCGGACCGCCGATAAACTGAATCAGACCGCCGAATATTGCGAAAATTGCAAGCCATTTGATAATTTCAGGGTTAATACCTGCTTCAATGGTTTTTGCCAAAACTCTGGACGCAGGCGGAACGAGATCTCTGACAAAGTAGCCGGTGTATGCTACTGACCCTATGATAATAGCCACAATCCCACCAAGTAATTCGGCAATATACTGCTGTTTTCTTCCTTCGAGTTCAAATGCGGGATTTTTGCCTTTGCCACGAAGAATCCATCCGGCTTTTAAGTCATAGCCCATATCGGCAAATGCCGGACCCGTGGATGCTGCGTAGCCAGTGATTAAAGCCATTGCACTAATCGGAAATCCGATTAAAACTCCCAGTACGAGAAAGATCAGTGTTGTCGCAACGCCCGGGAACCAGCCTGAGTGCATTGCGGAGATCCCGATCATCAGCTCTGTTGCAATTGCTGCGACAGCCGTAAATAAAATGAATCCGATGAGCCAAGGCAGGCTCATGTCAGTCCAGAGACCTGCTATGACTACCATGGCAATTGCGCCCAGTGTAAATAGGACATACCCCTTGATAAGCCCTTTTTTCATATCGTCTGCACTTCTAGTTGGCTCTCCTGGTTGTATAGTTTCCGTGATTGTTGTGGCAAGTTCAGCATCTGTCTTCAATGACATTTGCTTCATTTTCTTTTTCTTGGATTCCTTACTAATTATTATCCAAATCTGAATCATTGCTACAAGTCCGGCACCGATCATCATTCCGTGTGGTATGTAATAGTCGTCAAGCTTGAAATTAAACCACGGGCAAACATATCCCCTGAGAATCAGTCCGATGCAGAACATTGATAGTGCCCAGAGGTTTCCAATGGTACAAATACCTATAATGTCCATCGGGATTTTGATCCATGAGCCGAAGGCGCCGACTACCGCGCCGCAGACCAGGATTAAGGCTTTTTTGCCTTTTTCCGTAGCCGCTAAAATTGTTTCACTAGTTGCGATTCCCAGTGGCCAGGCATCTTTTGCCGGGAAAACGGATGTATCGTACAGCCAATATAATACTGTAATGTCGATAAGCATACCGATAGAAGCACCAACCAGCATTGCTGGAATGATATCCGTGAGACCCAGTAGCCAGCAGACACTTAATGCATAAATCATGACATTGCCCGCACCAAATGTCGCTGCTGAAATACCAGTCTCTACAAGGTTTTGTGTGTGGATACTTCGAAATTGATCAAACATTTTTAGCGGAATAAACCCGATGGCAACTGCAATCAATGCACCGATAATGGAAGTATTGGGGTTTACCCCCAAGCTTGTAATTAGTTCCATTCCAATGATGGCACCTAGGATTGAAACACAAATAGTTACAACGAAAATTATCGGGTTTAATGTTTGGGGATGGGGCTTTTTCATTGCTTCATCAATCATTAATTCAATTGGATCGACTGTATTATCATTTTGTTCAGACATTATAAGGACCTCCTTTTCTTTCATTTAATTATGATCTCGTGCGTAATATAATTTTAGCAATGATAAAGGAAAATTTTTTGTCGCCTAGGCTACAAAAAAATTTTCCTTATCGTTAATAATTATATGAATAGTATGAATGTTTATTTGGATACTCTCAATGGCCTCCCGGGTAGGGTGGAGGGCCGCAATATTTTTAAGCTAACGGTCTGGTAGCTTATGGTTACCTGTAAATTAATGGATACAGAGCATGTAGCATTACATTAATGCACAAATGACGATGCCCATGATGCACAGGATTTTTTATGACTTTTTGACAAGAAAAACATGGGAGAAAAACATGGGGACGGTTCTCCTGCTTCCGAGGAGTGCTGTGCTTTTTAATAATACCGGCGGGATATATATAGGATAAAATAAAATAAAGTTTTAGGAACCTCGGAGGAAGGTTTTAAGGAAAGAGAGGGAGAAGAAATGGTAAAGAATTTAAGAAACGTCCTGTTTTGCTCATGGTGAGACGGAGAGATAAGTGGAGAATAAAGGGGAGGTTTAGTAAAGTGTATAGCTTTAAGAACGATTATAGTGAAGGAGCACATCCCAGAATCTTGCATGCATTATTAGAGTCCAACCTTGAACAGGCTGCAGGTTATGGTTGTGATAGTTATTCGCAAAAAGCAAGTGAACTGTTAAAACAGAAAATCGGCAGAGATGATATAGATATTCATTTCTTTGTAGGTGGTACCCAAACTAATCTTACGGCTATTTCAGCATTTCTAAAACCATATGAGGCTGTGATTGCCTGCCATACAGGTCATATTTTGGTGCATGAGACCGGTGCCATAGAGGGGACGGGCCATAAAGTAATATCTGTTGAAACCGGCGACGGAAAAGTCAGCCCTGCCCGCATTAAAGCTGTACTTGACATCCATACTGATGAACACATGGTTAAACCCAAACTGGTGTATATCTCTAATTCAACAGAGATCGGATCAATTTATCATAAGTCCGAACTGCAAGAATTAAACAGGTTCTGCCGGGAAAATAATCTCTTTTTATTTATGGACGGCGCCAGACTGGGTTCTGCTTTGTGCTGCGCAGAGAATGACCTGGAACTGAAAGACCTCGGCATACTGGCGGACGCTTTTTACATAGGAGGAACGAAAAACGGAGCCCTCCTGGGTGAGGCGCTGATCATATGCAATGAATCACTTAAGGATAACTTCCGCTTTCATATGAAACAAAAGGGGGCTCTCCTGGCTAAAGGCAGAATCCTGGGGATACAATTTTGGGAGCTTTTCGAGGATAACCTGTATTTTGATCTGGCGCAACATGCAAATAAGATGGCGGGTTTACTTCGGGAGGAAATAAAAAAGGCAGGCTTCGGATTTCTTATCCATTCTCCGTCCAATCAGATATTTCCCATACTTCCAAATGCTGTAATAGCTGAACTGCAGCAGAAATATGCTTTTTATGTCTGGGAAAAGGTTAATGCTGATCGTTCAGCTATCCGGCTCGTTACCTCCTGGGCAACGAAAGAAGAAAAAGTATTAGCTTTTATTGAAGATATTAAAAAGGCAGCCGGTAGCAATGGGTTGCGTGCAGGACACGGTCTATAATCCCGGCGGTATTGATGCCGGGGCGGAGTTCTTCCGGAAATTAATGGTCCTTTGAACAGCACGGGGACGGTTCTTTTGCTTCCAAAAATGGGGAATGTTATAATAGATTAAAAATAAATTTGAGGTGATTAAGATGCCCCGTGTGGCTAGAGAGAAAAGTGCAAGCGGGATATATCACATAATGATCAGAGGAGCGAATAAACAGGAGATTTTTCATGATGATGAAGACAAATTAAGATTTCTGGAAATTTTAAAGAAATATAAATTGGCGGCTGAAATGGAAATATATGGATGGTGTTTAATGAGCAATCATCTGCATCTTCTTTTAAAAGAGGGTGATGAAGACCTTTCTGTTACCATGAAGCGGATCGGGGTGAGCTTTGTATGGTATTATAATCAGAAATATAAAACAACAGGTCATCTTTTTCAGGATAGATTTAGAAGCGAAAAGGTAGAATCAAACGAATATTTATTAAGCGTACTTAGATATATTCATCAAAACCCCCGGCAGGCAGGAATGGTAAAAAAACTTGAGAACTGGCAATGGAGCAGTTGTCCAGGATATTATGGACAGAACATTGTACCGGTGGGATTATTAAATACCGGCTTTGTCCTGCAGATGTTTGCGGATGTTGAGAATACAGCTATGTTGCGTTTCAGGGAATTTAATGAACGAGAAAATAATGATCGATGTTTAGATGTGGGATTTAATGAAAAAGTACAGCTATCCGATGAGAAGGTAAGAGAAGAAATCTTAAAGCTGATTACTGGAGTTGAAATCGCACAAATAAAGAGTCTTCCTAAGATCGAGAGGGATAAAATTTTACAAAAGGTTAAAAAAATAGAAGGAATAACGCAAAGACAGGCGGCAAGAATATTAGGGGTTTCCCCAAACCTGATTTTCAAGGCCTAGCGAGAAAGGGAATGGAAGCAGGAGAACCGTCCCCTTGCTTCTTTAAGAGATACTCCGGATGAATGGTATCATCCGGAGTATCCTTTATCATAACTATGATGGCTGGATAAATTTGGAGTGTTCGGTTGATTTGTTTATTTGGGTTATTTGTGATGGTATAAAACTTAAGTTTAGATAAATAAAGAATATGTATAATTAGCTTTAAAAATTAATTTTTTCAAAATTACCTGCGATATCGGCTAATTCGGCGACTCCGCTCTCCAGATAAAAATTACCAAGAATTAAGCCGCTTTTCTCATTATAAATATCTTTTAAACTGGGCATTGTCTCGAATACCTTAGCCATTGTTTCTGTACTGTCGTCAAATACAGCGACCCCGCTAATCCTAATCCACTGTCCTTTGGCATTTGCAGTACATATTTCTACATGGGGGTTTGTAACAACCTGCTGATAAGATTGTTTATGTTTGCCCATCCCAAAGTACAGCTTCCCATTATATTCCATAAAAAAACCAAAGGGTCTAACTTTAGGTTTGTTACCATCTACAGTCGCAAAATAGAATACGGGGTTTTCTTTTAGAAAATTAATAATTTTCTCCACTTTATAACCTTCTTTCTAATTTATGATAAATTTATTTACGCATATAACTTATGATGTTACAATCAATGTGTCAAGTATAGTTATTTTTGATAGATACTATCAAGAAAGATAGTATGGAGGTAGGAAACAATGAAGCATAATAACGATGGATTTATAAATTGTCCTGTTTCAACAGCCCAGAAAATAATTGGCGGTAAGTGGACCATCCTGATATTATATCACCTGAGTAAGGGAATTCTGCGCTTCGGAGAACTAAACCGCTTAATGCCGAGCATGACGCAATCCACTTTGACAAAAGAACTGCGAAGTCTCGAAAGTTATCACCTTATAAAGCGGAAGGTATACCCGGAAGTTCCTCCTAAGGTAGAGTATTCATTAACGGAAATTGGCATAAAGCTGCTGCCGGTTATCGAAGGCTTAGCCCAGTGGGGTAATGAATATAAAGAATATGTTAAATATATGAAGAAAACAGGAGGCTGGTAGATTAAAGGACGGCAGATGCGCGGGGACGGTTCTTCTGCTTCCTAAACGGTAAATATTATAAATAAGCAGGCTGCGTAGTGCGGCCTTGTTTTTTTTTAGGAGCTTTTTCTAAACCAGAACGTGGATGTCTATAGAAAAATTTGGCATATTTTTTTACTTGTTTTTGATATTTTATTGTTTCATGTTGATGAGGGTTAATGGTAAAATTGTACTTGGTGCAGACTAAATATTATTAGTCGGCCGAAAAAATTTTTCTATTATATCTATGGGAGGAAGATAAAATTTGATTAAATTATTGCAGAGGTGGAATCAACTGAGCTTAGTGAAACGAATAATTGTAGGTTTGATTATAGGGATTATTTTAGCTGTGACAATTCCGGATATGGCAAGGCCTATCGTTATTCTAGGTTCTTTATTTGTAGGCGCTTTAAAAGCAATTGCCCCTATACTGGTGTTCTTTCTGGTTATGTCGGCTATTTCTCAGCACCAGAGTGGTCAGCAAACGAATATGAAATCCATTATCCTACTCTATTTGCTAGGAACATTTTTGGCTGCCCTGACAGCAATCGTGACAAGTTTTATGTTCCCGGTAAGCTTAACACTTACCGCAGGGGCAGAGAATATGACTCCTCCCGGAGGTGTAGCCGAGGTTCTCAAGACATTGCTGCTGAATATCGTTGATAACCCTGTTAAAGCACTTTATAATGCTAATTATATTGGAATATTGTCCTGGGCGGTACTTTTGGGTCTTGCATTAAGGTCGGCACCTGATTCTACAAAGACAATGATAGCTGATTTCTCAGGAGCATTATCCCAAATGGTTAGATGGGTTATCAGCCTGGCCCCGCTAGGAATTATGGGGCTGGTATTTGAAGCTATTGCTACCAATGGAATACAATCTTTACTTAGCTACGGACAGTTACTTACCGTTTTGGTCGGAACAATGTTTTTTATGGCACTTATTGTCAATCCGATTATAGCATTGATAAATATCCGGCAAAACCCGTATCCCCTTGTATTTAAGTGTTTAAGGGAAAGTGGGATTACTGCATTTTTTACCCGTAGTTCGGCGGCAAATATTCCTGTGAATATGAGTTTATGTGAAAAACTGGGGTTAGATAAAGATACTTATTCTGTATCTATCCCATTAGGGGCTACCATTAATATGGCCGGTGCGGCTATTACAATTACTATTTTGACCCTCGCAGCGGTTAATACCTTAGGTATTGAAGTAGATATGGCTACAGCGCTAATCCTCAGTATCATGGCGGCCATAAGTGCTTGCGGCGCTTCCGGAGTAGCCGGGGGGTCACTATTATTGATCCCCCTGGCGTGTAGTTTATTTGGCATTCCCAATGACATTGCAATGAAGGTAGTTGGAGTGGGATTTATCATAGGGGTTGTACAGGATTCCTGTGAAACAGCCCTTAACTCATCCACAGATGTGCTTTTTACGGCAGTAGCTGAATTTGCCCAATGGCGTAAAGAAGGCAGAGAAATTATTATCAGGAAATAGAATGAATTTATGCTGCTTCCTTGATTTTCTTTATTTCTATAATTAGGCTGATATAATAACAAATTAATATTATACGATAGAAGCACAAGCAAACAAGTCCGGGAAGGGGTTGTCTGCTTGTGCTTAATTTGTATCAAGGGCTTGACGGCAGGGAGGAAAGTGCTGCTAAATGCCTCTGAATAATTAGAGTGTTATAATAATTAAACAGTTTAAGATAGGCTTAAAAAAGATTTCTAACGGAATTTTAGCGGCTGAGATCCTCCGGTGGCCTTCGAGGATCAGGACGGTTTTGGGGGAGAGGAAGCAAAAGAACCGTCCCCATGCTTCCCCCCCATGCTTCCCCATGCTTCCCCATGCTTCGCCTATGCTTCCGCGATATCCATATCCGTAATATCCATAATATCCATAGCAAGATATACAAATAATATCTCAACAAATCGATAGTTGATCCATATAATTTGCCTTATACTTAGAATACGGACTCATCTCAGACTTCCTTTTAGAGGATTTGTTCCATAAAATTGAGCAAATTTTATCGAAAGTTCTGATTTTAACTATAAAGTATGTAGAGAAAAATTAGATTTTCACATTACCGATTTAACGTGTTTTCTTGAGATAACGGTTATGATGATTTAGTTTTGAAAAATATGCTGAGTGTGCTTTTAGTGGATATAAGAAACAGGTGCTGAGCGCCTGTTGTTACGACAATATTATAGTATTTAGGAGGTGGTGGCGCGTATTCTTCTATAAGAAAGACTTAAAAGTCATTTTGCATTACAAGTTTTTCTAGACAATGATGCATGAGGCTAAAAGTAAGGCAAATTAAAAGGGGAGGAAATTTTAATGAAGAGATTGAGTGCAATAATATTAATTTTGGTGTTCATATTAACAATTTTTACCGGCTGCAGTTCGAAATCTGAACCTACTCCAGCTGCAGATAAGACTGAGAGCGAGGCCGTTGTTATTAAACTTGGGCATGGCCAGACTGAAGCTCATCCCTATCATCTAGGTGCCGTTCGTTTCAAAGAATTAGTGGAAGAAGCAACGGATTCAAGAATACAAGTTGAAATTTACCCTGCCGGTACTCTTGGGCAAGAACGTGACCTGGTTGAGGGAACCGGAATAGGAACCATAGATATGTGTATTACTACTAACGCACCTCTGACTAATTTCTCGAAAAACTTTAGTGTGTTTGAATTCCCGTATATGTTCAGGGACTTCGATCATGTGGCGGCTGTTCTTGACGGTGAGATCGGCAAATCCCTTTTGGATGAATTGAATGATATCGGTATTGTGGGTTTGGCATATTTTGAAAACGGGTTCAGAAATATGACCTCCAATAAACCGATCAATACGGTGGCAGATTTGGAAAATATGAAGATTCGTACTATGGAAAGTGAGATTCATATCGCAGCTTTCAACGCTATGGGGGCAAATGCAACACCTATGTCCTGGGGGGAAGTATATACAGCTTTATCCCAGGGTACCATCGACGGACAGGAAAACCCGCTGATGGCAGTACGCGACGGTAAGATTTTCGAAGTTAATAAATATCTTGCTATGACCGAGCACCTTTATGCTCCTGCCGAGCTGCTGATTAATGCCGAGCTATTTAATTCTCTGTCTGAAGAAGATCAGGGGATTTTGCTGGATGCTGCCGATAAAGCGAAAATTTACCAGCGGGAGGAAGCAAGAAAAGTTAATGCCGACGTTGCTGCTATGGAGGCGGCCGGCATGACTGTTAATTATCCGGACAAGACCAGCTTTACCGAAGCTGTTCAGCCTGTGTATGAGAAATACAAAGCTGAATATGGAGATAAGCTGGACGAGATCAGGGCCCTGTCGAAATAGGATTCAGCTAAGAGGTCATTTGTTAATGACATACCGGCGGTCTTCTGATGTCGGTATGTCTTCATTATAATTAAGGAGGTTTGTGACTGCCAATGGAGCGGTGCTATAAATATTTAGATACGTTAATTTATGCAATATTAGTGATGATTTTAGTAGTAATGCTTGTTGTCGGCGGTATGCAGGTGTTTTGGAGATACCTTTTGTCAAACTCATTATCCTGGTCTGAAGAATTGCTCCGTTATTTATATATTTGGGCCACTATGTTAGGCATCTGCATGGGTATCCGGGTGAAGGCACTCGCCGTCGTGAGCAGTTTCACGGAATTTATAGCTAAGAAAAGTGAAGTGCTGAAGAATATTCTGGTCATCATTAATTTTATTATTCAAATCGGATTATTTGTTATTCTGGCCATATATGGCTGGGAGTTGTCAATGAAAACGATGGGGCAGGTATCCGCATCTATGAAATTTCTGAAGATGGGTATTGTCTATTTGGCTTTGCCCGTGGGCAGTGTTTTAGCTCTTATATATACATTTGATGAAATTCATACTTATTTCAAAATGGAAAAAGACAAAAGTCTGCAATAAGCATGATTTGAGCTATTACATTAGGGGTTATTGACCACAATGGAGGCGATGTATTTGGTTTCTTTAGGAGCAATTTTATGTATAAGCGCTGTGGCGTTGATCGTAATCGGACTTCCCATTGCATATGCATTGGGGGCTGCCGGCGTTATTGTATTAATAACTGATAATAATATTCCTTTAATGGTTTTTCCACAACGAGTATTTACCGCAATCAACTCCTTTCCCTTGCTGGCCATTGTTTTTTTTATCATGGCCGGAGATTTAATGATGCAGGGAGGTATCTCCCGTAGGCTAATCAATATCGCCAAATTATTTTTCGGTAGATTTCGCGGCAATCTTTCGTTAATTTGTTTTTCTTCCAGTGCTTTTTTTGGTGCCATTTCCGGTTCCGCCCTTGCTACTTCTGCAGCAGTAGGAGGCATTTTGTATCCGGAAATGACGAAAAATAATGATTATGATCCGCCTTTTGCTTCTGCAATTGTTGCCTGCAGCGGCACTTTAGGTCTGATGATTCCCCCTTCGATTCCATTAATTTTATATGGGACCTTAACAGGTGCCTCTGTGGGCAAATTATTTATGGCGATAATTATTCCGGGGTTTTTAATGTCGATAATTTATATGGGTACTTCTCAGTTTATCATTATCAGAAATGGAATGGCTCTTGAAAAGGAAAAGGAAAGGGAAAAAGTGGACGTGAAAAAGACCTTGATAGACGGTATACCGGCAATTTTAACACCGGTTATTGTACTGGGCGGAATTTATTCCGGTTTATTTACTCCCACTGAGTCGGCTGTAATCGCTTCAATTTATGCCATTATTGTCGGGGTATTCTGGTATAAGGAGCTGACTTTCAAGACGATCTGGAATGCACTGAAGAATTCTGCGGTGACAAGTGCCGTAATCATGTTCCTGATTGGTACCGCAAGTTTCTTTGGCTGGGTCATGACAACGCTGCATATTCCCAAAATGGTATCGGAATGGTTTATAACTGTTTCCCCAAATCAATTTGTATTTCTGCTAATGATGAATGTGTTATACCTTATTGCCGGTATGCTGATGGAAACAAGCTCGATTATTTTGTTAGTAGTACCGTTGATTTACCCCGTTGCCGCTAAATTCGGAGTTGATCTGGTTCATTTCGGCGTCATTACATGTACAAATCTGGCAATCGGCATGTACACCCCGCCTTTTGGTGCTAATGTTTTTCTTTCTGCCGGCATGTCAAGCTTGACGGTAGATTCTGTATTTAAACGCATCATTCCTTTTGTAATTTCCGGGATAATCGGTATCTTATTGATCACATTTATTCCTTTTTTATCAACTATGTTCATTTAATACAATTCATACCGGAAAGGAGAATAAAATATGGCGAATTATACAATCAAACCGATAAAAGTGGGAAGTATTTTATATTATCGGGGTGCATTTTCATCTAATCAGGATCATTACAAGGAAAAAGAAGATTTTCCTGTTTTGATTTTTTTGATTGAAGGAAAGGGGAAAAAGATTCTGGTCGATACCGGTTGTGGCGACCCTGATACGGAATCCATGAAGGTCAGTTTTCACGGGCCGAGCACCAGATCTCCCGAGGAAGAACCCGGCCGGGCCCTGGCAGCCCTGGGGGTGAAATGCGCAGAAATTGACACGGTAATCATGACCCATCTGCATTGGGATCATTGTTACAATAATCATTTGTTCCCCCAGGCAGATTTCTATGTTCAGAGAAGCGAAATGTTAGGAGCAGTTGATCCTCTCCCCAGATTCATGATAACATATGAGGCCTTCGCTACGGGTGTTGTTCCGCCGTGGGCGCGGCAAGATACCCGCTGGAAGTACATTGACGGTGATTATGAATTAATGGAAGGCATTAAGTTGATTCATATCCCAGGTCATACTTTGGGATTACAGGGTGTCGTTGTGGATACGGAAAAGGGTCCTCATTTACTGGCATCCGATGCCGTTCCGCTGTACGATAACTGCCCGGGAGATGATTTCGTAATCAGCGGTCTGTGTCTGGATATGGCGAAATATTATGAGAGCATTCAAAAAATGAAGTCTTATCATGCTACAGTTATCCCCAGTCATGACGACAAAGTCCTCGAAAATAAAGTTTATCCGGTGTTGTAAAATTCTGCCCGGGATTTCTACTCGGAAGATGCAAAGCATATTCACCCGATTCTTTTTAAACGTCAGACAACTCTGCCGGATTTTGGCTTTAAATAGTGCTGGTGGAGAATTCCATAATGAAACAGCAGCAATGATTTCCGTAACCTATGGCGGCCCGGATAAAATTCCGGACCGCTTTTTTAGCTCATGAGTAATGAGACTAATTAAGGTGCAGTTATGCAGGGAAATATTGGCATTCAGAATTCCCCTTGGTCGGTTGACGATACATAGCAAGATATACAAATAAGAACTCAACAAATCGATATCTGTTGTTTTAAGTTTGGACTATACTTTAAATGTCAAAAAAAATAGGTTGATTGAGAGGAGGATTAATTTTGATAAAAGCGGACGAATGGAAAGAAGTTGAGCACAAGCTTGCCGGCGTAGTAGACAAGGAAAATTTTGTGAAAATAAGCTTTCCCAGACCAGCAAAAGAAATTATTAAAAGCTTTATGGCTATTGAAGACCCTACTCCTTCAATTTCTGATATTCTAGATGATTTAGGAATAGCCAGGACGGTACCGGCCTCTGTTCTTAAACCGGTTTGCTCCGGAAAAGTCGTTGCAGGTCCG
The DNA here is from genome assembly GCA_049366715.1 of Peptococcaceae bacterium. GTDB lineage: Bacteria > Bacillota > Peptococcia > Peptococcales > BICA1-8 > JBMNCQ01. The sequence continues at coordinate 151,274 of JBMNCQ010000004.1, read as the reverse complement.
GCCATAACAATCAGATATATTCCGGAGGAGGTCGTGCCCAAGGAAGCTTTGCAAACATCTAAAAAAGCTAAATTGGGTGATAAAGACGCATATGCAATAGCCCGGGCCGGGGATATCGTTGTTTTTGATAATGGCGGCAGGAGTGAAATTTCCACGATGGGTGGCCTTTCTACTCAATATGCCGTTAATTCGGGAGTAGCCGCTTGTATTGTCGACGGAGGAGTCAGGGATACAGGCTTAATGAGAAGATTAGGATTCGGAGTTTGGAGCAGAGGCGTAACTCCTATAACCGGGAGGCACCGGGTAGGAACGATAGAGATAAATGGACCTATTGCCTGCGGCGGTGTATCTGTAAATCCCGGAGATTTAGTGGTAGCTGATGACAATGGTGTTTGTTTTATTCCCTATGATCAGGTTGAAGCAGTGCTGGAGAGACTGCTTCAAGATGCCAAACGGGAAGAAGTTTTGGTTGATGCAATTGCCCAGGGAAAATCTTACGAAAGTTTAAAAGATATTCTCCCCCCTGAAGAATGGTAATTGTTCAAAGCCAGAAAACCATAAGGAGGAAATAAACAATGGCCTATTTAGAAGAAGCAAAAACACCAAGAAAAAAGGTTACAATTGGATACATCCTGGAGAAAAAGGCCAAAGGCGAAAAATTATCCAGGACCGCATTGTATGATTATCCGATGGCAGTACTTGCCGAAGAAGCAGGTATCGAAATCATTAACATGGGTGACTCTATCGCCAATATTACATTTGGTTATGCATCTACAACAAAAGCTGACCTTGATATCATGATCGAACATGCTAAAGCGGTACGCAAAGGTGCCCCCTCAGCTTTTATCATGGGAGACATGCCTTTTATGACCTATCAGGCTTCTATCGCAGAAGCGGTTCACAATGCCGGGCGCTATATCCGTGAAGCAGATATGGATTGTGTAAAGATCGAAGGAGGATTAGAAATAGTTCCCGTTATTGAGGCTCTGACCAAAGCAGGTATTCCGGTCATTGCCCATACTGGCTTAACACCCCAGAGTGCATTAATGCTGGGTGGGTTTAAAGCGCAAGGAAGAAGTGCGGAGCTTGCCCTTAAACTGATAGAGGTTGTTGCGGCATTTGAAGAAGCCGGCGCGATCGCGGTAGTGATTGAAGCCGTACCGGCTGAAGTAGGAAAAATAATTTATGAGCGGAGTAGTATTCCCATTCTCGGAACAGGCTGCGGCCCTTACAGTGACAGTCCGATGATCAATTGGTATGACATGCTGGGTTTCTATGAGCATAATCCCAAGTTTGTTAAAAAGTATGCGGATATCCGTAGTGTGATCCTTGAAGCAGCCGGACGATTTATTAAAGAGTGTCAGGACGGGACATATCCGGGACCGGAGCACAGTTATAAGATGATGGCCGGGGAAGAAGAAAAGCTCCTGAACCTTCTGGCGGAAAAAGATAAAGACCAAAAGGAGATACAGATAATATGAAAGCAGTGATTATCGATCATGTTTCAAAAATTATTGGAGAATCCCTCGTAAAGTATGGTGTTGAAGTTGACTATAAAGTCCTGCCCACAAAGCAGGAATTAATAAATTTTATCGGTAATTATGATTTATTAATTATGCGGGTAGATCCTTTTATTGACAAAGAAATTATTGATGCGGCAACAAATCTTAAATCCATTCATGTTTGCTCTGTAGGGACAAATCATATCGACTTAACATATTGCCGCGAGAAAGGAATTCTTGTAACCAATGCTCCCGGCGCAAACAGTAATGCGGTTGCAGAACTGACTCTTTCTAAAATTTTGGATCTTTTCCGTAATACTATGCAATCCAACACAGAAATTAAAGGTAAAAACATTTGGAATAAGTATAGATGGATTGGAATGGAATTAAAAGGGAAGACACTAGGGATCATCGGATACGGTAAAATCGGAAGCCGGGTAGGAGAGATTGCCCAAGCTCTTGATATGACGACGATTGCCTATGATCCTTATCTTGATAAAGAAGAGGTTGCTGCCAAAGGTACGGAGCTGGTTTCTTTAAAAGAATTGCTGAATCGTTCCGATTGTATAACTCTCCATACACCCCTTACTGAAGAAACACATAACATGATTTCTTATGAGCAAATCGCTGAATTAAAAGAAGGGGCGTTTATTATAAATACGGGACGGGGCGGAGTGTTAAATGAAGAGGCTGCCTACGATAATCTGAAATCAGGCAAGCTGGGCGGCGTATCTGTAGACGTACTGGCTACGGAATTAGGTACCGGGGGATTATCCAGTGAAGATGTTGTCATTACTTCTCCGTTATTTGAATTTGACAACTTCACTGTAAGTTCCCACATCGGTGGTGCCAGTCATGATGCTTATGATGCCATCGGTGTGATCGTTGTCGGTAAAATTGTCGATACTTACCAGTTGCAAGAAAAATGATTCTCTCAAACGCATTGCTTGAAGCGGGAGGCCGGTTACCATAAACAAGGCTGCCGCTCAAATCCTGCAAAGTATAGGATTAGGGTTAGAAGGGACCTGTTAGAGCAGGTAAGGTAGCGGGAAAAGGCCCGGATAGTGCAGAAAATTTCAAAAAATACTAGAATTATCAAAAAAAATTTGCATTATTATGGCAAAAGGAATTTATTGAGCAGTGATGCGACCTTAGATCGTTATTAAAAAAGACTAAGCGGTACAGGCCTTTGAAATGAGAGCTTAACTGCTTAGTCTTTTATTATTTTTTGCTGCTCATAAGATATTCCTTTCTGTAGAGTCCGGGAGATTTTCCCGACAATTTGCCAAAAGTATGGATAAAGTGCGAGTTGTTTTTGAATCCTGATTTTTCACCGGCTTCCTGAACACTGCATCCTTCTCTCAGCAGGGACCGGGCCAGCAATACCCGGTTGGATATAATGAATTCACCTACGGAGAACCCGGTGGAAGATTTGAAAATATGGCACATATAATATTTGCTCATGAAAAAATTTTTTGCCAAAGAGTCCAAGGATAGCTCTTCAGCCAGGTTATTCTGGATGTATTCGATAATCGGTGATACTTTTATGAAATCAAAATTCATTAAAGCCTCGGAAGGATTTTGATCGTCGATCAATTCAGAGATCGTGAGCAGCAGCTCAATAAAAGCGATGCCTTTTCTGAGATCATCCCCGAAGCCTGCATTTTGGGGAGTGTAGCATGATTTGAATAGTCGGATCACTTTAGGAATGTCCATTTCTTGGATCTTACTACATTGATTCAACGTACTAAACCGGGATAGTAAGTCTGTTTGTGGTGTTGATATGGATTTTAGAGTTTCCTTTGAGATGTACAAAACGTATCTTTGGTAATCGGTACACTCATTCGCGATTGTTCTGTGCAGGACAGCATCTTTGATGATCATGATCGTTCCCCGCTCTAAAGGGTAGGTGTTGCTGCCTACAAAACACTTGCCTGCATTGGATAAAGAGAAAAGTACCTCGTAGTTTTCGTGGAAATCGTGTTTTTGCATTAACCAGTCGGTGTCAAGGTTAAAATTTATTGTATAATCAAAAATCATAAGAGCACCTCACTAAAAGTGATTAAATAGTATTTCTCTGTAATACTCTTATTATTCCTCTTTAAAATAGTATATATTGAATATTATGAAAAAGAAAGCGCCGTGGTAGTTCTGGTTGAGCGCGGAAGAATAACAAGATGGACAGAGAACAGCTGAAAATGGCGTGAGACATGCTTTGTGACCCATATTAGGCTGGATAAACTTACTATTTTGCTGAAAGAGAAAAATATATTAAACCGGCCGGTCCGCAGGCCGGGAAATAATGGACAGGGCAGCGGCTGAGGCAGAAAATATAAGATGTACCTATTATCGTGATAAAAATCTTTACAGCAGAAACTTAGTTTCCATTTGATCAGCAATTGGCTGTATTTGCTGCCGGTAGTCAGCATAATTCCCATTGGGTATTAGCCGGCTCTGTGTTGTATAAACAGCGGTGTCTTAGGTATCTTTTGCAGGGCTCTCTTTGATCAGGTTATAAATTACGTTATGTGTCCGGCCCACCTTTTCCAGATGTTTCTGCATATAACGTCCGGCTTTATTCCCGTCACCGGCTTTAACCGCTTCATATATTTTGGTGTGTTCCTGAAGAACTTCCCGGGCCCGGTAAGGCAAGTTAAGGATAACCCCGCGGTTTCGCTGGTGAATCTCTTTTGTTAAATCGAAGACAGAATTAAGAAAGGGATTCTTCAGAATATTAATCAGGCATTTATGAAAATAAAGGGATTCTTCTTCCCCGGACCCGCCTTCCTTAATGGATTTTTCCATTTGCTCCAGAGCCTGTTTTAATGCGGTGATATCTTCAGCGCCAGCCCTTTGGGCGGCAAGCTTGGCAATGTTGGGTTCCAGTAATTTGTCAATCTCATAAACATAATAGGAATTAGGACTGCTAATACTCTGAAAACTTTCATGCAGTTTATTTTTAAAGGATTCGCCGTCATTTATTCTCACAAAAGTACCTTTGCCCCGCAAGGTTTCCACCAGCCCCATTAATTCTAAGATTCTTAACCCTTCTCTGACTGTCGACCTGCTTACTTCCAGGGTTTTTGACAATTTCCCCTCGGAAGGGAGCATATCCCCGTCTTTAAGCTCGTTGGTGCTGATCAGGTTTTGTACATGTCCGATAACCTTTTCATATAATTTTTCCCCGCCGTTTTTCGCAAACATTTTCCTGCTCCTTTAATCGTAAGATCAATTTCTCATTAAGATAATTATAAAAGAATAGCGCCCAGGGGGCAATAAGCTGCTGAATCCCCGGATGAAAATAGACCTGCCTCCAGGAAATTCCTCAGGGGGTTTTTGTAATAATAAGTGTAAGATTATGAAAAAAATGCTATAATGAAAACACAACCTGTCAGACAAGTTGCGGAAAATGAGGTGAAGTATTTTGGAGGCTGGAAAAAAAATTGCCATAATCGGTAATGGCTGTGCCGGTGCCGAGTGCCTTAAAGCGCTGCGGGAAAGCGGCTATACCGGGGAAATTCATATTTTCACAGATAATCAATGGCCGGTAGCCAATCCCATGTTAACAACCTATTATGTAGCGGGAAAAATTGACTTTCCGGGCCTTTTTCCTTATGGAAATGGAGACGAGATTTATCAAACATACCGGGCAGATGTGCATCCGGATTCACCTGTAATCAAGCTGGATGCTTCGGAAAGGGTGGTCGCAAATCAAGGGGGGTTTGAGCTTCAATTTGACCAATGCTTGATTGCCGCGGGGGCGGCCCCTTTTTTACCGCCCATTCCGGGAATCGACTCCAACAAGGTTTATGTCATGAGAACGGTAGAGGATGCTGTCCGGCTGAAAGAGGTTCTGGCTCAGAGGCCGCAGAAAGCCCTGATAATCGGTGCTTCAATGGTAGGCATCAAGCTCGTGGAGACTTTCTACAAAGCCGGTTTGGAAGTAACTTTAGCCGATTTAGCAGAGTACATCTTTCCTTTAGCTGCCCACCGGGATTGTGCCGAAGTGATTGAAGACCGTTTAGTGAAAAAGGGAATAAAGTTAAAATTCGGTGCCGCCATCAAAAAGATTGAAGAAACAGCGGGGGGGATTAAGGCCTATTTCGGAGAGAGCCCGGAAGGAGAAGCAGCGGATTTTTTAGTCATGTGTATCGGTGTGCGGGCCAACATTAATTTTATTGACCGCGGCCAGATTCAATGTCAGCAAGGGGTGCTGGTGGATAAGTATATGAGGACCAATGTCCCGGGGGTTTATGCGGCGGGCGACGTAGCTCAGGGTACGAATCTTCTTACGGGGGAACAGCAGATCATCGGGCTGTGGGCTAATGGCCGTTACCAGGGACGCACGGCAGGACGGAATATGGCCGGGTTGGCGGAAGCATTACCCGGGAATATTCCCCATAATATTACTCATTTTATGGGGATGGATTTTGTAGGAATCGGTGATGTCCGGAACTATACCAGAACCGAAAAAAGGTATGACGGGCAGAGGTTCAGTCAGTTATTCTGGCAGGATGAACGCTTGACCGGGGCCAATTTCGTGGATGATTATACCTCGTCCGGTGCTTTAAAGACCGGAATGATCAAAGCATTGCTGCAGAATACCCCTGCTCCGGGATATTCGGCACCAGTGATGCAAAATATTTTAATCGATAAGATCCTAATGGAGGTGGAAAAGGGTGAAAGATGTTGAGCAATTATTAAAAGGGAAGATTCCCGGTCCCCGGACCGGTATTCAAATCAGAAAATCTATTTGTGCGATCTGTGATCCCACCACACAGTGCGGGCTGGATCTCTTTGTGAAAGACGGCAGGATCATCAAGGTTGAGGGCAGTGAGGCACACCCGTATAGTCAGGGAAAATTGTGTTCTAAAGGGGCCGCCACCCGCCAGTACGTGTATCATGAGGAACGTTTAAAAACTCCTTTAAAGAGAAGCGGGGAACGGGGTTCGGGCCAGTTTGAGCCGATATCCTGGGATGAAGCTTTGGGGACAATTGCGGAAAGATTCAATACTTTTAAAAGTGAATCCGGTCCGGAATCGGTGGCTTTTTTCGCCGGCTACAGCAAATGGTTCCGGCCTTACTTAAAGCGTCTGGCCCATTCTTTCGGCTCTCCTAATTATTTATCGGAATCCAGTACCTGTGCCCGGGCGACGGCTATGGCCCAGCAGCTTGTTTTCGGGCGGGCGGGCGGTCCGGATTTAAAAAATACCAATTGTCTCTTAGTCTGGAGTGCCAACCCTTTTTATACCAATCCCGGCAATGCCCGGGCGATTCTTAAGGGTAAAGGGCGGGGAATGAAACTCATTGTGGTGGATCCCCGGAAGACACCCACTACAGCCCAGGCCGATATCCATCTGCAGGTCAGGCCCGGTACCGACGGGGCCCTGGCTCTGGCCATGGCTCATGTCCTGATTAAGGAAAAGCTGTATGATCAGGAATTTACAGCGAATTATTGTTATGGGTTTAAGGAGTATCAGGAGTATGTCAAAAACTTTCCGCCGGAGAAAGGGGAAGAACTGACAGGAGTACCTGCCGAAAAGATCCGGGCTGCAGCCCGGATGTATGGAACTGTTAAGCCGGGAGCCATCCTGCCCAGTGCATCTCCTGTGGTACATCACACCAATGGGGTGCAAAATTACCGGGCGATATTTTCTCTGGTAGGTCTAACCGGTAACTATGATGTGAAAGGCGGAAATTTTGTCGCGCCGCAGAGTTTTATCCACCAGCCGGGACGTTTTTTGTCCCGGGAACATGAATTTATTCAGCCTAAACCGTGGAATGAGATGGCACCCAGAATCGGGGCCGCTAAATTCCCGGTTTGGACAGAAGTCATTGATGAAGAGGCTCAGGCTATGGAACTGCCGTATCAGATCAAATCGGGAAAACCTTATCCGGTTAAAGGGCTGATCGGATTTGGTCTCAATTACCGGATGTGGCCTGATTCCCAGGGCATGCTGGAGAGTCTCCAAAAACTTGAGTTCTTTGTTAATGTAGATATTTTTATGACCGATACCTGCCGGTATGCCGATATCGTTCTGCCGGCTTGTTCCTCGGTGGAGCGGAGTGAAATGCGCTGCTGGGGGATGGGCTACCTTATTTTTACGACTCCTGCTATTGAGCCTCTTTATGATTCCCGCTCCGACACGGACATTATTTATGGGCTAGCGGAAAAACTGGGGCTTGAGGACCCTCTTTTCCAGGCCGGTTATGAAGCAAGTATTGACTGGATTCTGGAACCTAGTGGGATGAAGGTGGAAGAACTGAAAAAGCATCCGGGCGGAATGTTTGTGCCGAATCCTTTGCAGATACCTGAGAGAAAGTATGTAGACAGCGGGTTTAAAACACCGTCGGGTAAGTTTGAATTTAAATCCAAGATCTTGGAGAAATATGAAGGCCGCCCCGGGTTTGAAGCCCTGCCTGCCTATATCCCGCCCAAATACAGTAGAGAAAGGACCCCGGAAATGGCTCAGGAATACCCTTATATTCTCAATACGGGTTCAAGACTGCCCATGTTCATTCACTCCCGGACTTTCCGTCTTTCCTGGACAAACAGCTTGCGTCCCAATAACCCTGCGGCGGACCTTAATCCTGATGATGCCTTGCGCCTGGGCATTAAGCAGGATGAAGCCGTGCGTTTGGCGACACCCCGGAATTCCATTATCGTGAAAGCAAATCTGACCCAGATGGTCCAGCCGGGGGTTATCCATATGTACCATGGTCATCCGGCGGCAGATGTCAACCTGCTCTTTGCAGGAGATTATCTCGATCCCCTTTCCGGATTTCCGGGATTTAAATCTGTTCTTTGCAAGGTGGAGAAAATTGAGGAAGGGGGCAGCAACTAATGGAAATGGCGATTTATCTGGATTTGAATATATGCTCCGGCTGCGGGGCTTGTGCCGTGGCCTGTATGGATCAGAATGATATTGATCCGGAAAAAGGACAGCCCGCTAACCGCAGAATCTATCAGGTGGAAGAGGGAGGCAGTATTCATTATATCTCGGCTTCCTGTCTGCACTGTGAAGACAGTCCCTGCATTATGGGCTGTCCCACCGGAGCCATAACAAAAAATCTTAAGACCAAAGCCGTACTGGTCAATAAAGAGCTCTGCATAGGGTGTCATAGCTGCGCCTTGGCCTGCCCTTTCGGGGTTCCCCGTTATGACCTGGAGGATAAAATGTACAAATGCAGTCTCTGTACGGAAAGGGTAGAAGCGGGTTTGCAGCCTGCCTGCGTAAGGGTGTGCCCGGTGGAGGCTTTAAAGTTTGCGCCTCTTAATAAAGTTTTGGAGAATAAGGAATTTAAATTTGCGGGGAATATGATTAATGCCGCCTACAAAACAGCAGGAGAAAAATAAGCAGAGATTCCCCTAGTAGTTAAACTAAGGCCGCACCAAGAAGGAGTGCGGCCTTAGTTTTATTTTTGCAGTTAAATGTGCTCTCCTCAGCCATTTATTGTCCGTTATGACAATTCCTTTGCTTAAGGGCTGTTTAGAACGGAGCAGTTAAAAATAAAGTGATCAATGGGCCAACCGCTTTTTAGAGAGGTTTTTTTATGCGGCCATTTTTGGAAATATAAGGAAAAATATTGCCCGGGGGAGCGGCAGAAATATTCTCAGTGCATAGGAAAGGCAGTTTCTGTTATTAGAAAAGAGGTTATATTTTATTGCTATATCAGGTATAGCCATTTCTTAGTTTAAATGGGAGCCGGCGGCGCTGAACGGCTCATACCAATAGTTAAGGCGGAAGTGTATTTAATGCAGATTTATTTTGATTATAGGGGGTATATATGTTCAATATTTTACATTACCCTGCCCAGATATTAACCTATAAATAGAACTAATGATTCTTATTTGCATATTAAGCCTGAATAGGTAATAAGAGGGGAGATAAGCATGATGAAGAGAAAAGGACTTACGAATAAACTATTGGTAGTTGGGGTCGACGGGATGGATCCAAGAATCAGCCGGAAATACCTGGCTGAAGGGAAAATGCCTAATCTGCAAAAATTAATTGACCGGGGAGCGGCCCGAGAAGATTTAATCCTTCTGGGAGCAATCCCCACGATCACACCTCCTTGCTGGACGACACTTGCTACCGGTGCCTATCCGGGAACCCATGGCATCACCTGCTATTGGCGCCAATCTCCGGAGAGCCTGGATGCGGTTGTTTATAATATGGACTCCCGTAATTGCACCGCAGAACAAATTTGGAATATTACCTCGGAAGCCGGTATGAAAACTCTGGTCTGGCATTGGCCCGGGAGCTCCTGGCCCCCGTCTTCCCAGAGTGAAAATCTAAGTGTTGTGGATGGTACGCAGCCAGGTTCGGTCAATATGGGCGTGGCCCAGCTTGACTGGGAAAAAGTGATCGTGGCCGCACCTGAGATTAAAGAAGTGCGTTATGCACCCAGGGTGGATAAACCGGCAGGTGTGGGTTGTATCATTACTGATTTGGAAGATACTTTAGACGATGATATTGATGATGAAATGATGGAGTTGTGGTGGGGTGATACAGCCCGTCAAGGCGGTGAGGTCCGTACCTATGTTATGGATGATGAAGATACGGAAGTTGTTATCGGCAGTAAGGTAGCCTATGATATCGTTAACTCTCCCCTCAAAGATGCCGCAGGTTGGGCCCATGCCCCGGAAGGAGCCAAAGAATTCACCGTGCTGACTTCCGGCGGTGTAATGAGACGTCCGGCTTTAATTCTTAAAAATGCAGCCGGCGAATACGACCGGGTGGCTATTTATAAAAATAAGAAAGCCGAAACTCCTATTGTTACTTTAAAAAAGGGTGAAATGGTGCCGGGAATTATTGATGATGTTACCAAAAAAGAAGTCACTAAGCCGGCCTGCCGTTCTATGAAGATTTTAGAGCTTGATCCGGCCGGGGAAAAAGTCAGGCTGTGGATTAGTAATGCTTTGGATATTTCTAATGATCAATTATGGCATCCTAAGTCACTCTATCAGGAAATTGTGGAAAATATCGGTCATGTTCCGCCTGTTAGCTTAATCGGCGGGGAAGATGACGAGCTGGTCCGGGAAATATTTGAACCTTCCTGGGTTCAATACAATAAATGGCAGGCGGATTGCATGAATTACTGTATTAGAGAGAAGGGTTATGAAGTCGTATTCTCCCATCTTCACAATATTGATTGTGCCGGTCATCAGTTGTGGCATCTTGCTAAGACGCTGCCTGAATGGGATCATACCGAGGAAAAAACCTATCAAGGGTTTATTGAAAAGTTCTACCGGCAGACCGATGATTATCTGGGCGAATTCATGCCCTTGTTGGCTGAAGGCTGGACGATTTTACTGGTAAGTGATCACGGCCTGATCGTCGGGGAAAATGTTCCGCCTATTTTAGGGGAGTATGGCGGCCTCAATACAAAAGTTATGGAAGAGCTGGGCTATACGGTCTTGAAAAAAGATGAAGACGGCAATTCCCTGCGGGAAGTAGATTGGGAAAGGACCAGGGCTGTGCAGATCCGCAGCAACTATATCTATATCAATCTTAAAGGCCGTGATAAATATGGTATTGTGGACCCTAAAGATAAATATGAACTGGAGGAACAAATAATCAGTGATTTATATAATTACCGGGACCACCGGACAGGTAAACGTGTTGTCGGTATCTGCCTCAGGAATAAAGATGCTGTGTTAATCGGTGCCCATGGACCGGAATGTGGTGACATCTTTTTCTCTGTTGAAGAAGGATACAACAGATTGCATGGTGACAGTATTTCCACCTCAGAGGGATATTATGAGACTTCCGTTTCACCGATTTTTGTAGCGGCGGGTCCCGGCATTAAGCCCGGATTTACCACAAAGCGGATTATCCGGCAAGTGGATGTGGCGCCCTCGGTAGCGGCATTGCTGGGCTTACGTTATCCTGCCCAATGCGAAGGTGCACCAATTTATCAGATTTTTTCGGAAGATGTTTGATCGATTGTGACCTGAGCAGCTATCAGGAAGTAGCACTCTGATGGCTGCTTTTTACAAGTATACTGCCGCTTAAGATTTAACAGTTAATTTTTAAGGCAAAATTTTAAGGAGTGGGAATATGGCTTTACAACGGTTGGCTGTCAACCTTTTTGAAGAAATTATTTATGACCATTGTGCGTCTTGTCTGGTTATTTTTTCCAGGAAGGACTGCCATGTATGTAAAGAAGTAGTGCCTGTGTTGGAGGAATTGCAGCCTCAATATGACGGTGAATTTGGTTTCTATTATGTTGATGTTGATGAAGAGAAGAGTCTGTTGCAGAGGTTTTCCTTAAAAGGAGTTCCGCAAATCCTTTTTTTCAGGGAGGGTGAGTATCAAGGAAAACTTGCCGGTAACGCAGGAGCTGAGGAAGTGGAAGAAAAAATTGCTGAAATTCTGGGTGCCTAAATTGCTGTTTAAAGGGATGTGGAATACATGACTTCTTATGATTTAATCATAATCGGGGCGGGTCCGGCCGGGCTTGCCGCCGCCATTTACGGCGGCCGGGCTAAGCTGAAAACAATCGTGATTAATAAAGGGCGCATCGGCGGTTTAGTAGATACCACCCGGGAAATCGTTAATTACCCCGGCTATCTTCAAATCAGCGGCCCGGATTTAATGAAGGATTTTCAGAAGCATGCGGAGGGTTTTGGGGTTGAATTTCTCAAAGGAGAAGTAATCAGCGTTGATTTCTCTCAAGAGGAGAAAATTGTTAAGACCAGGAAAGGACAGGAATTTTCGGCCAAAGCCGTTATTATTGCCTCCGGAAGTGAACCGCGCCTGCTGAATATCCCTGGTGAAAAAAGACTGCGGGGGAATGGAGTTGCCTATTGTGCTACCTGTGATGCCGAGTTTTTTGCCGGAGAAGATGTTGTCGTTGTGGGCAGTGGTGATCAGGCCATCGAAGAAGGCATGTTTATTACCAAGTTTGCCCGTAAAGTTACCGTGATCGTGCTCCATGAGGAAGGAATTCTGGATTGTAATAAAGTGAGTGCCCAAAGGGCTTTTCATAACGAAAAAATGGCGTTTATTTGGAACTCTACCATTGAGGAAGTTATCGGTGCAGACAATGTAGCAGGGGTCAAAATTAAGAATCTTAAAACAGGGGCCTCTACAGAATTAGCGTGTCAGGGTGTATTTTTCTTTGTGGGGATGGTTCCCTCCACCGGTTACCTGAAGGATAGCGGAATTGAAATGGATAAAAGAGGATATCTGCCTGTTAATGACCGCATGGAAACCAATCTGGCCGGGATCTATGCGGCGGGCGACAACCGGGTAAAATATCTCCGGCAGGTTGTTGCGGCGGCAGGTGACGGTGCCACCGCAGCTGTGGCTGCGGAGAGGTATCTTGACGAGGTTAATGGTTACCATGATCAGGTGCTCCAAAGTGATCAAAAGATTTTGTTGTTGTTTTTTAATGCTTTCGTCGATGAAAGTTTAGAATTCAGCACCTTATTGGAACAATTAAACACTGAAGAGGGCAATGGCTATAAAATTGTCAAGATTGATCTGGCATCCAAGAAAAATCTCGCCGCAAAATATGCTGTCCGACAGGTACCGGCAGTTCTTGTCTTAGACCGGGGCCGGGAAATTAAACGGTTGGAAGGTATTGTAGATAAAGGACAATTAAAAATGCAGCTTTATTAATATTTACGGTCCCGGAAGTTTAAGACGGCAAAAAAAAGGAGTTCGTGCGATGGAATATACCGGCCAAGAAGCATTAGGCCTTATTGAAACAAAAGGTATGGTTCCGGCTATTCAAGCCGTAGACATTATGTGTAAAACTGCTGATGTTGTTCTTGTCTCTTTTGAAAATATGGGCTCAGGTCTTGTTACGGTTATGGTAAAAGGGGATGTTGCGGCGGTCAGATCGGCTGTAGAGCAAGGGGTTAAAGGGGCCGCTGCCATTGGGGAGATGACAGCCACCCATGTCATGCCGCGTCCTGTCAGCCGGGTGGGTAAGATTGTTGCCAAACATGACATTGATGCGAATTAATTTTAATTCATTTGGGAAGGGGAATCCCCTTGAGCAGAAATGATGCGCTGGGCTTTATCGAGACATACAGCCTGGTTTCGGTACTGGAAGCTGCCGATGCCATGTGCAAGGCCGCCGATGTGGAGTTGATCGGCTATGAAAATGTGGCCTCCGGTTTGGTTTCCGTTGTGGTCCGGGGTGACCTGGCAGCGGTAAGAACTGCGGTAGAGGCCGGTATTGAGGAAGCCGGCAAGGTAGGCCAGGTCTATAGCTCTAATGTCATCGCCCGGCCTCATCCCGACGTACTGAAGATTATTGCGAAATACTTTATCGATTGGTAAAGAACGGATTTGTTAAGTTTTTGCTTCGGAAGGGAAAGGGGAGATTGGACTTGCAGAGAATTGATCATGACCTGCTTTCGGTTCAAGAGGCTCGGATCCTGATAGAAAACGCCCGGGAGGCGCAAAAGATACTGGCTGCTTTCCCTCAGGAAAAACTGGACGGAATCGTCCGGCAAATGGCGGCAGAAGCAGCTAAACATGCCAGGGAGCTTGCCATGATGTCCGTTGCAGAGACAGGATTCGGCAAATGGCAGGACAAGTTTAGCAAAAATCTTTTTGTCAGTGATTTTCTCTATCAAAAAATCAGGGATATGAAAGTGGTCGGCATTATTTCTGAAGATAAAGAAAAGAAGACCCTGGATATTGGTGTTCCCGTAGGTGTGATTGTCGCAGTGCCTCCTGCAACCAACCCGGTGTCCACCACGATCTATAAAACTCTGCTGGCCATAAAATCCGGTAATGCTATTGTATTTTCCCCCCATCCTAAGGCGCAAAAGACCATTAGCAAAGTCCTGGATATTTTGATACAGGCTGCTGAAGCCCGGGGACTGCCAAAGGGAGCTGTCAGCTATTTGCGAACAGTGGCTGTTGCCGGTACGGCGGCCTTAATGAATCACCGGAACACGGCACTGATTTTGCTTACCGGTGTGCCTAAATTGGTTCGGACAGCATATGCTTCGGGCAAACCGACCATTTATGGCGGTCCGGGGAACGGACCGGCTTTCATAGAGCGTTCGGCGGACATAAGCAAAGCCGTAGCCGATATTATTGCCAGCAGAACCTTTGATTATGGAATTGTCTCAGCTTCGGAACAATCCATTGTCGCTGAAGAATGTATTGCCGCTGAGGTCAGACAAGAACTCAGGAAAAGCGGTGCTTACTTCATGTCGGGACAAGAAGCGGAGCGGCTCGGCAGGTTTTTTTTCCGTTCTGACGGCAGCCCCAATCCCGAGATTGTGGGAAAATCAGCCGTAGAGCTGGCCCGGCGCAGCGGAATTGATGCTGATAAAGATACCAAAGTATTGATTGCGGAACAAAAATATGTGTCTCCCGCCAATCCTTATTCCAGGGAAAAGCTTTGTCCTGTTCTGGCCTTTTACGTGGAAAAGAACTGGCAGAATGCTTGTGAAAAATGTATAGAATTGCTTATTAATGAAGGTAGGGGGCATACTCTGGTTATTCACTCCCGTAATGAGGATGTCATTCGGGAATTTGCCCTGAAAAAACCGGTATCCAGGGTACTGGTAAATACTCCGGCGTCATTAGGCGGTATCGGTGCCACGACGAATCTTTTCCCGGCTTTAACCCTGGGTTGTGGTGCGGCAGGAGGCGGATTTATTTCTGATAATGTTTCGCCTCTGAATTTGATTAATATCCGCAAAGTGGGCTATGGTGTGCGGCAACCGGAGGATATAACCGGAGGCGTGCAGTCTGCGGAAACTTTTGCAACTAGAGGAATAAACAGTACAGGACCTGCCCCCGGAGAAAATTATGAATTAAAAGAACTGTTGGAAAAATTACTTGAGCAGCTCAATTTTTGAAACCGGTGCAGTAACTGTGCAGAGATCATTAAGCAGCTTACTCTGCTGATTTAGATAAGTAAGGAGGGAAAAAAAGTTGGATCTTACAGAATTTTCAAATAAATTTGCGGATGCAACAAAGCACCTGTCCCCGGAAGAAAAGGCTGCTGTCATGAAGCTGTTTCAGGGTATCTCCCGGGAACTTTCTGCCCAAAACGCTGCAGTATATCATACCACTACCACCAAATACCCTGTTTATGATGTGGAAATCACAGGACCGACTCCGCGCTTAAAACGGCTGCGGGCCAATTATTTACAGGCTAAACCCAGTATCAGTACTTACCGGGCCAGGGCTTTCACCCAAGTGACCAGAGAAAATCCGGGCTTACCCAAAATTCTGCTGCGGGCCAAGTGTTTTAGAAGGGCTTGTGAGACAGCGCCTTTAGTCATTCAAAAAGATGAATTGATTGTCGGGCATCCCTGCGGGAAACCCCGGGCCGGTGCTGTGTCCCCGGATATTGCCTGGAGATGGGTCCGGGATGAACTGGATACTATGGCCACCAGGCCCCAGGATCCCTTCCAGATCAGTGCAGAAGATAAGGAGATTTTACGGGAAGAGATTTTCCCCTTTTGGGAAGGCCGCAGTGTAGACGAAATTTGTCAGCAGCAATATGAAGAAGCCGGTATCTGGTCATTTGCGGGGGAAGCCTTTGTTAGTGATCTTTCCTATCATCAGATTAATGGCGGCGGTGACACCTGCCCGGGTTATGATATCATCCTTATCGCGAAAGGCATTGGCGGTGTCAGACAGGAAGCTGCCGAGAGATTGAGCAAACTATCTCCGGAAAATCCCGCGGATCTTGATAAGATTTACTTTTATAAAGGGGAAATTGAAACCTGTGACGGTATTCTGGCCTATGCGCAAAGACTTTCTGACTATGCGCGGGAGCTGGCCGACCGGGAAGAGGATACCGGCCGCAAGGAAGAACTGTACAAAATTTCCGGTATTTTAACCCGTGTACCGGCCAATCCGCCCGGTACCTTTCAGGAAGCCCTCCAGTCTATCTGGATGCTGCAGTCTTTATTTGTGGTGGAAGAAAACCAGACCGGTATTTCCCTGGGACGTCTGGATCAATATATTTACCCTCTGTTCAAAGCCGATCTGGAAGCGGGGCGTATGAACAAACTGGAAGCCTTTGAACTGCTGGGGTGTTTTCTTATCAAATGCTCGGAAGTTATGTGGCTGTCCAGTGAACTGGGCGCAAAATATTTCGCCGGTTATCAGCCTTTTATTAATTTAACCGTTGGCGGTCAAAAGCGGACCGGCGGGGATGCAACCAATGATTTAACTTATCTGATTATGGATGCGGTTCGCTTTACCAAGATGTATCAGCCGTCACTGGCTTGCCGCATCCATAACAAATCACCGCAAAAATATTTAAAGAAAATTGTGGATGTTGTTAAAGCAGGACTAGGCTTTCCGGCCTGTCACTTTGATGATGCCCATATAAAAATGATGCTGGCCAAGGGATTCTCCCTGGAAGATGCCCGGGATTACTGTCTGATGGGCTGTGTTGAACCGCAAAAATCCGGCCGTATCTATCAGTGGACATCTACCGGCTATACCCAATGGCCAATTGCCATTGAATTTGTTTTAAACCGCGGTATTATGAAATGGCAGCAAACACAGCAAGGGCTGGACACCGGGGATCTTGACAATTTTAAGACCTATGAGGAATTTGCCGCTGCCGTTAAAAAGCAGATTGAACATATTATCCGTTTATCTGCGCTTGGAACGATTATTAGCCAGAGGGTGCACAGGGAACTTGTGCCGAAACCCTTAATGTCGCTGCTGGTAGAAGGCTGTATGGAAAAGGGCACCGATGTCACCGGCGGCGGTGCGCTGATTAACTACGGTCCCGGACTGATTTTTTCCGGTTTGGGAACTTATGCAGACTCCATGGCAGCCATTAAAAAGCTGGTCTTTGAAGAAAAAAAATATGCCCTGAAAGAAGTCAGGGATGCCTTGGCCGTCAATTTTGCAGGGTATGAAGGGCTCAGGACCGATTGCCTCCAGGCCCCCAAATACGGCAATGATGACGACTACGCTGATTTGATTGCCGCCGATATTGTTGTCTGGACTGAACGGATGCACAACAGCTTTAAGATGCTTTATTCCCATTTCACCCATGGTACTCTCTCCATTTCCAATAATACGCCCATCGGGGAGATTACCGGTGCTTCAGCCAATGGGCGTCTGGCCTGGACCCCTCTTTCCGATGGGATCAGCCCTACTCAGGGTGCTGATAAACTGGGTCCGACAGCCATCATCAAGTCCGTCAGCAAGTTGAATGTGGAAGCGATGAATATTGGCATGGTGCATAATTTTAAGCTGTTGCGGGGAATTTTGGAAACTCCGGAAGGTGAGAATGGTCTGATTACCTTGCTGAGGACAGCCTCCATTCTCGGTAACGGCCAGATGCAATTCAGCTATGTGGACAATGAAGTATTGAAAAAAGCCCAGCTTAAGCCTGATCAGTATCGGGATTTAATTATCCGCGTGGCTGGATACAGTGCTTACTTTGTAGAGCTGTGCAAGGAAGTCCAGGATGAAATTATCAGCAGGACGGTATTGGACCATTTTTAATTGACCGATAATTTTTAAATAAGCAAAGGATTAACTTTTCAGAAGGTATTTTTAAGGGATGGGGACATTATGCGTACAGAACTTGGTTACGGCCTAGAAAGAAAAGCGAGAATCTTCAATGTTCAGAAATATTCTCTATATGACGGACCCGGGGTGCGGACTTTAATTTTTTTTAAAGGATGTCCCCTCAGGTGTAAGTGGTGTGCTAATCCCGAGGGACTGGAAAGAAAATACCAGGTTATGTTTCAAGAAAATCTCTGCATCAACTGCGGAAGCTGTATTTCTGTTTGTCCTGTGCATATCCATTATTTTCAGGAGCAAACCGAGGGCGGGCGAATCACTACCCTGCTAAGGCCCGGTCATAAAGTAAAGCGAACCATTGACTGTGTGGGATGCCGCAAATGCGAAGCTGCGTGTCCGCAACAAGCTCTGTCCATTGTTGGCGCAGATAAATCCATTTCTGAAGTCATGGAGATTATTGAAGAGGATTCGCTTTTTTACCAAAGTTCCGGGGGAGGGGTTACTCTCGGTGGGGGCGAAGTTACGGCCCAATTGGAATTTGCCGTCAACCTGTTAGCGGAATGCCGGCGGATAGGAATCCATACAGCAATTGAAACCTGCGGATATGCAAAGCTGGACCGCTTACTGATGGTGGCCCGTTTTAGCGACTTAATTCTCTATGATCTTAAGCATATTGATGCAGAGCGGCATTATGAGCTGACAGGAGTGCGTAATGAACGCATTTTGAGTAACCTGACGGAACTCATCCGCCGGGGTTTTCCTCTTAAAGTACGGATGCCTCTGATCAAGGGCATGAATGATCGTGAAGATACCATCCGCAGAACAGTGGAGTTTTTACAAGCTTTTAAAATATATAAAAATTTTCAAGGGATTGACCTGCTCCCTTATCATAAACTGGGTATCGGCAAATACAAGCAATTGGATCTGGAATATGCCATCAGCGGGGATGTGAGCTTTACGGAAGCAGAGGTGGTTAAAATTGCAGAGTTGATCAAGGGTTATGGCTTACAGGCAGAAATCATCAGGCATTAAAGGATTAGCAGGATGGAGGGATCTTATGAGCGGATCCGCTGAATTTAACAAAAAACGCATTATCCAGGAATCTGTACCCGGCAAACAGGTCACGCTGGCTCATATCATAGCCGCACCTGCCCGGGATCTCTATGAACGTCTGGGGATAGAAGAAACGGGAGCCATTGGCATTGCAACCCTTACTCCCTGTGAGACGGCGATCATTGCCGCAGATATCGCCACCAAAGCATCCGGTGTGGAGATCGGATTTCTGGACCGGTTTACGGGAGCACTGGTTATTTCCGGTGATGTGGCCAGTGTGGAAGCGGCCATGACTGCCGTTAATGATATTTTAGAAAAGTTGTTAGGCTTTACTCCTGCCAGGATTACCCGGACATGAAAAAGCGGATTATGGTGGTGGGACCGGTTCAGTCCGGCAAATCGACTTTGATTAATGCGCTGAATGACTGTATTCTGCCTTTAAAAAAGACCCAGGATGTGATTTATGGCCGCTCTACCATTGATACGCCGGGCGCGTATCTCGAAA
Organism: Peptococcaceae bacterium; assembly: GCA_049366715.1. Classification (GTDB taxonomy): domain Bacteria; phylum Bacillota; class Peptococcia; order Peptococcales; family BICA1-8; genus JBMNCQ01. The sequence goes on along the minus strand of JBMNCQ010000004.1, from coordinate 131,727 downwards.
ACCCCGGGATGTACCGGTATCTGATTGCCCTGGCTCAGGATGCGTCCTGTGTGCTCATTCTGGTTGATCAATCCAGGCCTGTTCAGGTTTATCCGCCGGGTTTTGCCAAAGTCTTTAATTGTCCTGTTGTGGGAGTGATTACCAAAATTGATTTAGCTGTGCAAAATGCCCCCCGGGCCAGGGAACAGTTGAAAAGAGCAGGTGTCTTTGAGCCTTACTTTGCGATCTCTCTGCCAGACAATCTAGGTATGGCAGATTTAAAAGATTATTTATTCGGTCTGCCGGAAACAACTGCCAAGAAATAGCTCTTTTATAGATACATTTACTTTATTTTTTCCCGGCAGTAAATCAAGGAAGGGCAGATGAGGACATAAATTTTATTAATTTAAGCCCGAAAGTTGTTTATGAAGATACTCTCCGTGACGCGGAGAAAAGTCAGGGAGGAAAAAATGCACATGATAAATCCGGTTTTTCAATATTGTGACGAAATTGTGGGTAGTTTTGCGGAGGTCATCAAAACCCCTGTTTTAAAAAAATCCTCCGTTTATTATACCGGTGTTGACCTGGGAACTGCCTGTATTGTGCTGGCTGTTCTTGATGAAAACCAGCAGCCTGTTGCCGGTGCTTACCGCTTGACCGGTGTTGTCAAAGACGGTATGGTGGTGGACTATCTCGGTGCCATAAGGATCGTCAAAGAATTAAAACAGGAACTGGAAGAAAAACTGGACACAGTCTTAATCTATGCAGCAGCAGCCCTGCCTCCGGGAACCTTTAACCTGGATGGGGGAGCGATTAAACACGTGGTTCAGGGGGCCGGTTTTGAAATTACCGGTTTGCTGGATGAACCGACGGCAGCTAATGCCGTACTAAAGATCAAAGACGGAGCCATTGTCGATATAGGCGGCGGCACGACCGGGATTGCCGTCTTACAGGACAGCAGAGTGATTTATGCTGCCGATGAACCTACCGGCGGCACGCATTTTTCCCTGGTGATCGCCGGGGCCTATAAAATGAGCTTTGACGATGCGGACCTGTATAAGCGGGATCCGCAAAACCAGCGGGAATTGCTGCCTGTATTACGGCCTGTCATAGAAAAAGTTTCGTCCATTATCAGCCGCCACGTCAAGGATTACCAGGTGGAAGCCGTTTATCTGGTCGGGGGAACTTGCTGTCTGGCGGGGATCGAAAATATTATCGCCCAACGAACCGGGTTTCCCGTTTATAAACCGCAGAACCCCATGTTTGTAACACCCTTGGGTATCGCGCTTAATTGCACCCGGGAAGCCCTGAGATAGGAGTGAGTTTACATGGAGTACCGAATGATCAAATCCCCGTCCCGGGGAACACTGGATATGCTCCTGCGGCGCAAAAGCTCTCCGGCCACCGTCCCTATTGTAAATTATGATGCCATCGGTTTGATTCAGGGCCGGCTGATTGATATGGTTTTTGCCGCCGATATTGCTGAAAAGGCTGCGGGGGTCGTAGTGGAGGATATTAAAGGCCATTGTCCTCAGAATCTGATTATGATTGCTGTCTTTGGCGATACGGCGGCGGTAGAAGCAGCAATTAATCAGATTAAAGAAAAACTGTCCGGGGCCAAAAAGGGTGAGGAATTATGATCGCAGCCCAAGTAATTGATCATATCTGGTCCACCAGAAAAGCCGATTCCCTCCGGGGCTTGAAATTCATGTTGGTGGAAGTTCTGGGCGGCATTGAAGCCGGCCGCCTTCTTATAGCTGCCGATACCATCGGGGCCGGTATCGGCGAGAGAGTTTTGATTTGTACCGGCAGTTCGGCCCGCAGGATGCTGGACCAGGACAATATCCCCATTGATGCGGTTATTGTGGGAATCATTGATGAAGACTGTACCTTTTAAGAAATTTGGAGGTGGAAATGTTGGATCTACTGAACAAAGTCAGGGATGCAGGGGTTATCGGGGCCGGAGGAGCCGGATTTCCAACTCACGCCAAACTAACTTCCCGGGCCGAGTATATTCTGCTTAACGGGGCAGAATGTGAACCTTTGCTCAGGGTGGACCAGCAATTAATGGAGCAGTTCCCCGACGAAATTATTCATGGCCTGGATGCTGCCGGGAGATATATTAGAGCCCGTAAAGCCATCATTGGGATCAAGGGCAAACATAAAAAAATTATCAATCTTTTGCATACAAGAATTCGGGCTTTAGGACTGGCAGATTACATGGAGGTCATGGAATTAAGGGATATTTATCCTGCCGGTGATGAGCAGGTCTTGGTTTATGAACTGACGCAGAGAATTGTTCCGGAAGCAGCCATACCACTAAAGGTTGGTTGTGTGGTGATCAATGTCGAGACGTCCTTAAATATCTATTATGCTCTGACCGGCCATGCAGTTACGGAAACGTACATTACCATTGCCGGCGATATCCCTCATCCCCTGACCCTTAAGGTTCCTGTGGGTGTACCGATAGAGGATGTGATCAGACAATGCGGAGTAGAAAATATCGCTGATTATGCAGTGATAGACGGCGGTCCGATGATGGGCTCTGTTCTAAAAAATCTGCAGGGGTATGTCACGAAAAAAAGCAAAGGCTATGTGCTCCTGAAAAAGGATCATTTTCTGATTCGAAAAAAATCGGTGGGGCCGGAGCAGGCCAGGATATTAAGCAAAACCGCCTGTGAACAATGCCGGATGTGTACGGATTTGTGCCCCCGTTATCTTCTGGGACACAATATCCAGCCCCATAAGATTATGCGAGCTTTAAACTACAACCTGGCAGACGTAAAAGAACGGCAAATTGCCCAATTATGCTGTGAATGTAATGCCTGTGAGCTATTTTCCTGTCCCGCTAATCTCCATCCTAAAGCCGTCAATGTTTTGGTTAAGGAAAAACTGACAGAGCAAGGTCTTAGATATCAGCCGGTTCAGGGGGAATTTCAAGCCAGGTCTTTTAGAGACTATCGTCTGATTCCCAGCAAGCGGCTGATCGCCAGAATCGGCTTAAGTGCTTACGACAAACCGGCTCCCCTGACTCAGGCCCGATTGCGGTCTGAATACACCGGCATTGCTCTTGGTCAGCACATTGGAGCGCCGGCCCTGCCTGTTGTCGCTGTAGGTGAGCAGGTGAAAGCCGGTCAATTGATTGGGAAAATACCCGGCAACAGCCTCGGTGCTGCTGTTCATGCCAGCCTTGACGGTACCGTTACGGAAATAACCGGTAATTTTATTGTGATAAAGGTGGGTTCTTATGTATAGAGCAATAGGCATGCTTGAACTTTCCAGTGTGGCCCGGGGAATTTATGTGGCAGATCTCTTGCTGAAGACAGCTTCAGTTGAAGTTGTCAGTGCGACTCCCGTCTGTCCGGGAAAATATATCGCCGTCATTCAGGGAGACGTTGCCGCCGTAGATAGCTCAATTAACGCCGGCAGCGCAGCTGCCGGGGAATATCTGATCGACAGTTTTATTCTCCCCAATGTTCACGAAGCTGTGTTTCCGGCCATTACAGGTGCGACCATGCCTGATGAAACGGGAGCATTGGGGATCATGGAGTCCTTTTCCCTGGCCTCCATGATAATTGCTGCCGATGCGGCGCTGAAAGCGGCAGACATCCAAGCCCTGGAGCTTTGTCTGGGCCGTGGATTAGGCGGTAAAGCCTACTTCACCTTTACCGGAGATGTAGCTGCTGTCAAGGCAGGTATCGATGCCGGCAAGGCCCTTGTTCTCCAAAACGGGTTGTTAGTAGATGTAGAAGTGATTCCTGCTCCGGCGGCAAAATTGTGGGGCGCCATTTTTTAAATGAAAATCCAATCTTCAACTATTCGTGAAGGAGGTGCCGACTTGAAAAAACTTGTTTGTACCGATGAGATTAAAGCCGCGGCAGAAAAAAGGCAGAAAATATTTTGCTTAGCAGGGGATACCATTATTACACCGGCAGCCAGGGACTTGGCCCGCGAACTGGGCGTAGAGCTTCTGGCAGCTTCATCCGGTGCGGAAGACCACACCTGTGAGGATAAAGCTTTTCAGAAGGATGACCAGGTGAAAAAGAATATTGACCGGGATTTAATCTATCAAATTATCAAAGTTGTCTTAGCAAACAATCTTCTGACAAGTGCAGTGCCGTTAGGCTCTGCCGAGCCGTTTCTTGCAGATTGCGACCCCCGCAGCGGCTTGAAAATTGTGCGGGGCCGGACAGTAAAATATAAACCCCTGGATCTGGGGGACCCCCGCACCAAGGTAACTTACCGGGAAGTAATCAGCAAAGATCATTCCCAAACCGGTGCAGGCTTTTTAAGCATTGAACAATCCGGATTTAAGCGGAAGCTGGGCAATGATGAGATTGATATCATTCTGGAAGGCAGTCTCTCCGTTACGGTCAATGGTGAGACTTATGAAGCCTGCCAGGGGGATGTTCTCTTTATACCTCAAGGTTCTCAAGTAACCCGGAGCTCTTCAGGGTATGTCAAGCTGTTTTATGTTAAGGCGAACTGGGCTGATCTTATCATGGTAAAACAATAGGAGGGTAAGCTATGCAGGCTCTTGGTCTAGTTGAAACCCGGGGACTACTCCCTGCTATTGAGTGCGCAGATGTTATGCTTAAGACGGCACAGGTAGAACTTGTGGAGAGAACCTTGGTAGGAGGCGGATACGTAACAATTGCAGTAACAGGTGATGTGGCGGCTGTTCAGGCTTCTGTTGAAGCAGGTGCGGCGGCAGCTGCCAAGCTGGGCCGGCTGCCACCGGTTTCCCGGCATGTAATTCCCAGGCCCCATCCTGATCTAGCCGGGATGATCGCCGTTACCAATCCCGGGCCGGACCGGAGTAAGGCCAGAGAAGTGCCTGAACGGAAGGTTAATCCGCAAAAAAGCGGGGCTTCCGCTGTACTATTGCCGGAGCACACCGGCAAAGAGGACGTTGATGCTCTGGTACGGGACCAGGGTATTACAGAAAGTATCGGCACTCTGAAACGGCTCTCCGTAGTAAAACTCCGTAAGCTGGTCAGGGATTATGAGGAACTTGACTTAGCAGGCAGGGCCATATCTAAAGCCAATAAAGATTTGTTAATAGAGAAGCTGACGGAATATTACCGGCGGGGGAGTAACAAGTAGCTTGGGGTAAATAAGACAGAGAGAGGAAGAGTACATTGGAAACATTTGATTATGATTTACAATCTGTGCAAGGGGCCAGGAATCTGGCCCGTCAGGCTAAAGCTGCACAGGCTGAGCTGGCCAAGTTCAATAGCGAACAGATTGAAAAGATCATTTGCAATATGGTAAAAGCGGCTGAAGAAAATGCTGTTTCGCTGGCCAGACTGGCGGTGGAAGAAACGGGCTTCGGCAAGGTAGAAGATAAAGTTTTTAAAAATCGGCTTGCTTCGCTGGAGTTGTATCATTTCATTAAACCCATGCAAACTGTGGGAGTCATTAAAAATGACGAGGTCAATAAGGTCATGGAAATTGCTGAACCGGTCGGATTGCTGCTGGGGATTATTCCTTCGACAAATCCTACCTCGACGACCATCTATAAAGCGATTATTGCCATTAAGTCCCGTAACGGGATCATATTTTCACCCCATCCCGCGGCTTTGCAATGCACCCTGCAGGCAGCCAAAGTTATGAATGAGGCCGCAGTAGCTGCCGGTGCTCCGGCAAATATTATCGGCTGTATTGCCCAGCCTTCCTTGCAGGCAACCAATGAACTCATGAAGTGCGCTGAAGTGGATATGATTATTGCCACAGGCGGCACAGCCATGGTAAAGGCTGCCTATAGTGCAGGCAAACCGGCCTTGGGAGTGGGTCCGGGCAATGTTCCGGCCTATATAGAAAAAACTGCCGATATTAAAAAAGCCGTAAAAAATATTATCACCAGCAAAACCTTTGATTATGGAACCGTCTGTGCTTCGGAGCAAGCGGTTATTGTGGAAGAATGCATCCGGGAACAGGTTAGGGAAGAATTCAGAGGCCAGGGCGGTTACTTCATGACTCCGGCAGAGACCGCTAAGGTGGCTGAAAAGCTCTTTGTTAACGGTCATGCCATGAACGCCAAAATGGTCGGCAGGTCCGCGGCAATCATCGCAGACAGTGCCGGGATCGTTATTCCTCCGGAAACCAAGGTTTTGCTGGGTGAGCAGCAGGGTGTGGGGGCAGAATATCCCCTGTCCTATGAAAAACTGACTACGGTGCTGGCTTTTTATACCGTAAGGGATTGGCAGGAAGCTTGTGATTTGTGCATGAAACTTTTGCATAACGGCGGTGTGGGTCATAGCCTGGCCATTCATACGGAAAAACCTGAAATGGCGCTAAAATTCTCAGCAAAGCCGGTATTTAGAATCCTGGTCAACACCCCCTCTACCCACGGCGGGGTAGGGGTAAGTACCGGACTGGCTCCGGCCTTTACATTAGGCTGCGGTACCTGGGGGGGAAGTGCAACTTCCGACAATGTAACACCTCTGCACCTGATCAATATCAAACGGGTGGCCTATGGGCTTAAAGATTGTACCGAAAATACAGGAACTTCTTATCGAGACAGCACAGTGCGGCGGGAGAACCCCGGTGCCGTCAGCGAAGACCAGCTTATGACCCTGGTGGATGAAGTTCTCGCCATGCTGAAGAAAAGGGGTGATTACTAAAAGTGGGAAGGTATGATGCTTTGAAGGAGCTTCTTCTGGAGGTTCTTAAAGAGGGGGGGGATTCTAGGAAAGAGGATGACTCTATCCCCGTAGGAATATCCAACCGTCATATCCATCTTTCCCCAACTGATTTAAATATTTTGTTTGGTGCCGGATATCAATTGACAAAAACCAAGGATTTATCCCAGCCTATGCAGTATGCCTGCCGGGAAACGGTGACCATCTGCGGACCTAAAGGTGCTATTGAAAAAGTCCGCATCCTCGGGCCGGTGAGAAGGGAAACTCAGGTAGAAATACTGCAGGCAGATTGTTTTAAGCTGGGGATCAAGGCGCCGGTAAAAATGTCCGGAGATTTAGCCGGAACCCCGGGGATCACTGTCATTGGCCCCCAGGATAGTATCCGGTTGTCCCGCGGCGTGATGATTGCCCAACGGCATATTCATATGACTTTAGAAGATGCCCGGAACTTCGGGGTAACAGACGGGGAATTGGTAACGATCAACATAGGCGGAATTCGTGGCGGAACTTACTGTAATGTTGTCATCAGAGCCGGCAATACCTCAGCTCTGGAATGTCATCTTGACACGGAAGAAGCCAATGCTCTTAACCTTGTGCCAAACTCAAAAATAACAATTATAAAATAAAATTAGGAGGAAACAAAAATGAGTAAAACAGAAGCTTTAGGGTTAATTGAAACAAAAGGTCTGGTAGGAGCAATTGAAGCGGCAGACGCCATGGTTAAAGCCGCCAATGTTTATCTCCTGGGCCGGGAATTAGTCGGCGGCGGGCTGGTAACCGTTATGGTCAGAGGTGATGTAGGTGCTGTAAAAGCAGCAACGGACGCCGGAGCAGCAGCAGCCCAGCGTGTTGGTGAACTGCTCTCCGTCCATGTCATTCCACGTCCTCATGGTGATGTAGAATTTATCCTTCCTGTAAGCAGGAAGGAAGCTTAAGGAGCCGGAAAACAGATTATAATAAGGGCTGTCCCCGGCAAAAGCAAGGCAGCCCTTATCTGCTAAAGCGAAAATTTATGATGCAAGTAGGATCGGAAAAGCAGTCAAGGAGAAATGCTTTCCGGTGCCATTAATATTAATAATAATTAAAATTAATCCCCGGAAAATATTATTGATAGCTATATTTTATTATTATATCAGGTATATGTATTTCCTTATTAACAAATATATAAAGACATTTTATAATCAAAACAAAAGTGAATTATTTAACAAAATTAGATAAGGAAAATTTTAGAGAAAGGAGTTGCGGTCAAGAAAAATTTATAACCTAATCGAAAAAAGAGGTGGAAAAATGGATTTTTCAAAATATGCAAAGATAAACAAATCGGTTTTTTGGGGTAGTGTACTTATTTGCTTATTATTTTTTGGTCCGATGATCATTTACCAAGAAACTGCGCAAGGTCTGGTAGATAAAGTAATGTATGCCGTTACCCATGGTACTGACTGGATGTGGGAAATCGTTGTTTTTGGTGCGGTGCTTTTTTCCTTGTGGCTGGCCTTTGGTCCTTATGGCAGGGTAAAGCTGGGCGGGCCGGATGAAAAGCCGGAATTTTCTACTTTTACCTGGTTTGCCATGATGTTCTGCGGCGGTTCGGGAGCGGGTCTGATCTACTGGGGGATTCTTGAACCGATTTATTATTTACAGTGGCCGCCTTTTTGGGCGGAAGCAAATTCGGCCCAGGCTGCTCAGTGGGCTCTTTCCTATGGCATTTTTCACTGGGGTGTCAGTGCCTGGGGTACCTTTGTTATTCCTGCAATTGGTTTCTCTTATATGTTTTATGTTAGGAAAAAGCCGTTCCTTTATCCAAGTTATGCCTGTCGGGGCATTTTAGGGAACAGGGTTGACGGATGGTTAGGCAGAGTGATTGATTTAATCATGGTTGTAGGTATGGTGGGTGGCGTAGCAACCTCCTTAGGACTCCTTTTACCTATGATGACAAATATCGCAGCAAATTATTTAGGACTTACGGACACCCTGTGGTTAAGAATTATTGTTGCAGCACTGTTTTCCTGTCTTTATGGTTATAGCTGTTACCGGGGTTTATATGCGGGGATTGCGAAAATATCGGATTACAATATGTGGCTAATTTTATTGCTGTTATTATTCGTGCTGCTTGCAGGACCGACAGCATTTATGCTTTCCTTATTCTTCGACAACGTAGGAATGCTTTTAGACAACTTCCTGCGGATGAGCTTATATACCGATCCCATAACGAAATCCGGGTTCCCCCAGGATTGGACCGTTTTTTACTGGGCCTGGTGGTTCGCCTGGGCAACTTACATGGGGCTTTTTGCTACCAGAATATCCAGAGGCCGTACGATCAAGGAGCTTGTCTTAAATATGATCTTCACGGCGACGGCAGGATCTTCTCTTTTCTATCTGACTTTTGGTTCTTATACCGTTGATTTGATTTTGAACAGGGGGGCGGACTTGATTACGATGCTGCAGGAATCCGGGGGCCCGGTAGTCATAACCCATTTGCTGAATACCCTGCCGATGAGTGCTGTTGCAATACCGGTGTTTCTGATTGTAATGCTCGTATCTCAGGTTACAGCCGTAGATTCTGTTTCCTATACAATTTCCGCTATGTGCTGCTCTGAAATAAGGGATACGCAGGAACCTCCCAAATGGTCAAGAATATTCTGGTCTTTTATGCTGTTTTTCTGTACCTCGGCCTTATTTTTAGTTGGTGGTTTGAAAGTCGTACAGTTATCATCAATTATAACCAGTTTCCCGGTAGCAATTGTAACGGTTATGCTGGCTGTTTCATTAGTTAAATGGCTGAAAGAAGATTTCGGCGAAAAAGTTAAACCGCAATATCTAACTTATGCCGACTCAAGTTTGAAATCAGATGATACTTTAGAGAATACCGATTCTCTAAGCAGGTCGATAATGTCTGAGACAACGATTACACCGAATAGCGGAAAGTAGCGAGGAAGACAAATTTCAATATGCATAGAAGGGTTATATACTCAAGGGTTCACAACTATTCATTTAAATATTAGCTTTTTATGGCCGATAACCTTAACTAAGAGTTAAGGTTTGCCGCAGCTTGCTTAAAAAAAGAAGAAATATTTTGGAGATAATCGGATGATAATTGTAAATGAATAGTTGGTGTAAAGCGGATTTTCTATGATACACAGCCCCTTGGGTAATTGGCGGGGGCTGTGTTTTTTAATTTAATTTACCTGCTTCACAACAATAATAGGGAAGATTAAATTACCACAAATTTTTTTATATACCTGATAAAAAAAATAAATTACAATATTTCTGTTAACAATTTAATTGCTTTACAATAAAATTGAAAAGGTGATTATATTGCGTCTGGAACAGCTATATTTTCTCGTTGAAGTATATAGATCTCAATCCATTTCTTTAGCGTCTGAGCGGGCTCATATATCTCAGCCGGCCTTAAGTACTTCTATCAGTAAGTTAGAAGCGGAGCTGGGCATTCCACTGTTAAAAAGAACGAATCAAGGGGTTTTCCCGACAGAAATAGGTGAACTGATTATTCAAAAGGCAATGGAAATTATAGAAACGATTGATGAAATCAAAGAAGTTGCTAAAGTTAATTCCATAGAACTAGCCGGTGATATGTCCATTGCGGCAGAACCGGGAGTTAATATCTCTTTAATGCCGAACGTTCTGATTAATTTTAAAAAGAATTTTCCCAAAGTTAATACATTTCTGAAAGTAGGGGAATCTAATAATATTTTAAGAGATGTAAATTCCGGAAAAGCTGATTTTGGTATTATTATGAAAACGGAGGCATTTAGCAGAGCAAAAGACATTAAACATTTAGAGCTGTTTTCCGACGAGTTGGTTGTTTTAGCAGGAAAAGACTGTGCAATCTCTAATGAAATAGCTACTTTGCGGGAGGCTCTATCTTTTCCCATCGTTTTATATAATACGGAATATGTTACAGATTGCGGTGTATCAAGTATTCTAAATAAATACGGGGATGTTAATGTCTCCTTTAGAGTTGATAATTTACCCATGCTGGAGAAGATAATATCTCAAGGTCAAACTTTGGTATTTGTACCTAATCTCATGGCTAAGGAATATTTTAAAGATACTAAATTTAAGACGGTTAAAATACAAGACGTAAAACTGGAAGTTGTTGTGATCTTAATTTGGTCTAACCGTCACCACCTTTCCCTCATCGAGAAAGAATTTATTAAGATCATAAGAAGCACTTGCTCTGAAAACCTGAGTAAAGTTAATGAACTTTTATTATCGCAAATATAGTTCAAAGTAAATAGGAGAGGTACTTTAGAACGAAAGAGTTGTTTGTCAAGACCTGTGTGGACAGGTCTTGTTTTTTTACAATATTTCTTGCTTATAGGGGGCATATATAATCGGTATTTCACAATGGTCGTAAGGAATATTATCGTAGTAGATAGAGATAGTGAAATTCAACACAATATAAAGGAGCTAAAAATAAATGGACCCAAGAGCGGTATTATTACTTCAACGAAGAGAGTTATCCTTTGCGAAAAGAGGACTTGGTCTGGGGCTGCTCACGGGAGCTTTATGGGGCTTGGACGGGGTTCTTTTGGGAATAGTATTAGGTTTAATTCCATTCGTGAATAGTGCCGGTTTGTTTGCTGCCCCGCTGGTAGCTGCGTGTTTACATGACGGGTTTGCAGCCCTCTGGATTTTTGGTAAGAATTTTGCTTGCGGCAAGGGGTGTGAATATCTCCGGACTTTAAGAACCCGGCCGGCCAGGATTATTGTAATGGCTGCGATTATCGGAGGACCGGTCGGGATGTCCGGCAATCTCCTGGGGATATATTTCGCCGGTGCCTCTTATACGGCTGCTATTACTGCGGCCTATCCGGCAATAGGGGCCTTACTGGGGGCGGTTTTTTTGAAAGAAAAAATCACGGCTAAAGTAAGGGCGGGAATTACTTTAGCGATCATAGGTTCATTTATCGTAAGTTATGTCCCGCCAGCAACGGAAAATTCTCCTTACTTTTATCTCGGCATCAGTTTAGCCTTTGTTGCCGCTGTCAGCTGGGCTGTTGAAGGTGTGATGTCAACTTATGGCATGGATATGGTGGATTCAGATATTGCCATAGGCATCCGGCAGGCCACTTCATTCATTTTCTACATAGTATGTATACTTCCTTTAGCTGGCAGAGAGGCCTTACAATTGTTGTTGCACAGCCTTAATACTCCATCCGGCTGGTATCTGGGAATAATCGGTTTAATAGGCGGCATCAGTTATTTGTGCTGGTATCGTGCGATGAATATGACGGGAGTAACCCGGGCTATGGGTCTGAATGTAACTTATGCACTGTGGTCTGTATTCTTCGGCTGGTTATTAAACGGTTTAGAAATAACACCAACGCTGATTACCGGGGTTATCACAATTAGTTTAGGAACAATCCTTACGATCGGAAATCCTAAACAAATTGCAAATTTAAGAGGAGATTAAGGAGGTTGGGATCGTGAGTCTATTGCCTGTCAAAATTAGAATCTTACAACTAATTAAATATCATGAAGGCATCTCCAACGAAGATTTACTGGCAAATTTAAAAAAAGAGTATGGCCTGGGCCGGAATCTTACTGAAAAGGGCATTGAAGATTACCTTATCTCCCTAAAAGCTGTGGGGATGATCGGTTTGACCGATATTATCCTTGACGAATCCGGCAGACTGAAACAATTTTATAAAATAACGAAATACGGTGCTGAAAGAATGAAGCATTTGGTTGGGAAGAAAAAACCGCCGGATCAGTTAAAGCTTCCAGTTTAAATCAAGGGCGGTAAAATTTATTTCAATTAAAATGATAGAAAAACAGAGATAAAAGGAGTTGTTTTCTAAAATGTGGGATTGGGCTCGCAATGAAGAAACTGCCAAAGTAATCCTTAAAGCCCGGTTAGAAGAAGCGGAAACTAAGGGGGAATTACCTGGCTGGTGTGATCGCTTAATTAGCATAGTATTTATTAGTACGGTACTTTCATTAGCAATTTATATGCTGGTGTTTAATCAATGACTTAGGGAAACAGATATAAGGGGGCTGCCGTCCAATGCACTGTTCAGTACATCGGGCGGCAGTTTTTTTATTCGTGAATAAATCAAGGGAAAGTTTCGAAACCGGTGCAAAACTGGTTCCCGGCGTCTGCTTACCGTCCCCGGAATTATTTTCAAGCTGTTTAACACGCCGGCTTTTTATAATAAATTTTATTTATTGGCAGGAAAAAATATTTCAATGTGGAATACTAAAATTTAAATTGAATAATGTAAAAATATTATTAACAGGAAAAGGATGTATTTTTTTTAGCCATACATGTACAGACATCTGTACAATAAGAAAGGGGTGATGCCTTAAACCTAATGATTTTGCGAAAAGAAAGGAGGTTGTTTAAAAGAATTTTAATTTTTAAATTGCAGTAAAAATAAGAAAATAATCATTTGAAGAGGTGGTAAAATGAAAAATAAAAGAAAAATAGGTTTGATGATCCTGATGGTATTATTAAGCGGAATGTTGATTCTGGCAGGCTGCGGGAAAAACACGGATACTGAAGCAAAAGGGCAGACTGAGGAACCCCAAAAGATAACATTTAAAATAACCCATGGGGTAGGAACCGATAGTGTTTTCCATCATGCTTCGGAAAAATTTAAAGAGCTGGCTGAAGAATATTCCCAAGGTCAAATAGATGTGCAAATTTATCCCGGGGGTCAGATTGGGAGCGGGAATAAGTCCGTGCAGGATATACAGTCGGGAATAATTCAGGCCACCATTGAATCGGTGAATAATATATCCCCTTTTGCCCCTACCTTTGGTGTCTTTGATTTACCATATTTCGTTAATAACAGCGAAGAATTCAATAAAGTTGTGGCGGAAATGAATGATGAATTGAACGAGAAGATATTTCAAGAATCCGGTCTTAAAACCATCACCTGGTTTGAGCAGGGGCCGCGGGTTTTAGGAACCAACGGTCGTGCAGTTAAAACCCTTGCTGATTTGAAAGGTTTAAAAATAAGGGTGCCGAAAAATCCCATGATGTTGGGGGCTTTTGCATCTTGGGGCGTAAATGCAACGCCCATTGCCTGGGATGAAACCATTAACGCGGTACAGCAGGGTGTTATCGATGGTCTGGAACTTCCTTACGGAGATTTTTACAGTACAAATTTGGATGAAATTATCGATTATATAACGGAGATTCATTACAAATATGATGTCTGTGCAATCGTCGTAAAGGATGAATGGCTGCAAAGCCAGCCTGAAAATGTGCAAAATGCCCTCATCAGAGCCGGAGAAGAAACGACGGAATGGATTAAAGGTTTTACCCAGGATTTTATTGAGAAAGCGAAAAGAGAAATGGAAGTTAACGTAACCCTTAACCCTACACCGGAAGATGAACGTGTTTGGGAGGAGAAAGCAAAAGCCGACTGGCCCACTTATTATGAAAAAGTAGGCGGCAGAGACACAGTAGCCAAGGCCATGGAAGTGCTGGGTAAGCAACTGCCCTAAAAATAAAGGAGGTACTTTATAAAAAGTTGCTCCTATTACAAAATATTCCCTTTTTTACTGTTGTAAGCATTTTATAAGCCAATATTCCGCTGCCGATAATAAGGGGGGCATTTATGAAGAAAAAAGTAAGCTGGTTTATCAAAAATTTTGAAGAGGTTTTTTGTGTAATTTTCATGTTAGTAATGATTATCAGTCTCCTGATGCAAGTATTTTTCCGTTATGTTATCGGTAAGTCATTGCCCTGGACAGAAGAAATTTCCCGATATGGTTTTGTGTTTCTTGTGTATTTTGCTACCGTATTATCCGCAAAAAATAAAACCCATATCCGTGTTACGGCTCAATTTAAACCCTTAAAGGCTAAGCTCAGGAGAAAAGTTTTGCTGTTGAGTGACTGTGTGTGGCTTGTGTTTAACTGTGTTGTAGTCTATAAGGGATTTGAGGTTTTTGTCAGTATGGGGAAAAACAAGCAAATATCTCCTGTACTTGGCTGGGACATGAAATACATATTTTTAATTGTTCCCATTGGATTTTTATTGATGACCTTCAGAATATTGCAAAATTATTATCAGGAGTATCTTGAGTCAAAAGAGAAAGGAGGGACGCTTAATGCCGATTGAAGTTTTGATCTGGATCGTTCTCTTTGCTTGTCTTTTGCTGGGGGTACCAATATTCGTTTCTCTGGGCGTATCGGCTTTTGCCGTGCTTTTAATGACGGACATCCCTCTTTCCATTATACCCTTGGATCTTTATAAAATGGCAGAACTGTTTCCTCTGTTGGCGATCCCTTCATTCATTTTTGCAGGTGCTTTGATGGAAAGAAGTGACATGGCCAATCAAATTGTGGAAACCATGCAAGCCATGGTTGGCAAGGTACGGGGCGGACTGGGAATTGTGACGATTTTAGGGTGCATGTTTTTTGCGGCCCTAATTGGTTCAGGACCTGCAACGGCTGCCGCAATGGGTACCTTGATGATACCGGCTATGGTACGGCAAGGCTACGGCAAGGATTATGCCGCCGGCATTTGCGCGACAGGGGGTACCATCGGAATTTTGATTCCCCCCAGTAATCCCATGATCGTCTATGGGGTAATTGGTAACGTATCTGTAACGGGACTCTTTATGGCAGGCTTTATCCCGGGCTTTTTTGTGGGGGGAATGCTGATTTTGACAGCCTATCTTATTGCCCGTAAAAAAGGCTATCAAGGTTCTGCCAAATCTTATACGTCGGGGGAAATTCTCAAAATAATTTGGAAGAATAAATGGTCTCTGGGAGCGCCGGTCGTTATTCTGGGTGGCATTTACGGCGGAATTTTCACTCCCGTAGAGGCGTCGGTAGTTGCAGTATTGTATTCGGCCCTGGTCGGCTTTTTTGCAACGAAAAAGCTGCGGGATTTCAATCTGCTGTGGGGTTCATTCATCAATGCCGCTGAAACCTCGGGAATGGTTTTGATGGTGGTAGGCGTAACCCAGTTGTTCGCCCGTATTTTGACAATGTACCAGGTTCCGCAGAATCTTGCCAAGTGGGTCATGTCCATTAGTACAAATCCCCAGGCAATTCTTTTGATGATCTTGGGATTTTTATTCCTGCTGGGGATGTTTATGGAGGAATTGGCGACGACGGCCGTTCTGGCCCCCATTCTGGTGCCTTTAGCCCGGCAGGTCGGTATTGATCCTCTTCATTTAGGAATCCTCATGGTTATGTCCAATGAGGTGGCTATGCTGACCCCTCCCTTAGGGGTGAATCTTTTTGTGGCCATGAGTGTAGGCAAATTAAGCCTGGAGGAGACGGCAAAGGCGGTTTTCCCTTTTTTAATCACATTAATAATTGCCACAATTATCGTGGTATTTTTCCCGGAAATCGTTTTATTCCTGCCTAAACTATTATTAGGCTATAAGGGATAAAAAAGGTAATTAAGAAAAGCGGTATAAAGGAGGCAGAAGCCAATATGACAACTGAAAAAAGAGAGCCGATCCGATTTAATAAGGAATTTACACGTCAGGAAGGGATTCCCCAAGCCGGTATTGAGCGTGTGGGAGAGTTATTGCAATCAGGCCGATTGCATCGCTATAATACTGCCGGAGAAGAGGTTTCCGACGTAGCCCTTTTGGAAAAAGAATATGCCGATTATGTAGGGGCCAAATACTGTGTAGGGGTTTCATCCTGTGGAAGCGCCCTTTATGTGGCCCTTAAAAGCAGTGGAGTCATGCCGGGTGATCAAGTATTGTGCAACGCTTTTACCTTAGCCCCGGTTCCGGGAGCCATTGAAAATGCCGGTGCCATCCCGGTTTTTGTGGAAATCAACCAGGATTTGCTGACGGATCTTGCTGATTTGGAGCATAAAGCGGTGCAAACCAACGCCAAATATTTTCTTTTATCCCATATGCGGGGGCATATTGTGGATATGGATGAAGTGGTGGCGGTTTGTAAGCGCCGGGGTATTACGTTAATTGAGGATTGCGCCCACACCGTTGGTGCCCGGTGGGGTGATAAATATACCGGTACTTTTGGCAAGGCGGGCTGCTATTCCACCCAAACTTATAAACATTTAAACTCCGGAGAAGGAGGACTTTTGGTAACGGATGATGCTGAGGTGATTGCCAAGGCTATTTTGTATTCAGGATCCTATATGCTCTATGAACGGCATTTGGCCAGGCCGTCCTTAGAAGTGTTTGAACCATATAAAAAAAAGATTCCTAATTTCAGTTTGCGGATGTCCAATCTGGTGGCAGCTTTGATCCGGGCTCAGCTACCTGATTTGGAACAACAGGTGAAGCGTTGGAATGATCGCTATGATTTATTGGTTCAGGAACTGGCAGGAGTTCCTCATTTGCGCATTCCCGCCAGGGGGACTAAGGAAGGTTATGTCGGTTCTTCTTTACAATTTATTCTCACCGATACCCGGCAGGAACTGGTAGAGGTGTTTATAAAAACCTGCGGGGAAAGAGGGGTTGAGATTAAGTGGTTCGGAGCACAAGAACCGGCAGGGTTTACCAGCTCCTGGGAAAGCTGGCAGTATATCAAAAACCTTCAGGATCTTCCCCGTACTAAAAGTATTTTGAATTTTGTGTGTGATTTCCGTATTCCTTTAACCTTTACTCTGGATGATTGTAAAATTATTGCCCAAGTGATCCGGCAAGTGACGGAGGAAATATTTGGATAATTGCAGGAGCAAGGCTGGGTTGGGGGTTAAATCCGGACCAGCTTGACTTGCCGTAAAATGCAATATACAATATATTTGGAATTTGGCAATCTAAACTAGACCAGGCTAGAGGTGCGATCATTGGAATTTAATAAATATTTACCGTTGCATGTACAAATAAAAATGACTTTAGAAGAAGAAATTCTCAAAGGAATCTATGATGAAAAAATCCCCGGGGAATTTGAATTAATGGAGAGATTTTCCGTAAGCAGAGCCACTGTACGACAGGCCGTCAAGGAGCTGGTCGACCAGGGAATTTTAAAGAAATTGCACGGCAAGGGTACCTTTATCTCCTTTAAGCCTGTTGAAGAGTGGCTGGGTAGTTTTAGTACCTATCGGCAAATTATTGAAAATATGGGTATGAAGCCTTATATTAAGCTTTTGAGCAGTACTATAGCATCTACGCCCCAAGAGGTCGCTGAGACTCTGGGAGAGGAAGAATTTTATAACATCAAACGGGTCCGCTATGCCGATGATAATCCGATTTCGATAGAAAATTCCTATTATTCTTTGGAAATCGGGGGGAAATTAACGAAATTTGATTTAAATAATGTGGGCACCTATAATTTACTGGAAAATATGGGGATTAAGCTTTGGAATGCCAAGCAGATCATTACCGCCAGGATGCCGACGGCAGAAGAGTGTATGCTCTTGGATATGCCTGATACGGTGCCCGTTTTATTTATTGAACGGATTAATTTCGATGTGGCCGGGAATACGGTGGAATATGAGCACAGTGTTTATCGAGCGGATAGTTATGGATTTGTCGTTAATTTGGGACGGAGTGAAAATTCAGTATAAAATCCGAAAATAAAAAATTTTACACATACATGTATGAACATCCGTACAATAACTGTTCCATGTTGAAAAGAATGGCACGTAAAAGGGTGAATAATTAATTGACCTGCAATTGCCGGCAGATAACAGCTTGGAATCAGTAAAAGGCGGGATTTTTTAAACAAAATATCCAGTTAGGAGTGAAAACATGAAAAAATATTTAAAAGAAAAAAATTTCCGGGAAAAAAAATCTGCGGCAGAAGTTCAGGAAGCTGTGGCAAAAATCATTGCAGATATTCATGTCAGAGGTGATGAAGCTGTACGGGAGTATTCTCAGAAGTTTGATAACTGGGCACCTGCTTCTTTTCGAATTTCCGATGAACAGCTGGCCAAAGTAGCAAAGACCGTATCGGGGATCGAAAAACAAACCATTAGTTTTGCCCAGGATTCCGTAAGGCGTTTTGCCCGGAAACAATATGAGATGTTTACTGATTTTGAAACGGAGTTATTTCCGGGAGTTACTTTAGGACAGAAAACCGTTCCCGTTGCCTCTTCCGGTTCATACGTACCGGGGGGGAGTTATCCCATTGTTGCTTCGGCCAATATGAGTATTACTCCTGCCGTTGTAGCAGGTGTCAAAAGGGTTGTCGCCGTAACCCCGCCTTTTCGGGGTGAGCTTCCCAATCGGACCATCTATGCTATGGCTTCGGCAGGTGCCGGGGAAGTATATTGCCTAGGCGGGGTGCAGGCTGTGGTTGCTCTGGCCTTAGGAACGGAAACAATTAAACCTGTAGATATCATTGTAGGACCGGGGAATAAATATGTAGCGGAAGCAAAACGGCAGTTGTTCGGTGAAGTCGGGATCGACTTGTTTGCCGGCCCGTCGGAAGCCCTGGTAATTGCCGATGAAACCGCTGATCCCGTGATCGTTGCAGCGGACTTGATTGCCCAGGCTGAACATGGTACGGAATCTGAGGTGGTTTTAGTCACATTGTCGGAGGATTTTGGCTTAAAAGTAATTGCTGAGGTGGATAAGCAAATTGCGGAATTAGCAACGGGAGACATCGCCCGGATTTGCTGGGACAATAACGGTGAGGTAATTGTCGTGGGTAGTTTGGAAGAGGCTGCAGAGGTCGCGGATGATTACGCCAGTGAGCATGTGGAGATTCAAACTAAAGATGACGAATGGCTTTTGGAGAATTTAACCAACTACGGCTCCTTATTTGTCGGGCAGTATTCGACCGTTGCTCTGGGAGATAAAGGTATTGGAACAAATCATATCCTCCCCACTAGAAAAGCCTCCCGGTATACCGGCGGTTTATGGGTCGGCATGTTCTTGAAAAATTTGACCTATCAGAAAGTGAAACCGGAAGGATTGAAATATGTTGCGCCTTATTGTGCAATTTCTTGTGCCATGGAAGGTATGTTAGGGCACAAAATGTCCATTGATAAACGCTTGGAAAAATACAATTTGCCTGTTCCCCTTTATGAGGCCGGCCAAAATAAGTAAGGGAGCTGTTTAAGTGACCGACGGATCAGAAATGAGTGTATTATTAAAAATAAAATTTAGTGAAAGTTTGGAGGTATGGAGATGAATTTAGGAAAATTTCCCCGCAGACGCTATACGCAAGGACCAACCCCTTTGGAGAAACTGCCGCGTTTTTCTAAAGCCTTAGGCGGTCCCAATATTTATATGAAAAGGGATGACCTTTTAGGCTTAACCTCCGGCGGGAATAAAACCAGGAAATTGGAGTTTTTAGTGGCCGATGCCTTAGCTCAAGGCGCTGATACGCTGATTACCTGCGGTGCCGTTCAATCCAATCATTGCCGTTTGACCCTTGCCGCCGCTGTTAAAGAAGGCTTAAAGTGCCGTCTTGTTCTAGAAGAACGGGTGGCGGGCAGCTACGATCCTCAGGCCAGCGGTAATAATTTTCTTTTCCATCTTTTAGGTGTGGAAAGCATTTCAGTTGTTCCGGGCGGATCCGATATGCTGCGGGCCATGGAAAAAGTGGCGCAAGAAGTGGACAGAGAGGGGGGCCGGGCCTATATCATTCCCGGGGGTGGTTCCAATGAAATCGGCGCCACCGGCTATGTTGCCTGTGCCCAGGAAATTTTAGAACAAATTTTTGCGGAAGGCTTGAATATTGATTATGTTATTTGTGCCAGCGGCAGTGCCGGGACACATGCCGGTTTAGTCACCGGCTTTTACGGCTGCAATGCAAATATTCCCCTTGTTGGAATCAATGTGAGCCGGGAAAAAGCTGTGCAGGAGGAGTTGGTTTATCAGCTGGTCCGGAAAACTGCTGCCCGGGTAGGTGTGAAAAGCGGCATACCCCGGGAAGCGGTGGTTTGTTTTGATGAATATGTCGGCCCCGGTTATTCCCTTCCCACACCGGAAATGGTAGAGGCTGTTAAATTGCTGGCCGGAACCGAAGGAATTTTACTTGATCCTGTCTATACCGGCAAAACTATGGCCGGACTTATGGGCTTAGTACGGAAAGGATATTTTCCGGAGGATGCCAACGTTTTGTTCATTCATACCGGCGGCTCCCCGGCTTTGTATGCTTATACTCAGGAATTTTGGGCAGAATAAAGCCCGCTTCCGGTCATTTTCACTTAGCCGCTCTCAGAGAGAGCGGCTTTTTTGAGGGGAAAGCAACGGGGTCTACAAAAATTCAAAAACTTTTGTTACCTGTTAAATTTTATGTTACGTGTTTAATTATTTCATTAACAATCAGGATAGCTGGGAAATACCACGATAGACAGCAAGACCTTCAGTTATGATTACTGGTCCGGCACTATCATCGTGTCGAGGTGTGTCAGGGGACGGTTCTGTGACACAACCCGACGGGACACGATTATCTTCGGAGGAGGCCGGGTATTTTAGAAGAGTACTTAAAAGCAAAGAGATTATCAATGAGTAAATGGAAAAGTAAAGACAATAAACATTATTTATAAGAGATACTGGTGATCTTAAAAGCCAAATCCAGTTGTCAATCCGGAAGATTGCTGCTTTATTGGATTTAAATCGGAAAGTGTGCAAAGAAGGGTGTGTCAAAGAACCGTCCCCTGACACATCCCCTGACACATGACACATTGCACCTCGACATAAGGCATAAAGGAACCAGAAGAACAGTTATAAAGACATTGATGGGAGAAGTATCTGTAAGTGGAAAAAATATTGGAACACAGTTATGAGATGTCGTACAGAGAAGTAGCGGAAGCGGTCGCAGAGTTTATAAATCCAAAGGTAGGAATGTATCTGATAAAAAGGCCAGAAGACATATAATACGATGGTTCAGGGTTGGGGAATTTGAAAAAGTTTTGAAAAAAATAGATGAATTAAAGTATAAATGTGGTGGTCTAGCGAGTGAGGTAGAGAAGCTTACGGTATTGGAGAAATACATATAGAATAACAAATACGGCATAGTGATTTACCAGGATAGAGAAGACTTGAAAATTCCAACACCGCCAGAAGGCTTGGATTATAGAAGTTGAGACGTGCTAAAGAAAACAGTAAAAAAATCAATATATCTTTACACCGAGGAGAGATGCCATTTTCAAACAGCAAGATGATAAATGGACGGAGAGTCATACGCAGCATGTTTAACCTGCAAAATTTTAGAGAAATGACCTACCGATAAAGCAGCGTTTATGCCTCTGATGCCTAAAATATGCCGTGAGAGGCTCGTTGTCAAGAGGAGCGTGGAATAAATGCGATCCATAGTAAAAAGCTGGCTACAAGGAAGATGAAAAATTTGCCCACAACTACTTGATACAAACTTTGCGCAATCACATAATTATGATAAAATATTATTATACAAAACTTTCCAAATATTTCAAGCAAAATAAGTTTTCAACAGAAGGGGGTTAAAATGATGCGTATAGATCAGCTAAGGGCAATGGTTCATATAGCTAAAATAGGTTCAATCTCACATACTGCCGAAATTTTGCACATGTCACAACAAGGCTTAAGTTATACCATTAAAAGCCTCGAAAATGAACTTGGCGGTATTATATTTGAGCGTAAATCTAACAATCTTATTCTTACACATGAAGGAAAACTAGCCATAGAAATCGCTAAGGAAATTTTAAAAAAATACGATGAGATGTTAGAATTATTTTCACCCGACCTAAGCTCAGAAGCTGGTACGGCCAAAGAATTAAGCATTCTCACAACCCATTTGTTGAGTAAAACTATTTTGCAAAAAACAGTATTAGCCTTTTACAAAAGAAATCCTCAAGTGGCTTTAAATGTCATTGAATTACCTGCATATGAATTAATTAAAGAATTTAAAAACAAAAATAATACAATTGGCCTCTTGTGCATAAGAAAATACGCCTTTGATGATCTGGACGAAAATGATAAAAAAGATTTAAATTTCGATATACTCTGTAAATGTGAAGTGTTTGCTAGTATAGCACCTAATTCACCTCTAGCAAAAAGAAAATTTGTTACCCCTAACGAGTTGATAAAATACCCCATTGTTGTTTTTAATGCTCAACAGCATATCAAAACAATCCACAAAATGTTCGAAAGTGTTGGCGAACCTAATATTAAAATTAAAACTGCAAATTGGGATTTTGATTTTTATCAAGAAATTATTGGTAGTGGACTAGCTATAGGTATTTCACATGGTCTATCTAAGAGTTACGAAAAAAAAGGTCTCTTTGTAAATATACCAATTAAAACCAAGATTGATTTTGAACTTCTGATAGTATATATAACTTTTAAAGATACTTTACTATCACCTACCGCAAAGAAATTTGTCAAAACCCTCAAAACAATTTCTTTGAAAGAATATTCATTTTAGCAAAAACATTATATAAACCGGGGCTAAATCAACCCCGGTTTATATAAATCTCCAATCTATTTTTTCATTACATTAGGTTAATCATTTTCCAATAAGGTATTACTATAAGTAGCATAAAAATAACTCCTACAATCATTCTTATAAAACCCAGTTTAATCATATCATTTAACTTAATATACCCAAAGGAATAAACTACTAATGCAGGTGCCATTTCATACGGAAATAGCAGGTGGCTAAAGCCTAGTATTAACGAATACGGACCTATATAGGGATTTAAACCGAGTGTATTAAAAATCTCAACAATTGGAACAAAAAGTGCTCCCATAATGGCAACAGGCGTTAGTAAGAAATTGGCAATAAGCGCTATAAGCCAGGTTGCTAAGATTACAGCGGATGCAGATTGATCTTGCAAAAACGGGATAACTGCTTCAGTGAAAATTTTTGTAGCTCCACATGCGTTGGCAGCTTCACCAATTCCCATTGCGCCTGTAACAAAAAAGAGAATCAAAAAATTTACCTTAGATAAATCTTCTTTTTTTAAAACATTTATTCCAGGGAAAAACATAAGTGAACTAATTAACACAATAATCCACGCAGGGTTAGTTTTATGCCATTTATCGGTAAGGAATAAAATTAGCATTATAATAAAAAGCAATGCACAGCTTTTCTCTTCTCTGGTTATTCTTCCCAGTTCTTTAAGGTTTTTATCTAAAGTATCCCTATTTACATGCAATTTTCCTGGTTTAATTAATAATAAGGTGACAAGGGAAACGAAAGTCCACAATACTGCAATTAGAGACATATGAGTCATGTATCCGGTGAAAGTAAGTGACTCACCGGTAACTTTTTGTACAGCTTGAACAGCAAGTGCACCTTCACTAGAAGTAATGAAAAGAAAGCTAGGAGACCAGACTGCGTAGAAAATACCCAGCATAAGTGCCGTACCTGCCTTTGAGCCAGGTTTTATATCTAACGCCTGAAATATTCCAATAATAATTGGTGCCAGTAATAGGACTTTCGCTGACGGCGATGATATTAATGGAGTTAATACTAACCCAATAATTCCTAACCCTATAAGAATCCCTATAAACGATGTGCCTATAACTGCTATAATCTTATAAGCAATTCTTTTGGCTAGACCACTTTTTCCCATAGCCATACTTAAAATTAGCCCACCAAATACAATCCAAGGAATATTTGAAAGCCAAGGAGCAAATACTTGAGCAGGTTTTGCTACTCCCGCTAAAATGTAAAAAGTTACAAGCATGATTGCAATTAAAGATTCCGGCAGAATTTCAAAAACCCAAGAAAAAACTGCCCAAATTGTTAGTGTTGAAAATAAACGAACACTTTCTCCTAACGGTGCAGTTAGGCCATAAACTAATAAAGCTAGAATAATCGGAGTTGCCCACTTTAAGATTAATTTAACGTCTAGCTTTTGGGCAGGTTGTTCTTGAAGTAATATCTTTTCACTCATAATTAACACTCCTTTTCGAGGTATCAGGGGTAGGAATACATCCCTATCCCCTGATAAATATATACTACTTCTTTAGTTCTTCAAAAGTTCCGATACATAAACCGGCACCGATATCAAACGGCGTAACCCCATCAACCTTAGTTTGTTTTAGTCGTACCGACTCCGCACCTGAAACGCGAAATGTTTTTACATCAATTCGCTCAATCTGAGTTTCTACAGGTTTCTCAACTTGTGGAACCCAAGCGTACGGTAATCTGTATGCTCGATATACCATATTGATTTTCATTTTATTTCCCCAATAAGGGCTAATATACTCCCAAACTACTTCATGATCTTGAGTGACTTCCATAATTCTTCCGCCGGATCCCTCGGTAATCAATGTATTTCCATTAGGAAGCCTTTGAGCACTACTAATAAATGGACTATAAAAGCGATGTGCATCATAGGGCATAAGCAATCCTGCTTCTGCAGGTGTGTATTGCCAAATAATATCTAAGGTAACCGGATCAAACTCTAAAACACGAGTATAGTCTCTTAAAGCAATTTTTCTACCAGTCTTTGAACTTGCATGAGGTGCTCCGTAGCCGGCATAACCACCATTATCAAACACTAAAATATTTCCTTCACCCGGTAATCCGCGAGGAATCATATGACAATGGTGTTGACCAATAATCCAACCTAGTTTAGCTTCGTCACCTTTATCATAATCTGGTCCAACTTTCCATACAATTTTCCCTGTCTTCTTATCAATGATAGCCAATATATTTGTTTCCCGTGCATCCCATATAACATTATCGGGATGAAAGCGCTCATCACCGGCATCATACCACTTATTAGGACCAAGCACCGACATTGAGTTGATATGCATCCAGTCTCCTTTGCCTGTTCCCCTAAGATTCGGATCTCTATGCAATATGTTTTTTGCAGCTTCACTGAACCCTAGTTCTTCAAAGTGGTCACAACAGACCCACTCCCATATAATATCACCATCCCAAGTAACTTCAATAATGGCGTCATCTGAGAGTTCATAGGGGGATAGCTGGGGAACTACATGATTTTTGTGTACCAGGAGTAATGTATTTCCTTTATCTATGAAGGGATCCATACCTGGCACATAATACCCAACAGGATTCCCTTCCCTTTGATAATCATGGTGTTGCCTAGCCATCCATTGCGGCTCTTCACCAGGGTCTTCTACATATTCATATTTATTAAATTTCCAAACGATATTTCCATCCCAGTCAACTTGAACAAGATCCTTTTGATCTTGGAGTCCAAATCTACTAGGTCGTTCACCTGTATGCCCCAGAACATATCCTCCTGGCAACATTTTGTTAGGAAATCCATGTAGCCCTTCCCAAAGATTCACTTCCGCTCCATTCATATTAATGAGTAGTGCCCCAAGCTCTTTAGCAGGTAGAATTGTATAACCATTCCAGCACTTTTCAGGGTTATAAATCGTAACACCTGTTGGATAAACATTTGGATAAGACATATATCTTCGCCTCCTCTTAAAATAATTGTAGTCTTTCGAAAAGTCCGAAAATTTTATGGTTAAAGGTGTTCACTTATGCCATTCGTTTTCTTTCTTAATTCGCTTTTAATATGATGCTGCTTACGGAAATTACTGTAATCGTTTGCATCTTTATAGTATAATTTTTATTTATGGCATTCAAACAAAACTTTTATGTTAAAACCACAAGCTTTTTTTGTGAACATTTCAGCTATGTTCGGCGAGTAACTTTTAACACCGTCACAAATCACTTTTTTGAAAGTCCTCTCGCCGCAGATAATCTGACTTGCAAACATACCAGTGCCGATGTAGCGGTTAGAAGATAACTTTTTAAAATTTCTTTTTTGCTAGCTACATAGAATTATCTATAGTAAAAATGCGAGAGGAATTGTCAGTACCGAAAAACAAAACCAAAAAGTTTTTATCCTGAATATAAAAGAGAAATAATATGGCTAGTCGCAAAATTTGGTAAAAAGCAGAAGAGATTGCCGGGGTATTGGGGTTACTTCAACAACGATACGTAGGTGGATCGTGGAAAATAATACGTTTGATTTCCCGTGGGAAGGAATCTAAGGTCTAAAAGTGTGGAGTTAAAAGTTGGTCCGGCTGCATATCTCAATTTGTTCTTCACTTTGAAGATAGAGTGTCTACATTGTGTCAAGGGACGGTTCTGTGACACACTTTTCAAAATGAACGAAATAGAATTGCAGAATCCCTAGCGGAAAACTTATTTCAGAATGCTGTATTGGAGTTATTTATGATAACAGAGTAACTTTTGGGTAAAGCGCGCGTCTATATCTACAAAAGGATCATTTATCTCGGAAAGGAAGGAGAGAGCGTGTGAAAGCGCGATTTAACCATATCTACGAACGGCAGAAAGATGTCGTTTATGCATATTTGCTTTACATGACAAAAGATGGCAAAACGGCTGAGGATTTGAGCCAGGATACTTTTCTTAAGATATACCTGAATTTATTCCACTTTCGTGGAGATTGCAGTGAAAAAACTTGGGTATTGAAAATTGCTCGTAATACGTTTCTCTCCTATGCAAGAAAGAAAAAACCCATCCTACTGAAAGAACAGGAGTGGGCAAATCTGTTGCCCGCGCTGTGTATTGACCCGGAAGAAAACATCCTGCTGCGCGAACATGAACAAATGATAAGAAACGTTTTGCTTGCGTTACGGGAGGACGACCGGTCTGTCTTGCTTTTGCGCGACTATGAGGAATTGTCCTATCAGGAAATCGGGCGGATCATGGGGCTGTCGGAGTCGGCTGTCAAATTGCGGATCTTTCGTGCGAGGAAACGATATCAGGCACTGTATCAGCAGTGGTCTGGAGAATCAAGGGGTGATTGAATGAACTGCGAATATCATGATAGAGTCTTATCCTATCTGAACTCACAAGGTTCCGATGATCCTGAACTGGAAGCACACCTTGCTGGGTGCCCGCAATGTTCTGCTATGGTCGACGAATATCTGGACGCAGAACAAAAAATGAAATTACCGCAAACCGTATATCAAGGGAATCCTGACACGCTGAAACAGCAAGTCGTAAAATTTGACAAGGGCATCAGCAGGATCGTTATCTTTACAATTGTTGGCTTGGTTTTGGGATGGTTCAGCTATAGCTACAGGACGATGGGGTTCTGGCCGCTAAAGGCTGTGATCGCAGTCCCTTATAAACTCAGTTTCTGGATTCATACCCTGCTGCATCATCACTCGGATATAGAAATCCGGTATGGGGGGCTGAGTTTTCTAAAGACGGATTTTTTCCCGGAGTCGGTCTTTGCAACTCTGATCGCTGAGCGGGTTGTTGCAGTCCTGTTCGGTGGAGCCATTTATGGAGCGTTAGCCTACTGTACCGGCGACAAACGAATATTCACGCTACAGCGACTTATGAAATTTCTTGCCTGCTGGGCTGTATTGATCGTGCTGTCGGTTGGTTTATCCTTTGGTTTTAACGCCTATCAAATCAAGCAGATGGAAACGCTGAAAAATGTGGAGGAGATTTGGATACCGCCTGAAAAGGAAGGGGCATCGATAGTTTGGACCCCAGGAAAAGATGCTGATATATACAATATTTTCTATTCAGGCTTGGTACAGGATGACAGCATAATGCGTGACCACAACGAGGAAATACCGGTCATATTTACGTGGAGACATCAAAAGGAGACCATGCTTGTTCTTATTAACTGCGAGAAGCAATATTTGCTAACAAGTCGGGGAACGCTGTATCGTATTTCACCCGAATTTGCCCAATCAATTGCCGGCCGGAATTACAGTAATGTGATGAAGAAAGGGAGAATGACCAATGATTGAGAAAATCAAGAAACTAAAAATTACCCGGAGGCGCGATTGGGCGATTGCCTTCCTTTTTCTGACTCTTATTGTATATTGCTTCATCAACATAAAGGCTGTGTACATCGATGAAAAGATGGTGTTTCTCTTTTCCCCGGATAAGCTGACTTATTTCAACGCGCCCGAAGGCTATGGTACAGCGATTTTAACAGCATTAGTTGTCGCGCCGATTGTTGCCGCAGTTCTGCTATGGAAAACAAAGAAATGGCAAGCGCCCGTTCTCGCGCTACTAATCGGTTTCACGATATCCGCAGGGCTGTTGGGGGCGTTTCGGATTCAATCGCAGCAGATCATAAATACAGCTTATACCATATCACCGGAGAGGGTTGGGGTGTATTACAATGGAATTCGGAGATCAGTCGGCGAAGCGGATATACCTAAACTGGTAAAATTTTGTATGGAACTTGAGCCGCTGAGTGTTGGAGAACAGGAAAAATATCGAGAGGCCGCAGGGGGTGGGTATATCAAATCTGATAATATAAGGATCAGATTCCCACGTGTGAATGGTCATTCCTATCTTATCCCTGTCCAAATGACCGATGAGGTAATCTATATTTGCCGAGTGCATGGCGTGAAAAGTTATGTCTTCTATTCTGATAATGGTCTTAGAGATTTCGTTTCTGCAATGCCGCCTGCGGAATGAATTTTAGCGGAGAAAAACAGGTACAACGCTTTATAAATAAACATAAAACATCACTACCTGTGGCTATGTGCGAAGTGGGGAATGATACCAAAATCATATGACTAACAGTATCAAAAGCAATCTTCAAACCAGAGCGACGCTTTAGCTTTTAAATAGTATTTAAATCCAATGTATTTTTTCTCATTCCCTACCCCTCACCATATTAATAGTTCACTGATAATATCTACCTACAAGGGGCTGTTGCACTAACAGCCCCATTACTAATTAATGTGATATTTCTCAATCAATCCCAACCGCACTGTAAAATTTAAATCCCCAGATTCACCGGCAAATGTGTCAAAGAACCGTCCCCTGACACACTGACACAAACAAACGGATAAGCCGGAGAACTACATTTAGTCGCTGGCTTGAAATAAGGCCAAGGAGCAATTTTTTGGCAGCAATTTCGGGCTGCGGGAGAGGTTTAAGGCTCAAGAGAGGTTGTGATATAATGGGAGACAACCATACCTATAAGGAGGGCGAATATGGGATGGAGCAAAAAAATGTGCTGCAATTTATAAAAGAAAATTTTGATCAATTAACCGGCAGCCAGAAAACTCTGGGAAAATATGTACTGGATAACTATCGGAAGGTTGCTTTTATGTCTGCCATAGAACTAGGGGAGCAGGTAGGAGTAAGTGATGCTACAGCCATTCGCTTTGCTCAAGCCATTGGGTTTAAGGGATATGCAGAATTCAGGAATAGTATAAGAGAAAGTTTAAAAAACATTGATCTGCCCCACAATAGAATTCCGCAAAATTCCGCTAGTCTTACCGGTGAGTTAAATCAATTATCGCAGGTTGGTAAAACCGATTTAAAAAACCTGGAGGATTTTTTATTAAACCTTGATATGGGGAAGATCGCCGAAGGGGTAGAAGCTATCTATAAAGCCCGGGCGATCTATTTAATGGGCATGAGGCTTAGTGGGACCATCATAGATTTTCTCGCGCTTCATTTGCGCAGAATGGGATTTAAGGTAATACAAATTACCCAGGGCGGGTTAGCTAATTTTGAAAAAATAATGGATATAACGGAAAATGATTTGCTGATCACCTTTAGTTTCCCCAGGTATTCCAAGCCTACATATAATGTTATCCTTTTAGCGAAGGAAAAGGGTGCTAAAGTGCTTACCATTACAGATACGAATACTTCTTCGATCAGTATAAAAAGTGATATCATTTTTCTTGTTTATATCGAAAATGATTTTACATTTTTTAATTCCCATGTAGTGACTTTGGAATTGTGTCACATTTTGCTGATGAGTATCTTAGAGAAAGATAAAGAAAGAATATCTAAAAGTTTGCAAGAAAACATGCAGAGGATGGATGTATTTGATATGGACTTATACAAAGGTTTTTAATAAAAAGGCATAAATATTTTATACTGTCTGTTGCACTTAGGGCATAGCAAAAGCGGTTAATGATCACGGGGATGGTTATTAACCGCTTTTGTTATGGAAAGAAAAAATTGAATGTTTAAAATTGTGTTGTATGTACTACAAAAATAATATAAAATGTAGTAAAATACACAAAAGCTGAAAGGAGGATTCGTTACAGGGTGTCATTTTAATTTAAGGAGGTTTAAAAATGGGTTTATTGTTAGGAATTATCATTACGATCTTTGTTGCTTACTTGATACTTAAAAACTATAAACCGCAAACAGTATTGATGTTGGGCGGAATTATCTTAATGGCTCTGACCATTATGCTGTCCCTGGGAACAATTCTTTCTGAGGAGACTTCCACGGGTTTTGTCTGGTTTGATATTTTTGAATTTATCAAAAATACTTTCAGCAGCCGGGCTGCAGGACTGGGTTTAATCATTATGTCGGTGGCCGGTTTTGCCCGCTATATGGACCATATCGGTGCAAGCAAGGTGTTGGTTAAATTAGCTGTCAAGCCTTTACAGAAATTACATGCACCTTATGTTGTTTTAGCATTAGGTTATGTTCTGGGTCAGATACTAAACATTTTTGTTCCCAGTGCTTCAGGGCTGGGTGTTCTGCTGATGGTAACTATGTATCCTATCTTAGTAAGTCTGGGTGTAAGCAAGCTGGCGGCAACTGCTATGATAGGGACTTCTGCCTGTCTTGATCTGGGTCCCGCTTCGGGTAATGCTAACTTAGCGGCTAAAAATGCCGGCATGGATGTTGCCATTTATTTTGCTAAATACCAAATACCTGTTTCCATTGCCGTAATTATTGCTATCGCTGTTCTTCATTATTTTGTCCAAAAATGGTTTGATCGAAAAGCAGGTCATACCGTTGAAAAGACTAATATTGAAACGGCAGCAAGTGCAGATGAGAGTTTGCCTTCTACAATTTATGTCCTGCTTCCTATTTTGCCTTTAGCTTTAGTACTGGTATTCAGTAAACTTTTAGTCTCTACCATCAAAATGGATGTAATTACCGCTATGTTTATTGGAATCTTTGTCAGTTTAATTTTTGAATTTATCCGTTATAAGAATGTCAAAAAGGTATTTGCCAGCATTCAAGTATTTTTTGATGGTATGGGTGTCCAATTTGCGAAGGTTGTGACCTTAATCGTTGCCGGTGAAACCTTTGCCCAAGGGCTGATGTCCATTGGTGCTATCGATTCTATTATTCAATCCGCCCAGTCTTCCGGCTTTGGTTCAGATTTAATGATCATCGTAATGACTGCAATTATTTCCGTTGCGGCAGTAGTCATGGGTTCCGGGAATGCTCCTTTTTTTGCTTTTGCCGCCCTGGCTCCGGATGTCGCAGCAAAACTGGCTATTCCTCCGGTATTAATGCTTCTGCCTATGCAGTTTGCTGCAGGTATTGCCCGGAGTGTTTCCCCCATAACTTCAGTTATTGTTGCCGTATCCGGTATTTCTGATGTTTCCCCGGTGGATGTAGTAAAGCGGACTGCAATTCCGATGGCCGGAGCTTTGATTGTAACAGTAATTGCAAACTTTATTTTATTTTAAATTGTCATAAATAAGTTGAGAATCATTTTAGTAAAAGGACGGGTAGGCGTGAGTCTACCTTTCCTTATATTTAAAAGGAGGAGTTGCTTTGCATAAGTTTAATCAGGAAAAATATCTGGATGATTTAAAGAAGCTTGTGAATATTGACAGCGGCAGCAGAAATCCCGCCGGAACTGCTCAGGTGGCTCAAATTCTCGCCGGAAAATATAAAGAACTGGGCTGGCAGATAACGGAACATAATTTTGACAGTTCGATAGGGCCTTGCTTAGAAATCGTCAACTCTACCCGGGAAAAATATGATGTTTTGCTGATCGGTCATCTGGATACTGTATTTCCTGAAGGTACGGCAACGGTAAGGCCTTTTACGATTGAAGGCGATAAAGCTTATGGCCCGGGTGTAAATGATATGAAGTCCGGGGATCTGCTTATGTATTATGCCTTAAAAGATCTGGAGGAAAAGGGCCTGTTAAAGGAAGCCGGCATTTGTGTGGCTTATAATAGTGATGAAGAGATAAGCTCCCGTTATTCCCGTTCCTGGATTGAGGAATTGGCGAAAAAGAGCAGCCGGGTTTTGATTTTAGAGGCGGCCAGGGCGAATGGAGCTTTAGTTAAAGAAAGAAAAGGAGTAGGCAGATTTAATATTGAATTTACCGGTGTGGCTGCTCATTCAGGAGTGGATCATGAGAAAGGCTGCAGTGCCGTAAATGAGTTAGCTCATTGGATTTTAGAACTGCATAGCCTTACCAACTATGATTTAGGAACAACTGTAAATGTAGGGGTGGTCTCGGGAGGCACCGCCAGTAATGTGGTGGCTGATAAAGCTCAGATCCAGGTCGATCTCAGAATCAGGGAAATTTCCGAGGAGGAGAGGGTCATTGCTGCCCTAAATAATTTAAAGGCTAACCCCCGCACACCGGGAGTCGCTGTCGCGGTAACAGGCGGGATGACCCGCCCGCCCATGAATGCAAATGAGAAAACAGAGGAGTTATGTTCTCTAGTTGAGCGCATCGGGGAGAAAATCGGAGTTGAGATTAAGTGGACCGGTACAGGGGGAGGTTCCGACGGTAATTTTTCTGCCGCCCTGGGTATTCCGACTATCGATGGTCTGGGACCTGTAGGCGGAGGCTCCCACAGTGCCAATGAATATTTGGAGATAAATTCCATTGAGCCGCGCTTTAACCTGCTCCGGGAAATAATTTTAAATTTAGTATAAAGAGCCGGAGATAAGGGTGTTGAGAGTAGTGCCCGGCCAGTAATTTGGCCCGTCTCCGTTGAAGATAATTAATAAAAGACAGGAAGAGAGCTGAATTTACTGCAGAATAAAAGGAGGGTCTATCTATTGTGAAACGGGTCCTGATTGCAGAATTTAAGCATGAAACCAATACATTTCTTCCGCTAAAAACCGATTTGCAGCAGTTTGCTAAACGTTCCCTGGCTTTTAAGGAAGAGATTGTCAACCGTTTTTCCGGAACCCGGACGAGTATAGGAGGGTTTATTGATGCAGCCTGGAAGGAAGGAGTCGAATTAATCCCTGCCGTAGCTGCAGATGCTACCCCTTCCGGCAAGGTTACGGAAGAAGCATATGAATATTTAACCGGTGCCTTACTAAAGGTAATTAATGATAGCATTCCGCAAGGCCTGGATGGAATTGCCTTATCCCTCCACGGGGCTATGGTTGCCGAACATGTCGATGACGGGGAAGGGGAACTGCTGAAAAAAATCCGTGCCGCTGTTGGTGCTCAGATCCCTATCGTATGTACTTTGGATTTACATGCCAATATCACTGAAACAATGGTGAAGAATGCCGACTGCCTTTTTGGCTATGATACCAATCCCCACGTGGATATGTATGAAAGGGCCCAGGAAGCTTTTCAGGCTATAGTTGATATCTGGCAGGGGAATTTAAGCCCTGTAATGTATTATTGTCAAGCAGGAATGCTGGCCCCCACAATCAATATGAGAACTGCCGAAGGTCCGTTGGTAGAGCTTTTTCAAGAGGCCGCAGCTTATGAGCAAAGGCCTGCTATTAGGAATGTATCTGTCTTCGGAGGGTTCCCCTTTGCTGATGTTGAGTTTGCCGGCCTGTCGGTAGTGGTTCTGACCAATGGTGAATCTTCTGCGGGTTTGCAGGCAGCTAAGGAGATCGCCGGTAAAGCCTGGCAAATAAGGGAGCAATTTTTGAAGGAACTCTGGCAGCCGGATACGGCTGTAAAATATGCACTGGGCGCCGCAGAAGGCCCCATTATCCTTGCTGATGTGGGGGATAATCCCGGCGGAGGCGGTTCGGGTGATACCACCAGGCTTTTGGAAGAAATCTTAAAGTCCGGTGCCCCAAATGTCGGTTTTGCCTTGATCGTTGATGATGAAACTGTTGCGAAAGCTTTTCAGGCAGGACCCGGAGCTGAATTATCAGTGGCGGTAGGCGGTAAAACTGCTCCTGAATATGGTGGCCCGCTAGAATGTACGGCCAGGGTTAAGGCTTTGACGGACGGAATGTTTTTTAATAAGGGTCCGATGCAAACAGGGGTTAAAATCAATTTAGGCAAAACCGCTCATTTACAAATACAAGGAGTAGATTTGCTTGTAACAGAAAACCGGGCTGCCCCTAATGATCCCGAAATATTTCGGCATATCGGGATTAATCCTGCCGAAAAGAAAATATTGGTCATCAAATCCAGGGGACATTTTAGAGCGGCCTTTGAATCTCTGGCTAAGGAAATATTGGAGGTAGACTGCCCGGGTTTTGCAAGTCCTAATCTGCGTCACTTTATCTATCAGAAAGTACGGCGCCCGATTTTCCCCCTGGATGAGATCTAAAATACTAGGAATCCATATCGTTTAAATTATTTCCGGCAAATTTAACAAAGGGCCCCCTGCCAACAGCGGCAGGGGGCCCTTTAGAATAACGATAGGGGAAAATGATGTCCGGCCGGCAGTATCTGAAAAATGTAAATGGTTGCCGGGAGATATTTTTTTAAAATATAAAAACTTTTACGCTGGGATAAAGTTTTTTTGAATGAGATTAAGCGTGGTTTTAAGAGGCAAAATTTTAGATTGCAGAGGTATACAAGTCCGGGTGCTAAGGTATCCTTAAGAAGGAAGCAACTTTAGATGGGAGGGCAGGAATATGTCTGACTATATTTTGACTTATACAAAGAAAAAGTTTTTCCCGTAGAGCCTGTAAAGGAAGATATCGAAATCACAGATATTGCCCACTCTTTGTCCTTAATGACCAGGGCCAATGGACATTTCCGGCATTTTTATTCGGTTGCCCAACACTCTATAAATTGTTTTAAAGAGGCTCGGGGCAGAAAATACCCGGAAAAGGTGCAGCTGGGATGTCTGCTGCATGATGCCAGCGAGAGCTATCTGGCTGATGTAACAAGACCTGTAAAGTGTAATCTCCCGGAATATATTGCTATTGAAGAAAAACTGCAGAATCTTATCTATAGTAAATTTGGACTGGGGGACTTAGCGAAAGAAGAGAAAAAGCAGATTGAAGATGTTGATGATACTCTCCTGTACTATGAGTTTCAAGAATTAATGGATGTTAAATTTTTTAATATACCGCCCCATAAGGCAATAGAGTATGATTTTACCTCCAGAAGTTTTCCTGAAGTAGAACAAGAATTTTTGACAATATTTGAAAAGATAACGAATAAACAAGAGCAGGGGGATTGTTTAGGGATGAAGAAATAATGGAAAAGGAATAGTTGCGGAGGGTAAATAGCCCTGCTTACTTTTCGGGAGTATTTTAGACGGTATGCTGCTTAAAAGGTTATGAATAAAATGGCTAAAGAATATGGCATTCTTTAGCCATTTTATTTGTGCTGAAAACTAAGTGAATTTTGTATGAAGGCTGTTTTTGAGAATTTACAGCATATTTAGTAAATTATAATTGACAAAAATAGCAAAAGCGTTTATTATAATATACAAAATAGATTCTATTTATTGGCAAATGCCGGATTGTTTAAAAGAGACAGAAAGTAAAAATAAGGATCCTTGGAAAATTACATAAGAGGAGGAATTAGATGGAATATGATCTGGTTGTGGAAAAGGGGAGAGTAATTGATCCGGAAAAAGGGACTGATGCGTATTTATCAATTGGGATCAAATCCGGAATGATCGCAGCCATTAGTAAAGAAAAGTTAACGGGAAGGGAAGTTATCGATGGCAGCGGGTGCATTGTGGCACCGGGTTTTATTGATATTCATGCCCATGAAGATTTTGCTCTTTCTGCACCTACTGCTGATGAAGGGCACGAGGGTCTCCCCACTCAAACCGCGGATGCTTTATTAAGTTCAGGAGTAACCACTATGGTAGGGGGGAATTGCGGAATCGGCGCTTATCCTTTTAGACCTTATTTAGAACGAGTCCAAAAAACTCCTTTCCTGCTCAATTATTTTAGCCTTATCGGTTATAGCTCCCTGCGGCAATGGCTGGGGATCGGCCGCTATGAAACACCGGGACCGGGAGAAATGGATGCTTTGAAAAAGATGGTGAAAGAAGGCATGGAACTAGGTTTTCCGGGAATTTCTTTCGGTTTGCAATATGCACCGGGGACTACCGGTCCGGAGATGTTGGAGATGGCTAAAATCGTTAAAGAATATGACGGCTTTGTAGCAGTACATATGCGTTACGATTATCCAGCCAAAGCCCGGGAGACGGTGGAGGAGATGCTGGAAATCGCTAAAGCCACCGGTGTCAGGCTGCAGCTTTCCCATCTGGCTGCTAATGTTTACGGCGGGGATAATCTGCAAAATGCTTTACAGTCAATAGAATATATGAACCATGAGGGGTTTGATATCAAAGGAGATATGTACCCTTATGATGCTTGGGCAACGGGGATCCAATCGGCAGTTTTTGATGGGGATCCTTTTAATATTTATAACTTTACTTACGGTGACTTGGAAATCGTCACCGGACCCTGGGCGGGGCAACGATGCACCCCGGAGCTTTATGAAGAATTACGGGAGCTGACGGAAGATACAACTGTAGTCTGTCATAATGCTACTCCGTGGAACGCAATTGAAGAAGCTCTGCAAAATCCGTTTGTTTTTCTGGGCAGCGATGCCTTAATGACTAAAGATCGTGTCACCGGACAGATTGAGGGTCATCCCCGCAGTACCGGGACCACAGCCAGGTTCCTGCGTCTTTTCGTGCAGGACCGGGGGCTCTTGGATTTAAAAACGGCTTTAAGAAAGATGACAATTGAGCCGGCTAACCGTTTAAAATTATTCTCCAAAGGACGTCTCCAGGTTGGCAAAGATGCCGATATCACAATTTTTGACCTTGCTGACCTTAGAGAGAGGGGAGAATATGGTGCGGATGCCTGTGCCCTTCCGTCCCGGGGAATTAGGTATGTGGTAGTCGGGGGGCGGGTTGTCTACACGGCCGAAGCTGGGGAAAGATTTGCCCGGGAAATTGCAGGGAAAGGAAAGCAGTGTTCACTGGAAGGGGAAAGCTAGCATGAAATTAAACTTTGTCAAAATCAGTCCGGCTCAAAATCTGACCGTTCTTATTACCGATTATGTAGATCCGGCCTGTTATCCGGAGATAGCTAAGGTCGTTATGAGTTATGAATATTTAAATGCGGAGCAGGTCGGTTTTATTGTACCTCCCCAAACTTCCCAAGCTTGTTTGCGCCTGGAAATGTCGGGAGGAGAGTTCTGCGGCAATGGAGTACTGGCGGCAGCGGCTTTGGGACTATATAAAGGGATTTGTCCGGAAGGAGGTTTCCTTTTGGAATCTTCCGGGGTTAACGGTCCGCTGGTATGTCAAACGAGATTTAAAGCTAAGAATATCTTGCAGATTAAAGCGGAAATGCCGGCTCCTTCAAAAATGGAGAAAATGGAGCTGGAGGCGGGTGATCTGAAAGTTACAGGTTGTCTGGTGCAACTTCCGGGGATCTGCCACTTTGTCACGGATTATTGGCCTTCCAGAGAGGGTTATGAGCAAATGGTTGCGACGATTCAGGATAAAACTGCCGAAAAAGCCCTGGGTATTATTCCTTACCGCAAAAAGGGCGAAGGCCAATATGAGATATTACCCTATGTCTATGTCCGGGATACCGGCAGCAGGGTCTTCGAA
This sequence comes from Peptococcaceae bacterium, assembly GCA_049366715.1. Taxonomy (GTDB): domain Bacteria; phylum Bacillota; class Peptococcia; order Peptococcales; family BICA1-8; genus JBMNCQ01. The sequence continues at coordinate 93,766 of JBMNCQ010000004.1, read as the reverse complement.
CAAGCCTGCGGGACAGGAAGCCTGGCTCTGGGGATATATCTTGCCGGCGATCTCCGGAATACGGGGACTTTGCAAGTTCGCCAGCCCGGAGGAATAATTAATGTTGAAATAAGGGACAAAAATTTTATTTCCACCGATGTCTTTTTCACTTGTGAGGGTACGGTACTTATTGATGATCATTCTTTAGCGGACTGTTGTTTTAGATATTCCCCGTAAAATGAAAAGCCGGGAATCGTTAAAAATAAAAAGGAAGAGGGTGAGAAATTTTTCAAGAACCGTGGGGACCATTTTAGAGTATGTAAATAAAAGACCAGGCAGTTATTTTTAGGAAAATCTAAAATGTTTGGAGGAAAATGTATGAATATTGCTTTGACGATGATGCTATTATATTTTGCAGTTACTATTGTGATCGGATTGTATTACGGGAGAAAAGAAACGAAAACCAGTGAGGATTTTATGGTGGGGGGCCGCCGGTTTAGCTTAATCATTGTCCTGCTCTGTATGCTGGCGACTTATATCGGCGCCGGTACCACCATCGGCACTACTTCCTGGGTTTGGACCCGGGGCTTGTCCCAGGCCTGGTTTACCATTGGTCAGACTATTGTATTTGCTTTTATCGGTCTTTTTCTGGCCGGCAAGATCCAGCAAATGGGGATGAGGGCAGGAATTTATACGGTGGCGGATTTTGTGGAACTAAGATATAACAAAGCCAGCCGTTATTTAACCGGTGCTTTGATGTGGTTTGCCTTTATGGCGATAACTGCTTTTCAGTATATGGGGATGGGCAGGATCATTGAAACCATTGTGGGAATTCCTTATAATTATGCGGTAGTTTTATGTGCCGTTGTAACGATATTTTATACCTCCTGGGGTGGTTTGTGGTCTGTTGCCATTACGGAAGTGTTTCAAGGGTGTTTAACGGTATTAGGGGTAGCTGTGATGGCTCCTATTGTTCTGGCTAAGGCCGGGGGATTTTCCGGAATTATGGCTGCCGTACCTCCGGAACATTTCAGTTTTACCGGTTATGTTACACCCGGCCAGGCCTTAACCTGGTTCATGGTATTCTTCCTGGGCGTCATTCCCATGCAGGACTGGTGGCAGCGTTCCTTCGCAGCCAAAGATAAAAGAGCCGCCAGCAAAGGGATTGCCTATATGGCCCTGGGCTTTGTTTTCGTAGAATTATGCATCTTTGTTATCGGCTTTGCAGGTAAGGTCCTGCTTCCGGATATTGCTCAATCTGAACAGCTATTCCCCATCATGGTTGTTAAATATTTGAATCCCTGGATCGGCGGCGTTGTCCTGGCCTGTTTGGTATCTATTATCATGAGCACCGCTTCGGCGTGTCTTTTGGTACCTTCTACTCACTTTGTCAGAGATCTCTGGCAGGGAGTACTAAGACCGCAGGCCTCGGATGAGGAATTGCTGAAAGTTTCCAAACTGGCTACCTTTATTTTCGGTATTGCTGTTTTGATCTTTGTTTTTGCCGCTCCCAGTATGTTTGATATCTGGGTGATAAGTGCCGATATCTTAGGTGCTGTTTTAGGTCTGCCGGTCCTGGCCGGATTTTTTGTCCCCCGAGTGGGCCGGAATGCCGGTTTTGCCGGAATGCTGGCCGGATTTATCGGCTGGTTAATCGGTTATCTGGGCTGGGCACCACTTGGCTTCGGTCCGGTAATGATCGGCGGGATTTTCTCTCTAATTGCTTTACTTATCGGTGCAATAATCTTCCCCGGTATTGAGCGGACGACCCTTATCCACTTAGGTTTTATCGAAGAATTTTCTGTTAAGCAGAAGCAGGATACAAGTTTATCCTAAAGAATATTTGCGGTAATTAAAGGAAACAGAGCCATAGCAGTTGCTGTGGCTCTGTATAAATATTATTCCATTTCCAGCAGAGTCTCTAACTTATTTATTCCCTGTACGGCCCAGATACTAAGACAGGTTTCAGTCCCTGCGTTGCGGTATTGATAGCGGGAGCCTGCTTTAAGATAAATAGTGTCTCCTTCTTCCAAAAGATATAATTCCTCCTCCAGCATTAATTCCATTGTCCCCCGGATGACTAAGGCAATCTCGTCGCTGGGGAAGGACTGGGAGATATAACCGTAATTACATTCCGGGTCCATGGTGATGGCCAGTAGTTTGAAATTATTCTTGGGATTAGAAATCAGCTCATATTTTATGTTGGATTCTCCGGAAATTTCTAAGGTTTTACGTTCACTTTTTTTGAAAAGGATTTTTTCCTTATCGTCATTTTCATTTAGCTGCAGCAAATCCACCATATGAATATCAAGGGCTTCGCAAATTTTTGCCAAGGATGCCAGGGTGGGGCTGTTAATATCCCTTTCAATGTTGCTTAAGGCTGCAGGGGAAAGTTCGGTTTTCGCTGCCAGATCCCTGATTGATAACTTCTTTTCTACTCTCAGCCTTTTTAAAGTCTTGCCAATCAACATATTTTTTCCTCGTTTCCTGTAAATAATTCTCTGCATTAAGTATACAACAGTCAAGTATTCTGTTCAATTTTTTATTTTGCAGCAAAAAAAGGGCGGAAGAAAGAATGGATTGTACATAATACTTTACAAAATCACAATAAATGTCTATAATAATAAACAAGAGTGCCTATGGTTTCGGCGCATTTAGCTTACATAAATTTCAGGAAGCTTGGGACTGTTTAAAGCGGAGCAGGTTATAATGCTGAGAGCTTAGTGATGGAGGATAAAATGATGCTGGCTGAAAAAAAAGAGGAAATTAAAACAACTGCCGACTGCCTTATCTTAGACGGTAATTCTTTAACGATGGAAGATGTGGTTTCGGTAACGCGGTACGGTAAAGAAGTAATGATTGCCCGGGACGGTTTACAGAATATGGAGAGATCCCGGACCTTGGTGGAAGAGCTCCTGAAGCAGGGGCAGGTTGTTTATGGAGTTACGACCGGTTTTGGCAAATTCAGTACGGTTCAGATCCCGGAAAAGGATACGGAGACTCTGCAGGAAAATCTGATTATAAGTCATGCCGTAGGAGTAGGGGACCCTCTGCCGGAGGAGGTAGTCCGGGGCGTTATGCTTTTGAGGGCCAATGCCCTGGTGAAAGGGTTCTCCGGAATTAGGCCGGAGGTTGTCAAGACACTGGTCGCTATGCTGAATAAAAGAATACATCCGGTAATTCCCGCCCAAGGTTCTTTAGGGGCCAGCGGGGATCTGGCGCCTCTGGCCCATATGGTTTTGGTTTTGTTGGGCAGGGGTGAGGCCTTTTATCAGGGTAAAATCATATCCGGTGCAAAAGCTTTGGAGCTGGCGGATATTACTCCGGTAAAATTAAAGGCTAAAGAAGGGTTAGCGTTGATCAACGGCACTCAGGTGATGACAGCTATCGGGGTTTTGGCCTGTTATGACGGCTTCATGCTGGCGAAAACCGCTGATATTATTTCCGCGATGACCCTGGAGGCCTTGGCGGGAATCACTCTGGCCTTTGATGAAAAAATTCAAGATGTCAGACCCCATCCGGGGCAGAAACTGGTAGCGGATAATTTGCGGAAATTGCTGGCCGGCAGTGAGATGATTGCGGAGGCTGAAGGTGAGAGGGTTCAGGATGCTTATGCTCTCCGCTGTATTCCCCAGGTTCATGGTGCGTCTAAGGATGCTTTGGCTTATGTGCGCAGGGCACTGGAGACGGAAATTAATTCTGTCACCGACAATCCGATTATTTTTCCCCGGACAGGAGAAGTCATCTCCGGAGGGAATTTTCACGGACAGCCGGTGGCTTTGGCTCTGGATTTTCTGGGTATTGCCGTTGCGGAATTAGCCAATATTTCTGAGAGAAGAATTGAACGTCTTGTTAATGCTGCTTTAAGCGGTGGATTGCCGCCTTTTCTCACCCGGGAGGGAGGCCTGAATTCAGGTCTGATGATTACCCAGTATGTGGCGGCTTCTTTAGTTTCCGAAAACAAAGTTCTGGCCCATCCGGCCAGTGTGGATTCTATTCCCAGCTCTGCAAATCAGGAGGATCATGTGAGCATGGGGACTACCGCTGCCAGGAAGGCCCGGCAGATTGTAGAAAATGCCGAAAATGTTCTGGCCATTGAACTCATATGTGCGGGTCAGGGTATGGATTTAAGGGGAGGCACTCCGGCCCCCGGTACCGCCGGAGCCTACCGGTGTTTAAGAAATGAAGTGGAATTTTTAACCCAGGACCGGGAATTAAGGCTTGATTTAAAAAGAGCCGTGCAGCTGCTTAAAAGAAGAGAAATTCTGAGGGAAGTGGAAAAAATCGTAGGATTTATCAATTAACCGTAAAGGAAGAAGAATAATGAAAGCGAGTTTACTGATAAAGAATGCCGGGCAGGTGGTTACGGCGCTAAATGCTTCTGCCCGGCCGAAGATCAAAGAAGATTTGGGGAAAATAGCGGTGATTTGTGACGGCGCGGTGGCAGTGGCAGGGGAGAGAATTCTTAGCGTCGGAACAACGGAGGAAGTGGAGAGGCAAAATCTCTGCACTTCGCAAACTGAGATAATAGATGCCCGGGGTAAAATTGTTTTACCCGGTTTGGTTGATGCCCATACCCATTTGATATTTGGCGGTTCGCGGGAAGATGAACTGGATCTTAAATTACAGGGGGTGCCTTATTTAGAGATTCTCAAGCAGGGGGGCGGAATTCTTAATACCGTCCGGGCTACCAGAGCGGCATCCTTGGAGGAACTGGTGGAAATCGGCAGTAAATATGCCGGGCAAATGCTGGCCCAGGGAACGACTACTGCCGAGGCTAAGAGCGGCTATGGGCTGACTGTGGAAGATGAAATTAAAATGCTGCAGGCAATCAAAGCAATTAATGAAAGGCATAGTATTGATTTGGTTCCTACTTTTCTGGGAGCTCATGCTGTGCCGCCGGAATTTAAAGAAGATGCTTCCAGATATGTTGAGCTGGTTATTGAGGAAATGCTTCCTGCGGTAGCGGAAAAGGGCTTAGCCGAATACTGCGATGTTTTTTGCGAACAGGGGGTTTTTACCAGGGAACAATCCCGGGAAATACTGACGGCTGCCCGGGGCAAAGGGCTTAAAGCAAGGATTCATGCCGATGAAATTGCTGCTATCGGCGGGTCTGAACTGGCTGCTCATTTGGGAGCCGTTTCGGCGGACCACCTTTTAGTAATCACGGAGCAGGGTATTGGTGAAATGGCCCGCAAGGGCATTATCGCTAATCTGCTGCCGGCTACGGCTTTTTATTTACGGGAGCAGCACTATGCTCCTGCCAGGAGAATGATTGAGGCAGGAGTACCCGTTGTCTTAGCCAGTGATTTTAATCCCGGCAGTTGTCCCAATAACAATCTGCAGCCGGTGATGACGATTGCCGCCCTTTATCTAAAAATGACTGCTGCCGAAATAATCAATGCCATGACAATTAATGCCGCCCATTCTTTGGAACGGGCCTGGGAAATAGGCAGTCTGGAGGCAGGTAAAAAAGCGGATATCGTTATTTTTGACGCCCCGTCCTATCAGTATCTGCCTTACCGCTTCGGGACCAATCTGGTCGAGAAAGTCATTAAAAACGGAAAACTAGTGATAGGAGGAGAGTGTCATTAAAAAATTGGTAGAGTGTGTGCCTAATTTTAGTGAAGGCAGAAGGCCGGAGGTAATCCGGCAGATCATTGAAGAGATAAGTCTTGTCTCGGGGATTAAACTCCTGGATTGTTCCTCCGATGCAAGCCATAACCGTACTGTCGTTACCTTTGTGGGAGAGCCGGAGGCAGTTAAAGAAGCGGCATTTCAAGCTGCGCAGAAAGCTGCGCTCTTGATTGACATGGATCTTCACCAGGGTGAGCATCCCAGGATGGGGGCGACGGATGTGATACCTTTCATACCTGTTGACGGCGTCACTATGGAGGAGTGTGTTCAACTGGCCCGGGAAGTGGGCAGAAAACTGGGAGAAGAATTAGGTATTCCCGTATATCTTTATGAAGCAGCAGCAGCTTGCCCGGCCAGAAAAAATCTGGCGGCGGTACGGAAAGGCCAGTATGAGGGCCTGAAGGAAACGATTAAAAAGAACGGAGGAGCGCCTGACTACGGACCACGGGAACTGCCCCGGGCGGGGGCCACTGCCGTAGGGGCCAGGCCACCTTTGGTCGCTTATAATATCAATTTAAGCACCGGTGATGTACAGGTTGCCAAAGCAATCGCGAAAAGCATCCGGGGCAGCAGCGGGGGACTGGCCAGCATCAAGGCCCTGGGTATATTGATTGAAGAAAGGCAGGTGGCCCAGGTCACGATTAATGTCTGCAATTTCCGGGAGGTGCCCCTTTACCGGGTTTTTGAAATGGTAAAAATGGAAGCTGCCCGATACGGGGTGCGCATAGTGGGCAGTGAAATCGTAGGACTTACTCCTCAGGATGCCCTCGTGGAAACAGCGGGTTACTATTTACGATTGGAAGGTTTTCAGGGAAATCAGATCCTGGAAAAACGGATTAACCAATAGAGGGGGAGATAAAATGCTGATGGACTTAAGCTGCCGGGGTTTTATTGAAGAAGTGGATTCTCCGGCTCCTGCTCCCGGGGGCGGGAGTGTTGCCGCTCTGGCCGGCGCTTTAGGGGCAGCATTGGTGGGGATGGTCGGCAGACTGACCCTGGGCAAAGAAAAATTTGCTCTCCAGGAAGAAGCAATGACAGAAGCTATCGCCCAGGCCGTAAAGTTAAAAGAAGAACTAAAAAAATGTGTTGATGCGGATTGCCGGGCCTTTACTAAGGTAGTAGAAGCTTATCGGCTGCCTAAAGGTACCGAAGAGGAAAGAAAGCAGCGGGCTGCAGTTATACAGAGGGCTATGGAAGAGGCGGCCCGGCTGCCCATGACGGTAGCAGAAAACTCTTTGGCCGTACTGAAACTGGCCGGGGTTATTGTTGAAGAGGGCAACCCCCATGCTTTAAGCGACGGGGGGGTAGCAGCCTTAGTGGCTTATGCCGGTATCCAAGGGGCAATCTATAATGTGGAAATCAATTTGTTATCCATAAAGGATGCAGCTTTTAAAAGCAAGCTGGAGGAGAAGAAGCAGAAAATACTAAAGGAAGCAGAAATTAATTATATCCTGATTAGAAAGAGGGTTAGTGAAAAATTGTGTACTTTGTAAGGAGGAGAAATAATGATTGATAAGCTGGAGACAGCCGGAGCGATGACGATCAAATTATCCGGTGATTTGCCTGTGGCGCCGGAGTTTGCAGAAGGGATCCGCAGGGCCCCCAGCCGGGGTTTTCGCCTTACCGAGGATCAGACCAAGACAGCCTTGCAGAATGCCCTGCGCTATGTGCCGGAAGAACTACACGAAACGCTGGCCCCGGAATTTTTAGCGGAACTTCTTACCTACGGAAGAATTTATGCTTACCGGTACCGGCCGCCGGGCAGAATATGGGGCCGTCCTATTGATGAATATCCGGGAAACTGCCTGGAAGCCCGGGCCTTTCAAGTGATGATTGATAATAATCTGGATTTTGAGGTAGCTCTTTATCCTTATGAGCTGGTTACTTATGGAGAGACGGGCAGCGTTTGTCAAAACTGGCTGCAGTACCGTTTAATAAAAGAATACTTAGCGGTTATGACTGACCGGCAGACACTGGTCGTTGCTTCAGGACATCCGGTAGGGTTGTTTCCTTCAAAACCCGCCGCCCCCAGGGTTATTATTACGAATGCTTTAATGGTGGGTCTCTTTGATAATCTCCAGGATTGGGAAATTGCGGAACAAATGGGGGTAGCCAACTACGGGCAAATGACTGCAGGGGGCTGGATGTATATCGGACCTCAGGGTATAGTCCACGGAACTTTCAACACCATCTTAAATGCCGGCAGATTAAAACTGGGTCTAAGCGAGCAAGGGGATCTGCGGGGGAAGGTTTTTGTTTCTTCCGGGCTGGGGGGCATGAGCGGTGCCCAGCCTAAAGCCGTAGAGATTGCCGGTGGAATCGGGGTTATCGCCGAAGTAGATTATTCCCGGGTTATGACCAGGTACAAGCAGGGCTGGGTGAAGCTGGTTTCCGACAACCTGACTGAAATCTTTCAGACTGTGGCGGAATATAAAAGAAAGCAGGAGCCGATTTCCATTGCTTATCACGGAAATATTATCGATCTTTTGGAATATATGGTGCAAAACAACCTTAAGCCGGATCTCCTTTCCGATCAGACCTCCTGTCATGCTGTCTATGAAGGGGGATACTGTCCGCAGGGCTTAACTTTTGCCGGGAGAACGGCTATGCTGGGAGAAAACCGGGCAAAATTCAAAGAAATGGTAGATCAAAGTCTAAAACGGCATTTTGAATTGATAAAAATATTGACTGCCAGGGGTACTTATTTTTTTGATTATGGCAATAGTTTTATGAAGGCTGTCTATGACGGGGGGAACAAAGAAATCTCCCGCAACGGAAGTGATGAGAAAGACGGCTTTATCTGGCCTTCCTATGTAGAAGATATTATGGGACCCGAATTGTTTGATTACGGATACGGACCTTTCCGCTGGGTGTGCTTGAGCGGCCGCCATAGTGATTTGGTGAAGACCGACCAGGCGGCTCTGGCCTGTATCGATCCCCGGGGCAGAGCGCAGGACCGGGATAATTATAACTGGATCAGGGATGCCGAGCATAACCAGCTGGTGGTGGGAACCCAGGCCCGGATCTTATATCAGGATGCCGAAGGGAGAACCAAGATCGCCTTAAAGTTTAATGAGCTGGTGCGGGAGGGCGAAATAGGGCCTGTGATGTTAGGACGGGACCATCATGATGTCAGCGGAACTGATTCGCCTTTTCGGGAAACAGCCAACATTAAAGACGGGAGCAATGTAATGGCTGATATGGCCGTGCAGTGTTTTGCAGGGAACGCAGCCCGGGGCATGAGCCTGGTCGCTTTACATAATGGCGGCGGCGTAGGAGTCGGCAAAGCCATTAACGGCGGTTTCGGTCTGGTGCTGGACGGCAGTTTGCGGGTGGACGAGGTTATCAAATCAGCGATGATGTGGGATGTAATGGGAGGAGTGGCCAGAAGGGCTTGGGCCAGGAATAGCCATGCTATTGAAACGGCAAGAACCTATAATAAAAAATATGCCGGTCAGGGACATATCACCCTGCCTTTTATCCCGCAGGAAGGACTTATTGATCGTTTGGTCGGAGAAGCCCCCCCGTTTAAAAAATAAGGGCAGGCAGTTTTTACGTTCTAGCCGCCGTGTTTATATTTTTAAAGGAAGTAATTCAATTGCTGCTTATGAATTCAAACTGCAGGTAATCCTGATGGCCGGCGGATAGTTATTGCAAGACGGCAGTCCGGAAGAAAATTAAAGATTGGTTTATCTGCTGTTGCTTTAACCGGGGCGGCACAACCGTAAAAGCAGCATTTCCCGCCGCTTTTTTATGAAAAATAGTTGTGATGCATAATCCAGGCATATTCACCTCTTTTTTTGGCAAAATATTAGAAGAGGTGATGATTTTGGAGATATTACAACTGCTGGAAGATATTATTGATCTAGGAAAAACGCCCCAGGCTTTGCAAAAAGAAATAAATGTACTTGAGGTAAGCAATCTCTGGCTGCAGCTGACTTATAGATATGATGTAATAGAAGAAACGCAAATCTTATTAAACTACGTGGAAGATGCCGATTTAAAAGTTGTGATGGAATTAGGCGTAAAACGTCTCAATAAGCAAATAAAAATTCTCGAGAAATGGATGGAAGATTATGCTATTCCTACTTCTGCGAGACATCCGTCTGTGATCACTACCGTCGTTAAACCGGAGGTTGTTACGGATAAATATATCTTCATAAGAATCTTTTCCGGGATACAGGGATTTTTAAATATTCATATTGATGCTTTCCGACAAAGTCCCTCCCCAAAATTACGGGAACTCTTCAGAGAGTTTTTATTAGAAGAAATCGGTATTTATGATAAAGTTTTTGAATATGGTAAGCTTAAAAACTGGCTTTCCGAGCCACCTGCATTTAGAATATAGCTGTTATAAGCCGTAAGCTGATAAAAAAGTATTGAGGTATAAGCTTTTGGCCGGTTTTACATATTGAGAAAATATGCGAATATACGTAAATTATTGCAGTGAAATTCCGGAGTCTGATTAATATAAAGCCTTAAAAAGGCCCTTTTTAGGGCTTTTTTTATTTATGAAATATTCTTGTAGTGTTGAGATGAAGAATAATAAAAGCTGTGAAACCTTTTTTAAATAAGTACGTCAAAAAGATGGACACAAAAAAATTACGAGGTGAGGGAAATGAGCATCAAAGAAAAAGTTATTTCTGTCTCAGCCGCAGCTATCTTGACAGTTGTCTTAACAGGGCCGAGTCTGGCAGCCGTTATTCCTTTTACAGACCTGGGGGAAATAAGCGCGCAGGAAGAAATTTTATCACTTCAGGAAAGAGGCTATGTTCATGGGGTCGGTAATGACCTTTTCGCGCCTGCTAAGACAATCGAAGCGGGTGAGGGTATCCAGTTGATTGTTAACGCTCTTGGGCTGAATCTTGATTCAATAAGGTTTATTAAAGAACCTAAGGCAACTGATTATTTCTCCAAAGCGAACAATGATGCCTGGTATGCAAAGGCTTTGATTGTTGCTTCCGTAAACGGGCTGGAGCTTCCGGCAGACCTTGATCCAGGCCGGAAATGGACCCGGGAAGAATTCACATACCAGCTTGTTAAAGGGATCGAGAAGCAGGGGAACCTTCCGCTGCTTAATCTTATACCAGTGGAAATTGCCGATGGGGAACAGCTCAATATTCTTTACAGCGGAGCGATTCAGCGTGCCCTTGTTTATGGCATTATAAGCCTGGATTCAGAAGAAAAACTTAATCCGCGGGCTGAAGTAACCCGTGCAGAAGCAGCTGAACAAATCTATGATGCACTGGAATATCTTAAAACACATTCGGCACCGGCCGTAAATCCGGAAAGCAAGACGGTAGAAGAATAAACCCATTGCTGTTAAATATATGCATCAGTATAAAACTTGGGACTTGTTCCCAAGTTTTTTGATCTTTTATTATAATGAAGATTCTCTTTAAGGGAACTGGGGGGGGGAGAAAATTGTTAGCTTTTCTTTAATTGTAAATCGAAACCTTAATTGTAAATCAAAATGCAAAATATAGATAGTATTATGCAAAATATATATTGCATTTAGAAATATATATAGTATAATTAGAGTGAAGGTGTTCAGAAGAGGTGAGTGTACTGAAAAATATTAAGCTTAAACTGGCCAGAGTAGCAAAAGATTTATCACAAGAACAATTGGCGGAGCTGGTTGGTGTGACCAGACAAACAATAGGTTTAATCGAAGCAGGTAAATATAATCCGACGATTAAGCTGTGCCTGGCAATTTGTAAAGCGCTTGGGAAAACACTTGATGATATTTTTTGGGAGGAAGAAGATAAAAATGATCAGAGATGAAAGAGTGATTAATCAGAGAAGAAAAATTAATTCAGAAGCCTTTGTATTTTGTTTTTTGGGTTTAGGCTGTATTTTGCTTTATAGAACATTATTATGCAAGCAAAATTTTTCTGAAATCTGGGATATATTTAGCTTATTTATGCTTGTTAATTTATATAGTGCTTTTAAAATAGGGGTTGAGGGCCTGGCTGCAAACGAGTCCGCAAGAGAGCCTTTACGACATGCCAGAAATACGGTAATAGGTGCATTAGTAGGGGGCGTTGTATTTATGCTTGTTTTCTACTTCACTACAGGCAAAGGGACTAATCTTTTGGAGCTGGCGGTGGGGGGAATCACTTTTGTTTTTTCGTGGCTGGTAGTTAGAATCGTATATTTTAAGTGGTCTAAAAAACAAGCGGACAGAGAAATTGAAGAGGATTAAAAGATTGTGGGAGTAATTACTAAGGCCGGAAGGGAGCTTCCGGCTGCTGCGTTTTCTGCAGCGGATTGAAAGGCCGGAGCTTCTGTGGTAAAATATTACAATAGTAGAGGTGCTTATTTTGCCAGGGTTATTTCCGGTAGAAGCGGACAGGGTAATATTTAAAATATTAAAACAAGTAGTTTTCTAAGGAGGGACACCATGTTAAATTTTGAGTTTTATTCACCGACCAAGGTTATTTTTGGTAAAGGAGTCGAAAGTAACGTAGGTGAAGAGGTTAAGATCTGGGGCGGCAGCAGGGTACTGGTACATTTCGGAGGCAGCAGCGCTAAGAAATCGGGCCTGCTGGATAGAATTTTTACTTCTCTGGCAGAAGCCGGGCTTACTTATTTTGAGTTAGGAGGCGTTGTTCCTAATCCCCGGCTGGGGTTAATCCGGGAAGGGGTCTCCCTCTGCAAGGCGGAAAACATCGATTTCATCTTAGCAGTTGGAGGCGGAAGTGTTATCGACTCTGCCAAAGCTATAGGGATGAGTATTGCCAATGATTGTGATGCCTGGGATATCTATGCGAAGAAGGTCACCCCGGTCAGGTGCCTGCCTATCGGCACAGTTGTAACCATTGCTGCCGCCGGCAGTGAAACAAGCCAGTCTTCCGTAATTACCAATGAAGACGGCTGGCTAAAACGAGGAGCCGGCTGTCAGGTTTCCCGTCCCAAATTTGCCATAATGAACCCCGAATTGACTTATACCCTGCCGGCCTATCAGACAGCATGCGGGATAGTAGATATCTTAATGCATACAATGGAAAGATATTTTACTACGGTTAAGAATGTTGAATTGATCGACAGAATTTCCGAAGGTTTATTGAAGACCGTCATTAATAACGGCATTATTGTCATGAAAGATCCGGCGAACTATGCTGCCCGAGCAGAAATTTTGTGGGCGGGGAGTCTTTCTCATAATGACCTTACCGGTACAGGGAGAACCAGGGATTTTGCCTCCCATCAGATGGAGCATGAACTGAGCGGGATGTTTGATGTTGCTCATGGGGCAGGTCTGGCGGCAATCTGGGGTTCCTGGGCACGGTTTGTTTACAAAACTGATGTGAGCAAATTTGTCCAGTATGCAGTCCGGGTATGGAATTGTGAGCTGGATTTTCAGAATCCCGAAGCTACTGCTTTGGCCGGCATTGCGAAAACGGAGGAGTATTTTAAATCAATCGGTATGCCGGTTACGATTAAAGAATTAGGAATTGCTAACCTTACCGATGAGCAGATCGAAGAACTGGCCGAAAAATGTACCTTTTTCGGCAAAAGAAAGATTGGAGCTTTTATGGAACTGGATAAGGATGAAATCATGCAGATCTTCCAAATGGCCAGGTAATATCTTGAAGATAAATGATACTTAAAGATTTGTTTGCCGGCAATTGATTAAGAAAATCGGAAGCTGCAGTACGGAGGGATATCTAAATGAAGGTTCTCGGATTTAACGGAAGCCCTAGGAAACAATGGAACACAGCAGAACTTCTGAATAATGCCTTGCAAGGTGCACAATCAAAAGGAGCAGAAATTGAACTGATTCATCTTTACGATCTTAATTTTAAAGGATGCATAAGTTGCTTTGCCTGCAAAACAAAAGGCGGCAAGAGTTACGGTAAGTGCGGGGTTAGGGACGATTTAACACCGGTGCTGGAAAAAGTTGAGCAGGCGGCTGCCATTATAGTAGGATCCCCCGTTTATTTCGGAAGTGTATCCGGGGAAATCAGATCGTTTATGGAACGCTTACTGTTTCCTTATCTGACTTATACTACTTCCCCTCAGTCATTATTTCCGAAAAAAATTAATGCCGGTTTTATTTATACGATGAATATTCCGGAGGATAAGGCTCAAGAGTTTAATTATGATAAGAACATCAAACAGCATGAGACGGTCTTTAAAAGGATTTTGGGCGGAAATGTAGAGAGCCTATGCAGTTTTGATACTTATCAATTTCCTGATTATACAAAAGTGGTCGCAGACCGTTTTGACCCTGTGCAAAAAAGGAAACGGCGGGAAGAAGTATTTCCGACGGATTGTAAACGGGCCTTTGCATTAGGCGCAGCATTGCTGGAATACGAAAACTAACGGGGAATACGGTACCTGTTTGATTTCGTTTTTAAAGGAAAAACCAAGTTTGCTTATAGAACAACAAACTTGGTTTTTTGTGCTGTTTATAAAAATTATTTTAAGTAATTCAGGTTAAGCTACAGCGATTAACCTTTCTCATTTGTTGCTGAGCGATCATTGTTTGGCTTTATTAATCTCATCAATTAAAGTGCCGAATCTGCTGCCGTATTTTTCATAAACCGGTTTTACCGCAGCCTGAAATGCAGCAAGATCAGGATTCTCTTCAACCTGCATTCCGTTCTCTTTTACAGTATTCAATTGGGCTTCTTCTTCAGCGGCAATCCATTTACGGGTTAAATCGGCCGAATCCTGAGCAGCCTGAACGATGATATCCTGAGTTTCCTGGTCGAAGGAATCGAAAAGTTTTTTACTCATTATAATTGTTGTGGGTGCATAGGTATGGCGGGTAAGAGAAAGGTATTTATGGCTTTCCCATAGTTTATAGGCATAAGCTATGTTTACCGGGTTTTCCTGTCCGTCTACGGTGCCCTGCTGAAAAGCTGTTAAGGCTTCGGTCCAGGCCATAGGAACCGCATTAGCCCCGAGGGTCTTAAAGGTATCGATATAAAGGGAGCTTTCCATTACCCGGATCTTTAGACCTTCCATATCCGCAGGGGTTTTTACAGGCCTTTTTGAATTGGTTAAGTTACGAAAACCTCTCTCACTAAAGGCCAGTCCTTTAAGGTTAATATTTTCTAACTTTTTCAGAACACTTTGACCTACCGGGCCATCTAAGACTTTATAAGCCTCTTCCGGGGTCGCAAAGAGAAAAGGCATTTCAAAAGCTGCGATTTCCGGCAGGAAGTTGGCGATAGGACCATTAGTAATTACTCCCATATCCACAGTCCCGACCTGCATACCTTCAATAAGGGTCCGCTCATCACCGAGAATCGCATTAGGATATACTTCGATTTTAATTTTATCGGTGTGTTGTTCAATTAACTCTTTAAATTTTAAAGCATTATAGTGGTAAGGGTCCTTCTCGTTAACAACATGGGCGAATTTAAGTACCCGTGGTTCATTTTCCTGCTCTCCCTGAGCTTCTTCCTGCGGAGTCTCTTGGGGATGCTGATTACCGCCACAGCCCGTAATTACAAAAAGAATAATAAGTAAGCCAAGCATTGCCGCAAAGATTTTGTTCTTTTTCATCTGAAAATTCCTCCTAAAATTAATAATGATCAGTTAATGAATTGTAAATAAGTGAGCCGGTGAGGCTGTAGAGGCACCTCCTTAATAATTTTTTGATGAAATAAAAGCCTAAGCTTCTACGACCGGTATAGTAGGGAATTTTTAAAATATCTTTACAGAGGGCAGAAATAAAAAAACCTTTCGTCTCAATAAATAGAGACGAAAGGTTAACCTTCCGCGTTACCACTCTAATTGATGCACAAAAAGAATAAATTTTGTCTGCATCCACCTCTTTCGGGTACCAACATACCCTATCCCATTATACGGCGGGCTTCCGTCCAAGTCTACTTTCCTTTGCGGATTTCGGTTGGCAACTCCAGGGTGAGTTCAGCTTTCATATTTACCACCTCGCACCGGCCGGCGGTTCTCTGAAAAATATTACCAAGCTTACTAATCCCTATCACAGTATTTGTTGATATTAAGTTTAAAGTTTTTAATCATTAAGATAGATTAGATGTATTATAAACGAATAGTATTTCATTTGTCAATCAAAATAGACAAAAAAACAGGGTCTGAAAAGCACTTAAAAATCCCACACTGTCCTGTGTGTAAATTCTGAAAAAATACAATATAATGGGTTATCTTAAGATAGACAAGGGACAGCCTGCTTGTTAAAATTTACATATGAAGATATAACCAATTTAATACAATAAAATGAAAATATGGATATAATACCCAATTAAGTTTTGCTGAATAACCGGATTGCCGGTGCTAAAAGTTAAATTTATCAAATACCGGTAAAGTATAATCAAGGCATATTCAAAGAAGGAAAGGTGATCGTTATGGGTAAGAAAGAAATCCTGTTTATAGCCTTAATTTTCACACTATTAAGCATAGGGACTGCCTGCAGCCATAAGGAGCAGCCTGTTCAGGCTGATGCTAAAGCCTCGTCCCAGGTCCGGCCGCAGGTTGTAGCAGCCGTGAAATTGAATGAGGCTGCCCTGACAAATACTCTGGCGGTGGTGGGAAAAATCGTTCCTAATGAAGAGGTCAAAGTATCTCCCAAAACTTCCGGTAAAATCACCAGGGTTTTGGCAGAGGTAGGTCAGGAGGTTGCTGCCGGGACAATTCTGATGGAGCTTGACAGTAGTGATTTAGCTCTTCAGGTAGAAAAAAACCGTATTCAACTGGACGAGGCTAAACGCAGCCTGGAGCGGAAAAAAGTGCTTTTGGACAGCGGGGCTATATCTCAAACAGATTATGAAGCGGCTTTAAGTTCTTATGAAACGTACAGCATCACTTTACGGCAGAGTGAAAATGAGCTGGCCAATACCCAGGTAAAATCACCCATTGCAGGTATTATTGCCATGAAAAATGTTAATCCGGGGGAGACGGTTACCAGCAGTACCGTGGCCTTTACGGTGGTGAATATTGGGATTGTACAGGTAAAGGCAAGTCTAATGGAAGATGAGGTTAATTATGTCAAGACCGGACAAGAAGTAGAAGTAGCCGTCCCTGCCGTGACGGACAAGCTTTATCAGGGAACGGTGGTAACAATAAGCCCCTATGCAGATGATAAGGATAAAACTTATCCGTTGTCGGTAGCGGTAGTAAACACGGCGCAGGAATTGAAACCCGGAATGTTTGCGGAGCTTAAGCTTAAATATAACCGGCTGGAGGGAGTAATTGCCGTTCCCCGGGAGACTGTTGTGGACAGGGGAGAAAAGAAAGTTGTTTATCTGGTTGACGGTGACAAAGCGGTGGAATGCCCCGTTGAAGTAGGTATAATCTTAAATGGTATGGCGGAAATCAGGGCAGGGCTTAAAACAGGCGATGTACTGATAACCAGCGGATTACAGACCATGAGGGACGGAAAAACCGTTAGTATTCAAGGAGAGGGAACTGTAAAAAATGGTAATTGATACTGAAGGAAAGTAGGCGGTAGTTTTATGAATATTACAGGTTTTTCAATTAAACGTCCTGCCGGGATTACAATGATTATCATGTTTTTTGTCGTTTTAGGCATTTACAGTTATAACCGGATCGGAGTAGACCTGCTGCCGGCTATCAATACGCCCATTATCACCGTGCAGGTGTCTTATCCGGGAGCTAGTGCTGAAGAGGTCGAAAAACAGGTTATTAAACATGTGGAAGGTGCCGTTTCTTCCACCTCTAATTTAAAGACCATGACCTCTATGTGTAATCAGGGATCCGGGTTTATTGTTCTGCAATTTGATCTTAGCGCCAATGTTGACCAGCTTGCCATGGATGTCAGCAAGAAGGTAGACGGCATCAAAAGGCGCTTGCCTGATGAGGCCAGAGATATTCTGGTCGTGAAAAGGGATATAAATGATCAGCCGGTTATGTATTTGGGAATGAGTTCGCCCTACTCTCAGGTAACTACCTATCATGTAGCCAATGAGACAATCAAGGATCGTCTGCAAAAAATTTCCGGTGTTGCGGAGGTTTCCGTTTCCGGAGGCAGACAAGAAGAAATTGCCGTGGAAATTGATAAAGATAAACTGATCTTTTATGGTGTTGCTTTGAATTCTATCATCACGAAAATCGGTGCGGAAAGCGCCGATTCCCCTGTTGGCAAGCTTAACCTGGAGAAAGATTATGATCTGCGGGTTACCGGTGAATACCAGCATATCGATGATATTGCCGAGCTGGCCATTCCTACGGCAAGCGGCAGTACGATTCCCCTGAAAAATGTTGCTGCAGTTACCAGGCAAATCAGGCAGGTCCAATCCAGCAACCGGATCAACGGTGAGGATCAGGTAGGCATTCAGATTTATAAGCAAAGTGATGCCAGTGTTGTAAAGACCGGGGAGGCTTTAAGAAAAGAAATTGAGCAATTGAAAAAGGATTATCCCGATTACAATTTTTATGTCTCCTATGATTCTTCAGAATACGTGAATAAATCCTTAAACAATACCCTGGAAAGTATTTTTGAGGGGATGATCACCGTTTCCCTGGCATTATTTTTCTTCTTAAAAGAATGGCGGTCGATGATCACTGTGCTGATTGCCATCCCCGCTTCCCTGGTTGCGACTCTTTTTGCCATATATTTGGCAGGGTTTACTTTTAATATCATGTCTTTGATGGCCATGGCTCTTTGTATCGGGATTTTGGTTGATGACTCTATTGTTGTGCTGGAGAACATTCACAGGCATCTGCATATGGGAAAATCTTCGGAGACAGCTGCTATGGAAGGCCGGATGGAAATTGGGATGGCTGCTATTGCCATCACTCTCTGTGATGTTGTGGTCTTTCTGCCTATTGCCTTTATGAGCGGTATGGTGGGGCAGTTTTTCCGGCAATTCGGGCTGACGGTAGTCTTCGCTACTCTTTTTTCCCTTTTTGTTTCCTTCACCGTCACCCCCATGTTGTCTTCCCGGTTCTATAAGTCGGGCGTAAGCAAGGGGCAGCATTTCGTGTGGGATAAGGTCGATGCCGCCGGGGCTAAGGTGCGGGATTTCTATGGTTCTATTCTGCGCTGGGCCTTGGGACATCCGAAGAGGATTTTGGCCGGCGCTTTGCTCCTGTTTCTCATGGCAGTAAGCCTGGTCCCGCTTCAGATTGTGGGGATTGAATATATGCCGCAGGCTGATGAAGGCAGCTTTTCCATTAACTTTGAATTGCCGGTAGGAACCCCTTATGAACAAACAGATGCGGGTATTCGCAGGATTGAAGATTATGTGCAAACCATTCCTGAATTGGATAATTACCGCTCCCGGGTTTCTGCTAATTCCGGATCGGTCAATGTGGAGCTAAAGGATAAAAAGGAGCGTCGGCGTACGGTGTGGGAGGTTACCGATGAAACCCGCGCCTGGTGTCAAAAACAGTTTCCGCCGGGAACTGTCCGGGTTAATGCGGCCAGCTCTTCGATAGCAGGGATGCCCGGCATGGGTGGTGGTAACGGCGGGGCCAGCGTGCAGATTCAAGTACTGGGCCCGGATAATGATAAATTGGTGCAAATCTCCAATGAAGTAATGGCCATTTTAAATCAAACTCCCGGAGCCAAAGACGTAAACAGCAACTGGCGGGTTGGCCAGCCGCAAATCGAGGCAATGATCAACAGGGACCGTGTTAAATATTTTGGCGTAGCCCTGGACGATATTACCAGATCGCTGCAGACAGGAATTAGCGGCACCACTGCCGGAACTTTCGTGGATCAGGGTCTGGATATCGATATAAATGTCCGTTATCAAGACGGCAACAAGATACCCATTGAGGAATTGCGCAGACTTCCTGTTTATTCCGGGGGCCAGACCATTGCCCTGGGTAATCTGGTTGATTTTAAACAAAGTGAGGGTCCGAGATCCATTCGCCGTGAGGATAAACAGCGGGCTATTACGGTATCCTGCAATAATTCCGACCGGCCCCTTCAGGAATTTATCAGTGACGTCGATAAGCGAATCAAGGCGGCAGGATTTGATCCCCTTTATACGATCCGCTTTGCCGGGCAGGCTCAGTCTATGCAGGATACCTTTGGAGAAATGATCTCAGCTCTCTTGCTTTCTATTACTCTGGTCTATATGGTCCTTGTTATTTTATATGAATCTTTCTTAACCCCGTTTATCCGGATGTTCTCGTTACCACTGGGTTTTATCGGCGCCTTAACGGCCCTGGCCCTCACCGGCAATACCCTTAATCTTTACTCGATGATCGGCTTTGTTATGATGGACGGACTGGTAGCTAAGAACGGTACACTGCTTTTGGACTATACCCTGACCCTGATAGAACGGGGCAAGACATCCCGCGAAGCTGTTATCGAAGCCGGGATAGCCCGTCTCCGCCCTATTGCAATGACATCCCTTACGATGATTTTCGGAATGCTGCCTACTGCCCTGGCCATCAGTGAAGGAGCGGAGCAGCGGGTAGGGATGGCCTGGGTTCTGATTGGCGGATTGCTCACCTCTACTGTTTTTACCCTGATTGTTATTCCAATTCTTTTCCTGGCGTTCAATCGCATCAAGGAAAAGCTGAAACTGTCCAGAGCAAAGAAAAGCCGCACTGTTTATAATATAGAATAGTCCCCGACATGGTAAGAAGAGCCGGAGAGAAGAACAGCTCCTGAGAAATAGGTCTAAGATTTCTCAGGAGCTGTTTTTTAATAAAAGGACGCCGAAGTAAGGATATTTACTCAATTTTAATATCGATTTTACCTGCTTTATTATCTCCGGGGGATTGGGCCCAGGGATCGCCGACAACAGCGAACATCTGATCATTTTTCGCAGCTTCTGTACGCAGGCGGATGGTATCTTTATGGTTAAGAATATCTTCCCGCATATTGATACCAAGCCCCGGTTTATCGCTTAAATACAGGTGACCGTCGCGGATATCAACTTTAACGTCCGTAATCGTATCGCTGTAAGTCTGATACAAAGAACGAACCGTTTCAATTAAAGTTGCATTAGGGCAGCTGGCGAGAAGATGGGCACAAACCATGGTTAATACCGGACTGCCGCAATTATGGGTCGATACGGGCAAATGATAGGCATCAGCCATGGCGGCAATTTTTTTGCATTCTGTAATACCGCCGCAATAGCTGACGTCGAACATCACGATGTCGCAGGCATTTTGTTCCAGCAGGGAGCGGAACTGGAATTTTGTGACAAGACGTTCGCTGGCCAGGATCGGGAGATTGATGTTTTCCCGCAGGTAACGGTAGCTGCCGACATGATCCACGAGGATGGGATCTTCAAACCAGATCGGATCATACTGTTCCAGTTCTTGTGCTACCCGGACGGCCATAGGAACATTCCAGCAGGAATGGCCTTCAAAAGCAATTTCCATTTTACTGCCGACGGCAGCACGGATTTTTTTAAAGGGCTCAAGCCCTTTTCTAATGGCATCGCGGGAAATGTATTGTCCGTTATAGCTTTCACTTAAGGCATCAAGGGGCCAGATCTTCATGGCGGTGATTCCTTCGTTAAGAAGGGACTGGGCGAGTTCTCCGGCATCCGTCAGGAAAAGTTCCCGGTCACGAATGTTCCCGTAACTGATGCAAGTGTTATAAATTTTTAGGCTTTCCTGGTTTTTGCCGCCCAGGAGGTTGTAAACAGGCATATTGGCAGCTTTACCTTTAATATCCCATAGAGCCATGTCGATCATACCGATGGCCCGCATTTCAGCTCCCGAATAACCTGTATAGTTGGCGCTGTTATACATTAATTGCCAAAGCTGCTCATTTCTTAAAGGATCTTTACCGAGGATAATTTCCGCACAGAAGTTATGGAGGGCTGTTTTGGTGAGTTCCGGTTTATCTGTTCCTTCGCCAATACCGGTAATACCCTCATCGGTATGTACCAAGACCCAGAGATGGCGTGGATGCTGGGGAAGCTGGATGGTCTCAATAGCTGATATCTTCATGGAATCGACCTACTTTCTTGAGAATTTTTTAGTTGCTAAAAAATCAAAAATTTAAAGTAGACTGATTGGAGGAAATAGTAGTATGTAACATACTACTGGAGGCATCAATTTAAAATTACACTTTTAAGGTACAGCCGGCCAGAATACAGGCTAAAGCTTTGTTAAAATGATTTTGGGCTGCCTCATAAGCTTTGGCGCCATTGCCGTTTTTCATAAAGAAAAGTATTGCCTGGTGTTCTTGAAGAGTGGCTTCCATACGTCCTTGCTTATAAAGTGTTTTAATACCGATTTGATTGATTCTGGAACGCAGATTATTCATGATTCCAATAAGCTGAGGATTTTCGGTAAACCTGACAATGCTGAGGTGAAAATTGGTATCCTGGCTCATATATTCCAGAGGCTTACCGTGGGCAAGAAATATTTTTTCTTCTTCTTTAAGAAGCGCTTCAAGGTCCTGCAAAAGGGTGAGGCCTTTTTCCGTTTTAATATTTTCCGCGGCAAATTTGCAGCAATAACCTTCAATGGCGGTTCTTAGCTGAAACATTTGCAGGATTTCCAATTCCGATATCTGTCTGATGGAGATACCACGGTTGGGCAGAATATCAACAAATCCTTCCTGGGACAGTTGAAGAATGGCTTCTCGGACCGGAGTGCGGGAGATATTAAGAAGGTCTGCGAAATATTGCTCGGAATAAATGATGTCTAGCTTAAATTCATCATTTAGGATAGCCTTTTTCAGATAATCATAGGCCTGCATTTTCAGTGTTGTACGCTTAAGCATCTTCTCGCTCCTTTCTGCTGGTATGTAGTATACTACATACTACGTTAAATTACAAGGTAGCCATAGCAGAATATTCTGAAAAATATTCGGAATAGTTGTTATATTGAGATCATGAGAATGAAGAAAAGTGAGGAAAAGTTTAAATTAGGGTACTGCCGTTGATATTTTTTTGATTTTGGGGAATAAGGAGGTTTTAGCCTTTAGAGAGGAGAATATTTGTTTATACATTGTTTAATATTGTTTGGCATTTTTTGAATATTTGATCATTTTTAGTTAAGCCGGGTCCTGTCTTTTAAGCTTTAAGTTAAGTATAATGATGATGCAGGTGAGGAACCCGGAGTTGTTCAGCTGAGCGAAAGGGGTAAAGATATAAGCTAGGGTAAGGTGACGTAAAAATAATTATTTTTGCGAAAACTGAGGTGATTTTATGACAATTGTTCCGTTGCACAATCAGGATAGCGTTTTTAATGAATGGCAGAAGTTCATTCAAACGGGAAGGCAAGATGCCTGTGAGGTTCACCCCCGGATAGCCGAGTCATGGCACAGATGTTATTACCAGGGAGTAAATCCCTACGACACCGGGCTGCACCATTCTCTGAACGGCAGTGATCTTAACCGGGTCCTGCAAGAAAAGGAAAGACTGATTAAAGTAGCCAAACCTTTTATGGTTAATCTTCATAAATTTGTCAAAGGGTCCGGATTTGTAGTGGTTTTGACAAACGAGAACGGTAATATAATGGAAATATTTGCTGATGAAGATACCAGGAAGAATCCTTTAACCAGAAATTTCTTTCCCGGTGCCAGCTGGCGTGAAGAGGAAGCCGGCACTAATGCCATCGGGACTGCTTTAGTGACAGGGGAACCAATTCAGGTATCGGGTGCGGAGCATTATTGTCAAAAACATCATTGCTTAACCTGCTCAGCTGCACCGATCTTTGCCGGTAATGGAGAAATTATCGGCATTTTGGATATGTCGGGGGCATCCCATGCTTCTCATCTGCATACTCTGGGAATAGTAGTAGCCGCTGCGGAAGCGATCATGGCCCAGCTGAGAATCCAGCAGAAAAATCAGGAATTGGCCCTGATTAATAACCGTCTGACAAATTTTTTTAATACGGTATCGGATGGAGTTCTTTTAGTTGACAAAGATGAAATTGTCATCGAGTTTAATCCTGCCGCCCGGGAACTTATTGGTAAGGAGAAGCAGCATATTCTGGGTATTCCGGTAAGACGATTATTCGACTATCGTTCATCCTTCCAGGGGCGGAAACTGGCCATAAAGGAACGATATACCGATGTGGAGATAATTTTGGATACGAAAGACGGGCTGTGTTACTGTCTGGCTTCCGGTGAACCCATTGTCAACGAACAGGGGGAAGTTACCGGGGGATTAATCATCATACGGCCCATTAAACAAGTGCAGAATCTGGTCAACCGGTTTAGCGGCTATTATGCCACATTGCAATTTAGTGATATTATTGGTGAGAGTTTAGAAATTCAGGAAGCTGTCCGTCTCGCCAAGCTCACTGCAACCAGTTTGTCCAATGTATTACTGCAGGGGGAAAGCGGTACGGGAAAAGAAATCTTTGCTCAGGCTGTCCACAACGGAAGTATTAGAAGTGCCGGCCCTTTTATCCCTGTTAACTGCGGGGCTATTCCCCGGGAATTAATCGGTAGTGAATTGTTCGGTTATGAAGAAGGGGCTTTTACCGGGGCTAAGCGGGGTGGAAAATTAGGAAAATTTGAACTGGCCAATGGAGGCACCCTTTTTCTTGACGAAATAGGTGATATGCCCCTTGAACAACAGACCACCTTACTCCGGGTAATTCAAGAAAAGAAAGTAGCCCGTATCGGCAGTGATACGATGACGCCGGTAAGTGTGCGGTTGATCTGTGCTACAAACAAGAATTTATTGCAAGAAGTAGAAAAGGGTACTTTCCGTAAAGATTTATTTTACCGATTAAATGTCATGTCAATTACAATTCCGCCGTTACGCGAGCGTGTAAAGGACATACCTCTGCTTTTCGAGTATTTTTTGGAAAAGCTTTCCCATGATTGGGGATGCCGTTTTCATGTGGAACCGGAAGTGCTGGAATGCCTGGCACAATATGTTTGGCCCGGCAATGTCCGGGAATTGCAAAACGTAGCCGAAAGAGCCGCAAATTTAGCGGAAAACGGAATGATTACTGTCCGGAGTCTGCCTGAAGAGTTTCATGAAGCTTTTTCTTCACCGGTAGTACCGGTAGCAGTCTCCGGTCCTGCCTTGAATTATGAATGCCGGGAAGAAAGGCAGAAACGTGCCAGGGATATAGAAAAAAATAAGATCATTACCTTATTAAACCGACATGGAGGAAATGTTAGTCGAGTCGCCAGAGAAATGGGTGTATCCCGCAAGACTTTATATAATAAGATGCGCATTTATTCCATCCGGAATTAAAAGAATGAGATAGTGTTACTTAAGTGTAGAAAATATGTTACCTAATCTAAGCAATTGGTAACACATTTTTAGCAAAATTTCACAATCAATAATGTAAATTTTTTTCGGTTAATAAGCAAAAAATTGCCGGCTCCTTTGTATTCAACGGAGTAGCGGTGATTTTTTCTTTTTTGGCATAATTATTGCTATATATTTTATAAACCGGACTGTTACGGGGTTGAGTTGCGTGGGTTTAGCCGAGACTAAGCTTTACGGGAGAAAAAGGAATACAGTGCTCGAACAAAGAGGGTTAAAAGCAAAGCGCTGGTTTCTTTTCCTGTGCTTTGCTTTTTCTTTGAAAAAAATAATCTAAGGAGATTAATTGCCGGTCTTAAGATACCGGTAGCTTTCAAGACAGGCAGCGATATGCACTTTCTTTATAAAAGCAATTAATTTGCAAGGCCAGTGTGCCTTGAAATGCAAGATAAATTAAGATAAGGAGATGAGGAAATGCAAAAAAAGGTCTTAAACATCAATGGATTGTCCAGAACTTTGATTGTTGACCCTGAAGTAAGTCTGGCCGGTGTATTGCGGGAACAGCTCCTGCTGACAGGCTGTAAGGTAGGCTGTAATCAAGGTCAGTGCGGAACTTGTTCCATCATCATGGATGGGGAAATTGTGCGCTCTTGTATTGTCAAAATGAAAAGAGTACCGGATGAAGCCCAAATTATTACGATTGAAGGCCTGGCAACTCCTGACAACCTTCATCCGCTGCAGGTTGCCTGGATGGCTTACGGCTGTGCCCAATGCGGGTTCTGCAGCCCCGGCTTTATTCTGTCGGCCAAAGTTCTCCTGGATAAAAATGCCAATCCAACCAGAGAGGATGTCCGCAACTGGTTTCAAAAGAACCGCAATGCCTGCCGCTGTACGGGCTATAAGCCTATAGTCGATGCCGTAATGGCTGCCGCTAAGGTGGTGCGGGGTGAAATGCGTAAGGAAGATTTGCTTTACAAGCCTGTCGGCAACAAAATTTATGGGACGACATATCATCGTCCTTCTGCAATCCAGAAGGTCACCGGCACCTGGGATTTCGGCGCCGATGTTGCCTTGCAGATGCCTTCCGGTACGCTGCGTCTGGCTTTGGTTCAGGCTGAGGTGTCCCATGCCAATATTAAAGGCATTGATATCTCAGAAGCGGAGAAAATGCCCGGTGTTTATAAAGTGATTACCCATCGTGATATCAAAGGAAAAAATCGTATCACCGGTTTGATTACCTTTCCCACCAATAAAGGTGACGGTTGGGAGCGTCCCATTCTTTGCGATGAAAAAGTATTTCAGTTTGGAGACGCTATTGCTATAGTTGCTGCCGATACGGAAGAACAGGCCCGGGAAGCAGCTAAGGCAGTTAGAGTTGACTTAGAAGTATTGCCGGCCTATATGAGCGCTCCTGCCGCTATGGAACCCGATGCCATGGAAATTCATCCCGGAACGCCTAATATTTACTATGAGCAGGGTATTGAAAAAGGAGAGGATACTAAGCCCATCATGGAGCAGTCCGATGTGGTAACCGTTGAAGTCGACACTTACTGCAGCCGTCAGCCTCACCTTGTATTGGAGCCTGACTGCGGCTGCGCTTATTATGATGAAGAGGGGCGCCTGACCATTCACTCCAAGAGTATTGCCCTTCATCTGCACCACGCTATGATTTGCCCGGGAATTGGCATTGAACCGGAAAAATTACGGCTGGTGGCCAATCCCACCGGTGCGACTTTCGGCTATAAGTTCAGTCCCACAAATGAAGCTCTGCTGGGTGTAGCCTGTATGGCTACCGG
Organism: Peptococcaceae bacterium; assembly: GCA_049366715.1. Lineage (GTDB taxonomy): Bacteria > Bacillota > Peptococcia > Peptococcales > BICA1-8 > JBMNCQ01. The sequence goes on along the minus strand of JBMNCQ010000004.1, from coordinate 67,248 downwards.
CAGGCCCGTATCCCTGAACTTTAACATGTATCAGAATATTACTTATACCGGCAAGCGTTCCCCCGGATTCGTTAATTGTAAGTTAGCTGCCGGTAAAGACGGAAAATTGCTGGCCATGGAGACGGATTGGTTTATCGACCATGGACCTTATTCCGAATTCGGCGATCTTTTAACATTACGCCAGGCACAGTTTACCGGTGCGGGTTACGATATCCCCAATATCCGTGGTAAAGGCCGTACGGTCTGCACCAATCACGCCTGGGGTTCGGCTTTCCGGGCTTATGGCTCGCCCCAGGCTTTCCTGGCTTCGGAAATTGCCATGGATGAGCTTGCGGAAAAGCTGGGTATGGATCCTCTGGAACTGCGTTTTAAAAATATTTACCGTCCGGGGGCGACGACTCCCACCCAGCAAGTCCCGGAAGTATTCTGCTTTGAGGACATGTTCAATAAGCTGCGGCCTTTGTGGGAGGAAGCGAAAGAGCGCTGTAAAGAACTTTCCACACCTGAGAAGAAACGTGGCGTAGGCTTATCCCTGGGCATCTATGGCTGCGGGCTTGACGGCCCCGACGGTTCGGAAGCCTGGGTTGAACTGACCCGGGAAGGGGTAACGGTAGGTGTTACCTGGCAAGACCATGGTCAGGGCGCTGATTTAGCGGCTTTAACTCATGCTCATGAAACCCTCCGGCAAATGGATATTAAACCGGAGGATATCAAGCTGATCATGAATGATATGGCTTATACCCCGAATAGCGGCCCTTCGGGCGGCAGCAGGCAAAACGTAATGAGCGGCAATGCAATCCGGGTAAGCTGTGAAATGCTGGTTAATGCCATGCGTAAGCCTGACGGCACTTTCCGCAGCTATGATGAAATGGTAGCCGGGAATATTCCTCTTCATTATGAAGGAAAATGGGCGGCATCCATGTGTAGTGACTGTGATCCTGTGACTGCCAAAGGTGATCCGTTCTCCGCTTATGTTTATGAAGTTTTCATGCCGGAAGTAGAAGTTGACATGAAAACAGGTAAAGCCAAAGTCGTGAAGTTTACGACAGTTGTTGATGCGGGTACAATTACGAATAAGACAACTGTTGACGGGCAGGTTTACGGCGGTTTGGCTCAGGGGATCGGCCTGGCCCTGACAGAGGACTTTGAAGACTTGGAGAAACACACTACCCTGCTGAAATGTGGTCTGCCTTATATTCAGGATATTCCTGATGACATGGAGATTATTTACAATATAGCCCCCCGTCCTCACGGGCCATACGGAGCTTCCGGCATAGGTGAGGGACCGCTGACCGCACCTCATCCGGCGATTCTTAATGCGATCTATAATGCCTGCGGCGTGCGGGTTTATGCAGTACCTGCTTTACCGGAGAAAATTAAGGCCGGCTTGGAAGTGCTGGCTGCCAATGAAGCGGCACCAACAAAATAAAGGATGACGGTGGTTTAACAATAACCTAAGGCTAAGCTGATCTAACAAAATATAAATATTGTAATTGCGGGACATTCCTTATTATAAAAAGTGGAAATCAGCAAGGAGGGTTTTAGTGAATCCCACTCCTGATTTCAACTTCCGACCTCAAAATAGGGGTGTCCCTTTATGCATACTAAACCTCAGGAAGGGGATGAAGGAGATCGAGCAAAAGCTGTTACACCAGCGGGAAGCGAAATGTGTGCAGGAAGAAGCTCCGGGATGTACTGCGGCGTGTCCTGTTCATGTAGATGTACGGGGAATGGTGGAAGCATTACGGAAAAATGATTATGGGGCGGGATTCAAATTATTTCACAAGGCGGTGCCCTTTCCAAGGATCATCAGCAGAATTTGTGATCAACCCTGTCAAAAGACTTGTAAACGCAAAGAAATTGACGAACCGATCGCGATTAATGCTTTAGAAAAGGTCTGTGTAGACAACTCCCGGCAGCCCGGGGCCAGGCTGCTGCCTGTTAAGGCTAAAGATAAGAAGGTAGCCGTGATAGGGGCCGGACTTAGCGGCTTGACTGTGGCTGCCGAATTGACTAAAAAAGGCTATGGAGTAGTGATCTATGAGGCCGCTGATTGTTTGGGGGGAAGTATCCGGCAAATCGCGGAAAGCAGACTGCCCCGGCAGGCAATTGAAGATGATATCGCCCAGCTGAAAAAAAATTCTCTAGTGGAGATTCATTGCAATACTGCTGTGGGCAATGATAATGGTTCGACAGTATCCTTTGCCGGTTTATGTAAGGAATTTGATGCCATTTATTTAGGGATCGGCCGTCAAGAAGCAGCTCCTTTGCAACTGGGACTCGAACTGACCGCCGCCGGCAATCTGGTCATTGATCCCCTGACTCTGGCTACCAGCCATTCTTTGGTCTTTGCCGGAGGAAGTCTCCGTTGGGGCGGGGAAGGAAGGTCGCCTATCACCTCAATATCCGAAGGGAAAATTGCTGTCAATTCAATTGACCGGTTGCTGCAGAATGCCTCCCTTACCGCTAACAGAGGAAAGGAAGGTCCTTATCCTACTTCTTTGTATACCAATACCGCCGGAATTGCCTATCAGGCCGTAGTACAAAGCAGCGATCCCCTTCAAGGATATACTGCCGCTGAAGCTTTACAGGAAGCGAACCGCTGTTTGTTATGCCAGTGCCTGGAGTGCGTTAAGGTCTGTGAATTTCTGGCCCATTACCGTTCTTATCCCAAGCGGTATGTCCGGGAAGTATATAATAATTTATCCATTGTGATGGGTATTCATCATGCCAATAAAATGATTAACTCCTGTAGCCTGTGTGGTTTGTGTGAGGAAGTTTGTCCGGGAGGCTTGAATATGGGGGAAGTATTCCGGGAGGCCAGACAGATGATGGTTAAAAAGGAAAAAATGCCGCCCTCGGCCCATGACTTTGCTTTACGGGATCTGGAATTCAGTACCGGTGATAAATTTGTGCTGAACAGGCATCAGCCGGGTTTCACAACGAGCGGGGTGATGTTTTTTCCCGGGTGCCAGTTGAGTGCTTCCGCACCCCATTATGTCAGGAGGATGTATGAGTTTCTCTGTGAAAAAATTGCAGGGGGCGTAGGACTGAGTCTGGGCTGCTGCGGAGCTCCCGCCGACTGGGCCGGGCAAGAGAAGCTGTTTAAAGAGATTATTATGACGGTAGAAAACGAATGGCAGAGTTTAGGAAGACCTAAAGTAATCACAGGGTGTCCGACTTGTTACAGTATTTTCAAGCGGGAACTGCCCGGGATGGATGTAGAAACGATCTGGACCCTGCTGGAACAAACCGGCCTGCCTGATCAAGGGGGGAGAGGTGTAGCCCCGAAAAAATTAGCTGTTCATGATGCCTGTACGACCAGACATGAAGTCCGGTTACATGCTGCCATCCGGAATATTCTGCGTGAGCTGGGGCATCAAATCGTAGAATTGGATAACAGCCGTCAGACTACAGAATGCTGCGGGTACGGAGGTTTAATGATTTATGCCAATCGGGAACTGGCCCGGCAAACAATAAAAAGGCGCACCATGGAAAGTGAAGATGATTATCTTGCTTATTGTGCGATGTGCCGTGATAATTTTGCCCGCCAGGGGAAAAGGGTGTATCATTTACTGGATTTGATTTTTGGCAGTGATCAGTTGGAATTGGCGGAGCAAAAAGGTCCCGGCATATCGGAGCGGCAGGAAAACAGGGCCCGCTGTAAGCAAACCCTTTTAAAAGAAGTGTGGGGTGAAGAGGTGGAAGAAGAGTTGGCGGAAATCAAACTAATTATTCCGGAAAGCGTCAGGCTCATTTTGGAAGACAGGATGATCCTGACCGCTGATATCACTAAGGTTATCGCCTATGGGGAAAGGACCGGCAATAGATTGAAAAATACGGAAAGAAACAGTTATATTGCTTACTTCCGGCCGGTCAGCGTTACATATTGGGTAGAGTATTCCCCACAAGGAGAAAGTTTTCTAGTGCATAATGCCTATAGCCATAGATTGGAAATAACCGGATAGCGGGGTGGAAAAATGAGCAAAGAAGAAAACGGACAGCAGAAGATTATTTGCGATAAGTGCGGTATTCACCTGACCCTGGGAAAAGTAACTTTGTCCTATTTGGGAAGCAGCTTTCCTGTTGAATTATATAGGTGCCCGAAATGTGACCTGGTATATATTCCGGAAAATCTGGCCAGGGGTAAAATGGATCAGGTGGAAAAAGCACTGGAAGATAAATGAGCCGGGGTGAAAAATATTATGAAACTGTTGGATGGAGTCCTGCGGCCCGGCGGCCTCAGGCTAACGGAAAGGTTTATGGATTACTGTGACTTTAAGCCTAAAGCCAGGGTAATTGATATCGGCTGCGGTGCAGGGACTACCGTAGAATATCTCATAACCAGATATGGGCTGGACGCGGTAGGGGTTGATTTGTCACATGCTGCTCTGCGGCAGGGAAAAAAGCGGTCACCGGGGTTAAACTTGATCCAGGCTTCCGCTGAGAGTCTGCCCTTTGCCAATGCTGCCTTCAGCGGGGTCCTGGCCGAATGCAGCTTATCGGTTATGGAATATGCCGGAGGCGTTCTGGCAGAAATTAACCGAGTCCTTGCTGCCGGAGGGAAGTTGGCTGTTTCCGATCTTTATCTTCGCCGTGGCAGTGGTTCGGTATCAGGACCCCTGTCCTTAAAGGCGAAAAATTGTGTGTCCGGAGCCAGGACTTACCAGGAATTGAAGCAGGTTATGGAGAATAAGGGTTTTAAAATAATAATCTGGGAAGATCATTCCGAATATTTAAAGGAGTTTGCCGCCCGTTACATTATGGAGTATGGTTCGCTGGAGGGATTCTGGCAATGTGCTCCCCGGACAGACGATAATCACCAGGCCCCCCGGCCGCCTCTCCGGAAATCAGAGCTCGGTTACTTTTTACTGATTGCTGAAAAAACCGGCCGGATTCCGGAAGATTGAAGGATAATAAATTTTCGGAGGAGGTTAAACTGCTTATGATGAATGAGGAGTTCCTGCGTATGGTGGAAATGGCCCGGCAGGGATTTTACTGCAGTCAGATTTTAATTATGCTGGGTTTGGAAAACCAAGGGGTAGAAAATCCCCCTTTGGTTCGCGCTATGGCCGGTCCGGCCGGAGGACTGGGTTTTTCGGGGGAAAACTGCGGTTCCCTTACCGGTGCTGCTTGTCTTTTGGCTTTGTATGCCGGTAAAGGCACAGCGGAGGAAAGGGAGGAGCCCCGCTTAAATGTTATGATTAACGAGCTTGTTCAGTGGTTCGCTGAGGAATACGGCACTGTATACGGCGGTATTGACTGCCGGAATATTCTGGAGGATGACCAGCAAAACCGTCTTCAGCGCTGTCCGCAGATCGTTTATCAAACTTATGAAAAAGCGAAAGAGATTCTTAGTGCTAACGGATATGATTTAGCCTCTGTAAAAGGTGATGACGAATGATAAAAATTGCGCGAATGAATATCTTTAAGATTTTCGGGAGGCGGCAGATATGACCGGTGGTGTTTTATTAGGAAATACGGAAAGTGTTTGTCCCGAATGTCTGAAACGTGTACAGGCCCAAAAGATAGCGGCCGGCGCAAGCGTATATTTGCAAAAGGAGTGCCCGGAACATGGTAGCTTCCGTACGCTGATCTGGCAAGGTGAGCCGTCGTATGCAGGCTGGAGCAATCCTAAAATACCCTCCGCACCGGCAGTATGTACGACCAGGGTTGAACAGGGATGTCCCTTTGACTGCGGTCTTTGCCCCGGGCATAGGCAAGAGACTTGTTGTGTGCTGCTGGAGGTTACCACAAGCTGCAATCTTCAGTGTCCCATTTGCTTTGCTGCTGCCGAAAGCGGAAAAGAAAGGAATGACCCTGATTTGGCGGAGATTGAAGGCTGGTATCAGGCTCTGCGGGCGAGAGGTATTGATAATATTCAGTTGTCCGGCGGGGAACCGACGGTGCGGGATGATTTGCCGGAGATCGTTGCAAGGGGCCGGAAGTCAGGCTTTCCTTACATCCAGCTAAATACCAACGGGCTGCGCTTAGGACAGGACCCTCACTATGCGGAGCAGCTCAAGGAAGCCGGTTTAAACTCCGTTTTTCTACAGTTTGACGGAATCGGTGATGAAATCAATAAATCTATCCGGGGCGCGGCACTAGCGGACATCAAGGAGGCCGCTATTGATCATTGTGCCCGGCAGGGGATCGGAGTAGTACTGGTGCCTACTTTGGTTCCGGGGATAAATATGAATGGCATAGGGGATATTCTTAATTTTGCCATTGCCCGGATCCCTGCCGTGCGGGGCGTGCATTTTCAGCCCATCAGCTATTTCGGCCGTTACCCGCCGGCGCCGCCGGCTGACAGAATCACGATTCCGGAAATATTGAGAGGGATAGAAAAACAGAGCGGCGGTAAGCTTAAAGCGGAGAACTTTTTGCCGCCCGCTGCTGAGAACAGCTATTGTTCTTTCCATGGGAATTTTATTCTCATGGAGGACGGCCGGCTTAAACCCTGGACTTCTTCTCAGGGGGCTAAATCCTGCTGCCGGCCTGCCAGTGCGGCCGCAGGCTTAAAAAGATCCCGGGAGTTTGTGGCCAGGCAGTGGACGGCACCTAATGCGGCACGGATAAATTCTTGCTTGTGTACTCAGGACAATGCCGGCAATGGTGAAATTAATGTTGACAGCCTTGATCAATTTCTGGTCAGGGTCCGGGATTATTCATTATCCATCTCGGGGATGGCTTTTCAAGATGCCTGGACACTGGATTTAGAACGTCTGCGGGACTGTAAAGTTCATGTATTTAGTCCTGATAACAGACTGATACCTTTTTGTGCCTTTAATTTAACTGCGGTAAACGGGAGAAGTCTTTACCGGATTTAGACGGGGTGATGATTTAACCAGATGGACGGACAAAGACTGGATTCTTGGATTAAGGAAAAGATCGGTCTGCGGGGAGGAGATCTTGCTTTACAGGCCGTCAAAGATTATCAGTTGCAGAGACTGCAAGAAACCATTGCGTATGTTTCCGGGCATAGTCCTTTTTACCGCCGGCATTTTCAGGAGTATCCCGGTAAAAAGCTGAGGGGATTGGCTGATCTGAAAGGAGTGCCTTTTACTACTCCTCAGGATCTGCGCAATCATGGTCTGCAAATGCTGTGTGTATCCCAGAGTGAAATTGAACGAGTCGTAACTCTGGAGAGTTCCGGTACTACGGGAGTGCCTAAACGGGTTTATTTCACCCGGGATGACCGGGAACTGACGATAGATTTTTTTGTGCAGGGTATGGCCCTTCTGACTTCTCCCGGGGATCGTGTTTTGATCCTCTTGCCGGGAGAAAGACCGGGAAGTATCGGTGATTTATTATATACGGCCTTGCTGAGGCTGGGTACGGTACCTATTAAATATGGATTTGCCGGCGGTCTGCCGGAAACCCTGGAAAAGATAACGGCTACCCGTGCCGATGTACTAGTCGGCATACCTATCCAGGTTCTGGCCCTGGCCAGATACTCGGAATTAAAAGGTCGGCAAGCGCAGGTTTTCTTAAAGCGCCTGCTTTTAAGCACTGATTATGTCTCCCGGGCGGTAGTCCGGGAACTGCAAAGAATTTGGGGTTGTGAAGTGTTTAGGTATTATGGCCTGAGTGAAATGGGCTTAGGCGGTGGCATAGAATGCAGCTATCATAACGGGTTTCATTTATATGAGGCGGATTTTCTGGTGGAGATCGTTCATCCTGTTACAGGGGAGATCCAGCCGGAAGGGCAATGGGGCGAAGTAGTTTTTACGACTTTAACCAGAAGGGGCATGCCTTTAATCCGTTACCGCACCGGGGACCTCTCCCGGTATCTGCCCGGTGGATGTTCCTGTGGATCAAGTTTACCCCGGCTGGAGAACATCACAGCCAGAAAAACAGGAGTGATCAGGCTTGCTGCAGAGTGCTTCATCACGATGGCCGATTTAGATGAGATTTTGCTGGCTATACCGGGGGTTATCGATTTTACTGCCATTGTCTCTTATCTGCCGGACTATACTTCAGTGGAGATACAAATAAAGACCTTAGAGCAAAAGATAGACACGCTTTCTGTCGGTGCTGAATTGAGCCGGAATAATGCCTTTGGCGCGGCCCGGGAACGGGGGAAATTAGAACTCATCGTAAAGACCGTGAACTGTAATGACAATTATGTCCCTCCAAAGGGGAAAAGAATGATTATAACAAATACTTCACTACTTTCAGAGTAAGGGTGATTCTATGGAGCAAAAAATGATTTACCTGATTAGACATGGCAGAGTAAAGCTGCCGGATGACCACCAACGCTGTTATATCGGTCAGATTGATGTGCCGTTAACTGCGGAAGGATATAAGCAGGCTAAGATTCTGAGCAATAAATTGAGCACGTTAAAAATAGATGCGGTTTTTTGCAGTGACCTCTCCCGTTCCCGGGATACAGCCGGGGAAATAGCCGCCAAGCATGAATTAATCCCCCGGGAAAGGGTTGATTTGCGGGAAGTAAACCTGGGCAGTTGGGAAGGATTAAAATTTGCTGAAGTAGCCCGCCGGTATCCCCAGGAATTTAAACAACGGGGCTCGGATATTGCTTATTTCAGACCGCCGGAGGGAGAAAGCTTTGCCGACTGCGGCAGCAGAGTTCTGGCAGCTTTTCATGAGATTGTCCGGATGCCTTTTAATCGTATTGTTATTGTCGGTCATGCAGGGGTGAACCGGCTGTTAATCTGCCATATGCTGGGCATGCCCCTGGCTAATTTATTTAGAATATCGCAAGATTATGCTTGTTTGAATATAATTATAACCGGTGACTTTGGTTATCGTGTAAAATTGCTCAATTCACCGGTTTCCGGACAAGACAGCAAAAAAAATTGAAGTCTGCGGAAGGGTGAGAGCAATTGGCTAAGAATATTTGTCCCCGCTGTGCCGGTGAAACAAATGACTCGGTTTTATATAAATGCATAAGGTGTTTTACGATTTATTGTCAGGAATGCCGGAATACTAATGGAGGGAAGCTTTGTCCCCAATGCCGGATGTCCCAGCGTATGCTTCTTACTCCGGAAAATGAATGATGACCAGAGGGAGGTTAAGGAATTTTGAGTGAGAATATCCAGCACGAATTAAAACGGGAAATTAACGTTTTTTGCACGGAGGTCTTGGAAAAATTAACGCAAAATTATCCGGGAAGCTATCAGGAATTAATAGACCGGTGGCTGGAGCTGCATAATATTTACCTGGAGACCCTTGCCGCCGGTCTGCAGCAATGGATAGATAACTATGCCGGTTCCGCTGAACCTATGGATAAAATTGAAGCTGATGCGGTTGTTATCGAAATTGCCGACAAGAATACCGGAAAAGTATTCCGGAGAAGTCTTCCCGTCCAATATTTAGAAACAGACAACGGCGTAATGTTATCAGGAGAAACTATAGCCGGTGTGCCCTCTCAGATCGCTTTCTTTTCCGACGCCGCTGTTTCCAGAATGCATGATATTACGGGCCGGGGACCTGATTCCCACCGCTGCCAGGAAACATAAAAAATCGTCCCCGGGGAGGGACGATTTTTTATGTTTCCTGGGAGAAACTTGGTACGGGTGGTTTATTTATGCGGGGGTTCCGGCAGATGGCCTAGGCAGAGGTGAGTTCCTTAAGCAGTTTTTTAGCCAGCCCGGCCCCGGTTAGCCGCAAACCGATCCAGGGAGAAATGCTGGTTTGATAGAGGCCTTTTTTTATACAGTCTTTAATTTGGTTTACCGTACTACAGTCGTGGGCAAGCTGATTTCTCACACAGCCTGCCTGCAGCCAGTGGTGGGTATCACTTCCCGCTGTAACCGGCAGGTTGAGAGAAGCAGCTAATTGAAGTACGGCAGGAGCCATTCTAAAATCTTTGCCATTTAGCTCCAAGGAATCGAAATTTACCAATAAATTTCCACTGAGACGGCTTAAAGAAATTTTGTTGCGAAAGGGATGGGCCCCGATTTTTAACATTTCTCTTGCGCCGGCTTCCGTTAAAAGGTGTTTTAAAGAGGGAAAATTTTCTTTAGCCTGGAAAGGCAGGAGTTCTTTATACAAATTCAAGACATCATCCCGTTTGCCGATCAGGAGGACGTGTCCGCCTTCTTGAACATCTACTTCCAGGCCGCAAAAAACTTTCAATCCCCCTATATCATAATAATCGTCTCGATAGTGGTAAAGATTTTCCAGTGTTTCATAAATCTCTGTAAATCCCCGGGTGTTAAAATGTTCGGTTAGAGCTATGGCCTGAAGACCGGCTTTTATGGAAGCCTGCTGTAATTTAAGAAAATGTTTCAGATTAAACGCGCTTTTTTTAGAGAGCTTAGCGTGGCAATGCAGATCAATATCCATTTTTTACTCCTTTGGTCATTTTATGATGATGATTAAGATAACGTACAAGGCAGAACCCGTTAAGAAAGCGATATCCTTTAGTCCTATTTTCAAATAGGAGAGCTTAAGTCTTTTGGCGTCTTTATTGTGTAAAGCATAAGAAAAGCCTCGAACTTCCAGGGCTTCTACAGTGGTTCTGATCCGTTTAGCCGTATTAAAGACCAGAGGATAAAAGGCATAAACAGCAATCTTTATCAGATAGATAAATTGGCGCCGGTAGAGAACCCCCTTATTTTCCGGTGATTTTCCCCTAAGGCGGAAAGAATTAATAATATTATTATATTCTTCAATCAGTACCGGTACCATTCTGTATCCATAGGACACGGCAAAGGTAATTTGTCCGGGAACTCCCCAGCTTAGCAAAGCGTCACTGAGGCGTTCCGGATCTATATTACTGAAAATTGCAATACTTGAGAGGGAGATAATCACCAGTTTCAGGGTCAGGACAATCAGGGCCAGAAAAGCCTCTTTTCCTCCGCCGAGAAAATAAGCTACTAAACCATAACAGATTATCTCGGTAGCTACTCCAAAGCAAAGTAAAAAAATGATAAATCTGCTGACTTGAGAAATAGCAGCGATAACTGCTACAAATATTAACAGGGCCAGTAAAACACCCCTGTCAAAAATAAACCAGGGAATAAGGGCAAAAATCAGGTACCAGATGATGAGAATCCGCGGGTCAAGAGAGGCGAGGAAAGTCTTTTTGCTGCCAAAGGCGGTTTTTAGCAATTCCAGCTTAATATTTTCTACAGAAATTTTATTGAACAGCTTCATGATGGATTCCACTATGATCTTCCCCCTTTCCCGATACCCGGGCCCCAAATTCTTGCAGGCTGAAAGTCACCGGATTTATTCCCAGTTCCTGGCATAGTTCTACAATCTGAGGTGGTTTAAGATTAGCTTCTTTAAGAAGAACCGGGTTGCCAAAGACCTGATATTTATTACTATCTTCCAAAATTTGGCCGTCTTTCATCACGACCATTCTATTGGCCCATTCTGCGGCTAATTGCATATCATGAGTAGCGATAATTACTGTTTTTGCTCTCTCCTTTAAATATTCCAGCATGGCAACCATTTCTTTACGGCTGGCTATGTCCAGACTGCCGGTAGGTTCGTCCAGGAGAATAACAGCAGGATAAGCAGCTACTCCGATTGCCAGGGAAGCACGGCGCTGCTGGCCGCCGCTTAATAATCTGCCGTCTTTATGCTGCAGGTCCTCGAGCTGCAGTCCTTTTACCACTTGATCCACCAGAAAATCCAGATTAGGATACCGTCGGACCCTGAAAAAATATGCGATATCCCTGCGGATACAATCCTCAATAAACATTTCCTCAGGGTTCTGAAAAATATAGGTGACTGTTTCTGCCAGTTTTTCCGGGGAGATATTACGGGTGCTGGTACCGTAAACTGTTACATCGCCCTTTAGTGGTTTAATAATTCCGGAAATTAATTTAAGAATAGTGGATTTACCTGCTCCGTTACTTCCTACCAGAGCCAGACGGTCCCCTTCATTAATTGTCAGGTTAACACCTGTCAATACTTGTTTGCTGCTATTTTCCATGGATTTATATCCGTAGGTCACCCCCTGCAAAGTAATTACCGGTTTGCAGTAATTATTTAGGCCGCTGAGTTCCTTCTTGTGACAAGGGGCAGTTAGGATCTTTAAACCGGCAAAATACTCTTTGCTTTCTGCAATTTTAATGGGATAAGTTCCGTCGGCAGCGGTTAGAGACGGAGGCAGGATACTGGCGGCCTGGGTAACCTGAGGAGGATAAATGTTCCTTTCCGTTAAATCATCTAAGCTGTTCAATGCTTCCCGGACAAGCTTGTGCCAGCAAATACGGCCTTTATCCATCATTACGACTGAACGGCAGTAGTCCGCAATAAATTCAGTATGGTGTTCGATTACGATAATTGTTTTTCCATATTTCTCGTTAAGAGTTTTTAATTTTTCATACACCAGAATTGCATTCATGGGATCAAGCTGGGCGGCAGGTTCATCAACGACAATAATATCAGGGTCCAGTGCAAGGGCGCCGGCCAGGGCGGTCAGGTGCTTCTGCCCGCCGCTCAGTTCCCAGATGAATTTATCCTGTAAGTCTTGCAAACCTAATATTTTCAGGGCTTGCAGTCCCCGGTCCTTGTAGTCGGTGAAGCCAAAATTTAAAGGCGCAAAGATTACATCTTCGTAAACAGTAGAACGGACCAGTTGATTTTCGAAATCTTGATAGACATAAGCGATCTGCCGGGCCAGGGAAGCAACGGTAGTCTGCAGGGTGTTTTGTCCGTTAATTTCTGCCTGACCTGAGAAATCTCCCGTTATATAGTGGGGAACTACACCGTTTAAAACTTTGCATAGGGTAGTTTTGCCGCTGCCGTTGCTGCCGATGATGGCGACAAAATCTCCGGTCCTTATTTCTAGATTGATATTTTTTAATAAAGGAGAATCACTTCCGGGATATGTAAAAGACAAGTCCTTGATGGAAATAATCCCTTGCGGCATTTTTAAGCCTCCTTCGTAGCTTTGGCACTCTTACCTTTAGCCCTGTTCTGTCCAACCATAAAAGTAATCATCGTAACCAGGGCTGCAGTACAAATGGGTATCCAAATGAAGCTGTCCCCGAATTTGTCCAGGAATTCCCCTTCCCATTCAATAATACTAATACCCATTTCAGCCATGAAAGCTACTGCAGTGCCCAGTATGGCGGCAAAAACAGCTCCCAGGATGATAGCCGCCGGAAGGGCAGTGGAAGAATCAGTGATTTTCCGGGGTTTAATTCCTAAAAGAGGCTCAAGTTTGCCGTAAAAGCGAGGAACGAAGTATAAGGTTGGCAGTACACCAAAGATGATTCCTGTAATAACAAATTCCACCAGAAAATCAACACCTTCAATTACAACGATGCTGGCCGGTAATCCGGGAACGGCTTCCAGTTGTTCAATGCCTATCCATACTTTACCAATATCAATGAATGTGGAGGCTAATTCCTGGAAACCGAAGCCGATTAAGGCTGCTATCATCAGTTGTTTACGGTTGGTTACATCTTTGACCAGTTTCCCGGCGATAAAAAGACCCATAGTAAGTATGATAATCTCTTCAAATTCCCCTAGACCCCCAAACTCCCCTAGTAGCAGGTCGGCAAAAACTATCTCGCCGATAGGGGCTGCCAAGGCTACCCAGAAATTGTCAAAAAGAATACAAAGTATGATCGGAATGAAAATAAAACTGGATATTCCCAATTCTACCGGACCAATCTGCAGTTCCGGTATGATTTCCGCTACCAGGTTTTCCAAACCTGATAAAGACATGGCCAAAATAAATAACATTACTGTTTTGGATTGTTCTACAGAGCTTTTCGTTAAGGAATCTTCCATAAATATAAATCCTCCTGTCTTAATTTTTTTTATAAACCGGAGACCTCAAATTCACCTCCTGACTTATACGGCAAAATAGCTTATTTGTCTGGTAGTGAGCTTATTATAAATAGAAATTATTAACCTCGGATTAAAGTAAAATTAATTCAATGTAAATTAATATTCATAAATTTAAAAATGAAAATTTATTTTCATTTTGCAAAGAAATATTTATAATAAGGATCAGAGCTAAGCAAAATTGGACTTCGGAGGTGGGTTACTGTGAATTTTTTAGATTTAAATATCCAATTGAAGGATATGACCGCCAGCCAAAAAAAAATTGCCGATTTCATCTCCAAAAACCCCGGCCGGCTGGCTTATTTAACAGAGAAAGAAATAGCAGAGGAATTAGGAATCAGTGCTGCTACCATTTCACGGTTTTGGCGGACGATCGGCTTTAATAGCAGTAAAGAATTCAAAAATTATTTAAAAGAAAAAATGGCAACTACACCTGCTAATAAGCTGGAGGATATCTTAAATAAAACGGAAAAAAGTGATCTGCCGGGAGAAATGTTCAGTCTGGCAGCCGATTATTTAAGTGAGACTTTACGCCATCTGAACTTGGAGCAATTCCAAAAAGCTCTTTTCGCTTTGGCCGGTGCCCCCCATACTTATTTGTACGGACCAGGGCCTTGTGAGGGTCTGGTAAATCTTTTGCAATTCCGCTTGAATCGCACCGGCTTGAGCATAAAAAAAGTACCGAAAAGCGGGCATGAAATATTCGAAGTACTGGTTAATGTTACCCGTCAGGATGTTATTGTCATTTTCGGTTTCGTTAATATATTGCCGGAAATCAGGATTTTACTGGATTTTGCCAGAGAAAAAGGCTGCACGACTATTTTGATTACCGATCTGCTGGTTTCGGAGATGATAGAAATGAGTGATATAGTACTATACACTGCCCGGGGGGAACTGTGGGAATTCCATTCTATGGTCGCTCCCATTGCTCTGGTAGAGTCCCTGGTAGTGGGAGTCTCCCGGAAAAATGCAGAGAAATCTTTAGCAAAATTGCATGATCTGCACTCACTGCGTAGAAGCTATGAGGAATATATCCCCCGGTATTAAAAGATCATTGCAAAGAGATAATCTTCGGTGGAAAAAGGAAGGAGCTTGGAATGGCGGGCGTCAATAAGGAAGTATAATGAACAGGGAACGGTGTGGCCGGAAGGCTATGCCGTTTCTCTGTTTCTGCGTAACATTTCATTGGTTAGTTCGGGGATCTCCAGGATACCAACGCCGTTGTAGACAATTTCCACCTTTTGCTTCCGCTTCCTGCTGCTCTTGTCGGGCGCGTGGATGATGATTTTTGAAATAAACTCGTTGAGAATTGTCGGCGTAAACTCCTGTATGCCCGTGTATTTCCTGACCGTCGCAAGGAATTGTCCCGTATCCTCAACCTGCTGTTCCTCTGCGGTCAGTTCTGTTTGTAAATCAGCAATCCTGTTCTGTAAATCCTTTTGCTCGGCCTCAAAGTCCGCCGACAGCTTTTCATAGTGTTCCTCGGATAAACGCCCTGTCGCGCTATCCTCGTAAATACGCTTGAAAAGCCGGTCGATTTCCTCCGTGCGTTCCTGTGCCTTTTGCAGCGCCTTCCGCTTACAGGCAAGAGCTGCTTTCTGTTCCTCGGCGGATTTCCGGCTCACTTGTTTGACAAACACCTCTTCAAACTGCCGCACATACCGGACGACACCCCGCACATGTTCCAGCACCAAAGTGTACGGCACAACCTCCCGGATGAAGTGGACGGAGCAGGTGCCCGTGTTGCTTTTGTAGTTGGAGCATACAAAATGGTTCTGCCGTTCCTCAAAGCCGTTGGCGGTGCAGTAGTAGAGCTTTGCCCCGCAGTCCGCGCAGTAGAGCAAGCCTGAAAACATGCTCGTCCTGCCTGTTTTGGTCGATCTGCGCTTGTTCTTCCGTAGCTCCTGCACCCTGTCTCATTGGGCTTGTTCGATAATGGCCGGATGGGTATTTTCAAACACGCGGCGGTCTTCCAGCGGATTTTCCAGCTTCTTTTTACTCTTGTAGGACTTCCGGCAGGTTTTGAAATTCACCGTATGTCCCAGGTATTCCATCCGCTCCAGAATCGACTTAATTGTTTCAGTGACCCACCGGCAAGGATCGGCGGGAACGGGATTGGCCGTCTTCCACCCCTGTTTCTGTAAATAAGCGGTGGGGGTAAGGATACCGTCCCTTGTCAGGCGCCGGGCAATCTGCGTAGGGCCTAAGCCCGCGACGCACAGGTCGAAAATCCTTTGTACCACTCGGGCGTCTTCCTCGTCCACGAGCCATTGCTTAGGACTCACGGGGTTTTTCCGGTAATGCTGTTGCTGTCGCCCTGAAGCTCGTCATCACGCGACAAACGGCAATACAAGGCGGTAACCATGTCTGACTGTCTCTGCATAATGCCTCCTTCCGGACAGTCGGACAAACGGATATTGTATGAGCTCATGATGCCATACCCGTTTTCCGAAGTCGCGCTTTAAAGTGTTAAACTAAATTTACTCATTGGGCTTTTCCTTGAGGGTCAGCCGTTTGACCTTGATGGTCATATCCTCCTTTGCGTCCTTTTCAAAGCGGGATACCACCTCATAGATGGTGCCGCCGATTTTCCGTTCAAAATCAAGTTTAGGCGCTTTGCTGGTCAATGGCGTTTTTTCGCTGTTTTTACTCATGGATTACTCTCCTTTGCCTGTCGGATAACCTCTTTGATATCCGTTTCATTGGGATAGGGGTTTCAGGGGATTTCCCCTGACAAGCGAATTTGGCTATCCAAATTCAGTGCTTGCTGCAACGTAAGACGCCTTGCCTTCGACAACGGACAGGCCGAAAAGAGACTGCCGGCACAATACAAAATCATCTTTTTTTCGGCTGGTATACGGCGGCATGGTAAATTGGTTTGGGCATTCCTTGTCATGTAACAAAAAAGAGCAGACCGGCTCTCTAAAATTGTGTTTCAATTCTGTGGCTCACAGCTTACATATTCATGGTGTGAAAGCAAGCTCTAAAGCTACTTTTCCCTAAATTAAAAGGGGTTGTCAGTTTGATTTTATTCGTTTAAGCGTATATAATAGAGCGGACTATCAGGAGGGATTTTATGGATTATATTTCAATAAAAGAAGCAGCGACAAAATGGAATATCTCAAAGCGTCGCGTACAAAAACTATGTGAGGAAGGCCGCATACCCGGCGTGATACGATTTAGCCGTGTATGGGCTATCCCCAAAAACGCCGGGAAACCCGCTGACGGACGACTGAAACCCGAACGGAAAAAATCTTAGGACTACAGGAAAAATACAGATTGCCGTGTTATCCTTTTTGCGGAGGGGTATTTATGTCTATACGAATCTTGCTTGTCGAGGACGATGAGCATATCTGCAATACAGTCAAAGCCTTTTTATCAGAGGTGGGATATAAGGTGGATGCCTGCTTGGACGGAGACGAAGCGCACACCAAGTTTTACGACAACACCTACCAGCTTGTCATTCTCGACATCCTGCTGCCGGGAATGAACGGTCATGAGCTTTTGCGGGACTTTCGCAAAATAAACGACACCCCCATTCTGATGATGACAGCGCTTTCCGATGAGAAGAATCAAATCAAGGCGTTCGACGCGGAAGCGGATGATTATGTGACAAAGCCGTTCAAGATTCAGCTTCTGCTGAAACGAGTGGAAGCCTTGCTCCGGCGAAGCGGCGCATTGGCAAAGGAAGTCCGTTGCGGCAAACTGACGCTCCTGCCGGAAGATTTCAAAGTTACCTATAATAGCGAGGAAATTGTTTTGACTCTCAAAGAGTTTGAAATCCTAATGCTGTTGGTTCAGAACAGGGGCAGGACGCTATCTCATGAAATTATTCTATCCCGCGTTTGGGGCTATAATTTTGACGGAGACGGCAGCACCGTGCATACCCATATCAAGAATCTGCGGGCGAAACTGCCGGGAAATATCATCAAAACAGTACGGGGAGTGGGCTACCGATTGGAGGAAGAATCCTAATGAAAAATCGCGGGATTTTTATTAAGGTATTTACTTATACAATAATCTCTATATTGCTGCTTGTCGGCGTGACGGCGGCACTATTTTCGCAACAGTTTATGTCATTCTACAGAACAACACAGGCTCAGCAAATAATAGCTTCATATCAGCCTTTGGTGGAACGGATTCAAGGAAATAACAACAGCGACGTTGCTGAATTGGCGCGGCGCTTTTATGAAAACAATCAGTCTTTTGAGTTCAATATTGTTGATAAAGATGGCAACTCAATATATGCCACTCCGAATGCCGACACGTCGAACAATTTTAACGGCGATTTTTATTATGTTGTGCATGAAGATAACAGCTTGTCCATTATTACCCAAAGCATGACGGGCTTAGAATCGTTTTATCGTGAGTTATTCATTCGTGGAGTCGCCGTGTTTGCCGTAATGCTTGCGCTCTGCCTCATTTGTGCTTTTGTCTTTGCGCGGCAGATGACCAAACCAATCAAGTGCCTCGCGGACGGCGCCGGAAAGATGGCCAATCTCGAAGAAGTTCCGCCGCCGTTGGCGCGTAAAGATGAACTTGGCACATTAGCCCGCGACGTTTATTCTATGTACGTCAAGCTGAAGGAAACCATCACCAAATTGGAGGACGAAATCCTGCGGGAACGCGAATTGGAGGAATCGCAGAGGTATTTCTTTTCGGCGGCTTCCCACGAACTGAAAACGCCTATTTCTGCTGCCAGTGTACTGCTGGAGGGAATGCTCGAAAACGTGGGCGATTACAAAGACCACCCCAAATACCTGCGCGAATGCGTGAAGATGATGGACGCGCTGAGCAAGATGATATCCGAGATACTGGAGATTGTCAGCTTAAACGACGGGAGGATTATACCCGCTTTGGAAAAACTGGACATAAGGCATACAGTCGCTGATATACTGCCTGACTTTCAGACCTTATCTGAGGCAAACGGCCAGCGTATTGTCACGGATATTCCTGACGGGCAAAGCTGTCTTGCCGACCCCCAAATGCTCCAAAAGGCACTTTCCAACGTCATATTGAATGCGGTACAGAATACTCCCCAAGGCGGCGAGATTCGGATATGGAGCGAGCCTACGGCCCAACAACACCGCCTTTGCGTGTTGAACACAGGAGCAAGGATTGACGATGCTATTCTGCCAAAGCTGTTTGACCCGTTCTACCGCATGGATCAAGCACGAAGCCGGAAAAACGGACGAAGCGGCTTGGGGCTGACCATTGTGCGAAAGACGCTGGAATCTATGAAAATTGATTTCGCTTTGGAAAACGCCTCGGACGGTGTTTTGTTCTGGATGGACTTGCCAAAGGCATAAATGGCTATAAGGAGAAAGAGATATTGAAATCGGAAAAGCGAAACACCCTTACAATCATATTGTTCGTTGTATATATGTTGCTACTGACAGGAGTTATTCTTTTCAAACTACCATTTTATTCCGAAAAATTATCTGATGGGATACGAGTAATCAACCCGATTCCGTTTCAAGGATCTTTCGATGAAAATGGAGTTATAATCTTACATGAAATTATTGATAATATACTTCTTTTTATACCGCTCGGTATCTATATCTGTATGTTGAAAAGTGAACGGTCTTTTATGAAAAAAGTCCTTCCAATTATCTGCTTAACTATAGCGTTTGAAGCTATACAATTCGTTTTCGCAATAGGAAGAAGTGATATTACAGATGTACTTGACAACATGCTTGGAGGGGTAATCGGCATTGGCATTTATGTTCTATTGTCCAAGATTTTTAAAAACAGGACTGTTAAGGTTGTAAATGTATTTGCCTTGGCAGTAACTGTTTATGTAGTATTGCGCTTTGCCTATCTATTTTACCTCAGTCATTTTGTTATGAGGCAGTTGCATTAAGTTCGACATATTGTATCACTTGGCCGACAGGATTATCCCTGCCGGTCTTTTATTTGTTTCGTCGCTACAGACAAACTACAGATTGCCTTGCCATAATGAGAACCATAGTGAACACGAATACCGATTCATTGGGAGGAAACCGAATGTATATTCTGATAAACGCAATGAAGAATCTGCTCCGCAACAAAGGGCGGAACATCCTGATTGCTGCTGTAACGCTGGCAATCATCGTCTCTACGGTGGTCACGCTGACCATCGGCAACGCCTCGTCCAAAATCATTGAGGACACGCGGCTGCGAATCGGCTCAAAGGTGAATATCGCCATAGATTTGCAGGAACACGGTCGCTCCGGGAAGATGGAAATGCCGGAGGCTGGCATTGACGATTTTTTCTCATACGCGCAGTCTGACTACTTGAGCAAAAGCATCTTGAGCGCACAACTCTATTTGTATAGCGCGACTACATTCGCTGTCGATGACGACAGCATGGCGCAAGGTGTATGGGAAAGCAACGACGGAACCGGGGAAGTGAGAAAAGCCGGAACTATGGTACTGATTGGAAATTCCGATCCTGATACGCTTACGGATTTCAGCGTGGATGGCGGCAGAAAGATTCTGCCCGGCGGCAGAATGTACAGCGGGCTGGACGAATGTATCATCAGTTCCGACCTTGCTGAACTGAACGGCATTTCTGTTGGCGATACGATTTCCACGCGGAGCGTATTTGAACCCGTAAAAGACTTTGGCCTTGTTGTAGTTGGTATATACTCTGATGAAACAGCGGCTTATCCGGGCCCCGCGTATGAAGAAGCAAAATTCTTCGTTTTCAATCGGCGCAACGAAATCATCACAAGTTTTGAAACGGTAATGTCCAAGGGATTCGAAACTGACGAAGGAATACAAATCAATGCTGAATACTATTTGAAAAACCCTGATGATATTTCCGAATTTGAGGCAGAGGTTCGTGCAAAAGGGTTGCCGGATGATTACAGCGTATCCATCAACCAAAGGGAACTCGACGGTATTACTGGTCCGCTGAAAAGCATGGCAGGTATTACCTCGACCTTTATGGCTGTTATCTTGATACTCGGCGCGATCGTCCTTGTTTTGCTTGCCTTTATCGCTGTCCGCGAGAGGAAGTACGAAGTCGGCGTCCTACGGGCAATGGGCATGGAAAAAGCCAAAATAGCCGTTGGCATATTGTCAGAGGCTGTTATAATCAGCCTGATGTGCCTGATAATAGGGCTTGGAATAGGCAGCGTCGCCTCACAGCCCATAGCCGACAGTATCCTTTCCGGTCAGGTGGAGGTTGCCGCCGTAAAGACAAAAGCCGATTCCGAAAATCTCCAATTTTTGGTTATGGCAGGTAAAACGGAGTTTGTGAACGGACTTAACGGATACACACCTGTCAGCGAAATCCAGGTTGCGCTTGATGCACATACCGTTATCCAAATCACCCTTATCGCTCTCGCACTGGCAGGTCTGTCCGGAGTAATTGGGATTGCGGTGATAACGAGATATGAACCCCTGAAAATTCTCAGGGAACGGAATTAGGAGGATCGGGAATATGAGTACACTTACTTTGCAAAATGTTTCCTATCAGTATGAAGGCAGCGAAAGACTCGCTATCAGGGATGTCAGCCTGAGCTTTGAACCCGGAAAAGTTTACACCATCATCGGCAAGTCAGGTGCGGGCAAATCCACTCTGCTGAATCTGCTCGCGGGGCTGGACGTTGCCACCACCGGGCATATCGTCTACGATGGAGTGAGTTTGGCTGAAATCAACCGTAACCATTACCGCGCCCGGAAAGCGGGAATTATCTTTCAAGGCTTTAATCTTCTCACCAACGCCACCGCTCTTGACAATATCCTGTTATCCATGCACATAAGCGGCGTCAAAGGCATAAATAAAAAGGCCCGGGCGCTTGAGTTGCTGGAAAAGGTGGGCATTTCTCCGGAAAAAGCGAATCGTAAAATACTCAAATTATCCGGCGGCGAGCAACAGCGTATCGGCATGGCCCGTGCGCTGGCGCATAATCCGGAACTGATTGTCGCTGATGAACCCACCGGAAACTTGGATGAAGACACGGCAAATAGAGTTTTGGAAGTTTTCGCTTCTCTTGCTCACGAAGAAGGAAAATGCGTGATTATTGTCACACATTCCAAAGAAGTGATCGCCATCGCGGACGAAATTTGGAGCGTGGACGTGGGCGTGTTTCGCCCGGTTCCGGTTAACGAGGGGTGAGCCTATGAAAAAGTATTTCTATGTGATTGAAAACGCCTTGCTGAACCTGGGCAAGAACAAGGGGCGAAACTTCTTGCAAGGGGCGATGATTTTTGCCGTTATCACAACCACCGTGATTGCGCTTTCAATCCACAACACCTCAGTCACTCTTATAAGCGAGTATAAAGCCCGCTTCGGCAGCGAGGTGAGTATCAGTCCCGAACGTATGCCCAGCAATCTGCCGGGTATTACAGCGGAACAGGCTTTAGCGTTCTCGCAGTCGGAGTATTTGCGGGATTTTGAGGTGAGTGAGCCGGGCGATAGCTCGGAGGCAGTCGATGCGGTATTCTATTTGAAATCGCCGGAACTGCTTGAGGTTTTCGCTGCGGAAGTCCGGAGCAAAGGTCTGCCCGACGATTACCAAGTCGATATTGATCGGGACGCCTACGCTCGGATGGTCACGCCGCTGGAAGGCTTGCAGGACATCTCGTTCACGTTCCTGCTGATTGTGCTTGCGCTCGGCGCGGCGATTATGGTTCTGCTTTCCGTCATTGCCGTCCGGGAACGCAAATATGAAATCGGTGTTTTGCGGGCGATGGGTATGAAAAAAAGAAAGCTGGCGATAGGTCTTGGCGTGGAAATTATCGCCATAACCTGCGTTTGCTATCTATTCGGGATGATTGCAGGGTGGCTGCTTTCACAGCCTATATCGGACGTATTGCTGGCAGGGCGGCAATCGGCGGAGCTTATGAACGCCGTAGCCGCGCAGCCGCTTACATCAGTCAAAATATCCGTCAGCCCGCTTACGGCGTTAGAAATCTTTGGTGTGGCAATATTATTGGCCTCTATCGCGGGTATGATCTCGGTCAGACAGGTTACAAAATATGAACCTATTAAAATCCTGATGGAACGAAATTAAGGAGGCGGCAGATGAAATGTTTAGAACTCGCGGACGTATATTACCGCTACGAGGGAAGTGCAGATTATGTCTTAAAGGGTATCACCGCATCCTTTGAAAGCGGCAAAGTCTATACGATTATCGGGGAATCCGGCGCAGGGAAATCCACTCTACTGTCCTTAATTTCCGGCTTGGACGTGTGTACGGAGGGTGACGTTTACTATGAGGGAAAGAGCCTGTCAAAGCTTGACCGGGATGATTACCGCGCAAAAAGCGTGGGCGTGATTTTTCAAGGTTATAATCTCCTCACGAACTTCACGGCGGTCTATAATATCACCCTTTCCATAAGCATCAGTGAAAGCGGGATTACCGACCGACAAGCAAAAAAGGAAGCGGCTTATGCCTTGCTTGCTAATATGGGCGTTGACCGTGAAACCGCAGACCGTAAAATCCTCTGCCTTTCGGGCGGCGAACAGCAGCGCGTGGGCATTGCGCGGGCTTTATCTCACAACCCGGACGTGATTATCGCAGATGAACCAACGGGCAACCTTGACGCGGAAACCGAGGGCGCGGTGCTCAATATCTTTACCCGTTTGGCGCATGAGGACGGCAAATGCGTGATTATCGTCACCCATTCGGAAAACGTAACCGCCATTGCCGATGAAGTCATCGGGATTCGCGCGGGAAAACTTCTGTCCGGCACGGAATACCGCGAAAACTCTCCTCGTTACGGTGAAGGCGGGCCATTGTATGGAAACGATTCCTTGTATCGTAGCTAAGCATTGTCATAGCGCAGACTGTTACCTTAGCTAAGAGAGTTCTAATAATTAAGAATAAAGGAGAATGAACAATGATGAAACGAACACTAGCCTTAATAAGCTGCGCTTTGTTATTAATGACAATCGTCGCTGGGTGCACGTCAAATAGGACGAACCCCGAACCAAGTAAATCCAGTACCGATCCGAAATCCATAAAAATCGGGTTCGCAATGCCGGTTTCGGATGAGATCAACATGAACATGCGCGGCAGCTACGAGACATACGCTGAGACGCTGGAAGGGGTGGAGTTAATCTTCACCAGCGCCGAAGGCGATGCCGAGCGACAGATTACAGATGTCGAAAACCTCATCTCTCAAAACTGCGACGTCATTATCATTCGCCCAGTCGATGGACAGTCTATCGGTGTTGCGTGCGACGCTGTCGTTAACGCTGATATTCCGCTGATTATCGATGAGTTTATAGTCGACGCAACGAACTATAACGTTCGAACTGTCATAGACCAGGCCGATCACGGCAGGGTGCTCGGCAGCTATCTTCAGGGTCTGCTTGATAAGGGAGCCATCAAAGAGGTGAAAATCGGCTATATCGCGGGGGACAGCGATTCCCTGATGATGAGTCGCCGGGCAGGCATATCGGAGACTTGTGCCTCCGCAGTATTTGTCGCCGCCGGCGTAGCGAACAACTGGTCTGCCACCGAAGCTCAGGCTATTGTCGGGAACTGGATCTCCAGCGGATTGATCAACGACATGAACGTAATTGCATGTATGGACGACGCTCTGGCGAATGCGGCAATTACGGCGTTGGGCGACAATTATCCGGATATAATCGTATTGGGCGCTGGCGGCACCAACGTGCTGGCACAGCAAAACATAGTGAACGGCAAGATGAAAGCGTCTACCTATCAGGACAACGTCATCGCCGCTAAAAATATGTTGGATGTCTGCTTTGAGCTGGCTAACGGCGTTGAGGTTAAGTATGACGATCCGGAAAACAGACTGCTCAACCTGCGGAGCATCTCTCTGATGACTGCCGACACACTAGCTAAAAAATAACGTATTTAATACTCTCTTGACTAAGTTGGCGATACGCGCTGTGGTGGCAACATGTAAGAATATTAAATGTATTAGCCGTTTTGTTATTGATCAACCACACCTCTGCAACCATACTTTATCCTTTTGACCGACGGGGTTATTCCTGTCGGTCTTTTTTTATTACTCGCCGCTACAGACAAACTACAGGTTGGCTACAGGGGAAATACAGATTGCTTTGCAATAATTGCAGCATGACAATGCGAATACCTGTTTTACGAGAGGATACGAGGACGGCTGATGAAGCCCATACGATAAAAATAAATGTCAAAATGTTAACAAGGAGGATTTCAGATGAAAAAGCTAATCGCGCTCACTTTGGTGCTTTTTCTCGCACTTTCCCTCGCTGCTTGCAGCGATAGCAGCAATACGCATAATAGGAGTACGACCACGCCGACAACTTCATCATCGACACCGAGCGCATCGGAACAGCCGCCATGCCTCCGACCACAGGAGAGGTAGATTCTACCCACGTAGAGGACATTGAAAATATTTCAGTAGATATTATGGCAACAAACGCCTATGTACTAAATGTTGATTCCAATTCTGCGCTCTATCAGAAAAATAGCGATGAACATATTGCTCCGGCTAGTACAGCCAAAATGCTTACAGCTTTAACAGTCTTAGATTATTGCTCTCTTGATGATATGTTTACAGTTGGTTCGGAGATAGACCTGATTGCCTCTGATTCTTCCAGAGCATGGCTTAATCATGGGGATACGCTGACGGTCAAACAACTTCTAGTCGCTCTGTTGCTCCCCTCCGGCAATGACGCTGCCTATACACTCGCTGTGGATGTTGGAAAAAGGATAGCCGGTGAAGACGGCCTTTCAATGCAACAGGCTGTTAAAGTGTTTGTCAATGAGATGAATCAGAAAGCAAAGGAAGTTGGAGCAACTTCTTCTAATTTTATAAGCCCTGACGGTTATGATGCGGAGGGACAGTATACAACCGCCATTGATCTCGCCCAGATAGCAAAAGTGTGTTTAGACAATGATGTTCTGTCTGAAATTATGGGCAGCTACAAGATATGCGATACATGGATTAATGGGCGGGAAGTTACTTATCTTAATACGAACAAACTGCTAAACCCTGATAGCCCATACTATTATTCCTATGCTGTCGGACTTAAAACAGGCAATAGTGAAAATGCCGGCTCCTGCCTTGTTTCAGCGGCTACCATAAATGGGCGGACATATATTTGTGTTGTCATGGGGGACTTTGCGGAAACCAGCTTTTCGGACAGCCTAACCATTTTTAATGAAATAGAGCCAATATTGTCCCCAACCCCCAAAAACACTGTTCCTTTTACTGCGCCCGGCAAACTGAGGAGGAGTTGAAAAATGACGATGCTTTTGTCGTCTATTCCGCAATCACAATGACAGATTGAATGGAAAGGCCGGTGCTTACATGAGAAGAAAAAAGATTAAATCATTTATAAGGAGGTGTGTTGTGGGAAAGTGGATATTAAGGGTAGAAAATAATCACCATAGATTTGAAGCGGCACAAAAAGAATGGTTAAAACATCACGTGTTTATAAAAATGGTAAAATCTATGCCGGATGCATGGGAGCTACTTAATAAAAATAATTTCCTTCTCGTTCTAATTGTCGCAGATGGTATAGAGTATCTGCCTTACCTGAAGCTGATGCGTGATATGAAGCCGATGCCAATATTGGTTTTTTCAACAACCTACAGTGCCTCCGAGAAGTTAGAAGCTATCCAACTCGGTGGCGATGAATATTTACCCTACCCTCCCACTCTTAAAGAAGGAATAGCGAGTGGGACGGCGCTGATTCGGCGATACACTGTCCTGAACCATCATGCCGAGCAGCCTTTAACCATCATTACATACCATGACATCTTTATTTGTATCGAGTATAGAAAGCTTTTCGTAAAAGGTACGGAGATCAAATTAACCCGAAAGGAATTCGACCTGCTTCACCTGTTGCTTTCAAGAATTGGTCGGGTATATACCCATAGATTTACAGGCATGTCTGGACCGACGAAAAGGATAGCATGCCTGAGAATTACGCTGTTTGGTGTTTGATAGCAAGAGTTAGAAAGAAGCTCCGTTCTGTCTCGGATACATTTGAATACATCAAAACGTGCGGGATGTGCATCGACATGACTCTGGAAGAAGCGATAAAATAACAGGTGGGAGGGAGTGTCTCACAGTCTCTCCTCTGCCCCCGCCTTAATATCATCTATAATCCTGGTTATATTGCTGCTGATCAGTCTTTTGTTGAGATTGCCACTGACCTCTCATCAAAATAGTTCATGGGAGAGATCGGCAAACTCAATACTTACTATGCTGCCGTATAATTTAAAATACATCAGAGGATCAGGTTCCGCCTCACGGCGGACACCCTTGTCTTAAGCTATATACTTCTCACTACTAGGGCGTGTTCGGGACTTTCACCCGCTAGATTGCGTCCATGCTGGGCGCGCACAGAAAAAGTACCTGCTGGCTGATCATCCAACAGGTACTTTCGAGACTATGCTTTATTTATAAACGATTTGACAGAGGAAGATTTCCTCGGCCTCATGCTTTAGTTCGTTCGTCGTGCCCACCCACTCCATCTGCTGGTTTGCCTTATCCGGCAGACTTATTTTTCTGCTGGTTTGGTTTATAATGTCCTGAACCATTTCCCTTGCCAGTAAATCCACTTTGGCAAGATGGGTGTATAATTTTCCTGATAATAATAGCTTTGCATATAATCCACGTTGTAGGTACGACGCAGCATACCATATTTGCCGATTGCGGCGTGTTCTGCTCCAGACAAAGCCAAATAAGGCAACAGGTAGTCTCCAGACTGTGAATAAGTAATCTCTTTCATATCTGTATTAGCCTCCAATACGTTTGTTGTTGCTGCCAGCCTATTTACAATACCGTTTGCCGACCATCCAATGATTATTTGAGATTACTTCCTTATCACATGCCAGTGAATGGCGGCCTTGTTTTTTGTTATTTAAGGGCAAAATTAACAAAACAATAAGGAAAATTAAGAGTTTTCAGTATTGACTAAAAAATTCAGATTATGTTACGATAAAGTCAGGAGCTTGTATATACAACTATACAAATTTTTGTACCCAGTTCTTGGCGATCAGGAAAAGGAAAAGGAGGGATGCTGGAGGAAAGAATTGTGTTTTCCGGAATATTTCCGGTTTACCGGATTGTTTAGGATCCGGGTGAAGGAGCTTACTGACCCTGAAACCAAAGCCATGGAGGTTAAAAAATGTTAATTATAGGTGAGAAGTTAAACAGCGCAATTTCCAGTGTCCGTCAAATGATCAATGAAAAAGATACGGCAGCTGTGCAAAAGCTGGCTTTAAGCCAGGCAGCAGGAGGAGCTCATTATTTGGATTTAAATACCGCTCAATGCAACGAAGTTGATGACATGGAATGGCTTGTCGGTACTGTTCAGGCAGTGACTGATATACCTTTATGTGTGGACAGTACTTCCGCAACCACAATCCGAAAAGGCTTGGAAGCAGCCAAAGGCGATAAAAGTAAGGTTATGATCAATTCCATTTCTCTAGAGAGTGACCGGATAGAAAGGATTTTACCTATTGTCGTTGAATACCGGTGCCCGGTAATTGGTCTAACTACTGATGACAATGGTATTCCTAAAACCGCGGCAGAGAGAATTAAAATAACAGAACGCTTAATAGAGACTTTGGCGCAAAAAAATTATGATTTAAATAATCTGTATATTGACCCCTTGGTGCTCCCCCTTGCTGTAGACCATATGAATGCCCTCATGTTCTTTCAATGTATAAGGGAAATTAAAGAATTATTTAATGTAAAAACCGTATCCGGGCTCAGTAATATTTCTTATAATATGCCGAAAAGAAAGATAATTAACCGTCATTTTTTAACGATCTGTATGGCATTTGGGATGGACGCTGCTATTCTTGATCCCCTTGATGGAAAAACCATGACCGCCGTAACAACGACTAATCTTCTGTTAGGGAATGACCGTTATGGCAGAAACTATCTTAAAGCGTACCGGAGTGATATTTTAGAAGGCTGAGAAAATATAAAAAGAAAGATAAAAGGTATGTATGACGACAATCTTTATATTTTTAGGGAGGGCGGTGAAAAATTTAGCGGCCTAAGGCGAAAGGGCCTTTTAAACGGAAAACAAGGAGGAAAGATGTTATGGATGAAAAGGCAAACCTTTATCAGGAAAGGTTAAATCGTTTCACCACTGCTATGGACTGTGGAAAACCGGACAAAGTTCCTATTAGTATGTTTTCAATAGGTGATTGGATTATTAAGGATTCAGATTATACTTTCCAAGAAGTTTTTTATGATATGGAAAAGTGTCGGGAATTAGAAGACAATTTTCTCAAAGATCTTGATGTGGATATGTGTGGTGGCGGGCCTACGTTATGGTGGCCGCCTATGTGGGATGCCATGGGATCTAAATTATATAAGTTCCCGGGGTTCGGCCTGGAGGAAAATGTTACCTTCCAATATGATGAAGCAGAGCATATGAAGGCAGAAGATTATGATGACTTTATTGCTGACCCTACCGGATGGCTGACAACAAAATATTTGCCCAGGATTAGTACCGAGTTTGCAGAGCCAGGCTCTTTTCGGGCCACTGCGGCCTTGATTAAAAGTGCGGCCGGTTTTGCCATGTTTTACGGCGCCCAAGAGGGGACTTATGCAAGGTGGGCCGGTGAATTTGGTATGCCCCGTTTTTATACGGGAATGACAAAAGCACCTTTTGATACACTGGGGGATGCTTTGCGGGGCATGAAAGGGATACTTTTAGACCTCCGCCGCCGGCCTGAGAAAATAAAAGCAGCCTGTGAAGCTATTGTGCCCCATGCTATTGCCGGAGCAGTTATGACAGATAAAACCTTCCCTTGTTTTGCACCTTTACACCGTGGAGCATATCCGTTCCTTAACCCGAGCCAATGGGATAATTACTACTGGCCCACCTGGAAGGCTACTATTGAAGGTTTGTGGTCCCAAGGCAAGCGGACATTGTTTTATGCAGAGGGTGATTGGACTCCATATCTTGAAAAAATTGCCGAACTGCCTGAACATAGTATTATTTTCCAAATTGATAACACTGATCCTAAGAAAGCCAAAGAAATTTTAGGCGGTAAGTTCTGTTTATGTGGTGGTGTGCCCACTACACTACTGACTTATGGTACTCGGGAACAGGTAAAAGAACAAGTGAAGAAGAGTATTGATGAATTAGCCGGTGACGGAGGGTTTATTTTAAGTCCCGGCGGAGTCGTTATGGGAGATGCCAAAGTAGAGAATATAATAGCCATGGTTGAAGCCGGCAGAGAGTTTGGCGATTATTAAATAAGAGGAGGTACTTACCATGTCGGAAAAAGAAAAAGATTTTGTATCAGAACCTGGTACTATGGTGCCTTGGCATGTAAAGATGGAAGAGTTGGGGGAATTTCCCGGTAATGAGGCAGTTGCCAAAATAGAATGGGAAAAACTAGAAGGTTTGGCTTACGGCTTTATTTGGTTCTGGGTTCAGCGCTAAGACGGGAAAATGTTCGGGTTTGTGACCCATATTCTAAAAAGGGGTGAAAATAAGCATGGCAACGGATACTTTAGCAAAAGCAATCGCGGAATTGGAAGAGGAGCAAGTATTAGCTCTGGTTAAAGAACGTTTGGAAAACGGGGTTGCTCCTTTAGAAATTGTAAGTTCACTGCAGCAGGGAATGACAGATGTCGGTAATCGTTTTGAAACAGGTGATTATTTCTTAAGTGAACTGGTTATGTGCGGCGAAATAATGAAGGATTCTATGGATATTTTAGAACCCCATCTTACTGAAGCAGATGGTGAATATAAAGGAAATATCGTAATCGGTACCGTGAAAGGTGATATCCACGATTTAGGCAAGAATATTGTCGTTATGTTATTAAAGGGTGCGGGATATAATGTCATCGATCTGGGCGTAGATGTTTCCACAGAAAAGTTTGTGGAGGCAGTCAAAACTTCAAATGCGCCTCTGGTAGGTATGAGTGTACTTTTGACCGGCTGCCAGGAAGCTATGAAAGAAACTATTGATGCAATCCGGGCGGCCGGACTGGCAGCCAAAGTTATCATTGGCGGAAACTATATAGATGAAGTAGTCATGAAACATGTGGGCGCTAACTATTGTGCGAAAAGTGCCAGTGACGGCTTAAAAATTGCCCAGGAAATTTTTAACTGAAGGATGAATAGGGGCCATGCGGCCCCTATTCAATTAATTTTCTATTAGGTTTGATACGGCAGCAACGTATTTTTTCCACAATATAAAGTGCTGGGCCATCGGTTGCGGTAATAAGATATGAAACGGTGAAAATTAAGAAAGCACTGAGTCAGGAAAAACAGTAATTAGAAAATTAATATTGCAGGCAGGGGGGAACGTTTTAGTGGAAAATACTTTTGCAAAATCCTTAATGGATCAGGATACTTTTTCTGTTACCTGGGAATTGGTTCCGGGGCGCGGAGCCAGAGAGGTATCTCAAAAAAATGCGTTAATTGCTGCCAAACAGGCTGCCGAGGGTAAAAAAGTACATGCTCTCACTATCACGGATAACCCCGGCGGTAATCCGGCCATCCTAGCAGATTATTTAGGATTGGAAATTAAGCAGCTGGGCATTGAACCCTTGGTGCATTTTACCTGTAAGGATAAAAGCCGAATTCAGTTGGAGAGTCAATTATATGCCCTGGACAGAGCCGGAATCAAAAATTTATTGGTTTTAACAGGTGATTATCCTGTCAGCGGGTTTCAGGGCAGACCGAAACCTGTTTTTGACTTGGACCCTATCCATGTTTTACAATTAATAGAACAGATGAATGCAGGATTGGAATACCAGGGGCTGAGAGGACCTATCAAACATCAAGCCAGTGATTTTTTTGCCGGTGCGGCAGTTTCACCTTTCAAAGCTACCGAAGGGGAGCAGATGGCACAGTACTTTAAACTTAAAAAGAAAATTGCCGGAGGAGCCAGATTTATTATTACACAGGTAGGATATGACGCCAGGAAATTCCATGAGATCTTGCAGTTTATGAAGCGAAACGCCTTTGATGTGCCGCTGATCGGGAATATCTTTATCTTGTCCTATGGTGCCGCTAAGGCTATGAACAGCAATCAACTCCCCGGTTGTGTCGTTACAGATAAACTATTGGGGGAAATTGGGCAGGAATACTCTTCTGATCCCCAAAATGGCAAAAAGGCAGCTTTGACCCGGGCGGCTAAATTATATGCTGTCTTAAAAGGCATGGGATTTGCCGGTGTTCATATCGGGGGGCATAACATCAAATATGAACAGGTGGAATACATTATTGCAAAAGGGGAAGAAGCACTGCCCCGCTGGATGGACTTGGTCCCGGAATTTACTTACCCCCAACCCGGAGGCTTTTATTTCTTCACAAAAGACAAGGAAACAGGGCTAAACACAGAACAAGCGGTGGATAGAAAAAATATACCCGTGGAGTATCCTGTAGATATAGGTTATCGTCTCTCCCGGATGGTGCACAAAATGCTGTTTGAACCAAACAAGAAGTTATTTGGTGTCATGCGGAGCCTGGCCAAAAGAGTAAAGGGGTCTTCTCTGGAAAAAGTATACCATGGTTTTGAACATATCAATAAAGTGGTGCTCTATGATTGCAAAGATTGCGGCGATTGTGCCCTGCCTGATCTTGCTTATATCTGCCCGATGTCCCAATGTCCCAAAAACCAGCGTAACGGTGCCTGCGCAGGGAGTTACAACGGGTGGTGCGAGGTTTATCCTCAGGAGAGAAGATGTGTTTGGGTTAAAGCGTATGCCCGGTTGAAAAAATATGGAGAAGAAAACCAGCTGGAAGATTACTCCGTTGCTCCTTGCAATTGGGATTTATACCAGAAATCATCATGGCTGAATTTTTATCTGGGGTATGACCATGCGGCTGAACGTTTGGGAATCGTGAAACAGGAAAAGAAAGTGCCGGAAGATAAAGGGAAAACTAAACCGGAAGGATGAGGAGCGGAGAACTGCCGATAGGAAACCGTGTTCGGCCGGTTTCTTGAATACGAAGAGGGGTGATTGGTTTGCGAACTGTGGCCGTTGGCTGTCGTACAATTGAAGATGAAATCAATGCCGTAGTTAAGACATTGCCTGAATGCTGTCCGATTTATTGGGTTGAATCCGGCCTGCATAATTATCCCGTTAAACTCAAGGAGAGAATTCAGGAAGAAATCGATAAAATTTCCGGAGTGGAGAATATTGTCCTGCTTTTTGGTTATTGTGGCAACAGCATTGAAGGTCTGCAGTCCGCTCATGCTCAGTTGGTGGTTCCCAAGGTTGAAGATTGTATTTCCCTTCTTTTAGGCGGGGACCAGGTTCGCCTTGCGTTGAGCCGCCGGGTTAAATCTTACTATTTAACCGACGGCTGGCTGCGCTACGAAAATAATATTTATTGGGAATATGAACAATGTCTGAAAAAATACGGGTTAGATAAGACATTACGTATTTTCCGCGTGATGCTGGCTAATTATTCTACCCTGGATTTTATTGATACAGGAACGTATAATCTGGAGGAAACTATGGCTAAAACAGCAGAATTGGCAGATATTTTAAATCTCCGGCAGAAAATCATTCCCGGTAATTTAAGCCTGATTGCCAAAGCTTTAAGAGAGGAATGGGATGAAGATTTTCTTAAAACTCCCCCGGGCATACCTCTGCAAATAGGTAATTACTCCGGACGAATGCCTAACCAATTGTAAGTTGTTGATATCTTAATCCGTCGTCCTTGAAAAGGAGTGAGAATATTGATTAAAGTTCGTTTTTTACCCTCAGAGAAAACGGTGGAAGTTCCGAGCGGAAATAGCATTCTCCAGGCTGCCATCGCAGCAGGGGAACAAATAGAAAGCACTTGCGGGGGCCAAGGGACTTGCGGTAAATGTAAAGTGAAAATTGTCAGCCCGCCTCAGCCGGCTGAGAGAGTATTGGCGTGCAGATACAGTCTTTTGGAGGATACTGTAGTTGAACTGCCGGAAGCAAAAGAGGTTAATGAAAGGAAACTTGGTTTCAGCGAGGTGGTGAAAAATGTTCCGGTAACGGTTAGTATCAGGAAATATCTAGTTAATGTTCCCCCGGCGACGGTAACAGACCAGACTTCAGACTGGGAACGGCTGCTGTCCGTGCTGCCTTTTGCGGATATTCCTTTTAGCAGGCGGGTGGCAGCTAATTTACCTAAGACCTTACGCCGGGAGCATGATCAAGTGACCGTTGTTATGGAAGGGAATGAAATACTGGCGGTAGAATCCGGTGATACCCGTGAACGCTCTTTTGGCCTGGCTGTTGATGTCGGGACGACAACACTGGTTGTTCATTTACTGGACCTTCTGAAAGGTACCGTAGTCGGTAGTGGTGCAGATACGAACCCTCAGCAGGTATTCGGTGCTGATGTAATCTCCAGGATCAGCCATGCTGCCGGTAATCCCGACGGTCTGCGGCAGCTTCAACAGAGAGTGCGGGACGGCTTAAATAATATTATTGCCAAATTGAGCAAAGATGCCCGGGTGCAAAGAGAGGAAATTTACCAGGGGGTAGTTGTAGGTAATACGACCATGAGTCATTTGTTTTTAGGAATTGATCCTGCCTATCTGGCCCCATCCCCTTTCGTTCCTGCTTTTCGGCAGCTGGTTGAAGTAGAAGCGGGGGAGCTGGGAATAAATATACTCAGCACCGGAAGAGTGACCGTTCTGCCTAATGTGGCCGGCTACGTGGGCTCGGATACGGTAGGAGTGATGCTGGCGGCAGGAGTTGACCGGTTGAAGGGGATTAATCTGATTATCGATATTGGGACAAATGGAGAAATAATCCTTGCCGGAAAAAATAAAATTATCACCTGTTCCACAGCGGCAGGGCCTGCCTTTGAAGGTGCTGAGATCAAATACGGCATGCGGGCTGCCCAGGGAGCGATCGAAGGTGTGCGCATCGTAGAAGATGTTGAACTGGAAATCATTGCCGGAGGGAAGCCCCGGGGAATTTGTGGTTCCGGTTTAATCGATGCCATTGCTGAAATGGTACGGACCGGTATTATTGATCCGTCCGGCAGGCTGGCCGGTGCAGATAATGTATCGCAAAAGCTGCCTCCCCTTGTCCGGAAACGCTTGCGCCAGACAGAGCAGGGACGGGAGTTTATACTCGTCCGGAGTGAAGATTCGGCAATTGGTGAGGATATTGTCCTTACTCAGAAAGATATCAGGGAACTGCAACTGGCTAAAGGAGCTATCTTAGCCGGGAGCCGGATACTTTTACGAGAAATGGAAGTGGAAGTTGAGGAAATTGATCAGGTTTTGCTGGCCGGGGCATTTGGCAACTATATTAAAAAAGAAAGTGCGCAGCGCATAGGTTTATTGCCGCCAATACCTCTTGAACATATTATTTCCATTGGTAATGCCGCCTGTGAAGGTGCTAAATTAGCCCTTTTAGCAGGAGAAGAGAGAGCGCGGGCCGTTTCTTTGGCCAAACAGGCGGTGCATATCGAACTTTCCGGTAAAGAGGGATTTCAGCAGGAATTTATCCGGTCTTTATCTTTGGGTGCAGGTAATTAAGCGGCCGGAGCAAGCTAGTCAGGATATTCTCTATGCAATTTATTACAGGGAAGAAAAATATTTTTTCAGAGGATGTTGGCATGATGCATGAAGAAACAATCGATAAAAATTCGGTAATACCAATTTATTATCAATTGGCAAAGCTTTTCGAAGGGCGGATACGGAGGGGAGAACTTAAGCCCGGAGAGGCCATGCCTAGTGAGACGGACATCGCTGCGGAATTTGGCATTAGCCGCATGACCGTCCGCAGGGCCATTTCCGAACTGGTGACGGCAGGAATGGTTTATGCCCAACAGGGTAAGGGGACCTTTGTGGCAATTCCCAAATTAAATAATATTGTTTTTGAACTTGATAATTTTACGGAAGAAATCAAAGAGAGAGGACTGCAATGTAAAACAAGGCTCTTGGAAGCCAAAATAGTCAGGGCTACAGATACACTTAAAATCTTATTTAGAACAGATGATGAAAGCACTAAGTTTCTTTATTTCCGAACAGTGTTATCAGCAGAAAATGAACAATTGGTTTATGAAAAAAAATATACGATTTATACCAAGAATAAGCCGATTCTGGAATCAGAAATCAAAGACCCGACCTTACCGGGGCTAATAGAAGCCAATAGCGGCTATTTACCCGTAAGCTCTGAGAAGGTATTATATGCTGCCGTTTCTACGCAAGAGGAAGCAGAGATTCTGGGTATCGGGTTGAATGCACCGCTGTTCGTAATAGAACAGACGATCTTTGACCCGGATTTAAAGCCGGTGGGCTGGAGTAAGTCTATGTATCGTGGTGACAGATATAAGTTAACCGCTTATGACGGATGGTATGAAAAAAGTAAGGAAACTGGAGGTTTTCCCATTGAAAGATGAACTTTTGGCCGCGATGGCCAATCTTGATGAAGAGAGAACCCTTTTACTGGCGGAGCAAGCTATACTGGCAGGCCAAACTCCTCAGGAAATTATAGAGATATGTAAGAAAGGCGTAGAAATTGTGGGAAAACGTTATAGTGATGGCCAGTACTTTCTGGCGGACCTGATCATGTCGGAAGAAATTTTTAAAGGCGTTATGAAAATTGTAGAACCTCATATACCGGTTAATCCTTCGGCAAATGGCTTTTCTATTATCATAGGTACTATTGAAGGGGATATTCACGACTTGGGCAAGAATATTATGATTTATTTATTGCGTTCTTCCGGATATAAAGTTTATGATTTAGGGGTTGATGTTTCTCCGGAGAGATTTGTACAGGCCGTGAATGAAACCGGAGCACCTGTTCTAGGAATCAGTGTCCTGCTGTCATTTTGCGTAGGTTCAATAAAAAAAGTTGTGGATCTTTTGGAGGAAGTCGGCTTGCGGGATCAAGTAAAAATCGTTATCGGAGGTTTTCCGGTGAATCAAACAGTAAAAGAATATACCGGCGCGGACTTCTATGCCAAGGATTTAACCGAAGCCCTGGAAATTTGCCGTCTAACTTTTAAATAATGAGCTTTTAATTCACTTATATTATAGCAAGACATGTTGATAACACCTCATCTGGATTCTAGAGTGTCAGTAATAGAAATCTAATAAATTTATTAGTTATACTAGATAAAGTAATAAAGAATAATTAAGGTTTTAATTTTTTTATTTTAGAATAGGAGAGATTTTAATCAACTTTTTAGTAGGTTTTTTTGATTCTTCATGTCCTTAAATGAATAGTAGCTGCATAGAGAGATACTTGCCTAGACTAGATATTGCCGCCCCTCAAATGGATAAAGGTCTACTAAGAGGCTGTTTAGATATTAAACGATAGTATAAGCAGAACATTTCTGCTTATACTATCGTTTTTGTTATTTTATGCTTTTTACGGAGAAATTCCTAATAGGGGCCAATAATAATTAGCAAGTACTGTTGTTACGATAATTATTATTAATGAAGTGTAAAAACCTGCGCGTAGCATATCCTTAATACTGTAGTATCCAGTATTGTAGGATGTTAAGTGAGCTACTGATTGGGTTGGTAGAAAAACGCCTAAGACGGAAGAACTTATTCCAATAAGTCCAAACCAAACAGGATTAATTTTTAAAGAAAAAGCTAGGGTAATAATCATAGGCATAGTAGTTGCAACCATTGATAAAAGATTTGGAAAACCAAATCTTATAACACCCATCAGAAGCATGGTCATAACACCAAGAAATAAAGGGTTTAGTCCTTGTAAATAGTAAAAGATGGTGTGGGATATCCATTCTATTGCATTTGAAGAAGTTAATGCTTGTACAATTGCAATACTTGTCCCTAAGAGCAAGATTACTCCCCAATCTATTGAAGCTAATGCTTTTTTCCAGGTTATAATTTCTATGCCTGGAAGCATAGTGAGAACAGCAATGAACAAACAAGTTTGCGATACGGATAGATGTATATAATCTTCTAAAATCCAAAATGTTATCATTAAAATTATTAATAAAAAAATTTTAATTTCATTTTTGGAGATCTTATCTAGTGTAATTAATTTGGAGTTAATAAAATCTAATCCACCGGGAACGGTATCTATTTCCGGTGGAAATAGTTTAAGAAAAAGAAGCCAAATAAAAAAATTTATCAAAATTATACTGGGCATTAAAGCTTTCAGCCAAGATAAATAGCTCCAGGAATAATTTAATAAGGATTCAAAGATTCCTGCTGCATATACCATTGATATGGCTCCGGTCATTAGTCCTATACTTCCAATAAATGAGGAAAAGGAAATGGAGATAAATACAAATTTTCCAATATTGCTTCCAGGTTCGA
Source organism: Peptococcaceae bacterium (assembly GCA_049366715.1). Classification (GTDB taxonomy): domain Bacteria; phylum Bacillota; class Peptococcia; order Peptococcales; family BICA1-8; genus JBMNCQ01. The sequence continues at coordinate 29,281 of JBMNCQ010000004.1, read as the reverse complement.
GTTGCATTGCTTTAACCATACCAAGGCAAATTGGAACCATAATAGCAACTCTCCCGGATGCTGTGGGTATCAGAAAAATGAATAAAGTGGTTGTAACAATAATTAATAATAGCGTAATCCGAGCATTACCCTTAGCAAGTTTTAAGAGATGGAGTGCAATTCTTTGGTCGAGGCCAGTTTCTTGCATGGCACAAGCAATAATAAAAACCCCTATAAGAAGCCAAATAGAAGAATGACCCAGACCAGTTATTGATTCCTGATAAGTTAAAACATTAAACAGGGGAAATAAGGTCATTAATAATAAAGCGGTCAAGGGAGGGGGAAGTAATTCTTTAGCCCAAAGTATAACAGCAAATAAAACTAATACTAAAGTATTTCGGCCTTTTTCATCTAATCCTTCTGGTAAAGGGGCGAGAAGTAATAAAACGCATAGGATACAAACACTAAGAAATTGAAGAAATGTTGATGATCTATAGATAATTAAGATATTATTATTTTTTTTTGAGGATTTAGTAAATAAAAACATGTTTATTATGTCACCTCATGTTAGTGTAGAATTTAATGATTCTGGTTTAATGTTATACTTACTCCTTTTTAAGTTTTTGGAGAATCAGTATCTATAATATATAAACTCATGCAAATTAGATGCCAACAGATGTAGTGAGAGATAATTCCGTTTGTGATTTAAATAGTGAAGTTATACAAGCAAAGAAAGCAAATTTTAGACTGAACAAGAATAAATTGCAAATCAAAAATGTTTCATTTTAGTCTGGAAATAATAAATTGAAACACTTTACAAAACAACATTTCTAGTATTAATGGTTATTTATCCGGCATGAAATTTGCATATGAAATATTGAAGCAGGACTTTTACTAAAGCACAAATTTAACAAAGGAGGTATTACAGTGGTTTCACAAGGTGCGCTAAATGGTATTAGAGTTCTTGATTTATCAAGAGTTTTAGCAGGGCCATATTGCACTATGCTAATGGCAGATATGGGAGCAGAGGTCATAAAAATTGAAATACCAAAAAAAGGAGATGATAGTAGACAATTTGGACCATTTGTAAACAATGAGAGCTCATATTATATGAATTTAAATAGAAATAAAAAGGGAATCACTTTAAATCTGAAAGATAAAAAAGGAAAAGAAATATTTTTAGATTTGATAAATAAGGCTGATATTATTGTTGAAAATTATCGTCCGGGGACAATGGAAAAACTAGGACTGGGCTACAAAAATTTAAAAAAAGTAAATCCTGCTATTATCTATGGCTGTATATCAGGTTTTGGACATTATGGGCCATATAAATATAGGGCCGGATATGACATTATCGGTCAAGCTATGGGTGGTCTAATGAGTACAACAGGCTGGCCAAATGGAGAACCAACACGAACAGGAACTGCGATGGCTGATGTCTTAGCCGGATTATCCTTAACAATAGGTATCTTGGCTGCTCTGAATTATAGAAGTTTGAACGGGAAAGGCCAAAAGGTAGATATTGCCCTGGTTGATTCAGTTGTATCAAGTTTAGAAATAATTAATCAAATATATTTAACAGAGGGAAGAATTCCGCAAAGGATAGGAAATCGTTATGAATCTGTTTATCCGTATGATTCTTTTACGGCCCAAGATGGAAGTTTAGTAATAGCCTGTGGTAATGATAAGTTATGGAAATCATTGTGTAACGTCATGGGAAAGCCTGACTTAGTGGAAGATTTGCGTTTTAATACTAATCCGAAGAGAGTAAAAAATCATAATGTTCTAAAACCTATTGTAGAGGATTGGACCAGAGAGCAAAAGATCGATGAGCTAGTGGAGACTTTATTAAATGCAGGTATTCCCTCGGGTCCGATTAATACGATTGATAGAATTGTTAGAGACCCTCATATTGCCGGTGCAAGGGAAATGTTTGTTGAGGTGGAACATTCAGCTGCCGGGAAGATAAAAATAACTGGCTCACATATAAAGATGAGTGAAACCGAGACTTTGATAAAAACGCCGTCTCCATTACTGGGACAGCATAATGATGAAGTATTCCAGGCATTACTTGATTTTTCTGAAGAAGAAGTCAAAAACCTACATAGTAATGGTATAATTTAGGAGTGATATGATGAAACTGCCTGAGGAGATCAAGATTTGTGAAGTTGGGCCCCGTGATGGATTCCAAAATATTCGGCGATGGATCCCCACAGAAGAGAAGATTAAGATAATAGATGGATTAATTGCAGCTAAATTCAAGAAAATTGAGATAACTTCTTTTGTTCATCCCAAGGCTATACCTCAGATGCAAGATGCGAAAGAGGTTTCCAGACATATTATTCAAGAAAATAAAGAAAAAGATATTATATTTAATGCTCTTGTTCCTAACCTCTATGGAGCAGAGCAAGCCTGGGAGGCGGGCCTGCAAGAAGTTACTTTTGTCATATCTGCTAGTGAGAAACATAATCAAGAGAATGTTAATAAAACTATTGAAGAATCTTTTGAAGAGTTAAAAAGGATAAAAGATAGTATCTCTGACTTAAAAATTAAAGTGGATATTGCAACTGCTTTTGGTTGTCCTTATGTAGGTGATGTTCCTGTTCGGCAAGTATTAAGTATGATTGAGCATAATCTGGAATTAAACGTGGATGAGATCTGCTTATGCGATACTATAGGTATAGCAAACCCGCTTCAGGTATCTAAAGTAATAGAGAAGATTCGCAAAGGTTATTCTGATCTTAATTTTAGTCTGCATTTGCATGATACGAGGGGCATGGGATTAGCAAATGTTTTAGTTGCTTTGAAGTATGGAATAAATGTTTTTGAAACAGCACTAGGGGGATTGGGTGGATGTCCTTTTGCACCAGGTGCAGCAGGCAATATAGCATCTGAAGATTTTATAAATATGGTGGAGAACATGGGTATTTATACCGGGATTGATTTAGATAAGCTTTTAAATACGGTCGAAATAGTTGAAAATCAAATTATACTAGATGTAAGCAGTCATTTATCCAAGATTGAAAAATGTAGGCGATAAGCCTACATTTTTTATTAGACTTTAAAAAGGGAAATCAAAAATTCATGTAGAAAACCCAAAATAATAAAGCTCATCTCAATTTAAATAAATGGATGTGACTCTGCATATGGGAAAAATAAAAATCGGCTGCTTAACATATAGGCAATTGGACAGTTTAACCCGTAAAGCTATTGCAAAAATAAATGATCCGGAAATGGAGTTTGTTTTAATCGAAGGATTAATGGAAGACCTGCATGTACGTGTTCAAGAGGCTGTAGAAGACGGGGTTGATGTTTTTGTCGGCGGAGGTGCAAATGCTGAAATTATTACCAGGGAAAATCCTCTTGTAAAAATCAACTTAACCCTTATGGACTATATTGATGCAATATTAAAGGCAAAGCAATTTGGTAAGAAAATTGGAATCGTTAGTTATAAAAGTACTAGTAAATTTGAGTTAGGAAGGCTTCAGCATTTACTGGGAGTTGAAATTCAGTTCCTTAGTTTCCAAGATCCGGAGGAACTTGAGGAGATCATAAATAAATCAGAGGTCGAGGTGGTTATCGGGGCTAGTCTGAGTAATGAAATTGCAGTAAGGCTAGGGATCCCGGGAATCCTTATTTATCCTGGAGAAGAAGCTATTATTAATGCAATTAAGGAGGCAAAAAGTCTAGCTATTGCATTAAAAAAGGAAAGGGAGAAATCTAAAATTTTTCAAGCTATTTTAGATTTTACTCCTAGTGGAATTATAGCATTAGATGAAAATGGGGTAGTTATAACCTTTAATCCTTCGGCAGAAAGTATTTGTGGAATAGATGCTAAAAAAGCTATGGGGGCTCATATAAAAGATATTCTCCCCGAATATGAGTTTGAAGAATCATTAGAGTCAAAGCGGCCTTTATTGGGCGAAATAAAAAGGGTCAAAAACAATGAAGTTGTAATTAATAGAGTTCCTATTGAAAATAATGATCAAATAATAGGAACGGTTGCCACTATCCAGAAGGTATTGGAAATTCAAAAAGCCGAATATAACATTAGGCTGCAATATGTTCAGAAGGGATTTACGGCAAAGACGGATTTTTTAGACTTAATTGGGAAATCTAAGATATTTAGAAAAGAACTGCAGAAAGCAAAAAATTATGCGCGTACTAATTCAAATATATTAATATATGGTGAAACCGGTGTGGGTAAAGAGCTCTTTGCTCAAAGCATCCATAACTATAGTTTAAAACAAAGTGGGCCCTTTGTTGCTGTTAATTGTGCTGCTTTACCGGAAAGTCTCCTGGAAAGTGAATTGTTCGGCTATGATGAAGGTGCATTTACCGGGGGTAGAAAAGGTGGTAAAGCAGGTTTGTTTGAATTAGCCCATGGCGGGACAATTTTCCTTGATGAAATCGGGGAGATATCTTTTCCTCTTCAATCTCGGCTATTAAGAGTTTTGCAGGAAAAAGAGGTTTTCCGGATTGGCGGGGATAGGGTTATTCCAATTGATGTGAGAATAGTTTCCGCAACAAACAAAAATTTGGAAGAAAAAATTCCCAATGAATTTAGAGAGGATTTATTTTACCGGCTAAACGTTTTACAACTTAATATCCCACCTCTTCGCCAACGAGATAACGATGTTGTTGATTTATTTTATCATTTTTTGAGAAAGCACGTACAAGTACAAAGATACCTTCCTGAGATTGATTCAGATAGTTTAAATGTACTATTATTCTATTCCTGGCCAGGAAATATAAGGGAACTGGAAAATGTCATCGAGAGGATATCAATTAATTTAATAAGCGACTATGATTTTAAGAAAGAAACTTTCCACAGCCTTTTGGTGCAGGCTATTGGCGAGCAGCGGATATTTAATGATATATTAAAAAAACATGGATTTCCGGCAGGTGAAAAGGTAAAAAATGCAGAGATATCCAAGGATTTAGTGCATCGATTATGTGAAATATTTCCCGGGCAGAAGAATAATATCGCAAAAATGCTTGGGGTTAGTCGTACTACTTTATGGAGAATACTGGAAAAAGACTAGATAATGTTTCAATATACAGTAATAAAGCAAAAATGAAACATAATTTTCTTAATAACTATAGAATATCAAAGTTGTGAGCATTGGCATAATTTTTGCAACATTTATAGATGTGTGTGTCAAAAGAAAGCTTGATATCCCCAGGAAAAGTATCTGACAAAGGTTATCTAATTAATCTAACACAAGTTTTGAGAAATAGGGTGAATAAAATGGCAATGACAATGGCAGAGAAAATACTTGCAAAAAAATCGGGCCATAAATTTGTAACCCCTGGCGAAATAGTCAATGCTCGAGTAGACCGTGCTATGATGGATGATATTCTGGGTCCCAGAGTCCAAGTTGCTATTGAGCTGAAGCGTCTTAATGCTGAGATTTGGGATGAGGATAAACTTGTGGTCATAGCAGATCATTACTCACCAGCTTCTAATGTTGCTCAGGCTGATATTCTGAGTTTTACCAGGGAATGGAGTAGGGAAAATAAAGTGAAGAACTACTTCGAAGGACAAGGGCCTTGTCATCAGATTTTAGCGGAGAAAGGGTTCAGTCTCCCTGGGACTATTCTAGTTGGGACTGATTCCCATACCTGTACTGCGGGTGCCTTAGGATGCTTTGGGACAGGCATTGGATCTACAGAAATGTTAGGGGTGTTAATTACCGGCCAGATATGGTTAAAGGTACCTGATACAATAAAAGTTAATTGGGATGGAAATCGATCCCCGGCTGTAATGGCAAAAGACATGATATTAAAAACCATAGGTGATTTAGGTCACGCGGGTGCAACTTATAAGGTAATGGAGTTCTCAGGTAGTGCAATACAACAGTTACCGTTGGATGAAAGAATGTGCCTAACTAATATGGCGGTCGAAGCAGGGGCGAAAACAGGATTAATAGAGCCAGATCAAAAGATCTTTGATTTTCTTAAAGCTATTGGTATTACTAAGTATGAGCCTGTTTATAGTGATAAGAGTCCGACGTATTATAAAGTAGTGAACTATGATGCAATCAGCTTAACACCTCAAATAGCTTGTCCCCATGAAGTAGATAATGTGCAAAGCATCGAAAAAATACCGAAAATTAAGATAGAACAAGCATATTTAGGTTCTTGTACAGGTGGAAGGCTGCATGATTTAGAAATAGCCGCGAGACTTCTTAAAAACCATAAGGTTCATCCGGATATTAGATTTTTAGTTTCCCCTGCATCGCAGGATATTTGGTTAAAAGCATCTAAGGCAGGTTTGCTCAATACATTAGTTGAAGCAGGTGCTATTATTTTAGCACCGAGTTGCGGTGCATGTCTGGGTGTTCATTCTGGTGTTGTGGGGCCCGGAGAAAGATGTATTTCAACTACAAATCGAAACTTTGTCGGGCGAATGGGTAGTAAACAATCGGAAGTTTATCTGGCATCTCCGGCAACAGTTGCAGCTTCAGCTCTTAAGGGTTATATTGCTGATCCTCGTGAATATATGTAAGGGGGTGTAGGATGAGAGGGAATACAATTTGTGGCATAGTACATAAATATGGCGATAACATTAATACAGATATTATTTCACCTGCTCAGTATATGGAGCATTCCTATGAGATAATAGCACAGCATGTAATGGAAGGCATCGATTCCGAATTTAGTAAAAATGTAAAGCAAGGGGATATTGTGGTTGCCGGTAAAAATTTTGGTTCTGGCTCAAGTCGTGAAACAGCTCCTATTGCTTTACTGCATGTAGGAATAGGGGCAATTATAGCTGAATTTTTTGCCCGGATATTTTATAGGAATGCTATTAACATAGGCCTGCCGGTGATTGAGTGTAAATATGCTTCGCAAATTGCGGATAAAGATAAATTGGAAGTTAATCTTTTAAATGGAATAATACGTAATATTACTCAAGGGGAGGAGTATTCATTTATACCATATCCCAGCCATATTTTGGAGATTATCAGAGCTGGAGGTCTGGTACAAAATCTGGAAAATAACTTTCTAAGAAAAAATTAGAAAGGATATTTAAATATTTAGGGGGGTAATAATGGAAAGTTATAAGAATTTATTTTCTTCAATTAAAATACAGCAGCTAACATTAAAAAATAGAATTACGGCAGCAGCCATGACTTTAAATTGGGTAGATAACGAAGGGTTTGTAGATAGCAGAGTAGAAAATTTTTATGTTAAAGTAGCTCGCGGAGGAGCAGGATTAATTATTTTCGAGGCAACGAGCATCAGCTCTAAACGCCGGTCACCAAATAATAGAACAATGGCGGTATATGATGATAAATTCATTCCTGGATTACGTCAGGTGGTAGAAAAAATTCATGCCGAAGGTACAGTAGTGTTTCTTCAACTTCATGATGGCTTAGTTAGTACTAAACGTTCACCTGAGGATCTTGCACAATGGGAGATTGAGGAGATCAAAAATGACTTTATAGAGGCAGCGAAGCGCGCTCAACAGGCCGGATTTGACGGCGTGGAGATTCATATGGTTCATCGTGGAACGTTAGCAGATTTTTTGTCTAAGATGACTAATAATAGAACAGACAATTATGGGCGTAGTATTCAGGGCAGAACCAGACTGGCAGCTGAAGTAATAGTAGGTATTAAGGAGGCGTGTGGAGAAAGCTTCCCGGTTTCCTGCCGTATTTTGGGTGATGAATTTATGATTGGTGGTAATACACCAAAGGATAGTTCTGCAATAGCTGCAATTTTAGAGGCCAATGGGGCGGATATTATTAGTCTTTCGGCAGGTGGCAGGGTTAAAAAAAGGGATAATAATCTGACGACGACCTTGCCGGACGAGTATAGTTATTGGCGTGCTTGGCCTACGGCAGAGTGGCCTGATGCTACCAATGCTTACCTAGGAGAGGAAATTAAAAAAACAGTACGAATCCCGGTAATGGTAGCAGGTAAAATTGGCAACCCGGTGGTAGCTGAGGAAGTGTTGTTAACCAAAAAAGCAGATCTTGTAGCTATGGGTAGAGCAATCGTAGCAGATCCTTATTTGCCTGTAAAAGTCTTAGAAGGTAATTGGGAGTCTGTAGTTAGATGTACTTATTGTAAATATTGCAGACAGGAGGTACGGGCAGGACGCTCGCTGAGTTGTATATTATGGAATCACGTTAGAAATTAATTTTTATAAGGGGGAAGATTGATGCACCCTGAATTGGAACAATTACGATGTGTGATTATGCGTGCCGGCACTAGTAAGGGAATATTTATAATGAAGAATGAACTTCCCAGCCACCCCGAAAAAAGGAATGCGGTGATTAGAGCTATTTTTGGTAGCCCTGATGTCCGGCAAATAGACGGATTGGGCGGCGCTGATGTATTAACCAGCAAATTGGCGATAATATCACCTTCAAGTCGAAGTGATGCAGATATTGATTATACTTTTGCTCAAGTAAGCTTTGAATCAGATGTAGTGGACTATAAAGGTAATTGTGGGAATATCTCTAGTGGCGTAGGTCCCTTTGCAATTGATGAAGGTTTGATTCAGGCAGTAGAACCTATAACAACAGTACGAATACATCAAACAAATATAGGAAAGATAATTACGGCTCAAGTCCCTGTTGTTAACGGAAAAGCAGCAGTAGATGGGAGTTTGAGGATAGATGGCGTCCCAGGTACAGGCTCTTGTATTACTTTAGATTTTTCCGATACCCAAGGTTCAATAACAGGGAAATTATTACCTACGGGAAATCCTAAGAATTGTTTTGAATTTAATGGAAAAAGTTATGAGGTCTCAATAATAGATGCAGGAAATCCGCTGGTTTTTATTAAAGCTGCAGATTTAGGCATTAAGGGTATAGAAGAACCTAATGAGATTGAAGCTAACGTGTCTTTAATGCAAACTATTGAGGGGATAAGAGGAAAGGTGGCAGAGTATTTAGGATTGTGTGAAGACTGGAATTTATCAGTCAGTGAAAGTCCCTATATACCGTTTTTTGCAATAGTTGGTCCTCCCCAAAACTATAAGACTTTTAATGGAAAAAATGTTAATAAAGAGAATATTGATATGACGTCATGGTTATTGTTTATGCAGAGAATGCATAAAACTTATCCAGGTTCCGGAACATGCTGTACCGGAGCTGCGGCTAGAATCAAAGGTAGTATTGTCTGGGAGGTCTTGCGTGCAGAAGCTAAAAAAAGAGCAAGGATAAATATTGGACATCCATCCGGAATAATTGCTGTAGAATCGGCAGTAAAAGTGGAAGAAGGAGAGATTAAGTTAACTAAAGCCGCATTTTATAGGACTGCTCGAAGGATTATGGAAGGTTATGTTTATGTGAGAAAACAAATATTTTCTGATTAAAATTATTAGATGATACTAGAAAAAGGAGGTGTTTAAGTAAAAACAGCTCCTTTTCTTATCTACTGTTTCCGGAAAATATTAATAAGCAGTCTTATTTTTGATTTATGGTAGCAGCTTTACTTGAGAAAGAAATTCTTTATAACCTTGTGAGATTATTAACAGATAGTTTGTTTTAAGAGATAAAAACTTGTTATATGTTTCATTATTATTATTTTTATAATTATTGAAACATGGATGCTTTTATATTTACTGAATTTATAGTAGTTCACCCGGGCATAAAAATTGCATAATAAATATTTTAAACGCATATAAATCTTTTTCACGGAGGTGAATCTATATTTTAATGAGTTCTTCAATATTTAATACATTTTAGGGGGTAAATATGAATGAAAAAAAGTAGAAAATTTTTAATTGTTTGTTTAATTTTAGGTTTAATTGTTATTTTATTCACAGGATGTTCAGGTTCGGAAAAAGCATCAGATAAAACTACTAGTAAAGAAGTAGAGTCGGAAGAAAACGATGATTGGCCAAAGGAAAAAATTACAGTCATTATTCCCTATGCAGCCGGTGGTACAGCTGATACACTTGCTCGCGGACTTATCCCATACTGGGAAAAGGAATTAGGCGTTCCAATGGTAATTGAAAATAGACAAGGAGCTTCCACTCAGGTTGGTGCGACATTATTCTCAAAATTACCTCCTGATGGGAATAGTATTATAATTAGTGCACAAAACTATTTAAGTGTAAATGAAATCATTAATAATGCTGATTACAAAGTGTCCGATTTTGCAATGATTAATATTCAACAATATGATCCTGTTAGCGTTACGGTACTAGAAGATTCTACATATAAAACCTTTGATGACTTAGTAAAAGCTATTAAGGAAAACCCCGGCGAACTTAAATGGGGTACTCTCTATGGTGGTCCGCTACATATAGCTGGTGAGATATTAAAAGATGAGTTAGGCCTTGATTTTAAGACAGTTTTTTATGATGGCGGAAATGATATGAGAACGGCCCTTTTAGGTCGCCATGTAGATTTTATCATAGGTCAGGCAAACGGTGATTTAGCCTTAAAAGGAAAGGCGAGAGTTTTAGCAATTAATAGTAAAAAAAGAATGCCTATTTGGCCGGATTCTCCAACATTTTTGGAAGTATTAGAAAAATATAATGTTGAAATGCCTAATCTTGGTGTATCAAGGTTTATAGCTGTTCATGCTAAATTAAAAGAGACTTATCCGGAAAGATTTCAAAAGTTAGTTGAAACATACCAAAAGGCATTCAATAATTCTGAATATCAAGGCTATTTAGAAAAATCCGGCGAAATAACAGTAACAGAATTTAATACTCCTGAGGAAAGCGAAAAGATAAATCAAGAAATACACGATACGGTTCTGAAATATAAGGATAAAATCGGTAAAAAGTAATCGTTTAATAATTAAAATATTTTGAACTACTGTTTTATTAAAACAGTAGTTCAAACCTTTAGGTAGGTGTGGAAAATGAAAAAGCATCAGAAAATTATAGTACCTACAATCATGTTGTTATGGGCAATAATTTATTTCGTGGGAATTGCTAAAAACCCGGCAAAGGATCAGATGTTAATTAAACCTGTCTTCCTAATATTAGTTTTACTCTATATTTTTAACACTTATAAAGAGCTTAAGAAAACAGGTAGTCATGGTTACGCCGCAGCAAAAAATGAGGAGATTAAGTATGTAAAGACTTTTTTACTTATGTTGTTAGGATTTATATTTCTTTTAATAGTTGAATTACTGGGTTTTATACTTACTACAATCATTTTTGTTTTCTTAACTTTTAAATTATTTGAGGTTAGACAAAAAAAAGTTTTATTTATAGGCCCGGTAGTTCTTTCGCTAGGGCTATATTATTTATTTAGTTATTGGTTGGGAGTTCCTTTACCCAAAGGTATTTTAGTTCTTTAGACATCTATGATTGGGGGGAGAAGTATTGTTTGATTGGATTACATTTTTAAAGGGTTTTACAATGATTTTTCATGTTAAATTCTTTCTGTATATGTTCTGTGGGGTGTCACTAGGTTTAGTATTAGGTGCTATGCCCGGATTAACTGGTAGCATGGGAATAGGTTTGATGCTGCCTTTCACCTATAATATGGATTCATTATCAGCTTTAGTATTTCTACTGTCTATTTATAGCGGCGGCTTATTTGGCGGGGCGATAACCGCAATATTATTAAATACTCCAGGGGCTCCTGCAAATATGGCCACTTTATTTGATGGTTATCCCATGACTCTACGAGGCAAAGCCAGTAAAGCTCTAGGTGTAGGTCTACTTAGTTCGGTGATTGGCGGAATAATTGGTTGTATAATGCTCCTGTTAATTATGGAACCACTAGCAGATTTATCGCTGCAATTTGGTCCCTCAGAAATGTTTATGGTAGCTATTTTCGGTTTAACGATTATTGGCAGCTTGAGTAAAGATATCTTTAAAAGTTTATTTGCCGGAATGCTAGGGGTCTTAATTGGAACTATAGGTATGTCTTCAATCGGGAATATAAGAGGTACCTTTGGCAGCATGTATTTACTTGACGGAGTTCCTTTAATCCCTACTTTAATAGGGTTTTTAGCCTTGCCTGAGTTATTTAATTTAGTAAGCAGAGAATTTATTATAACGGAAGAGAATATACAAAAGTCTAAATTTGCAGATATATTTAGCGGCTTCAAAGAAGTAATTATACGTCCATTTTTAACTTTACGTTCTGCTATAATAGGAGTCATTGTCGGAATTATGCCTGCTGCAGGTGCAACTGTGGCTAGTTTGTTAAGTTATAATCAAGCTAAACAGTGGTCAAAAAGGTCTGACGAGTATGGTACCGGGATACCTGAAGGGGTAATTGCTACGGAAACTGCTAACAATGCTTCTGAAGGTGGAGCATTAGCGACTATGCTAGTTATTGGCTTACCAGGCAGTGCCTCAACTGCCATGTTGCTTGGTGCATTGCTTATACAAGGCTGGATTCCAGGTCCCAGGCTTTTTCTGGATAATAGAGAAATTATCTATGCCAGCATTTCATCACTATTTATCCAACAATTTGTTATGTTAGTAATAGGCTTGATTATTTGTATATTCGCTGCCCAAATAATAATGATACCTACAAAATATTTAATTCCCTGCATAATGCTATTTACAATTATCGGCTCGTTTTCAACCCGCAACGCTATTTTTGATTCAGCTTTAATGTTAGGTTTTGGTATTTTAGGCTGGTTTATGAAGAAAACCGACTTCCCCGTCATGCCTGTGGTTTTAGGGGTTATTTTAGGGCCCATTGCAGATAAAGAGCTTTTAAGAATACTTCAGATATACGAAGGTAACTTTTTGCAAATATTTACCCGCCCCATTACTTTAATTTTATTTCTAATTAGTGTTTTAAGTGTTATATTACCTTTAATTTTAGAAAAGAGAAAGACTTATATTAATGCTGGTAAAGGTGGATGATAAAATTAGTTGGATAAATTTAAAGCCCTAGCTATAAGCGTTTTGTCAAGACATACCTTGCTCCGAATCAGGCGGCAGATAAAGGTATGTCTTTTTATATTATACGTACAGCGAAGCCCGGGTCATAACTGTTAATGAAAGCTGAAAAGTTCAAGAATTAGACCGCTAAAGATACTTTTAAATAAAATATTAATCATGAGAAGTTCCATATTATTAGTCAGACAAAGAATAGTGACCCCAGAATGTTAAAGATAGGTGGGAAGTAGGTACGGGCCTGGGATAATAGAAGGCAGCGCCTTGAATAGCACTGATATAAGAAGTCACAATATAATAATCCCTAATGTCAATTATCTGGAATCAAGGACTATAAGGACTAAAGAATGCAGGAAAACAGATAACAGAATGGATTGGTATATGATAAAGAAATCCGAATAAGTAAAGTGGTAAGAAATTGAGTATTGAAACGCGTTTGGGGAAGTAATATAGAATGGCGTATTTTTTCTATAGAGGAAATATAGCTATTATTTTTGTTGCCATTGGTACTGCGAAGGAGTATACTATAGCCTAGAAATAATTTGCATACTAAATATTACCACAGAAAATATTATGATAGAAAATATTAAAGGAGGTAGTTTCATGTCAAGGGATATCGGAACAAAGATATCTTTATTAATTAAAGAAGTAAATGCGTTGATGAATCAAAATATTAAACAGATATTTGAGCAAACAGGACTTACTGCTCCGCAAATTATGGTAATTGCCGTATTATGTAAAGATAAAAATTTGAAAATTAGTGATATTAGTGAGAAATTGAGTCTTTCCAATAGTACCATATCGGGGATTATTGATAGACTTGAAAATAAGAATTTTGTAGCAAGAAGCAGGAATAATAGTGATAGAAGAGTTGTGCAGGTTTCGCTGACTGAAAAAGCCCGTAAAGTAATGCATAATACAAATGAAACCATTGAACGGAACTTAGCTGAAAAAATGAATAAGGCGGATAAAGCCCAAATTGATGCGATCATAAGCGGCTTGGAAACGTTGAAGAAGCTTATGCAGAATTGAGTTCATTAATCTGATAGTAGGTGATAAGCTTTGCTTAAATTATTTGGTTCTTTAAAACAATATTCAATCTTTATTGCTCTGGTCTTAATATTGGTATTTTTCCAATCTCTCTCTCAGCTTTATCTACCAACTTTAATGAGTGATATCGTTGACGTTGGTATTATTCAAGGTGATATAAATTATATCTTAAGAATTGGCTTGCTGATGCTTTTGGTCGCGTTGGTCGGAATGGTCTGTACCATTGCAGCCAGCTTTTTATCATCTAAAATAGCCATTGGATTTAGTAAAGATCTGCGGGAAAAGATTTTTACGAAAGTCGAGAATTTTTCTTTACAGGAGTTTGATAAACTGGGGACTTCTTCGTTAATAACCAGGACCACAAATGATATTACCCAGATAGAAAGGGTTGTCATGTTAATATTACGTATGTTGATAAGTGCACCGATGATGTTTATCGGCGGCGTTATTATGGCAGTATCGAAAGATGCGCGGCTTTCGTTAGTAATCGTTGTCGCTATCCCCATTTTATTTATTACAATCATTATCCTGACCCGTAAAGGTATCCCTCTCTTTAAAGCTGTCCAGCAGAAACTGGACAAGTTAAATTTGGTTTCCCGGGAAGGCCTGACCGGTATCAGGGTAATACGTGCTTTTAATCGTGATGATTATGAGAAAAAACGTTTTTATGATGCAAACTATGATCTTACCAGCATTTCCATCAGGGTTAACCAGATCATGGCCGCATTAATGCCGATCATAATGCTGGTTATGAATTTTACGACCATTGCGGTCATTTGGTTCGGCGGCATCCGCATTGATAACGGTTATATGCAGGTGGGGGATCTGATGGCTTTTATTCAGTATGTGATGCAGATTATGTTTTCCTTAATAATGGTATCCATGATGTTTATCATGATTCCCCGGGCAGCAGTATCTGTGGCCAGAGTTAATGAGGTATTGGATTCCTTTACGGAAATAAAAAATCCGGAAAAAGCCCAAAATAATAATTTTAAAGGTGTAGTAGAGTTTAGAAATGTTACTTTCAGCTATCCGGGGGCGGAAAAGCCTGTTTTATATAATGTTTCTTTTACCGCCAAACCTGGTACGACAACGGCGATAATTGGCGGTACCGGTATGGGTAAATCAACATTAATCAGTCTTATTCCCCGTTTCTATGATGTCAATAGCGGCAGTATTATGATTGATGGAGTGGATATTCGCCAAATATCTCAGGAAAAACTGCGGAGTGTAATAGGATTTGTGCCTCAGAAGGCGGTGCTCTTTACCGGTTCGGTAGCAGATAATATCCGTTTCGGCAAGGGAAATGCTACGGAAGGAGAGGTCCGGGAGGCCGCAGTAACAGCACAGGCTATGGAATTTATCGATGAGATGGAAGAAGGGTTTAATTCCCTCGTTATCCAGGGGGGGAACAATTTATCCGGAGGGCAGAAACAACGGCTGGCTATTGCCCGAGCCCTGGTGAGAAAACCCCCGATATATATATTTGATGATAGTTTTTCGGCTCTGGATTTTAAAACGGATGCTAAACTACGGGAAGCTCTTAAGGAGAGAACCGGTGATGCGGCGATGATCATAGTAGCCCAGAGGGTCAGTACCGTGATGAATGCGGATCAGATCGTGGTTTTAGATGAAGGCAGGATCGCAGGAATTGGTAAGCACAGAGAATTACTTAATACATGTGAAGTTTACAGAGAAATCGTATCTTCCCAATTGGCGGAGGAGGAATTGGCATGACTGAAGAACAGAGAGGCCGGCAAAGCGGCAAAAAGCCTGGCTCAGGACCCATGAGAGGGCCTATGGCAGGGCCCCGGGTTGCAATGCCGGCAGAAAAAGCCAAGGACTTTAAGGGAACACTGAAAAGATTAATGGGCTATTTGAAACCACGCAGATATACAATTATCCTGGTTATCGTAATGGCTGTTCTGAGTACGGTTTTTAGTATTGTTAGTCCTAAGATCATGGGCTTAGCAACGACCAAATTATTTGAAGGGATATTGTTGAAATTAAAAGGCGTACCGGGAGCCGGCGTTGATTTTCCATATATTTTGAGGATTATCTTAATACTAGCCGTATTATATTTGATCAGCGCATTTTTTAGTTATCTGCAACAATATATCATGGCCGGTGTTACCCAAAAAACGGTTTTTGATATTCGTAACGGGGTAAATGATAAACTAACGCGGCTGCCAATTAAGTTTTTTGATAAACATACCCATGGTGAGATCTTGAGCAGGATAACAAATGATGTGGATAATATCGCTACAACATTGCAGCAGAGTATGACCCAGCTTATCACCTCAATCACTACACTGATTGGGATCATTGTGATGATGTTGTCTATCAGTCCGGTTATGACTCTTATTTTACTGGTAACATTACCGTTTTATGTTATTGTGACAAAATCCATTGCCACCCGTTCACAGAAATATTTTGCCGATCAACAGAAGGCTTTGGGAGAGTTAAATGGTCATGTAGAAGAGATGTATACCGGGAATAAAATAGTTAAAGCTTTTGGGTACGAGGAAAAATCAATCCAAAAGTTTAATCAAACCAATGCAGAGCTTTATAATGCCGGGTGGAAAGCCCAGTTTGTTTCCGGTATCATTATGCCGCTGATGAACTTTATCAATAATATCGGCTATGTTTTGGTCAGTGTTGTAGGGGGGATTTTTGTCACTCAGCAACGAATTGCTATCGGTGATGTGCAGGCTTTTATCCAATATTCCCGGCAATTTACCCAGCCCATAACCCAGGTGGCCAATATCGCCAATATTATTCAGTCGACTATCGCATCTGCCGAACGGGTATTTGAGCTACTGAATGAACCTGAGGAGCTCGGTGATGAAAAAGCCGCTGATGTTATTGAACTGCCCCGGGGGGAAGTTGGATTTAAGAATGTTAAGTTCAGCTATAAGAAGGATGTTCCCCTTATTGAGGATATGAACATCCGGGTTAACCCCGGACAGACTGTAGCTATCGTAGGACCTACCGGTGCCGGAAAAACTACCCTGGTAAATTTACTGATGCGTTTTTATGAATTAGACGACGGTGAAATAACAATAGACGGAGTAAATATTGCAGATTTAAAACGCGAAAAATTAAGAAGTATTTTCGGCATGGTCCTGCAGGATACCTGGCTTTTTAACGGTACCATCAAGGAGAATATCGGCTACGGCCGGAAAGATTTCAGCGAGGAAGAGGTAGTACGGGCAGCAAAAGCAGCCAACGCAGATCACTTCATCAGGACTCTTCCTGAAGGGTATGACACACTGATTAATGAAGAAGGGTCCAATATTTCTCAAGGACAAAAACAGCTGATTACCATTGCCCGTGCTATGCTGAAAGATCCTTCGATTCTTATTCTTGATGAGGCTACCAGCAGTGTCGATACCAGAACGGAAGCTTATATCCAAAAGGCTATGACGGAACTTATGAAAGGCAGAACAAGTTTTGTAATCGCCCATAGATTATCCACGATCCGCGATGCGGATTTGATACTGGTGATGAATAACGGCCGGGTTATTGAGCAGGGGACCCATCAAGAACTGTTGGAAAAAAACGGCTTTTATGCAGAACTTTATGATAGCCAATTTGCCGGATCAGGGGCTTAGACCATAGAGCCGGTTAAGGATTAGCAGAACGTGTTATAAAAGTATTTGCCGGTTTAGAAAGTAATAAAAACACGCTAATTTTTTAGCCTATTCAGTGTAGGATAGGCTTTTTTATTTTTCCTTTTGAGAAAATATAAAAATTTAGCTGATTTTTGTAATGAGTCAGGGATTTGAGGTACTAATAAGTAGACGGAAAAAAAGGAGATAGGAAAGCATATGCATTCTGTAGAAAAGAAAATTATTCTGGCCTATCAGTTCTGCTATCGCCTCTGCGCTAATCCCCAAATAGCAGAAAAAATAACAGCAAGGGTAATTATGGAAAAGTGCGGTGACGACAATCTTAGTTTATTAAGAAAAATGTGGCAGGAATTTTTAAATTATTATGGTTTTTTACAATTTTATGCGGAAAATGATGTACAAAAGGTATTGCTGCTATTGCCTCCTGAATTGCGCTGTGGAGTTATCCTGCGGGATATTTTTAAATATAATTATCACGACATTGCTGTTGTTTTGGCTATTTCTCCCAAGGAGGCTCAGTATATTGTAGCCCAAGGAAGAACAAAAATAAGAATACATGCAAATAATGGTTGAAAAATTTAAGAACCAGATAGGATAAGTAAGTAGTGAAAGTGAAATTAATAAGTAGTTATTAAATATTTCGAGGCTGTACTTATTATGGAGCGAGTCAAACAACTGTATGAATTATATAAAGGGCCTATTATGCGGTATTTCCTGCGTCTTACGGGAAATAAGGAAGATGCTGTGGAATTAACCCAGGAAACTTTTTATCAGGCGTGTCTTTCTATCCATCGTTTTGGTCAACGGTCGTCGGCTAAAACATGGCTTTTTGCCATAGCCCGGAACGTTTATCTAAAAAGTATCAGCAGGAGAGGGAGGGATATGTCTACTCCTTGGGGGGATAAGCCTTTTCCTGAAATGAAGGATTCAGAGGCACGGGACCCCGGTGAAATGATCGTCATTAAGGAAGAATGGGAGAATATCGCTTATGCTCTGCTTCAGCTTTCCGAAACGGCCAGAACCATCTTAATATTGAAGGAATATGAGCAGCTAAGTTATGAAGAAATCAGTGAGATTTTCGGGCAATCGGTAAATTGGGCCAGGGTTACATTTTTTAGGGCTAAAAAGCAGTTATATAAGGTCTATCAAGAACTGCAGGGAGATGATGTTCAGTGAAGAAAGAGTGTCAATTAATACAAGAATTATTTCCTTTATATTTAGAAGAGTTAGTTAGTCCTGAGACAAGGGAATATATAGAAGGCCATTTAGCCCAATGTACGTTTTGTCAGGAAACCTGGGAGCAGCTTAAGAGGCCGTTGCCGGAAATATTACCGGTGGAGGAAGTGGGGCTGGAGAAAGCCAAAGGGGCCGAAGAGAGAATACTCACGAAACTCAAAAAAACGATGCTGCTTGTTATCAGCATTTTTGTGGTAGGGGGCCTGGGCATAGCTTACGCTTCTTATAATGCGGGGAAACATATCGGTCTTGATGATCCCAGTTATCGAATCGTTGATGAATTAGGATTATTCACCCAGATCAATCAAACAAAAATCTTAGATAATTCGGAGATTACGTTACAGAAAGGAATATTTGATAGCTCAAGAACAATTCTTTTTTTAACTGTTGCAAATCCTGAAGATCAGCTTTTGGAAATACATCTTCGTGACCAGGAAGGCAATGAGTATTTCAATAAAAGCAGCAAGATTTTTCAAAAAAAATATTACGTGGCCGAATTTGACCCGTTAAATATAGCGGCAGAAGAGGTTAAGGCTACTCTGCGCTATCAAAACGGTGCGGAAGATATAGAATTTTTGTTTCCGGTAGATATTGCGGCTACTCTGCAGCATACCAGGATAATCTATCCCAATCTCAAACAAAAGACAGCAGATATTAATATTGCAATGCAAAAGATTGTCTTAGGTATAAGTCAATCGGAATTTAAGATTAAAATGGATTGGCCTTATGATGGCTCGGTTTCGGGGATTGCTGTAGGAAAGGATGCTTATTTTCCGACATCTTATACTAAGCTGCCCGATCATGCCCCGCCTGCTCCCGGACCGGTAGGTCCTGAAGGGCTGATCGCTAATTATGCCGCTACTTACGGGATTAATTATCGCAGCGAAGATCCGCCGGTTGTCAGGCCGGTCTTGTATGATCTGACCCAGCGGCAGGAAATTACAATCCAGCAGGGTGAATATAGAACGACCCAGTTTCCTAGTCAGGTTGAAGGAAGTGTTAAGTTTGATCCTGTTGAAGCCCAAACGGAAGAACTGGAGTTTGTTTTGCCTCCTATCTATGTTTTTCATAAGATTCCGGATGCGCCTCAAATAAGCTTGGACTTTACTGAGCAGACAGCGATTGACAAAGAACACGTCATACCTTTCGATAAGGGACTGCTTAAAATAAGCAGGGCCTGGCTGGAGAAAGAACGGGTTTTCATCAAATATCAAGTGGAGATTGCTGGCGACGGCAAAGATATCATACCTCACTTTATTTTAAGTGATGAAAAGGGGCAGGGACAGGGCAGGATGAATTTTTCCTGGGGTGAAGAAGATGAAATCTTTTTCTCTTTGCCGGAACAAAGTGATAAGTACACCCTGAAATTAGAGAGCACAGGTCAGCTTCTCCCCCGTCAGAAATTCGCAGTCACCGTCAGTGAAGAGTAAAATACTGCACTATTAATTGCGATATCACAATATGTACCGGATAAAGCAGGATTAGCGAAATGCGGCAAATCTTTATGGAAAAAGTCTGGTGGAGGGATAGTATGCAAATCCGGAAAAAATTACTGCCGATCATGATTTTAGTAATGTTTTTTTTGCATGGCTGCGGCGGGAAGCAGATTTCTGTAAAACAGGCATTACATGAAGCGGGAACGGATGTTAAGGAAATATATCATATCGAGGAGTTTGGCGATAAAGCCGCAGCTTTTTATCAGAAAGATCAATCAGAGGTTTTGACCGTAGGGCTCTTTTATAAAATACAGAATGGCTGGCATTTTATTATTGAAGACGAGTTGGGAAAACAGGAAGACTTTAATAGGGGTCTGACCCGTACCATTTTCATGCAGTCTAAAACAGAAATACCGGAGTTTTCGTTCTTGTATGGGATCATTAACAATTCTAAAATCGAAAAAGTAAACTTGCATATGACAAGTGGTGATGAAAATGACAGGTATGCAATCGTGCGCAAAATTAAAGGCCGGAGAGTATGGTATGATCTCCTGGAGGGCAGCAGGACATTTAATATTTGCCAGGGAATTTCCAAGGACGGAGAGATTATTTTTGATTCCAGTAAAAAGCAATTATAGTTTTGGGAAGGTTTGTTAAATATTTTCCATGTTTCCCAGTTAATTATTGACAGATAATTTTTATGATAATTTCAATATATTTACATAAAAGAGTAGTGGACGCAGGGGTCCTTTAAAACGAAGAAAATATCTTTTTAAAGAATCTTTCTTTAGAATATAAAAAGTTGTCAGCCGGAATTATAATCTACCAGCAATATATACCGGGATGCTAAGGAAAATCGCCTGAGAAACGGTGCATAATTAGGAGTAGCATTTTTTCATTAATCGGATCGGATAAAAATTAAGAAGCGATAGAATTATTAAAGAGCGGGCATACAGAGTGCCCGCTCTTTAATAAGCAATTTGCAAGCAGAGTTTTATAAACAATAATTTACATAATAACAGGGACATTCCTCCGGCAAAATTAACCATCAGGCGGAAGGTTCCCTTTTTATTTTAGAGAAAGCTTTTGATCTGCCCGGGCCAGCATATTTCTAATGGGCAGGTCATAGGGACATTTATTTTCACATTTACCACATTTGATGCAGTTATCTGCTTTAATTTTTAAATTTTGATAACGTGATTGGGCAAAATCAATTAAGTTATAACGATCGAAATAAGCTTCCCAAATAAAAATCTGCGGAATATTAATACCTAGGGGACAGGGCAAACAGTATTCGCAGCGCCTGCAAAATTCTTTCCCCAATCTTTTAATATCTGCGGTAAGACTTTTTTGTTCCTCCTCCGTTAGGAGAGGTTTTTCTGTGCCCACCCGGGCATTTTCTACGACCTGTTCGACAGAGTCCATACCGGGAATAACGGTGCTGACCCGGTGAGTCAGCAGATACTTAAGAGCAGCAGGGGCGTTACCAAAAGCACCTCCTGCTAACGGTTTCATTACAATTACACCTGTGTCGGTTTGTTCGGCTAAGTCCAGGAGTTGTTCTATTTCATCGGTTTCAACAGCATTGAAGGGGACTTGAATGGTTTCGGTAAATCCCTCCCGCAGAGCAAAAAAGAGGGTTTCTTTGCGATGGCTGGAGATGCCGATGTGCCTGATTAAGCCTTCTTGTTTGGCATCCTGCAAAGCCTCCAGAGCTCCTCCGGGGGCTAAGACCTTATCCATATCGGTCATGCTTTTCACATTATGCAATTGATATAAGTCAATATAATCTAATCCCATTTGTTTAAGACTGAGCTGAATATGCTCCAGCATTCCTTTTTTATCCCGAGCCGGTGATTTAGATGCAACGATTATGCCGTTCCGGCGTCCTTTAAGGGCTGCTCCTACCTTGGATTCACTATCGGTGTATCTGTGCCCGGTGTCAAGGAAGTTCATGCCCAAATCAAAGGCCTTATGCATTACTTCAACTGCAGTTTTTTCATCTACCCGTTGAATTGGTAAAGCACCAAAACCTATTACCGAGACGTTTAATCCGGTTTTGCCAAGTAAACGATGTTGCATGCTGTTTCTCCTCCCGTCAAGATGTTTATATATATTGTTTCTGAAAATTGCAGGTTTTTCCTGCCCTCTCCGCTGTTTATTGCATAAATATTATTAATTACAAAAAATTCATAAGTAAAGCTGATTGTGGCTTTGCAGAGAGGGGCGGCCGGTAAGTAGCAAGCAGCTGCGTCTTAAGCTTAACCCTGAAAGCGGTTTGTCCGGTTTCGGGACCGGATTCTGTTTCATAAGGCCAGTTATTTATACCTCCCAGATTATAGACTTTGGTATAGCCAAGGTTTGCGAGAAGCTCGGCAGCCTTTGCGCTTCTGTTGCCGCTGCGGCAGTAAACAAAAATTACCCCATCTTTGTCTTTGATTTGTTGTTCGGCCTGCTCTTTTAACAGATCCAGGGGAATTAAGATACTGCCCGGGATATGTTTCTCGTGATATTCTTCAGGAGTCCTGACATCCAATAGAACAATGTCTTTTTCTTTTTGGAGCTTTTCATAGGCAATTTTAGGCTCAATATTTTGATAACCGGGAGACTGCTCTTTACTTTGACAGCCGATATTAAGAATCAAAGCACCAAGCAGAATAACCATTAGAAATATTCTTTGCAAATTTGCCCCCTCCTTTATAAATAATCTCACTATGATATGATTTTAGTAAAGTTTTTCTATGAAATCTATGGTTATCTTGGTCAAGACGGCAAATATGTTTTCCGGATAAAGAGTCTGATTTCCCGGAAAAATATATTGCCAGAGCTTTTTGCAAAGTATAAACTTGAACAAGAATAATTAAAAGGAGTAATTTCAGCAGGGGAGGTACAATTAATGAGTAAATTAGCCGGCAATGGATGTGAAATAATCGTTCCGTCTGTTGCCAGACAGCCGTTGAAAGAGATCGAGCGCAGTATTATTAAAAAATTCCGCAATCCTCTTTGGTCTAAATTTGTCAAAGCAATTAAGGACTATAAACTGGTCAATCAAGGGGATAAAGTTGCCGTAGCTGTCTCAGGAGGTAAAGATAGTCTCTTAATGGCCAAACTTTTTCAGGAGTTGTATCGTCATAGCCCGGTGAAGTTTGATGTGGAATTTATTGCTATGGATCCCGGTTATCATGAGCAAGTCAAAGACTGGTTACTGGATAACTGCACCCATTTAAATATTCCCATAACAATTTTTGAATCCCATATCTTCAATATTGTAGATGATATTGCCAGTGATTATCCTTGCTATATGTGTGCGAAAATGCGCAGGGGCGCCTTATATGCTAAAGCTCGTGAACTAGGTTGCAATAAGCTTGCTCTAGGCCATCATTTTAATGATGTCATTGAAACAACATTATTAAATTTACTATATGCAGGAAGTTTTAAAACGATGATGCCTAAACTGAAGTCACAGAATTTTACAGGTCTGGAACTCATCAGACCTATGTATTATATTCATGAAGACAGCATTGCAAAGTTTATCCGGGAGAATGGGATCAGCCCTATGAACTGTGCCTGTATGGTTGCTGCTGAAAAAACAGGTAATAAACGCTATGAGATAAAAAGCTTAATCAAGGACTTAAAAATTAACTTTGAACAAGTGGAAAAGTCGATTTTCCGGGCTGCCCAAAATGTGTACTTAGATTGTGTATTGGGTTGGAAAACAGAAGGAGAAACGCATTCCTTTTTAGATGAATATGATAATTAACAGTTGGGTGTGTATGTCCGGGACGGTTTAGCAAATTCCCGGAAGGAGATTTTTTATTTAAACCCAAGAGGGGCCCCGGCGTCATTCGTTTAGAAATGTTTTAGAAGTTTTTTTAAAAAATTCTTTGTAACCCATTTTCCTCCTTCGGCATAGTATGAAGCATCTCAAAGGTAAAGGAGGGGAATGAATATGAAACTATCGGTTGAACTTTATGTGGAGAAGCCAATATTTATTAAGGAATACTCTTATATAGAGATTGGTTTAAGGTCCCACGGCTTTATGATTTCTGAATCAAAAGGAAATGATTCATACACCAATAGTAACGGATTTACGGCTTTATCAGGATCTAGAATCGCCGGGATCGGCCGGAACAACTCCTATTCAATTACAGACAGGCCGCTGGGATTAGGGGCCTTAGAAGCAAAGCCCGGAAAGTATATAGAATTGGAAGACGGGCAGACAGATGATGTCCATGTGGTTTTTGAGACTAATATTCTTTTGGACCCGGGTACGATTAGAGATTGCTTAGGGATAAGAATTGTAAATGCCCGGGGTAAATCCTTTGATATTCCTCTGGCCCGGCCTGATATAGAAATGTATTGGAATGAGAGGGGCAGATTCGTAATACCCATTACGGAATTTATTAATAGTAAAATTTTGGTGGAGGATAAATTAAGCGTAAATAAATAGCTTCCGGGATCATGATATTCAGTGTGGGAATTTCCCGCACTTTTTTATTTAAGTGTGCATGCTAACTGGAAAAATATAAAGCGCCAACGGAAAACTATCAAAAAAGTTTAAAAATACTGTATATTTTTTAAAAAATAGCAGGAGTATGTATTTTTATGTAGAAAATACAAGTTTAATACCAATAGGAGTGAGGATTTTTTATGTATTTTTCTGCCAACTTAAATCAAGAAATCATGAAGATTAACAATCAGGTTAATCAAGAAGTGATCGGTTATGGGTTGGAACGGCAGAAGGTATATATCCTTGATAATCTCATCGTGATCATTGCCAAGAATAAAAGGGTTCCGGCCCTAGCCAATTTGGACAATCAGGGTGTCTCCACTTTGGAAATAAATTATATTCTTTTAACTGCCTTTAAAGAAAGATTAAAAGAATTGTTAGAAAAACAGTTTGGTTTTAAAATCGTTACAATTTTAAAAGATTATGATATTGCTACAGAATGTGCAGGGACAATAATTGTCTTAGAAAAATCTCTAAAAACAATTTAATCATGAAAATTAACTGGTTAAGGGAACTTAAACTTGATAAGCGCCCGAACACCAGCTTATTTAATACGACTGGCTGAGGGAGCTTGTAAATTAAGAGCCTGATAAGACCGTCCATTAAAGAACAAATTAAGTTTTAACCTGAAAAGGTTAAATACTTAGTTGACTTTTTGGGCGGTTTTTTTTATAGAACAAAATAAGGAGGATTTTTATGAAGAAGACCAAAGTTTCAGACCTAGTGCAAGCCCTTGATACGATTACAGGAGGAAGGATTCCCAAAAGCATTGGGGAGATGTATAATTCTCAGAATCCTTTTGTAGTAGTTAAATCATCTAATCTGCCTGGGAAGGCCGTAACGGAAACCCCGGGGTTAGTATTTGGTGATCCGCAAATGGAAATTAAGAAGATTGCAGTTCTAATGACCATGACAGAATCGGCCATTGAATTAGCCGGGTCAACAGATGTTGATGCCTTAGTTGCTCATCACCCGATAGCCGATGCGGCGAATTCTGGGGGAGTGTTAATCAGAACATATCTGGGGCTTTATAAAATGGCGGCGCTGGAGCTGCATGAAGCATTTCATGGTTTGCATCCCGGTATATCTTATATTCACGGACATGCTGCTTACCGGGTTGAAATTGGCTATGGAGGAGTTCCCGGCAATATACTTTATGTCGGAAAGACGCTGGATGAAGTTAAAACCCTGGGGGATATCCTGGACCGCATTAAAGATTTCATGGACATTGATGCGGAGGATAAGTTTTTAGAGTCAGAAAAAGAAATCAGATCTTGTAAGGAAATTCTTGAAACAAGTGTTGCTGCGCAAGGGCAGATTCTTGTGGGGACCAGGGAGAGCAAAGTAGAAAATATCCTGCATATCTTCCCCCATACTGCATTCACCCCTGAGCATCTGGAAAATGTGCTGAGGGAAAATCCGGAGATTGATACCGTGCTGGCGTCAATCAGCCGGGTTAAAGCCGATAACCCTCTTATCAACAAAGCAAAAGAATTAGGTCTGAATTTTATTATCGGCAACCCTCATTCGTTAGAAATATTTGAGAATGGTCTTCCACTGGCCAAAGCAATTAAAAAGCTTTTGCCGTCAGTTGAAGTAGTGGTATTCAGAGAAAGGATGTGTTCGGTACCCGTTGATAAATTTGGAAGCTCCAGCATTCAAAACTATGCAGAAATGATCACAGATAAATATTTGCTTAAAAAACAGAAATAGGAAGGAGGTAAATATTAAAAGACTGACTTTTGTTTAAAACAAGCTAATTCGACACATGTACAATAATTTTAAGGAGGAATGAAAATGGCGAAGATGGAAGCAGAGGTAACGAATAGCCGCAAAACTATGGCAACGATTGAATATGTGGGTTTAGGCCTGGTGATCCTGGCATTACTGGGGTTGTTTTTAGGTTCCAATCATATCGCAGGAATGTTTGACGCAATGGTTAATAAAGCTTTTGGAATCTTTGACGTGTTTATTTTCGGTAAAAACATCGGGGCAGCTATTATTGTAAGCGTGATGACCGGCAGAATCCTGGAGAGGTTAGGTTTTACCGATGCCTTGATGAGGATTTTTGTTCCCATTTTAAGGTATATCGGTGTTAATTCTGCCGTTGTAGTACCCGGTGTTTACAACATATTAGGAGACGTAAATGCAGCAGGCCGTATTGCAGGACCGGTTCTCATCAAAGCCGGGGCAACGAAAGACGAGCAAAAAATAGCTATTGCCACAATGGTCCAGGCTCCGGCTTCATTCTCTATCTTTATGCTGGGGATGCTGGCTTTAAGCATGGCAGGAATCAGTGTATTTCCCGTTGTCATTATTACACTGTTTATTCCTTTGATTTTAGTTCCCTTAATATTAAAATTTGTCTGGCGGGATACCAAAGCTGTGCCTTTGGACAATTTGCCCAGATTCACGCCCGATACCCCTGCTTTACCGACAATTTTTAATGCGGCCAGGGAAGGAGCGGAACTGCTTTTCCTGTTAATCGTTCCGGCAGCAGTTGTTATATTTGCTATTATCGGCGCGCTGGAATACATTGGAATCTGGCAGTATGCCGACGGCTTTCTGAATGGTGTAATGGGAGCCTTAAGAATTGAGCCCAAAACCGGTGCCTTAACGATCCTGGTTTCCAATACGCTGGCCATGGGTACCCTTGTGGCTGATTTAAAGGAAACCGCAATAGCCCCTGCCTTAGTTCTGGGATCATTTGTATTAGCGAATTCAGGATTTCCGCTGCAGGTTCCCTTTGGTCAAATTCCGGCGGTTTGGGCCAATGTTACCGATCTTAATGAAAAAGAAGCCATGCAGGCTGCGGTGATCGGCGTAATAATAAGGTTAATAACGGCAACTATGGCGGCGTACTTTTTAACTCCCCTGGTAAGTTAGACTATTTTTTCCTATCTCAGGACTCTTCATTGAGGAGTGATATCCCAAATTATATAAAAATACATGCAAGGAACTGCTGTCTTAGTCTATACAGCAGTTCCTTTTAAATGAGAAGGAAAAATTCATCCGGTTAATAAGCTACCGAGATCCCGGCCTGGAAATAACGTCTGTGATAGAAATTCTAACATTTTCTAACGATTTCTAACACTTTATCTTTGCTAAAGAACAAGCAGGCCGTTAATATTCGTAAGATAGCGGGGGTCATAATAATGGCATGAAAATTGCATATTAAGAATTAAGGAATTAAAAAGATAACGAAAATTTATTCAATATTGAAAGGAATTCTAAGAAATTTTTTGAATATATTAAAAAAGTCTGTCAATGTCGTTCATAGTACGGTATTGATGGACAAACTCACAGTTTTGCAAATATTTCCGGGAGGTGAGAATTTTTAGAAAGTTTAGAAGATTGATTAATATTATTGAAATTGAGGAGGAAGATTATGAAGAAAAGTACCAGGTTTATTAGTTTGTTAATTGTGGCATTATTTGTAATGACTTTAGTGGCAGGCTGCGGCGGTGGAGAAACCAAAAATGAGGAACCGCAAAGCGGCGAGACTCAAGAAGGTGCAACGGAAACTACTGTTTTAAAGATCGCGCATACTTTAGTAGCAGATCATCCTTATCAATTAGGTTTAGTTGAGTTTGGCAGACTTCTTAAAGAAAGAACGAATGGCAAATATGCAGTTGAAGTATATCCTTCTGCTCAATTAGGTTCTGAAAGAGAAGCAATCGAAGGTGTGCAAATGGGGACCATCGATTTAACTCTTGTCTCTACGGCACCTTTAGCAGGTTTTTCCGATGCATTCCTGGTTACTGACCTGCCTTTCATTTTTACAAGCAGGGAACACGCTTATGAGGTTCTTGATGGTGAAATTGGTCAGGATATGTTCAGTAAGCTTGATGGTACCGGTCTTGTCGGTTTGTCATATTGGGAAAATGGTTTTAGAAATGTTACAAATTCTAAACTGCCCATCGTCCATCCGGAAGATATGAAAGGAATCAAAGTCAGAACAATGGAAAATCAAATCCATATGGATTCTTTTAGAGAAATTGGTGCTGATCCCACTCCCATGGCTTTTGGTGAGTTATTTACAGCCTTACAGCAAAAGACTGTTGACGGTCAGGAAAACCCGCTACCCATTATTTCTACTTCTAAGTTTTTTGAAGTACAGGATTATTTGGCTATGACCGGCCACTTTTATGCTCCGGCTCCTTTGCTCATCAGCCAGACTTTATGGGATAATTTAAGTGACGACGAAAAAGATATCTTTCAACAAACTGCAAATGACGCCCGTGATTTTGAACGGCAGATTATCTTAGATATGGATAATAAACTTTTAGATGAATTGAAGGCAGCAGGTATGGAGGTAACAGAGCCGGATAAAGCCGAATGGCAGGCAGCAATGGCTCCTGTTTATGAAAAATGGCAGGATAAAATCGGTAAAGACCTGATTGAACAGGTCCAAGCAGCCGGCAAGTAATTTTCAAGATAATTATAATTAATATTTGAGCAGGGAGTTTCCCTGCTCAAATATTAGAACCGTAGTTATGGTCACAGATTATTTTATTGGAGGAGTAGATTACTTTGGGAAAAAAACAATCTTCCTTTTTTACTTTCCTGGACAAATTTGAAGACTATTCGGTAA
>JBMNCQ010000003.1:0-26004 GCA_049366715.1 Peptococcaceae bacterium | reverse complement strand
CACACATATCCTGCTTCAAAAAGGCCATCAGCACATAAAACATGGGTTCTGTCAGTGGCCCTCGTACTTTATTTTTCATAGCGTCCCCCGTCCGCGTCTTAAATATCGCGTATCGATATCGTATGTTGATATTATGCCGTTTCTGCTTTTAGATGTCAATAAAAATAGAACAGAAGTATTGAAATAATTCGGGAAATCCAAAAAACTGAAAAATCCGTACGGTCAGAAAGGAAAGGCCAGCCCCTATTACGGCAAGGACAAGCGAAAACGGAAATGAACGAGAAAACACGCTGTACACGGCATAAAGCCCCATACAGCGTGTTTTTCTTGTTGTCCAATCCTGCCTGACGGATGCCCATAATCGTAATTCTGGTGAATTACTGTCTTATGGGCACCCGCCTAACCGGACGGTTCTTTTGCTCCACGCATTTGACAAAAGCTGGTTATTCATTAACTGCCCTTGCCAAAGAAACAGTCGGGGTAACGGCAAGGATCACAGACATTACATAATCCCCCGTGTGCCAGCCGGGTAATATCCCGGCGGGTAATTTCCTCACCGGCTAAAACCCGGGGAAAAACTAAGTCAAAAATCGTTGTCCGGTGGTACATTACACAACCGGGCAGACCTAAAATCGGTACGCCGTCAAGATAGGCCAGCATAAACATGGAGCCCGGTAAAACAGGCGCACCATAGGTAACGACATGCCCTCCGGCCGCTCTAATTCCGCTGGGTGTTACATCATCAGGATCAACAGACATTCCGCCTGTTGTAATAACCATCTCGGCGCCTTCCTTGATTAAAGTATGAATAGCCTCGGAAATCATCTCCACCCTGTCATTAACATAAATCTGCCGTAAAAGCTGACTATCCATTTCCGCAATTTTTTGCTTTATTACGGGACCAAATTTATCTTGAATACGGCCATGGTATACTTCGCTGCCCGTAGTCACAACTCCTATTTTCAGCTTGCGCAGAGGTTTGATTTGAAAAACAGGCCTGAAGTCCCGGCTAATCTGCTCTACTTTCTCAATCATTTCCTTATTGATCACTAAAGGTACAACCCGGCACCCGGCCACGGTTTTCCCGGCTGCCACAATCTGATTGGAGTGGATGGAGGCCACGACCACTTCCGGTACCTCATTTATTTCTTCCAGAGCCTGAACATTAATTTTCAAAAGACCCTTTATCTCTGCCTTTAGTTCTACCTTGCCCTCCGCAGGCTCGGTCAGGCTGATTCCAGCCCCCGCTATCGCCTTAGCTATTCTGATGGCCGCCTCGTTTTCATGCAGGCCGTTTTCGTTCACTTCCCAGACATAGAGCTGCTCTTTGCCTAGATTTAAAAGTTTAGGTATATCCTCGCGCTGTATCACATGGCCTTTTTTAAATGCTCTCCCTTTAACCTTTCCGGGAACAATTTCCGTAATGTCGTGACAGATGACCATTCCTTCTGCTTCTTGTACCGGAACAATTTTCACCTTTCCACTTCCTCCCTTTGTCAAAATATACCTGCGGCCGCCGGCTATCTCTTTAAATATACATTGGGGGCCTAAAATATCTTTACATATATTAAATACATTTTCTCTATATTTAGCACTTTACCTGCTTAATTACAAAAAACTTCAACTTTTGTCCCCAAATAAACGGCCGGACCAAAAAACACATTAGAGAAAGGGTGTGGCCTTTCCCCTGTAATATCATGTTACGGGGAAGGGCCGCACCCTTTATAAATCTCCTGACCCGGGATTATTTTATGCTGATTTTAATTGTTCATAAACTCTTGATAATTAGCCTTCGTAATGGGCTCTCCTACAATGAAAAAACCAGGTTCGATATTCATCAGATAATAAGACATGGTGAAGTGCAGGTGAGGCCCTGTAGAAAAACCTGTCGTTCCAACGGTCCCGATCTCCTGACCCCGCCGAATGATATCCCCTGCTGCGGCAAATCTTTCGTGCAGGTGATAATACACGCTGAATAATCCTTCCCCATGATCAATTACAATGGTATTGCCTGTAAGGATCAGCGGCATACTTAGAACTACTTTGCCGCGATTGGCGGCCTGGATACCTGTTCCGGTGGGAGCAGCTAAATCCAAACCGGAATGCCGGGATGAAGTCGGGGAGCCGTTAACATAACGTGTTTGTCCGAATTCCGTAGTCAAACGGCCTTTAACCGGTAAAATAAAAGGTTCGGTATAGTAGCGTTCCGGTGCAGATTCCTTGCGGACAGGAGTAAAATAGCGGGCAAATTCATCATAAGCAGCTTCATTGCGCGTTTCCTCCTCTATCTGACCGTCGATGGTCAAATGCTGAACAGAATAATCGTGGGCAACCACTTCGATGGTTTGGGAAAACTCAGTTCCCTTTTTCCTGTTGCCGTATGTTACCTGATATTGTCCGGGTTTAACGCTGTAGTTGGTCGGAATATATCCTCTCATGAAACCGTCCTGCCGATACCAGCGAAAATCACTAAATATGGACTGCTCCAGGAAAATATCCTCCGGATTTGCTGCATAATATACCGAAACCTCCAGCATATCTCCCTGAATAAGCCGCTCTTTGGAAAATAAAAATTTCTCCGGAAAATCTAATACTACCGGGATGCTGAGCACAGCTTCTCCTTGATAAGTCTTGGTTTTATCATTCCAGGTCATTGTCACTTCATAGGAAAAGCTCCCGTTCCGGTCGGGAAGAGGCAGCTGATTCAAATCTACCTCATCTGCAAAAACAACTTTATTATCGCCGGCCTGGTCCGTGATTTTCAAATAAGCATGATCAGGAGCCTTGCCGGTCAGCACTTGTAATTTATCATCCTGGGAGTGAATCGTCACCCGTCCGTTAACTTCCGAATCTTCATTAAAGCCCCAGTCCTGGGTACTCCACTGGCCGTCGTATTTTAAATAACTCCACTGTTTTTCTATTTCCCCCGCAGATACCCGGTCTTTGTTAAAAGTTACCTGCACTGCAGGAGCCAGGCGGTCGGAGTAGATTCCCCTGAATCCGGCATGGCCGTAGAAAAAATCCGGTTTTTCTACTTTAGATAAATTTTCCTGGTCCTGTAAAAGGACAGCGGCATCTTCCGTAAAAAGCACCGTGTATTGCTTAGCAAAACCCCAGGTATTATGCAAAACCAGATTATAGCGGTACATGATCTCTTCAGAGTGAAGGTCCCCTTCTATTCCGGATGTTAAAGCTTGCGCCAATTGCTCCTTATTCTCCGGCGAAAGGGAAAAATGCTCTTGCGTACCGCCCTCTGGACCAGTATTGTCGTTAATCAGTTCAATATCAATTGTTTTTAGATTTTGTTCATTAAAAGTATTGCTGAAATATAGAAAAGCAAAAGCACCGGCTGCTACCACAAGTAATAACGCCGGAATGATCAACACTTGTTTTTTCATAACGCCTCCCCAAGTTCTAGAAAGCTTTTTTCTGCTCACACATTATATTAAGGCATAACTTTTTTATAATTTCCCCTCTTAAAGATTATATACCGAAGTATATTTGTTTTCCAGAATTTAAAATGCAATATTTTTTTTGGAGATAGCTAGTGAATCAGTTTGTAAAAAGCAGCACCCTTTTAGATGCTGCTCTTCTTGGTCTATTATCTTGCAGCCTCTAACTTATCTTTCGGCAATTACTATGCTGAAATTTTTAACGGAATTATCCCGTGCTGCGGAGATCTCCACCTTCGCACCTATTTCCAGGCTGTCGATAATATCGACTACTTCATTGCTGGCGGTTATTTTTTGATTATTTATTTCCAGAATAATATCACCCTGCTGCAGACCGGCCTTTTCTGCCGGGCCGCCGCTGCTAACATCCGCAATAACAACCCCATCTTTATACCGGGTTCTTAAATAATCAGCCAGCTGAGGTGTCAGATCCAGTAAAGATACACCTAACCAGGGACGGGAAACCTTACCTTTTGTCAGCAAATCCTGCAAGACCTCCTGTACGGTATTAATGGGAATCGCAAAACCCAATCCCTGCCCTTCGGCATTAATAGCCGTATTTATGCCGATTACTTCACCGGCTAAATTAAGCAAAGGTCCTCCGCTATTACCCGGATTAATAGAAGCATCGGTCTGGAGCAAACTTTCAAAATTATTGCCGTCAACAGTCAGCGGTCTTTCCTTCGCACTGATCACCCCCATGGTAACAGTATGATCCAAGCCATAGGGATTACCAATGGCTATAGCCCAATCCCCGGCAGAGATATTATCGGAGTTGCCTAAAGGTATCACGGGCAATTCCTTATCGGCAGCGATCTTTAGTATTGCCAGATCCAGTTTTTCATCGGTCCCGATAATTTCAGCATCATAAGTATCAGCCGGCTCCATTAGCCGGACCTTAATGGTTTCCGCACCTTCGATCACATGATAATTCGTTAACAGATAGCCGTCGGAAGAGATAATAAATCCCGACCCCAGCCCCTCTATCCTTTGCTGAGGAAGGTCCTCAGCTCTGAAAAGCCTGCTGTAGAAATCATTTCCGGACCAGGTCTGCTGTGACTCCGTTTCGATTGTCACAACGGCAGGTCCTCTTTTTTCTACAATTTTCGTGATAGAATTCTGCTCCGTTAACTGCTCGGCCTGACTCGAACCGGAAGTTTCCAGACTTACCTGCTGGGTCGTAAAATTCGCGGCGACTTTATTGTCATCACTAAAAAAGCCTGAAGTGTATATACCGAATCCAAAGCCTATCATGAGGATGATAGCTGCCATAAAGGACATCACGGCAGTTTTCCGGAGCTTGCCTTTATGCTCCTTGGCACTGATATATTCTTCCACGTAATGCTCTTCCTGCTGGTCATCAATGGTGACGATTTCATATTCTTCCATGCTTATGCCTCCTCGTTATATTTTCTTTTCCGCCGGAGTGCTGCCCGCTTTCTTCCTGCCCCGCCTGGTATCTCTTGCTGTTTTTTATCTTAGCAGTTTAAAATGTCGGTAATATGTCAGGGTGAAAATTTTATTTTTGACTCCTGCCAATCCCGGCAGGAGTCAAAAATAAAAGCCCTTACAGATTACTTTCCGGTAACATGCAAGGGCTTTTTATAAACTTAACGGGGGAGACGGGACTCTGTATACATAATTCAGAGGATTGTTTTAGCCATTATCCCTAATACAACCCCCAGTAACACACTTATCAGCGTACCAAGGATATAGTACTGGGCAAAATCAGTATTTTCTTTATACTCGGCAAATCTTATTGCTGTTTTGGAACCATAAAGAGCGATTAAAATATTATATTCACCAATCATCATCGACAAGATCGTTAAAATCCTCTCAAAACTGCCGATATATCTTCCGATCTTAACTACTTCGTTTTCATTACTGTCTATATTCGCCACTAGCTTTAACCGGATAGACTTTAAAGAAAATCTTATTAAAATATTACTGACTGAGGTCGCCGAAATCAGCATACAGGCAATAATAATAATTTTTTGATATAAATTAAATTTAAAAACCACTTTATTTCCCAAAAGGCCGTTTAGAAATAATTCCAGATTAGCAATAAACACATTGCTGTCATAAAATAAATTGACATAAAGAATAATTAGTACAATGTGGGAAATCTGATCAACAATGAAAAGCATTAAATCTGAACATTTATCCTTTAAATTCGCTTTAACCAGGTCAATAGCAAAATGGGATAAGGCCAGTAAAACTAAACCTAAGACCATAAAGTCCGTAAAACAATCGGCGGTTAAATACATTAAAACAAAAGCCGTTAGCAAAAAAATTAACGAATGTAAATAAATTGCCGCCAGTTTTTCTTTCGTCACTTTACTGTTTTTTTGCTGCACCATTTTATCATTTTGAAAAACAAAGTCCGTTAACAGGTGGGCAAATAAGAGTATAAGAATGGTGTCTTTCATAGTAACCTCACTCATTAGTATAATTCCTACAAGCTGGGTTTTATGGCTAAAAACCTGCGATCCAAGTTATTTTCGATTTTTTTATAAAAAATGATATAATTGTTTAAAAAGCAACAATAAGGTGGATATTATGGGACAAATTTACTGCGCTCTCATCGGGGATATCGTTAAATCCAGAAAACTTCAAAATAGAAATGAAGTACAACTTAAATTTGAAAATACTCTGGCTGAACTAAATAAAGCTTATGCAGATATTTTAGCTTCTAATTTTACAATTACCTTAGGTGATGAATTTCAAGGGTTAATTACAAAACCCTACTTAAGCTTCGAGATTATAAACCTCATAAAACAAAAGATGAAACCCGTCAATTTAGTGTTTGGTATTGGGGTCGGCGGTATATCTACAAATATTAATAAATCCCTCTCAATAGGTGCAGACGGACCTGCGTATCACCACGCCAGAAAAATGGTTGAAAAAGCCAAGTCCCACAAACCGTCAATTTGTTTTTGCTCTAATTCACCGGAAGACGAATTAATCAATTCTCTGCTCTATTTTATTGAAACAACTGAAAAATCCCGTACGAAACGTCAAGATCTGATCGTCGGTTTATATGAGCAATATCACTCACAATATAAAGTAGCAGAGCAGCTTGCGGTAGAGCAAAGTACAATAAGCAAAACGCTTACCAATGCCTTTTATGACCAGATTAAAAGTTCTCAGCAGCAAATCATTGATTTTTTAAAAAGAAAATATCACCATGGAGAACATCTTTAATATGTATTATGGTGATTTTAAGATTTTCACCAAAACAATGTATTATAGGGTGCATTATTGAAACAATGCACCCTATAATACATTGTTTCAATAATGCCTCTTCTAATCCATTTTAAAACAGCGGGGGACCGCCTTTCCGACTTACTGTAATTATCTATACATTTCTAGTAAAAATATTTTTCCCCTTCTTTTAGAGGTCAGTAAGGGTGATTTCTATTCTCTCCTGCCCGTTTCCTCTATTGTTTCTCTTGAGCTTTATATTTCCGATCTCCCCTGTCCTTTTCAAATGAGTTCCGCAGCAGGGTACTTTTGCGAAGCCTTTTATTTCCCAGAAACGGATTTCATTATCCCTGTCGCTAAAACCGCTTATTATCTCCTGATCCCTTTCGATTATTGCCTGCACCTGTTGATTGAGCAAATCAAAGGTTTCAGATATATTCCCCTCCCGGACAAAATCCAGCCTGGCTTTCGTATCCGTAATATTGGCCCCCAATTTTTCCGGGTTGCCATAGTTCTGATTAACCAGCTCTAAAATTAACTCCGCGGCAAAATGGAGTTTCATCAGCCGGTATCTTTTCGCCCAGTCTATTTTGATCTGTACTTCCCGGCCTTTTAACAGATCATGGTTACTTTCAAGAGTGTAATAAATCTCCTTGTCCCGGAGCTCCGCGCACAAAATAGGGAAGCCGCCGATCGTGCCTTCGTCAGAGCTCTGTCCCCCGGAAAAGGCATAGGCAATTGTCCTGTCCAGAGTAATAAGGTCTCCTGTTGCACCTGTCACCTTTGCAGTTAAGTCAGTTAGATAAGGGTCTTCCCAAAAAACTTTTTTTACCGGCATTTTATACCACTCCTATTTTTACTAATAAAAAATCACTTCCATAATAGGGTAACCGCCAGGCACGAAAGGCCGGAACCCGTTTCCGGACAATAATAATATTTATTTATCCGCTTCATTATAGGGGTTATACCATATTATACCATCCTTTAATTGAGAAATAACAATATTCCTTTTCGCTCTGCCCCGGGCATTAACATCCGCATTTGAACAGAAAATAAAAGCAGCATAGCATAGTAATAGCAAAGCCAGGGTATACCCTGGCTTTGCTATTACTATGCTATGCCCCTTTAAGCATTTTTAAAATAGCCGGTTTTTGCTGCAAGCCTTTCATCCGCGCGCTCTCTTGTCCATTATCAAAAAGTATCATGGTCGGATATCCTACTACCTGATATTTTTCGACAATTTCTTTATTTAAATCAAAATCAAGCTTGATAATTGCTACATCGTCAACTTCCCGGGCAACTTCATTTAATACAAACCCCAACATTTTACAGGGGCCGCAAGTAGTTGAATAAAAATCAACCAATACTTTACCCTTGGCAAGAAATTGATCTAGCTCTTCCCCCTGAACTTCGATAACTGCCATTTTGCTGATCTCCCCTTTAATTCATTTTATTCCTTCCAGATATTTCGCTGCCGACTGGGCGGCTATCGCACCGTCACTGCAGGCAGTAATTACCTGCCTTAAATGCTTATTATTGATATCCCCCGCACCATAAATTCCGGCCGCCTTTGTTGCCATATAAGAATCTGTTTCAATATAGCCATAATCATTCAAAATTCCTAAATTTTTAAAGGCATCGGCAGTAGGCTGCAGGCCGATATATTCAAAAGCACCATCTGCCGGCACAGTTATTTCTTCTCCGCTTTTAGTGGATTTTGCCTTTAATCCGGCAAATTTTTCTTCGCCCAAAAAGGCTAAGATATCATAATACTCATAAATTTTAACATTATTCAGTGCCCTCAATTTATTGCAAGCCACAGGGTCGGCAGTTAAGTTAAACAAAGTTACAATCGTTACCTCTGCTGCCAAACCGGCTAAATAAATCGCTTCTTCAACAGCGGAGTTGCCTCCGCCGATCACAATAACTTTTTTATCCCGGTAATGAGCCCCGTCACATATTGCACACCAGCTAATACTGGTTCCTGCAAATTTCTCTTCCCCAGGCACGCCCAGCAGTCTGGGCTTAGTGCCGGTTGCAATAATGACTGCCTTCGTCTCATATACCTGGCCTTCCTGACAAATTACTTCTTTTAAATTCCCTGCTGTCCGGATTGCTTCAACTGTTCCATAATCAAAGGCAACTTCTAATCTCTGGGTATGCTCGAACATTTTAATTGCCAGGTCTGCACCATTAATTATTCCCATCCCCGTATAGTTCTGAATTTCAAAGGTATTAATAATTTGTCCCCCCGGTGCAAGTTTATCTAAGAGCAGCACCAGTAAATTTGCCCTGGCCGCATAAATAGCCGCTGTCATCCCGGCCGGTCCTGCACCAATGATCACTACATCATATTGTGCCATGCCGATTTCCTCCACTTACCTTAATGAATTTCACAATAATTTTAGCACATTCCAGCAAAAAGGTTTTATAACATAGACTACCATAATTCTTATTAATTTCTGTCTTTAAATAATATTTTTTATGAAAAAGCACTAAGTCTGCTTACCCTTAGTGCTTTTCTATTTTATCTTGAACAGCCGTTAGATGCTCATAGTTATTCCGGTCTCATACTTCTTATCATCAACAATTAAGGACACTTTAAACTCACCGGACAGCCCTTCCCTGCTAATGGGAAATTCTACTGCCCGCTCATCACTATCCAGGAATGTACCGACACACATAGCTAAAAACGGACGTTTTGTTGTGGGAATAAAGTAACTATGGGTGGCAGCGCCTTCTAACTGCAAAAGAACCATCTGGCCTTTTTCAAAGGCTGCTTTAAATACAATTCTGTCTTCTTCCAGACCAATTTTTACATTGTATTTTTCGGGAATCATACCGCCTTCTTCTGCGGGGGGAATAGTTGTAAACTCTTCGGTAATCCCTAATGTTCCCAGTATTTGGCCTTTGCCTAAAGTAAATACATCTTCCGGACAATATAACTTTAACTTTTCAGCACGATAGTAATTGGCCGGCAGTTCCATTTCATACATGACCAGATCATCTTTGATTTCCACCGTCACTGAACGGAATACGACATTTTCTTCATCTTTGCCTCTGTACCGTACAGGCGGTGTGTTACATACTTCTCCATTAAATGAACCTACGCCGCCGGAATGCACCAAATAGTGGCCTTCACCGTAATATTCCACATTGCTTATATATGTGGAAAAAAATTCTGCGCCTCTTTCCTTACCATACTGCCACACCTGTTCTATTTCCATTTTCTCCGGATCAATCCGGTATCTTACTCCCCGGGAGAAATTATCCTTGGCAGGTAGATATTTTTCTTTGATTTTAGCCCGCCAGTGGCCGTTATCAAAACACATGACATCGCCATCCGGCAAAACTACACAGGCATGCTGCTCATACTGCCAATCGAAGTCGCCCTTACCTGTCGGAGTGAAGAAATATTTAGCTGCTAATTCCTGCGGCCAGCCTTCCGGGTCACCGATAATCCAATTTAATTCACCTGTTTCATAATCCAGATTAATAATGGCATCTTGATGGCGGCCGGAGAAAGTTAAGCTGTCGGTTTTCTTATCATACCATACAGCATTATTATGAAACCAGTCATGGCTGTCCTGACTACCGGAGCCGCCTACATCCTGCGGTAATACTTTCTGGTAATCCCATGTTTTCAGAATTTCACCCGTCTTACGGTCTATCAATACACACATGTCTTCTACAGTACCCCGGGAAGGCTCCTGAGTCAAAATCAGCAGATTTCCATCTTCCATCTCAAATTGATCGTGATGATACCCGCCCGGCAAACGATATTCTTTATAGATTTTACCGATCATCCCCATTTCATAAAGACCTGTCGTATGATAGGGCGGCATAAGCAAACGGTCGGTGCCGATTAATAACCGCCCGTTTTTAACCCGTTTCAAATCAAAAGCATGGTTTAAGATACTGTACCAGCGGACATCCCCTTTATAGTCATAAGCAGCAGACATAGCCGGAGAGGTCGGCGTAACAAACATCATATTATCCTCAAAATATTCCACAGTAGTTTTCAGCTTTGTCGGCAGCTTTACTTTATCCGGGATCTTCTCTGTCTGAATCGTCAAAACGCTCTTTTCGCCATCTGCCAGTGTTAATTCAACTTCATTGGCACAGTCCGCATACAAACCATAGATCGGGAGCATATGCTCTGTTGCTTTTGGAAATGCAAAACTGATGTTCCCGGCCTCTTCTTTCCCTCTTACAGTAATCCTTACTGCTGCCGGCTCTGCAGTTTTAAACATGACTAAAGCAGTTAAGGGGGCAATCAGATATGGATTCAGCCGTATATAGGGATTCTGAAAGTCATATTCCTTTTGCCGGTATTCTTTTAAAAAATCTTGTTCGGCACGATACTGCTTAGTAATAATGTGTTCGATTTCAGTAAATTTGGCGTTCACTGTTCTTCTCCCCTTTGTATAATAAATTATCCTTCTAAGCGCTAAATATCATGTTGGCCAGAGGTAATCCTATTAATAAGAACATGACGAGCATGCTGATTACGATGACGGAACCATACTTGTAAATCTCTTTTGGTTCTACCCAATCGGTATTTCCGTGAAGAATAGCCGCATAAGGTGACGCACCGGGAATCATGATCGCATAGTGCAGCATGAAAACCATGGCCGTAGCTAAAGCCGGTAAATTAGTCCCGTTCTCCAGGGCGAAACCGTACATGATCGGCATTAATAAGACACCCATTACCGCATTATTGGCAATATTTGTAATAATAAGTGCAGTGATCAAAAGAATTACTGAAAACCCGTATACTGAGTGGCCACCCAACAGGGGCTGGAACAGCTGAACCAAAAAAGGCTTAATACCAGTTGCGTCAGCAGTTAATCCGCCTGAAACGGCCATACACATAACAACTAAAAAATACACATCCCAGCTGACATGGCGCCCGACAATTTCTTTAAAGTTTAAAATGGGTTTGCCGTCAATTTTGAATAAACATAAGCCTACGACGAAGCCGATCACGATCCCCCAGGCACCAAGTTTGTTGAGCAGGGCACCGAGCCAAAAGCTTTGAGGCAAAATGCTGGGTAAAAGCACGATGGCCAGAAATCCAAATAAACAAGTAAATAAAACTTTTTGCTGCAACGTCATCTTAGGCAGTTTATCCTGTTCAAACCGGTCCGTACTGATATTCGCGATTTTACTCATATCCGGTTTGAAAACAAATTTAATCAATAAGCTGAAAATAACGATCCCCAGGCTGGACATAATAAATCCGTAGACCATATATGGCAAATATTCCAGATGGATATTGGTGGTTTTTTCAAAAGCCGCTATGACCATGAGGGCTGAACCGGTAAATGGCTTAGCCGCCTGTCCGGAAATGGCACCGAACATCGTTCCGATCACCATAATCGACGTATATTTATCGCCTTTCTTATAACCAACATCTTCTAAAACACTGTAGAGAACAGACCACATAAATAATATGGCCGGTAAAGTAGTCGCACCGAGAGCGGACAAAACATAGGCACAGTAGATAACAATAAAGCTGAAGATGACCGGCCTGCCATTAATTATTTTCCTGGTCAGAAACCACCTGCTGATATATTTGATGACACCGGCATGCTGAATTGCTCCAAACAAAATCATGGCAAACAAAACCAGGATAGGAATTTTGTCCC
Organism: Peptococcaceae bacterium; assembly: GCA_049366715.1. Lineage (GTDB taxonomy): Bacteria > Bacillota > Peptococcia > Peptococcales > BICA1-8 > JBMNCQ01. Next base: position 13,697 of record JBMNCQ010000003.1, on the reverse strand, counting down.
CGAATCCGTTAAATAAAACCTGGGGCATAGTTGCATAATCTGATAGTCCTAGAGCAAGCAAACCTAATAAACTGGGCCAGAGGACACTGACAAATGACCATAAATAAATGAGACCTGCGAATATTCCCAGGACCTGCATCCCGACCGGCGTAAGGGGAGCAATAGGTTTTATCATTCCGAAGCCGAACATTAAAAAGAGTCCAATCACACAATGAAAAATGTATAAAAAATTATTCGCTTTGGGAGCAGTGCTTGTTGTAACTGCTTTAGCCAATTTTTATTCAACTCCTCACTATTAAAAATAGATTCCGGCAGCATGAAAAAAATAAATGACATTTTAAATCTCTCAGAGCACACTCTCCTTTTCATAAATTTCATTTATCACATTCATGCATCTCGTTGAATAAATTGTATCAAACCGTCTTATCGGAAAAGGATAGTGTATGCTATCCTTTTTGATATTTATTTCACAAAATCTTCAAACATAATAATGCAGTATTTTTTCAGATTGCGCATAAGCGATTAATTGCGCTTGATCCAAGACTAAAATACCTTCTTTATGCTTTTCAATAATGCCTTTTTCTTTTAGTGCTTTCAATATTTTGGCTACGGTAACTTTATGAATACCCAGGTATCTGCCAATTTCACTGTTGCTAAACGCTTTAGCCACTACTAACTTTCCGTGCTTATTTTGCGCATTTTTTAACAGTAATTCACATAAACGATTGGGAACTTTGCCCTCCTGCCGGTATTGAAATGTATTATATAACTCCCGGTATTCCCACAAGGCAAAGCATAATAACTTAGTAAGAATATCCGGTTTATTCCTTACATAATGAAAAAAAGTATTCTTGGGAATTCTGTAACAATAACATTTGCTTTTGGCAATAAAATTGCTTATACTACGTCCGTCAGGACTGTAGAGAACAAGTACGCCTACTAAAGCTTTAATAAAATCTTTGCTTTCTTTCGTGCCATAAATAATTTCATTCCCTTTATTTGTAATCGTTAAACGGTGACAGGTACCGCTAACCAAATAGTATATATATTCTACTTTTTCACCTTGTTCAATCATATTTGAGCCTTTTTTAAATTCACAATAAGTAACTCCGGGCATTTCGGTTAAATCCATATGTTGTTCCCTGCGCCGGGCCGGCTCCCGGCCAGGACCCGTATATTGGAGAGATTCGTTATGATCCTTCAGCAGATAGTCGGTAGTAACGTCAAATATTTTGCTTAAAAGTACCACTTTATTAAGCCCTGGTACCGACTGCTCCGACTCCCATTTCGATACGGACTGTTTAGATATTCCTAATTTATTTGCTAATTGTTTCTGGGACAAGTTTTGTTCCTTTCTAAGGTGTTGAATTTTTTGTGCAAAATTCATTTGCCACCACCCCATTCCTTAAAATCTACAAATATTGTATCAAACAGAATAGCCGGAAATCCAGCAGTCTCCTGATCTTGTCAACCAACAGTTGTTTCTCCATAGGGCAATTTCTTTTAGGCAGCCCGTACTCTCACGCCGTTTTTCATGTGCGGACTCAAAGATTTCTTCTGCTGTCACCAGGGGATTACCGCTGGTTTTTTACGCATTATATTAAAAGGCTTCCTGAAGAAAGGAAGCCTTTTAATCACAGGTATGAAAGCTAAAGTTAAATTGATCAGCTTTTGCAGTGGATATTTTTTTGCATTTTCATGAATTCAAACTTCATAAGCCAGCTTCTTTAACCAGAGAAGTTATCTTAACGGGCTGCTATCAAACATCTCCTTCAGGAGGAACGATACAAACAAAAGAAAATGTCTCCGTACTTTCATTAATAAGCTGATGAATTTTTCCTCCCGGTATATAAGCAAAAGAACCTGCTTCAACTTCGTGGTCAGTGCCGTCTAAATGCACGATTCCCTTTCCCCCCGCTATATATATGATATGGGGCCAGTCATGGGTGTGTCTCATTGAACAGGAATCCTTCCCGGGTTTAAGTTCAAACAAGCGCATTACATAATCTTTCCAGCCAACTTCCGGAGAAATCAGTACTTTTTTAACGACATTGCCATTTCCTCCATAAGTGATTCCTTCAACATCCTTTGCATGTGCAACAATCATCTAAAGACCTCCTTAAAATATATGACTCTATAGAAATTCTAACATCTAATTTTGAATTTTCCTATAAATTTTAACCAATCATTCTCTCTGCTAATTAAAAAAGTATCCTGTCCGGACAAAAAAAGACATCTTAATCATAAAACCTGTATGTCGGAGGATGTCTGAGAATTTACATACAGGAGAAAAAGATGCCTGAATAAAATGATTTGCAGGTATCAGAAAATTATCCTGATAAAAAACCTGAGTATCTGTAAAAATAACAGGCTTTTACCTTATTAATATTCATCGAAGAACAATTTTACTTTATTTTTTGTCTCGATATAATTTAATATAAAGTAACTGCCGAAGACTAATTTAATTATTTGTCTTTAGAACAAATAATTTTTAACCCATGCTTATTTTGATAATAATTATTACTCCAAACCCGGAAGATAAATTGAGCACCTTGCTTCGTTTGTTACCCGCATGCTGACGACATCAAGAAGTTCTTCAAAAATTTTAATCAGAGCTGAATTATCCCTGTCATAAAGGCCTTTTTGACGTGCTGTCTGATAAAACTGCTGGGCAAGGAATGTCGGTTTTAGGCCTTTAATAATTCCATCTTCCCCGAAACAAACATCTGCAACCTCACAGAGTCCCGGCAGAACAGCAATAATAACATTGCATTTCTGAGCCAGTTCCACCTTAGAAGCCGCAACCTCAGCACCTCAATTACGCAATTCTTCGATAGATTTCAGGTTTCTATGGGCAGTTACGGTAACATCAAAGCCTTTTTTCAGCAGATTTTTACACATTGGTCTGCCCATAATACCTACACCGATAAACCCGACTTTAGCCATAAAAATACATCCTTCCTCACTCTAATACAGGTAAAGTATAACTCGCATAGGGCATAATACAGATCGAAGGATGGGAACCATATTTTTCATAGCCGATCTTTAAAGCTTCTTCGAGATTTTTAACAGGAACCATCATCATATTTTCGACCATTTCATCATCCATCCCCGAAATTAAATGAGTTTTTGCCCGGGAAGCCAATTTAGCAACCCAATAAGCCTTATGTGGCCCTACTTGGTATTTTCTTCTTAACTCTGCTTCCATTTCTCTGTGAGACGGATACTTTATCATCCAATCATAAAAGCTTTTATCACCATGTTTGTAAGGGCATTCTGCCGCAAAAATAACCATGCCGCCTTCTTTAATAACTTTATAAGCATTTTCTTGTCCTTTATGGGCTTGGCGGAATTCTATATCTTTCGGGAAACCACCACAGGAAGCAATAACTATATCGACCTTTTCCCGTAATTTAACCTTATAAAGCCGGTCAACTATCTTGCAGCCCTCTGTATGAGCTTTATCCCAATTTCCCCCTACTACTCCTACAATATCTTTATTTTCATCCAGTATTACATTCAAAAGAAAAGACGGTTTAACAAAACTGCATGCTTCATACATATCTTCATGACAGGGGTTCCCTTTTAGCACACCATCTGCTGAATTCGGATCAAACATAAACTTATGATTATAATCTATTGTCGAGCGGTGGCATACACCAGGTAAAATTGCCTTGCGGCCACCACCATATCCTGCCAATAGATGCAAGATTATTCCTCCCGTAAGGATAACATGATCCGCTTCGGCTACCATTTTATTCACTAAAACTTTGTTCCCTCTGCCGGTTGTACCCACGTATACATGTTCATCATCCTCATCGCATTTATGATCATACATCTTGATCCTTTGCGCGATTTTTTCTCCTACAACAGCTTTTTGTTCCGCAAAAGTTTGCGGTTGATGTGTACCAGTAGAAAAAATTATTTTTATGCATTCATCAGAAATACCTGCCTGATTCAACTCTGTTATAATTAACGGCAAAAAGATATCACTTTTCGTTAAGCGGGTAATATCATTAACAACAATCACCACATTTTCACCGGATTTCACAAGATTCTGCAGGGGAGGGGAACCGATTGGCTGTTTTAAAGCTTTTTGGATTGCCTCCACCGGATCAGCTAAAGGCCGGACTTTATTGGGAAGCATAACTTGTTTTACATGCTTTTCCTCCACAGAAAACTCCAGATACTTCTTACCATAAGATAATTTATAAGTTTTCAAACCCATTACATTTCCTCCTCTTTATTACTCAACTGACGGGCAGTGTAAAACTGGCTTGCTACTATTTACCTAAAGCAGGCAGCCACGTAACGAGTCCGTTAAAGTAAGTGATAAGAACCAGCACACAGATTAAGGCAATTATATATGGCCAAACATTTGCTACTGTTTCCTCAAAGGTAACTTTGGCGATCCTAACAACAACAAATAGGTCCTGACCAACCGGAGGAGTGATCATTCCAATTGACATGTTCATGACAATCATCACGCCTAAAAAGATAGGATCTATCCCCATGGCAAGCGCCGTAGGTAAAACTATCGGTGCTATAATTACAACTGCCGCACTGGGATTTAAAAACGTCCCTGCAAATAGCAGCAACACATTGAGCAGCATTAAATAAATAATCGGCGAACTGATATTATTAGCCATTATTTCAGCCAGGGCTTGCGGAATCATTTGGTGGGTTAAGATAAAGCCAAATAATGTAGCTCCACAAATTAAGAGAACAATAACACCGGAAGATATCCCTGATCTAATGACAATGCTCGGGAAATCCTGCAAGGTAAAACCCTTATAGATAAACATACCCACTATAAATGCGTAGCCTGAGGCAATAATTGCAGCCTCAGTAGGAGTAAATAATCCGGTATATATACCTCCTAAAACCAGCACCGGTGCTCCTAAAGCCGGAATAGCCTTAATGAAGGACTCAAAAATATATTTTATCGTTACTTTATCAATATTTAACCTGTAATTTCTTTTTTTAGAAATAATATAATTAACAATTATCAAGCTGATTCCCATTAAAATACCCGGCGTAACGGAGCCCATAAATAAATCTCCGATAGATTGCTGAGCAACAACACCGTAAACGACTAGAGGAATACTTGGCGGTATAACAATTCCTATACACCCTCCCGCTGCTGTTACAGCGGAAGCAAAGGGACGGTCATATCCGTTTCTTTCCATTTCAGGTATCATTACCCCGCCGACAGCTGCCGCCGTAGCAGGCGAAGACCCGGAAATAGCGGAAAAAAACATGCAGGACAATGAGTTAACGTGGGCTAATCCTCCCGGAGTACGGCCAATAAGAGAATTCGCAAAAATTATTAGTTTTCTGGATATGCCCCCTTCCATCATCAAATCTCCTGCTAGTACAAAAAAAGGGATCGCTAATAAAGGGTAATTATCCAGTGCCACGTAATAACGCTGTGCCACTAATGTCCATTCCAAAGGCAGTCCGGTCAGCCCCAGATAGGCAATACCAATAATACTGGCAATCGTTAATGCCAGGGCCATCGGAACACCGATTATCGCCGCTGCAAAAAAACTTATAAAGAGAATACTAGCCAAGATCCTCCACCTCCTTTGGGGAACCTATTACTTTTCCTTCTCTCATTTTTGCCAAAGCTTCCATAATATGCCGGAATGTATAAATTAACATGCATAGTGTACCAAATGGAACTGCCGAATAAGGTATAGCCATAGAAATTTGCATAGTTGGTGAAAGTTGGATAACATTTCTTAAAGTTAAAATAGCACCAAAGTAAAAAATAATTAAAAATATCAGTAAATTTATTAAATAGATCAACAACTCAAGTGCCAGTTTACTAGTTCCTTTGAAACGGGCTTTAAAAAATTCCATGGCGATATGCCCTTTTTCTCCGGCTGCTAAAGCTGCACCCAGCATTGACATCCAAACAAAACCATAGCGGGTGATTTCATGGGTCCAGGCAATATTAAACGGCAATAAATATCTTGATAGAACCTGTGCAGTACCTATTATTAAATCAAAAATGAATATAAAGGCTAACAGGCCTTTTAAAATTTTAGTCTGATAATCCAAAAATACATCATACTTTTCGAGCATTTTAAGCCCCCCTCTGCCGATTTGGATTACTAGTAATATATTCGAGGCACCAAAGGCTCCTGGTGCCTCGAAAAAATACGTACATCCCAAAAACTCAACATACATTTTTGCTGATATCATAGAATTTTCCTTAAGGGAAATAGTAAATTCACAAAAATCTTATCAATCTATCCGATAATGCTTAACGACATCCTCATCGATTTCAATGCCTAATCCCGGACGGTCAGACAGCTTGATTTCTCCGGATTTTGGACAAAAATTCGGAATAATGAAATCGTGTTGCAAGGGAGTGGTGTTGATCTCCATTTCATCACTTAGGGGGTTAGACATAACGAAATGCGCTGTCGCCGCTACACCTGGCCCATAGTAGAAAGAATGAGTAATCAGTTGAAGATTCCAGGCTTCAGCCATCGCCAAGATTTTCCGTCCGCATAACAAACCGCCCGCCTTGATGATATCCGGCTGCAAAATATCAGCCGCCTGCTTTTCGAGGATGTTTTTAAATCCATAATGTGTATACTCATTTTCACCCGTCGCAATAAGAATATTACTATGTTCGCGGACAAAATGAAGTCCGTCATAGTCATCCATAGGCTTAACCGGTTCTTCAAGCCAGCGTACATTGGATTCCTCCATGCGGCGGGCCATGGAGACGGCCTCACGCGGAGTCCAACAACCGTTAACGTCTACTGCTAAATCAATATCAGGGCCAATAGCCCGTCTTGCCTGCACCACCGATTCCAGATCGCGTTGGTGCAATTTAATCAAGTGGTAACCATCTTCTGCCAAAGCGCCGGCATCTGCTGCGACATCTTCAGGCCGCTCGTAAGGTGGTAAACTTGCATAACCTCGAATTTTTTCCCAGCAGGCTCCGCCAAGCAATTTATAAACAGGTGCTCCATACAACTTACCTAAAATATCCCATAATGCAATCTCAACACCACTAATTGCATTTAAAACCATTCCTTTACGTCCGTAACGGAAAGTCTCCGTGTATAATTTACGCCATAAGGCTTCAATATTGGTAGGATCAGCACCGATGAGGCGGGGTTTCAACGCTTCGGTGATAAACGCAGCAACCGCCAACGGCGTCAATCGCCAAGCCTCGCCAAATCCAGTAATACCTCCATCGGTCATAATTTTTACTAACACATGTCCATCGATTTCGGGGTTCATCCCTGTAGTCGAAGAGGCAAATTTCATTTTTGGTGGAATTTTCAAAGGAATTGCCTGAACATCAATGATTTTCATGGTGTACCACACTCCTTTAATTCTTCTGTAGGATAAAATAAACTGGCACAACTTAGATTTTTTTTACCTCAATCTAAATCTACTTTGATCCGTAAAATCCTGTATTGACACTAATGATAAAGAAACACATCTTTCAGAAAAACAGCTCACCTTATTGCAAACTAGGAACATCTTTATTTGATTTTTTCAAATTCGTCTATCCATTTTTGAAAGTCAGGACCATATTTTTCCCACACTACTTTGGCAGCTTCTTCAAATGAAGCAAGATCAGGTTCGGTTATATTGACACCTTTTTCATTGAACATTTGTAAAAATTCATCATGTTTTTGATCTTCGACTCCCCGCTGATAAACAGTAGCCTCTTGAATAGCCTCCGTTAAAGCCTCTTGATATTCGGAAGGCAGTTTTTCCCATGTCTTCAGGCTCATTACTACAGGGGCTGCCGAATAGGTATGCTTAGTCATTGCAACATATTTTTGTACCTCATAAAGCCTATTTGAAGCAATCGAACTGACATAGTTTTCCTGACCGTCAATAACTCCCTGCTGCAAAGCGGTGTAGACTTCACCAAAAGCCATCGGGGTAGGGTTGGCCTTCCATGATCTCATCAAATCGATATATACCGGAGCTTCCATTACCCGTATTTTTAAATCTTTCATGTCCTCTACACTATTTATCGGTTTTACATTATTGGTAACATTTCTAAAACCGGCAGCCCAAAATGCAATTACCTTTAATCCATGTTCTTCCAAAGGTTTTACCAGTTGTTTCACGGCTTCACTATCCAGTACTTTGTAAGCTTCCTGCTCATCAGTGAATAAATATGGCAAATCCAGTACACCAATTTCAGGAACCCAGTTTGCTAAAGGACCCGTGGATAATACATCAAAATCAATTGTTCCCGCTTGCATGCTTTCCAAAAGGTCGCGATGACTGCCTAACTGTCCGGAAGGGAAAATATTGATTTTTACTCCACTGTTCGTTTTTTCTTCAACTAGTTCGGCAAACTTTTCTCCGCCTAAATGGAAAGGATGACTGGGGTCATTTACATGGGAGAATCGCAAATTAAATTCCGGTTTAGCAGCGATTTGTTCTTTTTCCGAATTTTTATTTGCTGTATCATCAGCACCGGAACAACCGAATAAGGTCAAACTTAAAAGGACCGCCATTATTAAAGAAATCACTTTCTTATTCATCATTGCTACCTCCTAATTTACATTTCTTAATACTATTCAAGTACTCATACCAATTCGGTGAATTGCAAAGCCGGTTGTATTCTCTAAAAGAAACTCAGATTTTGTTATTTTTCCGGAGGCGACCTCCAGTACTTCCTTGAGAATCATCTCTCCTGCTTGTTCAATAGTAAGGTCTGCTTCAAGAATACCGCTGATATCCAAATCCACCGTATCTTTCATGTAGCCGGCCGAGAAAGGATTGCCCGTAACTTTGATGGTGGGCATGATAGGATGTGATATCGTATGTCCGCCCCCCGTTGAAAAAACAAGTAACTGCGCACCACCTGCCGCAATTCCGGTTATCGATTCCGCACCATGTCCCGGTGTAGCCATAATATATACTCCGGGCTTTTCCGGCGGAGTTTGTCCCCACTCAATAACATCTTGAATAGGTGCTTTTCCGCTTTTCTTCGCTGCCCCGAGAGACTTTTCTTCAATGGTCGTTATCCCGCCGGCGATATTATCACCGGTCGGATTGGTACCTCTGATATCTTCACCTGTTGCCAGGATACGCTTCTCAAAATCGGCTATTGTTTTCCAGATTTTATCTGCTGCCTCTTTAGTAACAGCCCGGGATGCCAGCCATTCTTCAGCGCCCATCAGTTCGGTAAGTTCTGCTAAAATCGACCGTCCGCCTTGCGCTATTATTAGATCCGAACAATAACCTAAAGCAGGATTGGAGCTAATGCCGGAGGTTGTATCGGAAGTGCCGCAGTTCAAACCGAAAAGCAATTGCTTAAGGGGTACTTCTTCCCTTCTCCTTAAGGTAATTTTCCTGGCTATTTCCATAGCCAGTCTAATGGCTTTAGTCGTGGCTTCCAAAGTTCCGCCGCTGTTCCGGATATTTACTATCTCCACCGGTTTGCCGGCCTTGGCAATTTCTGCGGCGATTTCTTCGGCAGTATTCCCTTCTTCCATGAAATGATCCAGAACAACTACTCCGCCTACATTAGGATTTTTCGCTGTTCCCACCAAAGTTTTAAAAGTAAATCTAATATCTGATTTCGTCTGGGCTCTGCCCAGCGGATGAATAATCGGTACTGCACCGTAAACCGATTTGGCTACTCTTTCCGCTAAACCATTGGAATATATGGTGCTCGATAAAATCAACAAATGATTTCTTGTTCCTACGGACCCGTCAGGGTTTATAAATCCCCAAAATTTTTCCAAGCCTTTCACCTCCCTTGGACCAGGTCTCCCCGTCCCCGTTTGCTTTCGACATTATGAATATGCACATGTTCTCCAACATTAATATCACTGGTAGCAACACCAATGGCCAAACCATACTTTTTTATTATTTCACCTTTTTTGATGGGTTTAACAGCAATTTTATGCCCATATTTAACTTCATCTTTTAATTCAATTAATTCAGAATTTTCGCCCCGCTTGAGCTCTATGCTGTTACCTTTTTGTAATCCCTCCTTTAGAATAGTAGCAACATTATCTTGTTCACTTACCATAAAAATTGTCTTCTTAGCCAAGTTCTTCCCTCCTTTCCACCTTAAATTAAACCAGCAATTTCAAATCTTTGGGAATGAATTGCAAAGATTTAAATAGACTGCCCAATTCTGCTAATAGAAATTTCACAGTTTCTTAGGATTTCATTTTTGGTCATTTGTCCCGCCGTAACAGAAACCACACGCTGAATAATTTTTTCCTGAGCTGATTCAATGGTCAAAGTGCCGCCCATTATCCCGCTTACATCAACATCAATATCGGAAGACATATTCTTAATCGTTTTCTTATTTCCCGAAATTTTTATCGTAGGTACTATCGAAAAACCGATCGGGTTAGACCTGCCTGTACAAAAAAGCATTAAATTTGCTCCTCCTGCTGCAAGTGCCGTTAAATTTTCTACAGCTGCCGCCGGTGCATCCATGAGATATAGTCCCTTCCCCTCCGGTTTCTCACCATAAGCCAGTACGCCTTCGATAGTCTTCGACCCGCCTTTTCTGATGGCACCCAGGGCCTTATCTTCAATAGTAGAAAGCCCGCCGGCGATATTATCTAAAGTGGGATTGTTTTTTAAAAGCTCTAAGCCCTGCTCCTGAGCAATGCTTATATATTTTCCGGCGCATTTTTGAATGGCGGCAGCGACTATTTCATCTTTCGCCCGCCGCACCAAGATATGTTCGGCCCCTATCCATTCCGTCGGCTCAGACATGATTACTGTTCCACCCTGTTCTACTATCCAGTCGGAAACCATGCCGGCGGCAGGATTTGCCGAGATTCCCGAAGTCGCGTCAGAACCGCCGCATTCCACGCCTAATACCAAATCGCTAAAGTAACATATCTCCCGCTGCTGCCGTGTGATCTGCAATATTAACTCTTGTCCGATTTCCAGACCTTTGGCCAGTACACCTATAAATCCTCCGTCATCCTGTAGTGAGAGGGTTTCTGCCCTCTTGCCGGTCTTTCTTATCCCTTCGGCAATTTCAGCGGCGGAATCTGGCTCCAGACTAATTACCAGACATGCTCCGAGATTAGGATTACTTCCCAGGCCGATTACGGACCGGCGGTGTAATTTAAAATCTTCACCCATCTGGCCCCGGCCAAATCCGGGACAAACCGCTAGCGAACCATAAAGTAGGCGGCTTAAAGTCCGCACAACAGGATTTGCATTATCCATTGCGGCAATTATGCCAAGAAAATTACGGGTACCAACTTGATTATCGGGCCGCCGGTAACCGGGGAATCCTGATTTCTCCACTTTAATGCCCTCCGATCCTGGTGCTTTGAATATTATGAATGTGCACATGACTTCCCCTGGGGATATCATTTACGGCAATACCTATCACTTCACCGTATTTTAGAACCGCTTCTCCTTTGGGAATATCCAGCAAAGCAATTTTATGAGCCAGATTAAGGGTATCTCTACTATGCAAAATATCTTGTGTGCCTAATCCCGCAATTTCCACCTTCTCACCTGAAATGACGTCGTCTAAGACTACGGCTACATTATCCTTTTCAGCTAATACCAAAGCCTTCTTCATCAAAAACCTCCTCCTGTGAAGTTCTATAAAACGCTCTGAATCTGCTCCGTCTCTTCCTGCATATATTTATCGGCAATTTTCCAAGCATCCATTATATGCTCTCGAATAGCCCGCTCAGCACGGTCAGGGTCCATTGTTTTTAATGATTCAACTAATTTTGTATGCTTGATTAATGTGTCCTCTACTCTATCGTAAAACATTACGACAGATGCCAGCATCTTGAGCTGTAAATTTATATTTTTCCATAATTCATAAACACGTTTATGGTCAGCTTTCTCCATAAGAAAACGATGAATTTCCATAGTATTAGGAACTGCCGTTACTCCATCGGTATTATTTTTAAGCTCCGCAATATTAGCCAGACATTGATCAAAATACTTGATATCATCGGCAGTAAATTTGACAACGGCCAAACGAGCTGCCAGACCTTCAATGACACTCCGCATAGAATAAATTTCAAAAACATCGCTTTTGGTTAATTTAGCTACATAAATACTTCCGCTCTCTTCTCTTTGCACAAATCCATCGTTTTCCAGTATGGTAACCGCTTCATGAACCGGTCCCCTGCTAATCCCCAAATTCCTGGCCAGTTCTGATTCAATGATTTGTTCGCCGGGTTTTATATCTCCCCTGATTATTTCTCCCCGTAATAACTTCAGTACTTGCTCCTTAATACTGGGACGTTCTATTTTTATCATTAAGCTTGCCTCCTTGCTCCTATAATAATTCCAATTTTCAGATAATCTCAATCCGGAAAATACTTCAGAATACCTGTTGACCGTCAACGGCTAGCGGCTAACTTCAATTTTCGCAGTTTTTTGAAGTTTTATATTTTTTTATTTCATATATAAAATTATTCCCCCGTTTTGCACTTCCGACCCAAAGTTATAAGCATCTCTGACATTCTTATTCACACCGGCAAACATTTGAAATTTCGCTGAAACGCAGCATACTGCTGCCGTCACTTCTTTTCTTCCATCCTAAAATACCGAAAAAAAATACCCCTCCGAAGAGAGATATCCTGTGTCAGGAGTCTTAAGCTTTTTTATATGTGCAAAACGACTATAACTTAAACTTTACCGACTCTACTGCTCATTACCTTGAATATCATCTTGGTTTATAAGCTGCCGGTCTGCAATTTCCCAGGCTTCCATAATATGATCCCGCATCGTTTTTTCCGCAAGTTCGGGTTCCTGCTTCTTCAGTGTTTCTACTAAATCCGTATGCTTAACCAGAGTACCGTAAAGCGTATCATGCATCATTACAACTGAGCCGAACATTTTCAATTGCATACTAAGATTTGTCCACAGATCCAGAATCCGTTTATGTCCTGACTTTTTAATTACGAAATGATGGATTTCCAAAGTATTCGGCACAGCTATGACCTGATCAAAACTGTCTTTTAATTCAGCGATATTTTTGATACACCGGTCCAGGAAATTTAAGTCCTCCGAGGTAAACTTTACAACTGCTTCCCGGGCCGCAAACCCTTCAATAATACTTCTGAGAGAATAAATTTCATATACATCCTGTTTTGTTAAAACTGTTACAAAAAAAATACCACTGTCATTTTTAGAAATAAATCCTTCGTTGGCCAATATGATTAAGGCTTCCCGCACCGGTCCCCTGCTGACTCCGAAACTTCGGGCAAGTTCAGATTCTATAATTTGTTCTCCCGGCTTTATATTTCCTTTAATAATATCCTTTCTGAGAATATTTAAAATTTGTTCTTTCAAGCTCACGGCGCGTTCGATCTTGGACATACCAATTACCCCTTTTATTCACGAATAATTTGTAAGTTAAAATATTTTCTGTACTAATCTTAACAGAAGCCGGTATCAATGTCAGCAGTTAACCGTAGACATTTTCCTCACTTTATAGTTTTCCGGGGATACTCCTGCCCGGGATAAGCCACAGACATAGCATCAGCAAATTTAGTCTTATCCGGCTGCCCAATCGTTTTTACATGTACTCTTCCTTTAACCGCCTGTTACATGTCATGAAGAATCGATCATAGTCTAAATTCCAAAATATTTTTCAGGCCAGCATTTTAAAGTAGTTATTTTAAAGTGGTTATGTCAATAGTTTGTGAAAATGTCACCCCAGATGGGTGTTAATTATTCTGACA
>JBMNCQ010000002.1:0-35068 GCA_049366715.1 Peptococcaceae bacterium | reverse complement strand
ATCTGTTTACACAAAGACCGCAATCTATACATGTATCTTTGTTAATCAGCATTTTATTACATCTCCTCTCCTGAAATAAATTTTGTTGATTATACATTATTCAGTACTTCGACATTCTTTACCCATAGCCTATTAAATTACTTTAATTTGCAGTTTGATTTCATTTTTTTCATAATGTTTAAAAAATTAAAGTCTGTAAAATTTATCTATTATTTTTCAAATAATCCAGATAACGTATTTAATTATCAAAAGTGCTTACGTATTTCTCCCTTATTATTTTACTAAGGGCAAAATTAAAAATGCCTGCAGGCTAGAAAAACCTTCACAAGCTGCAAAGGTTTTTCTGAAAATAATCACGCTGACAGCTAATTTTTATCTTTGAACTAATACTGAAATGCCCTGACCTCCGCCGATGCAAAGAGTCGCCAGCCCCTTTTTCGCATCCCGTTTACTCATCTCATAAAGTAATGTAACCAAGATCCTGGCACCGCTGGCACCAATGGGGTGCCCTAAAGCTATAGCCCCGCCGTTAACGTTAATAATCTCCGGATTTAAATTGAGGTCCTTGATCACCGCCAGAGATTGGGCTGCAAAAGCTTCATTTGCTTCGATCAAATCCAGATCGTCAACCTGCCAGCCGGCCTTAGTCAAAGCCTTGCGGGTGGCTAGAACCGGACCGATCCCCATAATCTCAGGCTGTACGGCAGCCGAAGCATAGCCCGCAATACTGGCCAAAGGCTTGACACCTAACTCTTTAGCTTTTTCTGCCGTTGTAATAACTAAAGCAGCTGCGCCGTCATTAATCCCGGAAGCATTTCCGGCAGTAACTGTCCCCTCTTTTTTAAAAGCAGGCTTTAACTTAGCCAACCCTTCTACAGTCGCACCTGCCCGGGGATGCTCATCAGTTGCAAAATCAACATAATCTTTTTTCACCCGCACCGGTACAGGAATAATTTCGTCTTTAAAACAACCGTCCCGTAAAGCTTTTTCCGCTTTGTTCTGACTGAGAGCAGCAAACCGGTCCTGCTCTTCCCGGGAAATATTCCATCTTTCCGCAATATTTTCCGCCGTTATTCCCATATGATAATCATTTAAAGCACACCATAATCCATCCGTAATCATGGAGTCTACCATTTCCCCATTGCCCATGCGATAGCCAAAACGGGCCTGGGGTAATAAATACGGGGCCCGGGACATATTCTCCATTCCACCGGCTACAACCAGGTCGGCATCACCTAAAGCTACCGCCTGAGCAGCCATTATTACTGTTTTTAACCCGGATCCGCAGACTTTATTGATCGTTACCGCCGGGACATTGACGGGTATGCCGGCACTTAAAGCTGCCTGGCGGGCGACATTCTGCCCCAGCCCCGCTTGCAGGACACACCCCATCATCACTTCATCTATTTCATTCAAAGGAGCCCGGGCTCTTTTTAATGCTTCTTTAATCACGATAGTTCCCAGTTCTTGGGCTGAAGTATTGGCCAGACTCCCCCCCATAGTACCAATAGGAGTTCTAACCGCACTAAGGATTACAACCTCTCTCATACAAAACCTCCTTGGAATATACTAAGAGACACATCTCTTCCTAAAGATCCACAACCAGCCATGAGGAATGTCTCCACCGAACACGAGTAACTGGTGTAATTAAGTTTATCGTTTATGGAGCATAATTTATCGTTTGTAGTCCTCAGATATCGGTTCTCAGTTATTTTTGATGACGGAGAACAGGGTACAGACTACAATTTATCGGCTCTCTCAATTTAGTGACTGGTGCATATAATGATCAATTATACCGGAAGAATCCTCTTCCTGTTTTTCTGCCCAGATAACCGGCTCTCACCATTTTTTTTAAGAGAGGGCAGGCCCGGTATTTGGGGTCACCTGTTTCAGTGTACAAAGTTTCCATAATGGACAGACAGACATCCAGCCCTACCAGATCTCCCAAGGCCAGCGGACCAATAGGATGATTGGCTCCCAATTTCATGCCTTCATCAATATCCTCTGCCGAAGCAATCCCTTCCATTAATATAAAAGCGGCCTCATTGATCATTGGTATGAGAATACGGTTCACAACAAAACCCGGTGCCTCTTCAACGGTAACCGGTGTTTTACCTAAAGAAACAGTGAATTCTTTACTATAATGATAAGTTTCATTACTGGTACCCACACCTTTAATTAATTCCACTAATTTCATCACCGGGGCCGGATTGAAAAAGTGCATTCCGATAAACTTATCCGGTCTTTTTGTTACGGCAGCAAGTTCGCTGATACTAAGGGCCGAAGTATTTGAAGCAAATATTGTTTCCGCAGGGCAAATCCCGTCAAGTTCCTGCCAGAGTTCTTTTTTAGGCGCCATATACTCAACAATTGCCTCGACAACTAATTCCACATCCCGGGCCGCCGCTAAATCCGTCGTTCCTTTGATCCGGGAAAGTACTTGCTCCTTCTCTTCCGAGGATATTTTATTTTTTTCCACCTTACGCCGGAGATTTTTTTCAATGGTTTTTAACCCCCTGGCGACAAATTCATCCTTAATATCCCTGAGGAATACCTCATGACCGGCTTCGGCCATTACTTGTGCGATACCGGCACCCATAGTCCCGGCTCCACAAATCATAATTTTCATAACTTATCCCCCCTTCAATTTGGTGATTAGTGATTAGTGATTAGTGACTGGTGACTAGTGACTAGTGGCTGGTGACTGGTAATTAGGTACAGTCCATGGATCATAGTTGCTAGTTCATAGTGATCAGTTCTCAGTTATCAGTGATGATGTTCATGCACAGGGTTAGAATTTTATAACTGCTGTAGTCACTGTAGCTACTAACCCTCTACCTGACCTGTAAGACTACCCCAAAGCTTACCTCTACCTAGCGCAGCGATATTTTTAATCATAGATTAAAAGTTGGGCTTTCTTTTTTCTAAAAAGGCTGTCATGCCTTCCTTTTGTTCGGCAGTTGCAAAACATAAGCCGAATACTTCTCCTTCGTAATCAATGGCACTGGTAAGATCCATATTCATGCCG
Source organism: Peptococcaceae bacterium (assembly GCA_049366715.1). Lineage (GTDB taxonomy): Bacteria > Bacillota > Peptococcia > Peptococcales > BICA1-8 > JBMNCQ01. The sequence goes on along the minus strand of JBMNCQ010000002.1, from coordinate 32,040 downwards.
TTTTCAATTGCCGATTTAGCCAGGGCAACTGCCACCGGGCCCCGGGAGATAATTTTTCCTGCCATTTCTCTTGCTTTATTCAACAGTTCCTCTGCTTCATATATTTTATTTACCAGGCCAATTCGGTAAGCTTCTTCCGCATCAATCATCTCACCTACACAGATAAGCTCTTTAGCCAGTCCTTTTCCGACAAGTCTCGGCAAACGCTGGGTACCGCTAAACCCGGGAATTATGCCTAAAGAAACTTCCGGCTGACCGAATTTAGCCTTGGGAGACGCTAATCTGATATCACAAGCCATGGCCAGCTCACAACCCCCGCCCAGTGCAAAACCATTTACCGCCGCAATCACGATCTGCGGCATTTTTTCAATCAAGGCAAAGGTTTGCTGTCCCAGTTTACCGAATTTTCTTCCTTCAAGGGCACTTAGGCCCTGCATCTGGCTGATATCCGCACCGGCTACAAAAGCCTTTTCACCGGCACCGGTAATAATGACAACTCTGATATTTTGGTCTTCTGCTATTTCATGCAAGAGTCCTTTTAATTCTTGTAAGGTGGCACTGTTTAGTGCGTTCAGAGCCTGGGGCCTGTTCAGTGTTATTTCCGCCACCTGAGAGTGCACTTTGTATAAAACATTTTTCATTTCTTCACTCCTTTCCACAAATAAAGCTTCTCAGTGATCAGCAGGGCTCCCCACAGATGTCTCATCTTGGCCGGACAAATGCCGCCGCATTTTCGCGATTTCGCTTAATGGCTACAGGTTACGATTAACCGTACCGAAATTCCACTCCGAAAGTACCCTGGGGATAATTCCAGTCAAGACTATCTGTTCCGGCACAAATGACCCGGCAGGTGCCGCATTCCAGGCATCCTGCGAAGTCAAAACTGATACTGCCGTCTTCATTAAGGGCATATAATCCTGCCGGACAGGCGATAATACACTTCTTGATGGCCTCCATACTGCAGGTGTCCTTCTTAATTACGATATGGGCATTACCTTCGTCAACATTAAACTTATTGGTGCCCAATTTTTCTTCAACGCTCATCCGCTTCACAGGGCTTTAACCCCCTTCCAGCCGTCTTTGATTATGGTAAAAATCCCTACTTTTTTAGCACGGGTTAACACTTTGTTCAGCAAAGGTTTACCGGGAGAGCCGTCAATTACATACATGTCCTTAAGGACATCAACAGCTAATTGGGGATACTGGGTGAATATTCTCCGGTTCTCCATAAATTGCGGGAATTTTTGATACTGTTTTAAATCCCGCATCACAAAGCTTTCATCCAGCAGAGTTTTATATTTCGCCAGGGATTCTTTACTGAAATCGCCTTTATCCCTGGCTTCAAGCACCGCTTGCGCCGCCGCTTCTCCCGACGCTATCGCCAGGTCCATCCCCCTGACGGTATAACCGATATTTATAACCAGACCCGCCGCATCACCAACGACTAGAACTCCGTCGTCATAAAGCCGGGGCAGCATCCCTAAACCAGCTTCGGGAACTAAATGACCGGAATATTCGGCCAGCTTGCCCCCTTTAATGAGAGGTTTAACAGCGGGATGCTCCTTAAAATCTTCCAGCATTTGAGGAACAGTAAAGGATGAATCGGCTAAATCGGCTAAAGTAAAGACCAGTCCCAGGGAAATGCTGTTTTTATTGGTATACAAAAAGCCTCCGCCTATTTTGCCTTTTGTACAGGCCCCCACAAAAAGCCGGGCTGCCCCTTCTCCTGCATTGAGATTAAAACGGTCTTCAATAACAGCCTCCGGCAGTTCAATTATTTCCTTTACCCCTACAGCCACCTGACTGGGCTTAAGTTCCGCCTTCAAACCCGCTTTCTGGGCCAGAAGAGAATTTACCCCGTCGGCCAGGATGACAACGTCTGCTTCCATTTCATCTTCACCGGCTATTACACCGGTTATTTTACCATCCCGGATTAATAAATTATCCACTCTAACCCCGGGAGCAATTATTGCCCCGGCTTCCTCCGCTTTGCCGGCCAGCCATTGATCAAAATCCGCCCTTAACACGGTGTAGGAATCCTGCTTTTCTTCCCCTGATAAAGGGGACCGAAAGTCTAGAGAAACAGCACTGTCTTCTGTCAGCATGGTTACGGTTTCCTTAACAACTTTTCTTTCCACAGGAGCTTCTTTACTAAATCCCGGCATAATTTTTTCCAGGCTGTGATTGTACAACCTCCCGCCGGTCATATTTTTACTGCCCGGGAAATCCCCTCTTTCAATGATTAAAACTTCCAAGCCGGCCCGGGCCAGCAGATAGCCTGCAACACTGCCGGCCGGCCCGGCACCGACGATAATTACATCAAATTTTTCCTCTGCCATATTGCCACCCCTTAGCTGCCTTTAACTTCCCTGGCAGCATTAGTCAGCGCAGGTAAGATTTCCTGCAAATCTCCTACAATATAGTAATCAGCAACCTGAAAAATCGGAGCATTCTCATTTTTATCAATGGCCACAATTGTTTTGGCATCCCGAATGCCATAGACATGCTGAACCTGTCCGGAAATACCGGCAGCAATGTATACACCGGGCTTGATCACCTGTCCGGAAATTCCAATATACCGATCTTCCGGCAGCCAATGCAAATCCTCGGCAATCGGCCTTGAACAGGCTACTACACCGCCCAGCACTCCTGCCAGTTCCTCCGCAATATTAAGCTGATCTTTTTCGGTAAATCCCCGTCCGGCACCGATAACGATCTGCGCATCTTTAATATTGACGGTTTCCGCAGGTTTAGGTCTTCTCTCCACAACCTTTATCTTACTGTCTGCCGCAAGGGCTAATTGAGAAATCTCACCTGTCCGGGCCGCATCCTTTGCAGACCATTTCGCAAAAGTCCGGGAGGCTATCGTAACCAACACGGGAAACTTAGTGCCTTCAAGTTCTTTTTCCGCCAAACCGCCGTAAACGATCCTCTGCATAACAAGTCTGCCCTCGGTATATTGCAGGTTCTTGCATTCCGTTACACAAGGTATATCCAGGCGGGCCGCTAATTGGGCAGCCAGGTCCTTACCCCGGCGGGTAGCCCCTACCATAATCAGCTCCGGCTGTAAAGCAGTGATCTCTTGCTGCAGATCCGCGCTATAGGATTCCCAGGCAGTTTCCCGGGGCATCGTTAACAACTTAACGATATCTGCTCCATAACCAACAGCATCCTGAGCTGTTTTTTCATCTCCGTTAACAAAAGCAGCTATTTTTTCTTCAGCAGTTACTAATTCCCTAGCCTTGGCCAGCATTTCATAAAGAGTCTCCGCTACATCGGATATAATTACAATTTTGCACATATCTTTCTATCCCTCCTAAGCTAAAGAACCGTCAGCTTTTAGCTGTTCCAGTAATTTTAAAGCTGCCTCTGCGGCGGAAAGCCCGTCGGCATTTACCCGGACATTTTTCCTGGACATTACTGTACCGGCTACCTTTATAGTTTTTAGCTGTGGCTGCAAGCCGCCATCCAAGCCAAGATCCGTAAGAGAAATTTTCTCCGTTGATTTTTTCTTAGCTGCTAAGATTTGCTTTAAACTTGGAATTCTGGGCTTATTGAGGTCAGGCAACACAGTGATTACAGCCGGTCCTGCTACTTCAACGACCTCCACACCGTCGTCCAGCTTTCTTTCCGCCCTTATTCCGTCATCAGTCAATTCCAATTTATTCACAAAAGTAACAGACGGATAGTTTAATAAGGCAGCCAGTCTCGGCCCGACCTGCTGGGAATAATCGTCACTGGATCCTTCACCGCAAATGATCAAATCTACATCACCGATTTTATTAACGATTTCCGCCAGCACCTTGGAAGTTATTACACTATCAGCTTCGGCCAGCTTTTCATCTTCAACATAACTGATACTCTCCGGTCCTCTGGACAATGCATCCTTTAAAGAGGCTTCTACCTTAGGACCACACGTTACTCCGATAAAACGGCAGCCTTTTTCTTCACTTAACAAGGCTCCTGCTTCTATGGCATTACGGTCATATTCACTGATCTTAAACTTAGCCCTCTCCATATTGAGCTGCCTATTGCTGCCCTCAATTCTGATATCTGCTTCATCCACAACCCATTTATAACAGGCAACTACCTTTTTCATGTTGAGCCCCCTTATCTTAATAAATTACCGGCAATAACCATCCTCATTACTTCGGAGGTTCCTTCGTATATTTCTGTAATCTTTGCATCCCGCATAAAACGTTCCACCGGATAATTCGTCGTATAGCCATGCCCGCCGTGAATTTGTATGGCTTTGATACTGGCTTCCATTGCTGTTTCCGACGCATATAATTTAGCCATTGCAGCTTCTGCGGCAAAAGGCAGTTTATTCTCTTTCAGCCAGGCAGCATGGTAAATTAAATGACGGGCACACTGCACCTTAGTAGCCATATCCGCCAGCATCCACTGAATAGCCTGGAAAGAAGCAATAGGTTTGCCGAACTGCTGTCTGTCTTTCGCATATTTAACTGCTTCGTCCAGACAAGCCTGGGCAATGCCGAGAGCTTGAGCACCAACACCGATTCTGCCTACATCCAGGCTCTTCATGGCAATTTTAAATCCTTGGCCTTCCTGCCCCAAAAGGTTTGCTTTGGGCACTTTACAATCTTGGAAAATGATTTCCGTCGTGCTGGAACCTTTAATGCCCAGCTTATCTTCCGTCTGTCCGACGCTGAAGCCGGGAAAATCCTTCTCCACAATAAAGGCAGAGATGCCTTTGGTGCCCTTACTTTTATCTGTCATAGCCATAACGATAAAAACATCTGCATATCCGCCGTTGGTGATAAAGCATTTGGAACCGTTCAGTACATAATCATCACCGTCGGGTACCGCAACAGTTTGCTGTGAAGCTGCATCAGTACCTGCTCCCGGCTCCGTCAGAGCAAAAGCCCCCAGCTTTTCGCCGCTGGCTAAAGGTATTAAATACTTCTGTTTTTGTTCTTCAGTTCCAAATTCTAAAATAGGATAGCAGCATAAGGAAGTATGGGTAGCCACAATAATACCTGTCGAGGCGCAGGCCCGGGATAATTCCTCAATCACGATCATATAAGAAACAGCATCGGCACCGCTGCCGCCGTATTCTTCCGGGATCACAACACCCATCAGGCTCAAATCTTTGAGTTTTTCCATGGTTTCCACCGGGAAACGGTGGTTTTTATCAATTTCAGCAGCAATTGGTTTAACTTCCGTTTCGGCAAATTCCCGGGCCATCTGTTTAATTAATTCCTGCTCTTCCGTCAATTGAAAATTCATCTGATTAACCTCCTTCGCAAAATTGCTTTCGCAATTTGAGTTCATGATTTATAGTTGCTGGATTCCGCAAGGTAAAGGTAAGTTCTAAGGTCATTCTGTATGACAGGTTGAGGTTAAGAAAACACGATAGCAACATTCAAATTCTTTGCTCACTAACCAAATAAGATACTGTAAATTAGAATTTCATCAGATGCCTTTACCTTTACCTGACGGATAGAATGGCCTAATAACTTATCTCTTCTGACTTAAGGTATTGGGGCAAAGCTTACCTTTACCTTTAAAATTCTGTACCGACAGAATTTTATTCTTCCACTACGGCAATTTTCTTAGCCAGTTCTTTTTTCTGCTCCAGGTCGGCTTGACGGGCGATCATAATTTTCATGGCCTGGGGCGGACCGGCACCATGCATGGATTCAGTCCGGTAGGCAACTGCCCCCGCTCCGATAGTCAGATTTTCCACCAGCCGGAGCATTCTCAGGCGGCATTCGGTGGAAATACCGTCAATCCCGCGATAGAGCTTCTTCATATACTCCCCGACCACCGGATGTTCAAAGTCTTTAGCAGAAGGCATGGTGACCAGCAAGCCGCCGGCTATATCTTCAGCTATCCGGGCAATCTCATAAGGATGTCTGGTAACATTGAGCTTACAGACATTGGCTAACAAAGAATCTACAAAATAGGTTCCTGAAGGAGTAGCTTTTCCTTCGGTAGAGCAAGCCAAACCACAGGCATGCATGGTCTCATTCAAATGGACCATTTCCACCAGTTTATCCTTGATGTGGGAAGCCTTTTCTACTCCGTGGTATTCTGCCAGATTGGCCGCAGCCCCGATTAATACGTCCGTTACCCCGCATTTGCAGCCGCCATAGCTTTGCCGGTGATAAGACGCGAACCTTTCTACAAGGGCACCGGAATATTTATATTCTTTGTACATAAACACCCTGTTCCAAGGAACAAAGACATCATCAAAAATAACCAGACATTCCTGACCGCCGAAATTGATATTTCCGACATCAAAAGTCCCCTCCAGCTTGCGGGTATCGGAAGGCTGGCGGCCCAGAATATAGGTTATTCCTTCCGAATCACTGGGAATTGCAAAAGAAACCGCAAAATCTGCATCTTCTGCCTTCATGGACATCGTGGGCATCACGATGATTTCATGGGAATTTAAGGCTCCTGTCTGGTGACATTTCGCCCCCCGCACGATAATACCGTCCTTTTCTTCCTTAACTATATGAACAAAAACATCTTTTTCCGCCTGTTGATAAGGCCTCTTGCCCCGATCCCCTTTGGGATCCGTCATCGCCCCGTCACAGACCAGGTCATTTTCCTGCACATATTTTAAGAATTCAAGAAACCTCTTATGATATTCGGTACCAAGATCCTGATCCATCTCGTAAGTGGTTATAGAGATCGAATTAATGGCGTCCATCCCTACACAGCGTTGAAAGCAGGTGGCAGTTTTCTGGCCTAAGAGTCTCTGCATTTTAACCTTGTTGACCAGATCTGCCGTGCTTTGATGGGTATGGGTAAACCTATTGATTTTTTTACCGGTCAAATGGGAAGTTACCGTTACCAGGTCCTGATATTCCGGGTCGTTAGCTGCCTCATAAGTTGCGGCTACCGCATTTAAAGAAGGTTTTACCAAGGGATGTTCCGCCGGATTATCGACCTTTTCACCAAGAATATAAGCATTAAATTTCAGCTTCTTTATGCTTTCAACGTACTCCTGAGCGGTTTTCATTTTAACTTACCCCCTTCATAAATTCGTTTATCGTTGCCGGTTCCTAGTTCATAGTAAAGCACCTAATTCCATAACTAGAATCTATAAACTATAAACTATAAACTATTAACTATGATCTATTAACTATGATCTATATTCTAGATTCACGCCGTTACTACTCCGGCATTTGCTTCGGTTACCATTTTATAGCCTTCTTCATAGGCCAGCAGATTCTTGGCCAGTACTTTCTGCGGTAATAAGTCGGCAATTACATTTTGCAGTTCCGTTTTATCAAAGAAAGATTCAATACCGGCTAAAGCACCCAGCATAATTACGTTGGTCATCATCAAAGTGCCCATTTCCGTTGCTTTATTGCTGGCATCGATTACATAGCCCTGTGAACTGCGGGAACAAAGATGACTGAGGATTTCTTCATTAGTCGGGTATTGATCCATCCCCATATTGCAAAGAATCGTCGGAATAGGATAATTATTAATGATAAATTTACCTTGAGGACTTAAGAACTGCATATTGCGTACAGCTTCAATAGGCTCAAAACCCATTAAAATGTCTGCTTTGCCCTGGGGTACTAAGGGAGAATAGATTTTTTTATCGGACATTCTCATATGGGAGACAACAGACCCGCCCCTTTGGGCTGCCCCGATTGTTTCCGTACCAAATACCTCTAAACCTTTATTCATGGCATAATTTGCCAGGGCTACCGAAGCCAGTAAATTACCTTGACCACCTACACCCGCAATTATGATATCCAGCTTCATACGATCGCTCCTCTCTTACATACATCTGCACACATTCCACACATTACGCAGCTTGCTTTATCAATTGAAACTTTGCCGTCTTTATAGCGGAGGGACGGACAACCAAAATCATTAATACATATTTTACAGCCGTTACAACGGTCAGGATTAACTTCCACAGCCCGGGGAGTAAAGAACTGCTGCTCACTCTTGGTATTGCGCAGGTAGCATGGTGCCAGCGCAATGATTACCGAAACACCTGTTTCATTAACAGCTTCCTCCAGGGCTTTTTTGGTTTCAGCTATCTTGTAGGGGTTAACAGTTCTGACCGTAGCGCCTACTGCTTTACAAACTGCTTCTAAGCTGATTTTGGGAACTTCCTGATTCTTTACGTTTACCCCTGAGCCGGCATGAGGTTGGAAACCGGTCATCGCAGTCGTTCCGTTTTCAGCAATAACCACCGTAATATTTGCTCCATTATAAGAAGCACTTACCAAACCCGGTAAACCCATATGGAAAAAGGTCGAATCACCGATCATCGCAACTACGGGACGTCCCAAGCCGCTGCTGTCCAAGCCCGCTGCCATAGGAATAGAAGCGCCCATACAGTAAATGGTCGACTGCAGTTCAATAGGCGGGAAACTTCCGGCATCATGGCAGCCGATATCACCGGTAACAATCCCTTTATACTTCCTGGTTACTTCCTTCATCGCATTTAACAGGCTTCTGTGCGCACACCCCACACACTGGGTCCTTGTTCTGATGGGCATTTTGGGTTTGTCAAAGGGTTTTAATTCCTCAGGCATCTCTTTAATTTCCAGTTTACTGATCGCATCCAGGACAATTTGGGTATTTAATTCACCTTCGGCCGGCAGGAAATTATCTCTGCCTAGAACCTCAACTTTTAAACCTTCTGTGAAGCACACTTCTTTGATTAGTTTCGCAACTACCGGTTCAATTTCTTCCACAACAACTACTCTGTCAACTTTACCCAGGAATTCTTTAACCTTTTGCGGCGGCAGAGGTAAAGTTCCCAGTTTCAGGATTGGTAAATTTAAGCCTAAAATTTCAAAAGCCTCTTTGATATAGGTATATCCGATACCACAGCCGATAAAACCTGTCCGGCCTTCACCGGCTTCAGTCCAGTTGAAAGGACTTCTTTCCGCAACGGCTTTGTATTCTTCCTGCTTGGCATTGAGAAGCTCATGTCTCCACAGGGGCCGCATTTTTCCCCCGGCCTTAGGCTCACTAACCGCACTCATCACAAACCGGGAACGGTCAGGCTCGAAACTCGGTTCTCTGTCAGGTCCGGTGTTTTCGCCTTCTGCAATGATGGCCCGGGCATGACAGACCCGCATTACCGGACGTAAAATATAAGCAGAACCGGTTTCTTCCGATAAATCAAAGGCCATCTTCATCATTTCCTTTGCTTCCTCAGGGGAAGCAGGGTCGAGAATCGGCAGATGTCCATAGGTATGCAGCAGTATTCTGGTATCTTCTTCATTCTGAGAAGAATTTGCACCCGGATCATCAGCAGATACTAAGACATACGCACCTTTTACTCCGGTAAAAGCAAAATGCATGATCATATCTGTCGCGACGTTAGTACCGTTATGCTTCATCACAGCCAGGGTACGCATATTTGCCAGGGAGGAACCCATTGCTACCTCAGTAGCTACTTTTTCATTTGCCGACCACTCTACATAAAGATCCGGCCTTTCTTTCGCAATTACCTCCAGAATTTCCGTAGCAGGTGTACCGGGGTAACCCGTCACAACTTTGACACCGGCCTCAATAGCACCAAGGGCCATGGCGTCATCACCCATAATAAACTTACGCTTTTGCACAATTACAGCCTCCTTTATTGATCACTTAATAATGATAAAGATTGCATGATTAACCCTTTAAGGCATCATTAATTTCTTGCAGCCTCTCCCTTGCCGCCTGAACCATCATTCCGGCATCAGTGGAATACATCAGGTATTGGATTCCTTTCTCCGCCCATTGATAGGCATCTTCCGGTTTGGTAATAAAAGTTCCGACCCATTTGCCTTTTTCCTTGCACAGCTCAGTAACTTCCTCCATTACCTTGATCACCTTAGGATGGTCCGTTTGTCCGGGAACTCCCAGTGATTGGGATAAATCCCAGGGTCCTAAGAAAAGTACGTCTAAACCCGGGGCCGCTAAAAGCTGTTCGGCATTTTTAGCAGCTAATTCACCCTCGATATGCACTACGGTCAAAACTTCCTGATTGGAAGTAGCAATATGCACATCCGGTTCAATGGATCTATATCCTGAAGCCCGCACAAAACTGCACAATCCGCGGTTTCCTTCCGGATAATACCGGGCAGCCTGCGTTACCAATTCTGCCCCTTCACCGGTTTCCACCTGGGGAATCTGTACGCCTTGTGCACCGGCATCCAGGGCGCGCATAATATATGAGGGCCTTGGTTCGGCAACTCGCACCAGACCGGTTATCCCCGAGCTTTTCGCTGCTCTAAGCATATGCTCCACCTGAGGAATTTCAAAACCGCCGTGTTCCATATCGATAACGACAAAATCCCACCCGGCATGACCAATTATTTCCAGAGCAGCAGGACCTAACCTGTTAAAAGTTCCCAGAGCAACTTTACCTTCCTTTAATTTCGTTTTCAATTTATTCTCCTGCATTTTTTCACCTCTCTCTTTCAGTCTTTATACTTGCAAGCTTTTATGCTGTTAAGTATCAACTCCCCGGTCATTACTAACAACTAGAACTAACTTCACCACTCACTAACCAACTGTGAACAGGTATCTGAGAACAAAGACCTATAATCTATGCACTATGCACTATGCACTATGATCTAAACCAGTCACTAATCACCAGCAGCCAGCCACAATAAACCAACAATCAACAGTTATAAACCATAAACTCTAAACTATAAACTATAAACTATAAACTTATTTATAGCGACATTGATATTCTGGATATTCCGAACTCTCTATGGCCCATGATCTCCGCTTTTGAGAAACGTCCGTTTATTACTTCCACCAGATATTGAAACAACTGTTCTTCGACCTGACTCAATTTTTCTTTCCCCAGAATGATGGTGCCGGCATTAATATCGATATCATCCTGCATACACTCCCAGGTCTTGGGATTACCGGTCATTTTAATGACCGGTGCAATAGGATGTCCGGTAGGAGTACCCTGTCCCGTTGTAAAGACGGCTACCTGGGCGCCGCCGGCCATCATTCCCGTCAGGGACTCTACGTCATGACCGGGAGTATCCATAATAACCAGGCCTTTTTGGGTAGGACATCCCGCATAGGGCAGGATTTCCCGGACCGTACTGGAACCTGCCTTATGAATAGCACCCAAAGATTTTTCTTCTAAGGTCGTTAAGCCTCCGGCAATATTGCCCGGGGTGGGATTGCCCCCTCTAAAATCTGCCCCCAGGGACAGATAGCGCTGTTCCACCTTCTTAATCAGCTTTAAAATATCCTCTCCCAGCTCAGGGGTAGCAGCCCTGCGGGCAACCAGATGTTCGGCACCGATTATCTCAGGCGTTTCGGAGAGAATTACTGTTCCCCCTAACTTTACAATCCGGTCGGCAACTTTACCTGTCACCGGATTGGCTGCAATACCGGAAGTCGTATCAGAACCGCCGCATTCCGTGGCAAATATCAACTCTTCCCAGCCAAAAGGCTCTCTGCTCATATTACCTAATGAAGCGACCATTTTTGTAGCCTTCTGAACGCCCTCTTGCACGGCTTTCATTGTCCCGCCGGATTTCTGAATGGAAACGCACTCAACAATTTTTCCCGACCGGGCAATACCTGCGGCCATTTCTTGGGCCGGAAGGCTTTCGCATCCCAAGCCGACTACCAGCACCGCCCCTACGTTAGGATTACTTCCGGTCCCTTCCAACGTGCGGTAAACCATATCTTTATCAGCACCGATCATGGCACAGCCATGTTGATGAGTAACGGCAACAGCACCCGGAATACTGGCTGCGATCAACTCTGCCGCCCGGTTTGCACAAACGACCGAGGATAATATTAAAAGATGATTTCTGATTCCAACTCTTCCATCAGCACGACGAAACCCCATTAAGGCACTCATTTCGCTATTCCTCCTTCCAAATCTCCCCGCCCTCTTGCCCCGTCAACATTATGCACATGAGCATGCTCGCCCGCATGAATAGACTTCACGGCGATGCCTATGGGTTCACCATATTTAATGACTTCCTTCCCCGGGGCAATATCGGTCAAAGCCGCCTTATGACCAAAAGGAATATCCTGCAGTATTTTAATCTCCGTGCCTAATTCAGTTTTAACCTTTTCGCCGCTTTTGATATCCCGTACTGCTGTTGCGACATTATCTCTTTCATTCATTACAGCCAAGCTGATCTTTTCCATAACACCAGTCCTTTCTTTATTTCGAACTTTTGTTCACGGTAGGGAATATACTCAAGAATATCCCAGTCGTTCAGATATCTGCCGGGAGGAATCCCGCAATGATTCAATTAGATATTCTCTTTTCTCCGCATTCAGCCAGGTTGTTAGACCGGAAAGACTTACCGCAGCAATTACCTTGCTTTTGTGATCAAAAATCGGTGCCGCATAACAGGTAATATCCGGTTCATGCTCTTCATCATCAATGGCATACCCTTTCTGTTTGACCTGTAAGATGTCACTTAACAGCAATTCTTTATCAGTCATCGTTTTAGGCGTATTTTTCGCAAGATTAAGACGGTTCAGGAAAGCAATGATATCATCTAATTCCTTATACGCTAATAATACTTTCCCCAGAGACGTACTGTGCAAAGGTATGGTCTTGCCCTTCCAGGAGTTAAGCCTGATGGGACTGGCAGGCTCCACTTTTTCAATATAGACGCCCACATCTCCCTCTAAAACTCCCAGATTGCAGACAAAGCCTGTCTTCTTCGCTAATTCCTCCATTATTGGTAATGCTTCTTTTATTAAATCAGTACCTTCCACAGTAACAATCCCCAGTTCATATAACTTCAATCCTAAATTAAAGCCTCCTGAAACATCCCTGCGGATATATCCCCTATTTTCCAGGGTTTGTAATATTCCGTACGTACTGCTTTTCGGAAGTTCTAAATCTTGATAAATCTGTGTTAAAGTTGCCTGGGGGTGACTTTTAAGATACTCCAATATATCCAGCGCTTTTCCAATAGCCGGTACTTGATAATTTTTTTTCACGTTCATCTCCATCACCCATTCTATCCAAGTTTTAACTTTCCAATTTTCTCTTCATCATTAAGGTCTTAATGCCTTCCTGAGCTACAGTACCATCCTGTTTGATTATTTGCAATTCCAGCTTGATCACACCTCTGTCGGGCTTGCTGCTGCTGGCTTTTTTATCAGCTACCTTAACTTTCACATGGATCGTATCCCCCAAAAAAATAGGTGCTTTGAACTGCCACGAATCAACACTCAAAAAGGCCAGAGCAGTTCCCTCCAAAATTCCCAGTCTAAAAAGCAGGCCGTGGGAAATTGCTAAACCTAGCAAGCCATGTACGATTCTTTGTCCGAAAGGTGTAGTTTTGCCGAATTCTTCACTGGTATGAAGTTCATTATAATCTCCGCTCATTGCCGCAAACATTACAACATCGCTTTCTGTAAGCGTTCTGGTAGGGGTAATGTACTCTTCACCCAAAACCCATTCATCGAAATATTTACCACCCATCACAACTCCTCCTCTGTTTCGTATATTGAACTTAAGTTTAATATACTGTTTATTGGAGTATATTCGCTAAGCAGCAGATAAATCCTTTTTTTTTGCATTAATTTCAATACTTTTTTTGTTTATTAAATACAATTTCTTGTATAGGGTGATATTGCCAAAGTAGTACTTGCCAAATCTTTAGAGAACCACTTTATCTGTCAAATTTCGATTAAAAAAAGCCTACTAACGATAGGCTCTATATATTGCCGATATTTCCCATTATGGTCAGAAGAATACTTTTAATCAACAGAAAATACAATCGATTTACCATCTATTTCAATGACACCAATTTTACTGGAAAGCTTCACAGGAGTATTTTGCCCTTCCATTTTCATTTCACCTTCTCATAAAACAGATTTACTATAACCTGCTTAAGGCCAGTTTTTTCAGCACTGATTTGAAAGGATTCCTGATTAATTTTTATTTCCTTTACTAACATAATGCTTCAGTTTTTTTCTTCTATTTCTTTGAGCAAAGTAGTGTAACTGAGTTCTTTAATTTTTTCTTTATCTCCCGCAGTAGCTAATACAAATTCTCTTGCCACTACTACTTCCTGTTCAATGCTTTGATATTCTTCTTCAGCAATCTCTTCGGGAATTTTGGGAGGTTCTTTTTTCCCGGATCGGTACATCCAAATGGTACTACAAATACTAATATGAAAATAAGAAGTAATAATGCTGCTCTCTTTCCCATCTTTATCCTTCTTTATTTTAAAAACTAACTATTTTATAATAAAAATGTTTAAAATTTAAAGCATTTTTAAGTCATAATAGCGATCTTGGGCGTTTAATATGCCAAATACAGTATAAATCGGCTCCTCATTTTTAAACCCCTTACTTGCGGTACTCCTGATATTTTGTATTTTTTCAACTACCTTGGGTACACCCTTCAACCTTGTACTCATATGCACTTATATCCTTAATGTTGTTCCATATCTGCTCCAGATTCTGCTTCGCTAATACATATTTCCACAGAAAATGGGGAAAAAGATTAATATCTTTCCCTGGGAATTTATAATTTGGTTGAAATTTCATCATTTGCTTGAAGAAAAATACCAACCATTAATCTACATCCTAAGGACTAATACAGATATTATTACATTATTTTATTATATCTTAAGATGCAAAGCCAGCCATATACTTAATTTGCCAGATTGAGGTCGAGATAATTTAACCTAAGCTAAGAATTCTTTTCATTGTTAATGCTAGTCTAAAAGTGTCCGCACCCCCCCACCCCCAGTGGCCTAATTTTTAATTGACATTAACATTTTCATGTAGTTGCATTCCTTCGCTACTAGCTTTGTTTGTGAATAATAGATTTGTTATTTGTTCAGTATGCCTATAGTCTTTTTAAGATTATTGTTTTTTTGCATACTTCCATAGATTCATTGCCTCTTATCTTAGTTAATCTCACTTTATACTAGACTAGGAAAAATCTCTATTTAAATTGTCCTATTTTAGCATCATAAATTATTCTGTTATAGCCTCAAAAACTGTATTTGCATATACCTATGCCGTAACTATAGCCCATAGCTTCTGACTCCTACTTTACCATCATTTCTCATATATCCCTCAAAGGCAAAAATACTAATCTATCCTTGCAAAATCCTAAATTATGACTTTCTAAGATAAATAACAAAATTAAAAGCGATAAAAATATCTTTTAAATATTTTTATCGCTAAATTACTCAACTTCACAGAATAAATAAACCAATTTTAAGGAGCATTCAATCAATTTTTACTTCCCACATTAATTTACTTAATCTCTTTTAATAAGTCCTCTTTTATTTTATTATGAATTTCTACATCCCTATTAATATATTCTAATGCTTGTTCTGTATTAAAATACTTAAATCCCATTCCTGCTTCATTCATTTTTTCCTGAAACTCGGGATTGTTTGCAATCTTTTCAAAAACTGCTTGAAGCTTAGAAACTATTTCCGGAGGTGTATCTTTATGAATTGCAAAACCCTTAACATTAGATGAATAATCTTTAATATCATAGCCTAATTCCTTAATAGTAGGTACATCAGGAGCATATTGATGGCGTTGCTCATCCAAAACCACTAAGGTTCTCAGATTTTCTTTTTGTTGTACTGTCCATAGTATATTAGTTACAAATGCATCTACATGATTTCCCAGAACTGCTTTAACTGCATCTGCACCAGTTGCAAAAACAACCATTTTTAGTTCAATTCCTAAATTTTTATTTAATAAAATGGTTTGAACATGATCAAAAGACTGAGTACCCGTGATTGCAACCGTAAGTTTACCAGGGTTTTGTTTTGCATAATCCAAAAATTGTTGAAAATCCTTAAACGGGCTATCATTAGGAACTAAAACAACTCCGGGACAAAACGAAACAAGCGCAATAGGAAGAAAATCATCAGTTTTATAAATAGTATCCCTTAACATAGGTTGTAAGATAATATGTGGTGTTATTAATCCTGTAATCGTATAACCGTCAGGTTTCGCTTTGGAAAATTCATTCCAGCCTATTTCGCCACCGGCTCCAGAAGTATATTTTACAATAACAGGTTGATCCAATTCTTTTTCTAAAAATGCCTGAGTGGTACGAAACATTGTATCAACTCCACCACCGGGATTAAATGCACAATGTAAGGTAACCGGCCCTTCGGGATATTTAATCTCTTGTTTAGTTTCCTGCTTAACCTCTTCTTTCTTTTCAGGTCCTTGGGGTTCGGTTTGCTTGCTTAATTGTGAGGAGCAGCCTCCTAAAAATATTAATGAAAAAATCAGTATTAGAGTAATCGGTAAAAATACTTTCTTACTTCTAATCATAATGATCCTCCTTTTTTAAAGATATATTGACCCGTTTTTTTAATACCCACTTACCTTTATCCCCCATACAATTCATTTTTTTTCTTTTTTATTAAGTTCACTATGTTTAGTTCTTTGAAAATTGTCATACTAATCAAGAAAAAGGTAACTAAAATAAGCACTATATCAATTTTACTTGAAAAGAAGTACTTCCATACGTTCCCATGACTTTCCCCAATCGAAATCGCCTGCCTTAAATTATCCTCGACAAGATGACCTAATATCAAGCCTAAAACTATAGCAGGAAGACTAAAGCGAAGCTTCATTAAGAAAAAAGCTAATATTCCAAATAAAGCTAATGCGTACATATCTCCATGCTGATAACGAATAGAATAAACTCCTATTAACACTAACACCAGAATAGGGCCTACCATATAAGTAGGTTTTACTTTTAAAACATTAGTAAATACTCTTATCGTTGTTGCACCCCAGGCTAACATTACAAATACCGTAAAAAATAACCCAACAAAAATGGTATAAACAAACGGTGCTTGTTCAGTAAATAATGAAATTCCCGGCCTAAGACCATATATTGCTAATCCTCCTAATAATACTGCTGCTGCAGCATTACCAGGTATTCCGAAAGCCAATAAAGGAACTAAAGCACCGCCGACTAAAGCATTATTAGAAGCCTCTGAACAAATAATACCTTCCGGTATGCCGGTACCAAATTTTTGGGGATTTTTTGAACAGCGCTTTGCTTCTCCATAGGAAATAAACGTAGCTATTGAAGCTCCCGCTCCTGGAATTATTCCTACTATTGTTCCAATTATGGCAGATTTTAATAACGTCATTGGATATCTGAGGACATCCCGAAATATTTTAAAAAAAGAGTTAAAGCCATGGCTAATGCTTTGAACAATGGGCTTCTCTTTAATTTCTAACATTGATAATGCTTGTGGAACTGCAAAAAAACCTAACAGAGCTGCCATTACTTCCAATCCAGACCTCAATTCAGGAACACCAAACGTAAATCTTGGATGTCCAGTCAGGGGATCCATTCCTACACAACCAAGCAATATTCCAATTGCAGCAGATGAAATTCCTTTTAGCATGTTTCCTGAAGATAATGTCCCCACCAGAGCAAGCCCACAGGCCGCTAACCAAAAGGTCTCGGCGGGTCCGAAACGCAAAGAAAATTTAGCAAGTGCCGGAGTGAAAAATAATAAGATTACCGCTCCAAAAAAACCTCCTAGAGTAGAAGCAGATAGAGAATAATAAATTGCCTCTAATCCTTTACCGTTTTTAGCCATTGGATAACCGTCAAATGTAGTGCAAACTGCAGCAGCTGTACCCGGTGTATTAATTAAAATAGCTGATAAGCTGCCACCGTATTCAGCAGCCATAAAAATCGAAATCAAAAGTAAAAAAGCTGTAGTAGGTTCTAATCCCATACCAAATGTCACCGGTAATAGAATGGCAATACCTGTAGTAGCACCAAAACCTGGTAATACACCCACCAGAATACCTATTGGCACCGCAAAAAACATTACCAGTAGATTTTTCAACTCTAAACAATTCGTTAATCCATCAAGAATATGTTGAATCATTATATCCTCCATATTTAAAATTTTTTATGGCATATTCATCCCAAAAAATATTTCAAATACTAAATAGCAACAAGCCGTAAAAATTATCCCAAAAAATAATGGTAATTTAAACTTTTTTAAACTTAACTCATCCATTTCTAAGTAACTTGTTATTGCAACAACGAAAAAGACAGTTGCAATCCAAAAACTTATTCTTGGTATGAGCCAGATATACACAAGCCACAATCCGATACTAATAAACCACTTTTTCCAATTGATATCAGCAAACGGTTCTTCATCATCTTTCTTTTTTAAATAAATGTTTTTGATCAGAATAAGAAGAGAACATGTCAAAATAATATAAACCATCAGTTTAGGAATTGTGGCTGCTCTTAAAGGAAATTTCAAAGCCAGAAAGTAAACTATTAACGAAAATATAATTAAAAAAATTGCGGCAATTATAGTTTTTTTTCGCATTTCTTACCTCCTAATAATTTAAACCCATAACTTTCAATTAATTAGTATACTTAGAAAAACTACTTCACAACCCTTACTGATTTGGTACTATTTAAATAATCATTTTCAAATTTGCGATATAATTCCCTTAATGCTCCGATAATGGCATTTTTACTATTTCCGTGATAATATGAATCAATTGTTTCAACTAGGGGTTCAATGCCTTGTAACAAACTTTGTCCCTCAACTAATGAAGAGATGAATTTTTGTCCATGTTCATTAGCCAAAGTACAAGAGCCCCTCATAATTACAAAATACTTTGGCTCAACTTCTAAAGAAACTGTACAGTATTCATACATTACCCTTGCGGGAACATTTTGCGGGAATCGTGAATTCCCAACCAGATATAATGTTTTTACAATACTCATTAGCCGCCCCCCTATTTATTTTTTAATTTATGCATAAATTATATTTATATTATACATCATAGTAACTTATGCCATTAACCATTTTCAAAAAATTTTGATATTTTTTGGAGGCTTGGAGACCCTCAAAAAATGAGAGTCTCGAATAACTTTTTTAAATACTTAAGCCTATTCTGTGGATAGCAAAGCCCGTTCTTTCAAGCAGGATCTCAGCCTTTGTCAATTTACCGTTTAATGTATCAACAACTTCTTGGTAAATGACATCTCCTGCTTCCTGCAGACTCATAGTACCTGTAAGTATTCCAGAAAGATCTAAGTCAACAGTATCGTTCATCTGTTTCCAGGAATTAATATTCCCGGTTATTTTAATAGTAGGCATAACCGGATGGGCAATGGTATGTCCCCCACCGGTAGAAAATACCATAACTTGAGAACCTGCCGCAGCAATACCGGTTATTGACTCGGCACCATGACCAGGAGTATACATCATGTAAACACCAGGTGTTTTACCAGGAACCCCGGCATAATAAATAACGTCCTGGATAGGTGCGGAACCGCTCTTTTTAGCTCCCCCCAAGGACTTTTCTTCAATTGTGCTCAAACCTCCGGCAATATTGTCCCCTGTTGGCTGAGAACCGCGGATATCTTCTCCGGTTGAAAAAATTCTCTTTTCATAGGAATCAATTGATTCATCAATTTTTTTAGCAACTTCTTCAGAAACCGCCTTTGCTTTCAGCCAAGGCTCAGCACCCATTAATTCCGGGAATTCTGCCAGGATGGAACGGCCACCTTCCTTAATAATTCTGTCAGAGCAGAATCCCAAAGCCGGATTGGAAGCAATACCGGAAGTTGTATCAGAAGTACCACAGTTTAAGCCGAAGAGGAAGTCACTCAGGTCAGCTTCTTCTCTCCGGTAGGTGGATATTTTTCTAGCAATATACATAGCTTTTCTGGTTGCATCAGCCGTAGCATCGATTGCACCGCCTTCATTCCTAATGTTTACTGTGTCGATTAGTTTGCCGGTTTTAGAAATTTCATGAGCCATATCATCGATGTTACATAAATCTTCACGGAAATGATCAATAATAACAACCCCACCAACATTAGGATTTTTAGCCATACCGCAAAGAACATCATAAGTCATTTTTAAGTCAGATTTTGTTTGGCAACGTCCTAAATGGTGAGTAATAGGAATAGCGCCATATATTGTATTTGCTACTCTTTCTACCGTACTGTTTGCATATAATGTAGCAGATAAAATTAAAGTGTAATTACGAGCGCCAACCTGTCCGTCCGGACGGCGGTATCCATACCATTTGCCCATCTTAGATTGCACTTCCTTTCTTGTCAGTGTGAAGGTCACCACGACCCCTAACGGGTTCGATATTATGAATATGAACGTGTTCTCCGGCTGCAATATCTACCATTGCTTTACCAATACTTAAACCATATTTCCAAATTGTCCCACCTTTTTTAATGGGTCTGATTGCAACTTTGTGACCGTGTGGAATATCAGCATCAATTTTGATTTGATGTTCCTGACCATCAAAAATAACAGGAATACTCATTCCCTTTTTAATGTCATTGGAAAGGATAGTGGCAACATTATCTTTGCTTTCATCTACAACATAAGCAATTCTCAATTTTTAATTCCCTCCTATAATTAACGATCTACCTGAATCTAAAGAAGAAGGCCTTCCTTTTCAAGTACTTTATCCTCAACTTTCCTTGCTTCATGTGCTGCATTAACAACTTGATCAACAAGAAGCGGAGCATCTCCGATGTAATTATGGGGATTTAAAGCTGCATCAATTTCTGCCTCTGTCACATAACTCATCAGTTCTTCATCAGCCATTAATGCTTCCTTAAAGCCTTTTTGATCATGAAACGCCTGTTGTGCTATTCTATAGACCATTCTATGGGCAGACTGTTTCTTACCTGTTTTCTCAGCTACGGTGTATAACATGCATTCTCCTTGGATAAAGGGACCGCCCTGGCCTCTGAACTGTCCTTTGCGGTGTATTTCTTCGCTAACATTTCGTTCCATATTTTCTATGTGAACTTTCATTTTCTTTAAATAATTAACCAGTGATACAATCGAATTATGCGTCAACATACAGCTTTCCGGTAAACTAGCATGTTCAAATGGTAATCTTGCGGCATCTCTTTCGTCCTGGACAACTACATCCATCCCAATTAATGCATTTCCTCTCAGGATCTTAACAAATCCTTCGATCCAGTCGGTGCCACTAGGTCCTCTGCGGTGAGGCATAGTACTACTGTCTATCTGCTGCCCCTCTACAAAAGGTCCTTCTAATTCAAATATTTCAGGACGATGTAGATCAAATATTGTCTTACATATTCTTTCTAGATTAATTCCAATCATTGCAAGCAGATTTACAAACTCTGCCAAACGATCCCGAGTAGCATGCGTACAAATTACATTAGGTTTAAGTCCCAGCATTTGCAAAGCTTCTCCTTGTACCCTTATTCCCATCCCGGGACCACCCTTATGAACTATAGGTGCTAAGGTTCCATGTGAACCTGTAAGATTACCGACAAATAGTCGCTTTCTGCACTCTTGCAGACGTTCTATGTTTCTTCTAACTTCTGCAGCCCAAATTGCAGCTTTAAAACCAAAAGTAATTACAGTTCCATATTGTCCATGCGGTCTCCCGGGCATAACTGCAGTTTTATACTTGTCGGCCATTTCCAAGAGTACGTCTTCTAAAGCTCTCATGTCTCTCATAATAATCTTCCAGGTATCTTTAAGAATTAAAGCCAACGAGGTTTCGATAATATCCTGAGATGTTAAACCGAAATGTAACAATTCAGCGGCTTCACCCATAACTTTTTCGCAACCTTTAATCATTCTTACTATGTCAGAACCGTGCTTAAACCCGGCAGCAATTTCAGGTGTAATATATTTAACATCACATTTAGAAACAATTTCATTTGCAGCCCATTCAGGTATAAGCCCTAACTTTAATTCTGCTTTAGCCACAGCAGCTTCTACATCCAAACGTTTTTGCAAAAGGTTTTTTTCATCCCAAACAGCATACATTTCCTCAGTACCAAACCGTCCTCTGTAAATAACCATATCCGCAGGATAAACTGCCATAATCATTACCCCCTTAAATATTATTTTAATTAAGATCGGTATCCTTAACTTCCAGGAGAAGCTCTTATCACCATAAACCACCTCCAAAAGAAAGTTTGAAAACTAATATACAAAATAAAAACGCCAGCAACATTTCTTGAATAATTTCAAGAAATGCCGCTGGCGTACTTTAATGTGCCGGGAGTAATGGCATTTACTCACACAAATAAAGTGCAGCTATAAATAATATTAATATTAATTATTATACCACATTTACAAGATAGCATAAATAGTAAAGAAGTTCAAGAATTTTTTACCCCTTTATTAGGAAATTTATTAGTGAACCACAAAGATATTTTCTTTCTTTATCTTATTTTCTTACAACCATATATCTGTTCCTGAATTTATTCAAAAGGTCTCTTAAGGCATCCTTTAAAGCGTTTTTATAAAGACCTGTAAAGTATTCATCAATAATATCAAATAATACCTTATCATCCTCCAAAAGAGAATGCCCTTCGAATAAAGTCGCATCAAATTCTTTTCCACAAGGAAATGACAGTGTGTAAGACGCTTTAAGAATAACAAAATATTTTTTTTCAATTTCAAAGGCTAAGGAACAGCAATTATCTTCCTTACTCCCAGTGAGTTCACATTTAAAAATAGAATTTCCTAAAATATAAAGTGTGTAAAACTTATCCATTTAACAACCCC
Source organism: Peptococcaceae bacterium (assembly GCA_049366715.1). Lineage (GTDB taxonomy): Bacteria > Bacillota > Peptococcia > Peptococcales > BICA1-8 > JBMNCQ01. The sequence continues at coordinate 9,511 of JBMNCQ010000002.1, read as the reverse complement.
GCCCTTAATAAACTCATGTTTTAGCTACTTACTATAAAACTAGTAAAGATAGCTACAATTAAACTGATCACAGCTGGAAATATAAACTTTTTAAAAGTATTTAAATAAGTAGTACCAAAATATTCATTAGATAAAACAACACAACTATGAATTGGTGAAATCCAATATCCAAAAAGAGCCCCCATAAACATAATAAAAACTGCCACATCGTAATTCTGTTGTGTCATAAGTGGCATAAATAACGGAACAGTTAAACCAACTGAAGTTAAATGATAACCAGTAATAAATGCTACGATAATTGCGAAAAACAAAGCAGGAATAATTGGTGTGAAATCAGTATCATTAAAAACTCCCACTAAGTCATTTATAACCCCGCTCAAATTAATAGCTTGCCGAAAACTATATATACCTATAGGTATAAGCAGCACCTTCCAGTTTATGCCATTGATCAAATCATTAAAACAAATTGAATCCCCACCAAATATTAACAAGACTAATAATATAGCAGCTATAATAGATATAATTGTATTTACTTTAAAAAAAACCACCAAAAAAATCATGCTAAAGAGAGGAAGTAATAATAAAAAAAACTCAGTTATGTTTTTAGCGTTTTTAATATTCTTAATTTTTTTTAGTGGATTTTGGATTGAAATACTTCGTATCCCAAAACAAATTATCCAACTTGATATTAAGCTAATAACTACACTTGGCAGGCCTAGCAGAATAATTTTATTCATTGAAATAGCTGTTAATTCTTGAACAAGAATCAACGCGGGGAAAATTGGATATATTGGATACCATAAATGCCGAAAGAGTATATTAATTGTACTTTTCTCTTCTTTAGTAAGTCCCGCTTGGGCAACTTTATCGATAAAAGGCGCTGAAATAAAAGCACCTCCGGGAATGTTTACCATTCCGATAATGAATGGTATAAAAGCAGCAATGATATGTACATTGTTGGTTATTTTATAAAACTGGTCAATAATTTTATCAAGCAAACCTGAACTATTCATTACAACCGCAAAAATTCCTATTACTAAAAATGTTATTGTTAGTTCCCACATCGAATAATCAACAAATGTTTTAAATAATTCTTTCCAAACCTGATACTTGAACTTAAAAAGAATACCTAATACAACTGACCCAATAAATAAGCTAAAACCTAAGGCTAATTTTTTGGATGTTAACCACAAAATGAGAAAAAATACAATTAATATTTTAAATAAAATAGTCATATTACATTCTCCTCATTAAGGTCTTAAACCAATTATCGGCCAATAAATAAAAATAGTTATTAAATCAATAACCAGATTCCCGATTGTGATGAATATTCCAGCTCGCAGCATATCCTTTACATCATAGAAACCAAGTCCATATGTAAGTAAGATTGTCGGTGCCTGCATAGGAAGGAGAAAACAACGACTGGAGGCTAACACACCCATTAATCCAAACCAAATTGGGTTATAATTTAAATAGAATGCAAAATTAAAGACAAGAGGCAAAGTAACACTCATTACAGCCACGACACTAACAAAACCGACCCTAATTACCACTAATATAATATAAAGCAATACTGCTATTAGATAGGGAAAAGCCTCAAGGTTTGAAAGATAGCCATTTTGGGCGATGAAACGTATTAAATCTGCCTTTTGAATGGCTGAAGCCAGAGCTAAACTGGCCCCAAATACTATTATGATATCCCAGTTAATTTCCTTGCTTGCCTGTTCCCAGTCAATAACTCCTAATCTCGGCAACATGGTTACTAAGGCTCCAAGTAAGGCAATTAGTACAACAGAGTACCCATGCCAATGACTGGTAAACCACAAAATCATCATAAGAAACATTATAAAACTTAACTTAAGCTCACCATTACTTAACTTTCCTAATTTCTTTAGTTCGCTTATTATAAAATTTGAACCCCCTGGAATTTTTTTGAATTCCAAAGGAAAAATTTTAAGCAAAACAAACCAGACCATAATAATATTAAGTAACGCTCCGGGGAAAAAAACTTTAAACCACTCAGTATATTCCCATCTATAGTTTAATAATGCTTCAAACATACCTACCGCATATACTGTTCCCATTGACCCCGTCATTACCATACTGCTGCTCAGTAAGGAACTGACTGAAATACCAATAAATATTTCTTTCGCTAAATTTCCGGTTCCTCCCGAGGCCAATTCTTTAATGGTACTTATCATGGAATAACAAATAGGCGCTAGTATGGCAACTCTACCAACAGTACTTGGTATTATGAATGTAAATACTAAAACTGTTATAAATGTTGTTAAAACGACAAAAGCACTTCTCCCTCTACCAAACCAAATTATACATAATGCCAATCTTCTACCCAAACCGGTTTCCCTAATTGCAGCTGATAAAATGAATGAACTTAATAACAACCAAATTGAAGATGAACCAAATCCGCTAACACTCTCCGAAAAACTTAAAATTTGATTTAGGGGTAAAAGTGATAATATTGCAAAGCAGGTAACACTTGTTGGTACTAATCTTCTGACCCATGATATTGTGGCAAAAACCAAAATGAGTAAGGTTTTAACTGCTAATCCCTCAGTTTTTGAAAATACTCCGGTTATGATAAGTAAAATAAATAAAAAGTAGAAAACTACAATATTCTTTTCAACCTTTATTTTAGTTCGTCTTGATTTAAGTGTTTTCATTGTTATCACCCAACCCTTAATAGTAAGAAGGAAAGGGGAGTTCCCCCTTCCCTACTTTAGCGCTAGTCTACCTATTTATTATCTTTACTAACTGTTGCTGCAATTTGTTGAAAAACATTCCCCGAATCATCTTGAGGAATACCTAGTTTTTGATATATTTCAGGCAATAAAGATTTTGCTTTTGCCTTAACATCAAAGTATAAATTGTTCCCATAAGAATCCATTGCTACGATCAAAGGCCCAAAATCTTTAGTCTTAAACTTCCATATTGCTTCCGGCATTAAATCTTCCCACCACAAATCTTCAATTTCCGATATTCTTTCCGTTTCCCAGGCTGCTGCACCACCGACAATTGCTAGGTAACATCCGCCAAACTTTTTCATCGCTTCCATACTTGGTTCCATCATACCGCCCTTACCAATTATCGCGCGAACACCGTACTGTCCCATTAAACCGGGAGTAAAACGGTCCATACGACTACTGGTAGTTGTACCGATACACACCGGTTCATATTTACCTTGAGTATTCTTGCGAACATTTGGAGCTGTATGGATACAAGCAGAACCGGTTAGATCAACAGGAGAAGGTACTTTATCATCAAACATTCTAATTAGGTTTGCATCACGAATGCCAAAAATTGTTCCTTCTAGTGTAACTAAATCTCCCACTTTCAGCTTTCTTACAACTTCTTCAGTTAATGGGGTTCTTAAATAATATTCAGCCACTTAAGGTCCTCCTTTCTAATAGCCTAATTGATATTCACCATTTGCAGTGATTATGGCTCTTGCTCTGCGAGCCGGCCAACATTGAATATTAAGAGCCACCGGATTTTGAGTAATATGCGTATATGCATATTCAACATGTACATCAAGTGCGGTAACTTCTCCTCCTAAACCCATTGCGCCTGATTTTAATTGATTAATTGCAGTTAACATTTCTTCTTCAAAAGCAGCCATTTCAGGATCCTCATTTCGTGAACCAAGTGGACGACAAACCGCTGCAGTTTTAGCTAATTTCATGCATAAATCAGAAGTTCCCCCGATTCCAATTCCAACAATGTAAGGCGGACACGGGTTAGCACCAACTTGAGTGGCAATTGTCTCAAGTATATATTTTTTAACACCATTTACCCCATCAGCAGGAATTAACATTTTAAGAAAACTCATATTTTCAGACCCTGAGCCCTTGGGTATCATTAGAATTTCTACTTTGTCATCATCCTGTAAAACATCAAAGTGAACAGAAGGTATCCGATAGCCGGAACTGTCTTGATTATTCTGTCTTTTAAAGGGAGAAACCACACTTGAACGTAGAGGATGCTCTATAGTAGCCCGCTGACAACCTTTTCTTACTGTTTCTTCAAGTTTTATGAAGTCAACATTTAACCGGTTACCAACTTTTACAAAATATATGGGTATGCCGGTGTCCTGACAAATCAATCTATTTTTGCTATCAGAAATTTGCACATTTTCTAAGATTGTTGCAAGTACCCGCTTCCCCGTTTCACTCATTTCAGCTTCATGAGCACCTTTTAAAGCATCTCTAGTATCAGGCGGTAGATCTTTCAAGGCTTTAATATACAGTTCCTTACAAATTTCTTCCGTAGTTTTATAGAAGGAATCAATAACTGATGTTTTTTCCATTTTTTGTCCCTCCAATCTCTTAATCAATATTAACTCTCAACTTTTAAAGAAGAAGGCCTTCCTTTTCAAGTACTTTATCCTCAACTTTCCTTGCTTCATGTGCTGCATTAACAACTTGATCAACAAGAAGCGGAGCATCTCCGATGTAATTATGGGGATTTAAAGCTGCATCAATTTCTGCCTCTGTCACATAACTCATCAGTTCTTCATCAGCCATTAATGCTTCCTTAAAGCCTTTTTGATCATGAAACGCCTGTTGTGCTATTCTATAGACCATTCTATGGGCAGACTGTTTCTTACCTGTTTTCTCAGCTACGGTGTATAACATGCATTCTCCTTGGATAAAGGGACCGCCCTGGCCTCTGAACTGTCCTTTGCGGTGTATTTCTTCGCTAACATTTCGTTCCATATTTTCTATGTGAACTTTCATTTTCTTTAAATAATTAACCAGTGATACAATCGAATTATGCGTCAACATACAGCTTTCCGGTAAACTAGCATGTTCAAATGGTAATCTTGCGGCATCTCTTTCGTCCTGGACAACTACATCCATCCCAATTAATGCATTTCCTCTCAGGATCTTAACAAATCCTTCGATCCAGTCGGTGCCACTAGGTCCTCTGCGGTGAGGCATAGTACTACTGTCTATCTGCTGCCCCTCTACAAAAGGTCCTTCTAATTCAAATATTTCAGGACGATGTAGATCAAATATTGTCTTACATATTCTTTCTAGATTAATTCCAATCATTGCAAGCAGATTTACAAACTCTGCCAAACGATCCCGAGTAGCATGCGTACAAATTACATTAGGTTTAAGTCCCAGCATTTGCAAAGCTTCTCCTTGTACCCTTATTCCCATCCCGGGACCACCCTTATGAACTATAGGTGCTAAGGTTCCATGTGAACCTGTAAGATTACCGACAAATAGTCGCTTTCTGCACTCTTGCAGACGTTCTATGTTTCTTCTAACTTCTGCAGCCCAAATTGCAGCTTTAAAACCAAAAGTAATTACAGTTCCATATTGTCCATGCGGTCTCCCGGGCATAACTGCAGTTTTATACTTGTCGGCCATTTCCAAGAGTACGTCTTCTAAAGCTCTCATGTCTCTCATAATAATCTTCCAGGTATCTTTAAGAATTAAAGCCAACGAGGTTTCGATAATATCCTGAGATGTTAAACCGAAATGTAACAATTCAGCGGCTTCACCCATAACTTTTTCGCAACCTTTAATCATTCTTACTATGTCAGAACCGTGCTTAAACCCGGCAGCAATTTCAGGTGTAATATATTTAACATCACATTTAGAAACAATTTCATTTGCAGCCCATTCAGGTATAAGCCCTAACTTTAATTCTGCTTTAGCCACAGCAGCTTCTACATCCAAACGTTTTTGCAAAAGGTTTTTTTCATCCCAAACAGCATACATTTCCTCAGTACCAAACCGTCCTCTGTAAATAACCATATCCGCAGGATAAACTGCCATAATCATTACCCCCTTAAATATTATTTTAATTAAGATCGGTATCCTTAACTTCCAGGAGAAGCTCTTATCACCATAAACCACCTCCAAAAGAAAGTTTGAAAACTAATATACAAAATAAAAACGCCAGCAACATTTCTTGAATAATTTCAAGAAATGCCGCTGGCGTACTTTAATGTGCCGGGAGTAATGGCATTTACTCACACAAATAAAATGCAGCGAAGTTTTTTTTAAAATTATAACATTTATACTTACCTTTGACAATACTTCGTTATTTTGAGTTTCCCCATTTTGAGAAAGAAACTATCTATTCCTCTTTTGGATTTAACAAGGATATTTTCAATCCCATAGCCCAGTGCATATAAATTGAGGAATACCATAAATCCTCTTTGAGCATTCTTTTAAAGTCGTTAAAGATATCGTATCCGCTTTAGCCGAGATCATTATTTCAATGTATCCGACAGCCAAAGTAACAATCATGCTTAAGTATCCTTTTACGATTTCACCTGTACTACCTTATGCATATCTGTTAAAGCTTCCGGCTTAGAGCTGCAAGGCTTTGCAATGTCGGAATTACCAATAATAATAATTACAGAATAATCCTCCTGGACGTGTTTTTTTATTTGGATATAATTGTCCATCACTATGTTTTGATCCGCAAACTGATTTAAGTTTCTTGATAAACGATCCATGGTTTTTTTAAAGAAATATCTTCTTTACAAGGAACGGGCAATTTCACTTAAGTGGCTTTTGTTGCCTTTAAAAAGGCCGTAAATCATCTGGGTGATAAACTTCATTTGAGGAGTTTCAGGCTTCTTGTGATTTTATCGGCAAAACCAAAGATATCTCGTTTCAATTCATATGCCGGTTATGGGAAAAATAGGAAACTAAAATTTCGCTGTTATATCCCTAAATCTTCATTTACCAAAATAATTGTAAAATTATTACCTAAATCCCTTCTCGCTTTAGGAATATTTTCAATTATCGCAATTACCCTACACTGCTTTAATTCGCCTCTACAGTTCAAACAATGTTCTCCATTAATTGCACAAGGTGCTGGAGAGTTTTTTAATTTATAAAGTCGCGGTGCACAATAATTACGTGCCCGATTAATTCCTTCTTCTATAGAATCGACTATTTTATTTTTACCTACCACTAAAATAACATTGTCAGGTCCAAAGATAGTTGCACTAATCCGATTACCACTTCCGTCAATAAAGATCAACTTACCATCTTTTGTAATTGCATTACAACTCGCAAGAAAAAAGTCACAAACTTGCTGCATTTTGTAAATTTTAAGGTCTTCTTCACGAGGTAACTTCTTATTAAAATGCCAATAAATGTCACAATCCATTTCTTTTAATCTATCCACAAGGTCCAATTGCTGTATTGTTATTGACCCACCTATACCAACTTTACTTTTATCAGTAATCATATTTAAAATCATTTTTTGAGCTTCATATTTGTTTTCAACAACTCTAGTTTGAAAACCATTTCTTAATAGTTCAGAAAACAATTCTTTTATCAACATTTTCTCACCCTTTCAAAATTCATTTTAAGCCAGACAGTTCTTGTAAAATTTTTTTCAAATCAGTTCGTATTAAAATAGCATAATAACATGGTTTAGCGAGCTATCAATGCCCCTCTTCAAAGAAAACTCGAAATTCCTGATCTCCGTAAAAACGTCCCTTACTTTTATTAGGAATACCATCTACAATGAATTTTGCACTTTTGAATACTATAGGGAGAAATATGAGCTGTATCGCCATACAGTACAGACGGATGGCTTTATGCACAGCACCGCTCATATAAAGGGGACATTTTATCGGAATCCAGACGTATCTACATTCATTATTATTACAACATTGATAAAGTCGCGGAAGATGAAATGGAATCGGTAAAAGGGTTCCGGAACATAAAAACCTCTATAAAAGTACTTCGAAGCAAAAACCACGCTTAGATGGGGCACAAAGGTCGCCGTCAATGAAGAGGTGTTACCAAAGCAAAACAGTATTATGGATTTTTTGCCTTCTGACCAACGAAAAAAAGGATGCTATCACCGCACTGGAGTTCTGCCGCAGGTCTTCGACAACCTTAAGGAACGCTTGAACATGCGCCCCACACTGGTTTCCATGAGATAAACTTTTTGTAGAGTTTGTGGCTCTAATCTATTTTTCTTACATCAAAAAGCAGATGCAGGAGACAGATTCATTCAAAGTTATACCTTGCAGAGTGCCCTCGATAAACTTGATGTCATCGAATGCTTTGAAACACCCGGCCAGAAACTCGTGTTGGTGAGCTTCTTGAGAAGCAGAAGGAAATCTATATAAACTTGGATATTGTTCCACCTTCCTCGTTATGAGTAAGCGGGAATCTAAGAGATCTCTGTAATTATTACATCAGTTACACATTATTCATCTAATAAAAATTTAGTAATACTAAATCAGATTACTTTCAACTACTTTCAATGCTTCTTTAGTATTTAAGAAATTAATAAATTCATCAACTGCCTGAGTTCGAAATTTCTTTTTATGTACTATTATACTAAAATGCCTTTCAAATTTATCCTCAATAAAATAAGCTTCATGAATTTGCCTTCTTCTTACTTTTTCTCTTGCTGCCCATTTAGAAATAATTGAAATACCTAGTCCGCTTTGTACTGCTCTCTTTATGGCAGACGTACTACCAAGTTCCAATACTACCTTGAGATTATTTAATAAAAACCCTGCATTTTTGAGATGTTTTTCCATTTCAATTCTTGTACCTGAACCTTTTTCTCTTAAAATAAATGGATATTTCTCTAATTCAAAAACTGATACATTTTCTTTTTCAGCTAGTGGATGATGTTGCGAAGTAATTAGTACTAATTGATCTTTCAAAAAAATTTTTTCTTCAATTTCTTTACTATTTACCGGTCCTTCTACTAAACCAAGATCCAAAGTAGTATTGGTAATACCATTCTCAACATCTTCTGTATTACCAACATCTAAACTTATTTCTACTTCAGGATATTTTTTTTTAAAAGCACCCAATAAATACGGTATGATATATTCACCAATAGTTGTACTAGCACCAATTACAAGTTTACCTTTTGTTGTACCTGTAAGTTCTTGTATTTTCCTTTCCAACTCTTTCTGCTGTTGACTCATATCTTTTGCATACCCCCATAAAAGGTTTCCTGCCTCAGTTAAGGTAATATTTCTACTAATTCTGTCAAAGAGTCTTGTTCCATAGTACTCTTCAAGCATCTGTATCTGGAAACTAACTGCAGGTTGGGTAAGAAATAGAGATTTTGCAGCTTTCGAAAAACTTTTTTTATCAACAACGGTTAAAAAAACTCGCATACTATCGCTCAACATTGCAATAAATTATTCACCTCGCTTTTACCTTGAAGGACTCCTTTATTAGTAAGCAAAATCAATTTTATCACTGGACTTTTTATTTACCTGCTTAAGCAGACCTCCAATTCTTATAATTAAAAACAAAAAAGCCAGCATTCATATAACATAAATACAAATTATATGAATACTGGCTATATACTCTGAACTCGATATGCGCTAACATATCCTGATAAGTATACGCAGTAACTACTTATTTATTTATGACATAATTATATTCTATGCATTATAAAAAAACAAGAAAAAGTTTAATCTTTTGTGTTTATTCTGTGATAATGTCACCTTGTTATTATTCCGGTAAAATGTCAC
>JBMNCQ010000001.1:0-1587 GCA_049366715.1 Peptococcaceae bacterium | reverse complement strand
ACGAATACCGAAACAAGCACAACGACCTTGCCGCCGGTAACCATAACCACGACGCTCCCTCAATACCCTATCAGCGTAGAGAAATCTATCATAATCGAGAGTACCTTAAGGTTGGAGGCAGCCGGTTTCTGGCCGGAAAAAGTTTCCGGAATTGTACATAATGTCGGATTGTCAATAGGTTTTTTCGGCGATGCCGAACCGGAAGCGATAGCAATAGTGAAGGAAGTAATCGACGAACAGGCGCCAGGGCTCCGGCTCGATACGGTGATTAATATAAGGCCGAGTTCCCTTTACCCAGATATGCTGATGGAGGCAGTCTATCACGCGGGGGTCGCCAGATTGCAATCCGCCGGTCTTATGCCAAGATACGACAACATCCATCCCGACCCGCATATAGTAGCCGGATTCATGTTTGGTATTAGAGGAATTGATCTGGATTTCTATGGGGAAATGGAACCGCAGGCAGTATCCATCGTCCGCGAGGTAATCGACCGGCTGGCGCCCGGCCTGCCGCTAAATATTTTAGAAAACGTGGTCTTTGTAGAACAATAAAATATTTTCCGGATTATAGATATATATGTCAAAGGGTTTGGCAAAGGGAGGTTAAGATGAATACTTTTTTTAAATTTATCGCATGGCTCGGAATAGTCCTCTTTACATCGGGAGCAATAATAGCTTTTTACAGCTCATGGGAACTTTTATTAGCAGAGCCCGGAGAAATAGGGGTACTTTTCGGATATATGTTTGCTATGTGGTTCGGCATTCCCGGCATTGTAATGATGATTATCGGAGGTTTAATCTCAAAACCGAAATACTTCTGGCTTGCAAGTATAATAACAGGGTCATTTTATATTATTTCCTTCTTTTATGCCTATATAAACATCTTTGAGAGCCGATTTATATCTATAATTGAAATGCTATCTATTTCTGCTTTGCCTGGTTTGCTATCTGTTATAATGGGGATACAATTAAAGAGAGATGAAAAACGCGGAATTGAAATGAAGCAACCGGATGCCCCGGTTTAATACCAGGCATCCGTGTCAAAGGGTTTGACAAGGGGGTTAAATGAAGAAGACTGTCTTTAAAACCGTCGCTTGGGTCGGAGCAGTACTGCTATTTATCGGAGCGATTATTTCTTTTTACAGTTCATGGCAGCTTATGCTGGCAGAACCAGGAGAAATCGGCGTCGGTTTCGGGCACTGGTTCGCTATAATTTTCGGACTTCCCGGCATTGTACTGATGATTATCGGAGGGCTAATCTCGAAACCGAAATACTTCTGGTTTGCAAGTGTAACGGCAGGTCTTTTCTACATTATCTCGTTCTTTTCTATGTATTCTCAATTCCCTGAAAGCAGAATTGAATATATATTAAGAACGCTTTCCTTTTCATTTTTACCCGGGTTGATACCTGTTTTTATGGGATGGCAGTTAAAAAAAGCGTCCGATAAAGATAACGAAGTTCAATAAAAAATGCCTGATAAAGCCGGCCTGGCTTTAAAAGGAGGATAAAATGAAAGTGTTTTTAAAGGTCATTGCATGGCTGGGGACAAGTTTTTTCCTGCTCTTGATAATAGCCAATTTTACCCA